>NZ_VZZK01000003.1 GCF_008806385.1 Methylobacterium soli
CGACAAGGAGGCCGTCGACGCGATCCTCGACGACGAGGACATCCGCGCGGTGGGCTTCGTCGGCTCATCTCACATCGCCGAGTACATCTACGTGCGCTCGGCGCAGACGGGGAAGCGCGCCCAGTGCTTCGGCGGCGCCAAGAACCACATGATCGTGATGCCGGATGCGGATATGGGCCAGGCGGTCGATGCCCTGATCGGCGCCGGCTACGGCTCGGCAGGCGAGCGCTGCATGGCGATCTCGGTGGCGGTGCCGGTGGGCGAGGCCACCGCCGACCGGCTGATGGAGCGCCTGATCCCGCGGGTCGAGTCCCTCAAGATCGGCCCCTCGCATGATGGGTCGGCCGATTACGGGCCCCTCGTCACGCGCGAGGCGGTGGAGCGCGTGCGCGGCTACATCGACACGGGGCTGCGCGAGGGCGCGGAACTGGCCGTCGACGGGCGCGACTTCAAGCTCCAGGGCTACGAGAACGGCTTCTACATGGGCGGCTCGCTGTTCGACCGCGTCCGCCCGGACATGACGATCTACAAGGAGGAGATCTTCGGCCCCGTGCTCTCGGTGGTGCGGGCTAAGGATTACGAGGAGGCCCTGGCGCTGCCCTCGACCCACCAATACGGCAACGGCGTCGCGATCTTCACCCAGGACGGCGACGCGGCGCGCGACTTCACCGCGCGCGTCAATGTCGGGATGGTCGGCGTCAACGTGCCGATCCCGGTGCCGATCGCCTACCACACCTTCGGCGGCTGGAAGCGCTCGGGTTTCGGCGACCTCAATCAGCACGGGCCGGACGCGATCCGCTTCTACACCAAGACCAAGACCGTGACCTCGCGCTGGCCGTCCGGCATCAAGAGCGGCGCCGAGTTCTCAATCCCCACAATGCGGTAGGTCGACTATGGCACGTGTCGCTTTCATTGGACTCGGCAACATGGGCGGCCCGATGGCCGCCAACCTCGTGAAGTCCGGCCATGCCGTCTTCGGCTACGATGTGGCGCAGGAAGTCTGCACCACGGCTGCCGGTAAAGGCATCCACATCGCAGACACCGTCGAGGCTGCGATTGGAGACGCCGACGTCATTATGACGATGTTGCCGAATGGCGACCTCGTCCGATCGGTCTGGGCTCGTGCCGTTCCCGCGGCGCGAAAAGGTGCTCTGATCATCGACTCGTCGACGATCGATGTGAACAGCGCGCGCGGGGCACATGATTGTGCCCGAGCGGCGGGTCTGCTCTCCCTCGACGCGCCAGTTTCCGGAGGTACCGAAGGGGCGGTGGCCGGCACCCTCACCTTCATGGTTGGCGGTGACGAGGCCAGTTTCGAGGCCGGTCGTTCGCTGCTGGCCCAAATGGGCCGCCGGATCGTTCATTGCGGAGCCGCCGGGAACGGTCAAGCAGCTAAGATCTGCAACAACATGATCCTCGGCGTGACAATGATCGCGGTCAGCGAAGCCTTCAACCTCGCCGAGCAGGTCGGACTCTCACACCAGGCGCTGTTCGACGTTGCTTCGTCCTCCTCGGGTCAGTGTTACGCTCTAACGACCCATTGTCCCGTGCCCGGTCCTGTGCCCACGGCTTCGTCGAACCGCGGCTATACGCCTGGCTTTGCGTCCGAGTTGATGCTCAAGGACCTGCGCTTGTCACAGGAAGTCGCGGAAGCGAGTCGGGCGGCGACCCCGCTCGGGGCCGCGGCCCGCGATATCTTCGACCGTTTTGTCGAGAACGGCGGTCGAGGCCGAGATTACTCCGCTGTCATTCAATTTTTGCGAGGATGAGCGTCAAATCTCGACACACCAATACATCCAGAAAAAAGATAAGCCATCGCAATAATGGGAGAGAAACATGCGCATCGCAAAGATGTTGCTCGCAGCAACGCTGGCCTTCACAGTGTCGAACGTTGCTGACGCGCAGAACGCCAAGTCAATCAAAATCGGCGTTCTGAACGATCAGTCCGGTCCGTATGCCGATATGGGCGGCCCTGGATCCGTCATCGCCGCACAATTGGCAGTAGAGGACTCGGGACTTAAGGCTGCCGGCTGGAAAGTCGAAATCGTTTCCGCCGATCACCAAAACAAGGCCGATATCGCTGCCGGTACCGCTCGCAAATGGTACGACGTGGAAGGTGTCGACATGATTACCGACCTGACGAATTCGGCGGCAGCCCTGGCGGTGAGTCAGATCACGCGCGACAAGAACAAGGTCGCGCTGGCGTCAGGCCCGGCGACTTCGGATCTGACCGGAAAGGCCTGCTCGCCGAACACAATCCACTGGACCAACGATACCTGGGCTCTGGCCCACAGCACAGGCAAGGCGGTCGTCGAGACCGGAGGCAAAACCTGGTTCTTCCTCACCGCGGACTACGCCTTCGGCCAAGCACTTGAGCGGGATACAGCCTCCGTCGTCAAGGAGAGCGGCGGTACTGTCATCGGTACTGTGCGAGTGCCCTTGGGCAGCGCGGATTTCTCGTCCTTCCTTCTCCAGGCACAGGCTTCGAAGGCGCAGATCGTTGGACTTGCCAATTCGGGTGGCGACACGACGAACTCGATCAAGCAAGCATCCGAGTTTGGGATCGTGGCGGGCGGTCAGAACTTGGCCGGGCTTCTGATCTATGTCACCGATATCCATTCGATTGGCCTGCAGATCGCGCAGGGATTGATCCTTACGTCGCCGTTCTACTGGGACTTCAACGACGGGACCCGCTCCTTCGCAAAGCGCTTCTCCGCGCAGATGCGCGGAACGCAGCCGACGATGGTTCAGGCCGGGGTCTATTCGGCCACCCTGCATTATCTCAAGGCAGCCGCCGCCAGTGCAGACCCGCACGATGGCCTCAAGGTGGTGGACGCCATGAAGGCGCTTCCCACCGACGATCCGCTGTTCGGCAAGGGAAGTGTCCGCGCGGACGGCCGGAAGCTGCACAACATGTATCTCTTCGAAGTCAAGAAGCCGTCTGAGTCGAAGGCTCCGTGGGACTACTACAAGCTGCGTGCAACCGTTCCGGCAGATCAAGCTTTTCGCCCGCTCTCCGAGAGCGAGTGCCCACTGATCGCTACTGCCCAAACCAGCTCCGCCCAGAAGTAGTCGAGTTCGTCGTTGCTGAGAGGAAGACTGATGTCATTGCTTGAGTTGCGCAAGATCGTTACGCAGATTGAAGAAACACTGATCGAGAATGGCAAGCCCGTGGAACCGGCGAGCCGCAAGGTCGCCATCGCGGGCGTCATCAAAAATCCGTACGCCGGCAAGTACGTGGAGGATCTGTCACCTCTCTATGACCTAGGCGCGGAGGCGAGCAAAATCCTTGCCGAGCGCGGCGTGGCCGTTCTCGGCGTCCAGGCGGATGAGGTCCAGAGCTACGGCAAGGGTGCAATCGTCGGGACAGCAGGCGAGATCGAGCACTCAGCTGCGCTCCTACATCCCCGCTTTGGAGCACCGGTCCGGGCAGCCGTGGGAAGCGGCAAGGACATCATACCTGGAACCAAGAAGGTTGGGGCGCCCGGCTCTGCAATCACCATGCCGATGACGAATAAGGACAACATCTGGGATTTCGATCATATGGATGCGATCGAGATTGCGATCTCGGATGCTCCTAGGCCGGACGAAATCGTCATCGTCGTTTGCCTCGGTATCGGCGGACGGCCGCTCCATCGCATTGGGAAATAGACCTGCCCAGGACCTGCTCCATTCGTCTTCGAACGTTGGCTCGGTGAAAATCGCACCTGGTGCAATGCGGTCCACCGAGCCAGCAACAGGCACGATCTACTTTGAGTTTGACCTGGAAGGGAACGGTGAAAGAGATCGTCCTGCGGGCGAGTGGGTTGCCGGAAGTTCAAAGGGTTTCGGGCGGTCAATGACGTGGCTTTGGAGGTCGATCGTGGCCATATTAATCGGGTCATGGCCAGGTGCGAGAGCCGATTTCGGGCACAACCATGGGCAGGAGAGTCGCCCTCCCCCAGGTGGGAAAATGCGAGCAGAATTCTTGTAACGTTTTTCCTGTCTTCTTCTATATAGGGAATATCGTTACACGTTTTTTCGCTCACACCTCTTCGGTGGGGTGGCGACCTCCCTACCCGTGGTTGTGAGCTGTTGCATGCGATCAATCTGAGCAGAGAAGAACGGGCTCTCAACCGGTGAGACAATGCCGAAAGTAGGGCGGTAGATCATCCGAAAAACCGGCATCGTATATCGTCCTCACGAAGATAACTGCATCGCAGAACAGCCGAGCCACGTAGTGGCGATGGCACCGAGCGCAGCGAGGTTGGGCTCCTATCGGTAAGTCGATCCACTGTCCTGCTCAGCACCCCAAGTTGTTCTGATTAGACGGAACACCCAGACCGACGGCGAGCAGCGGCTACAACCTTGACCCAGCCGCTAACCGCCTGCATACTTTCCTGAGCATCACGACGAGAGCTGGCCTCTCCCCAACCTGCCCTTCGGCGGCAAGGTGGTTCCACGGCAGTGGGATGCGGCTGACAAACGTCAGCAAGAGTAGCCGGAAGCGCCAGCCTTCCAGAACGAACAGGAATGGAGGCGCTCATGTCCGGTTACACACCGCTTGCAGACCTCATTCAGAAGCGGATGCGGGAGCTAGGCCTGACCGAAGAGGCGCTGGGCCGCCGCCTCGGTTACACGAACTCGGCTAAGGCTGCGGGCCGCGTGCATGCCTTGTGCAACGGCCTACCACTCAGTGCTAAGAGCCGCTTCGCTTTGTGGCGTCTGCCCGAGGCTCTCGAAGTCCCTGCAGCCGTGGTTCTGCTGGCCGTTGCAGACACGGAGCGGCTTTTCGCCCAGTGGGAGTTAGAGGCGGAGGAAGAGCGTCGCCTTGCACGAGAGGCGGAAGAGGCTGCCTGGCGGGCCAGTTTCCACCCACACGCTGTGATTCAGACGGAGCACACCGTCCCCACACAGATCACATTCTGCGGCCTCACGGGTGGCGCTGGACGATGGCTCATGATCCCGTTCGACCTGTCCCGCCCTCCCCTCACCTACGTCCAGCAGGCGGTCGACGCCCTTCCCGAGAAGTCCATGGCTCGAACAGGCGGAGGGCGAGCAGTCATGTTCTTTGGCCGGGCCCTCGGGTTGATCATCAACTACACCCCGGACGCGGCTTTGCGGTGCGACCTCGATGGAGAGCCGTTGGAGGTTCTCGCCAAGGTATATCGACCGGGAGAAGTGAGCCTCTCCTTCGGGGGCCCTCCCCTTTCGCCATCCGTCGTGTCACGGGTGCTCGGCTTCTCGTAGGTTTCCTTCAGCCTCCTGAGCTCACGGCGGCCGACTACACCTGCGCCATGCCGTCATCCACGCACAACTCGGTACCGGTCACGAAGCTGCTCTCGTCGCTGGCGAGGAACAAGGCCGCCGCGGCGACCTCCTCCGGGCGTCCAAGGCGGCCAAGCGGGATCAGCTTCGTCAGAGCGTCGCGCATGTCCGAGCTCTTGGCCGCCTTCGTGATGCCCAACGATCCGGCCGTCGACAGGATCTTGAAGGCGGCCTTCGACGTCCTGCGGCGCGCCCGCAAGAAGGACGGCATCGACGGCTACGAGGCGAAGTCGCGAACCCGCGTCTGAGAGCTCGCCCCCGCCATCTGGTCAGCCGTGACCGGCCTGAAGATCAGCTACGCGCTTCCCCCGGCGAGCTTCGAGGCTGAAGGGCCGAAGGTCCGGACGCCGGTAGCCATCCTCGAGGGTCACGTCGCCACCTGTCCCGACACCGCTCTCCTGCTTGCGGCCGCACTCTCAGCGGGAAGCCGAACCGGCATCGGCTAAACCACGGCGGCAATCGGCAGGCCAATGCCGCCCTTTACCGTGTCGTGATCGTACGCCTGCGCAGCCATCCGCCGACCCTCGCCTACCTCAGCAAGCGTCTCGCCGAGGGACTGACAAAGCGCGAGGTCATCCGCTGCCTCAAGCGGTTCGTCGCCCGCGAGATCTACACTCATCTCCGGTCGTCTCCGGGCTGCGTAGCAGGCGCTGCTCCCGCTTGACGATTATAGGAGCATCAACGCCAAGGCCAGAGCTTCATGAAGACACTCAAGGTCGAAGCGGCGTATCTGACCGAGTACGAAAGCTTCGCCGATGTTGCTGCTGATCTTCCGCGCTTCATCGAGGAGATCTACAACACCGGAAGGCGGCACTCCGCGCTCGGCTATCTAAGCCCCGTGCATTTCGAGGAATAACACGCCCGGCAGCGGGTCAAAACCTTCGCCTGAGACTGTCTACCGATAGGGGCACACTCCAGAGGGGTTTTTGGAGGTGTCCAGTCTGCTGCTCGACTCGGGTTGCAAGCCAAGCCTCCGCTGCGGCGCGCCCCCGATCCCGGAGGCGCACAAGAAACGACCAATCCGTGTTCTTGAAGCTGTGCCCGCTCAGGCCCTCAACATGGTCCTCAGCTGCGATACGGTGCAGCTTAACACCCTGCAGCTTGCGGCCAAGCGGCGAGTTTCGGATGTCGCTCTCCCGGCAGAGCTGGCTCATCATCGACAGAGCCTCAAGATCCTTCTGCAGTGAGTTACTGAAGGTGATCTGGTCCAAACGCATGTCGATCTCCGTCGAGCTGGTCGGCAGCTCACTGTGGCTTGCCGGGATGATCTGCACCACAAGCAGCTCGGAGGCGCATGTGGCGGTCACAAGCGGCAGGAGAGGAGGATTGGCCGCATATCCACCATCCCAATGCGCCTCACCGTCGATCAAGATCGCCTGATGCAGGTGGGGCAGACAGGCCGACGCGAGCACCACATCGTAGGTCAGCTCCGCATTCTCGAAGATCCGAAGCTCGCCATCACGGACTCGGGTCGCCCCCAGCAACAGGCGCACAGGCGAGCTCGTCCGCACTGCTTCAAGGTCGGCCTCCTCGCTGAGAATGGAACGCAGAGGGTTCAGGCCGAAGGGGTTGAACTGGTAGGGCGAGAGCTGTGCCGCCATGGTAGTCAGGACGGGGTTGGCTGAGAGCAACTTGCTCCGGGAGCCCGCTTCGCTGACCTTGCGCCAGAATCGTTCCAGGCTGGCGCGTGCTTCGACTGCTCCGCCCCGCGCCAACCCTGAGGCAAGCACGACGGCGTTCATCGCGCCGGCGCTGGCCCCACTCACAGCATCAAAGCCGATGTCCTCATCCAGGAACCGGTCCAGCACCCCCCACGTGAACGCGCCAAAGGATCCGCCGCCCTGGAGAGCCAGCGAGATGGGCTTCGTCGTATGGTTCGTTTGGTCGAGAGAGGAGTGTCGAGGTGCGTCCTGCGGATTCGTGCTGGGCTGGATCCCAGGGGAAGCAAGACTCGTGTCGTCAAAGGTCATGATCTACTCCTATCCTGCCGTAGCTCTTATTTGCGCGGATCCGTAACGCAGCAGGGCCAATCGGATCCGTGAGGAGAGAAACAGCGAAGAGGCAATATGGCTGCTGCTCTGCAGCATAGGGCGAAGCTCGTGCTGCATGGCACAGAGGGCATGGAACCGGACGCTCTCATCACCTTACCGACGACGGGGTGATGAGCGCCGAGAAAGCGATCTCCCAACGGGATCGGCTGCCACATTCGGCTCATTCCTCTCCCGCTCGGTCCAGACCAACCGCACCAGCCGGGTAGAACCCGGAATGCTGCGGAGCGGGCTCAACCCACCGATGGTGCCGGGGCGCCGGTGCCGCGAGACGAGACGGCAGATCTGGATCGAACGGCATGAGGGAAGCGCCGGCGGAGACGAGGCCAGCTAGCGCACGTAGGTCGTCAGGTTGCCTCGAATCGCGGGAGATCAGCTCTGCATCCCGTTGCAGGCCCAGGTTGCATGCCTTCGAAGGGAGGGCGCCATCAGGTGTACAGGCATCGTGGCGGGCGCAGGCGGCATCGAGCGCGTCGATAGGTGGGAGCGGGGCGTTGTTCCCGGGTCCGCAGTAGTTGCCGTGTAGGAGCAGCGCCGGCCGATGGGCCATTGGCCCGGATTGCGCCAGCGCCGGTGCCACTAGGCAAGTGGCGAGCATGAATGGAGCTGCGATTTTCACGATCATGGCGTTCTAACCTGTAAGCTGTAAGCGATCTCACCCCCTCAGGCGGTTCGCTGCATGCTGATTGGGCCACCCTTGCGAAGTCCGCGAGCGTGGGCATGGGTGCTCTGCTTTGGGGTACTGCGAAAGTCGGGAGGGCTAGCTCTTTAGATGCAACCCGTGACGCTCTGGAAGCTTCTCTGACTTCTCGAAAGAATGACTGACCGAGGCTTAGTGCTTGGTGACGCCATCCACATGGTCTTCAGCCTTTCTCACAGAGATCTTAGCTGCCGCCAGGATAGGTTGGTCAAGGTGGGTCGGTCTATTGAACCTGAGTAGAGAGAAATGAAATAAACGTTTCGCGGGATTATACGAAGGATTATACCAACGGGCGCCGAGTGGGACTAATGGGGTTTCGCAGTCGGCGGCGGATCTGGTTCGATGCGGCGCACCGGGAGGGTTCGTCATGTCCGCTGCCGTGCCACTTCGAGAGGACTTCACAGCCGACGATCTGCGGCGGCTGGCGGGAGGCAGCCGAGACGCAGGCCAGAGGCGGCGTTTGCTCGCTCTGGTACAGATCTACGAGGGCGGCACACGCCCGGACGCCGCCCGGACCGGCGTGGTTGGCTTGCAGACGGTGCGGGACTGGCTCCTGGCCTTCGTGGAGCTGGTCGAGCGCCGCCCAGGCTGATGCGCCGAGGTGGAAGCGCCGGCCCCCGCAGATCAGGACGCGCATGCGGAGCCTCATCAGAGTGTGTTCTTGTCCTCGAAGCGCTGGGACAGATAGCGGCGCAGGCCGTCCCGAAGCAGGCGGTTATCCGTGGTCAGCGTGGGCAGGCCGTTCACGTTGAGCGTAATGCCCACGTCGGGATCGAACTTGCTCTCGATCAGCACGTCCTTACGGCTGATGTACTATCGGTCCTTCTTTGAGCTGTGCCAGCCGTGCAGCAGCGTGCCAGTAACGCAGCTAATATCCTGGCGGATACGCTGGTCGCAGCGGGCGGCGAACTCGCGCAGGCGGCGGATGTAGCTGAACGACAAGCCTTTCTCGCGGTGGTCGTCCAGGGTGCGCTCCGTGGTGGCTCTGTTGACACGTGATCGGCAGGTGGAGGCCAAGCTCCGCCATCTGGGCCTGAAAATCGAGCCCGCTGAGGCCCGGCAGGCGCACGTCGACGACGAGGCAGCCCAGCCCGTCGGGGCGCGGGCTCTGCAGGAACTCGGCGACCGAGGCGAAGGTCGCGGCGGCGAGGTCGACGGAGCGGAACAGACCCGCCAGCGCTTCGCGGATGCCGGGATCGTCGACGACGAAGACCATCGAGCGCGGGGCTGACGCGGGGCCCGGCAGGGAGGTTGGCTCGCCGGCAGTGCTGCGGATCATCCCACCCTCTCGGCGCTGACCGGTACGGTGAAGTGGAAGGCGGCGCCCGGGCCCGGCTGCTCCGAGGCCCAGAGCCGTCCGCCATGGGCCTCCACGCTCGTGCGGCAGATCGCGAGGCCCATCCCCATCCCCTCGTTCTTCGTGGTGAAGAAGGGCTGGAACACGCGTGCACGCGCCTCCGGGGCGAGTCCGGGGCCACTGTCGCTCACGCTTACCCGCACAGCCTCGCCCTTGCCCGCACCCTCGCCCGCACCTTGGGCCTGGGCCCGGACGACGAGGAGACGCGGGCGGTCGTGCGTCTCCGCCATGGCCTGGACGGCGTTAACCATCAGGTTGATGACGACCTGCTGCAGTTGCACGCGATCGCCGCAGACCGGCGGTAGGCCCGCCTCGAACTCCCGGCGCAGGACGACGCCGTGGCGCAGGATCTCGCGCTCGATCAGGACGATGGCCTCGTCGATCATCTCGGTGAGGTCGAGCCAGTCCGGGCGCGGCGGTGCCTTGGTCAGGAACGTGCGGATGCGCGCGACGATCTCGCTCGCCCGCGTGCCGTTCTGGACGACGCGCGTCACCGCGTCCTCGGCCTCCTCGAGGTCCGGCACCGGGCGCCGGAGCCAGCGCAGAGCCGCCTCGCCACTGGTCACGATGGCGGCCAGCGGCTGGTTCACCTCGTGGGCGATGGAGGCGGTGAGCTCGCCGAGCGTGGAGACGCGGGCGGCATGGGCGAGCTCCGCCTGCACCGCCAGCAGGACCTCCTGCGCCTCCTTGCGCTCGGTGATGTCGACGGCGAAGACCAGCACGCAGCCGAACTCCTCGGCGTGCTCCGGGAAGGTGATGCCGAACAGGATCGGGACGCTCGCGCCCGTGAGCGCCCGGATCTGCGTCTCGCCCTCGAAGAAGGTCTCGCCCCGGGCCAGCGCCAGGAGGGATTTCAGAAAGGTCGGCTCATCCTCGCGCAGGAGATCGTCAAGGGTTCCCAGCGCTTGTGCTTTGACGCTGGCACCAATTAGGCTCCGCGTCATGGCATTGACGTCGACGATTGTCACGCTGCGCCGCATCCGGGCGACGAAATCGGGGTGGTCTGCGAGGTAGGCCTCGAGGTCGGCCGTCTCGTTCGCGAGGGCATCGAGGGCCGCCTTCACGGGCATCCAATCCTGCTGCAGGATCGAGACGCGGGTCGTGTCGAAGATCGTCCGGTAGCGCCGCTCGCTTTCCACGAGGGCCGCGTGCGCCCGCTTGCGCTCGCTGATGTCGGTGTTGGTCTCCAGGACCGAGACCGGCTCGCCGCGGGTGTCGCGCCGCAGGGCCCATCGGCTCTCGACCGTGACGGTCCGGCCCGAGCACACGGTCTGGACGAGTTCTCCCTCCCAACGCCCGGTGCGGATCAGCTCCGCCTGGATCGCCTCCAGGTCGACGGGGAAGACGGTCCGCAGCAGAGCATGAACGTACCGGCCTACGGCCTCGTCCCGGCTCCATCCGTAGAGTTCCTCGGCACCCCGGTTCCAGAAGGTGACGATGTCGCTGAGGTCGCGCACGAAGATCGAGTCGTGCGTCAGGTCGAGGAGGTGGGCCTGCTCGGTGAGCCTCTCGGCGGCGGCCTGGTTGCGCAGGGTGAGTGCCGTGCTGGTGACAATAGCCGCGAGGCTCACGGATGCCCGCAGCAGGGCCGAATCGTCTTGGAACAGTCCATGCTGCGGTAGATAGGCCGCAACCGTCAGGGCCATGCAGCCGGTTGCTGTCAGGGTCACGCCGGAGCGCCGGACGGTTCTCCCGGCGATCAGGATCACCACGACGTACAGGACAGCGATCCCCCCTTTGATGGAGGTCAGCACGTCGACCAGGAAGATGACCACCGCCAATAAAAGGGCCATCAGCTGCGAGATCGTCCGTTTGGCGACGGCCTGATTCGCCGGAGGATACCTCTGCTGGACACTCGGTCGGCGGTTATACTGACCCGACGCAGGCAGCGCTTGTTGGTCAGAGATCGGAGACTCCTGCATCCGGCCCTCTTGCAGTTAAAACGGCATTTTTAACTTTATTAGGTATAAACGTGTTTGCCGTTAGTGCGCTCTCCGACGAAGTGGATGCAGGTTATTTGCAATAAATCGGGACAAAACAAAGATTTAGGACCACCAACCTGGTGCAATTAGGTCGGTAACGGCTCTAGTGGCCTAGGCTGATCGGTGTCAGGCGACAACGCGGGCTGCCCTCGAGCTCGTTCGTTTTCCAGCGTAGCTTGTTCGTCTTCGTGACCGCCTTAGCGAGTGCTTCGCACCCTCGCACGTTGCGCGACAAGGCCGTGACCCCCTCCCGCTGACGAATGGTTCACAGGCGAATGGTCGGCACCAGAGCCTGTCGCAAAGTTTTTTCGCGCACGGTTCGTAAGCGGGTTGCGCTTCGCTGAACCTGCATCGGCTCGACCAGAGATAGAATTTCCACCGTCTGAAATCCAAACCGACAACCAAAACTTAGGCTGTACTACGTCCTCGACTACGTTCTCGCGCAGCTCGCACACCGCTCGGAAAAAGTTTGCGGCAGGGCCGTCGATCTCGCTGCGGTCGATGGCGTCAGCAATCTGGTTCAGCATATCGCCGACATCCCGTAGCACGTCTTCACGCCGGCTACCTGCAACCTCTCGACCAGTAAGTCGGTCACTCGTTCACTCATGGCGGAACTTCTCCTGCCGCATTGTCCAGCGAGCTGGATCCACGGGTTAATGGTCAGGCTCTCGGGGTCAGGTCACACCCTGGCCAGCGCCGTCGTTCCACTCCCGCGTAAAGGTCGTGCCATTCGAGTTATCACGCGATCCCCCGAACGGGGGACGACGGAAGGGGATGCAAAGGGACCGCGGGCAAGCAGGCAGCCGTCGGCGTCGTGGATGGGCCGTTAGCAGAAAGCATCCCCCAGACCGTTGCAACGAGGTGATGCTGCGCCGCATTGCGCGGGCGTATCGCAAGCGGGCAATGCGATCTCGTCACCTGGGTTCGATTGAAGTGTGTGTCCTTGATGGTGGAGGCTGATCCGGACCTGCCTTCACTTTCTCCTGGGCTGGTCCAAGCGGTATAGTCTGCAATCGAGGCTCGATCCCCCAGATGGGGGATCGAGCGATGGTTTCCGGGGGAACGCGCCGTTGACAGAGCCGGCTTCAACAGGCTCGGAGAGCGAGCCAACCCCTCTTAAAGGTACGATCCCATGCGGGAATCGGCTACATTTCCTTGCGACCAAGGTCGTTCCACCGCGATGCCGGGGGCTGATCGCACGGCCACGGCTCCTTGCTGCGGCCTCTCAGCTTTCCGAAAAGCGTCTCGCGGTTATCAAAGCTCCAGCGGGGTTTGGGAAGACCTCGCTGGCTGTGACTTGGCTGCAGGAATTGCAAAAGAGCGGAAATGCAGTCGCATGGCTAACTGTCGATCCTAATGATGACGATCCCGCGACTTTTATATTCTATGTATGTCACGCTCTACGACGATCGTGCGAGAAGGTAGGTATAGCGGCGATTGACCTGATTCAGGAAAGCTTCCTCATCGACCCGCGAGCGATATTGTCAACCTTGATAAATGAATTGCTAGATGTAAACGACGAAGTATTCTTGCTGTTAGAGGATTACCACTGGATCAGCAACCAGGAGATCCATCAGGCGCTGGCGTTTTTTCTGCGGCACGCCCCGTCCAATTGCCACGTCGTCCTAACCACGCGAACCGAACCGCCGTTGCCTCTCGCATCGCTGCGCGCCCAGAACCTGGTGCTGGAAATCGATGTCCCCGCCTTGCGATTTGATCTCGATGAAATCCGAGAATTTGTCGAGGCCGAGGGTCCGGGCACGCTCGGCCCGTCGGATGTGAAACTTTTGCGTGACAAGACGGATGGCTGGCCGGCCGCCCTGCGGATCGTGACGTCCACGTCGGTCCAGTTAAACCAGGATTTCGCGCAGTATGTGCGCGATCTCTCGGGCATCCAGCGCTCCATTGGTGCCTATCTCGGGGAACTGCTCGATGGCCTTCCTCGCGACATGGTTCAGTTTATGCTTCGTGCGGCGATACTCGATCGGCTGTGCGTGCCGCTATGCAAGGTTGTGACTGGCGCGAATTCCGGCCAGGAATGGCTTAGGTCGATTGAGCAACGTCAGCTACTACTCACGCCTTGCGATCACGAAGGCCATTGGTTTCGCTACCATCCACTCCTTGCGGGGTATTTGCGCCAGAGGTTGGAGTCGGAGCTTGGCAACGAGGTTCCTGGGCTGCATCAACGTGCGTCTCTCTGGTACGCCTCCCAGGAAATGTGGACGGACGCCGTCCAGCACGCGCTCGCGGCGGGCGATGCTGTCCGAGCGCTAAGCTGGATCAAGAATTGCGCTATGCCTCTGGTCAAACAGGGTGATCTTTTCACCTTGCTGGGCTGGCAACGGCTATTCCCGTCCGGGCTCGTGCGTGGCCAGCCGGAGGTCGGACTGGCGGTCGCCTGGGGATTAGCTCTCGCCATCCGGTACGACGAGACGCTCGACCGGCTGAACGAAGTAGAGCGAGATATCGACGCAAATCTGACGCAAGATGGAGGAGCATTTCGTTGTGAGTGTGACGCGATTCGCTCGGTCGCGCTCGCACTGAAGGACGACAGCGAGCCGGCGCTATCCATCGCACAAGACTGCCTCAGCCGATCAGCCGATCCATGGTGCGCAAATGTTGCATCGAATGTTGTTCGCTTTGGGCATTTGAAGCGGGGTAATCTGAAGGAATTCTACGCTACGCCCTGGATTCCTTTCTCACTCGATGAAGACAAGAGGAATCTATTTGCTTCAGTTTATTATCGTTGTATTCAAGGGCTGGCAGAAATTCAGCAGCTTCGCATTACTCCTGCCGAACGCTATTACGTCTATGCCCTGCGGCTTGCTGAACAGCATGTGGGTCCAAACTCGGTCGCAGCGGCATTACCAGTAAGCCTGCTCGCCGGCATTCGCTACGAGCAGGGTCGGCTGGACGAAGCGGAATCCATGCTGATTGACCGCATTCCGCTCATCAATGCTGGTGCAATGTTGGACTGCGTTCTGAGCGCCTACTCTGTCATGGTGAAGATCGCCGTGCACAGGATGAACTTGGAATCAGCCCACATTTTACTGGAGAAGGCAGAGAACCTCGGCAATACGCGCGGCTGGGCACGCCTGAGCGCGGCAGCGGCGCTGGAACGGACGCGTTTATGCCTTCGAGAGGAACGAATCGCTGAAGGCGTCGAGCATCTCAGTCGTCTCGAATACCTTGCAGCAAAATATCCCGCCCCAACCAATTGCGCCTGGTCGGATATCCATCGATATGTAGCCCTAGGGCGCGCTTACACTGCCTCGGCGCAGCGACGCTTTGACGACGCTATATCAATTTTAGCCGCGCTGCAGCGCGATCTGGAGATCGTCCAAAATCGTCACTTCGCGCTCCGGGTGGAGATGCGTGTTGCGACCATGAAATTTAGAGCGGAGCAAGTGGCGGAAGCGCTAGGAGCTTTCGGGCATATCGTCGCCGTGTTCGCAAAGGCGGGCATCTATCGCACTATTCTGGATGAGGGGGCCGAAGTTGGGCCCCTGCTTTTGGCGTTTCAGGAGAACTCCGCGCGGACGAGCAGCTCTCTCGAGCTCCAGTCTTTCGTGTCAAACCTAGTCGCGGCTTGGAAGTCGCGCCATCAGCCTGAGGAGGGCCAGCAGTCTCAGCCCTCGCCGACGGCCGGGGCGCTCAGTCGGCGTGAGCGGGACATACTCAAGTTGATCGCTGACGGCCTATCCAACAAGGAAATCGCCAGGGACCTCGCCATCTCCCCCGAAACAGTGAAGTCACATGTAAAGCACATTTACATCAAGCTTAATGTTGAGAGACGGGCGCAGGCCGTGTCGCGCGCTCAAATTCTGGGACTGGCTGACGCTCATCGATAACGCCGGTTCCGTTCGAAACCGCATGCCTCCTACCGCATCCTCCCCCATCTCGATCCCCCGTCCGGGGGATAGGGCCTCCCGACATCTCCGACCATGTTTGACACCGCAAGGCACGGCCGAACTCCGTGGCGAATTTGAGCGGCGATGCCCCGCAGGTCGAATGACCAGTCATCCACGATGAGGAGAGAGTTTCGTGTCACGAACGGTAGCGAACCAATTTGCGGAGATCTTGGCGTCCGCAGGCGTCAAGCGCGTCTATGGAATCGTCGGCGGCAGCCTCAACGGCCTCACGAACGCGATACGACGGCAAGGCAAGATCGAGTGGATCCATGTCAGGTATGAGGAAGTCGCGGCGTTCGCGGCGGGGCCGAGGCGCATCTGACGAGTGATCTCGCGGTGTGCGCGCGGAGTTGTGGCCCGGGCAATCTGCACCTCATCAATGGGCTCTTCGACTACCAACGCTCGCGCGTACCGGTGCTCGCCATCACGGCACACATTCCTTCGGCGGAAATCGGCTCCGGCTATTTTCAGGAGACTCACCCGGAGATGTTGTTCAAGGAATGCAGCCACTATTGCGAGTTGGTCTCTGCGGCGCATGAGATGCCGCGCTCGCTCGAGATCGCGATCCGAGAGGCGGTCGGCAAGCGCGGCGTATCGGTGATCGTCATGCCTGGCGACGTCGCACTGCAAAAGGCGCCCGACGCTCCGCACCCGAGGGTCGATGCCCTGCTGCGGTCGTGTCCCCTGGCATGGTGTAGCTCGCTGAGAGTCACCACGATTACCGGCTTGGGCCGGGAGGATCAGGCTGCCAGGGTGGGCAGGCTGACGAGGGGATCATCGCCGATCGGGGCGATGCTTTCCAGGGTAATGTAGCGTGAGCGCTGGACGGCCCATTCGTCGTTCTGTTCCAGCAGGATCGCGCCCACAAGGCGCGTGATGGCCGCTTCGTTGGGGAAGATGCCGACCACCTCGGTCCGGCGTTTGATCTCACCGTTCAGGCGTTCCAGTGGGTTTGTGGAGTGCAGCTTGACCCGATGCTGGACGGGGAAGCCCATGTAGGCCAGCACGTCCGGCTCAGCCTCGTCCATCAGCGCGGCGAGCTTGGGCACCTTGGGCCGGAGCTGGTCGGCCACGCGCCGCCATTGGAGCCGGGCCGCCTCGGCGTCGTCCTGGGCGAATGCCGTGGCGATGAAGGCCGAAACGACGCGGCGGCCCGAACGACCCGCATGAGCAAGGACGTTGCGCATGAAGTGCACGCGGCAGCGCTGCCAGGTCGCGTTCATGACCTTGGCCACCGACGCCTTGATGCCCTCGTGGGCGTCCGAGATCACCAGCTTGACCCCACGCAGGCCGCGGCGCGCCAGCTTGCGGAGGAAGTCCGTCCAGAACGTCTCGGCTTCGGAGGGACCGACATCCATGCCCAGCACCTCGCGACGGCCGTCGGTGTTCACGCCGACCGCCACGATCACGGCCACCGAGACGATGCGTCCGTCCTGGCGCACCTTCACGTAGGTCGCATCGATCCAGAGATAGGGCCACTCGCCCTCGAGCGGCCGGTCGAGGAACACGCCCACGCGCTCGTCGATCTCCTGGCAGAGCCGGCTGACCTGGCTCTTCGACACGCCTGTGCCGCCCATGGCTTGGACGAGGTCATCGACCGAGCGGGTTGAGATGCCCTGGATGTAGGCCTCCTGGATCACAGCCGTGAGCGCCTTCTCGGCCATGCGTCGCGGCTCCAGGAAGCCCGGAAAGTAGCTGCCCTTGCGCAGCTTCGGAATGCGCAGCTCGACCGTGCCGGCACGCGTCTGCCAATCCCGGTCACGGTAGCCGTTGCGTTGGACCAGCCGCTCGGCGCTCTTCTCGCCGTGGGCCGCGCCGGTCAGGCCGCCGACCTCCAGCTCCATCAGCCGTTCGGCCGCAAAGCCGATCATCTCTCGTAGCAGATCGGCGTCCGCGCTCTTCTCCATCAGCCCGCGTAGGGCCATCATCTCGTCGGTCATCGGGGGTCTCTCGGGTTCGAGGTTGGTGCTCGCAACCCGACCCTACCCGGCAACCGCCGATGACCGCCCCGCGAGAGATCCCGCCTGCTACAGCGCTGTGAACGGCGCGCAGGTGGGCTCTCCCGCTACCGGCGAGCTACACCACCAGCCGGGACACGACCCCTGCTGCCGTCCGCGCCCGTGTTGATACCGGCAAATCCGGACCTCGACCGGCTCGCCGCACTCCTCAACAGCGAAGGACGTGTGACGATCCTATGCGGCTCGGGTTGCCACGGAGCCCACGACGAATTGTTGGCGCTAGGGAGGCGCCTGAAGGCCCCGATGGTCGGCCGATCCCGATGGTCCGCTCCGCAGCAGACGCTGCCCTTGCGGCAATTGACGTCGGCGCGGGCGGACACAGCATCCTGACGTCGC
The DNA here is from genome assembly GCF_008806385.1 of Methylobacterium soli. Lineage (GTDB taxonomy): Bacteria > Pseudomonadota > Alphaproteobacteria > Rhizobiales > Beijerinckiaceae > Methylobacterium > Methylobacterium soli. Next base: position 17,660 of record NZ_VZZK01000003.1, read on the forward strand.
CTAGATGAAGCGACTGGTCTTGCGTTGCGCTGCTATGTCTCGGCCGAGCCGACCGTCGGCGTTGCATGCCCGTTAGGAGCAGTAACGTAGCGCCTCGACTGGCACGGCAGATTCATTGGTATGAGGCGCGGTAACGCGGACGGACCGTCTCGGCCTGACGAACTTCGGTAGACATCATCGCTAATCGCATGAGACCACAGTGAGCTCTGCCATGGATCGACGCTTCTATCTGGACGATCTGCGGATCGGCCAGACCTTCACCAGTGGGTCGCACGTCCTAGACGCCGCCCAGATCAAGCGCTTTGCGGCCGAGTTCGACCCGCAGCCGTTCCACCTCGACGAGGCCGCCGCCGAAGCATCGTTGCTGGCTGGCCTCGCGGCGAGCGGCTGGCACACGGCCGCGGTGACGATGCGGCTCCTCGTCGACGGCGGCGCGCCGATCGTTGGGGGCGTCGTGGGTGCTGGCGTGGAGATCTCGTGGCCTAGGCCGACCCGCCCCGGAGACGAACTCCAGGTCGTCAGCGAGGTGACCGAGGTCACCCCCTCCCGATCCAAGCCCGGCCGCGGCATCGTCGTCCTGCGGAGCGAGACCCGCAACCAGCGCGTCGAGGTCGTCCAGGTCCTCACCTCGACGTTGGTGGTGCCGCGGCGCCCCTCTGATGCGGCGGATGGCTGAGACCCCGAAGCGCATCAGCCACAACTGCGCCGATGTGGCCTGCCGCCCTCGCTCCTCTCCTGAGCAGGGCCTTGCGCCTGGGCGAAGTTCAGGATCGTGTTCACGAGCGCGACGTGGCTGAAGGCCTGCGGGAAATTGCCGACGAGGCGCTTCTCCACCTGATCGTACTCTTCCGCAACCAGCCCGAGGTCGTTGCACACCCCGATCAGGCGTTCGATCATCGCCCGGGCCTCGTCGCAGCGACCGAGCCCGATCAGGTTGTCCGCGTACCAGAAGCTGCAGGGCAGGAACGCGCCCTCGCCCCCCGGCAACCCGTCCGTCGCCTGTCCTTCGGTGTCGTAGCGCAGCACGAAGCCGTCGCGCAGGAGGTGGCGGCCGATGGCCTCAACGGTGCCGACGACGCGGAGATCGTCCTGCGGCAGGAACCCCATATGGGCGATCAGCAGCAGGCTCGCGTCGAGGCGCTTCGAGCCGTAATACTGCACGAAGCTGTTGAGTTCCGGATCGAAGCCCTTCTGGCAGACCTCCCGGTGGATCTCGTCCCGGATCTGGACCCAACGCTCGATCGGTGCGGCCGGAGCATCGCGGGCCTCCGAGAAGCCGCGGATCGCCCGGTCGAAGGCGACCCAGGCCATCACCTTCGAGTGCACGAAGTGCTTGCGCCCGCCGCGCACCTCCCAGATGCCCTCGTCCGGCTCGCGCCACGCCTTAGCGAGAAAGTCCATGAGGACGAGACCCACTTGCCAAGCCGTGGCGTCGCTCCCGAGACCACGGCGGCGCGCCTGATAGAGCGCGTCGAACACCTCGCCGTAGACGTCGAGCTGGAACTGCTGCGTGGCCGCGTTGCCGACGCGCACGGGCCTCGAGCCCTCGTAGCCCGGCAGCCAGTCGAGCTCGATCTCGGGCAGCAGGCGCTCGCCCGCGATGCCGTAGAGGATGTGGGCCTGCTCGGGGTTGCCGGCCACCGCCCGCAGGAGCCAGTCTCGCCAGGCGCGCGCCTCCTCGACGAAGCCCGCATCCATCAGCGCCAGCAGCGTGAAGGTCGAGTCGCGCAGCCAGCAGAACCGGTAGTCCCAGTTGCGCACGCCCCCGAGCTGCTCGGGCAGCGAGGTCGTCGGCGCGGCCACGATCCCGCCGGTGGGCATGTAGATGAGCGCCTTCAGCGTCAGGAGCGAGCGCTTCAGGATGTCGTCCCAGGGCGTGCCACAGGCGCAGTGGCGCGACCAGTCGCGCCAGAACGCATCCGTGGCGGCCAGCACCTTGCGGGGCTCGACCGGTGCGGGATCCTCCTCGTGGGAGGCGCCGTAACTCAGGGTGAAGGCCACGGTCTCGCCAGCCCGCACCGTGAATTCCGAGACCGTGGTCTGGTCCGAGCCCCACACGGGCGCTTGAGCTCTGAGCACCACCTTGTGGGGCCCGGAGATGGCGCGCAGGTCGCCCCACTCGTTGCGGGAAACCCAGGGGACGGCCGAGCCGTAGTCGAAGCGCAGCGACAGATCCATCCGCATGGCGACCCGCCCGTGCACACCCTCGACGAGGCGGATCAGGTGCGCGCCGTCGCAGATCGGCATGTAGTCGGTGACCAGGACTTTGCCCTCCCGGGTCGCGTGGCGGGTCTCGAGGACGAGGGTGCCGTCGCGGTAGCGTCGGCTGGTCTCGACGTGCTGCGCCACGGGCGCGAGACGCCAGAAGCCGTGCTCTGGCGTGCCGAGCAGCGCGGCGAAGCAGGCGGAGGCGTCGAAGTGCGGAAAGCACAGCCAGTCGACGCTGCCCTCCCGGCTGATCAGCGCGGCCGTGTGGCCATCGCCGACGAGCGCGTAATCCTCGATCCTGGCCGCCATCGTGACCTCCGATGCAGTGGGCCGACGTCGGCCGGCGAAAGATTAACCCGAAAGCCGGACCACAGCCGGTGAACAAAGGGGGCTCGATGACTGTGTGCCCCGCTCGAAACGACGCCCGGTCGCCTAGATCGCCCCCTAGTGCGCCATGAGCACAGGCAACTTGGCGTGCCGCAGGATGTGGCTGGTCGCACCGCCAAAGAACATCTGTCGCAAGCGGCTCTGCGTGTACGCGCCCTTGATCAGCAGATCGGAGCTAAGCGCCTGAGCCTCGGCAAGGAATACCTCGCCGGACGAGAACCGGCTCGAGGTCAGGGTGCGTGCCTCGGCCGCGATACCTGCCCTGTTCAAAGCTTCCGCAAGTTCCTGAGCGGACGGGCCGGGAACGCTGCTGCCTTCGATCGCCAACACCCAGATGCGCCTCGCCCGTCGCAGGAAGGGTTCGGCAAAGGCAATCGTGCGCGCGGTCTCCGTCGAGCCGTTCCAAGCAATGAGAATGGACTCACCGAGGGAAGCGGGAGCCGCCGGTGGAGCGATCAGGACCGGCCTGCCACTCTCAAACAGCAGCGTCTCGAACGTCGCCATTTCAGGACTGGCGCCGGTGGACTCAGGCTGCCCTATCACGGTGGCGCTGAAGAGCCGGGCCTGCTGACCCAAAACGTGATCGCCGCACAGGGGCTCCGCTCGCCAGCGGAAGCACACGCCGAGACCGGGCGCCGCTTCTTCCCGCATGCCACGCGTTTCCATGGCATGTGCGAATACTTGCTTGCGCGCGAGGTCTTCCGCACGGGCGAGGTCGCTGGCTCGGACCTGCTCCTCGAAGTGCCATGGTAGATTGCCTGCCGCGTTGCCGCGCAGGTAATCGGCGAGCGCATGTCGGAAGCTGCATGCCTCGATGATGCTGTCGAAGCGCTGCCCGGCGAGGCAGGCGGTATCGACAATCGCCCTCAGGCCATCATGACCCAGGACAGGCACCAGCAGCGTCTTCATCGCAGAACCCATCGATCAGCGTTCGCGACACGGCACAGGCCGATCATTCGGCCGCGCATCGAGCCTAGCACAAGTGCTGCGATGTCGGATCGGATGTGGGCTGCGCGACGCCAGAGCAGGCGAACAGCCGAGGTGCGGGCTCAGCGCGCTTTCAGCCCGGATTACCCGTTCCGGTTCGCGCCCATCGTGGTCATAGACGCTGCCGTCTCGGCAATCGGAACCGGACATCGTAGCAGCCCAAGTTATAAGTCTGGGTAGCGCCGATTTTGTTCTCTAATGGGTCAATGGGCGGCAGCTCGGTCCAGAGCGTTCGACGCTTTCGGGTGCCTGCGTTCTCTACGTGCTCGTGCGGCACTTGATGGGGTCAGCTGGGTGCAGAGCGGCTCGGTTGAAATCGCAGCCGGCGCGAGGCCGCATGCTACAGAATCGGCGCCATCGTCTGCTCCCTCCCTCGGGCGTCGCTCCCGCTCGGGAGCTCGGTTCGGCCTCCTGTCCGGTGATGTCAGCCGCTACGCAGGCTTGAACTCGGTGCCCTGCCGCAGCATCGCGTGCATGATGATCGCCAGCCGACGCGCGAGAGCGATGCGCGCCTTGCGCATCGTCGAGCGCTTCGCGATGGCCAGAGCCCAAGCCTTGAGCTTCAGAGGCTGTCTGCAGCGCGTCAGCATCACGTTGGCGGCTTCGTACAGGAGCGTTCTGACCCGCCGGTCGCCGCACTTCGAGATGCTGCCGGTGTAGTCGACCTCGCCCGATTGGTAACGCCGTGGGACGAGACCGAGATACGGCCCGACGTCGCGAGAGCGCTTGAAGCGCTCAGGATCGTCGATGGCTGCCGTGAAGGCGAGCGCGGTGAGTTGACCGACGCCCGTGATCGTCATCAAGCGGCGGCAGGCCTCTGAGGCTCGGACCATCCGCTTGATATCTGCGTCGATGGCGATGACGGCGGCCAGCACGGCAGCTCGCGCTCCGATCAGGCCGCGCATGGCGGCAGACAGCCCAGTGATCCCCTCGCTCGAACGCAGAGCCTGCTCGATGAACGCAGGGCTGAGCGCCCGCGGCAGTCGCACCCCGAACACGACGGCAAGGCCGCGGATCTGGTTCTCCAACGTGACCCGCTGGCCCACCAGCTTCTTGCGAGCGATGATCAACGACCTCACGGCGTGAGCCGGCAACAACTTCACGTGCACCGACTTGAAGAAGCCCGTTCGTGCCAGGTGAGCGAGACCGCGCGCATCGTTGCGGTCGGTCTTGTGCGTCGTGAGCGACTTCAGCGCTTGGTAAGCCTGCCGGCTCTCGACGCAGACGACCGGCACACCGTGTTCAGCCAAGCCGTGGAACAGCATCGGAGCCATCCGGCCCGTCTCGAACACAACCCGACGGCAGGCGGGCGCCTTCTTGAGTTCCTGCGCGATGTCTGCAGGCGTAGAGGCCACCTTCGCCTGATGGGTAATTACTCCGTCGCGGTCGAGCACGCAGACGTGCGTCTCCTCCATCGAGACATCCAGGCCAGCGAAATACTCCATGATCAGCCTCCTCTTCCGGCAGCGGAGCCGATCCTATCGGCCTTCCGCGGGAGAGCTGCCGCCCATTACCCGATGTTGAAAAACGCGACGTAAGTCTCCGCGGCTGCATCACGCCCAGTTTTGCGGAGAATGACCTTCTCTCATCGGCCGACATACGCCGCTGAAGCGCAGCGTTTCAGCGTACTTAGAGCAGGTCGTTCTCCATCGAGCTCCGCCGAGTGGGACGCGCCGACCGCACCTCGAGTTTTTCAACAAAATCCGCCAGGAGCCGACGTTCGGCTGCTCCACTTTCAGGTGCCGGTTTCAAGTCGAGAGCGCACTTTCGCAGACCCCGAGCACTGCAGCCGCGCACTCTTGAATGAGATTAACAACGTTGCAGATCCCCCGCACGTTGTCCGGCGCGAAGGCGCAGATTACACGGACGGGTGCTTGTGAAAGAGACTGCGGATCCGTTGCAGTAATTGCGCCGGCGCGCCGATGTCCGGGGTGGCGCGAACCGCGATCTCGCGGTGCAGGGTTGCCAAGCCACGTCGCATCGAACGATCCAACGCTTCCGCCAGCTCAACATGATCAGATAAAAGTTCCGCGATAGCCTCGCGGGGAAGCTGATAGATGCGGCAATGCGTTCGTGCGCGTGCCGTTGCTGCGTGTTGCGCCCCGGTGAGAAGCCCGATCTCGCCAACGTACTCGCCGGCTCCGATGCAGCCGATCGTCTCGCCAGCCATGCCCGTGACCCGAGTGAACTCCAGGACGCCCGCTACGACGATGTAAAGCGAAGGATCAACCGCGCCCTGAGTAAACAGCACCTCGTCGGGTTCAAGGCGCCGCAATTCGAGCTGACCTGCTAAACTGGTGATTTGCTGGTCGGCAAGACCTTCAAAAATGATGATATCGCTCAAGACCCGGCGAGCCACATCCAATCGGTCCGTTCCGGGGGAGCGCTGATCCGTTCTCCGGCCATCCTCGTCCAGGAGGCCAGCGTAGTGCAGCTGGCGGCGGGCTGCCCTGAGAAGTTGGTCCTTCGTACGAGAGACGGATTTCGAATCCCCGACCGAGAATGCGACCCGGTAGGCATTCCACCTGGGACCGAGCCGCGAGAGGACAGCGGATGCCTTTGGCGTCGATAGGATATCGGGGCAGAGCAGCGTCGCATGAAGGAGCGTTTCAATGACGTGCTCGGGTGCCACGTCCCGCGGGCAGCTGATCTCGACCGACGCGGCCCGTTGGGGGTCCGGGAAGCTCCTGTTCACGATCTTGGCCTTCGCCACGATGCTGTTGGGGATAACCGCCACGTCGTTTTCATCGGTGAGGATCCGGATGGAGCGCCAGTTGATCTGAACGATCCGCCCCTCCACCTTGTCGTCGATCTGGATGCGATCGCCGACGCCGAACGGCGCCTCGATGCCGACGGCAATGCCCGCAAAGACGTCTGCCAGCGTGCTCTGAAGTGCGAGGGCGAGGACGATCGCCACGATGCCCGAGGTCGCGAGAAGCCCCGTCACCGGGAGGGCGAGGACCGAGTTCAGGACGACCAGCGCGGCTGCGAGGTAGATCGCTGAGGCGGTGAGATCCGAGAACAGCCTCGCCTCGCGTGACCGACGGCTCCGGTGAAGCGTCACCCACAGGACGGCGACCAGAATCCTGGCACCGAGCAACCACCAGGCGCCGCAAACGGCACGGAGCCACAACTCCGTGCCGTCGAGAGGTCCGCTCGGGGGCGGAAACACCGGGAACACGCCCTCGCCCAGAAGGAAGACGCTGATGGCGACAAAGCAGACGAGATCGAAGCCGATCCGCGTGCGGTACGAGAACGGCCGGAGTGCAACGAGACCCAGCAGGGTTAGTGCGACGAGCGCCACAGCAGGCAGCAGGGTTGGAGTCATGTGGCCGACCGTCCCTTCAGGAAAGCGGGCCGTTCGACGGACGCGGGACGACCGCACGTCTCCGCTTCGTTCGCTCGTGTCCCAAGGGGCAAACGACAAGCCACGGTCTACGACTGCTCTCGATCACTCGCGTCCGTGCGCGATCCAAACCGTCATACCGGGTTCCACTTCCCGCGCCGGTGCGTCGGCGTCGGCCCGCACCAGGAAGCTGTTCACGTCGTGGTCGCCAACGGCGCGTGCCGCGCGCCAGACGGCGAACTCGCCGAGCGGTCGCAGTTCGCTGACCTGAGCGTGGATGTCTTCGCCGCCCGAAGTCCGCAGCGTCAGGGCTGTGCCGAGCGTAATGCCTGCGAGCCGGTTCTCGCGGATGGTGAAGGTGAACCAGGGCTCGCTCGTCGCCGACAACGTCATGATTGGCTGCCCGGGGGAGATCGCTTCGCCCGGCTCGGCCACGAGCAGGCCCACCACGCCGTCGCTCGGCGCGATGAGAGTGGTCTTGCCAAGCCTGGCTTCGAGAACCGCGAGGGCGGTGTTCGCGAGTTCGACCTTGGCCTTCGCGATGTCGCGCTCCTCGTTGGTCGGACCGGCTCGCTGCTGGGCAAAGGTCGCCTGCATCAGGGTGAGGGCGGCCTCAGCCTTGCCGAGGGCGGCCGTGCTCTCGTCGAGCTGCTGTTTGCTGGCGTAATCATGGGACGCGAGCGTTGTGACGCGTTCATGCTGCTGGCGCGCGAGGAGGAGGTTGGCCTCGGCGATGCGCACGTTCTGTGCCGCCGTATCGACCTCTTCCTTGCGCACCCCCGCGAGCACGTTGGCGAGATCGGCCTGCGCGGCGGCGGCGTTGGCTCTCGCCTCCTGAACCGCCGCCGCGAGTTCAGGGCTGTTCAGCACCGCCAGCACGTCTCCCTGCCGCACCGGCTGTCCGGCCGTCACCCGGAACGACGCGAGCCGGCCGCTCGTCTCGGGGGCGATGCGGATCTCGGTCCAATGCACGACGCCGGGGGATAGCGGCGGCGCGCTCTCGCTCTGGGGCCACCAGAGATAGGCCGCCGCGGCGATGGAGACGGCGATCGCTGCGCCCGCCAGAACACGCCACGTCGCTTTACCGCGCATCGCCGGCCATCCCTCTGTTTGCCGATCGTGCCGCCAGAATGGCGAGGAGCCCGTAGATCCCGGTCAGCGCCCAGAGGATGAGCCAATCGCGCCGGACGTCGTGGAGGGTCGCGCCCATCTGGTTGATGCGGACGAGCCCGTCGATTGCGGAGGTGCTGGGAAAGATCCGGCTCACCGAGCGGATCACATCGGGGATCGCCTCGACCGGCCAGGACACGCCGACCATGAAGAAGAGCGGCAGGCTCGCCGCGATGAAGAGCAGGACAGCCGTCTCGCGGCGCTTGAACCAGACGCTCACGAACTGCGCCAGGAAGCTGACCGACAGGACGAAGGGACAGGCCAGGAGGAACAGGTCCACGAGCCGCCCGAGGGTCGAGAAGCCGTAGATCCGCGGCAGGACGATCAGGTACAGCGCCACCCCGGGCATCACGAGCAGGAGATGCGCGAGCGCCTGGCCCAGGATGGTCCGCGCCCCCGCCCGGCGTCGCCGCCCGAGGCTCCCGGCCTGCTCGAAGGCGACGCCCCCCACGGTCGCGGAGCCCAGGAGCAACGTCTGCTGCAGGATCAACACGAAGGCCGCCGGAACCACGTAGCTCGCGTATCCTCCGGTCGGGTTGAAGAGGGGTTGCGACACAACTTCCACCGGAGCGCTGCGCGCGAGCGCCGCGCGAGCGAGACTGCCGTCGAGCCTGGCGCCGCGGGCTGCGATCTCGGAGGTGACGGTGCCGGCCGCCTCGGAGAGACCCTGCAGCATGCGGTTGAACATCAGGAAATAGGCCGAGTCGACATAAGCGGCGAGCCGGGCCGGCCTACCCTTCAGGATGTCGCGCTCGGTGTCTGCGGGAATGCCCAGGATAGCGAAGACCTCGCGGCGTGCGAGGGCGGCTTGTGCCTCCGCCAGGGTGTCGGCGCGGACCGTGACGGCGACGGCCTCGTCCGCATCCACGATCTGGGTGATGTGGCGGCTTAGGGGCGTATGATCCTGATCGACGATGGCGATCGGGATCTCGCGCAGCAATTGGCCGAGATAGGGCTGCGGATAGAGGATGCCGTAGATCACCGGCGCCAGCACGATCAGGCCGAAGACGCCGCGGTCATTGAGGGTGCGGCGCCACTCCGCAGCCATGGCTCCACCGATACCGCTCACCGGCGCGCGGTCTTCGGGTGCCACAGGTTCGGTAGGCCGCCGTGGGTTTGTCCGCGCCACGACGCGCAGGCGCCACCACGCGAGAGCGAACGCGGCGGAAGTCAATGCGCAGAGGGTCAGGAGCGGCGCGACCGAACTCGAGGGCGGCAGGCCTCGCACCGCTTGGTCGAACAGGATCTGGATATACCAGCGCAGAGGCAGCAGATCACCCCAGAGGCGCGCGAACCCGTTCATGGCGAGCACGGGAAAGCCGACGCCGGCGAAGCCGAAGGCCGGATTGCAGATGATGGCGGTCAGACTCATGCCGAGCGCGAGATTGCCGGTCAGGAGTTGCAGCAGCGCGCCGAGCGACAGGTAGGCTGCGACCAGGAGGATCGCCGCCGCCCCCATCAGAATTGAGTCGCCGCGGAACGGGACATGGAACAGCCCGTGGATGAGGCCGGCCTCGGCGGCCAGCATCAGCAGGAAGATGCCGAACAACGGAGCGAGCTTGCCGACCAGGGCGGTGAGGCAACTGCCGCCGGCCGCCCGAAGCCAGGCGCGGCGGCTGCGCCGCGAGAACTCGGAGCCGACCGCGTATCCGGCGGCGATCGCCGTGATGACGTGAAGGACGTGCGGGAGGACGGCCCGCAACAGGAACTGAGCGTAGTTCAGGGCGGGATTGGTCAGAACGTACTGCTCGACCACGAGAGACCCCGGCGCGTACGATCTGCCCCGTGATGGCCCTGGCGGCCCGAGCGTCGCCGTTGCCGCCGCGATGCCGGCCGACAGTGCGGCGGACGCACTGTTGCCCGGCGTGAAGTATTGACGGTTGTAGAGGACGACGATCTGAGGACGCCGACCTGCGACGAGGTCGCGCTCGAAATTCTCCGGGATATAGACGGTCGCAATTGCCTCGCCAGATCGAACCGCGTGCATCGCGCTCGTCATGTCGCCGGATCGGTGCGCGACGCTGACGCCCGGTGCCGAGGCGATGGCCTGGACGTAGACCAGCGACGTCGGCGAGCGGTCGGCATCGACAACGCTGACCTGGAGGTTGCGGATCACGACGTTGCTGAACGTCGCGGCGAGGATCGCCACGGCGATCAGTGGAACCCCGATCGCGAGGAAGAGCGCGAGGCGGTCGCGCCACATCCAGCGCAGTTCCCGTGTCGCGACGAGCAGGAGGCCGGGCTGCGCGGGGGGCTTCATCGCCTTGCCCTCGGCCAGTCGGCGTAGACGCTCATCCCGGGCCGCAGTCCCGGGACCGGGGTCACCGGATAAGCACGGATCAGGAAGGTTCGCAGGTCGAAATCGCCTGTCGCCCGCGTGGCCCGCCAGCCCGCGTACTCGCCCTTCGTGGCGATCAGCCGGATCTCCGCGGTGATCGGCTGATCGCCGAGGGCGGGAACCCGCATCTCGAACCGATCCCCCGTCTTCAATCCCTTGGCAAGGTCCTCGCGCAGGTTGAAGCGTAGCCACAGGTCGCTGAGATCGATCAGGGACAGGAGCGGCACACCGGGCGAGACATATTCGCCGATTTCGGCGCTGATCTGGTAGACCTGTGCCGACAAGGGCGCCTTGACGACGAGCTCGTCGACCTGCGCCTTGATGGTATCGATCGTGGCCTTCGCCTTGGTGACGTTGGCGTGCGCGATGCCCCGCTCCTCCGCCGTGTAGCCGGTGACGGCGGCCTGAAGCGCGAGCTTGGCCTGGTCCAAACTGCGCTCCGCGACATGAAGGGCATCCGTCACTTCGTCGAGGCGCTGGATCGGCGCGTTGCCGCTCCCCGCCAGCGTCTTGACGCGCTCATAGGTCCGCTGTGCAAGGGTCAGGTTGGCCGAGGCCGTTTCGACGGCGGCCTTGCGCTGGGCGATCACCTCTGCACGGGTGCCGGCTTCGATGTTGGCCAGCTGCGCCGTCACCACGGCCAAGTTCGCCTCGGCCTCACGCTGTTTCGTGAGGAGTTCGGGATTGTCGATCGCGAGAAGCAGCTGTCCTGTACTGACATCCTCGCCCCGCGAGACGGGGCGCCGACCGACGCGACCGTCGACTCGGGCCGCGATATCGATCCGCGTGGCGTCCGCTTCGCCTTGGATAATGAGAGGCTGCGGCTGCACCAGATACCACAGGGACAGGCCAACGATCGCGACGATCAAGAGCGTCACAATGATCGCGGGAGCGCGTGCAACCTTCCTTCCCGGTGGAGGCAGGGGCGGGGGCGGTTGCAGCCCCAAGTCACGCTGCAAAAGGTTCAACGTTCTCATCCCTCGTCTCGGCTTCTGAGCGGATGACTTCCTCTGCTCGACGGCGCCGGCTGATGCTGGCGATATCAGGAGGCGGCATCCTCCCGATGGACCGTGTCGCGGCTGCGCCGGTGATGACCGTATCGGGACGCAATCGCCGTTTCGGCAGCCTTCGATGTCCGGCGTCAGCCACAGCTGGTCTTGGCCCCCAGGCGGTCCTCGTAGGCAGCAAGGGCGGAGAAGCAGTCCGGCCACCCACTGCCTCCCTACGCCTCGACGTACGGGCGAGCCGCCGGGATGTCAGGACCCAGGGCTACACACCGGGACAGGCAATCCGTCCTGCCCTGATGCCCCTGATAAGGCCCGGGACCCCTTGGCCCCAGGGCGATCCAGTGCCTCGCCGCGGAGAGACGCGGCAATCACGGCTCAGGTCTGCGTCGCGAAAGTAGGGTTTCATCGCAGCGCCTCTCAGTTCGCCAAGAGGGACCTTCAGTTCGATCAGCAATTTCTGTGGCCATCAGTCATATGTGCGTCTCCGATCAGCCTGTGCGGTCCAGCTTGTCGAGCAACTCTTCGAGCCGCTCGCCGCCGGCCAGCCAAGGATTGGCCGCGCCTGGTCCCCATTCGTCGCCGAACTTGGCGATGCCGTAGCGGTTCAAGAGGCGCACGATTTCGCGCAACTCCTCGCGGCTCAGGCTGTTCTCGTCGCGGGTTGGCGTGATCGCGTTCATGGCGGATGCTTCCGAGGCGAAGGATAGACCAGATTTCACCGATCCGTCGTGGGGTTTCAATAATCGGGAGATACCGTTTCCGCTGCACTCGATCTAGTTCCGATATTGGTATGCCAGACGAATATTGGATAGTAGCCACGTGTCTCGATTGAGCATACGTAAGGACGAGTGAGTCATACCAAGGTATCGAACCAGCCGGACGTTCGCAGGGCCATCCCTTTCTGCGGCCGCATCAATGGATCAGGCTTCTCGATCGACGAGCGGTCTTAGGCGCAGCCATGGGCTTGTCCCTTTCCTGACGGCTTGAGTGCGGTGTCAGCGCCGCGAAGGGAGACGCTCACGCCGCTTCGAGCGCGAGCGCGATGCCTTGGCCGCCACCGATGCAGATGGTGACGAGTCCGCGCCGCACGCCGTCACGCCGCATGGCGTGGAGGAGCCGCGTGGTCAGCACCGCCCCCGTCGCGCCGATCGGGTGGAGGGCTAGGCACTTCGGCCGGATCAGGCAGCGGGCGCGGCGGCGCGCGCCTCCGGCAAGTCGAACAGGAGGCAGGTGGTGCTCGCCGTGGCGCAAAGGCGGCCCGCCTCGTCGCTGAGCCGCGCCTCGGCGACCGCCTGGCGGCTGCCGGCATGGACGACGTGACCCACCGCCGTGAGGACACCCGAGGCCGCGGTCACGGCCCGCAGGTAGTTCACCTTGATCTCCAGAGTGGTGTAGCCGCGTCCGAGCGGCAGGGTGGAGTGCACCGCGCATCCCGTCACACTGTCGAGGAGCGAGGCGATGGCTCCGCCGTGGACCCGAGCCCAACGGGTTGTAGAGGTGCTCGTCCGCCCTCATCCGCATCATCACCCAACCCGCATCCGCCGAGACGAGATCGATCCCGAGGAGCGCGATCAGTTGCGGCGGCGGCACGTCGCCGGCGATGAGGGCCCGCAGGAAGTCGAGGCCGGCGCGGGCCTCGCCCGCTCGCGCGGTCGCCCGCGGATCGGCCCATTCGACGACCCGACGCCGCACCGGCGCGGCCGGGACGGCAGGGGACGAGGGGGAAACGAGTGCGTCAGTGCCCATCGGCTGTTGGTCCTCCCGGCGGGGCGATCCGGCGCATCAGGGGCACGAGGGCGGTGGCGAGGGCGAAGCAGATCGTAATGGCGACGAAGGAGTCGGCGTAGGTCATGGTCTGGGCCTCGCGGTAGGCGAGGGCCCAGAGCTGGCGCAGCGCGCCCGCGTGGCCGTGGGACGGATCGCCCGCGAAGGCGCCCGACATCCGCGCCTCCATGCCGCGTAGGGCCGCAAGCATCGCCGGATTGGCCGGGTTGAGGTGCTCGGCGAGCCGCAGGAAGTGCAGGTTGGTGCGGTCGTTGAGGATGGTGGCGCAGGCCGCGATGCCGATGGCGCCGCCGAGATTGCGCATCAGGTTGAAGAGGCCCGAGGCGAGCTTGAGCCTCGCCGGATCGAGGCCGCCGAGGGTCAGCGTCACGGTCGGCGCCACCGCGAATTGCTGGGCGAAGCCGCGCAGGGCCTGCGGCAGCAGCAGTTCGTCCGAGCCCCACGCGTGTGTGATCGGTGTGAACGACCACATGCTGAGGCCGAACAGGGCGAGGCCGAACATCATCAGCCAGCGCAGGTCCACGCGCTTGGCGAGGATCGCGTAGACGGGGATCGCCATCACCTGGAAGACGCCGGTGGAGAAGACGGCGAGCCCGATCTGCAGGGCGGAGAAGCCGCGCACCCGCCCGAGGAAGAGCGGCGTGAGGTAGATCGTGGCGAAGATGCCGATGCCGGTGACGAAGGAGAACAGGCAGCCGAGGGCGAAGTTGCGGCTACGCAGCGCCGTCAGATCGACGATCGGGTGCGCGTAGGTGAGGCTGCGCCAGACGAAGCCGATTCCGGAGAGGCCCGAGATCCAGGCGGTCGCCCGGATCGTCGTGTCCTCGGTCCAGTTCCAGCGCGGCCCCTCCTCGAGGGTGTATTCGAGGCAGCCGAGGAACAGCGCCATCAGGGCGATACCGAGCCAGTCCGCGGTTCCGAGGAGGGCGGGCTCCGGTTCGTCGACGCGCACCATCAGCGGCACGACGACAGCGACGAAGATCCCGGGCACGAGATTGACGAAGAACAGCCAGTGCCAGGAGAAGTTGTCGGTGATCCAGCCGCCCACCGTTGGTCCGAGCGTCGGTGCGAGGGAGGAGAGCGCTCCGATGGTCGCGGCGGCCACAACCATCTTCTTGCCGGGGAAGAAGGCGAAGGCGGTGGTGAACACCGTCGGGATCATCGAGCCGCCGAGGAAGCCCTGCAGCGCTCGGAAGGCGATCATGCTCTCGATGTCCCAGGCCCAGCCGCAGAGCAGGCTCGTGGCGGTGAAACCGGCAGCCGAGGTGCAGAACAGCCAGCGGGTCGACATCACCCGGGCGAGGAAGCCCGAGAGCGGGATCACGATGATCTCGGCGATGAGGTAGCTGGTCTGAACCCAGGCGACCTCGTCCGGACTCGCCGAGAGCCCGCCGCCGATGTCCTTCAGCGAGGCGGAGACGATCTGGATGTCGAGAAGCGCGATGAAGAAGCCGACGCACATGACCGCGAAGACGAAGACCTTCTGGCCATCGCTCAACTCCGCTCTCGCAGGGGCGGGAGAGGGCGAGGCGTGGGGCCGGTCGCCGGCGGTCGCGGCGGCGCTCATCGGGCGAGCTCGCCGACCACGACACCCTCGCTCCGGGTCGGGCCGTCGGGTTCGACCGTGCCGCCACGGCGGTCGACCGAGGCCGTCACCGAGAGGCCGGGACGCAGGCGCCCGAGCCGCCCGGCCTCGCCGTCGAGGCGGATGCGCACCGGAACGCGCTGGACGATCTTGGTGAAGTTGCCGGTGGCGTTCTCGGGCGGCAGCACGCTGAACTGCGCGCCGGTCGCGGGCGCGAGGCTCTCGACATGGCCGCGGAAGGTCTCGTCCGGGAGCACGTCCGCTACCACGCTCGCGGTCTGGCCGGGCTGCATCTCGGCGAGCTGGCTCTCCTTGAAGTTCGCGTCGACCCAGAGCCCCTGCGCCGGCACCAGCGCGACGAGGCTCGCGCCCGGCGTGGCGTAGGAGCCGGTGCGGGCGCTGCGGTTGCCGACCACGCCGTCGATCGGCGCCCGGATCTCGGTGTAGCCGAGATTGAGCCGGGCGATGTCGCGCTCGGCCAGCGCCTGGTCGCGCGCGGCCTCGGCTTGCCGCGTCTTCGTGTCGATAACCGCGACCTTGCGCTCGGCGGCCTCCAGGTTGGCGCGGGCCTTCTCGACCGCGGCCGCTGCCTTCTTGTCGTCCGCCTCGGCCTGCTCGAAGCGTTGCTCGGAGGCGTAGCGGCTCGCCGAGAGCTGACGGTAGCGGGTGTAGTCGAACCGGGTGCGGGCTGCCTCGGCCTCCGCCCCGGCGAGATCGGCGCGCGTTTGCGCGATCACGGCCTCCTGCAGGCGCCGGTTGGCGGCGAGGTTGAGGAGCGTTGCCTCCTGCCCTGCGACCGCCGCCTCGGCCCGGGCCAGCGCCGCGCGGTAGTCGCGGTCGTCGATGCGGATGAGGAGGTCGCCGGCCCGGACACGCTGGTTGTCGGTCACGAGCACGGCGGCGACGAACCCCGAGACGCGCGGCGCGATGACCGTGACGTCGCCGCCCACATAGGCGTCGTCGGTGCCCTCGAGGAAACGGCCGGTCTCCCACCAGTAGCGCCCGTAGGCGCCGCCGCCCGAGAGCGTCAGGATCGCGAGGCCGATGAGCGCCGCCCGCTTGCGCGACCCGCGTTGCCGCGGCGCGGCGAGGCCCGCCGATGCCCCGGCCCTCTCGAAGGCGTCGATCGTCGCGGCCTCGCCCATCGTCGGGTCCTCCGAACCTCAGATCGTGGTCCGGCGCTCGAAACGGCGCCGAAGGGATTCGCACGCGGCCGGGCCGGCCACCACGCGCACGCCCTCGGCGAGGGGGCGGCCGGTATGCCGGTTGACCACCACGGGATCGATGGGCAAGCCGCTCTCGGGATCGACGAGGGTCACGCTCTCGCCCTCGGGGGCGAGATGCCGGTTGCCCCAGGCGAACAGGGTCCACAGCACCGGTCGGAAGTCGCGGCCCTTCTCGGTGAGCAGGTACTCGTAGCGCGGCGGCCGGTCCTGGTAGGGCCGCCGTTCGAGGAGTCCCGCCTCGCAGAGCGCCTTGAGGCGGCGGGTCAGCATGTTGGGCGCGATGCCCAAGCTCTGCTCGAACTGGTCGAAGCGGGTCAGGCCGTAGAAGGCATCCCGCAGGATGAGGATGCTCCACCACTCGCCGATCCGCTCCAGGGAACGGGCGACGGGACAGGGCATCTGGCCGAAGGAAGTGCGTTGCATGAGGCAAGCAATTGCACACAAACTTGCATGATGAAAGTAACGTTGCGCACATAGAATAGCCGTCGGCCCTTGGATGGCGCGGATCGGGGCGGCCCCGCCGTCTCCGGACCGACGCGGCGATTCCGCCCAGCCGTTGCGTCAGGCGGCGAAAACAGTCGGACCTGTCGAAGGCCGCGGTTCGCACAGCGTTCAGGCCAATCCGCAAATCGATCTGAAGCTCCGGTTCGTCCCTATGCCTGCCGGCACGTGCTCAAGCAGGTATGTGCACCGGACAATACGAGGCGCATCGGGTAACCTTGGTCAAAGAAGCTGACTGGAATGTCGGGCGCCGCCCCGCGGTGTAGTGACGGGAGGATCGCATGGAGCTGACTACTGCGACGATCGTCATCGCCTTTGCTGGTGTCTTCCTGATCTGCTTCATGAAAGGCGCGTTTGGCGGCGGGTTCGCCATCGTCGGCATTCCGCTGTTGTCGATCGTGATGGATCCGGTGACGGCTGGTGGCCTGCTGGCGCCATTGTTCGTCGCGATGGACCTGTTCGCATTGCGATACTGGCGGCCCTCGACATGGTCGAAACCGGACCTTGTGCTGCTGTTGCCGGGCCTCGTGATCGGGATTGGGTTCGGCTACCTGCTATTCCGCGTCCTCGATCACCGCGCCATAGCGATCTTGATGGCGGCGATCACCCTGATCTTCGTCGGTCTCTGGTTTGTCGGAGGTGCGAAGGTGACGATCCGTCCGCGTTCGGCGCCGAAGGCGATCACAGCCGGTCTCGCATCGGGCGTTACCACCATGGTGGCTCATTCGGGAGGGCCGCCGCTGGCAATGTATCTGCTGCCACTCGGCTTGAGCAAGGAAATCTATGCAGGTACGACGAGCCTGTTCTTCACCGTGGGCAATTTGATAAAGGCGCTGCCTTGGCTGCTGTTGGTGAGACCATCGGGCAACATCGTGATATTGATGGTGATTTGCGCGCTCGCCATTCCCGTTGGGGTATGGCTTGGTTGGCGGCTTCACGGAAGGCTGGACCAACGTCAGTTGTATCAGGCTTGTTACGGACTATTGATCATCACAGCGCTGAAGTTATTGTGGGACGGAATTTCTGGTTATCTTATCTGAATCATGCGTCCTGTGGACGGGGCGAGGTGGCACCCGCCTGCTGGTTGATCTCGCGGACTTGTGACGTCAGCGCGATTTGGTCGAGGCTGGAGATCGGCAAAGCAACAAAGGCTGCGATGCGATTTTTGAGGTAGCGCTGGGCGGTGACGAAGGCGGCCTTGCGCTCCATCTCCGAGCCCTCAACTGCAGCGGGGTCCTCGATGCCCCAAGTGTGCTGGTATCGGCTGACCGGGCCAGTAGGGGCAGGTTTCGCCCGCGGCGTTGTCACAGACGGTAAAGACGAAATCCATGACCGGCGCGTCGGGCTCTGCAAACTCGTCCCAGCTCTTGGAGCGCAACCCCTCAATCGGGTAGTCGGGCTCGCGCAGGACCTGCACGGCTATCGAGTTGAGGTCAGGTTTCGGCTGGCTGCCAGCCGAGAAAGCGCGGAAGCGGCCTTGACCCTCCTTGTTGAGCATGGCCTCGGCCAGGATCGAGCGGGCTGAGTTGCCCGTGCAGAGGAACAGGACGTTGTAGACGTGATCAGGCATGAGCAAGGCCTCCCCGTCGGGTGCAGCACGCTGCCAATGCGGCGACCCGCCGGGGGACAGACATCCGGGTGGCCTTGGCAGCAATCACGCATCAGAAACGCATTAGGTCAGACAGGGCTGCGTAGATCGCGCTGTCGATGAACGAACTGGCTGGTTTACCGCTCAAGCCAAGATCAGCACGAGGCTGAACTGCGAATGCACTCGGTCGGCCTGCAGCGTCGGCGACAGAGGATGCAAGTGCGGTGAAAGCCTTGCTGAGCGCCATGCGAGATCGTCTTCGTCGAGCACTCTGCTGCCGGGCTTGCCACAGGCTGCGGCGCGAAGCGGATCGCGGCAGAGCTTGGCTGTTCGAAGAACACGGTGAAGCACTGGCTGCGACGGGGGGATTGGCGCCCCTGCGCGACGCTCTCGCGCTCGAAGCAGCTCGACGGCTTGGCCGACTGGCTGGCCGAGCGCTTCCGGCAGCATGCGGGCAACGCCGACGTCGTGCCCCAGGATCTGGCGAGCGAGAAGGGCCTCCATGTCAGCCTGCGCACGGTGGAGCTGGCGGTCGCGCCGTTGCGGCGGGATCTGGTGATCGCCGCGCGGGCGAGCGTGCGGTTCGAGACGCGGCCGGGCGAGCAGATGCAGATCGACTTCGGCGAACGGCGCGTCGAGATCGGCGGCGTGCCGACCCGGGTTTCCCTGTTCGTGGCGACGCTCGGCTACTCGCGCCGCCTGCACGTGCGTGCCTTCGGCCACGAGCGGCAGGAGGACTGGTTTGCGGGGCTGGAGAGCGCCTTCCGGGCCTTCGGCGGCGTGCCGCACGAGGTGCTACTCGACAATGCCCGCGCCCTGGTGCTGCACCACGCCCCGGTCAGCCGCGAGGTCGTCCTGCACCCGCGCCTACAGACAAAGGCTGAAAGGGCAAAGGAAAGCCCCGGCGCGAGGCCGGGGCGATGCCGAGAACGGACGACTACAGAACGGGTCGTCTTAGCGGGTTGAGGTCGCAGCTGCCTCAGCAACGACGCGTGGGTTCGTGGGGGCACGCGGGACCACAGACGGCGTCGTCGTCAGCTCGGAGGCCGGGCGCACGGCTGCCGTGGCTCGGGCCTGCTCACGGTAGAGCGGCGGAGTGAGATGAATGCGGTCATCCGCCATCACAGTGCCGGTCAGAGTGGCGGATGCCAGAACAGCGAGAACGAGAGAACGAAAGGTCATCGAAGTTCTCCAAGGTTTCTGAGCGGTCGGAGCGTGGGATCCTTGAGAGGGCCACTGCCTTGGCTCATTGCGATATGGTTGATATAAACCTTTCAGCGCCGGTCACCGTGCGTCGGCGCACTTGAGTTGATACCAACCTGGTTGACGGTGATGTGCCTTCTCAGTTCGTCTGCTGCTGGGCACGGCTGCAGGCGCCCAACTGGATCATCCAAGAGATGGATGAGCGCGGCGCAGCCGTCGTCATCTCTCCGCATCCCAAGCGTCGTGAACCCCGCGAGATTGATCGCGATCTCTACACATGGTGTCACCTTGTCGAGAAATTCTTCGCCAGGCTCAAAGAATTCAAGCGCATTGCCATGCGCGCCGACAAGACTGACCAGAACTTTACTGCTTTGATCTACCTCCGTGCGCCGTCATCAACTCACGTTGAATCTCGACAAGCCCTAGACGTCAGTGGCCCAGATCGGAACACAAATGCGGGCATCAACCTGCGGCTGCAGCCTGCCTCCGTTTCCCGAAGAGGTGTGTAAGATCAGTACGGCCGCGGAGTTGGTGTCTGCCCAAGTCGTGAAACTCCGCGACAAGTGCCTCTGCACCCTCTCGCTCCAGCAGCGCGACGAAGGACTTGGTGACGAGCACGGAGGCATCGAGTTGTCTGGTGAATGCCTCGACCCGGCAAGCGACGTTAACCGCATCGCCGAACGTGGTCAGCTCGAGGCGCTGCTCTGAGCCGACATCAGCCTGAACGACGTCGCCGTAGTGGATGCCAACCCCAACCTGGATCTTCAGAGATCCCTTTCGGCCTGCGCGGGTGTTCCAGGTTTCGACCACCTCCAGAATCTCGAGCGCGCATAGGGCGGCGTTGGTTCCATCGCTCTGGGAAGGGAAGGGCAGCCCAAAAACGGCCATCACACCATCGCCGGTGAACTTGTCTATCGTTCCGTTCCGAGCGAACACGCAGTCGCCGAGGATCTTCAGGATGTCGCGGAGCATCTCGACGACGGCCTCCGGGGACATGCGGTCGCAATACGACGTGAAGCCCACCATGTCGACGAACATGATCGAGGCAGATTGGTGGCGCGACTGGGACAACGGAACGTCCGCTTCCGCAATCTGATCGACCAGCTGTGGAGAGAAGAAGCGCGAAAGATTGGCTTGCCGTCTTTCCGTTTGGCGTAGCGTATATGTCGTTGATACGACCTTCATGACGAGCATGGCCGTGATCAGAATGGACAAAATGCTGACCAGCATTCGGATGGAGGCCGCCGGTTCGGCTTCGCCCCCATGGGTGATTGCATAGCTGAGGAGGGTCAGGGCTACGCAGGCGCCCGTCACGATGACGACGTAGGATCGACGGTATAGCGTCACTGTCGTCAGCACGACGAGAACGTACAGAACGGCGACTGCATCCCGCACAGACACCCAAGTGTCCAAAGCGAACACTGTCAGCGCCGCAAGGGCTGCGGCCGTCAGGATTATGGTGGAGTTGGTATCACTCGCGGCCGAGCCACTCCGTTCGTTCGATCCATCGCGGCACCAATCCGACGACATGATCATGTGCTTCGACTCCCCTACTCTGGAGGAGCAATCGCTCCGAGTCTCCGACTGGGCGGCCGAGATGCCGAAGTTTCGCATGCAGGAGGAAACCGCCTCAGCTGAACGGAATTGTACGGCGCATGATGGCCGTTTCCAGTGATGACCAAGGAAGGTCCGCAAGATTTCCAAGAGCCTGGCCGACGTCTGCGGAAGGGCTCTACAGCGAAAGGCTGCCGGTTCTCCACGCTGCCTTGCCCGGTTGGCGCCGGCGTCCAACTGTTAAAGCGGACCACCTTGTGGGACCGGTGAACTCCCAAGAGGGACATCCAGTTCGACCAAGTCTCTCCTGGCCAACTGCACTCGGTGCGTTCTCAAAGCTCCGCGCAGTATCATGCGCCCTCGGCAAGCGATGCGCAACCTACTGGCGTATCGTGCTTTTTTACCTCCGGCCGCACCCTGCGTAATCGAAACCAAGGTTTCTTATTGGACCGTCGTGTACGCTGCCGAGCGGCGGCTACTCCGCCGTCCATCCTCCGTCCATGGACAGGTTCGCTCCGGTGATCTGGCTTGCCGCATCCGAGCACAGGAAGGTTGCGAGCGCGGCGACCTGATCGACCGTGACGAACTGCTTGGTCGGCTGGGCCTGCAGGAGCACGTCATTGATCACCTGCTCCTTGGTCAGCCCGCGCGCCCTCATGGTGTCGGGGATCTGGGCCTCGACCAGAGGCGTCCAGACGTAGCCCGGCGAGATGCAATTCACGGTGATCTTGTGCGTTGCCAGTTCGAGGGCGGCCGTCTTGGTCAGGCCGGCGATCCCGTGCTTGGCCGCCACATAGGCGGCCTTGAACGGCGAGGCGACGAGCGAGTGCGCCGAGGCCGTGTTGATGATCCGGCCCCAGCCCCGCGCCTTCATGCCGGGGATTGCCGCCCGCATGGTGTGGAAGGCCGAGGACAGGTTGATGGCGATGATCTGATCCCACTTCTCCGGCGGGAACTCCTCGATGGGGGCGACGAACTGGATGCCGGCGTTGTTCACGAGCACGTCAATCGCGCCGACGCGTGCCTCCGCCTCGCGCACCATCGCGGCGATCTCGTCGGGCTTCGTCATGTCGGCCGCCGAGTAGGCCGCCTTGACGCCGAACTCGGCCTCGATGGCGGATCGCTCGCGCTCAATCTCGTCCGGCTTGCCGAAGCCGTTGAGGACGACGTTGGCACCGTCCTTGGCGAATGAATGGGCGATGGCCAGCCCGATGCCGCTGGTCGAGCCGGTCACGAGGGCAGTCTTGGATTTAAGGGACATGGGAAGCTCCAGGTTCGATCAATTGGGACAGGGCGTGCCGCCGCCCCGTCAGCCCAGGTAATCGTGCAGCACCTCGCCGTAGGGCAGCGTGAAGTCGACGACCTGGTGCCGGCCGCCGACGATGCGGCGCACCGGCAGGTCGGCCACGCGGCAGTTGACATGCGGGATGAGGTGGAGCCGGGCCTCACCCTCCCAGGCGCCATGCACCGTCACATCCCGCAGCTGGTAGCCGACGAGCTGAGCGACCTTCACGCCGCCGTCGACGTCGGGGATGAGCTTCAGATTGACGTTGAGGTGGCCGATGCCCTCGCGAACCTTGTCGAGTTGGTCCTCCAGGCTGCGGTGCTTGTAGGTCATCGTGCCCATCGCCACCCGCTCGCCGTCGTAGTGCAGGGTGCCCGTGAGCGTGTCCTTGGTCACCGCCAGCCTCGGCACGCCGTACTTCTTCGGAAATCCCCAGATCTCGCGCCCCGCCGTGATGGGCGGCTCGTCGTCGAGGTACATCTGGACCGAGAAGTTGCAGGGCTGGCCCTTGTAGGTCGCGACGATGGCCGAGCCGCTCTCCTCGTAGTCGCCGAAGCCGGAGGAGTCCGGCATCTTCATCCACTCGTAGAAGGCGAGGTTTCCCGGCGCGGGTTCGAGCGGCTCGGGCAGGGCTGCGCGCAACGCCTCCGGGTCGGTCTCGTACGTGATGATCAGGTACTCGCGCCGGACGAAGCGGTAGGGCCCGCGCGGGTAGCTCGGGCTGAACGCCGGCATCGAGGGGGCACTCAGGATGTCTTCACGGGTCATGTCTTGCTGTCTCCTGTCGTGTGGTCGCCACTCAGTCGCGGGCATCGCGGGTCAGGTCGAAGACGCTGAGGCCGTCTTCCTCGCGCGCATGATCCATCCAGCCGCGCTGACGGAACGCGCGCCGGACGTCCGCGCGGCCGGCGGCCCAGTGCTCCAGCATGGTCTGGCGCGAGAACTCGTAGTCCTTCGCGTTGCCCTCGTAGTTCTTGCGCCGGTAGATCACCTGCATGATCGTCACCGCGTTCTCATGCGTGACCTCGGACAGGAAGGCCGTGTCGGGGTCCTGGCGAAGCTCCGGCGGCAGCTTCTCGGCCAGGCGCCGAAAGGCAGCCTTGGCCTTGCGGAGGCGCATGGCCGTATCGGTGTTGAGGCGGGTGCGGCTTGAGTAGCGGATGTCCTTCTCGCGCTCGGCGGCCTCGACCAGGGTGCGCGGCATCGGTCCCCGGGCCGAGAACAGGTCGACTTGGAAGATCTTGAGATCCTTGGTGGACTCTTGGTCGAGGACGTATTCAAGCGGCGTGTTCGAGACGAGGCCGCCGTCCCAATAGTGCTCGCCGTCAATCTCGACCGGCGGGAAACCCGGTGGCAGCGCGCCGGAGGCCATGATGTGCTCGGGCCCGATCCGGTCGTGCGCATTGTCGAAGTAGACGAAGTTGCCCGTGCGTACGTTGACCGCACCGACGCTCAGGCGGATCTCCCGAGCATTGATGCGGTCGAAGTCCACCAGTGTTTCCAGCGTGGCCTTCAGCGAGGCGGTGTCGTAGTAGCTCAGGGCCTGGGGAGCGCCCGGCGGGTAGAACAGCGCCGGTGGCCATCGCGGCGTGAAGAAGCCCGGGACCCCGAAGCTCGCGATCAGCGCGGCGCTGGCTTCGTTGAACCAGGCCCGCGCCCGCTCGCCGGGCACGAGTGGCTCCCCCTGAACGCCAGAGGAGACCCTCTCCCAGAAGGTTCGCAGCCGCTCGGCACGCTGGTCTGGTGGGTTGCCGGCGATGAGGGCGGCATTGATGGCGCCGATCGAGATGCCGGCGACCCAGTCCGGCGAATGACCGTCTTCGCAGAGCCCTTCGTAGACCCCGGCTTGGTAGGAACCCAGCGCTCCCCCGCCTTGCAGCACCAGCGCGGTGCATTCAGAGCGGAGACGTGGTTCCGCGACTGTGACACGAGGCTGGATTTCAGCATTCATGGCATGCTTTCCCTCTCATAGGCTCGCCGGATGCCTCGGCCTAATTGGCGCATGGGCGCTGCCTCCGCCGATCTCACTGGCATAATGGCGAGAGCGCTCAGCCCCGCCGCTCGGCGTCCCAGCGGCCGCCGCAGGGGCTGGACCCGGCCGTCGTCCAAGTGCCGTTGCCGTAACCCTCGGAGAGGCGGCCGACCACGCGTGCAGAGTCGCTGCCGCGAGAAATCACGGCCCGGACGGCCCCGTTCGGCTGGACGCCCCCGGACACGGTGAAGTCGTTGCCGCCAGCGTAGCGGGCTTGACTATTCTCGATCACGATCCCGTACCGGTAGGCGCGGTCGCAGGTGCCCATCTCGGTAATCACCTCGACGCTCCACTTCCCGTCATAGCGTTTCGGCTTCCCGGTGCCGCTGGCCGCGAGAACAGGGATTCCCGTGCCGCCCAAGAGGACGACGGAGATGGCGGACAGTGCAATGGCGGACAGCTTGCCTGACATGTGACCTCGATCCCCTTCACCAGCTTGCGACGGTTCTGGAGCGCCTCTAGGGCGCAATCCCTGCCAGGAGGTGGGACGCACGAAGCCCTTAAGGCTTGAGAGCGTGATCACACAGCAGAGGCCAAGTAGGAACAGACAGCCGAGGAAGGCCGCCGGGCGGCCTCTGGAGGCCAGCACAGCTACTACCAGCACGAACACTAAGAGGCCGGTTAGAACGGACATGGATATTTCCTGCTAAGTGGTGGCTTACGCCACCCTCCCGTCGGCCTCGACGTCCTCACCTTCCGCGCCCCGGATGACGGAGAGTGCGACGTGGTACGCATGGGGCAGCTCGCCGGTGCGCGGCTCGTGCCCGCGGTTGCTCTCGGCCTCGGCTAGGAAGTCCCGCATCAGGAGCTTCAAGGTGCTGAGCAAGTCAGGCGCGTGGGCGATAAGCCGCCCGTTCGCTTCTTGCCGCTCGTAGGCGGCGACCTGATGCACGGGGAGCCGGGCGATGGCTCGGCCGTCGGATCCAAACACCCGGCCAAGGCGGGCCTGCCAAGGCCCGGGGGTGAAGTGTACGGTCATGGTAATCTCCTGCTGGCGCTACGCGCGCCCTGAGCCGGCTTCACCGGGAGCCGGCCGCGAACATGAGGGCGGCTTCGGAGGCGGATGTTATTAATCTACGCCGGGCCGGCGCCCCGAAAATCAGACGCTCGGTTAGTCAACCCATACGTTCGCATGGTGATCGTCAACTATAGTGCTTCTTCTGGGCCTGATGGGGTCGATCCGGCCCATCCTGCTCCCGCGGGAGCGTTTGCGACAGGCCCGCTCAGGCCAGGGGATACGACCTTCTGAGAGCGTGCGGCGCACCCCGGGAGCAAGCTTTGGCTGCGTTGCCTGAGTCGGCCGCCCGTTCGGGATTGAGAGATGCGGAAGGTTGGTGGCTGGCGGTCTACCGGACGTCCTAACGGACACTTATGAGATCGCGCAGGCTTCCCGCTCGAATCCTTATGCGGCCTGTCACACGTTAGGCTCGCAGTTCCCAGAGGATCGCGCGAACCCCTGACCCGCCACCGTGTCGAGCACGCCGGCCCTGATTGGGACGTGGACGGTTTCGGCGGCAACCTAGCCGGGTTGATCCTGGCAGTGATCGAGCCTCCCCACGAAGACCAGCCTGTGGTTCTACCGTCCTGGATCGGGCCCGAGGTGACGACTGATGAGCGGTACCGCAACTCCCGCCACGCGGCACAAGCGCTGGTTCCGGTTCTTCTGGCTGCCTGAGGAACGTACTGAGGCTTGTCACGCCGCTGCGGCAGCCTCGTGAGCATCCCTGAACCGCTGGTACATCAGGCGGTACTCTGTAGGGATGTCGCGCATCGAAATCATCCCGACGACCCGAAGCCGTGGTTCCCGTGATAGAATTCTATGACGGCGCGATCTCGGCGGCCTGACAAACTGGTATCCGACCCAACCATTTGAGAGGCTGTGTGTTGCAGGATCCTGTCGCCGGTATGGCTATCGCATGACAGATCCGAATCGGTCTCTCGGAGCGGCCCGTCATGGCAACCTCTGTAGCCCGCGAGATCCACTTCGGCCCCGGCGCTCCCCCCACGGGTCGAATCCCCCTGGGACTCGCCGCCGGTCTTCTGGCGCTCGCGATCTTCGTCGTCGACACGCTGACGCCGCTCGAGGGAGCGGTAGCCGTCCTCTACGTCGTCGTGGTCCTCCTCGCCGCCAAGATCTCCCGACGCGACCTCATGCTCGCATCGGCGGCCAGCGTCGTGCTCACGGCCGCCGCCTATCTCATGTCGCATGGTTGGCACCATGTCGGCTCGCCGACGATCCGGGCGGCGGTGAGCCTCGCGGCCACCGGCATCGTGACCTTCCTCTCCTTGCAGAACCAGCAGGCCTCCGAAAAGCTCCTCGCACAGGCGCAGCTTCTCGACCTATCGCACGACATGATCTTCGTGCGCGATCCCGCCGGCCCGATCACCTTCTGGAGCCGTGGGGCGGAGGAGTGCTACGGATGGACCGGGAGCGAGGCCATCGGGCGCAGGGCGGACGACCTCCTCCGGACCCGCTACCCGTCCGACCGGACGGGAATCGAGGCGGAGCTCCTCTGCAGAGGCTGGTGGGTGGGCGTCGTCCGACAGCGCACCAAGAGCGGATTCGAGATCGTGGTCGAGAGCCGATGGGCGATCCAGCGGGACGAACGAGGCCGTCCCTCCGGCGTCTTGGAGACCCACCGCGACGTCACCGAGCGGGAAGCCTCCCACGCTGCGCTGACGCAAAGCGAGCGGCGCTACAGGCGCATGTTCGATGCGAGCCGTGCCGGCCTGCAGCAGCAGGACTGGTCGCAGGTCCGTTCGGAGTTGCGGAAGCTCGAGCGGAGCGGCGTCCAGGATCTTGCCTCCCATCTCGCCCACGGCACTGAATTTCTCGAGCGGGCTAAAGCGTTGGTGAGGATCGTGGACGTCAACCCCGCGATGCTCGCGATCACGGGCGCCGGCAGCGTCCCGACCTTCCTCGGCTCCCTCAAGGACATCCTGAGCGAGACGGACCAGACGTTCGCCGAATCGGTCCTCGCCTTCGCGCGCGGCGACCGCTTCTTCGAGGGCGAGACGGAAGTGCGGACCGTCGACGGCAGGCGCGTCCCGGTGCTCTTCGGCCTGACCTTCCCAGGCGAGGAGGAGGGCTCGGACGGCGAGGTGCTCGTCTTCGTCGTCGACGTGACCGAGCGCGACAAGGCCCAGAATGCGCTGCTGGCCGCACAGGCGGACCTGGCTCGCGCCGCCCGTGTGGCGACGCTGGGCGAACTGACTGCCTCCATCGCCCATGAGGTGAACCAGCCCCTTGCGGCCATCGTGACCAGCGGCGAGGCCGCGCTGCGCTGGTTGCGCCGGGACGTACCGGATCTCGGCGAAGTCTCGAGCGCGCTGACGCGGACCATAGACGAAGGCAAGCGCGCGAGCGCCATCGTGACCCGTATCCGAACCTTCCTGGCGAAGGGTCAACTCAGTCGCGACAGGCTCAATCCCGCCGAGGTCATCGAGGACGCGGTGCTCCTCGTCGAGCATGAGCTCGCGAAGAATGGCGTGACCGTGCACATGCAGATCGACGCGGATCTGCCCGAGGTTCTGGCCGACCGCGTGCAGTTCCAGCAGGTGCTCGTCAACCTGATGGTGAACGGCGCCCAGGCCATGGCCTCGATACCCGGATCCCGGCGGCTGACGCTCCGGGCGAAGCGGGAGGCGGCCGATCAGGTGGCCTTCGCCGTCCGCGATTCCGGTCACGGGATCGCCGACGACCGTCTCGCGCGTCTGTTCGAGCCCTTCTTCACGACGAAGAACGAGGGCATGGGAATGGGCCTCGCGATCTGCCGCTCCACCGTCGAAGCCCACGGTGGCCGCCTCACGGTTCAGAGCCGACCCGGCGAGGGCGCCACCTTCGCGTTTACGCTTCCCGTCGCAGAAGGGGTCTCACCATGATCCAGCCCGTCGCGCGCGCACCGGCATCTCCGCAACCTGCCACGAAGCCCCTCGTCGTCGTCGTGGAGGACGATGAAGGAGTCCGCGAATCCCTCGGGAGCCTGTTCCGGTCGGTCGATCTGGAGGCGCGGCTCTTCGGCTCGGCCGCGGAACTCCTTGCACAGACCCTTCCGGACACTCCCGGATGTATCGTCCTCGACGTCCGGCTTCCCGGCGTGAGCGGTCTCGACTTTCAAGACCAGTTGGTGCGGCTCGGGATCGGGCTGCCCGTCGTCTTCATGACCGGCCACGGGGACATCCCAATGTCGGTCCGGGCGATGAAGGCTGGCGCGGTCGACTTCCTTCCGAAGCCGTTCCGCGATCAGGACATGCTGGATGCCGTGACGGCAGCCATTGCGCGCGATGCGAAGCGCCGGAGCAAGCAGGGCGCACAGGAGGATCTGAAAGCGCTCTACGCCGCTCTCACCCCTCGCGAACAGGAGATCATGGCCCAGGTTACGGCGGGGCTGATGAACAAGCAGGTCGCGGGCAATCTCGGCCTCAGCGAGATCACGGTGAAGATCCACCGCGGCAACGTCATGCGAAAAATGAAGGCCAAGTCCTTGGCAGAACTCGTGCGACAGGCGCAGACGCTTGGGATTTCATCTCAACAGTAGTCGCTGACAAACCTCCGTATAGTTCCAGGCGCGTCGACCGACCGCTATATAGAACCCGGATGCCACCCCTGCGTTCTCGTTCCGAGAAGCAGTGCGGCGAGGCAAGATCGATGACCGAGGAACCTATGATCGCGATCGTCGACGACGACGAGGCAGTCCGCTCGTCCCTGGCGAGCCTCGTACGCTCGCTCGGCTATCGCGTCCGCACCTATGGGTCGGGGCCGGACTTCCTGCGCGACACCCTCGACAGGGAGCCGGCTTGCATGATCTCAGACATCCAGATGCCGGCCATGACCGGGGACGAGTTACAGGCACGACTTCACTCGGCCGGCCGCCGGTTTCCGATCATCTTCCTGACCGCCTTCCCGACCGAGGCCGTGAAGCGGCGCGTCCTGGATGCCGGGGCTCAGTGCTTCCTGAACAAGCCGCCCGACGGCGACACCATCATCCGCTGCATCGAGGAGGCCCTGAACGGCAGCCGTTCGCTGCATTGAGTCGCCGTCATGCGCCCGACGGCCGGCCGAGGCCGATGGACTTGGCAATCTGCGACCGCGCCTCTCCGTAGGCCGGTGCGACCATCGGGTAGTCGGCCGGCAGGCCGTAGCGCTCCCGGTAGCTGAAGGGACTCAGACCATGCACCGCCAAGTGCCGCTTCAGCGTCTTGTACCGGCCGTCGATGAAGCTGATCAGGGCCTCGGGCGTGACCGAGCGCCGGATCTCCGCCGTGGACAGTACGTCCACTGTCGCCACGGGCGGCTACGGCGGCCTTCGAAGACCATCTAGGGCGCGGTGGACGGTCGCGATCAGATAGGGTAGGCCGGAGAGGCCGGAAGGTGGTTGTTCGCCACGTAGGCTTCGACGATGCACACTGCAACGAAGGTCAGGTTGCGTTCCGGGCTTGTAGACAGGTCAGTCATTATGCCTTCCGGTTCGAGCAGGTGCGCAGCCGAGCTTCGGCATCGTCCATCAGGGCGATCGGCGCGGGTTCCGCTTCCTGCAGGTCGTTGCAGCATACGGTGCCGATGGCTTCGCCGAGCGATCGGTCGTACAGGTCGACCCTCAGTCGGGCGTTCTCCGGCACCTCGTCCGCCGGCAGCGTCTCGGCCAGACGGACGTCGCGGGTCTCGAAGCTGGCTATAATTGCGGTCTCCGACCCGTCCGCCTGCGGTGGGAGAAGGTTCAGCCGCGTGTAGGTTTGGACCAGCGCACGCTGTTGACCTTCCGCTTGCCGTGCTCGCTGGCCAGCAGCTTGCAGGGCAACGCCCAGGCGTTCCAGACCTCGCTCCGCAGTACGCCGGCGCTGATCCTGGCGGCCCTGTTCGCGGTCCACATCATCCTCGGGATGCTCTACGAGAGCACCATCCACCTCCTGGCCATTCTGTCGACGCTGCCCTCGGCCGGGCTCGGCGCGCTCGCCACGCTGATGCTGGTGGGCCGGCCGCTCGACATGGTCGGCATCCTCGGGATCATCCTCCTGATCGGCATCGTGAAGAAGAATGCCATCATGCTGATCGATGTCGCGCTTGAGGGGCAACGTGAACGCGGGCCCTCGGCGGAGGAGGCCGCCAACAAGGCCTGCCTGCTGCGCTTCCGGCCGATCCTGATGACGACGATGTGCGCGCCCTCGGCGGCATCCCCCTGATGCTCGGAACGGGCACCGGGTCGGAGATCCGCCAGCCGCTCGGCTACGCCATCGTCCGCGGGCTCATCGTCTCACAGATCCTGACGCTGTTCACGACGCCCGTCGTCTACATCTACATGGACAAGCTCTCCGGCATCCTGGCGCGCCGGAAGGAGGCCGCAACGCAGCACTCGGGGAGCGCGCAGCCTGCCCGAATCTAGAGATCTGGATGGAGCCGCTCACACTGACGAATGCCGATCATCCATACCCGCGTATAGAGCAATAGCACCCTGATATGGTGCTAAAAATCGATGGTCTGGATAACTTGATCATTGCATGTGATAGGTTACATCGACCGAGACAGACTGTATTCGCGTCCACTCTGCAGTGGGCAAGCGAATTCAAACAACCGCTTCCAAATCGAGCCGCTCGAGCGACACGCCATTGTTCAAGCCAGGAGCATTGCCATGCTGGCTTCATCGCGGGACAAGCCCACCCAGAACGAAGACGATGCCGCGCCGGATCTGACGGCCGCCGTGCATGAACGTCGTCGGCCATGGCCGACTGCCGCGGACCTGCTGCGCATGGATCACGACGAGCGCGTTGCCTGGGAGCGGATCATTGCGGAAGCGCTCTGCTAAAGCGGCGACGAACGGTCCCGGCTGGCGCAGGCCGCAGGACTGGCCCGACCGACCCCGTTCTCAGACTTCGTTAACTGCTGGAAGTCCGAAGTAGACCGCGAGCAGGTGGTTCTGCTCGCGCACAGTCCAGGCGCCGGCAAAGCCGAAGCCCTCGCGTAGACACAGCAGGGCCTCGAAGCCCTGGATGATCCGCCGTGCCGGGTGGAAGCAGCGGAAGCCGCCGATCCTGGGCATGTTCTTCTTGACCCGGAAATGATCGCTCTCGATCCCCTGCTGCAGGTGCTTGGTGACGTAGTGCAGCGGCGTGCGAGCCAGGAGGCCGTCGTTCCTCGCAGTCACGATCGCGGGCGGGTATGTGCTGGCACCATCTGTGCCGATCCGGTCGAGCGCCGACAACGGCTGATCCTCCACCATCTTGCGGAAGAAGCGTTTGGCGGCTTCTAGATCTCGCCGGGCGATCAGCAGAAAGTTGACCGGATTTCCGTGCTTATCGATGGCCCGGTACAGGTAGCGCCACTGCCCGCGGATCTTGATGTATGTCTCGTCGATGCGCACCGATCCGCAGTGCGGCTTGCGGAAGGTGCGCAGCCGGCGCTCGATCGGCGGCGCGTAGGTGAGCACCCAACGGTTGATGGTCGAGTGGTCCACCTCGAGACCACGTTCGAGGAACAGCTCCTCGATGTCGCGGTAGCTGAGCGGGTAGCGCAGGTACTGGGAAACCGCCTGCACGATCAGCGCTGCTTCGAAATGGCGGCCCTTGAAATCGTCCTGAGACCGACGCTTCAGCTTCGCGGCGATGGCGCTCAGGATCGTGGGGCCCTCCGAAATCGGAGGTGCAGGTTCGGCCCGTATGCCTAACGAGCCGTGAACCCTAGAAATTCGCCACAGGCCCTTTGGAACGCCTCTGATGATGGCGACCGGGACCAGCCTCTTTCACCGCCTTAAGGAAAGAAGAGACTAAGATGATCCGAACCCTATCCAGAGAGCCGCCGGCACAGGTGTTTCCGCGAGAACTGGCATGATTGCAGCCTGTAAATCGCCGAGGGGCCTTGGTGCTGACCGACCACGCATGTCGTTACGACGATGAGTTCAAGGGTTGAAACTCGAGGTCATCAATCAAAATCCGAGCAGACCCAGTTTCCTATAAGAAGATAAGGAGTTCTGGCAGAATTTCGCGACGTGCCAGCCTCGTGGTGTCTCACGCAGCTCTTCGGAACAGCATCGCTTCGGCAACAAGGCCCGGCCCGAATGCCATCGCGCACCCCACGCGTCGGCTCGACGGTTGGTCCATAATGGCCTTGAGCACGAACATGACCGTCGCCGAAGACATGTTGCCGTAGCGGCGCAGGATGTCGCGCGAGACCGTCAGCGCATCGGCCGGAAGCTCGAACGCGCGCTCGACCGCATCGAGCACCGTGCGCCCGCCCGGGTGTACGGCCCATGCGCCGATCTCCGACACCCGGTTTCCGGCCAAGAACTCCTCGGAGCGATGGCTCAATTCTTCCTGCACGGCGGCCGGCAACCGACCTGAGAGAACCATGTCGAAGCCGGACTCCCGGATGTGCCAAGTCACGAGCCCGCGCGTATTGGGGGCGAGCAGCGCATGAAAACCGTCGAGCCGCAATCCGATAGGATCGGCCGAGACGATACTGGCGGCGCAGCCGTCCCCGAAGAGGAGGAACGACAGGATCTGTTCGAGGCTGCCAGTCTCTTGGAGGTGAAGCGTGCAGAGCTCGATGTTCAGCACCAAGACTCGGGCCCCCGGTTCCGACCGGACGATATGCCGAGCAACCTTCAGAGCATTGATCGCGGCATAGCAGCCCATGAAGCCGATCATCGTGCGCTCGACCGAGCCCCTGAGCCCACAGCGTTCGATAATGTCGATATCGAGCCCGGGAGCCGAGAAGCCAGTGCAGCAGGACACCACCAGATGCGTGATGCCATCGCGGTCTTCCCCGAGTTCAAGCTTCTCGACCGCCTGCGCGGCGAGCGACGGCGCAAACTTCTCGAACAGGCGCATGCGCTCGGCCGTCGTCGGGAAGTTGCCCGGCTCGTAGATGCCGCCGGCATCGACGGGGCCCTTCTCGGGCTCAAGGCCGGGCTTGAGGCAGGAATAGCGGTGCTCGATCCCGCTGCGCTCGACCATACGGGCCAGGAGGCGCACCTGACGCGGATCATGGGTGAGCCGCGAGCGCGCAAAGCTTAGGAAGGCTGAGTGCACGTCGTGCGGTGGCACCACGGTCTCGATGCGATTGAGATAGGCTTCAGTCATGGTGTTTTCTCCAGAGTTGGCTCGGCACGCCGGCGTACGAGCGGCAAGGCCAGGATCACGACAAGGGTGAGCGTGGCGATGAGGATCCAGGCCTCGTCGATTGCGGCTGCGAGCGCCGCCCTCTCGATCAGCGGCGCGACGAAGGCCCGAGTCGCCGGGTCGGCCGGTTCGCCGGCATGGGCCGCGAAGAGGGCCTGGGGAATTCCGACAGCGCGGGCCGCTTCTCCATCCCCGGAGGCGAGCCGCGCCGCGAGGTCGGTCGCGTGGCCGGAAACGCGCCCATAGATGACGGTGTCGACGAGTGCGAGGCCGATGGCCCCACCGAGGTTGCGCATCAGGTTGAACAACCCGCTCGCGTCCGGAATCTGCTCTGGCGGCAAGTGCCCGAGCGCGAGCCGCGTCGGTGCGAGCAGGCAGAGCATGATGGAGAGGCCGCGGACGATCTGGGGCCAGAACATGCCATCGTAATCCGTAGCGACACTCTGGGTCGCGCTCAGGGCCGAGCCCGTCGCGAACAAGCCGAAGCCGAGAAGGGCGAGAACCGTAGCGTCGAGGCGCCGCTCCAGTGCGACGGCGAGCGGGGCGGTGGCGAGCTGGGTCAATCCCGTGACGAGCATGATTTTGCCGATTTCAAGCGGGCTGTGGCCGCGCACGAACCCGAGGAAGACCGGTATCAGGTAGACGGAGCCGAAGAGGCCGACCCCGCAGGCGAAGCTGAGGGCAGAGCCCACGGCGAAGCGGCGGTCGGCGAGCATTGTGAGCTGGACGACCGGGTGCCGGGCGGCAAGTGTCCGGCGCACAAACAGGACGGCCGTGAGCATGCTCGTCCCGAGACATGACAGTGTAATGGGCGTTACCCAGCCGAGCTCGGGAGCCTCCTTCAAGCCGACCTCCAGACAGGCAAGGGACACGGCCAAGAGCGACAGAGCGGCAAGATCGAGTTC
Source organism: Methylobacterium soli (assembly GCF_008806385.1). Lineage (GTDB taxonomy): Bacteria > Pseudomonadota > Alphaproteobacteria > Rhizobiales > Beijerinckiaceae > Methylobacterium > Methylobacterium soli. Next base: position 51,878 of record NZ_VZZK01000003.1, read on the forward strand.
ACGGAGCAGGCCGCTCGGCTGGTCCCGCGTCAGTAGCCACACCCCGCCGAGAGCCGAGAGCGTACCGGGCACCACGTTGATCAGAAACAGCCAGTGCCAGGATAACGTCTCGGTGATCCAGCCGCCGACGACGGGGCCAGTGGTCGGGGCCAGGACAGCCAGCACGCCGGCGATGGTCGTCGCGATGCCCTGCCGCTCGTCCGGGAATAAGAGGAAGACGGCTGAGAAGACGGCTGGGATGAGCGTGCCCCCGGAAGCGCCCTGCAGGACGCGCCAGGCTATCAGCGTGGCGAAACTGCCGCTTGCAGCACAGCCGCATGATGCGACCGTGAACACCGAGACGGAAGCCACGAAGAGCCAGCGCATGGTTATGAGGCGCGTGAGTAGTCCCGTGAGCGGGATCAAGAGCACCTCGGGCGTCAGGTAGGCGGTCTGGACCCAGCTCATCTGGTCCGGCGGGATGCCGAGTGCCGACTGGATCGTCGGCAGCGACGTGGCGACGATTTGGATGTCTAGTATCGCGATGAACATGCCGGTGCACATGGTCGCGAAGCCGGCCCATGTCCGTGCTCCCACGACGGGCTCCCTCAGCACAACCCGAGCGACGTAAGCGGATGGCATGCTCGCTCAGTCTCGGCGGTTGCTTCCGTCTCAGAGCAAGGCCCTCTTGCGGAAACACCACCTTGAACGCGCTGCGAAGGCATCTTCAGAACCGAATGATGGGTGCTGACGCCCGCGGTTGGGTGGACGTCTGGCACAACAGCTCGGTCAGTTCGCACGCCGATGAGCATTCGCCGCCCAATGAGGCCGATCAGGCGTACAAGGATTTCAAGAAAGGCGGTATGAGCCCTGGCCATGGCGCGTCCTTACATGGAGTTCAAGTTGGCCGCGGTTCTTCACTCCGAGTGCCCAGCGTCCAATAACCAAGCCACCATGGTCGGCGTGCGTAACGTCTCGCTCATGGCGAATTCTCATTTCTTAGCGGAGCTCCGCAATAAACGGCTCACGCATGTTGACTATTCTCCAATTTGTGCATTCGCTGCGGCTGCAAGGTAGTGCTTGATATTGCACGTCAGTTTTATACCAACATGACATGCGAGCAGATTCAACTTCCATTTGATAAGGTGTCGGGACGTTGCGTGACCGAGCCGAGTTGAATGTTGACATACAGTTTCCATAAAGTAACAAGGCTGTCCCGGGTCTCGCGTTGCGGAACATAGTAGGATCAGACACGCGTCAGCCTCGCGGCTAAACTCGCGAGCGAAGGCGCGATGGCAACGGCCCCTACCAGTAAGCTTGCCGTTGCGGGGATTTCAGCTGCGCGCCAAAGAAGGTGGGCAGGCGTGATTGGCCCCCACAGCCTGCGGGAGAAAGTCCGCTGAAAGTTTCCCGCCGGCTCTCCGCGTGCGATGGCATCGGCGGCCGCCTGGCCGCTCAGGATGGCAACCGCGATGCCTTCTCCCGCCAGTGAAGGAATGACGCCAGCTTGGTCACCGACGCGGTATAGATCGGGATCTCCGGCCTGTGCCCGCCAGCCATAGGGGACATTGGCGATGGCCTGGGCCGGGCTGACGATAGCGCCCGCCAAGCGGATGGCGAGCGCGGGCGACTCCTCCGCAAGAGCCGCGAGAAGCTGCTCGGGCCGACCCTCGGCTTCGGAGAATCGGCTCCGGCGAACCGCGAGGCAGAGATTGGCACTGCCGTCCTCCTGCATCACTAGCCCGGCGTAGCCGCCGCGGAACAAGTGCAACTCGATCCTGCCCGAAGTGAGCCTCGCCAAGGTCGCGCTCCCCCTGAGCCGCCAGCGCAGTCCGAGCGCTGTGTCACCGCTGGGGTGGGGACGGACGGCGCCGCGGAGCTCGTGCTTTCCAGTGGCCAGGATCAAGCACGAAGCCGCGATCTCGCCGCCATCTCCGAGCCGAACGCGACCTTGTTCCAGTGCTCGTGCGCTGACCCCACGCTCGACCCTCGCGCCGGCCGCACTGGCGCACGTGAGCAGCGCGGCATCGAGTGTGCGGCGGGAGAGGGCGGCGGCAAGTGCGGGGAGTCGGGCCGTGGCACTGGAATGGCCCGAGAACAGGGCCAGCGTTTCCACGGGACGCGCACCCAGCGCGAGAGGATCGACACCCAGTTCCCTCAGCCGCCGGATCGTCGTCCAGCTCAGGAAGCCGCCACACAATGCATCGCTCGTTTCGATATTGCGCTCGATCAGCAGCGGTTTCAGGCCGGCGCGAGCGAGATTGACTGCCGCCGCCGCGCCCGCGGGCCCGCCGCCTATGATTAGCGGAGCCGTTCGACACATAGCCGGAACGGGACGACGCGGAAAACGTGGGCCTCGACGACGCCGGCCTCGGCGAGGATCGGCGGCCACTCTGCCGGACGGTAAGAGCGCGCAATCGACAGCGTGCCGTCCTCGCGCACAATGCGGTGCCACCGCATCGCTCGAGCGAGCAGCGGGAAACCGACATGGGGCAGCGGGTGGCGGAGAAGATCGTTCACCAGCCATCCGGTCCGCGCTTCCGCCTCCATGAAGCGGAGGAAGGCGACGAGCTCCACATGGGTCATGTGATGCGCCACCAGGCTGGAGACGATCACATCCCAGCCTTCTCCGGCCAGGGCGGCGTAGGAGCCAGTGCGATAGTCAATGCGCAGCGTCCGGTCGGTCGCGGCGCCAGCCACCGAGGCCGAGCGAGAGTTGAGGTCGATGCCGACCAACTCGGTCGCAAGCCCGCGCCGCTCCGCCCAGCGCGCGATCCGGCGCAGCATGTCGCCATGCCCGAAGCCGACGTCGAGCAGCTTGAGCCGCCCGCCGCGCGAGACGGCGCGGTCGAGGAAGGCGAGAGTTGGGCGCGCCGCCATCGTCCAGCGATTGACGTGGGCGAGATCGGCCAGCAGTGCCGCATAGTCGGCGTCCGGCAGCTCGGCTGCGTCCATCTGCTCCTCAGCGAGCGCGCGTGCGGCGAGGCGGGTCATGCTGGCACCACGTGAGGGTCGACCTGCCGGCTAATGGATCGCATCCTTGCAGCTCCGGAAAATGCCACCGGCGAGCCCGTGGGTCTCGACCGCGACCCAGTGCCCCTGCGGGTCCCGCCCGACGATGAAGCGGGATTGGTGCTCGACCGGCACCTCGGACAGGATCGCGGCGGGCTGAATGGTAAGCGACATGGACTTGCAGGGGCTCGCACGATCTATTCACGGGACCGCAGGCGTAATCTGGCCCATGGCGTGTAAAGGATCGAGCTAGACGCCGCAGCAATTGTATAAGTGTCCCATGAACAAATCGCCAAAAGAGAGGCTCAGACCCCGTTTCATAACGGCGTGCGAAGCGTGAGCGGCGGGTGTTGCAGGCGTTGGGGGAGTGTCTGACGCTCGCCCCAGATCACCGATGTGGACGCCCGCCGCCCACGCCGAGCTCGCGCGCGAGAGCCTGCCCTACGCAACCTCCCTGACCGATGCCGAGTGGGCGGTGGTCAAGCCTCTGCTGCCGGGTACCGCCGCGACCGGCCGTCCGTGGCGCTGGCCGACGCGCTCGCTGCTCGACGGCGTCCTGTCCGTCCTGCGCACTGGCTGCGCCTGGCGGCATCTGCCGCTGGACGTCGCGCCCTGGGGAACCGTGCATCGCTGGTTCCTGCGCCTGTCGCAGGCGGGCGTGTTCGAGCGCCTCGCCCACGCCCTCACGATGGCCGACCGCGAGCGCGTCGGGCGCGAAGCCAGCCCGATCGGCGGCATCCTCGATGCGCAAGCCGCGCGCTCGGGCGGGGCAGGGGTCGTAGGCGAACGCCGTTACGATCCGGCCCGGCGCATCGTCGGACGCAAGCGTCACGCGCTCACCGACACGGACGGCCGCCTGCTCGTGGCCGCCGTCTCTCCGGCCAACCTGCACGACAATGATAGGGGCTTTCATGCGGATTTGCTTTCCATCTCACGGTTGAAGATGGGCACGAATTGAGGTTGGGAACACCTGTGAGAACTGCCAGCAACCTGCCGAGGGCCGCATGATCGCCTGGACCCGCTACGTGCTGCAAGCCATGCGCCCGGCCGACGAGGCGCTCGGCTGGGTGCTGTCGGACGACATGGCTGGGACGCCGCACGGCCACTACGCCGTCCTGATGCTCTGGGCTGACGAAGGTGGACCCGTCGGGCCCGGCGCTTAGGGCGCGGGCATCGGCAGCGGTCCCGGGACAGACGCCTCCTGAACGGCAGTCGCTGCGCTGGCTGCGCGGTGCACGACCGTCGCGTTGATGGCGATGGCCCAGGCCGCGACACACAAGAGCACAAGAACAAGGATCACAATTTGGTCCACGATCTCGTCCATGCGAGTGCGCTTTTAGACGACCATCAGGCGCGCTTCGCGACGCGTCTTCGGGAGCGCAGAGGAAGGACCGGCCAACGAAAGCGCCGTTACGACGGCGCCTGGTCCGCTCTCTCGCTTCGATTACGGATGGAGACGTCAGCCATCCACTCCAGGCTTGCGAGCGACGCTTCGACGACGGCATGCATCACGTGGGCTTCGGCTAGGTCCGCCTTGGGTGTGGTGACGGAGCTCTCGGCCTGCTCGGAAGAGGCTGACGGGGCATTGAAGGTGTCCGCAATCCGACTCAGCCGACCCGGAATGCTGCCGAGCGTACCCGGGTCCTGGTCTGCGTAAATCAGCACAGGTGCGTGCAGGACCGAGATCGCGTGAGCGACGCCCCGGCGCCGTCTAAGCCAGGCTTGTTCAGCGCGGATCGAGGAGGGCTCGTAGCGACTGAGCTTGAGGTCTTGTTCAAGGGCGGTGAGCGCCGTCCGCACATCCGCGGCAATTGCCCAGCGCTGAGACCGGCTTTCAGCAGCGGCTAGAGCTGCGAGCTTGCCGAGAACAGCCGCGATTGCAGGATCGAGACGGGCGGCAATGCTGACACGAGGCGCAAGGGTGAAGACAATCAGGATGACAAGATTGCCGAATAGGATGCCGATGAGCCGATCGCGGGCTGTCACCATGTCGAAGGAGGGTCCGGCACCCTGCACCACGCTCAGGAAGAACGCGAAGGCGAGTTGGAAACCAATATAGGCGATGCGCGGGCTGCCCGCCGCGACCCATCCCGAGGTGATCGCGGCGACGAAGATGACGGCCATGAGGGCGCCAATCGATGTGACGTCGGGCATGAGGAAGACTATAGTCGCTAGTCCCGCCACGGCGCCGATCAGACAGCCCAGGAAGCGGAGCGTCGCTTTCTCAATCGTCTCCGCCATCGTGCCGAGACCCACGATGTAGCAAGTGATCAGGCAAGTATGAATGCCGGGCCAGTCGAGCAGCGAATACACGACGTAGCAGAACATCGCCGCTACCGTCGTCTTTAGAGCGTATTGTACATGGATCGGGTTCTCAAAGGCGTCGGGAAGGAAGAAGCCGTCAGCAGATTTGACCGCCGCCGACGCTTCGGCTGATGGCTGAGCGAAAGCAGTTAACGCGCTGCGCAGCTCCGAAAACGCGATCGCGGCGACCGGCGTCAATTGAGCCTCGCTACCGCACGCCTCGAGGGTGACGTCGACCGGGTAGGCGCCCATTCGCATGATGGCGGCCATGTCGCCGATGGTCTGAGCGGCACGGTCCGCCAGGGAATTCGGAAGTATCGGCTCCGGATCTCTCGTGAGGAAATCTATCACCGACAGGATGATGAGCGTGGATTGGGACGCTTGCCACAGCGACGCGGTGTCGAGCGGAGAGGAGGTCTTCTCCACACCCACCATCTTGAGCCAAGCCGAGATCTCGCCCGTCCCCTCCCCAAGGCATTCGGCGAAGGCTTGACGGGTGCTGAGATCCGGATCGCGGAGCATCGCCGCTGCAAGCAGTAACCGACGCGCCAAGGCCTGCTCCACTAGTCTGCGTGGCGCAGGCCCAAGAACGAGGTTAAAAACAATTGACACGCCTGCCGGGATGCCGACGAAGAGCCAAGCATAGAGGAGTGACCGTGTCGTGTCGTCACCACCGTGCGCGGTCCCGAGGAGATCGAGAGCGTAGCCGATGATCAGAGCGACGATCCCGGCAATCGGTTTCAGCTTGCTGGCTGAGGCTGCGAACAGGAAGATGAACGACACGACCGTCATGGCGGTCAACCGCCAGAACGGGTGGTCGATCACCGCGATGGTGATGACCAAGACGATGCTGATGACCACGGTAAGGATCACGGTCATCGCGAGGCTCACGACGATGCTCGTCGCGCGGTCGGGCTTGATCAAGAAGAAAGCGACATAGGCCGCGAGCGCGGGCTCCGGCGTCTGATAAATCTCCGCAACAAGCGTGCTGAGGGCGCAGATCAGCCCCAGTCGCGCGGCGAATTCCAGCCGTCCAGGAAAGGGCGCGAGCAAGGGCAGCAACTCGCGAAGAGCCGAGCGCAGCCGTTCACTTGCAAGCTGGGCCATGCTTCACCTCCACGACGGCACTCGCGCCAAGCCTCATCAGCGGCTGAGGCGGGTCGTCGAGGCGGATGCGGACAGGGAAGCGCTGCGCGACCCTTACCCAGTTGAGCGAGCGCTCGACGTAAGGGAGGGAGCGAGGGAGGTTGACCCGGTCCGTGTCGAGCACACCCGAGCCAATACCCTGGACGTGACCCTTTATAGGCTGCTGTCGGTCAATCATCGAGAAGGCCGTGACGCAATCTCCGACCGTTACGAACTGGAGATCGGTCTCGCGAAAGTTCCCGACTGCGAACCATTCGGTGTCGTTGATCAACGTGAACAGGCTCTGGGAAGGTGCGACGATTTCTCCTGCGAGGACAGTGAGGCCGACGACGCGTCCGGCATGCGTGGCCCGGACGGTCGTGTCAGCCAGCGACCGTTCGGCGCTGGCGAGCGCGGCTTTGCGGGCCTGGACCGTCGCTTTAGCGCCTTCGTCGGTATCGATCGCCTCGACTGCGGCCGCCTGCTGCTCGCGGGCCTGTCGAAGAGATGTCTCGGCGTCGCGTCGGACTGTCTCGGCGTCGTCAAATCGCTGGATCGAAAGGTATCCTTTCTCTGCGAGTGAACGAAGCCGCGCAACGGTACGTTCGGCTAGGTCGACATTGCTCTGCGCGCGGGTGACCTGCTCGGCGGCAACGGTCGCGGTTGAACGTTGGGTCGAGAGTACCCGCTCCTGCGTCGCGAGCGCAGCCTCTGCGAACGCGAGGTCAGCTCGAGCGCGATCGACTGCGAGGCGGTAGGGGACCGGGTCGATCTGAAAGAGCAGATCGCCCTCGGCGACACGAGCGTTCTCGACGACTGGGATCTTGACGATGCGCCCGCCGACCGTCGCGGCCACATGGACGACATCGGCGTCGATGGTCGCATCGTCCGTGGTCGGGGTCAGTGCGGCGCAATGCCAGCCGTACCACCCGAGGACGATCGTCGCCACAATAAGCGCAACCGAGACCAGATGCGCCCACGCGGGTCTCCGTGGTGTGCCAGCGGCCTTCATGGTCAAGCTGCAAACCAGAGGAGCCACGCCAGCAGTGCAAACCCTACGCCTATCGCCGCGCAGACGAAAAGCTGGTTCGGTAAGACTACGGCAAGGCCCGAGGCAACGAAGATAGCTCGGGCGCCGATCGCGACCGCGATGCCGATCAGCGCGAAGAGCATCCAGGCTGGGAAAAAAGCTCCGACCAGCGTGAAGGATGGGGCGCCGCGGTCGCTGCATCCGCTCAGCGCGCTAAAGAGCAGCGGCACCAACAGGCTGCGTTCGACGAGCCCCGAGCGTCGCATGGTTGCCTCCTGAAGCAGGTCCGTTATTCCTAGGAAGCTCAGGGCGGTGTGGGCCCGCGCGGCCGTCACCGCCTGGTTCGATCAGACGTTCTCGACAACCATCTCCCAGACGTCGTGGCCCTTCCCGTGCAGGATGGCCTTCGCACTGTAGACAGCCATGCCGATCACCGCTTCCGGCGCCACAAAGGTCGCGGGCGGCGACACGAGTTGCATGGGCGTCACCTTCACGTGAAGCAGAGCCGGTCCGGGCTGCGTGAGCCAAGCCTTCACCGCATCCTCGATCTCGCCAGCCTTGGAGATGCTGTGTCCCCACAGACCCATCGATTTCGCGACCTCCCCAAAATTCGGGTTCTTGAGGTCGGTGAACACGGGTACGAGGCCGGCCGCCTTCTGCTCGATATCGACGAAGCCGAGCTTGCCGTTGTCGTAGACGACGATCTTGACCGGCAGGTTTTCCTGCACCGTGGTAAGGAGATCGCCGAGCAACATCGCGAGCCCGCCGTCGCCGGAGAGCGAGATCACCTGCCTTCCAGGTTGGCATTTCTGCAAGCCGAGCGCGGACGGCATCCCGCCCGCCATCGTGCCGTGCAGGAGGCTCGCGAAGGTCCGGCGCTTGCCGCCCGTGTCGATGTGGCGAGCCATCCAGACGGCCGGTGTTCCATCATCCGCCGTAAACAGCGCGTCGTCGGCAGCGCACTGGTTTATGACCTTGGTGAGGTAGGTGCCGGAGATTGCGGATTCGGGCCCTGACGGCATCTCAGCCTTCGCCTTCACCTCGTCCTCCCGGAAGCGCTCCGTGAACTGCGCCAGAAACTCGCCGTCCTCATGTTGCTCCAGCCGCGGCAGCAGTGCTTCCAGGCTCGCCTTGATCCCACCAACCGCGCCGATCGTCACCGGATGACGCCGGCCGATATGGGTCGGGTCGAGGTCGATCTGCAGGATCTTGGCCTTGTTCGGATAGAACTGGCTCCAGGCGAAGTCCGCGCCTAGCAGAAGCAAGACATCGCAATCGAGAACGGCGCGATACCCGGCCGCCCCGCCGATCATACCGGTCATGCCGACGTTGTAGGGGTTGTCATATTCCAGGAAATCCTTGCCGCGCGAGGTGTGCGCCATCGGCGCCTTAAGCTGCGCCGCGGTCGCGATCACCTCATCGTGCGCGCCTTCGCAGCCGGCCCCCGCGTAGATCGTGATGCGGTTGCTCCCGTTGAGGATGGCCGCCATTTCGTCGAGTTCCGCGTCGCACGGGCGAACCAGCGGCATCTCCGCATGGACGGCATAGGGCGCCTCGGCATGTGCGACGGCATTGGCGACATCCGCCGGTACAATGAGCACGGCAACAGCGCGCTTCGTTAGGGCGGCCTGGCATGCGGCAACCGTCTTCTTGCGAGCCTGCTCCGGCGTCATGATCGTCTCGCAATAGACGCTGCATCCACCAAAGACGTCGTTGAAGTCGATCTCCTGGATTGATTCGAAGCCCATGTCCTGCCGCACGATCTGAGTGGCGAGCAGAAGGACCGGAGCCCGGTTGCGGTTCGCCTCGTAGAGGCCGTTGATGAAGTGCAGGCTGCCCGGACCACAGGTCCCGGCGCAGGCCGTCAATCGGCCCATCAGCGACGCTTCGGCCGCTGCCGCGAATGCGCCGGCCTCCTCGTGACGCATGTGAACCCAATCGATAGAGCTCCGGTCGATCGACTGGGCAATGCGGTTCATCGTATCGCCCACGATGCCGTAGCAGGTCGCAACGCCAGCTGCCTCTATGGTCTCGACCACCACATCTGCCACTCTCTTGCTCATGACCGAATCTCCTGGAATCGCCTGGGCCTGTAATCTGACGACATATTTCCCAGTCGCGGCCGTTTTGGATATTAAACACAGTATTGCCCATGAGCAGTCTTTGGTGTGGCTGCCATATACCCAGGTATGAGCCGCGATGATGCGAGCTTTCGGCAGTTGCACCGGATCCCGAAAGGCCGACAGCCGCCCGCATTTCGGCGAGCAGCTGGTCAAGCTCTTCTTCGGGCGACGAGGGGCAGCGGGGGCGCCACTTCGTGACCTACACCCCGAGGGCTGCGTGATCGCGTGGAAGTCTAGAACAGGGGAGAAGTGAGCGCCCCGGATCTCACCAAATACCCGTGGATGGTCGCAAAACCAATTATAAGGACGGCTCCTGCGACGAGAAACGGCAGTACAATTTCTTTAAGTAAGTGTTTCATGCGGATTTACTTTCCATCTCACGGTTGAAGATGGGCACGAATTGAGGTTGGGAACACCTGTGAGAACTGCCAGCAACCTGCCGAGGGCCGCATGATCGCCTGGACCCGCTACGTGCTGCAAGCCATGCGCCCGGCCGACGAGGCGCTCGGCTGGGTGCTGTCGGACGACATGGCTGGGACGCCGCACGGCCACTACGCCGTCCTGATGCTCTGGGCTGACGACGGCGAACCCGTTGAGCCTTCGAAAGAGGCCCACCCATGATCCTCGGGCTCACCAGCGATTAGGGTCCTGGCATCGACATCGGCAGCGGCGCGGAGGCGAGCGTTGTGTGCGAGTTGGGCGCTACGTGGGTTGCGCGGTGAACAATCTCCGAATCGATGGCGATGGCCGCGGCCGGAACGAACAGCGCTACCAGAAGCCGCAGCATCACCTCTGTCAGAGCGGTTTTCATGCGGATCGCCTCCGTCTAGTCCAAGGAGAGCCCGCGTGAGGCTCAGGGGCGGGCGCTGTGTTGGCAGCGCGGTGCACGACCGTCGCGTTGATCGCGATGGGCTAGGGCTTGTTGAGATTCAACGTGAGTTGATGACGGCGGCACAGAGATAGATCAGAGCAGCAAAGCTCTGATCAGTCTTGTCGGCGCGCATGGCGATGCGCTTGAACTCTTTCAGCTTACCAAAGAAGTTCTCAACAAGGTGACGCCATGTGTAGAGATCGCGATCAATCTCGCGTGGCTCACGACGCTTGGGATGTTGAGAGATGACGACGGCGGCGCCGCGCTCATCCATCGCCTGGATGATCCAGTTGGCATCAAACACCTTGTCCGCAATCAGAGCTCCGAAGGTGACCCCCTCGATGAGGGGCGCGACCCCGATCGTATCGTGACGCTGACCCGGCAGGAGACTGAAGCGCACCAGATTGCCCAGCGCATCGGTCAAGGCCACGATCTTGGTGGTCCAGCCGCCCCGAGATTGGCCGATGGCCTGGCTTTCAGTCCCCCTTTTGCGCCTTGCCCATGGCGATGAACCTTGACAATCGTACCGTCCACCATCGCGCATTCCAGGTCCGGCTCGTCCGACACCGCCGCAAAGATCCTGGCAAAGACGTCCGCCTTCACCCACTCGCGGTAGCGCTTGAACACCGTGTTCCACTTGCCGAAGGTCGACGGCAGATCACGCCAGGGGCTGCTTGTCCGAGCAATCCACAGCACCGCCTCCGGAAACAACCGCCCATCCATTCCGGTCCGGCCCGGATCGGTCGGCTTGCCCAGGCAGTGCGGCTCCATTTTCGCCTATTGGGCGTCCGTCAGAACAAAGCGGTCCATGCCAAACTCCTTGCGGAGTTTGAATCATGCTGCCACCCAGAGCGAAACCCTGAACCTCAACAAGCCCTAGACCGCGACACACAACGGCACGAGGGTAAGGAACACGATCCGGTCCACGATCTCGTACATGCGGGTGCGCCTTCAGTGAGCCCTCGGGACTCCCCCGTGGCCGGCTGCTCTCCCGTCCCAGGTGAGCGCAGGCAAGCCTAACCGCTACCTGTGAACATTCACACTCCAGAGGGAGCGCGTCATGATTATCGGGCTCGCCGGCGCGGCCGGCGCGGGCACGTCCACCGCCGCCTACCTCGTGGAGCGCCTGGGCTACGCGCGCTGCCGGTTCTCGACGCCGCTCAAGGACATGCTGCGCGCCTTCTACCGCGCCTGCGGCCTACCCGAGACCGAGATCGAGCGGCGGATCGAGGGCGACCTCAAAGGCGTACCGGACCCGCTGCTCGGCGGGCACACACCCCGCGAGGGCATGATCGGGCTGGGCTACGATTGGGGCCGCGAGCGCATGCACCCGCTGATCTGGACGAGCGCGTGGCGGGGCAGCGCCCAGGCAGCGCTCGCCAGCGGCGCCCCGGGCGTACTGGCCGAGGACGTGCGCAACCCCGAGGAAGTGACCGAGATCCACGCGCTCGGCGGAGTCGTGGTCCGCATCCGGCGTCCCGACCTCGTCGTCGGAAGCCACGCCTTGGAGGCGCAGGACTTCCGTGTGGACGCGACCATCTGGAACGACGGGCCGGTCGCCCTCCTGGGCGCCCGCCTGGAAGGAATGCTGGGCCGCTACGAGCGCCGCAGCGGCGCGGCCCGAGACACCCACCAGCGCCCAACGGCGCCGACGCGATTGGCCCCTCCCCCGTGGAGGGGGCCATTTTTCGTGTCTGCTACGGCCCTGCCCTGTCAGATCTTCCAGGCTGACGAAATAACCGCGCCTAACCATGTCCCAGGTATCACTCCAACTGCGGAGAACTCCTGACATGAAGAAGTTTGCTTTCACATCAGCCGCCTTGATCGCAGCGATCTGCCTTGCACCCTTCTCGGCCTACGCGAGCCGCGCCATCGAGGCCGCGCGGGCTGAGAACAGCGGCGATCGCCCCCTGACCGGCAAGGTGCCGCTCTGCCACGACAGCGAGGACTACTGACATGAAGAAGAACATGACCACGATCCGCGCCGCAGCCGCGCTTGCCCTCGTTCTTGGGTTCTCCGGGACGGCTCTGGCCCGCGGCGGAGACGGGCTCGATCCCTGGGCCGCATCTGAGGGCAACGACCGCACGGGCGGGGTGGACAGCGGCCCCTACGGTTCGTCCCGCTACAACACCTACCTCCAGGCTTATGGCACCAACGGACCCAATGCTCCGTTCCGGCCTCTAGAGGGCGGGCGGGTTCATCACGCCCGCTCCGGTGAGGGGCCCTGACATGAAGACGCTCACTCGCACGTCGGGTGCCCTGATTGCAGCCCTCGCGGTGGCTTCGGCAGCGACCGTCCCGGCATTCGCTCAGAGCAGCAACCTCAACAGCATCAACAACTCGCTGGCTGACCAAGGAGAGATGCGCTCCCTCCAACAGCAGGAGACCACCGATTTCAATCAGTCTCTCATGCAGTCTGAGAGAAACAGGATGTACCAGCAGCCCACCCAGAACGACTATTATTTGCTTCCGCACATGCATGCGACTCGTCGCTAGCAGAGCATATACTTCGGAGTTCCTGACATGAACAAGATCACTCTAGCGGCGGCCGCCCTGATGGCCGCGCTCTCTCTTGCGCCCATCTCAGCGTTTGCACGCGGCGGCGGGGGTGGAGGTGGAGGTTTCGGCGGGGGCGGTCATGGCGGCGGCTTTGGTGGGGGTGGCGGCTTCCACGGCCGCGGCTTCGGGGGCGGTGGCTTCGGGGGTCTCGGCATGGGCGGCGGAGCGATGGCCGGACGCGGGGCCATGGCTGGCGGGTACGCGGGCGGAATGCGGGGTGCGGGCGTGCACAGCGGAACCGTCTCCAGACACGGTTTCGTCGGTCGCCATTACGCTGGCCGCCGTCACGTGGGCCGTCGCCGCTATGCGAACGCTTGCGCCCTTGGGTACGCCTACGGCCCCTACGGCACGACTGTCCCGCCCTACTGCGGCAACTACGGCTACCCCTACTGACGCTCTGATCGGGGCCGTTCTCGTCGGCTTCGCAGGCCCCCTCCCCCGTGGGGGGCCTTTTTGCGCGTTTGGGGGCACCTGTGGTACGGTCGGCATCAGCGCCCTAACTTCTCCGCATGGCGACCGACCCGACCATTGGCGAGCTGTTCAAGCAGCCCCTCGTGCTGGATGCGGACGTGCGCGGGGCTGTGGACGCCTTCACGGACGAGGCCGAGACGGGTGTGTTCCCGGTGGGCGAGGGCTACGGCCTAGACCTGGGCGCCGCGGTGAATGCCCACGGGCCAGCCCGGAAAGTCGTGGCCGACCCCAACGCCTCCGACACCTTTAAGCGCACGATGGTGCGAACCGCGATCCTGCTGGCGCGACCGATCGAAGGGTTAGGCGGTGCGCGCGATCGGCAAAGGGTCCACCCGTCCCGCGCCACCTCCGTAACCCGCGGCGGGGCTACGACGAGGAAGACCGTGAGTGTGAGCCGGCGACCGTCGCCAATGCGCAGGCGAACGGCGCCCGTAGGCTGTTCGCCCGGTGCGCCTGCAACCACGAGGCGAAGCTGTCCTTCAACCGACTGGACCCGAGCTGGTACCTGCCCGACGTGGCGCTGCGGCTGCGGTGCACGGCCTGCGGCGGCAAGCGGATCGAGACGTACCCGGATTAGAGGGGGATGGGGCCGTAGAGGCGGCAAAACAGGCCGGGGCACCCTCCCCCGGCCACCGGCCCGCCCGCCCCGGTGTTTCCAACACCTTGTAAGGCTCATGTCAGATAGGCGCGGATCCAGTTCGGCGGGAGCAGGTCGCCTTCCTCAGTTATGATCCAGGGCTGCTTCGAGTGGTCAGAGAGGACGCCGGCGGCGGCTATAATCGCCTCGCGCAGGCTGTTGAACCGCTCGGGCTGCACCAGCAGCGAATTCACCCGCCCCAGACTCCAGATAGCGAGATCGGCAGGGCGTTCGAGAGCTTCGATCTCCATCTTTAAATTCGCCCTCTGGAAACGGGGGATGCACTTGAATTGCGCTGAGCAAGAATGCGGTCTAATTCAACAAAAACTTGGCGCTTTACGAGCAGATCACTCGAGCGTTTCACGACATCCGCCCACAGTCACTTGTTCAGATCCTGAGTGTCACACCGAATCGCGGTGAGAACTCTGAAGCAGCCCACGTTGCCGAGCGCCCGGTTGAATTGACTTTCTGACCGGAGGAACCTTCGGCGTCCCTGCTAGGGCTGGGGGCTGAGGGACTAGCAGGGACGCCGGGTCGGGGTGTGAAGTGTCAGGAGACAGGCCCCACCTTTGTTCTCTGTCTACGACGACCCGGAACCGGCGAAAATTGGATGCTCGTTTAGTCGACCCATACGTTCGGATAGCTGAACCGGGGACCAAATGGGCTCTGCTGCCCCTGGAGCGGCCGGCCCGAATGATCCTCGTGCACGGCCTTGTGCAGGCGGAGAAGCCGCTTCAAGTTCGCAGACTGCTGTGCGGTGAGCCTATAGGGCTCGCCGCACGTCATGCCGTACGCGCACAGAAGCGTCGTGATCGCCTCCTCCATCGCGAGGCGGTAGTCGCGGAGCTGCCACTTTGGGAACGCCAGAATGCGGCAGTTGTCGTCGTGCTTCACGCGGTGGATGTCGCTCATCATGGCCGGGCGCTGCGCTTCTTGGACATCAGGGCGGCCAGGACGAACCCAAACGAACAGCTCAAGGAGCCGGCCGTGAAGATCAGAAGGGTCTCGGTGGTCATAACACTGCCCCACGATTGCATCTGCGTGCCCTGCAAGGATCACAGGAGCCCGGGATGAAAGGCTCAAAGGATGAGGGGATCAAGAAAGCGTCCTTGCTAGGACTGGGGGGCGGAAGAACTAGAAAGGACACCGGGGGCGAGGGTGCGTGCAGGGAAGACCCCGCCCTTCCCCTAGACATGGCTGGCTGCGGTTCTGTTGACTGCCTGGGAGATCTGACAGGCTGTCGCCCGGTAAAGCCTGCACGATCTCTTGAGCTGGGCTCAGGTCATTGCGCCACTGCCGCCCGAGCGAGTACTTGCCATGAGAACGCCCCTACGGACCCTCCTTCTCGTCTCCGTCACGGTCGCGGCGTCGGTGCCGTCGTTGGCCGAGGCGGCAACGGCGATGCCGCAGTTCGATACCCAGCAGATCTGCCGGACCACGGCGAACCTCGGCTACACCGACGAGCAGGACTACAAGAGCTGCGTGGCCGACGAGGTCGGCGCAAAGAAGCAGCTCGCCAGCAAGTGGACGAGCTTCCCAGCCGACGCGAGGTTCCGGTGCAGTGCGGAGGCCCAGATCGGGGGCGATCCGAGCTACGTGGAACTCGCCACCTGCCTCGATCTCGATCGGGACGCGTCGGACACCTTCAGGGGTCCCCAGGTCCGGTGACGGTCTCGCTCCACGGGCTCTCTCAATGAGCCCCGGCTCTGCCCGGGCTTTCTCGATGGAGCTGAGGAGCCGCCGGTCCGCGTCGCGGGCCGGGTGCGTCGAGACGATGGCGAGCAGCAGGAGAATGCCGGCGGTCACTGAGACCGGGATGACGAGCAGAGCGAAAATCATGTCGAGCCGGTTCATGTCATGGCTCCTCGGCATGCTCGATGAATCGGCTTCGGCTCTTGCCCTATTCAGACAGGCTATCAATCACCGCCTGCGCCGCCCGCAGCATGTCGTCCTGGGTGGACGCTGGGCCGAGCACGCAGACCTCCATCCGGTCGAAGTCCAGCCCCAGCTCCAGTGCGATCGCTCGGGCGACCCGTTCCTTAGGTGTCATGGCGTCCTCGTGGGATGGGGGGATTGTTGGGGCTGGGATTCCCGGCTCTGAACGCGCGCCTGGGGGAGGTACCCGTCGCGATGATCTTTGAAGCGCTAAGCAAGCCCGGTCATGTCCGTTTAGCTCCTAAAGACCGTTTTCCGGTCGATAGATTTCCAGTCAGGTTTTCCCAACAGATTTGGGCGCGAATTGGCCCACTTCGGGGTTCCGGTACAGAGTGTCGGGGGAACCGTCGGATGCGAATTCCGGCCGCTCCTCGGTCGGCCGCCTCACACGGCTCTCTTGTGAGCGCGAATCCTCTGCCATGGCACGCTGTCCGGACCCCAGGTCAGAATTCGCCAACAGCATCCGGTCGTTTTCTCTACATGACCTGCAGAGACAGATGGAACGTTCCGATAGGCCGTGTGGACGGATTGAAGATTGCCAGATGTGGACGGCCCCCACTTGTCAGGAATTGAGCAGCGGTCCGACGCGATCGCTTGCGATCAGATGTCCGGCCTGTTAGCGCGAGGCAAGCCCGCTGGCCAAGATGGTGTTCGCTGCGCGCGGTCCAAACACATACGCGGCATCGGGGATGCCGGTGCAATCTTCGGAGTGTCGCGCGTACCGATCGACCGATAGTTCCATCTACCCGTCCCTTCAAGTTCGGTCACCGATCTATCGTGGCAGGCCTCCTCCTCGCCACCTCGGATCGATCTCTCATGCTGACAGCATCGGTGCGGGCGGCCGATTGTAGACCCCGCCCGACACCATCAGTCGCCACGCGATGCGCGCGAATTTGTTGGCAAGCGCAACCGCGACCAGCTTGGGCGGCTTGCGCTCCAGCAGAGCCGCGAGCCAAGGCGACGGCTTGGTCCGGCCCTTCCTGACGTGTCGCAAGAGCGCGGTCGCGCCGACGACGAGCGTCGAGCGGATCCCGGGATCGCCGGCCTTGGTGATGCCGCCGAGCCGCACGCGACCGCCAGTCGAATGGTCTTTAGGCGTGAGACCCAGCCAGGCCGCGAAGTGGCGGCCCGACTTGAAGGTGGCCGCCGGCGGTGCCTTGATGCTCAGCATGGTTGAGCCGATCGGCCCCACGCCCGGGATGGTGGCGATGCGGCGACTCACATCGTCGGCACGGTGCCAGTTCATGAGCTTCGCCTCGACCTCTCTGAGGCGCGCCTCGACGGAGGCATACTCCTTGGCCTGCAGGCGGAACAGGTCGCGTGCCATCTCGGGTAGCGTGTCGTCTTCCAGGATGTGCTTGATGAGCGCGTTGACATTCTGCCGGCCGGCCGGCCGGACCGATGATGCCGAACTCGGCCGCGTAGCTGCGGATGGCATTCGACAATTGCGACTTCACGCCGGCCAGCCGCTCGCGCACGCTCATCAACATGCACGCGGCCTGCTGATCGCACGACTTCACCGGCACGAAGCGCTTCGACGGCCGGCTGACCGCTTCGCACAGTGCCTCGGCGTCGGCCGCGTCGTTCTTGCCGCGCTTGACGTAGGGCTTCACGTACTGCGGCGGGATCAGCCGCACCTCATGGCCGATCGAGCCGAGCAGGCGGCCCCAGTGGTGCGCGCTGCCGCACGCCTCGATGGCGACAAGCGTCGGCGGCAACCTCTCGAAAAACCTGATCATCTCCCCGCGCCGCAACTGGCGACGCAGGACAATGACCTCATCCTCATCAACTCCATGCAGCTGGAACAAGTTCTTCGACGTGTCCATACCGATGCGCACGACCGTGTTCATGGCATGTCCTCTTCTCGTCCAGGCGCGCGACACGAGATCGTCGCATAAGCCGCTTGGCGATCAGAAGGCCGTCCACACCAACACACATTCACAAGGCGCGGCGTTGGTGATTCGTAGCGAGTCGGGTTCTGGGAGGACCGACCATGCTGACGCAGATGACGGAAGAGGAGTGGACGATCGCTTTGGACGCGTTTCGGGCGATTTGCTCGCGACGGGGTGCCAGCCCGCGCACCGGTGTGGGCCCGGCGCGGCACGCGCCCGCGTTTGCCGCACGAGAAGCGCACGCTCTCAGCCTACATCTTCGGGGCGATCTGTCCCGAGAAGGGCAACGGTGGCCGGTCTCATCATGCCCTTGTGCAACACGCAGGCGATGAACGAGCACCTCACTGAGATTGTGCGCACCGTTGATCTCGGTGTCCAGGCTGTCCTGATGCTCGACTGAGCAGGCTGGCACCTCTTGGCGGCCTTGTGGTCCCGGACAACATCAAGCCGATGCCGACGCCGCCACGTGCGCCTGAGCTGAACCCGGTTGAGAATGTCTGGCAGTACCTCCGCCAGAGCTGGCTCGGCAATCGGGTCTTCGTCTCTTATAACGACATCGTCGCCCAGTGCTGCCGTGCCTGGAACTACCTGATCGAGCCGCCCTGGAAGATCATGTCCATTGGCCTGCGCGACAGCGCCTGTCGGTTAGGATCAACGCCGATCGGTATTACGGTCGCTCGGCTGTCGCGACGGCTGTCGCCCACGGCTCACGGCGCTTCGCTCCGGGCTCGAAGCTTCCGCCTGTTAGATCTAACAGGCTGCCGACGAGCTGCGGCGGTGCTATCTAGCATCGCGTCGTTATCTCAAAGGCGAAGTCCATTCTGAAAACAGACGTTCCACACGTTGCGCAGAGAAAAATCAGTGCAGGACGAGCCTAATTACAAACACGGCGATCCTTTTAGAAGGGTTGCAACCGATACTCTCAATGCCGGCAAGAAGCGCGGGCGGTCGGCGGTCGGAGGCCGGTTCGCAACACCGACAACGCTGCGTATACCAACCGCAGCGGGGGCGGGTGTCCGGATACAGGCCAGACCGCCGAGGCGCTGGAGCACTCTTCACGTCCTAGCAAGATACTGTTGTGGAACTGCGATGCAATCGAATGCACACTGTAGGACCGCTCCAGCGCAGGCGCTCGTCTGAATGTCGGGAGGCTAATCTGCATTCCAACTGTTTTCACCCTCCAAGTCGTGCCAGGTGAGGAGCAGCTTCCGGCCCGTTAGGCTTGGCGCAAGCAGGATGAGATCGGGATTGAATGTCTTGAGGTCGCATAAACTACGGTGAAATTCGATGAAAAATGAATACAGGTCTATTGACCGACGCTTGTTGGTCGCCATGGCAATAGCGACCCTCTTTCACAGCGAGCCGAGTCAAGCTCAAGTCAGCACAGCCACGTCGCCTGGGATGGTGACCTCCCCCCTTTCCCTAGTTGGTCCATCGGGTATCCCGATGGGGGCTGTCGAGCTCAATCCCGGCGGCACGAGTCCAATGCCGCTCGGCTCCACAGGCAGCATGGCGTGTTCCAGCACAGGAACATTCAGTTCCGGACCTCCCGGATCAATGTCCACATACGACGGCGGGGGCACAATCGGAACCTCCAACCCAGGCACTTCTCCATCGGCGTCGTCGATGTCGGGCACCTGCGGATCTACGGGCTCGAGCGCCTCATCTTTAGGGACTTCAGCGATGCCGTTGAGCGCTGCGGGGTCATCAACAAGCCAAGTTGGAATTCCGCTGGGGGCTACAGAACTAAGTGATCCGGGAACAAGTCCGATGATGCCAGTTCCGGTACCCACCGGAGTGCTGCCGTCCGGGTCGTATTCGTACAACTCGACACTGGGCAGCACGTCTGGCCTGGGCACGCCCTGCGGCAGCGCGAGTATGGCGGGCACGACCAGCACCTTATCGACATACGGTTGCTGAGCGTCGGTGTCCGGCAGGATCCTTCAATGCAAAAACGAGCCTTCCTTCTTGCTGCCGTGCTGCTGGTGATCACCGGCGTCGTGTTCGAGGCTGAGCACATTGCTGGTGCGCCGCATCCCGCGCAGGCCGCTGTTCCTATTCCTGCGGTTCCTGTCGTCGCCAGTGACGTCGTCAGTCGTGACGTACCGATCTACTTGGACGGAGTAGGAACGGTGATTGCGTTCAATAACGTGGTGGTTCGTAGCCAGATAACAGGGCAACTGACCAAGATCACCTTTGTACAAGGGCAGTCGGTGAAAGCTGGTGATCTGCTGGCGCAGATCGATCCGCGGCCGTATCAGGCAGAGGTCGATCAGATGACCGCCAACCTTAACCGTGACCAGGCACAGCTGATCAATTCCCAAGCTAACCTCAACCGCTACACGCCATTGTTGGCCAAGGGGTATGCCACTTCTCAGCTCGTCGACACTCAGAAGGCCCAGGTGGCACAGCTCCAGGCTGCCGTACAGGCAGACGAGGCTCTCGTGCGAGCCATGCAGGTTAATCTGAGCTACACCAACCTCACATCGCCGATCGACGGCGTGACTGGGATCCGGCAGATCGACCAAGGCAATATCATTCACCCAACCGATGTCGCTGGCCTGGTTGATGTGACGCAAATACAGCCGATTTCCATGATCTTTACTCTGCCTCAAACCAACTTTGTCGAAATCCAGCAAGAGATGGCCAGAGGGCCGGTCAAGGTCCTCGCGTACAGCCAGGACGGCACGAAGAAGCTCGACGAGGGCACGCTCCTTCTGATCGACAACCAGATCGTTCAAACTACTGGTACGATACGGTTACGCGCCACGTTTGCAAATGCACAGCGGTTGCTCTGGCCGGGTGAGTTCGTCAACGCACGCCTGCTTCTTAGAACGCAGAAGGACGGCTTGACGGTCCCAGCTTCTGCGGTCCAGCAGGGTCCCGCCGGCTCCTACGTATACGCGATTGCTGCAGACCAAACTGTGCAGATGCGCCCCGTCAAGATCGCACAGATCAGCGGAGGACAAGCTCTTATCGCCTCGGGAGTGAATGCAACCGAAAAGGTCGTCGTGGACGGTCAGTACAGACTCCAACCCGGCAGTCACATCGACGAGCTACATGGCAAAGCCGCACAGCAAGCGGATTTGCAGAGCGCCGTGGAGAGGGCAATCCCGTGAATCTCTCAGCCCCTTTCATTCATCGGCCGATCGCGACAGCGTTGCTGATGGCGGGACTACTGCTATGCGGACTCGTTACCTACCGGCTCCTGCCCGTTGCATCACTCCCGAACGTCAATTTCCCGACGATTCAGATTACTGCGCAGCTACCGGGCGCGGATCCGCAGACTATGGCGTCCTCCGTAGCGACGCCGCTCGAGCAGCAGTTGAGCCAAATTCCCGGTGTCACGCAGCTGACCTCGGCGAGCGCGCTGGGGTATACCCAGCTTACCATCCAATTTGAGCTGAGCCGCACAGTCGACAGCGCCGCAACAGACGTGTTGGCCGCAATCAACGCGGCATCACCGTACCTACCGATAGGCATGCCTTATCCTCCGACAATTCGAAAGGTGAACCCGGCCGACACCCCAATATTGCTTCTCGCCCTCACGTCAGATTCGCTTCCGCTGACCACCGTGGATGCCTATGCGGAAAATATCCTGCTGCCGAAGATTTCGATGATCTCCGGCGTAGGTCTGGTCGGAATTGGCGGGCAGCAGAAGCCTGCAATCCGCGTTCAGGTCGACCCTCAGGCTCTCGCCTCCCGCAGCATAAGTCTGGAAGATGTCCGCACGGTGCTCGGCCAAGCTAATGTCGATCTTCCCAAAGGCACGCTCAACGGTCCGCGCCAGACCTTCACGCTCAATACAAACGACCAGTTGTTCAAGCCCGGGGCCTACGACGATCTGATTGTCGCCTATCGCAACGGCTCACCGGTCCGCATCCGCGACATAGGAAAGGCAGTTGAAGCGCCCGAGAACAATTTAGTGGCTGGCTGGTACAACAAGCATCGCGCTATCGTTCTTGCGGTTCAGCGTGTGCCTGGGGCCAACGTAATCGACACCGTAGACCGCATAAAGGCGCTGCTGCCCCAACTCGAAGCGTCCATCCCGCCAGCCGTCAAGGTATCAGTTGTTTCTGACCGCACAACAACCATACGCGCTTCTGTGACCGACGTGCAGTTTACACTGTTACTGACAGTGGCGCTCGTGGTTATGGTGATCTTTGTGTTCCTGCGAAACTTCTGGGCCACGGTGATTCCGGCGGTCACAGTTCCGCTCTCGCTCATCGGCACTTTTGCGGTACTGTACGAACTGAACTACAGTCTCGACAACTTGTCCCTTATGGCTCTTTCGGTTGGCGTGGGGTTCGTGGTCGACGACGCAGTTGTCGTGATCGAAAATATCGTTCGTCACCTCGAAGAGGGCCTGACGCCTATGGAGGCTGCACTTAAGGGATCTGGCGAAATCGGGTTCACGATCGTTTCAATTACCCTGTCTCTGATTGCCGTCTTCATCCCCCTGTTCCTGATGAGCGGTTATGTCGGCAAGCTATTTCAGGAATTTGCCGTAACGATTAGTGTCTCCCTTATTCTCTCGCTTGTCATCTCTCTGACGTTGACGCCCATGATGTGTTCGCGCCTGTTAAGGCGCGAGACCAGCATTCAGCATGGTTCGCTTTATCGGCTGTTTGAGCGTGGCTTCGACGGCCTGCTCGCATGGTATACGAGCGGTCTCAAGATCGTCTTGGCGCATCGGTTCATGACGCTGCTCGTCATGCTCGGAACAATTGCCCTGACCGGCTATCTCTATGTCGCTATTCCTAAGGGCTTTTTTCCAGAGCAGGACACTGGATTGCTTCAAGGCATCACCGAGGCCGCCACCGATATTTCGTTCCCGGCCATGGTCCAACGGCAGCAGGCGCTGATCGATACAGTGTTGAAGGATCCCGCAGTCGAAGCGGTCACCGACTATATCGGGCCAGGTGGCCCGACTCCGACACTCAATCAAGGGCGTGTCTTCATTGTCCTTAAGCCGCTAGAGCAACGCGGTGTCAGCGCCCAGGAGGTCATGCGGCGCCTGGCTCCGCAACTCGCCAAGACTCAAGGGATTTCCCTTTACCTCCAAGCGGCGCAGGATATCACTATCGGGGGCCGGCTCTCAAAAACCCTTTATCAGTACACACTCTTTGATGCCGACTCAAACGAGCTCAATCATTGGGCCGAAATCTACCTCGCCAAGCTTAAAAGCATTCCTGGAATGACCGATGTTGCGTCCGACCAGGAGAACGGTGGCCCGATGCTCAATGTGACAGTTAAACGTCAAGTCGCGTCGAGCTTCGGAATTCTACCTTCAACAATTGACAACACGCTCGATGATGCATTTGGTCAGCGCATTGTCTCCACGATGTATACGGAGTTAAATCAATATCACGTGGTCCTTGAAGTTGCTCCGCAATACCAACGCGATCCCGACGCGCTCAACGGCATCTATGTTAATTCATCGGCAGGCCAAGAGGTGCCGCTGAGCACGCTGGTGGACAGCAATATCAAGGGCGCGCCGATCGTGGTCAATCATCAGGGCATGTTTCCTTCGGTCACAATTTCGTTTAACTTGAAGCCGGGCATGGCGCTCGGAGATGCCGTCGACGCCATTCATCGGTTTGAGCAACATAGCGGCAAGCCACCGTCGTTGGTGACGAGCTTCCAAGGCAACGCCGACGCCTTTCAATCTTCCTTGGCGGGAACGCCCGCTTTGATCGCGGCGGCACTCGTGGTCATCTATATCATTCTTGGTGTTCTCTATGAGAGCACCATCCACCCAATCACCATTCTATCGACACTGCCGTCGGCTGGCATCGGCGCACTCCTGTTGCTGATGGCAGTTCATCTCGATCTGAGCGTAATTGCCATCATTGGTATCATCTTGCTGATCGGAATCGTCAAGAAAAACGGCATTATGCTAGTGGACTTCGCGCTTGAGGTTGAGCGGACGGAAGGATTGTCAGCAGAGGAGTCAATCTACCGTTCGTGCACGCTCCGCTTCCGGCCCATCCTTATGACGACCATGGCGGCGCTATTTGGGGGCGTGCCGTTGATGCTCGGCGCGGGCAACGGCGCAGAATTGCGGCAGCCGCTTGGTTATACCATCGTAGGCGGTCTGGTACTTTCCCAAATTCTCACGCTTTACACGACGCCGGTTGTCTATTTGTACCTCGACCGGCTGGCACAATTCCTGCGCCGCTCTCGCGGGGAGCGAAAGCTTTCTATGGAGGCATACAAATAACCCCTAAGTGTCTGTCCGAGATCATATTGTTGTCTGAGTGAGCTTTCGCATCATGAGGCGGATGGAGGCGAGATGGAGGAAGGTCAGTGCCTTGCGTGAGCGGCATTCCCAGTCCTTGGCGAGACGCCGACAGCGGTTGAGCCATGCGATGGTTCGCTCGACGATCCAGCGCTTGGGCAACACCGCAAAGCCTTTCGTCTGATCGCAGCGTTTGACGATCTCGACCTGGATCCCGCGACAGACCCGGCGCAGGCCCGCTTGGAAGGCGGGGCCCTGGTATCCGCCATCCGCGTAGAGCTTGAGCAGGAAAGGATGGAGGCCAAACAGCGTCGCCATCACCCACACCCCACCATCGCGATCCTGCACGTCGGCTGGATGCACCAGGGCGTGCAGCAGCAAGCCTTGGGTGTCTACGAGGATATGGCGCTTCTTGCCCTTGATCTTCTTGCCCGCATCGTAGCCGGGCGGATCAATCCGCGCCCCCTTTTTCAGCGCTCTTGACGCTCTGGCTGTCGATGATGGCGGCTGTCGGACTGGGCTCGCGTCCAGCCTGCTCTCGGCACTGGACGAACAGCGCATGGTGAAGGCGCAGCAGCGTGCCGTCGTAGTCCCACAGGTCGAAGTAGCCGTAGACCGTGCTGCGGGCCGGAAGATCCTTGGGAAGGGCACGCCACTGACAGCCCGTGCTCAAGACGTACAGCAGGCCGTTGACTACCTCGCGGATGTTCACGCTGCGCTTGTTGCCACCCCGCTTGGCCGCTGGGATCAGCGGCTCGATCAGGTTCCACTCCTCGTCCGTCAGATCACTGGGATAGCGAAGCTGACTCCGGTCATAGCGGGCTCGGTTCTCGTCCGTCCACATGCCAGCCTTCGTAGCCAGCAGGACTCACAGCGCAACCCCCTGCAGAAAAACGCCTTCTTTCAGGACAGACACTAACCAGCGGCAGTTGAACTAAGCCGATGGTGGGTTAGAGTTCGGCCACGTCACCGAACTAAGCCTCTCTGATCCAGGTTTCCTTGCCGACGAAGCACCAGAGAGCTGGTCGTCTTTGCATGAAGAACTTTCGTCCTGTCCGGCCGCGTAATTGCTCACCCCCTCTCTGATCCGAGAACGTCAGCAGTATCAGGTAGATAGCCGAGCGCCGAAATCCCGATTCAGACATGCATTCGAACTCCGTTTGGTAAAAACTCGGTCTTAGGCGAGTAGGGCCTCAGAAAAGCCGGGGGTGATGAGGTCATGCAGGAGATTAATACTGATATCACGTCCGCAGTTACTTTCAGGGCGCGAAAGGCTTGATTTTGACGCAAGTTGCTGAATCCACGGGGGAAAACACGTTTCAACGAGGTGATGAGAGAAAACCCGGCTGCTTCTGGGAGTCCGAGAAGCCATGTTGAGCGTGTGATCCTGCGCAGCAGCATCATGACGGATGCGGCGCAGAGAAAGGCTCTTGCCGAACAGTGTATCGCCTCGGGATCCGTTCCAACGGCGTCGATTGCGACCGATCCAGAAGAAGCGTTTTACATGCGCGGCTCGGCGGGCGGCGGTGCCGCACTGGGGTGCGATGCTGGCAGGTGGTCCGTCCGCTTTCACCTCGCGGTGGATGCCCTGGCACACTACGCCGCGTTCGATGTCGCGGACAAGGAGACCGCGGTCCACGTGCTCGACGAGCACGGCAAGCTGGTCTGAAAGGGCATACAGCCGAGAACGAGCGGGAAGCCTTGGCCGCAGCGCTGCAGCGCCACGCCCCCGAGTTCGTGCGTGTTGGCCATGAGACGGGCCGGCCCACGCCGTGGCTGTTCCACGCGCTCAATGATCTGTGTGCGCTCGTTATCTGCCTCGATGCCCAGCATGCCCGAGCCGCTACGGCCTTGCAGCGGAAGAAGACCGTTGCGCGCGATGCCGAGACGTTGGCGCAGCTCGTGCGCACAGGCTGGTACCGGGAGGCGCGGGTAAGGTGCTCAGGAAACTCGCATGCACCGGCTCTTCCGAACCGAGGCGTTCGAGACGTGGCGGGAGGCTGCGGGCGTGGCTGCCTAACATGAGCCACCACGTGTCTCATCGCGGCCTTGCTCGACAACGTGAAGGCCATCTCAAGCACAGCAGGGGCGCTCAGCTGGTGATGAGACCCTGGACGATGGCTTTGGCCACCGCCTGGGTGCGGTTGACGACGTCCAGACGCTTCATGGCCTGGTCACAGTGGAAGTTGATCGTACGCTCACGCAGACCAAGAATGATCGCGATCTCGGCAGAGGTCTTGCCGCGCGCGATCCAGATCAGCACCTCCCGCTCGCGGTCAGTCAGATGGATGTCAGATGGCGCTCCGAAGCGGTCGTGCCGGCGCCTCAGCCGGTTCTCGACCACGACGCCGAGCAACTCGAAATCGACCGGCTTGGTCAGGTAATCGTCCGCGCCGAGCCGGCGTCCAGCGAGCTCACTGTCGCGGTCTGCCAGCGCGGTCAGGAACACGAACGGTATCTCGGCGAAGCTCGTCCCTGCGGCAGCCACGCGCTCCAGCAGTTCGAAGCCGCTCATGCGCGGCATTCGAACATCGCACAGGATGAGGTCGGGGGGGCGAGCGAGAACCTGAGCCAGACCACCTCCGCCGTCAGACGCGAGCTCGACCGTATAGCCGAGCTCGATCAGAGCCTCCGCCAGAAGGCTCGACGTCTCCTCATCATCCTCCACGCACAAGATCCTGTGCATGACTGAGCTCCGCTGCCTCGCCAGGGCTGTCGGCGGGCAAGAACACCGCCATGCGCGTGCCCCTGCCTTCCTCGCTCTGGATTTCGAGCCGGCCTCCGTGTTGCCGGACGACCTCATCGACCAGGTGCAATCCCATCCCGGTGCCCGGGATGGAGCCAACATTGCTGGCCCGATAGTAGCGCTCCCGGATCCGGTCGATCTCGCCACGCGGGATACCTAAGCCGCGGTCCTCGATTGCGATCTCGACAATGCCGTCATTCGCGCCCGCACTGAGGCTAACGCTACCCTGCTCGGGTGAGTATTTGAAGGCGTTCGAAATCAAATTGCTGAAGGCCTGGTAGAGGAGCTCCGAGTCGCCCCTTACCTCACTCGGGAGTTCCTCGATGCGCACCTGCAACCCTCCACCAACTCCGATTTCGTCGTAATAGCGAGCGAGGCTTTCGAGCATCTCCTTGAGATCGAATGGACGCATTCGCGCTCGCAGATCCCCACGCACAAGCTCGATCGCGTCCATCAGGCTCGTGACAAGGCTCGTCATCCGGAACACGCCCGCGCGAATTTTCTCGGCGCGGCCGGCAATCTCAGCAGGTTTCGCACGTTCCCTCGTGGCGATCAGACGCTGAGCGTGACCGTCAATCGCCATCAGTGGAGTGCGGAATTCGTGCGAGATGGTGCAGATAAAATTCCGCTGCTCCGTCGCGAGCGCGCGCTCGTTGGCCAAGGAGCCCGCGAGGATCTCCGCCTGGCTCGAGAGGCGCTTGCGCGAGTCAAGGAGCTCGATCGTATTGCGGCGAAAGACGACTAGCGCTCGCGCTACCTCGCCGATCTCGTCCCGGCGGCCTTCGAACCGGATCGTGAAGTTCGTATCTTGAGCGGCGAGACGCCGCATCAGGCCTTCTAATTCGAACAGGGGACGTGAAACGGACCACCAGAGATACACGACAAGAGCCGCGAACAGGACTCCAGCCCCTAAGATAAGGCCGGAGATCCAGCGTTCCGCGTCAGTGAAGGCCTGAGCGGTCAAATTCCTGGCGCGCTGTGCCTTCGCAGTACTGAGATCAACGAGTCGGCGATTTCGATCGCGCACGGCTTGGAAACTCGACCTAGCGGCCCCGTCATACAGCGCGGCAGCCGCATCGCCCTGTCCTTTCTGCGTCAGCAATGCGAGCTGTCGTGCGTGGCCGGCGTGCTCGGCCCAATTCTGCAGGAGAGCGTTGAAGACCAGGTCCTCTTCGGGACCGTGTGGAAGTAGTTTGTACCGTTCAATCGCTTTCTCGACTTGGTCCGTGAGGATGGGCAGTTCAGTTGCCTGCCTTTCCCGATGCGTGGGATCGGGAATGAAGACAACATCGGCCTCGGAGGCGCGGAGGTCCGAAAGATGTCGTCCGACATTGTAGAGAACACTGATCGAGTCGAGCCACTGATTGCGAACGTCGCTTGACACTTCCCGGACCTGCAGAAGGCGGTCGAGCGCCAACACATGCACGCCCCCAACGACCGCGGCGAAGAGCAAGGCAAAAAGCGCAAGTCTCGCCGGGACCGAGTTGCGGAACGACCGAGAGGGATGGCGCGCTTGCATGATGACTTCACCTGGCGCTAGGTATTGAACTGCAGATCACTCTTAAGGTCCCGGTTCTAACAGCGCAGCTGGACGAACTAACAGGCTGTGGTCAGCAGCACGCCTGACAGGAAGCACCCCCTCAGCCAAGCAGCAGTTTTATCGTCCTCATAGCGGCTCCTGGGGAAGCGGCCACCCGGGCAGCAAAGTGCGCGAGTGCGCTGAATGCAAAGATAATCTCGTTCACTGCGGCCGACTTGAGCTGCGGGGCATAGCGCGGGGCCACACAACGTTCTCCTTGGCGACGCTCAACGCGTAAAGACTACGCCAAGCTTCCGGCCCGCGCGATACCACTTTGCATGATGGATCGAGACCGAGAGCCTCAGACCGCAGTCTGCAAAGCTTAGGCAGATGGCCGCGTTTGATGATCTCAAGCGATCTCGGCCTTGTTGCTGCGCGAGAGCATTGGCATTGGAACCTCATGTTGTTCGGCGCGTGTCTGGATGCGAGACCTCCTTGGCGGCTGCTACAACCTTGAGCACTTTCGGAAGCGCGTCCGGGTCAGGCGGTTTGGTGATGGGCTTGGCCAGCTCGGGTTTTGCTTTCAGGCGCTCGCGCAGGACCAGGTCGGGTGAGCGGCCCTTCAGGACACGTTGGCGGCGGCCGTTGTAGGCGCGGTTGAAGCCGGACAGGAGCGTCTCAAGATCCTGGTGGCTGTAGAGGGTGATGCCCAGCACCTCCCGCTGCACCCGCCCGTTGAAGCGCTCCACCATGCCGTTGGTGCGGGGCGTGTAGGGCTTCGGCTTGCGATGCTGCACACCGTGCCGCTCGCAGGCGTGCTTGAAGCCATCGGCCGTGAAGCAGGAGCCACGGTCAGTCAGCACGTGCGTGACCCGGAACGGCAAGGCTGAAAGCGCCTCGTCCAAGAAGGCCACGGCCGAGGCGGTGGTCTCGTTGTCCTTGACGGCGAGGTGCACGTAGCGGGAGGCGCGGTCGATGGCGACGTAGAGGTAGCGTTTGCGCAGCACGCGATCGCGATCCTGCAGTTTGGGCAGGTGCTTCACGTCCATGTGCACGAAGCCGACCTCGTAGTCCTTGAACGTACCGTGCGATTTGCGCGTGCGCTCGGACGGCGGCAGGCGGTTTAGGCCTTCAGCCTTGAGGATGCGGTACACGGCGTCCCGGTTCAGATGCGGCAGGAAGTGCGTGAGAATGAAGGTGAGATCGTCGAGCGGGAAGCCGGTGGCGCGACGAAGCGCGCAGACGATGGCGCGCTCCTCCTCGCTCGCCTTCCAGGGCAGCTTGTGCGGCCGCGCCGAGCGATCCTGGCAGTCGGTGGGGCCGCGCTTGCGCCATTTGCGGATGGTCTCGGTGGAGACACCGTAGCGGCTCGCCAGGACGCTGGAGCTCTCCTGTGAGCGGGCGATCTCGGCGCGGACAGCCGGGGTGGTGCGGGCATTCGGGTGGATGGCAAGCATCAGCGGGCCCTCCGGGAAGACTGAGCCCGGCGCAAGCCGTCAAAGCGCCAGGCGTATTCCTCAACCGCCCAATGCACCCGATCCCAACAACGTTCCGCTACCAGACACGCTTGGCAGCAGGCGACGTTGATTTCCGCCGCGGACGCCGCCAGAGGGCAGTGATCGTCTTCGTGGACATTCGCGACTCGACCGGAATGGCCGAGGGCATGGATCCCGAGCGTCTGTCGCAGTTCTTCACCGCCTTCCGGACGCGCATCCTGAGTTGCGTGCGCAAGCACCATGGCGTCGTGGACAAGTTCATCGGCGATGGGGCGCTGATCCTGTTCGGCGTGCCGGATGAAGGCCACGATGATGCGGGGCGTGCCCTTGCCTTCGGGCACGATCTCGTCCGGGTGGTCGAAGCGTGGAACGGGACGCGCGAACTGCCGCATACCGTGCGGATCGGGATCGGCATCCACGTCGGCGAGGTCTTCTGCGGCATTGTCGGCGATGAGGAGCGGATGGAGTTCACGGTGCTGGGCGATGCCGTGAACGTCGCCTCACGGCTTGAGCAGGCGACCAAGCGCTATGGTGCGACCATTCTGGCCTCCGGGGCTGCCGTCGAGGGCTCATCGGAGCGCGATGCATGGCACGAGATCGGCCGGGAGCCTCTCGCCGGGCGCAAGGAGCCGATTGCGATCTTTGCTCCTACCGTCTCCTTCGTACCTGTTAGCGACGCAATTGCTCGCCAAACTCCCTAGCAGGGTTACCTCTCGCCACCGCTAGAGAGCTGCTTCACCACTCCTTAACCATGCGGAGCGAGGATGGCGCCATGCTCAGCCTTTCGCCCCCGCGGCTCCTGACCTTCTTTGTGTCTGCCGTGCTCATCGGGCTCGCCATCGCGAGCTTATACCTGCGCATCCCAACGATCGGACCCACCGTCGTGAAGTTCCGGACCTGGTTCTTCATCGGCGCCTATGTACTCTTGGCTATCGGCGTGGTTTCGAAGAGCTTGTAAGCGCCCAAGGTCAGCCCTCTCCCCTTGGCAGACCATCTCTCTCAGATCCGAACAGCTTGACGCTGAAGCAATGCTTTGACACACGCGCTGGTCATACGATCAGCCGACATGCGTGTGCGAGGTCGTGTCCTTCTGATGCCTACGGTTTTCCTGGATTGCGACGGGGTGCTGGCCGATTTCGACGCTGGCGCCACCCAGGTTTTGGGTATGCCGCCAAAGGAGTTCGAGCGGCGCTTCGGTTTGCAGCGGTTTTGGAGCAGGCTGGCTTCGCTTGAGGATTTCTTTGGCGAGCTCCCGCTGCTGCCAGACGCCGTGGAGCTCTACGAGGCCGTGCGCCACCTCCAGCCGATCATCCTTACAGGCCTAGCACGCGGAAATTGGGCCGAGCCGCAGAAGCGCCGTTGGGCAGAGAGGCACTTTCCTGACGTCGAGGTGATCACCACGAGTGCGGCGTTGAAGCGGGAGCATTGCCATCCAGGTGATGCGTTGGTGGACGATCGCGAGAAGTACCGTCACCTCTGGATACAAGCTGGCGGCATCTTCATCCACCATCGCGATGCAGCCTCTTCGATCCGCGAGCTCCGTGCGCATGCCTTCTTGTAAAGGACGCCAGATATATCCGCTTCGAGCTTCCTCGACAAAGATCTGTTGCCTCGCATAAGATGGGCGAACGTCGTCAGCGCGATTTGCGCGGCTGAGCGTGACGTTTTCAGGATTTCCACACACATGAAGCGCCGTAGCGCGCGACCGTTCACGGTCGAAGTCACGCACACCCGTACGTCCCGTGCGTCGCTCACCGACGCGACCGCACGCTCCCGCGAGGGACAGAACCTCTGGCAGGGACTGCCGCTGATCGCGGATGACAAGCCTGCTGAAGTGCAACGGATGCAGCCTGCGCCGATAGCTCGTTCTGAGCCTGTTCAGCCCGAAGCGCCGGCACGACGCGTTCTGCCGAGCCTGGTGCCAACGTTCTCGATGCCCATAGAGCCCGAGGCGCCGGAGGTGCCCGAGGTGCCTGCAGAAGAGCGCCTGCCGCGTGTTCGGCGTCTCAAGCAGCTTACTAAGCGCGAGCAGAAGCCAAAGACCAAGGTGATAGCTGCGCAGCCGTCTCGCGCCGCGTCAGCAACCCAGCCGCGGGTCAAGCCTGCATCCGTCTTCACTCCGGCGGAGACGTCGGCCGTGGTTGCTCGACCTGCCTCGGTTCTGGCAGGCACAGGACGGCGCGCCGAGCAGGCCTTAACCCTGCGCCGTGGCGAGCGCTGGAAGCGGCGGTTGCCACGCGCTCTCTGGTGACTTGATCCAGGCCGTCTGCGTGGTACCTCGCTGCTGCTCGGAAGCGGCAGGAGAGGCACACATGGCTGCGGACATCGTGAAGCACGACCGGCTGGTGACGCTCGCAATCGAGATCGTCATGGCCTACGTCACGCGCAACCACGTTCAGGCTACCGAGCTGTCAGGGTTGCTCAGAGACGTGCACGCGGGCCTGCTCAGGCTCAGCAGCGGCTCGGCTGAGCCGACCGAGGTGCGGCGGACGCTTACCGCCGCTGAAATCCGGCGCTCGATTCGGCCGGAGGGCCTAGTCAGCTTCGAGGATGGCAAAGCTTACAAGACGCTGCGTCGGCACCTCACCAAGCTTGGTCTCACGCCCGATGCGTATCGGGCCAAGTGGGGGCTGCCGGCCGACTACCCAATGACGGCATCGGCCTACTCAGCCCAACGCTCCCAGCTAGCACTGGATCGTGGCTTGGGCCGGAGCCGGTCTCTTCCCTTTGGGACAGCGGAAGTTGAGGCCGATGAAGCGGTTGTGTCGGGCGCACAGATGGCCGCTGATATGCCTGAACAGGCCGATGCACCCGATGCGTCCGACGAAGGCATTACGCGCGAGCCGTTCGAGGATGATGGTGCTGCGTCTTAAGCTCCCGCAAAACCGGTGGCGCCTTCAGCTGAAGCAGCCTGAAGGTGTCGTCCAAGGAAGCGTGTCACGCGCGCGGCCGCATCGAGCTGCGCAGAATCCGTGAGGGCGTGGCCCTGGCCTTCGTAGATTCTGATCTCGTGCGGTGTGCCCTGCTCCTGGAGAAGCCGCTCCAGCGCCCGTGCATGGGAGACTGGCACGATCGGATCTACGCCGCCGTGCAGGATCAGCGTCGGGGGCAGGCGCGGGCGCTCACGCGCGAGCTCGTCCGGCAAGGGACCGAAATAGTCAACGATCGCCCGCACCCGAGGCTCAACCGCCGCCGTGGTGAAGGCCAGGGCCGCACCTAGCGAGATCCCCACGATGCCGAGCCTTTGCGCATCGGTGTCAGGCTGATCTGCCAACCACTCCACCGCATCGCGCACTGACTCTGCCCAGAGCGGGAAGTCCTGTTGGAGGCGACCATAGGCGACGCGTCGGTCACCGGTCCGGTCGAGATAGTGCACGAAGGCGATGTGGTAGCCCGAGGCTGCGATCGTGCGGGCGGCCAGGCGATAACCTTCGGCATAGGTCAAGCCATCTGCACCATGAAGAAGCAGAACGGCAGGCCTGGCGGAACTTCCTCTCGCAATCTCCGCAGAGCCGCCGGAGGCAGCGAACCATTCCACCTCGATCCGCCGCCCGCCACTCGTTAAGCTCTGCATGTCTGGATCTACGTTCCCACTCTCTGGCCTGAATTGCAGAGTTGGGAAGCCATCGCGCATCGAGGAATGCGGCACTTCGCGCATCTGCGAAGCTGCACGGTCCTCTATGCAGTAGCCTTAACCGCATGATTGTCTGGTGGTATGATCAAGCCAGTCCGCACAGCGGCTCAAGTCACAGAGACCGGCGCTGATTCTTCACGCGCCTGACTCACGCTCGCATATCGCCCAAAGCCATCATGATGCTCGCTGGCCGTCGACCTTTTCTCGTCCGCTCAGCGCTACATCGACGTGAACGACGAGATGGTGCGTGCTGCCGTGGAGATGCTCTGACCACCACAGCAGCATGAAGGCTCGGCTCTTCTGGCGACCGTCAAGCAGCCTGCGCGATCGGGACTGGAGTTGGCGCGTCCATGGCGCGCAGGTAGACCTCGAGCAACGTCTCGTGCTCATCGCGCTCGTCCTGGTCGAGCTTACGCAGCTTGAGGATTTCCTTGAGGATCTTCACGTCGAGGCCCTCGCTCTTGGCTTCCATGAAGATCTCCTTCTTAGCCTCCATCAGATCCTTGATCTCCTCCTCGACCTTCTCGATGCGCTCGATGATGGAGCGGATGCGGTCGCCCGCGATCCCAACGGTGTCGATCGTGTCGGCCATGTCGTTTCCCTTGCCTGATCCAGACCGCCAACCTCGCGGATCAAGGTAAGCGAGAACTTAAACCGGACCACGTGAACTGCGCTGAGCACCCGGAGTGGTGGGACCTGTCGCGCTTGCTGACCGGCGTAGGCACGCCTCACGCACCAGCTGCAGCGTTTCGCGTCGGACAACCCACTGATTTCGCGCACTGCTCGGTACAAGGATGCCCTGCCGCGACAGTTCCATTGCCCAAGCGGCAATTGCCTCAGCCGGTGGCGCGAATGACGGCACAGCCGTGCAGAGTGCTGCTGCCTCAGCTCCCGCGAGCCGGCTGAAGCGGGCGTGTAGCCATGCGCGCTCTCGGATCTGCTGCAGAGCCACTTTTCCGAGAAGGACGCCGGGGCGGCCCGCCAAAGCACGATCGAGCACGGACACCAAAACCACAGCCTGCCAGTCAAGAGGTGAGACGCGGAAACAGCCCATCCCAACAACGTCGATGCCGATCGCACGCGAGAGCCCGTCAGCCTCAATGCGCTTGCTGGCCAAGCTTGTGGTGCCCATCGCATGCGCCTCACGGCAGGCGGCTGCGTAGGCGCGTTCGAGAGTAGCCGTCGATCGGCTCGGCGAAGGCGCGGGGCGGCGTTTGGCTGGCCCGGCCGGAGCCGGCGTTCGGCAGAGCTTCGGATTGTACAGCCATCGGCGCGGAGCCTGGTTAAGGATAGCATCCTCGAGCGCGTTCCGTGACGAGGTTCGCAGCAGCCCAGAGAGATCGATCTCGACAGCTGCGGTGCCCAAGCTCGTGATCTTGGCGACTTTGTCGGCGTCAAAGGCGTGTGTGACGCGAAACTCCAACATCAGGTCGCGTGCACCTCGGCGTACGATCACATCGGGGATGATGGTACCGAGCCGATGCTCCAGGATCGCTGAGTCGAACCGGAAAGGGCTGCCTGCGTAACCGACCTGCGTCTTACCATCCGGATTCAGAGGGGGCAGCATGAGCGCGAGCCTGGAGGCGAGCAGCTCTTTAGCGAACCTGTGCAGGGCTGTCTCCGGGCCGCCTCGACAGGCGCGCTCGTCTGCAGTGCCGCAATGCCCGAAGTGGTGCCCCAACTGCTCGCCTTTACGCGCCACCAGGAGTGTCCCGCAGCTCGGGCAGCGGCAGCCACACGCAAGGCCCGGGAGTACCTCAGAGATGTGGACAAGCGTGCCGGCAACACCCTCACCGAAGAGCAGGCTCTCCGGCGTGCACGCTCCGGTCACGCTTTCTCGCATGCCTGTGGGCTCACTGTCTGAAAGGCTCAATGGGGTGGCAACGCAACGCGCTCCGGCAAGGAGTTATAGCCGCATACCCGGCGCCATGTTCTAATCCAGCAGCGGCTCTCTTTGCAGAGTCGAGGAGCCAGGTAGCCGTCATGCGGCCCAGTCTGCGTGCACATGATCCTCCCCGTGAGGCAGAGCCTTACATCGGCATCCCGACGGGCTCACTGGAAGGCGATCTCGTCACCTCGCTGATGCGGCGCCACGAAGTCGCGGCGGAGCGCTTGATCGGGTGGCTGCGGGTTGCGATCGGGACTTGCGTCTTCGTGACCGTGATCGCAGCCAGCCAGGTGCTGCATCAGCTGACGAGCGTGTCTCTCGATGTCTTCGAGCACAACGCCTAGATCGCCTCACTCGGCTTTCTGGTCGTCGGTACAGTAAGCATCGTGCTCGCCGTGCCGCAGCGCTGGCGTCATGGCTTCGCCTACCTGTTCATGGTTCTCGACGTTGGGCTCGTGCTCGTCATTGCAGGCCTTGCTGTCGGCGAACGCGAACTGCCCGGAAATGCGCTGCCGTCAGCCCCTATCGTCTGGGCAGTGCCTCTGGTTCTAGCAGTCGGAGCCTTGCGCTACGACGTTAAGGTTCAGCTCTGCGCGATCGCTCTCCTGGCGCTCGGCCTGATCGGCATTGCGATCGGGCTTGAGCATCGGCTGGTTATGGATCCCGCCGCGAAGAACGCTCCAGCTCGGCCCCAGTTGTTCTCGATGCCAGTCAACGTGATGCGCTTCACGCTGCTTCTCCTGGCCGGCGTGGCGACAGCGTTTGGTATCGTCCGCTCGCGGCGGCTCCTGTCCTCGGCCGTCAAGGACGCTGTTGGGCGTGCCAGTCTCTCACGCTTCCTTCCTGCCGAGATCGCACCTCGCTTGGCAGCAGGCGACGTTGATTTTCGCCGCGGGCGCCGCCAGAGGGCTGTGATCGTCTTCGTGGACATTCGCGACTCGACCGGAATGGCCGAGGGCATGGATCCCGAGCGTCTGTCGCAGTTCTTCACCGCCTTCCGGACGCGCATCCTGAGTTGCGTGCGCAAGCACCATGGCGTCGTGGACAAGTTCATCGGCGATGGAGCGCTGATTCTGTTCGGCGTGCCGGATGAAGGCCTCGACGATGCGGGGCGGGCCCTTGCCTTCGGGCACGATCTGGTCCGGATGGTCGAAGCGTGGAACGCGACGCGCGAACTGCCGCAAACTGTGCGGATCGGGATCGGCATCCACGTCGGCGAGGTCTTCTGCGGTATCATCGGCGATGAGGAGCGGATGGAATTCACGGTGCTGGGCGATGCGGTGAATGTCGCCTCACGGCTTGAGCAAGCGACCAAGCGGTATGGTGCGACCATTCTGGCTTCTGAGGCTGCCGTCGAGGGCTCATCGGAGCGCGATGCCTGGCATGAGATCGGCCGAGAGCCTCTTGCCGGACGCAAGGAGCCGGTCGCGATCTTTGCTCCTACCGTCCCCATCGCACCCGGGAGCGACGCTCTCGTTCGCCAAACTCCCTAGCAGGGTTGCCTCTCGCTACTCCAAGGGAGCTGCATGGCCACCCCTCAGCCATGCGGGGTGAGGATGGCGCCATGCTCCGCCTTTCGTCTCCGCGCCTCCTGACCTTCCTTGAGGCTGCCGCGCTCATTGGGCTCGCTATCGCGAGCCTTTACCTGCGCATTCCAACGATCGGACACACCGTCGTGAAGTTCCGGACGTGGTTCTTCGTCGGCGCTTACGTTGTGGTGGCACTCGGTGTCATCTTGAAGAGCTTGTGATCATTCGCTGATTGCCATAGCCGAGCCGATGCACATCATGGATCGGCCGGGCCTGCTGCACCCGACCTGATGCTGAGCCTACTGGCGCGGAGCAGCTTTGGCATCGTAGCGACAAGGTCGCCGGTGTGCAGGACGCCATTGAGGCAGTGGGAGCGCGGCTCTTGTACCTTCCCTCCTACAGCCCTGATCTGACCCCGATCGAGCAGGCTTTCGCAAAGCTCAAGGCGCTGTTGCGCAGCGCAGCACCCCGCACGATCCCGGATCTCTGGGCGGCAATCCCGCAGGCTTTCACGCGCTTCATCCCGCAGGGATGCCGCAACTATCTTAGCTACAGCAGGCTCCGGGGACGACCTGAACGTCGCTATATGGTCGCGAACAGTTCCAGTGCGAGAACAAAGAAGGAACGAATTTCGCGTGCACAGCTCGTCGATCCGGCCGCCAGACTGCGACGATCTCGCGTAAGCTAAGTGGGAGTGGGAACCGGTGAACCAGATGGTCCGCCCCAAGTACGTTGAGAGTGGCACGCCGGTCGAGGCTCTGGCGGGCACGGTTGAGCGCGTCACCTTCCACAATGCCGAGACCGGTTTCTGCGTGCTGAAGGTGCAGACCCGTGGCAAACGCGATCTCGTGCCGGTGATCGGCCACGCACCCGCCATCGGCGCAGGCGAGTGGATCACCGCCACCGGCATCTGGTTCTCTGACCGCCAGCATGGGCTTCAGTTCAAGGCCGACACACTCAAGGCGACGCCGCCGACCGGGGCTGAGGGCATCGAGAAGTACCTCGCGTCCGGCTACATGCGCGGCATCGGCCCGGCCATGGCCAAGCGCATCGTGGCGCTGTTTGGCGAGAACACCTTCGAGATCATTGAGGTCGAGCCTGATCGGCTGAAGGAGGTTGGCGGTATCGGCCCGAAACGCGCCGAGCGCATCGTGCGCGGCTGGGCCGAGCAGAAGGCGGTGCGGGAGATCATGATCTTCCTGCACGCGCACGGCGTCGGCACCGCGCGGGCCGTTCGCATCTTCAAGACCTACGGCCACGAGTCGATCAAGGTCATGACCGAGGACCCTTATCGGCTGGCCCGTGATATTCGCGGCATCGGCTTTCGCACGGCCGATGCCATCGCGATGAAGCTCGGACTGGAGAAGGAGGCACCGCAGCGGCTGCGGGCGGGTGTCTCGTTCGCGCTCCAAACGGCCATGGACGAGGGACATTGCGGCTTGCCCACCGAACGGCTCGTCGTGCTCGCGCAAAAGCTCTTGGAGGTCGATGCCGACCTGATACGAGTGGCCATTGCGTTGGAGTTGCGCGGTGAGGAGGTGGTTGCCGACACGGTGGACGGCGAGACCTGCGTCTTCCTCAAAGGGCTACACGCGTCCGAGCGCATCATTGCCGAGCGGCTGATCGCGCGCGCGACTGGTACGCCGCCTTGGCCCGAGATCGACCTCGACAAGGCGCGGCCTTGGGTCGAGCAGAAGACCGGCAAGACACTCTCGCCCTCACAGGTCGAGGCCGTGCGGCTGATGCTCGGCTCGAAGCTCTGCGTCATCACGGGCGGACCAGGAGTGGGCAAGACCAGCACCCTCGACTCGGTGCTGCGCATCTTGAAGGCCAAAGGCGTGCACGTGCTGCTCGCCGCCCCCACAGGTCGCGCCGCCAAGCGCATGACTGAGCAGACCGGGTTGGAGGCGAAGACCATTCACCGGCTGCTTGAGATCGATCCGAAGCACGGCGGCTTTACGCGCAACGAGGAGAACCCGCTCGATTGCGATCTCCTCGTCATCGACGAGACCTCGATGGTGGACGTGCCGCTGATGAACGCGCTGCTCAAGGCGGTGCCGCTGCGGGCAGGCCTCCTGCTCGTTGGCGACGTGGATCAGCTACCCTCGGTCGGGCCAGGGCAGATCTTGGCCGACGTGATCGCGTCCGAGCGCGTGCCTGTGGCGCGGCTGACCGAGGTGTTCCGGCAGGCAGCCGAGAGCCGGATCATCGTCAACGCGCACCGGATCAACCACGGTCAGATGCCCGAGAAGCCCCGTCCGGGCGAGAAGGCCGACTTCTACCTGATCGAGATCGACGATCCCGAGATCGGCGTTGCCAAGCTGATCGAGGTAGTCACGAACCGCATCCCGCGCACCTTTGGTCTCGACGCCGTACGCGACGTGCAGGTCCTCACCCCGATGCTGCGGGGCTCGCTGGGCTCACGCAACCTCAACCACGAACTCCAGCGCGTGCTCAACCCGAACCCGCCAGCGCAGGTCGAACGCTTCGGCTGGCGTTTCGCGCCCGGTGACCGGGTGATGGAGACGCAGAACGACTACGACCGCGAGGTGTTCAACGGCGATCTCGGCATGGTGACCGGGATCGACGACGAGGAGGAGGCGGTGATCGTCACGTTCGACGGCCGCGAGGTCATCTACCCGTTCGGCGAACTCGACACGCTCGTGCCGGCCTTCGCCACGACGATCCACAAGAGCCAGGGCTCGGAGTACCCGGCTGTGGTGATCCCGATTGTGACGCAGCACTTCAACATGCTCGCCAGGAACCTGCTGTACACGGGCGTGACGCGGGGCAAGCAACTTGTGGTGCTGATCGGCCAGCGCAAGGCCATCGGCATGGCTGTGCGAAGCGGGAAGACGAAACGGCGTTGGACGAAGCTGCGGGAGTGGCTGGTGCGAGGAGACGCCTCCTGGCGCGTTGCGGCTGCCGCTACCTAAACGTCAGCGAGGCAACCGAGTTCGTCGGTACCAACACTACAGTCTCGATCCATGCATGGCTCGCGGTGATTATCTCCTGGACGGGCGCGTCACCGATTTTCGCTTG
The DNA here is from genome assembly GCF_008806385.1 of Methylobacterium soli. Taxonomy (GTDB): domain Bacteria; phylum Pseudomonadota; class Alphaproteobacteria; order Rhizobiales; family Beijerinckiaceae; genus Methylobacterium; species Methylobacterium soli. Next base: position 91,912 of record NZ_VZZK01000003.1, read on the forward strand.
AGAGGTGCGCGCCCTCAGACGAGATCACCATGCTGAACCGCAGAAAGTTCATGATCGCTGCTGCGACTACCGCGGCCATTAACCGAGTCTCGGCACAAACGTCGCCGCTTCGCGTACAGCTTTGGCCGGGCGATCCTCCCGGCGGCGGTGGCCCTGTCGGACCTGCCCGTGTGAGCGCGTCAGAGACCATCTCGAATGTGGCTTGCCCTTTCCTTGAGGTGATCACGCCCCGTGAGCCGAACGGTGCTTCCGTTCTAGTTGCTGCTGGTGGTGGCTACACGTACATCGCCATGGCCAACGAGGCGCGCCCTGCTGCCCACTGGCTGACAGACCAGGGTGTGACCGCCTTCATTCTCACCTATCGCCTGCCCCGCGAGGGCTGGCACAATGGCCCACTCGCGCCGTTGCAAGATGCTCAGCGAGCCATCCGGATCATGCGGTCCATGGCTGCCACGCTCCATCTCGATCCGCGGCGCATGGGCGTCTTGGGGTTTTCAGCCGGAGGGCATCTCGTCGGATTGGCCTCAGTGCGCTCCGACTTCCACACCTATCCCGCCACTGACCAGATCGACGATCAATCCGCTCGGCCCGACTTCGCTGCCCTGATCTATCCCGTCGTCACCTTGGAGCCGCCGCTGGACCACACCTCGACCTGCCATGAGCTTATCGGCGATCATCCGAGCCCAGAGGCTCGTGACGAGTGGTCGATTCAGACGCATGTACAGCGGGGCTGCCCGCCCATGTTCCTGGTTGAAGCCGACGACGACCCGATCTGCAAACCGGCCCATACGCGCATCTTGGAAGCTGCGTGTTTAAAGGCCGACGTGCCTGTCGAGCTTGTTCGTTTCGAGAGCGGTGGTCATGGCTTTGGGATGGGTCGGCCCGCCACGCCGGAGATGATGTGGCCGGACATGTACCGCACTTGGCTGTCACGGCTCGGCGTCCTCACCTAAGCGAGAGGAACCGCTTGGCTGTCATGAAGGGTTCGCTCTTGCGACCAAAGATGTCGCTCCTCAAATGAGCGGTGAGCAAGCGTGGCCGTGGAGGACGCCATGCCGATGAAGGCAGCCTGGGTGATGTCCGACTCGGACACGTTCGAGCTTCTGAACGCCATAGACGACCGATTGACCTCGGCTCGCCCCAATCATCAGCAGCGAGACACGCTCGTACGCTTGCGGTCGCTGCTCGAAGATGACTTCAACTCAACGTCGGGCGGCCTTCTCTCAGCGGACCCTGGCAACGGTTCTGCATGAAGGAGGGGCGAGAGCCGGCGGGCCATGCACCGTCAATCACCGAACGCCGAGACCTGCTCCTTCACGAAGGCCGTCATCGCGCATAGCCCCAGTGCCTCAGACAGTTCTCCGCACCGCTCCTCGCCCCCCTTGCTCGACGTGTTGCTCTCAGGTGCTCCTGCATTGGGCGGTGTCTCGGTTGACCGCGTCCACTCCGGCTTAGCTGCCATCGGCTGGCCTCCCATTCCGTGCGTGATGATGTCTTCGGCCCGCTTTAGGTCGACGACCTGCGAGCGCGTGGCGGGTACCCGGTACCCGAGCGACTGCGCAAGGCTGCGCAGATCGCGGACCGCTCTCCTTCCGGCCTCAGAGCCATGGCAGATCGCGAAGTAAGTGGCGGTGAAGTTGGTGTACCTGCGCACTGTCTCGCGAGGATCCTCGGTGGCGAAGGGCGCGAGCAAAATACCGACCGTACGGCCTTGCTTCTCGGCGATCACCGCGGGCTTGGTTTGTGAACAGTAGACGTATCCAGTCTCCTCAGCACGGGGGATCCGGCCGCTGTAGCTCGCACGGAAGGTCTTCAGCCGGGTTCGCTTTAGGCTGCCTTCGGACGTTGTCCGCACTGGATCGACGGAGATGACGCTGAACTCGTCGCAGCCATCCGGCTGGCACAGACCCCGAATCAGGTCGGTTCGGTTGTAGTCCTGCGCCAGGGCAGGCGTGGCAAGCAGACAAGCGGCGAGTAGCGTCTCAAGGCGCATCGGGTCCCTCGTTCAGAGGTGCCCTGGAGTGAAAGTCGAATTTGACCCTCACGTGGCGTGTACGGTCGCTACCCTACGCCGCCAAGAGCGCTCTTGTCAGTGGAGCAGCACAGGCATTCCGAGGAAGAAGCAGGCGAAGAGCCAGCCGACGCGAACGACAGTGGTGTTGTGCATGGCTATGGCTCTCCTCAGCAAGACGCCATGCAATATCAAAGGGAACATTGCCGGAACATTGCTGGCGCATGACCAGTCGGGGAGAGTGTCGTCAGAGTCGACAGGCAAGCGCTCTGCCGAAATTGAGCCCGTCACAATGGGGAAGCCGTCAGAAGAAGGATGGCGAGCGTCAAGGGCGGCAAGGCTGCCGATCAGATTAACGGGGGAGGTCAGAGGACGCGAGACAGTCGCTGGGGTGCTGTGGCAGATCGTGTTAGATTGAGGCTGGCGTTCCGATCTCCACCGCATGACCGGTTGGAATCTGGATGACAATGGCACAGCCTCAGGCGCTACCTCGTCTGATTGCCTTCGCTCCCTCTCACTTTTGCGAGCGGGCACGCTGGGCGCTGGATCAGGCCGGAGTGGTCTATCGCGAGGAGCGCTGGGCGCCAGGGCCACACAGGATCCTAGCCAAGCGTCTCGGTCTAAGTTCGCGCACGACGCCGATCCTCGATCTCGGGAACGGGCAGGTGATCCAGGGCAGCGATCACATCCTGAACTGGACGGGACTACCCGGCGGCGACCCCGACCTCGAACAGCGCTTCGAGAAGCGCATCGGCCCGCTGGTCCGCCAATTCTACTACGCGGCCGTGCTCGGCAACCCGCGATCTGGCGTGCGGGAGATCCTGTTTAACGGCGTGTCCGCCGTCCAAGCCCTAGCCGGCAGGCTGCTCTGGCTACGAACACGGCGTGTGATGATGCTGAGGATGAATGCGCGAGCCGATCTGCTGCCGGTTCTCACCGAGCGCGTTGAAGCGGAACTCGCGTGGTTCGAAAGCATGCTCAACGAGCGCGGAAAACACCTCGTGGGCCACACGTTTGGGCGAGCGGATCTAACCGCCGCCAGCCTGTGGGCGCCGGTGGGGCCGCCCCCTACTCATCCAGTCGCCTTGCTCTACTCGCGGGTGGTGCTCCCGCCCGCCGTGCAGGCGAGCATCTCGGGCTGGCGCGATAGACCGGGCTTTGCGTGGGTTAGGGCCATCTATGCTCATCATCGTCGGTCGTGCGAGGCTACCTTGCAAGACAGCGTAGTGCCCTCGCGACAGCCGCGGAGCTATCCCGCCACGACCCTGAAGGCCGCCCGACGCGCGTTCACCTCCGCGGAGATCAAACGAGAGAGGGGCAAGTGAGGACGTGGTTCGGCACGCGGTGCGTGGGAATGCCGGAAAGCTAATCCTGGGCTGGCTCGGCCGCGGCATTCTCAGCATCACGAGACTGATCCTCGTCATGGTCTGATGGCCGAGAGTTCTGCATGGGCGGGAACAGGCTACTGAGACCCTGCGCTACGCCGTGCAGCACCGGATCGAAAGCCGAGCCATAGGTGTTCAGATAGGGATCGCTCTTGATCATGACCTGAGTAAAAGCACGCGCCTGATCCGCGCTAGGTTGTGGGATAGGGCAGCGGTGAGGCGCCGCTAAGACATGCTAAATGCCGAAACCGAGAATTGTTCACGCCGAACTGAGCATTGCAGCCGTGCCGATGGCCCTAATGACCACGGCGGAGGCCAGCGCGATGCCAACGCCGATGAGAAACAGCACGGGCGCAGCAACACAGGTTATTTGGAAGCCGGGCTCGGTGACCTACCAGCAGGGTAAGAAGAAATCACACCCCCAGGAGCCTCGTGCCCTCTAAGGCTACTATCACCGCGTCTCTCACGCCCGAACTCAGCGCCTTCATCGCTGCCAAGGTCGCAACGACGCACATTTGCTGGCCGCTGGCCGCTGGCCGGCGCTGAGCCCTGCCTCACCCTCCGACAAACCGCCTTCAGCAACTCGGTGAAGCCGTTAAGCACCGAGGTGATGTGCCTGCCCTGCTTGCTCGCAAACACCGGGTCCGAATAAGCCGGCTCTCGACCGGGGCTGCGCTCGAACAGCATCCAGAGACTGCCGAACCGCGAGATCGCTGCCTTCTGCGGATTGGCCTTTTCCTGACCCTGCTAGAAATCCCGATCATCGACAGGCGGGCCCCTGCCGGATCAGTAGCGCAGCATCTCACCTCAGGTCAGGTTGTGACTACGACTTCTTCGGCGACCTTGACATGCGAAAGGGCCGAATGGCGACTTCGGGCACAAACATGGGCAGGAGGGCCGCCTTCCCCTGGGGTTCTGGTGGGTAGCGGAATTCATGCAACGTTATTCCTGTTTTCTTCTATATAGGGAATTTCGTTGCACTTTTTTTGATCGCGCTCCTCAACCCGAAAAAGCGACTCTCTAAGTCCTGGTTGTGAGCTATCTTAACGATGGCCCCGGCATGCGCCTCCTGTCACAGGAGAGCCCGGCGCCGCTCTGATTGGCGATCTCACCGTGTGTGAATGTAGCCAACACGGCCGGTCTCGCTGGGATTGGTACTGACCATTATGTCGCCGACTGCGCTGTATCGCCCATGGCATGCGCGATCCGGGCACCAATCTCGTTAGCGGCTCGGCGCAAGGGATCAGCATCCAAATGAGCATACCGCTGTGTCGTGGCTGCTTGAGAATGGCCAAGCAGTTTGCCGATGATCGGTAATCCAAGGCCGCCCCCTGCCCCCACGCTGGCGAACGAATGCCGGAGGTCATGGAGCCGGACGCCTTCCAAGCCCGCTTCCTTCGTGATCAGCTCCCACGGACGCTTCAAATCCGATCGTGGCTTTTCATCTGACTGCCCAGCACTGGCGCCAGCAATCACGAAGGCGCCCACGCGGGGGGTATTGGCAAGCACCTGAAGCGCTGGGGCATTCAGAACGATCGTTTTTTTGCCGGTTTTGCTGTCTGGAAGGAGCAGCAGTCCCCGTGCGAGGTCGACGTGCTCCCAGCGCAGGTGCAGGATCTCACGTAGGCGCGCGCCGGTGAAAAGGAGAAGCCGCAACGCTGCCGCCGCATGCGGGCTGATTTTAACCCGCCGGTTCTCAGGCCTTGGCGCATGCCTCACGTTCCTGGCGGCACTCGGCTCCCATGGCACGCCCAGCGTCTCTGCCGTCCGGATGGCCAGACCAAGTCGCTCCAGCTCCTCGACAGAGAGGAACCGCTCACGCTGGTTCTCGCGGTACTTCTCAATCTTCGCCGCAGGGTTGAAGCCCACTGGAACGAGCCGCCGTATTGCAGCCCAGGCGTACATCGAACTGAGGGCGGCATTAGCGTAGTTCGCCATGGATGGCCGGCTTTGCATTTTATGATGCAGGCGAGCGACGTCAGCTCGGGTGACCTCCTCACCCAGCTTACGGCCGAGGCTGGGCAGGATGTGCAGATTGAATGCTCGGCGGTAGTTCCCTAGCGTGCTGGGCTTCCGTTTCGTTTTCATGTGTTCGGCGAGAAACGCTTGCGCGATGTCAGCCACCGTCAGGGCGGCCCGCAACTGCGCACGATCGGCAGCCGGGTCCTCGCCTCTCGCCACAGCTCCGAGGACTTCCTTCGCCTTCCGGCGAGCCTCATCCGCCGTCAGAGCTCCATGACGTCCGATGCTCAGGAAGCGCTTGGGGGCGGCACGCCCACCTTGTCCTGCGCGATAGCGGACAAGGTAGCTTTTCAATCCCGAAGGTTCGATCCGCAGGCCATAACCTTTCAGGTCGGAGTCCCACACGATGTAGCGGGTCGCAGCCGGGTGCGCAGCATCAACCCTCCGCTTTGTGAGCTTGGTTGGGGAGAGGTCTGTCATGGTGGTCACCGAGCTTCTGGCGGCCACTGGGTGACCACCGAAAGGTAAGCTAGCGGAACCGCCAGCACACTCGGTCTCACCATAGCACGAGCAGGATCAAGGAGATAGCGATCTCCAGCAACCTACGTCCAACTCAGGAAATCTCGTTCCCCCTCATTCGTAATGAGGGGGTCGGGGGTTCGAATCCCTCTTGCGGCACCACCTTCCTCCCGCGATTGCAATGACTTAGGCGCGAGCTGGATCGGCACCTGTAGCCGATGGGCGTCCTGGGGGCGCATCAGGGGCGCGAATTGCCCGGGTAGCGTAGCACCCGCTCAAAGTTCGATCGCCTAAAGCTACTCGGCGGATGCGGCTCCTAGAGCGCAATCAACACCGATCCCAATCGCATCACCTAGGCGGCGGCCTGTACGCTATGCTACGCGATGCGCCCCCGTGGCCTGAGCACCACCGTGCTGAATCAGTACATTCGTCACGTCTACGCGATGACCGCCGACCAGCTTGAGCTGTTCGTTGACGCTTGGATGAGCCGCAAGAAGGACTCGTATGCCGAGACGGAGGTTTGGGCCGGGACCGGCGACAAAGGGCGGGACGTTGTCGGCTATCTGACGAATCAGCGATTGGATGGCCCCTGGCACCTCTTTCAGTGCAAGCAGTACCGGTCTGCCCTGAAGCTCCCTGACGCGATCAAGGAGCTTGGAAAGGTCTTCCATCACGCCGCGGAGGACAGCTACGGCCTGCCGGAGGCATATCACTTCGTCGCGCCCCGTGGCGTCGCGCGGCCGGTTCAGGAACTTGTTGCGAGCCCCGTCCGCTTGCGAGCGGCAATGCTGGACCGGTGGGACGAGTTCTGCGCCCATCGCATCGTCGAGAATGCTGCAATTCCTCTCTCGCCTCAGATCAGATCCCTGATCGAAGGGTTTGACTTCAGCCGAGTTCACACGCTCGACGTTCACCGCATGCTCAAAGACGAGCACATCGTGCCGGTGCTTGTGCACTGGTTTGGCCACGATCCAGGTGCAGCTCCGCCCGGCTCGGTGCCCGCCGAGGTTGAGGATGAGGAGCTTGCCTACTTGCGACAACTCTTCGATGCCTACGGAGAGAAAGCCGGTGAGACATTCGCCGACATGGCGGCGGTAATGGCACACGGCGCACATACCGAGCACCTGCGACGGCAGCGTACACGCTTCTATGATGCCGCTTCCTTCAAGCGCTTCTACCGAGACAACACACCCGAGGATTACCTCGGCACTTTCGAGGATGAAATCTACTACGGCGTTGTAGACGTGCATGAAGGCGAACACACCTACACACTCACGCGCGTTGATGAGGTTATGGCCCAGGCGGCTCGAATCCGTCCTTCTGGCGTCCTAGCCCGATACGCCCGAGTGCAGGTCTGCCAAGGCATCTGCCACCACTTCGCTAACGATGGCCGGCTAGCGTGGAAGCGATGAGCGCACACGATGCCCAGCCAGCGAAGGCACCACTCTTCAACAGCCCACTTGAGACTGGCTTACGGGCGGTCGTGCTGCTTGACGCGCTGTATCCGCGCGCCTGTGGCCTCTCTGAATTAACGTGGTTTGATCACCTCGTCGTTCACACGGGCGACCTCGGTGGTCCCGCAAGCCTGCACCCCGACCTTCCAAGCCGAACTGGCGAATTGCTCGTCCGGCGACGCTTAGTAGAACAAAGTCTTCGCTTGATGCAGCAGGTCAACCTCATTGAGGCTTCCAACGACGAGACTGGCATCTACTTCAAGGCGAGTGACGAAGCCCCGTCCTTTATCGACTTGCTCCAGACGTCTTACAGCCTTGCACTGAAAGACTGCGCGCGCTGGCTCGCCGATCAATTCCGCGACCGATCTACCTCTGAGATTGAGGGGATTGTCAGTGAGCGCATCGGTCGTTGGACCGCTGAGTTCCGCACCGCGACCGATAGCAGCGAAATCGGCCTATGAATACCAAAGGCTTCACCCTTCGGCACCTTGCCTTTACCGGTCCGGGTCTCGAGCCAGCAGGCCTGCACTTCGCTCCAGGCCTAAATATAGTCTACGGTGCGTCGAACACTGGCAAGTCGTTCATCTGCAAGTCCATTGATTACATGCTGGGCAGCTCTCGACCGCTTCCAGATATTGACGAGCGCCGCGGATATAATGGAATTGTTCTTGGGCTACTGCTTCCCGGCAGCCGCGAGGTCACACTTTATCGCTCAACGCTAGGAGGTGATTACCTGCTGTTCGAAGGTTTGCATGAGGAGCGCCCTGGCAACATTACAGGTACCCCCCTCCACAGCGAGCATGATGCAAAGAGCAACGACAATCTCTCGAATTACTTGCTCACGACCCTCGGGCTTGAGGGCAAGATGATTGCCAGGAATGCTAATGGCGAGAAGGAATCGTTGAGCCTCCGGCACCTTATGCGCTTTCTAATTGTCGACGAGACCGCAATCATAGACGAGCGTAGCCCAATACTGTCAGGTCAGTACGTGACCGATACAGTCGAGCGGAACGTCTTCCGAATTCTTCTGACTGGGAGAGATGATAGCGCAGTGGTGTCGACCATGAAGCCGGCGTTGAGGAAGGCGCGCGTAACTGGTCAAATCGACCTCGTCGACGAGATGATTGCTGGGTTGGACGAGGAACTCGGCGAGGACCATCCCACACGTGCGGAGCTAATGCAGCAGACTGAGCGGCTCGGAGCCACTCTAGCAACGCACCAACATGAGATGCGCTCGCGGCAGGACCAGATCGACACTCTGCTAGTGGAACGTAGGGAGGTGTTCGACACTCTGAACGACTTAGCAGCTCGGGTACGGGAGCTAGATGTCACGCTACGGCGATTTGCAAAGCTCGATGCAGTCTATGTGTCTGATATAGCACGGCTTGAGGCTCTGGAAGAGGGCGGGTTCCTGCTACTTGCGCTGGCAGACAGACCGTGTGCTGCCTGTGGCGCTGGACCAGAGCATCAAGCTTATCATCACGGGGCTGAAGAAATAGCTCGCTCTCATCAAGCTGCTCGCGCAGAGGGTCGGAAGATTGAGTATGAGCGGCGTGACCTACGACATACCATGACCTCACTTGGCGCGGAGGCGGCAGGTCTTCGCCGTCGCATTGAGGAACTAGACGTAAGTCTCAGTCGGATTGAGGGCGAGCTTGCAGAGCTTCGGCCGAGAGAGGCTCAAGGACGAGCCGAGTATGAACGCTTGCTCTCGGTGCGGGACAAGCTTGCGCACCAAATCGAACTACATCGGCGCCGCGATAGGCTGCTAGCTCGACGGTCTCAGCTGGATGTAAGGCCTGCGAGAAGGCCCTCGACGAGTAGGCTTGCCGTCGGCGTCGATGGCGGCACCGGGCATGAATTCGCGCGAATCATTCAAGAATTACTTGAAGCCTGGAAGTTCCCCGGGGACCCGCAAGTTGGCTTCGATCTAGCGACGCACGATATCCGTATTAACGGAAAGGATCGTCGAGCGAACGGCAAAGGTGTGAGGGCAATTCTGCATGCTGCCTTCAAGATTGGCGTTCTTATCCACTGCCGCAGAAGAGACCTGCCGCACCCAGGCTTCGTGGCACTGGACACCCCGCTTCTGACGTATCGTGAGCCGCTCAAGCAGACCCGCCACGGGCCTATGGCTGCGGATGAGTTGGTTCTAAGGGCATCAGCGCTGAACGAGCACTTCTACAGATCGCTTGCCAGCATGCAGGGCCTCGGACAGATCATCGTGCTTGAGAACGCCGACCCACCGAAAGACCTCCTTGACGTAGAGGTTACTGCCTTCACTGGAGGAGAAGGCGAAGGAAGATTCGGGCTCTTTCCGTCCGCCGATAATCAATCGCACTAAGCTCATTGGGCACCTGAGGCAGGCTCGCGCGCCATCCCGAAGGCGCGAACCCAATCTTGGGCTGACTTGATTGCCCTTCGGTCCTCCAGGCCAATCACGCGCGTCGAGCTTCGGGTGCGCCCAGGGGCATCTGCTCAGTCCTACGACGTTCTTCCGCGAAGCCAGGCATAGACCAGTGGCGAGTGCCGAAAGGTCCTGCAGGCCTACGGCCCTTTGCGGGCATTGGCGGCGCGAGAGCGCCGGCATGCAGCGTGAAGAAGGTCATTCTGGCGCCTCAACGAGGCCAGCGAGGGCAGACATGAACAGCCACAACAATCGCTTCATGAGCATCAAGGAAGCTCGTGCGATGCTTGGGATTGGGGAGACCACGATCTACAAGCTGTTGAACGAGCGCAGGATTACCGCCTTCAAGCTCGGAGGCCGGACCTTCATCTCTGAGGCGGAAGTCGCGCGCTTCCAGGCTTCGCTGCCCACTGCGCAATTCAATGGCAACGGCGGTGAAAGCGGACCCACCTCGGAGGGTGTCCGATGAGCGCTGAAGTGCTGCCTTTCCCCCGTTCACGTGACCGCGACTTCATTCTGCGCCACGCAAACCTCATGGCGCAGGCGGCTTCATCGTTGAGAGCAGAGGCGCACCTCCTGCGCCAGCTTGCGATCCAGCAAGAGACGATGGCGCGGCGAGGAGTCGCGCCGGAAGTGATGGTTCGCGAGATCGCCTCCATCGAGGGGCACATTCGGGCCTGTGCCTGCAGGCTTCTCTCTGTGCCGGGAGGAGCGGCATGACCGAGAACTCGCGAACCCGCCGCGGCGTCGATCTGACGGGCCGGTCCACTGGAGCTTTCAAGGACCCGCGCTTCCGCAAGTTCAACAAGCCCCCGAAAGGCGTCCCCTTCGCCTGGATCACACTGCCTATGCTTCGAAGCCCGGCATGGCGCGCCATGTCACGGAATGCGAGGCTCGTGGTCGAGCGCGTGATGGTGGAGCACATGAGCCACGGCGGCAATAAGAATGGAGCACTCCCAGTTACTTACAATAACTTCGAGGAATATGGCATTCGGCGCAACTCGGTGAAGAAAGCGATTGATGAGGCTATTGAACTTGGTTTCATAGCCATCTCTGAGAAAGGGACGCGTGCCTGGGGTGAATACGCCGGACACGCTACAACCTTTCGCCTCGCTTGGTTGCCGACCATTCATGGGGACATGCCAGAGTCGAAGTGGAGTCGCTTCGCCGATCTTGCGTCGGCCGAGGCAGCATCGGCTCGGGTCCGATTGGCAGGAATTCAGCGGCGCTCTGAGCGGGCAAATCACTCAGGAGCGCCAGCCACCGGGCGGTGTCGGGCAGCCGAGTGAGATTTAGAAGCCAGTATCGCTAGCGGTATCGATGCCAGTAACGCTGGCGACACTTTCAGGCACCGTCAGTGTCGTGAGTGAGCCGAATGGCCAGTATCGCCAGCGTTACTACTTTAAATATCTTCGGGTAGGAGGCATGTGGCACCGCACCGAGCGGGGACTTCTCGCGTGCTCCTGTCCGTCTAGGAGAATGGCATCTAGCAAGGCACTGCCGTCCTCATTCAGGTGGACACGGGCGCAAAGCCGGCCTCTCATTAGCCGGTCGAACTTCGCGGGCTCGCCCCGCGGGCCGAGGAAGTGCTCGATGCTGCAGGTGGCTCGGCTTGACGATTGCTGAATTGCAACTCGCTACCCCTCCCCCTTTAGGGACCGTTCTCCGAGGAGGTTACCTCGGGGGGGGGCGCTGCCCCGCGGTGAGGCACACTCCAAGAACTCGAAGGGGGGAGCCGTGCCGCGATGCGACGCTCAGCATCGATGCGTAATCAGCCGACAGGTGGAGGGCGTCACACGGTGCCGGGCAGAGGGCATTAGATGCGCCGTTCGACGTGCAAGGCGATATATCTCGGACGCACATGTGGTGCTTTCCGTACGGAGGCGGACAAGCGGCGGCGGCGTGACCTAAGGTTGAGCTGGGGCTCTGGAGCACTGGATGTCCCTGCCAAAGCATGTTCAATCGCACCTATCAGCACAGGATCATGACCTGATCGCTGGGTAAGCTTTGGGGGAAGCGGGCATGCGGCCTTTCGCGCGTCACCTCGTCGGCAGTCTGATTCTCGGAAGCGCAATCGCCACGAGCCTTTCGGCCGAGGCAGCAGAAGGTGGCCTCAGCTTCTACATCGAAGGGCAGGCCGTGCCGCTCGGCGGCATCGTGCCACCGCCCGGCCTCTACTTCGACAGCACCACCTGGTTCTACAACGCCAGGATTAGCGGCAATCGGCAGACACAAATCGGCGGCAACGTCATCGCCGATGCCAAGGTGAACCTCGTCGCCGACTTCGTGACCGCCCTCTGGGTCACGCCGGTCCAGATCCTCGGTGGCGACCTGGCCTTCGCCTTCGTCATGCCCTTCGGCGAGCCGGCTGTGCGGGCGGGCGTCCTTCTCAACGGCCCCCTCATCAACCAAGCGCTCGGCCGTCCCGTGGGCGTCTCCGTCGGCGACGCCACCTTCAACCCGGGCGATCCCATCGTGTCGGGCACGCTCGGCTGGCACTCCGGCAACTGGCACTGGAAGCTCGCGGGCGTGCTAAGCATCCCGGCTGGCGCCTACGAACCCGGGCAACTCTCGAACGTAGCGCTGAACCGCTACGTCGGCGACATCTCGGCCGCGGCGACCTACCTCGACCCGACACTCGGCTACGAGTTGTCCGCGGCCGCCGGCTTCACGCTCAACGGACGTAACCCGGCGACCCGGTACGACACCGGCACCGAGTTCCACGTCGACGTCTCGGCCTCAAAGTATCTCTCCAAGGAGGTGTCGGTCGGCGTCATTGCCTCGCACTACCAGCAGATCACGGGCGACAGCGGGCCAGGGGCCCGGCTCGGCCCGTTCATGGGCCGCACGACGGCGGTGGGGGGCACCATCAGCGTGACCGGTGAACTCGGCAAGGTCCCCGTGACCGCCCGGCTGAAGGTGCTGCGCGAGGTGGAGGTGGAGAACCGCTTCCAGGGCACCATCGGCTTCTTCGAGGTCTCCTTCCCCTTGTGGGTGGCCCCTCCGAAGGCCGCATCCGAGCCCAGGCCCATAGCGGCTAAGTTCTGAGCGATGACGGCGGTCCCTGTCCTCGACCGTCCGACCAGCTCGCCGGACCTTCGGGCAGGCATGGTCTTCCTGCCCGGTGGCACCTTTCGCATGGGCTCTGACCGGCACTACCCGGAGGAGGCGCCGGTTCATCGGGCCCGGGTCGACGGGTTCTGGATCGACCGCACGCCGGTCACCAATGCTCAGTTCCGCGCCTTCGTGCGGGCCACCGGCTACGTCACCGTCGCCGAGACGAAGCCCAGGGCCGAGGATTACCCGGGCGCTCTGCCGCACATGCTCCAGGCCGGCTCCTTGATGTTCAAGCCGCCGAAGGGTCCAGTCGACCTCCGGGATTGGAGCGCGTGGTGGCGGTTCAGGCCTGGCGTGCACTGGCGGCGGCCGACAGGGCCAGGTTCGTCGATCGCCGGCCTCGACGAGCATCCAGTCGTCCACGTCGCCTACGCGGATGCCGAGGCCTACGCGGCCTGGGCCGGCAAGGACCTGCCGACCGAGGCCGAGTGGGAATTCGCCGCGCGCGGCGGCCTCGACGGGGCCGAGTACGCCTGGGGCGACACGTTCATGCCGGACGGGCACCACATGGCCAACACCTGGCAGGGCGCCTTCCCGCACGAGAACCGCGCCGAGGACGGCTACGAGCGCACCTCGCCGGTCACCGCGTTCCCGCCGAACGGCTTCGGCCTCCACGACATGATCGGCAACGTCTGGGAATGGACAAGCGACTTCTACGCCGCCCGGCATCCGGCGGATGCGCCGAAGGCCTGCTGCGTGCCGTCGAACCCGCGCGGCGGGCCTGAGACAGGAAGCTACGACCCCGGCCAGCCGGCGGTCCGGATCCCGCGCCGGGTGATCAAGGGTGGCTCGCACCTTTGCGCACCGAGTTACTGCCGGCGCTACCGCCCGGCCGCGCGCCACCCGCACCCAGTCGACACCTCCACCAGCCACATCGGCTTCCGCTGCGTCGTGCGGTCCCGTTGATCCCGAGGAGAGAACCGATGTCGATCGACAAGCCGAGCCGTGCTGACGTCTCTTCCGCCAGCGCTGAGCCCAACTTGAGCCGCCGTAGCCTGCTGCTCGGCGGGACGGCCCTCGCGACAGCTGGGGTCTCGCAGGGAACCGCGATCGCCCAGGCTCCTGCCACGCAGGCGCCCGTCAGCCCCTCTGCTCCCCCAGCGAGCCCGACCACTCCGGCAGGCAACCGGCCGCCGAACATCCTTGTGATCTGGGGCGACGACATCGGCTGGCAGAACGTCAGTGCCTACGGCATGGGGACGATGGGCTACACCACGCCGAACCTCGACCGCATCGGCCTCGAGGGCATCCGGTTCACCGATCACTACGCCCAGAATTCCTGCACCGCTGGGCGAGCCGCCTTCATCACTGGGCAGTACCCGATCCGCTCCGGCATGACCACGATCGGCATGCCGGGTGACAAGCTCGGGCTGCAGGCCGCCTCGCCGTGCCTCGCCGAGGTCCTGAAGCGGGCAGGATATCGCTGTGGGCACTTCGGCAAGAACCACCTCGGCGACCGCAACGAGCATCTTCCGACGATGCACGGCTTCGACGAGTTCTTCGGCAACCTGTACCACCTCACGACCCAGGAGCAGCACGAGTACCCGGACTACCGCGCCTATGCCGAGAAGTACCCGGGCGGCTCAGAAGCCTTCCGGCGCAAGTTCGGCACCCGCGGGGTCCTGCATTCTTGGGCAACCGACACCGACGACCCGACCGTCGACCCTCGCTTCGGACGTGTAGGCAAGCAGCGCATCGAGGACACAGGCCAGCTCGGCAAGGAGCGGATGGAGGACTTCGACGCAGTGGAAGTCATCCCGAAGGCCCTCGATTTCATGAAGCGCTCACGCGAGGACAACAAGCCGTTCTTCGTGTGGCTCAGCACCAGCCGGATGCACCTCTACACGCGATTGAACGAGAAGTGGCGCTACGCGGCGCAGAAATACACGTTCCAGGATGACCTGCACGGCAGCGGCATGCTGCAACATGATCATGATGTCGGCTTGGTTCTGGACTTCCTGAAAGCGAACGGCCTCGAAGACAATACCGTCGTCTGGTACTCGACTGACAACGGGCCCGAGCACTCCTCTTGGTGGCAGGGGGCTACGACGCCGTTCCGCGGCGAGAAGATGACCACCTACGAAGGCGGCGTTCGCGTGCCCTCAATGTTGCGGTGGCCGGGCGTCATCAAGCCTGGCCAAACCCTCAACGGCATCCAAGCGCACATGGACATGTTCACCACGTTCGCTGCGGCTGCAGGCGTCCCGAACGTCGCTGAAGATCTGAAGCGCGACAAGAAGCAGTACGTCGACGGGGTCAGCAACCTAGACTACTGGACAGGGAAGACGAGCGAGAGCAACCGCAACGACTTCCTCTACTACTTCGAGAGCAGGCTCATGGCCGTCCGCCAAGGACCCTGGAAGCTGCACTTCTCAACCCGAGAGAACTACTACGACGTCGTCACCGCCCGGCACGCTCCCCTGTTCATCAACATACGTGCCGATCCGTTCGAGAGCTACGACAACAAGGACTCCTACGGGCACCTGAGCCAAGAGACTTCCTGGGTCTTCGAGCCCATGTCGGAGCTCGTCGAGGAGCACCTCAAGACGCTGGCCGCATACCCTCCAGTACAAGGTGGCACATCGTTCGACATGTCCAACATCGTGCAGGATTTCCTGAGGCGATCTAAGCAGTAACCTTCTAGCAAGCCGCCAGAATAACAGGCAGGCGAACACTCGTTCGGCCGAGCAAGTGTTCGCCTCACGGCTTTGTCACCTTCTCGGCCGAACCTTTCCTCTCGCCATCAGCAACGACGGTAGATGACGCGACGATGTCTGTGATCTCGGGTTGAGGCATCTTCACGGGCAGCTGATCCAGCGCCATCACGCCGCCCCCGCCTGCCTCGGCCGAAGCTCCACAACCGTCTGCGCTGCCTCGGCCGAGATGATGCGCTCCAGCGCAACCGCCCATCGCGTGAGCGCGGCCCGCTTCTCGCCCATCGCGTCGTGCCAGTCGTAGTGAAGGCCGAGTACATCGCGCCGAACGTGGCCGAGCACCGCCTGCACATCGGAAATCGAGACCCCGAGTGATCGCATACCGGTGGCGGCGGTCCGCCTCAGATCGTGCGGTGTCGGCGCATTCACCTGCCAGGAGTCGCAGCCTGCCGCGGTTGCCCAGGCTGGCGAACCCTCGACCGGACCCTTCGCTAAGCTCGGGCCCAGGCGGGCCATCGCTCGCGCCAGGGCATGAGCGTCGATCGGATCCGCACCGGGGATGCCTCGGGGCGAGGCGAAGATGGCCCGCGTGCCAACGGGCTGAGGTGAGGCATCGCTTGCCTGAGCCCGGCGCTCTGCGGCGTCATCAACAATGGCTCGCGCGTCGCGGATGATTGAGACGGCAAGGGGTGTGAGAGGAACAGCATGGGGCCGCTTGCCCTTCATGCGTCCCGCGGGTACGCGCCAAACCGCTTCGCCGCGGCTATCCAGCTCGGATAGCTCGCTCTCGTTCATGCCGGCAACTTCGCCGGGCCGAGCCCCGGTGACCAGTATCAAGCGTAGGGCTAGCGCCACCGTGGATGAGAATGGGGCCGCTCCGGAGGTGGCTGACCACAGTAGGCGAATCTCTGCGTCGCTGAGTACGCGGTCTCGGGCCAAGTCCTCGGCAGGCTTTGGCAGCGTGAGGGCGGGCGATGCGTCAAGAAGGCTACGATCGGTCGCGAACTTGAAGATCTTCGACAGCAGGGGGCGCAGCCGGTTTGCCAAGGCCCCTTTGCCCGTCTCGGCCACGCCTTCGAGGAGGCTAATACAATCCTGGCGTCTGATGGTCCGGAAGTCTCGCCCAGCCCATAGTGGCGTTACATGCAGCCGCAACAGATCCTCGTCGTAGCTAGCTGAGCGCTTCTTCGGCCGAGCATGCTTCGCAAGGTACAGCTCCGCGAGGCGCTCCCAGGCGTGTGCCTGCGCATCCGCATCGCGCTGCGCGGCAAGTTCTCTCGCGGCCTTCCGGTCTTGAATCGGGCTTCCCCCCTCAGTCACCCGCCGACTGGCTGCAATGGCTCGGGCACGCGCGTCCGACAGCCCCAGCACGGGGTACTGGCCGAGCGTCAACCGTTGGGTCTTGCCCGTGCTCTTGTCGCGGAAGCGGAAGCACCACGTCTTCTGGCCGCTCACCGTGACACGCAGCTCTAAGCCTCGGCACCGGCTGTCGGGTACGTCCATGCGCTTGCCACCCGCGGCCTTCATAGCCTTCACAGAGGCATCGGTAAGCGGCTGAGCCGGCATTCTAGCATCCTCATTCGCAAGGCAGCCACATCCCTGGGGGCGCAATGGGGGCGCAGAACGACCCGATTGCTGCCGAACCCCAGCGAAGGCATGCGAAGAGATTTATGACGGTTCCAGGAGCGTTATCAAGGGTTTGCGCAACGACCGGCGAAGGACGACGAAGAACGGCGACGAGCCTGTTACTTCATTCGTAATGAGGGGGTCGGGGGTTCGAATCCCTCTTGCGGCACCACTTCTCTCAATCAATGCGCTTTGATCCTGGAATTGGCGCGGAGCCGCGACCCGCGGCGCGCCATCGCAGCGCTTGCGATCCTTCGATGCCGGAGCGCCGCACCGCGTGCCCCGTTCCGGCTGCGCGATCACAGCCTGAACACCGATCGGGGATCGTCGCAGGGGCGATTCCAAGCGAATTCGAAGCGTTCTGCACGGATGTGCGAGATCACATCTCAAGATTGATCGACAAAATATTGCAACGATTGCAGATCAGCGATCTGGGCCGCCAAGTCGATGGAAGATCGCTTCCGAGCCTTGCAACAAGCCGCGCCGCCCTCGCGCTGGCCTTCGGCAGCGCGGGTCCTGCCCGCGAGGCGACCAGACGCCGAGGCGGGTGGACGAGCGATTCCAGCGAAGTTGAAGCTTTGCGTTCGGATTGCGAATGCATTCGTGGCAGTTTCGCAAGAATTTCCGGCTGAAACCGCAGATCCGGACTCGGGTTCCTCGGCGCGACCAAGAAAAATCGATAATGTTCAAAATCTACGCATTCTGCCTCATCGGTTGACACGAATCAGCGGAGGGGTCCAAACCGACCATTCGAGTTGGCCACCTCGACGAAAGCTTGACGGTCCCTGCAATCGGTGCGGACGCCGCGCGTCGCTTCCGCGGAATTGTCAGGCGCATTGTCCACGCAGCGTTGAGGAGGATCACCGATGGCCCTCACTGATACGTCGTCTTCCCCCGACCATGAACCGCATGACGCAGACACCGCGCGCCATTTCGGCGGCCTGGCTCACGACCATCGGGACGACCCCGACTACCTGGCGGTTTCCGATGATCTGAAGATCGCGGTCGACCTCAGCGGTCATCGCGCGCCGACCCTGACCATCGATGCGCTGACGAATTATACCGACCCGGCCACGATCGCGCTCGAGCAGCAGATCGTCGAATTCGTCGGCGGGCTGATCGACCCGCACGGAGATCCCGATCGGTTCGAGGGGATCGATGGGACGGATCATTTCACCCTGCAGGTCAACACCGCGACGGAGCAGGTCGAGCTGCAATTCGAGCCGAGCAGCGCGAAGGTCTTCGAGAATACGCCGGCCGAGGATTTCCCGGTCCAGGACCTCGTCGCGCTCCTGACGGGTGACACGGACAATCCCGATTTCTTCGCGTTCGACAACGCCGTGAAGATCGCGTTCGACCACGCCGTGAAGATCGCGTTCGACCTGACGGAACCGGACAACAGCACGGTGCGGGTCGAGGCCTACACCAATTTCCGTGCCGATTCCGACATCGCCCTCGAGAAGGAGGTCGTTGCGTTCATCGATTCCCTCGACGGCCAAACCGATCTCGATCCCGATCAGATCAGCGTGATCGACGGAACCGACCACTTCGTCCTCACGGTCAATACCACCACCGGCGCGGTGGACTTGACCGTCGAGGATGCGACGCGCGCCGAGTTCCGGGACGTCGCGGCGGAGCCCTTCCCGGTCCAGGAACTACTCGCGCTGCTGACCGGCGAGACGCCGGACCGGGACCACCACGGCGACGGGGATTGCGCGGCGCATCGGCCCGAGCCGAACGGGGACGACGCGGCTGTGCCCACGCTGGATCCCGGCACGCCGCTGATGGACGTTGCCGCCGCCGATGTGCGGGACGACCTGCTTTCCCCGGCCTGACCGTCAAGCGGGGCAAGCGGACCGAGCCAGGGCGAGGCAGGAGCGGCCATGCGAGGCCGTGGACCCCGGGCCTTGCCGAGCCGGAGGCCGATGGCGCGCCTCCGGCCCGGCTCAGTCGCGGTGCGGCGGCGCGGTGCCGGCCACGAGGCGGGGATCGGTCCGGAAGGCGCGCGCGATCAGGCCGGAGAGGCGGATGAAGGCGCGGCCCTGGGGCGTGATCCTGTAGCCGTCGCCCACCGGCACGACGTTGCCGGAGAGGGCCTGCTCGTCCATGCGCCGCTCGATCTGGCGGTACTCGCCGAGATAGACGTCCTGGAACGTGGCGCGCATTTGCGCGGGCGTGACGACGTCGTCCGGATGCGCCGCCATCTGCCCCAGCATGAACACGCTGATGGAGCGGTCGACCGTCACGGGGAAGAGCACCAGGAAGCTCAGGTTCAGCGACAGCGAGAGGATGCAGGCAGCAAGGGCGTCGCGCCGGCGCAGGCCCGTCCGCGCGAAGTGTCCCGCGAGCCAGGTCGTGAGCGCGAGCGTGACCGCGAAGGCGAGGCCGAGGAGAACGAGGCCGCGGTAGAACAGGATCGTGATTCCCGCGCCGAGATCGAGCTGGAACAGCAGGACGAAGCTGAGGAAGCCGAGCGCGACGGCGCCCGCGTGCAGAACCGCCTGAGCGGCCGCCCAGCGCAGGCCCGGTCCGATCCGGCCCCGTTCCGGCGATGCGCGACCGGACGCGATCACCGGCCGCTCACGAATCACCGTGCTCTCGGGCGTCACGGGCGCCTCCTGCAGGCTGGCGCGGCTCATAGGTCGGCGACCCGGATGATCCGGACCCGGGGCGCGGCATAGACGGCGCGCGCCTCCCAGATCCAGGACCCGGGATCGCCCCAGGCCGGATCCGCCGACGAGACCACGATGGCACCGATTCCGGCGCGCTCCGCCCGGGCCCGGACCTCGGTGGCCGGCAGGCTCGTGGCGAAGACCGGACGCAGGAGGTCGACCCGCGCCAGGATTTCAGCAGAGGCCGCGCCGTAGAGCCGGGCGCTGCGATCGGCGACGCCGGTGGGCTGGAGGCCGTAGAGGCCGAACGCGAAGGCGCGCGGGGGCGCCGGGTTGTGCTGGAGCACCAGGCTCGCCGGGAGCCCGGCCGCGGCCCAGTGATAGGCATCCCGCAGCCCGTAATCGACCGCCGGTTGCGCGTTGACGAAGCGCGTATCCGGCTCGCCGGACAGCCGGTAGGCGCGCTGCCAGACGAGGAAATAGGCGGAGCCGACATAGCCCAGGACGGCAAGTCCCGCGATCACGGGCGGCATGCGCAGGCGCCCCGGGGGGCCGAGGCCGGCCGGCACCCGGTCGGCCCGGAACCGCACCACGAGCGCCACGGTCCAGACCAGGCTCGAGACCTGCGCGAAGAGGAGCGCGCGCTGACCGAGGTCGTTGTTGATGATGGTCGATTTGAGGAAGGTCCCGACCACCAGGGAGGCGAGCGCGCTCAGCGTGAGCAGGCGGCCGACCTCGGAAGCGTGGGCCTGCCGCAGCGGGACGGCGCGCCAGAACAGGATTGTGCCCGCCGCGAAGACGCCGAATTCGAGCCCGTAATTCAGCGGCAGCAGGAGAAGGCGCAGCAGCGACCGCGTTGGATCGTCGAGATCGAAGCTGTCGAGGGGGCCGAAGCGCCGCACCGTGAGGGCGATCCCGGCGCCGCCATCGGCCCGGTTCGCCAGAAGGTCGGCGAGATGGGGAGCCGCGATGACGAGGCTCAGGATGCCGGCGCCGACAAGGAGCGCCGCCCCGCGCCAGTCCCGCTCGCGCAGGAGCAGGGCGAGCCAGAGGGCGGCGGTCGCCACCGCCCCGCAGGCGACCCAGACCGACAGGCCGACGCAGGACGCGAAGGCGGTCGCGGCGACCAACACGGCGATCCAGGCGGTACCGCCGGGCTCAGCCCCGTCGAGCCTGTCCTGGCCCGCGCGCGTCAGCGCCAGCAACCCGAGCCACGCCGCGAGGAGCCCGGTGACGTGGTGGGGGACCCAGAGGAGCGAGGTGCCCCACCACGTCACCTGCTCGTTCAGCGAGCCGGTATCGGTGATCCAGAAGCCGAAGACGTGCCGCGCGTGGAAGGCGAACAGGGCCGCGAGGCCGGCGGCCGGAAGCAGCGCCGCGAGCGCGGCGCGGGCATGGCCGGGTGCCGCCCGCCGGACGAGGCCGGACTGGGCGAGGAGGAGGTCGAGGAGGCCGTAGAGGCCGATTCCGATCCAGATCGTCAGTCCGAGGAAGGCCGTGCGCGCATCGACCAGGGGCCGGCCGAGCCCGTTCACCAGGGCCGACAGCGTGTAGAAGAAATAGTAGTAGCTGACCCGGCCCTCGCGGGCGAAGAACGGGTCCATGGGGGGCGCCCCCGTCTCGAGGATCGCCCGCGTCGTCGCCGCGTGCTTGACGAGGTCGATGACCATGAGGGGCTGGTAGATCCGGCCCGCCACGTCGACATCGATCGAGACGCCGATCACCAGGATGATCCAGGCGAGGATCAGCAGCCCCGCCACGGCGTCGATCCGCCAAGGCCGGCGCCTCCGGAGGACGAGCGCGAGGCCCGCGAGCGCCAGGATGAGGTTTGCGGCGCCCGCGGCCTTCAGCCCGAGGAAGCGCGTGAGGGTGCTGTCGAGGAACGGCAGCAGGCCGAGCCCGAACAGGGTGGCGAGGAGCCAGCCGCGCCCAAGCGAGATCGCGTCGCGGTCGAACAGGCGGCTCGCGGCGGCCAGCGCGTAGCCGGGCAGCAGGACGAGCGGGACGCCCATCAGGAACGCCGCCAGGATCCCGATTGCGTCTGCTGCGCTGCCGTTCATCGATTCGCCGCGAATGGTGGTCCGTCCGGCGCTACCACGCCGCGATTAACCATTCGTCTGGGCGGATCCGAGCGGGGCGGCCCGGATCAGGCGGGCAACATCGCCCGGGCTGCCTCGACCACGGCGTCGATGCGGGCGTGGTGCACCATGTGGCCGATGCCGGGAAGCCGGTCGTCGCGGGCCCCAGGGATCAGGCGGGCGGCGTTCGCCGCGTGCAGATGGGGGTTCACCACGAGGTCGGCATCGCCCGCCAGGATGTGGACCGGGGCGCGGCAGGTCGCGTAGCGGAGCGCGCTCCGCGTCAGCGCGGGCCAGAGGCTCGCCGCATCCTCGCCATTCGCGATCATCGGCCCCGGGCGGCGCGTCCAGGCGAAGGGATACTCGGCCGCCACCCGCGGCGGCATCGGCTGGGGCAGGTACATGGCGCGCCAGAGGAGCGGCGGCATGGCGCTGTCGGCGGCCGCGCCCGCACTATGCGCCAGCGCATCCCCGGCGACCGGCACGGCGCGCGGGCCGAACAGCACCTGCTCCAGGCGCAGTTCGGGGAAGCAGATCGGCGCCAGCGCGACGACGCCCGCGATCGCCTCCGGCCGGCTCATGGCGAGCGACAACGCCACGGCGCCCCCGAAGGAATGCCCGATGACGACCGGGCGCGTCAGGCCAAGGGCCCGCATGGCGTCGCCCAGGATCTCGGCCTGCCGCCAGGGCGAGGCGTCGACGAGGCGCGCCCTCGTGCTCTCGCCATGCCCGGGCCGGTCGAAGGCGATGACCCGGAAATGACGGGCGAGCGCCGTCATCGGTCCGAGCCACATGTCCTCCAGGGCCAGGAGGGCGCCGTGGATCAGCACGAGGTCCGGCCCCCGCCCCGCCTCCGTGTAGGCGATGCGGTGGCCCCCCGGCATGTCGACGAAGCGGCGGGGCGCCAGGTTCGGCGTCGCGGCCCGCGCCAGCGGGAGGAGCGGCGGTACGCCGCCCTGCACCAGTTGCAGCATCGTTCAGGACCTCGGGCCGCGCGAGCCGGCGCGCAGGAACAGGGCGGCGGCGGCGCTGAGGCCGGCGGCCAGGAGGGCGGTCGGGAGCGGCTGAAGGCTGCCGCGGGTATAGGCGCTGCGCCGCATGACGTAGCCCGGATGCGACCCGCGCGCCTGGCCATCCGGCTTGGTGACGTAGAGCGCCCCTTCCGGGTCGCGCGGGCTCTCGCTGCGGCGCTGGAGGGCGGTGATGGCGGGGCCAAGGCGGTCATAGGCGCCGGGCGCCAGGGTCTTGAAGTTGGACAGGACCTTGGCGGCCCCGCCCACGTAGATGTCGCGCTGCGGGTTCACGGCGGCGCTGAGGATCGCCTCCGCCACCTCGGCCGGCGGGTAGACCGGGGGCGGCAGCTTGGGCTCGCGGTCCGTGTAGTTGCGGGCGTGCTGCGGCAGCGGCGTGTCGATCGAGGCGGGCTTGATCAGGGTGACGCTCACGGGAACGCCCGCCTGCATCAGCTCCATCCGGAGAGTGTCGGTGAAGCCCTTGATGGCGTGCTTGCTGGCGCAGTACATGCCCTGCAGCGGGAAGGCCAGATCGGAGCCGACGCTGCCGAGATTGATCAGCGCGCCGCCCCTCGCCCGCATGTGCTCGACGGCCACCAGGGAGCCCAGCACCGTGCCCCAGAGGTTGGTCCGCAAGAGGCGCTCATGGTCGGCATCCGTCACCTCGGTGAGCGGCCCGTAGATCGTCAGCCCGGCATTGTTCACCCAGGTGTCGATGCCCCCGAAGGCCTCGACGGCGCGCTCGGCGATGCGCGCCACATCTGCGCGCTCCCCCACATCGGCGATGACGTGGATGGCCTTGCCGCCCTTCGCCTCGATCGCCGCCTGCACCTGCGCGAGGGCCGCCCCGTTGCGGGCAGCCAGAACCACGCGCGCCCCCCGCTCGGCCGCCATCTCGGCCGTGGTGAGCCCGATGCCGCTGGAGGCGCCGGTGACGACGATCACCTGCTCGTCGAGGGGTTTGTTCACGTGCGGCATGGGTTCTCCCGGCAGGATCTGGGCGGCGCAACGGCGCAGGCGCCGCCACCCTGCGGACAGCACCCGCAGGATCGTGCGGACCCAACGCTTGCAGCGGAAACCCGAAATACGCCCTGAGGTTGCGAAATCACGCCTGCGGCCATTCGGACGCAGCGTGCGGCCATTCGGACGCAGCCTGCGGCCATTCGGACGCGCCGCCGCGCCGCGATCGGCCGCCTTCGCCCAATGGTCACCTTTGCAGTTGGCGGCCGCAGACCGTATCAGGACGCGCCGCCCCGGCGATCCGCCCGGGTGATTTGCCCCCGGCCCTCGCAGCGCCGCCCTCAAGCCCCGGAGCTGTCCACCCCGATGCGGGAACCGAACGCGATCGATTTCTGGCGCGGTCTCGCCCTGGTGACGATCTTCATCAACCACATCCCGGGCAATACCTTCGAGCGATACACCTACTCGCAATACGGCATCTCGGATGCCGCCGAGCTGTTCGTCTTCCTGGCCGGCTGGTCGATCGGCATCGCGACGCGCGGGCGCGACGGCCAGGCCGAGCCGCGGCTGAAGACCGTTCTGCGGCTCCTGTCGCGCACCATCGAGGTCTATCGGGCCCAGCTCACCGTGATGCTGATCGCGCTGGCGATGATCGCCGGCACGGCGCTCGTCCTCGACAACCCGCTCATCCTCGAATGGCACAATGCCGGGACCTTCTTCGCCGACCCGATCCAGTCCGTGGTGGGGGTGGTGCTGCTCTCGCACCAGCTCGGCTTCTTCAACATCCTGCCGCTCTACGTGGTGCTGCTCGGCATCGCGCCGGTCTTCGTGCTGCTGGCGCGGGTGAGCCGGGTCGCGGCGCTGACGCTCTCCGGGGGGCTCTACCTCGCCAGCCTGGTGGAGGAGTGGAACCTGCCCTCCTGGCCCGGCGAGGGCGACTGGTTCTTCGATCCGTTCTGCTGGCAGCTCCTCCTCGTCCTCGGCTTCGTGCTGCAGGATTGGAACCGCGAATCGGACAGGCTGCAGCTTTGGGCGCGCCGTCTGATGCCGGCCGGGATCGTGATCGTCCTCGTGGGGATCGTCCTGTCGGTGCTTGAGCTGCGCCCCGATCCGCTCTCGGTGCCGGAGCCGCGCCTTATTTTTACCTTTGACAAGACTTATCTCTCACCCGCGCGATTGATCCACTTCCTTGGGGTGCTCCTCGCCTTCCAGGCGGTATATCGCTTGGTTGCGCCGCGGATCGGGCCCGTGGTTCAATACTTGGCGCGGCTCGGCCGAAACTCGCTGGCTGTGTTCTCGATGGGCTCGGTACTCAGCCTTGGGGGGCAGCTGGTGCGCTTCTGGACGGGCGGCGGTCTCTTGATTGATATTCTGGTCATCAGCAGCGGCGTATTGGCTCTGGGTTTCACCGCATGGTTCGTCGAATGGCGCTCCCGAAAGCCGCAGCCGCGCGCATGACCGCGCGTCCGGCCCCGCGCTTCGCCGCGGCGGTCCTCCTGGCCGCCGGGCTCGGCCTCACCGCGGCCCGGGCCGAGGAGCCGCAGGCGGGTCTGCCCCCCGCTCCGGCGCCGATGGCGCCGTCGGCCCCTACCATCGTGTCGCCGCCCAACGTCGCCGCGGCGGCGGGCGCCGAGCCGCTCGATCCGAGCCTGTCGCCGGAATGCCGGGTGCCCGGCTCGAAGCTCTACACCCTCGCCAAGCTCCGGGCCGTGAAGGCGGCCCTCAAGGAGAAGCGGCCCGTGCGGGTGCTCGCGGTCGGCTCGACCTCGGCCGGACCGGGTGCCTCGGCCACCTACCCGATGAAGCTGGAGACGGCGCTGGAGCGCTCGCTCCCCGATGTCGACGTGGTGGTGGAGGCCCGCGGGCTGCAGGGCGAGATCGCCTCGGGGGCGGCCGAGCGCCTGCGCAGCATGGTGGCCGATGTCGAGCCCGATCTCGTGATCTGGCAGGTGGGCACCCACGACGCGCTGGCCCGCGTCGAGCTCGATGCCTTCGGGGACGCCCTCGACGAGACCGTGAAGTGGATCAAGTCCCACGAGATGGACGTGGTCCTGGTCGATCCGCTCTACACCGCGAGCCTCGCCGACGACGCCTATTACAACAGCGTCGTCCGCAAGGTTCAGGAGGTTGCCGCCCGCGAGGGCGTTCCCCTGGTCCAGCGCTACGAGGCCATGCGCTACCTCTCGGCGCGTGCGGAGAAGAGCGAGGGCCACATGCTGGGCAGCCGCTTCCGCCTCAACGATCTCGGGCTGCGCTGCATGGCCGAGCACGTCACCCGCGCCATCACCCTCTCGCTGCTGCAGCCCGACACCACCGGCACGGCCGGGCCCGTGCTGAAATCCGACCTGCCGCCCGCGGCGCGCGATCCGCGCGGCCCCCAGGTGAACCCGACGCCGGACGCCCATTAACCCGGCCGCAACGGCCACGGGGCTAGACCGGTCCGCCGCTCTGCCCGCGAATCCGTCGCCGGGCGCGTTCCGGCGCGGGGCCCGGATGGCAGCCAGCATCGCAGCGGGATCGTCACGCGGCACGGCTTTCGGCCGCCTCAGGGCCCTGCGGCGCGGGCCCGCCCGGGCCGCCCTCGACGTCTTCGCCATCCGCATCGCGGCCGCCGGCTTCGCCTACGGCGCCCAGGTCCTGATGGCCCGCCTGATGGGGGGCGCCGAGTACGGCATCTTCGCGAGCGTCTGGGTCTGGACCGCCATCCTGGGCCACACCGCGACCCTCGGCCTGTCGCAGGGGGCCTGCCGCTTCCTGCCGGCCGAACAGGCCCGCGGCGACCTCGACGCCGCCCGCGGCTTCCTCCTGGGCGGGGCGCTGGCGACGCTTGCCGCCGCCCTCGCGCTGACGCTTGCGGGCCTCGCGCTCACGGCCTTCGCGGGTGGGCGGGTGGCCGCGCCCTACGTCGCCCCCCTGGCGATCGCGGCCCTCGTCCTGCCGCTCTTCGCGCTCCAGGATTATCTCGAGGGCGTGGCGCGCAGCCAGAACTGGGCCGTGCTCGCCATCGCCCCGCCCTATCTGCTGCGGCAGGGCCTGATCATGGCCGCGATGGTGGGCTCCGTTCTCCTCGGAGCCCCGGCGCAGGCGAGCGTCGCCCTCTCCTGCACCCTCCTGGCCACGGGCGTCGCGGTGGCGCTCCAGGCCGTCCTCCTGATCGTCCGGCTGCGGCGCGTCCTGCCGCCGGGGCCGCGCCGGTTCCGCTGGCGCATCTGGCTCGGCGCCTGCCTGCCGATCTCGGCGGTCGATCTTGCCGCCGCGGGGTTCGGCTTCGTCGATGTCGTGGTGCTGGGCTTCCTGCTTCCGCCGGCGGCGATCGGGCTCTATTTCGCGGCCACCCGCATCCAGCAGCTCGTCGTCTTCGTGCATTACGCGGCCTCCGCGGCGACCGCCCAGCGCTTCAGCGCGCTCCACGCGCAGGGCGAGCGCGCGGCCCTGGCCGCCCTCGTCCGGCGCCAGGGCCAGGCCGTCTTCGGGGCGACCGCGCTCGTCGGGCTCGGCCTCGTGGCGGCCGGCCCTCTCCTCCTCGGGCTGTTCGGGCCGGAGTTCCGCGACAGCCTGCCGATCCTCGCCGTCCTCGTCGCGGGCAGCGTCGGGGCCGCCCTGTTCGGTCCGGCCGAGGACCTCCTGACCATGCTCGGCGGCGAGCGCCTCTGCGCCGTGATCACGGCCGCGATGCTGGGGCTCGCCGTGCTCGCCTGCCTAGTGCTGGTGCCCTGGCTCGGGCCGATCGGGGCCGCCCTGGCGCTCGCGGGCGTCACCCTCCTGCGGGGCTTTGCCCTGGCGCGCGCCGCCCGGTCGGTGCACGGGCTTGCGACGCCGGTCTGGTCCCGGCTGACGACGCGGCCCGCCCGATGATTCCCCGGCAGCGCCGAACCCCGTTCCAGATCGACTGCGTCGACGCGTCGAGCCTCGCGCAGGACGCGCGGGGTTGGGACGACCTGGTCGAGCGGGCCCTCGACCCGCATCCGCATTTCAGCCGCCACGTCCTCGCCGCGCACGCGGCGGCCGGACTCGCGGGCGCGGATCTGCGCCTCGTCGCGGTGCGGCGCCACGGGCGCCTCGTCGCCGCCCTGCCCTACCGGATGCGGCGCGACCTCAGCGGCCTCGGCGGCCACGTCGCGCGCCCGTTCCTGTCGCCCCTCGTGACCGCGACGACGCCCCTCGTCGGGCGCGATGCGGATGGCCCCGAGACCTTCGCGGCCCTGGTCGCGGGTCTCGCCGACGCGTCCGGCGGCCGGGCGTGGCGCTGGCCGCTCCTGCCGGCGGAATCGGCTGTCGGAAAGGGCCTCCTGGCGGCGATGGCGCGAGCCGGCTGGGCCTGCGGGCGCGTCGCCGCATTCGAGCGCCCGATCCTCGACCGGCGCGCGAGCCACGACGCCTACCTTCAGGGGCATCCGCACCGCGCGCGCTTCAAGGATCTGCGGCGGCGGGAGCGGCGCCTCGCGGAGGCCGGCGCCGTGACCTTCGAGACGGCGCAGGCCGGCCCCGCCCTGGCGGCGGCCGTCGAGGCCTTCCTGGCGCTGGAGCGGGCGGGCTGGAAGGGCGCAGCCGGCACCGCCATGGCCTGCCGGCCGGAGGGCGCGGCCCTCGCGCGGGCCTTGTTCAGGGGCACGGATGGCCCCGTGACCCCGCGCGCCGACCTCCTGCGCCTCGACGGCCGCCCGATCGCGATCAGCCTCGCGCTGGTGGGAGGCGGCACCGCGACGCTGTTGAAGACGGCCTATGACGAGACCCTTCGCGCGACCGCGCCGGGCCTGCTGCTCGAGGCCGCGATCGTCCGGGCGATGCACGAGACCGGCTTTGCCCGGCGCCTCGACTCGGCGGCGCTCGCGGGCTCCGCGCTGGAGAGCCTCTACGGCGAGCGCGAGACCATCGCGGAGATCGTGGCGGTGCCGCCCGGCGGAGGCCTGTCCCTGGAGCGGCGCCTGCGGCTCGCCCGGTTCGAGCACGCGGCCCGCGCCGAGGCCAAGCGCCTGCTGCGCCGTCCCTGACGCCTCAGCCGGGCGGCAGCACCTCGATCTGAAGCCCGCCGTAATAGGCCGAGAGGTCGGCGATGTCGGCGTCGGAGAGTTCCTTCGCCACCACGTTCATGATCTCGTTCCGGCGCGTGCCGTCCCGGTACTCGGTCAGCGCCTTGATGAGATAGGGCTCGACCTGGCCCGCGAGGTTCGGCGCCTCGGGCAGCTTCGAGAGCCCGTCCATGCCGTGGCAGGTTTGGCAGGCGACGGCGCGCTTGCGCCCGGCCGCGGCGTCACCCGCCTCGGCGGCGGTGACGGTCCAGAGGACAACGAGGCTCAGGCAGGCAAAACGCAGCATCGCGGGTCTCACGCGTGGCTCGGGACGAGGCGGGCCCCTCCCGGATCGGAGGGGCCCGCCCTTGCGGCAACGATGGGGCTACTTGCCCTCGTAGGAGATGCGGTAG
Source organism: Methylobacterium soli (assembly GCF_008806385.1). Lineage (GTDB taxonomy): Bacteria > Pseudomonadota > Alphaproteobacteria > Rhizobiales > Beijerinckiaceae > Methylobacterium > Methylobacterium soli. Next base: position 121,132 of record NZ_VZZK01000003.1, read on the forward strand.
ATCGCGCCCGCGGTGTCGTCGGAGACGAGCAGGGACCCGTCGAGCATCACCGCGACGTCGACGGGACGGCCGAGATACTCGCCGTCACTCGTCAGCCAGCCCTCGGCGAAGGGCTTCGGCTGGCCCGCGCTGCCGTCCGGGTTGACCGGCACGAACATGATGCGGGCGCCGATCGGCTGGGTCCGGTTCCAGGAGCCGTGCTCGGCCGTGAAGATGCCGCCCCAGTAGCGCTCCGGGAACATCTTGCCGCTGTAGAAGGTCATGCCGAGATCGGCCGCGTGCGGCGGCAGCTCGGCCTGGGGGAACACCGCGTCCTTCGGGGGCGCCGCATCCTTGTACTCGGTGGTGCGGACATGGCCGCCGCCGAACCACGGGAAGCCGAAATTCTCCCCGGCCTTGGTGGCGCGGTTCAGCTCGCCCGGCGGCTGGTCGTCGCCCATGCCGTCGACCTGGTTGTCGGTGAACCACAGGGCCTTGTCGCTGGCGCTGAAATCCATCCCCACCGAGTTGCGCACCCCCGTGGCGTAGACTTCCCGGTTCTTGCCGTCGGCATCGATCCGGATGATGCCGCCGATCCCGGCCTTGGTGTAGAGATCGAGCTTGTCCTGGGGCGGCACGTTGTAGGGCTGGCCGAGCGCGATGTAGGTCTTGCCGTCGGCTCCGACCCGGCACACGCGCGCCGTGTGGTTGTAGCTCTCCTCGGAGGCCGGGATCAGCTCGCCCTGCTTCACCAGCACGCCGGCCGCCACGTCGGGATTCTCGTAGAAGAACTCGGCCGCCGGGAAGGCGAGGACCCGGTTCTGCTCCACCACCGTCAGGACGCCGTCGCGGGAGAAGCAGACGCCGTTCGGGACCTTGAAGTCGATGCCGGGCGCGAAGGCGCGCACCTCGTCGGCGACCCGGTCCTTGTCCCGGTCCGTCACCGTGTAGACCTTGGTCTTGCGGGTTCCGACGAAGACCACGCCGGCATTCGGCCCCACCGCCAGCGCCCGGGCATCCGGCACGATGGCGTAGAGATCGATCTTGAAGCCCTCGGGCAGCTTCACCTTGGTGAGGATGCGGCGGATCGCGTCGGCGCGCTTGCCGGTCTGCGGGATCTCGGGCGCCGCGGCCGTGCCGGTGCTCTGGAAGGCCTGGAGCTTCTCGAGATCGTCGGCCTTCGCCTTGGTGGCCGCCGGCGGGGCGCCCTGCGCGCGCGCCGGCGCGGACAGCGTCGTCACGAGGGCGGTCGTTCCCATCACGAGCGCGGCAAAGGTCACGGCAACAGCAGCAGATCGCATGGACGTCCTCCCGGCGCCGCCACTCTGGGATCGGGCGGTCCGGGAGAGTGATAGGCCGCGCAAGCGTCGCGGCAAGGGCCGAGCCTGACGCCGGGCCGGCCTTTGAAGGCGCGGGCGCCTCAGGCGACCTTGCGCGGCACCAGCCGCTCGCTCGCCAGCGCCTCGTCGGCGCCGGATATCCCGGCCTCGGTGTATTCCGCGTCCTCGTTCACCCGCCAGATGTCGTGACGCCGATGCCCGGCGAGGATGTTCTCGACGGTGAGCATCGCGGTCATCATGGCGTGGTCCTGGTTGTTGTACTTGTGCATGCCGTTGCGGCCGACGAGGTGCAGCGTCGGGAAGTCCCGCTCCAGTTCCAGGCGCACGGCCGCGACATTGTCGCGGTAGGTCTCGTCGTAGACCGGGTAGGCCTTGGGCTGGCGCACCACGCAGGCATCCACCACCTCGTCCGGCGCGATCAGGCCGATCTTGCCGATCTCGGCCTTGGCGAGCGCCACGAGGTCGTCGTCGGAGGCGGTCCAGAGGCCGTCCCCCTCGAAGCAGAAATATTCGAGGCCGAGGCAGGTATAGCCCGCCTCCGGCACCATCTCGGGCGACCACGAGCGGAAATTCTGCACCCGCCCGACCTGCACCGAGGGATCGTGGATGTAGATCCAGTTGTCGGGGAAATCCGCGCGCGACTTGGCGATCAGCGCCACCGTGAGGAAGTCGCGGTATTGCAGGGCGCGGGCGTTGAAGGTGCTCAGCGGGCGCGGCTTGATCGCATCCACGAGGTCGCGCACCGGCGCCGACGAGATCAGGTTGCGCGCCGTGTAGGTCTCGCGCGAGCCGTCGCGGCGGATCACCGACACGGTCCAGATTCCGGTGGCGGCATCGAAGCTGAGGCCGTCGACGCCGCGGTCGAGGAGCACGCGCCCGCCCTGGTCCGCGATCCTGGCGGCGGCCGCCTCCCACATCATGCCGGGGCCGCGGCGCGGGTAGCGGAAGGATTCGATCAGGGTCTTGATCACCGGCTCGCCGGCCCTGCGCTTCGGCCGCAGCCCCAGCGAGCGGACCAGCGCGTCGCGGATCGCGGCGCCGAGATCGAGCCCCTTGATGCGCTGCGCCGCCCAATCGGCCGAGATCGCGTCGCAGGACATGCCCCAGACCTTCTCGGTGTAGGTCTTGAAGAAGATCGAGAACAGGCGCTCGCCGAACTGGTTGCGGACCCAGTCGTGGAAGCTCTTCGGCTCCGCGATCGGCCTGGCCCGGGCGTAGAGATAGGACAGGACGCAGGCCGTGCTCTGCAGCAAGCCGAGATTGCGCAAAGCCTCGAAGGCCTTGAGCGGATAGGCGTAGTACTTGCCCTTGTAGTAGATCCGCGACAGCCGCGGACGCTCGATGAAGTCGTCGGGCAGGATCTCGTCCCAGAGATCCACCACCGCCTTCGCCTTGGAGAAGAAGCGGTGCCCGCCGATATCGAACAGATAGCCGTTATGCGCCACCGTGCGGCTGATGCCGCCGACCTGATTCGGATCCCGCTCCAGCACCAGCACGTCGCGCCCCTGCTTCGACAGGAGGTAGCCGGCGGTCAGTCCGGCCGGGCCGGCGCCGATCACCAGCGTCTCGGTGTGGTAGCTCATCCGCAACTCCGGCCCATCCGCTCGCGCGGCCAGGATTCCGGGGCGCGCGCTGGGAAATTCTGCCGCCAGGATGGTTAAGGAAGCCCTCCGGTCCCCGGGCACGCGGCGAGCGTCGCGGGTTTGACCCATCCTTAACGCCGGCGCGCCACTCTGCCGCCGGGCTCAGAGGGGCACGGCGATGACGGCGGCGAGCGGGCGGGGACGGTCTTGCGGAGCCGTGCCGTGCTGAGCGCCGCCTCCCCCGGCCTGCCGCGCGCACCCGCGACGCGCCTTGATCCCCGCCTCGTGTTCTGGCTCATCCTGGCGCTCTCGGCGGCGACGCTCTACCCGGTCGCGGATGTCCTCGGCACGATCCAGCATCTGCGCGTGCGCGACACGGACGACGCGATGCGCCTCGTCGGCGTGCGCGACCTCGTCGCTGGCCAGGGCTGGTACGACAATGTCCAGCATCGCTTCCTGCCGCCGGGGGGCGTGGCGAGCCACTGGTCGCGCCTCGTCGACGCGCCCCTGGCGGGCTCGATCCTTGCGCTGACTCCGCTCCTCGGCCGGCCGCTCGCCGAGGGGCTGACCGCCGCCCTGTGGCCGCCCTTGCTCCTCGCCCTCTACGGAGTGATCCTGTTCCTGGGCGTCAGGCGCTGCCTGAACCCGCGCGCGGCCGCGCTCGCGGTCCTTGCCGCGCTCCAGACCTTGGGGCTCGTCGGCCAATTCACCGTGGGCCGGGTCGACCATCACAATTTGCAGATCCTGGCGATGCTGGGCCTCGCCTTCTGCCTCGTGCGCGGCGGCCTCGTGCCGGCCTTCCTCGGTGGCGCGCTCGCGGCTCTGTCGCTCGCCATCGGGCTTGAGGGCCTGCCGACCCTCGCGCTCGCGGCCCTGTTCCTGGTGGGCGACTGGATCGCGCGGGGCTGGCCGGCCTTGGCCGGCCTCACGGGCTTCGGCCTCGGGCTCGGCCTCGGCGCCGCCCTCCTGTTCGGCCTGCAGACGGCGCCCGCCCTCTGGGGCACGACGGCCTGCGATGCCCTCTCGCCGCCCTGGCTGTGGCTCGCGGTCGGCGGCATGATCGCCACGCTGACTTGCGCGATCTTCGACCGGCACCTGACGCGTTGGAATGGGCGGCTCGCGCTGGCGGCCGGTCTCGGCGTCGCGCTGGGGGCAGGTTTCGCGGCCCTGTTCCCGATCTGCCTTGGCGGTCCCTTCCCGGGCATGCCGGCCCTGGTGCACGAGCGCTGGCTGCGTGCGGTCAGCGAGATGATGTCGGTGCCGGCCTTCATCGCCAAGGGGCGCCCCGAGATCCTGGCCTTCTACCCGCCCCTCGTCGCCGCCGCCCTGGCTGCCGCCTGGGCGGTGCGGTACGGCCCGGCGACACAGCGACGCTACTTCCTCGTCGTCAGCCTGTTCCTGTGGCCGGGGCTGATCGTCGGGTGGGACCAGTTTCGCGGGACCTACATCGCAGCCGGCTTCATCCCGCTCGTGGCGGGCCCGGCGATCGACCGCGCGCTCACGCTCCTTGAGGCGACCGAGGTGACGCTGCGTCGGCGCATCGGCGCATCGCTCCTCGCCGCATCCCTCGTGAGCACCATCTGGTCGCTGCCGGCCTACGCGCTCGCGTTCCTGAGGGCGGCCGAGCCGACGCCGGAAGGCCTGCCCTGCCAGGCGGAAAGCTCGGTCTCACCCCTCGCGGCGCTCCCCCCCGGCACGATCCTGGCCCCCATCAACATGGGCCCGGCCATCCTCCTCCACACGCCCCACGCGATCGTGGCGGCACCCTATCACCGCGCGATTCCGGGGCTCATTGCGGCCATCGAGGGTTTGGGGGGAAGCGAGGCGGACCTGCGCCGCCAGATGACGGCGCGGGGTGCCACCTATCTGGTGACCTGCCCGACGAAGCCCGTCCCCGATCTCGGCGCCGAGACCGCCTTCGCGACGCGCCTGACGACGGGCGCGGTCGCGGTGCCCTGGCTCGAGCCGGTGCCGGTGGCCGGCACCGGGCTCAAGGTCTGGCTAATGCGCTGAGGCGCTACTTCACCACCCGGTCGAGGCGGTTGTTGACGAAGAAGTACAACTCCTTCGCGCCGGGCTCGGTGTAGAGCACCTGGACCTCGCGGCCGGCGCGGCCCTCGCCGACGAGAACGTCGGTGGGCGGCTTGCCCTTCAGGCGCACGAGGTCGCATTCGCCGATGCCGGGCTCGATCGCGGTCGCGCTCCCGCCCGCCGGTCCGGTGCAGGTCCCGTCCGGAGCCAGGACCGGGCCCGAGACGGTCGGGGCGGAGACGCTCGGAGCGGCCGGCGGAGCCGGTTTGACCGCCGCCGGCACGGGCGGCGTCCGCACCTCGGTGCTGGTGCAGGCGCCGAGCGCCAGGATCAGCGCGAGCGCGGCGGAGGCGGGTTTCACCGTCCCGGAAAAGGGTCTCACGGCGGAGTTCCTCACGGCATGTCCCGGGATCGCTCGGTTGGCTGGATGCCGGTCCGGGACTCGCCGGCGCTGCGGACCTTGAGGGCGGAGGCGTAGAGGGCGGCCACGTCCCGGTGGAAGGCGGCCCGCGCCTCGGGGCGCGAGTAGAACATGTGGCCGCCCGGATAGACGGCGAGGCTCAGGCGCGGCTCCGGGCCGTAATCCGGGATCTGGTCGATCAGGAGCTTCGAGACGAAGTAGGGCGTGACGAGGTCGGTGAAGCCGTGGGCCACCAGCACGCGCAGGTTGCCGTCGAGGGCGAGCGCCCCCCGCAGCGCGCTCACCGATTCCGGGGCGCTGCGGCCCGAGCTCCAGGTCCAGCCCCGGTTCACCGAACCATTGAGGAGTTCGTAGCGCAGGTTCGTCACCCGCCAGTTGAGCTGCTTGGCGTAGAGCTCGATCATGGCGCTGGTGAGCGGCGCCTGGATGGCGGTGAGGAGCGGGTCCTCGAAGCCCGAATGCGGCGCGGTCGGGTCCGGGTCCCAGCCCGTCACGCCGGTATCGTAGGCGCTCGCGACGCGGCCCCCCGTGCGGTCGATCTCCCGCTGGACGCTGTGGGCGGTGAGGCGCCCGGCCTGGGCCCGCACGAAGGCGGGATCGAGCCCCGTCAGGGCGGAGACCCGCTCGGTCAGGCGCGCCACGGCGGCCTTGTCGTTCGGCCCCTTGAGGAGATCGCTCAGATAGGCGCCGGTGGCGTAGCTCTCGGCGTCGGCGAGGAGCCCGCGGTTGAGCGCGGTCCCGCTCCGCTCGAGGGCGGCCGCCGCGAAGGACGGGAGCCGGGTGACGTGGCCCCAGGGATTGCTGCGCGGCGGCTGGAGCCAGCCGAAATCGAGGACCGGCGACAACAGGACCAGCCCCGACAGGCCGACGCCGACATCCTCCTGCAGCTTGGCGGCGATCAGCGGCCCGCGAAAGCCGCCATAGCTCTCGCCGACGTAGAATTTCGGCGCGCCCATGCGGTCGTTCACCCGCAGGTAGCGGGCGATGGCGGCGGCCAGCACCGAAGCGTCGGCATCGACCGACCAGTAGCGCTTGGCATCGCCGTCCGCCGCCCGGCTGTAGCCCGTGCCGACGGGATCGATGAAGACGAGATCGGTGAAGTCGAGCCAGGTGCCGTCGTTGGGAACCAGGGTCACGGGCTGGGACGGGCTGATGCTGCCCCCTTCGGTCGGCAGACGCCAGGGCCCGATCGCCCCGATATTGAGGTAGGCGGAGGCGGCACCGGGCCCGCCATTGATCGCGAAGGTGATCGGGCGCGACGCCTCCCCCTGCCGCGGCGGCCGGCTATAGGCCACGAAGGCGATCTCGGCCTGGAGCTTGCCCGCCTCGTCCACGAGGGGCAGGCTGCCGGCGGTCGCCGTGAAGGACAGGCTGCGTCCGTCCGGAAGGGACAGGCTGTGCTCGGTGGTGGAATCGGGCGGGAGCTTGCGTCCCTCGGGTCCCCGCTCGGGCGGGCGGCGTGTCTCCGCGGCCGGTGCAGCCCCCGGCTGGGCGTTCTGCGCCGCGAGGGGGCCGGCCATCAGCATCGCGCCGGACAGGAAAGCCGCGGCCAGGAGAGCGGGGGTGCGCCCGCTCAGCCCGGTTTCATCGCGGGGCCGGCGCCGCGCGGGCCCGTTCGGAGCGGGCCGGCTGCCGGCGAAACGTCGTCTGATCGAGTGGATCACGTGGGCTCACGCCTTCTTCTGCCAGCGGCCGGATTCGTCCTGCTGCCAATAGGCGACCGCGTGGCCGCCATCCTTGGCCTCGCGCCATTGCTCGCGGGCGCGCAGCAGGGCGTCCTGGTCGGTGCCGTCGAACAGGATGCAGATGCGCTCGTAGCCTCCGGCGTCCGGCGGCAGGTCGGCGCCCTCGACGAGAAAGCGGATCGAGGCCGCGTTCGGGTTCCCGTCGCGGAGCGTCAGCACCACCGGCTGGGTCGCGGCGTCGGCGTCCCGGTCGGTGCCGTGCGGCAGGAAGCTGTCGTCGCTGTAGGTCCAGAGGTGGTCGTCGAGGGCTTGAAGCCGCTCCTCGGTCGCGGCCTGGATCGCCGCACGCCATTGCCGCTCGAGGGAGCGCTCGACGAGGTTCGGCAGCACCTTCTCCAGGGGCTGGCGCTGCATGTGGTAGAACAGGATCTCGGTCACGGTCTTCGTCAGATAGGGCGTCCGGGGCCGGAATGTAGCGCGGGACGCGGCCGGTTCCGCCGGACCGAGCGTCGCAGTGCCAGGGCCGCCGCGATCACGGCCGCCGCGATCAGGGCCCGACGCGGACGCGCGCCCGTGCATTCGGCCGGGACGGCGCGACGCCCGGAGATCGAGACCCCTGCCCTTCCGAGCGTCAGACCAGGCGGCTCTGGTCGATCGCCGCCGCGACGAAACCCTTGAACAGCGGGTGCGGCTCGAAGGGACGCGACTTCAGCTCCGGGTGGAACTGCACGCCGATGAACCAGGGATGCCCCTCGTGCTCGATCGTCTCGGGGAGGAGCCCGTCCGGCGAGGTGCCGGAGAAGCGCAGGCCCTTGGCCTCCAGAGCCTCGCGATAGGCCATGTTGACCTCGTAGCGGTGCCGGTGGCGCTCGGAGATCTCGGTCGCGCCGTAGATCTCGGCGATCTTCGAATCCGGCCGCAGGCTCGCCTTGTAGGCGCCGAGCCGCATCGTGCCGCCGAGATTGCCTGCGGCCGCGCGGCGCTCGAGCTCGTTGCCGCGCAGCCATTCGGTGAGGAGGCCGACCACGGGCTCGGGGGTCTCGCCGAACTCGGTCGAGTTCGCGTCCGCGATGCCGGCGAGCGCGCGCGCCGCCTCGATGACCGCCATCTGCATGCCGAAGCAGATCCCGAAATACGGGATCTTGCGCTCGCGGGCGTAGCGGGCCGCCCGGATCTTGCCCTCGGCGCCGCGCTGGCCGAAGCCGCCCGGCACCAGGATGCCGTTGATGCCCTCCAGGAAGGGCGCCGGGTCCTCGCGCTCGAACACCTCGGACTCGATCCATTCGAGGTTGACCCGGACCCGGTTGGCGATGCCGCCATGGGTCAGCGCCTCGGTGAGCGACTTGTAGGCATCCTTGAGGCCCGTATACTTGCCCACGATGGCGATCGAGACCTCGCCCTCGGGGTTCTTCACCCGCTCCGAGATCGTGCGCCAGCGGTCGAGCTTGGGCTCGACGGTGTTCGCGATGCCGAAATGCGCCAGCACCTCACGGTCGAGGCCCGCCTCCCGGTAGGAGAGCGGCACGTCGTAGATCGAATCGACGTCGCGCGCCTCGATGACGGCGGTCTCGCGGACGTTGCAGAACAGGCCGAGCTTGCGCCGCTCGTCGGCCGGGATCGGCCGGTCGCAGCGGCAGAGCAGCATGTCGGGCTGGATGCCGATCGAGCGCAGCTCCTTCACCGAGTGCTGCGTCGGCTTGGTCTTCAGCTCGCCGGCCGACGGGATGTAGGGCAGGAGCGTGAGGTGCACGAAGGCGGTGGCGCCGCGCGGCAATTCCTGGCCGAGCTGGCGGATCGCCTCGAAGAAGGGCAGGCCCTCGATGTCGCCGACCGTGCCGCCGATCTCCACGAGCACGAAGTCGAACGCCTCGTTGCCCTCGAGCACGAAGGCCTTGATGGCGTTCGTCACGTGCGGGATCACCTGGATGGTCGCGCCGAGATAATCGCCGCGCCGCTCCTTGGTGATGATGTCGAGATAGATCCGGCCCGTGGTGATGTTGTCGGCGCGCGTCGCCGGAACGCCGGTGAAGCGCTCGTAATGCCCGAGGTCGAGATCAGTCTCGGCGCCGTCGTCGGTGACGAAGACCTCGCCGTGCTGCGTCGGGCTCATCGTGCCCGGATCAACGTTGAGATAGGGGTCGAGCTTGCGCAGCCGGACCTTGTAGCCGCGGGCCTGAAGCAGGGCCGCGAGCGCCGCCGAGGCGAGACCTTTGCCGAGCGAGGAAACCACGCCGCCGGTGATGAAGACGTACCGCGTCATGGGCCTCGGTCCTTAACGAATGCTCGGTGATTTGCCAAACCGCGAAACGCTCGCGCCGCGCGATCCTTGTGGACCACGCAACGCGAGGGAACGGCCTTGCTGGGGCGTCGGAAGCGGATCTTGCCCGCGGGATCTTGCCCGCGGCTTCTGCCCGCCGGATTCTGGCCCGGCGCGCGACGTCATCAGCGCGATTGCGGAGCTTCCGGCACGGCCGGCTGTGCCGGCTGGGCGGGAACCGGCACCGGAGTGGCGGGCGCCGCCGGGGCGCCGGGAGCCGGGGTGCCGCTCTGCTGGCGCAGGGTGTCGAGGAGGTTGTCGGCGTTGGCCGGCTTGTTCGGCTGCTGCGCGGTGCCGCCGCCATCGAGGATCGATTTCGGGGCCGCGGCGCGGTGCGACATCACGGCGAGCGCCATGCTGGTGGCGAAGAAACACGCCGCCAGGATCGCGGTGGCGCGGGTCAGGGCATTTGCCTGGCCGCGGCCGGTCATGAAGCCGGAGACGCCGCCGCTTCCGCCGCCGCCGAGGCCGAGCCCGCCCTCCGAGCGCTGCAGAAGCACCACGGCGATCAGCGCGAGCACGATGAGAAGATGGACGACGATCAGGACGGTCTGCATCGGATTTCCAGAAACGGCACGCGCGGTTCGCAGGGCCAGCGGCCGAACGCGTGCGGAGGGCGATGGCGATCCCGGGCGCAATGCCGCGCGAACACCACCGGCCGCATATCGTGCGGGCCATTACACCAGATGCGGGCCGGCGCCAACCGGGCCGCGACGACGCGGCCCACCCGCGGTGACGCGGCGCACCCGCAGCGAGGTGGCCTCCCGCCCGGGGCGGGCCGGAGCCTCAGGCGTAGGCGGCGCAGATACCGAGGAAATCCTCGGCGACAAGGCTGGCGCCGCCCACGAGGGCGCCGTCGACATTCTCGACGGACATCAGCTCGCGGGCATTGCCTGGCTTGACCGAGCCGCCATAGACGATGCGGATCTTCTCCGCTTCCGCCCCGACGAGCTTGTCGAGCATCTCGCGCAGGGAGGCGTGGACCTCGGCGATGTCCTTGGGCGTCGGCGTCAGGCCGGTGCCGATCGCCCAGACCGGCTCGTAGGCGATCACGGTGTCGGCGGCGGTCGCGCCCTTCGGCACCCCGATGGCGAGCTGGGCGCGGACGATGTCGAGGGCGCGGCCCTGCTCGCGCTCCTCCTTGGTCTCGCCGACGCAGATGATGCCGCACAGGCCCGCCCGCCGGGCGCCGAGCGCCTTGGCGTGGACGCCGTCATCGGTCTCGTGGTGATAGGCCCGGCGCTCGGAATGGCCGACGATGACGTAGCGCGCCCCGAGGTCGCTCAGCATCTCGGCCGAGATCGAGCCCGTGAAGGCGCCGTTCGGCTTGGCGTGCAGGTTCTGTCCGCCGATCGCGATCGGCGAGCCGTAGGCGGCGGCGACGCAGGAGGCGATCAGGGTCGAGGGCGGGCAGATCAGGACGTCGATCCGCTCGGCGAGTTCCGGCGTCAGGCCCTGCCGGACCGACTCGACCACAGCCAGGGAGCTGCGGGTGCCGTTCATCTTCCAGTTGCCGGCCACCAGAGGGCGTCGCCCCGCGCTCGTCATCGCCATCCCCACTCGCTACGCGTCGTCGCCCCGGGGCGTACCAGAGCAAGCTTAGGCGCGCAAACGGGCGGGGGCGACGCGCGTCGGCCTTTGCGCCAGGGCCGGGATGGTCTATCGCGGGCAACCTTGATCGACCGGTCTCCGCGCCTTCTTCGGAAACGCGCGGCACCGCAAAACGGGCACCAGAGCGCTTTCGATGCTCCAGAACATGCGCAACGCCAGCCAGCACTGGCTCGGCAAGATCGTGATGACGGTCGTCTTCACCCTGCTGATCGCGGGCGTGGCGATCTTCGGCGTGGAGGAATTCTTCCGCGGCGGCTCGTCCACGGCGGTCGCGACGGTCGGCAAGACCCCGATCTCGGCGGAGGCCGTGCGCACGGCCTACCAGAACCAGCTCCAGCGCTATCAGGCGCAGCTGCGCCGCAACCTCACGCCCGATCAGGCCCGGGCGCTCGGCCTCGACCGGCAGGTGCTGTCGCAGCTCGTGACCGAGGCGTCCCTCGACCAGAAGACCCGCGATCTCGGCCTCGCCGTGTCGGATGCCGCCGTGCTGCGCGCGATCCACGACGAGAAGAGCTTCCAGAACCAGGACGGCAAGTTCGAGCCGCAGCTCTTCTACCAGACCCTGCAGCGGGCGGGCCTGAACGAGGCGAATTTCGTGCGCGAGCAGCGCGCCGTGATCGCGCGGCTGCAGCTCGCCGAGGCCGTCGCCTCCGAGCTCAAGGTGCCGCTCTCCCTGCGCGAGGCGGTCCACCGCTACGCCACCGAGCGCCGCTCCGCCGCCTACCTGATGCTGATTCCGGCCTCCGCGGGCGAGGTCCCGGCCCCGACGGAGGAGGACCTCCAGACCTATTACGACGGCAACAAGGGCGCCTACCGGGCGCCCGAGTACCGCAGCATGAACCTGCTGGTGATCAGCCCAGAGGCCCTCGCCAAGCCGGATGCGGTGAGCGAGGAGGCGGTGCGCAAGGCCTATGACGGCCAGAAGGACCGGTTCGGCACGGCGGAGCGCCGCACGATCCAGCAGATCGTCTTCCCGGACGAGGCGGCCGCCGAGGCCGCGCGCAAGCCGATCGAGGGCGGCGAGAAATCCTTCGAGGCGGTGGCGAGCGAGCGCGGCACCAGCGACAAGGATCTCTCCCTCGGCACCCTGACGAAGGCGGAGTTGTTCGACCCGGCCGTGGCGGAGGCCGCCTTCGCGCTGCAGCAGGGAGCGGTGAGCCAGCCCGTCAAGGGCCGCTTCGGCATCGTCCTGCTGCGGGTCACCGGAATCGAGCCCGGGACCCTGAAGCCCTTCGCGGAGGTCGCGCCCGAGATCCGACAGACGCTCGCCCTCCAGCGCGCCCGCGACAGCGTCGATTCCCTGCACGACGCCATCGAGGACCAGCGCGCCGGCGCCAAGCCGCTCGCGGAGATCGCCAAGGAGCGCGGCCTCGCCCTCGTGACGATCCCGGCCGTCGATTCCCTCGGCAAGGACCCGCAGGGCAAGACCGTCGAGGGCATCCCGGACACCGATGCGACGCTCGCGGCGGCCTTCCGCTCCGATATCGGCGGCGACAACGAGCCCCTGCGCACCAAGGCCGGCGGCTATGTCTGGTACGACATCACCAGGATCGACCCGGCGCATGACAAGCCGCTCTCCGAGGTCCGGGACGCCGTCGTGGCGGGCTGGAAATCCGCCGAGGTGGCGCGCCGGCTCGCCACCAAGGGCCGGGAGCTGAGCGAGCGCCTCGACAAGGGCGAGACCCTCGAGGCCCTGGCGCAGGATACGGGGCTCACGGTGCAGAGCGCGGACGACCTCGTCCGCAATCAGCCCAAGGGCGATCTCACCGCCGACATCGTCAGCCGCATCTTCGCGACCCCGGTCGGCAAGGCGGGCTCGGCGGCCTCCGGCGACGGGCGGGCGGTGTTCAAGGTCACGGGCGCGACGATGCCGGCCTTCGTGGCGGGCTCGCCCTCCGACAAGACCATCGAGTCGAATTTCCGCACCGCCCTCGCCGACGACGTGCTCGGCGAGTACATCGCCGAGGTGCAGAAGAGCGCCGGCGTCAGCGTCAACCAGGCCGCCTTCCGCCGGGCGATCGGCGGCGAGTACTGAGCGCCCGCGATGGTCGACGCCTACGAGACCTTCGCGGCCGGCTACGAGGCCGGCCGGCCGAGCCTCCTGAACCTCACCCTCGTGGCCGACCTCGAGACCCCGGTCGCGGCCTTCCTGAAGCTGCGCGCCGGCCATGCGGGGCCGGCCTTCCTGCTCGAATCCGTCGAGGGCGGCGCGGTCCGCGGGCGCTACTCGATGATCGGCCTCGACCCCGACCTGATCTGGCGCTGCCGCGAGGGCCGGGCGGCGATCGCGCGCGGCACCGACCTGACCCGGTTCGAGGCCGAGGACGGGGCGCCGCTGGAGAGCCTGCGGGCGCTGATCGCCGAGAGCGCGATCGGCCCCGAGGACACCGCCGAGCTGCCCCCGATGGCGGCCGGCCTGTTCGGCTATCTCGGCTACGACATGGTGCGGGCCATGGAGGTGCTGCCGGCGCCGAACCCCGACCCCCTCGGGGTGCCGGACGCCGTGCTGGTGCGGCCCCGGACCATGGTGGTGTTCGATGCCGTGCGCGACCTCATCACGGTGGTGAGCCCGGTCCGCCCGGCCGCCGGCCTCGGTGCCCGCGCGGCCTACGAGGCGGCGATGGGCCGGCTGGAGCGCGTCGCGGCGGCGCTCGAGGGCCCGCTCCCGATCGAGGCCCGGGCCGACCTCTCGGACGTCGCCCATCCGGAGCCCGTCTCCAACACGAGCCCGGCCGCCTACGCCGCGATGGTGGCGCGGGCGAAGGAGTACATCGTCGCGGGCGACATCTTCCAGGTGGTCCTGTCGCAGCGCTTCGAGGCGCCCTTCACGCTGCCGGCCTTCGCGCTCTACCGCTCGCTTCGGCGCACCAACCCGGCGCCCTTCCTGTGCTACCTCGATTTCGAGGATTTCCAGGTCGTCTGCTCAAGCCCCGAGATCCTGGTGCGGGTGCGCGACGGCCGCGTCACGATCCGGCCGATCGCCGGCACCCGGCGGCGCGGCGCGACGCCGGCCGAGGACAAGGCGCTGGCGGAGGAACTCCTCGCCGACCCGAAGGAGCGCTCCGAGCACCTGATGCTGCTCGACCTCGGCCGCAACGATGTCGGGCGCGTCGCGCGCATCGGCAGCGTCACCGTCACCGGCTCGTTCTTCCTCGAATATTACAGTCAGGTGATGCACATCGTCTCGAACGTCGAGGGCGATCTCGACCCGGCCCATGACAACCTCGCGGCCCTCGCGGCGGGATTCCCGGCCGGCACCGTCTCGGGCGCCCCCAAAGTCCGGGCGATGGAGATCATCGACGAGCTGGAGCGCGAGAAGCGCGGGCCCTATGGCGGCTGCATCGGATATTTCGGCGCGCGGGGCGAGATGGACACCTGCATCGTGCTTCGCACCGCCATCGTGAAGGACGGCCGCATGCATGTTCAGGCGGGCGCGGGCATCGTCTACGATTCAGACCCGGCCGCCGAGCAGCAGGAATGCGTCAACAAGGCCAAGGCCCTGTTCCGGGCCGCCGAGGACGCGGTTCTGTTCGCCGCGCGGGCGAAGCGCGGGCAGTAGCGGGCAGGAACTTGGCCGCGTCGCGGGGCTTGACCCTGCGCCGCGGCGCCACGCTTTCTCGGCCCGGTCGGCCTGCGGGGATCCGTCCGGAGCGCCCGAGGCGGGCGTCCGGTGGCCGGCGCGGCGGGTGTCACGCCGCCTTCACCTCGCCGAGGAAGCGTCGCACCGTCTGCCCGAGGGTGTTCGAGTGGGTGGCGAGTTCCCGGGCCGCGCCGAGGACCTGCGTCGCCGCCGAGCCCGTCTCGCCGGCGCCCCTGCGGACCTCGCCGACATTGCCGGTGACCTGCTCGGTGCCGTGGGCGGCCTCCTGCACGTTGCGGGCGATCTCGCGCGTCGCGGCCCCCTGCTGCTCCATCGCGGCGGCCACCTGCGTGGCGATATCCGCCATGCCCGAGATGGTCTCTCCGATCCCGCGAACCGCCGTCACCGCGCCGCGGGTGGCGCCCTGGATGGCGCTGATCTGGCCGGAGATCTCGTCGGTCGCGCGGCTGGTCTGCGCGGCGAGTTCCTTCACCTCGGTCGCCACCACGGCGAAGCCCCGCCCGGCATCGCCCGCCCGGGCGGCCTCGATGGTGGCGTTGAGGGCCAGCAGGTTGGTCTGCCCGGCGATGGTCGAGATCATCGCCACCACGTCCCCGATCTTCTCGGCCGTCGCGGCGAGGTCCCGGATGGTCGCGTCGGTGTCGCGGGCGCTGACGACCGCGGAGGCCGCGATCTCCGCCGAGCGGGCGACCTGGCGGGTGATCTCCTGGATCGAGATCGACAATTCCTCCGTGGCCGACGCCACGGTCTGGACGTTGCCCGAGGTCTGGGCCGAGGCGGCGGCGAGCGCCACCGCCTGCTGGTTCGTGCCCTCGGCGATGCCGGTCATGGAATGGGCCGTCGCCTCCATCTCGGTGGCGGCCGCGGCCAGACCCTCGGTCAGGCCCGTGGCCGTGGTCTCGAAGCTGCGCGTCACCGCATCGAGGCGCTCGGCGCGGCGCATCTTGGCGGCATCCTCCTCGGCCTGGAGCGCCCCGAGGCGGCGCGCCTCGGCGGCGTTGTCCCGGAACACGCCGAGGGCCCGGGCCAGCACGCCCACCTCGTCGCGGCGCTCGGTGCCCTCGACGGCGATGTCGAGGTCGCCCGCGGCGAGCCGCTCCAGGGCCCGGGTGATCCGGCCGAGCGGCCGGGTCACGGCCGTGATCACGATCAGGCCGGCGAGGCCGCAGGCCACGAGGAGGCCCAGGAAGGCGGCGCCCATCAGGGTGAGCGTGCCGCGCGTGGCGGTCGCGCCGGCCTGCTCCTTCGCCTCAAGCAACTCGCGTCCCAAGAGGCTCATCCGGCTCTCGACCGTCTCGATCAGCTTGCGCCGTGCCAGGCGCCCTTCGCCCTGGGAGATCGCCACGGCGCCCTGCGCATCGTTGCGCATACCGAGCTCCGTCGAACGATCGACGACCGCGAAATAGGCTTCGATCTGCCGGCGCAGCTCCTGATTCACGGCAAGACGCGCCGGCGAATCGGCGAGCGCGATCAGCCGATCGGAGGCCGCGAGCGCCGCGCCCTTGGCGACGTCCTGGCGGCGCTTGTACTCCGCCATCTCCTGGCTGCGCGTCTCGATCGTGATGTTGCGGTCCTGGATGGTCAGCTCGGCCAGGTTGATCCCGATGCGCAGGATGCTCTCCTGGCGTGCCGCCTGGACATCGACCAGCGCGTGGGTCTGGTCCGACATCGCCCCGAGCACGACGCGGGCATAGGCCACCAGCCCGATCGTCAGGAGGGCCACCAGGGCGAGCGGGATCGCGATCTTGGTCAGGACGCGCGCGTTGTGCAGTGCCTTCATGATGTGTTCCGCCTGATCCAGATCATCTATCGCCGGTTGAGCACAAAAATGGCCAGGTCCGATGAAGATACGATTAAATAGCGGCTTTATCCGCGGCGTTTCTCGCCGGATGCCCGATCCGCGCCAGAATTCATTTGAGCAATTTAATTTCATTACTTGGCTGCGCTTGGGCGCTTGTGAGCAAATTGCGCCATTCTTCGCGCGCAGTCCCCGCCCCTTCGCCGGCCCCCCGCCCCGGATCGCCCCCGCCCTTGACCGGACCCTCAAGTGACGTCATCTCGCCACGATGGGAACTGCGCCGATGCCCAACGTCCTGGTGATCGACAATTACGACTCGTTCACCTGGAACCTCGTCCATCTGATCGGGCCGCTCTGCGGCACGATCTCGGTCGCCCGCAACGACGCCATCACGGTCGAGGCGATCCGGGAGCGCCGGCCCGATGCGCTGGTGCTGTCGCCCGGCCCCTGCACCCCGAACGAGGCCGGGATCTGCCTCGACGCCGTGCGGGCGCTCGGCGGTGAGATCCCGATCTTCGGGGTCTGCCTCGGCCTGCAGACCATCGGGCAGGCTTTCGGCGGCGAGGTCGTGCGTGCGCCGAGCCCGATGCACGGGAAGGTCTCGACCATCCGGCACGGGTCGGGCGGGATCTTCCGCGGGCTCAACGATGCCTTCGAGGCGACGCGCTATCACTCCCTCGTGGTCGACCGCGCCCGCTGTCCGGAGAGCCTCACGGTCACGGCCGAGGCCGATGGTCTGATCATGGGGCTGGAACACGCGACGCTGCCGGTCCACGGGGTGCAGTTCCATCCCGAGAGCATCCTGTCGCATCACGGCGCGCAGATCCTGCGCAATTTCCTCGATATCGCCACCGCCTGGAACGCGGAGCGTGACAAGCGCGGCGACGGCGTGCATTGACGCCTGATCG
The DNA here is from genome assembly GCF_008806385.1 of Methylobacterium soli. Taxonomy (GTDB): domain Bacteria; phylum Pseudomonadota; class Alphaproteobacteria; order Rhizobiales; family Beijerinckiaceae; genus Methylobacterium; species Methylobacterium soli. The sequence goes on from NZ_VZZK01000003.1 coordinate 138,406, forward strand.
TCAGGGAGCGGCGCCGGGCCCTCCCGCCTCGTAAGCTGCGCGTCGGGCGAATGGATTCCTTCAAGCCCCATCTTGCCAAGGTCGCCGCCGGCTTCGCCCTCGATCGGGCGGAAGCGCGCGCCGCCTTCGACGACCTGCTCTCCGGCGAGGTCACGCCGGTCCAGGCCGGGGCCTTCCTGATCGCCCTGAAGATGCGCGGCGAATCCCTGGACGAGATCGTCGGGGCCGTCGAGGCGATGCGGTCCCGCATGGTCACCGTGAACCCGGTCGCGGGCGCCGTCGACATCGTCGGGACCGGCGGCGATCACTCGGGCAGCTACAACGTCTCGACCCTCGCGGCGATCGTGACGGCGGCCTGCGGCGTTCCGGTGGCCAAGCACGGCAACCGCGCCGCGACCTCGCGCTCGGGGGCCGCCGACGTCCTCGCCTCGCTCGGCGTCAAGCTCGGTCTCGATCCCGAGGCCCTGGCGCGATGCCTGCACGAGGCCGGCCTCTGCTTCATGTTCGCGCAGACCCACCACGGCGCGATGCGCCACGTGGCGCCCATCCGCTCGGAATTGCCGGTGCGCACCATCTTCAATCTGCTGGGACCGCTCTCGAATCCCGCGGGCGTCGAGCGCCAGCTGCTCGGCGTCTCGACGGCGGCCTGGGCCGAGCCCCTGACCCGCGTCCTGGCGGAACTCGGCAGCCGGCGGGTCTGGACCGTGCACGGCTCGGACGGCCTCGACGAGATCACGGTGACCGGGCCGACCGCGGTCGTCGCCCTCGATGGGGGGCGGATCTCGCACTTCACCATCGACCCGCGCGAGGTCGGCCTGCCGCTCTGGACCCTCGCGGACCTGCGCGGCGGAGACCCCGATCATAACGCCCGCAGCCTCCACGCCGTCCTGGAAGGCGCGCGCAACGCCTATCGGGACATCGCCGTTCTCAATGCGGGGGCCGCGCTCGTGGTCGCGGAGGCCGCCGACACCCTCGCGGCGGGCGTCGCGCGGGCGAGCCATGCCGTCGATTCCGGGGCGGCCCGAGCCACCCTCGCCCGCCTCGTCGCCGTCTCGAACGCCTGAGGAACCCGATGTCCGAGACAGAGAGCAGCGGCACGAGCGCCCAGACCGTCCTGGCACGAATCGAGGCCTACAAGCGCCGCGAGATCGCGGAGGCGAAGCTTCGGGTGCCGCTGGCCAAGCTGGAGGCCCGGGTCGCCAAGATGGACCCGCCGCGCGGCTTCGCCGACGCGATCGCCACGCATGTCGCGGCCAAGCGCCCGGCGCTGATCGCGGAGGTCAAGAAGGCGTCCCCCTCGAAGGGGCTGATCCGCGCCGATTTCGACCCGGCCGCCCTCGCTTCCGCCTACGAGGCCGGGGGCGCCACCTGCCTCTCGGTCCTGACCGACGAGCCCTCCTTCCAGGGCAGGCCCGAATACCTGACCCAGGCTCGCGCCGCCTGCTCGCTGCCCGTCCTGCGCAAGGATTTCCTGTTCGAGCCCTACCAGGTCTTCGAGGCGCGGGCCTGGGGGGCCGATTGCATCCTCGTCATCATGGCCTGCCTCGACGACGCCGAGGCGGGCGACCTCGTCGAGGCCGCGCACGATCTCGGCATGGACGTGCTGGTCGAGGTGCACGATGCCGAGGAGCTCGAACGGGCCGTCCCGCTCGGGACCCGCCTGATCGGCATCAACAACCGCAACCTCAAGACCTTCGAGGTCTCGTTCGAGACCGCGATCAAGCTCGCGCCGGGCATTCCGCCGGACCGCATTCCGGTGGCCGAGAGCGGGATCTCGGGGCACGCGGACGTGGTGCGCCTGACGCAGGAAGGGCTCCATACGGTCCTGGTCGGCGAGAGCCTGATGCGGCAGTCCGACGTGGCGGCCGCGACGCGCCGCCTCCTCTTCGGCGAAGCCGGCGCGTGAGCCGATCGGCAGGGACAGCTTCATGACAGGCCTGACCCATCTCGATGCGAGCGGCGCGGCCAACATGGTCGACGTGACCGACAAGGCCGCAACGACCCGCACCGCGCGCGCCGGTGGCAGCGTGGTGATGCTGCCGGAGACGCTGCGGCTGATCCGCGAGGGCGATGCCAAGAAGGGCGACGTTATCGGCACCGCGCGCCTTGCCGGGATCATGGCGGCGAAGCGCACCCACGAGCTGATCCCGCTCTGCCACCCGCTCCTGCTCTCGAAGGTGCGGGTCGAGTGCGAGCCCGATGACGGGCTGCCCGGCCTTCGCATCACCGCCGAGGTGAAGGTGCAGGGTCCGACAGGCGTCGAGATGGAGGCGCTCACGGCGGTCTCGGTGGCCTGCCTGACCGTCTACGACATGGTGAAGGCCGTCGACCGGGGCATGCGCATCGAGGGCATCCGGCTGCTCGCCAAGGATGGCGGCCGCTCCGGCTCCTTCGTGGCGGAAGCCGATCCGGAGACGCGCGCGTGAGCGGCCTGCTGCCCGTCGCGGACGCGCTGGCCCGCATCCTCGCGAGCGTCGAGCGCCCGGTCGAGACCGAGAACCTGCCGATCACGGCGGCCGGCCGGCGCACGCTCTCGGCCGATCTCGCGGCCCGGCGCACGCAGCCGCCCTTCGCCGCCTCCGCGATGGATGGCTACGCGGTGCGCAGCGGCGACGTCGCGCAGGTTCCGGCGAGCCTCCGCCTCACCGGCACCAGCGCGGCCGGGCACGGATTCGCGGGCTCCCTCGGCCCCGGCGAGACGGTGCGGATCTTCACCGGCGCGCCGGTGCCGGACGGCGCCGACGCCATCCTGATCCAGGAGAACGCCGATGCCGAGGGCGACAGGGTCCTGGCCCGCGAGCCGGTGACGCCGGATCGCTTCATCCGGCGGCGGGGCCTCGATTTCCACGAAGGCGATGTCCTGCTGCGCGCCGGCGAAACCCTCGATGCGCGGCGCCTCGCCCTCGCGGCCGCCTCGGGACATGTCGAGATCCCGGTTCGGCGCAGGCCACGGGTGGCCATCCTGGCGACCGGGGATGAGCTCGTATCGCCCGGCCAGCCGGCGGCGTGGGACCAGATCATCGCCTCGAACGCCCTCGCGCTCGCCGAACTCGTTCGTGCCTCGGGCGGCGAGGCCATCGATCTCGGCATCGCCGCAGACAATCTGCCCGCCCTCGCGAGCGCGTTCCAGCGGGCGCGCGAGGCCGGGGCCGACCTCCTCGTGACGCTCGGCGGCGCCTCGGTCGGAGACCACGACCTCGTCCAATCCGCCCTCCGGGGCGAAGGGCTCGAACTCGCGTTCTGGCGCATCGCTTTGCGGCCCGGGAAACCCCTGATGCATGGCCGCCTGCGCGACATGCTGGTGATCGGGCTGCCGGGCAATCCGGTCTCGGCGATCGTCTGCGGGATCCTGTTCGTGGTGCCGGCAATCCGGGCCATGCTGGGCGACCCGGCGGCCGGGGCCGACCGGAGCGAGCCCGCCCGACTCGGACGCGCGCTCGCCGCCAATGACGGCCGGGCCGATTACCTGCGCGCGCGCCTGGAGACCGCCCCCGACCGGCTTCCCGTGGTCTATCCAGAAGAGCGCCAGGATTCCTCGATGCTCTCGACCCTCGGCCACGCCGAAGCGCTGCTGGTTCGCCCGCCCCACGCGGAGGCGGCCGAGGCCGGCGCGGCGTGCCGGATCATCCGCCTCGATCGCGGCCTGCTCTGAGCGTCGGAGCCGTCCCGAAGGTGAGGCCGAATCGGCGCGCAAGCGCCATCGCCGCGCGAGCCCGCGAAGAGCGCTCAAGTGCCGTGAGATGAAAGGGAAAGGTGGGTCCCGGAGCCGGAGCTCCGGGTTCTGTTTCTACGGTTACCCTACCGCAAGATGCTTACGCCGCGAGGCGGGCATCCATGACAACGTTATCGTTGGCATTTAGAGTTTTGGTCAGATGCCTGGAATAGGGGTTACCTACGCCAAACCGGTCGAAACCTTACCGACAGTCGCACCGTCTCCCGCCGAAGCGAGATAGGACTCGCGATCCCTTTACCGCCCAGTCGATCCTGTTTCGCCCCCAACAGGAGCGCATCACGATGCGCTCATGGTGGAGGCGCCGGGTACCGCCCCCGGGTCCTGAAACGTTATTACGAACCGGTCATCAACCGCATCCGAGATATGGGCGGTCGCGGCCGGAAAATCAACTCGCGTCCGCGGCCCGGATCGACAGCCCGGCGGCGCGCGGCTTCCGGGCAACGGCGCGCCGAACTGCGCAAGGCCTGGCCCGAACGGCGGTTGTGGAAAGCATCGCAGACCCGCTACAGCCGACAGCATGTCAGATCTCGAAGCCCTGCTCGACCGCCTGAAGGCCGCCCAGCGCATGCTGGTTCTTCAGGCTGCGGAACTCGCGATGCTCCCGCCCGACGGGACCTTGCGCAAGATCGCCGATCTCGAGAACACGATCGCGGCCGTCGAGGCCCTGATCGATGAGGAGCGGCACGCGGATCCGCGCCCGTGAGCTGGCGGGACGAGCGCAATGCGCTGTCCCGGGAACGGCTCGAACGCGCCATCCCGGCGATCTTCCCGGCCACGGTTCTGCGGCATGCGCTCAGCAGACCGCTGAAGCCGCCGACGCCGCGCCTCGCCGTCGAGAGCTACTGGCGCCATCACCTCCTGCGCGCCGATCGCCTTGCGCGGGCGCTGGCGGCGTGTTCCGGCCAGCCCGAGGGATGGTCCTGGCGGCTCGGCGGCGAGAAGGGAGCCGGGCTTCCCCTCACCTTCCGGATGCCGCCCTCGCCCTACCGCGAGCCGGCGCATGCCCGCGGTCGCGGCCATTGCTGCATCTGCGGACAGCCGGTCTATCGCTTCGGCTGGCACCGCGATCTGTGGGGCGCCGGGATCCCCAACAAGAATGCCAGCTGGCACTCGGCCTGCGTCGCCGCCTGGAAGCTCTGGACCTCGCCGAGCGACCACGTGAAGATCCTGAAGGCCGGGCAAAGGCACCGTTGCGCGGCCTCCGGCAAGCGGCTCTTCAAGACCGCCGAGGTGGATCATCGCGTTCCGCTCTACCGCGTTTGGCGCGAGCACCGGGACGCGCCGTGGCCGACGCTGTTGTCCTTCTGGGGCACGCCGAACCTTCAGGTGGTCAACCGAGCGGTCCATGCCGAGAAATGCGGCCAGGAAGCCGGCGAGCGGGCCGCCCGCCGGCGCCTCGCGGCAGCCGAGGCGCCCTCCGAGAGCGCAATTCCGGAGGGTCTGCTCAGCGACCCGACGTGACCGGCCCCACCACGGTCTTGGTGCGCTCGATCATCGCGATCAGGACGGTGTGGAACGCCTGTTGCGCCTCCGACATCGTGGCGGGGCTGCGGTCGCGGCTGAGGTCGTCCAGGAGTGCATCCATCGCGGCAGCGCGTCCCTGAGGGTCGGGTTCGGCGAGCGCAAACTTCAGAATCGCGTTCTGCGCGGCCCCGAGATCGTCGCGATCCGCGTGGTCGATGTAGGATCGGAGGTCGCGCGCGCATTCGTCATGAGATGTCATGCGACTCACCATGGCATGAGGCGAGGGTCTGCGGCCAGCGCCCGGTCCGGCCTGGGCCTATGACCTCGCGTGATCGGGGCACAGGACCGCAGCCGAAACAGGCGGCCGCGTCCCAACGCATCGCAGGGCGTGTTTGGGGCGGACCAAGCGCGGGCAATCATCGAACCGCACGACAAGGGCCGTCACACCGGGCGTGAAAAACAAAAAAAGTCCCGCAAGCCCGAGGGCTGCGGGACCCGCATCGCGTTCGGCGTCGATGGTGTTAACGTGTGCCGCTTCCGCTCGCGCTGCCCTGCGGCACCGCGCGCTCGGGCTGACCGGCATTGCCGCCCGCGGCGGAATCCGTCGTGATCGTCGAGGCACCCGTCGCGCCCGGCGCGATCACGACATTGCGGTCGTTGCCGGTCGTATTGGGCTGACCCTGGACGACTGTTCCGGTCGAACCCGGCTCACGCGCGGCCGGCGCAGTCTGCGCGAAGGCCGGGGAAGCAATCGAGAGGGCCAGGGCGGTCACAGCAACAATTTTCTTCATGTTGTCTCCTTGCTGGAAATCCCAGCGTCTGGGCAGATAACTGCGTTCGTCGCATTAGGTTGCTCGCAACTTCTCTCGAAGACGCGGATGCAGATCCGGAACTCCGACCGGGCTTGCGGCCGACGGCGCGACGGCCTCAGGTCAGTGCCACGATGGCGACGCCCGCGATCATCAGGCCCCCTCCGAGGATGCGCCAAAGGCTCGCCGGGTGCTGCGCGAAACCGACCCAGCCGAAATGGTCAAGGGCGATCGAGGTGACGACGCCCGCGGTCACCAGGATGCCCAGGAACGGCGCGGCACCGATCTGCCGGGCGATGAGGAGCTGGGTGATCACGATCCCGCCGCCCAGAACGCCGCCGATCCAGGCCCACCACGGGATCTGCGCGGCCTGATCGTAGCTCGGCAGCGCCATGCGCCCGGAGATCAGGCCGACGGTCAGGATGCTCAGGAGCGTCCCGGCCCCGACGACGAGCCCGGCGGCCAGGGGCTGCGGCAGGTCCTTGGCCAGCGTCCCATTCATCCCGGGCTGGATGGCGTTGGCGATGCCCGCGAGCAGCACGCACCCGTACAGATACCACATGCATCGACCTCTTCAGCCTTGGAGTGCTCGGCAGGAGCCAGGACCCGGAATTGCTTGACGGCCGGAGCGGCGCTTCGCCGGCCGGGCGGGTGCTGACTGATTGAGCGAACGACCCGAACAGGATCTGGATCCCCGGAGCATAAGCATCGGCTTGGAACGGCTAGGCTTTCGGGAAGACGATCGCGCGGTGATGGATCGGAATTGAACGAAAGGTCGGTGTTCGCCGTTGGGATCGCAGTTCCTGAAACGGAGGAAACCAACGATGCGTACCACGACGATTAGCCTCGCGACCGCGATGATCCTGGCCTTGTCCGGCTCGGCGTTTGCCCAGACCGCCACCGGCGGTGGGAGTGCTGAGCGCAACATGACGAATCCCGGGAGCGTGAAGTCGAATTCCGAGAAGGGCATGGAGCGCTCGATGAGCACGACGGCGCCCGGCACGGCCGGTGCGGCCGGTGACACCACCGGCTCGACCAGCGGTCACAGCGGTGGTGCCAACACGAGCGGCGGTGCGGCCGGCACCGCGCCCGGTGCGGCCGGCGCGCGCTGAACGCTTCCAGCATCCCGCAGAGCGATGGGGCCGGGTTCATCCCGGCCCTTTTCGTTGCTCGGAAGGCCTGTTCGGGCTCGCCGATTGCCGATGCACGACCGACAGGGGCGAAGCGCCGCATGTCGAACCAGGTGCCTCCTCCAGCCTGACGCGTTGGCCTGCCTCACATCCCGGAGATGCTCATGGACACTCGCGCAAATTCAACGATCGGCAGCAACCCGGCCAATGCACCGGTGCACCGGCAGGGTCAGGACGTCGACACGGTCGATCAACTCAGCAGCGTCGTGCTGCTCGGTCTCGCCTTGGTCGGCGGCGCCGCCGCGATCCTGCTCCACTGGCTCATCCACTGAGCCGTCCGGTCTGAGCGGATCGGTGCGACACCCTGCCGTCAGGCATCGGGATCCTATTCGTTGCGCTCCGGTGCCCTGTCCGGCCGAGGGTCCGGCGAGGACGAGCCCTTTCCGGCCTCGATGAAGCGACCGATCAGAATTCCGACGGGAATCGAGAGCAGGAACCAGTTGCGGAGGAACCTGAACATCCTGCCTCGCGGTGCCCGCGCTCGGGGGGCGAGACCGGAGCCTAGCGTCAGGTGCTCTCGTCCGCAAACGCAGGATTAAGGCCAAGCTTCGACCCCGCCGGCCGTCTTGTCCACAGGATAGACAAGTCCTTCGTGAGATGGTCCGGGTCGGAACGAGTGGTGCCGCCCGTGTTCGATTGACAATCGCCGGATGCGGCCTCTTTCCGTCGAAATGCGTTACATATCGCGGCGCCTCTCAACGGTCATCGACTGGAATTCGACGAGCCCCGTGCGGTCCCTGCTAAGTTTACCTGTCGCGAGATCGGCCCGGTCGGTGTCGCGACGGGCGGGCCGAGCGCTTATGAACCCATGTGACTTGGCCCGCCGCCCTCACAACCCGGGGCGACGGATCTTGGCGGAATCGCCCTCCTTCCAGATCGCGCGAATGCTCACGCCTCCCAGAGGCAGGCTTGGTGGCGACACGTCGCCAACGATCGTTCACGCGGCTGCGCGCGTCGCCCGGATATCGGGGGATGCGCGGGCGACCGGCGATGATAGGATCGCGCCTCCCCCACCCAGGTCATGGCACGCCCCGCAATCCATGGACGTCGTCGAGATCATCGCCGTGGCCGCCGCATTTCTGGGCGCCGGCATCAGCATCGGGATCGCCGTGGCGAATTGGTGAGGGGATCTGCCCTGCGCCTCAGGCCAGGAAGAGCGCGGCCATCATCGCCTCGTCCGAGAGCCCAACCGCGACGCAGGCCATGAGGATTGTGGCCCGCACGAGCCCCGGGGCCGGCTCCCTGACGCGCCGGGCGAGACGCTCGGCATCCGCCCGCACCGCATCCTCGTTCGCGGCCGCCTGGCCGAACAGGCGGGACACCAGGAGCGGCAGGCGCCAAGCCCTCAGCTCGGAGACGGGCGTGCCCGTCAGCTGCGCGTAGCGCCAGAGATACAGGAAGGCCACGAGCTTCCGGATCGGGGTCATCGGCAGAATCGTGCCGAAACGACCGAGGTTCCATCGGCCGTGTTCGAGGATCAGCGCGGTCCTGGCAACATCGGCGGCGGGGTTGCCGGCGCGCGCCTTCTGCCAATCCACGATCGACAGGCCGTCGGGGGTGCAGATGACATTCTCGGGATGCAGATCGCCATGGCAGAGGCTGGTCCCGTCCGGCAAGCGATCGAGCACGGCAAGTGCCGCGCGCTTCACGGAATCCGACACGCGCGCCTTGGCGATCTGGCTGCGGAGCATCGCGTGCTGGCTCGGCAATTGCGCCGCGTCGCAGGTGTGGATCTGGCGCTGGAGGCGCGCAATCTGCCTGAGGGCGATGAGGAGCCCGACCGGATCACGCGCGTAGCGGCCCAACACGCTTCGCCCCTGGAGACGCGCGAACACGATCCCGGTTCGGCCGTCCTCCTGCGTGATCCTGACGGGCGCCGGGACCGGAAGCCCGCGTGCCCACGCGAGCTGCGTCGCATCGAACTCGTTGAGGATTGCGGCCGGCTCCCAGGGCACCCGGTAGAGCTTGAGCACCTGGTCGGGCCCGTATTCAAACACGTCCGAGCTGCGCCCGGAGCCGATTCGAGGGCCACGGGCACGCCGAGGGTCTTGGTCTGCGGACATGGAGATTTTCGAGGGCTTCAGCAGCCCCCTGCTTTGGCGATCAGCAGGCTAAGCAGTGCGCCGAACAGGCGCAATCATAGCAACGCTCAGGCAGAGGCTCAGGCAGGCTTCGATGTGCTCGCGCGCACACCGAGGCCCACTTCGCGCTCCCATCTCTCTGTAGCCTGCTCCGACGACCTCAACAGGTTGAGGAATGCAGTTGACCTTCATGGGTGCTGTGATGTCCTTACGTTTTGCTTCCGCCCTTGCCGCCGCTGTCGCGACCGCGATGACCTTCGGTTTCCTGGCGATCGCCGCGCAGGCGCACGTGCTTCTCGCGACCGGCCCAATCGTCCAAGCCCTCTGACGGACCAGCCGCGCGGGGTCAGTCCGAGGCCGCCACCTGCAGGAACGCGACGGCCCGTTGCGCGTCGCGGGTGAACACGCCGGCCGACAAAGCACCGCCGCGAACCGCCGCGGTGTCGAGGTTGGTGCGGTGCCTCCGGATATCCGGCCGGCCGGATTTCTGGGGCGTATGCCCGTGCACCACGTGCTTGCCGAAATCGTAATCGGCGGAGAGAAACGGCTCGCGGATCCAGAGGCGTGTCTCGATGTCGGGATCGATTCCCGGCTGCCCGGGCCGGAACCCGGCATGGACGTAGTAGCGGCGGTCGTCCTCGTGGACCGTCGGCAGGCCCGACAGCCAGGCCAGCACGTCATGGGGCAGGTCTTCCGGATCTTCGATGCCGAAGGATGCCAGGGTGGTGACGCCGCCATTCTCGTGCCAGGCGGTTGCCCCGAGACCGTCCCGATAGGAGGCCAGCATCATCTCCTCGTGGTTGCCCATGAGGCAGATCACGGCCTCGGGCTCCCCTTGCTGCAAACCGCGCAGGATCGCGATCACGCGGGCGCTGTCCGGTCCGCGATCGACGTAGTCGCCCAGGAACACGAGGCAGCGGTCGCGCCCGGCGCGGTGCTGCTCGATCCGCGCGAGCAGCCGCTCGAGAAGGTCAGCGCATCCATGAATGTCGCCGATGGCGTAGGTGAGGTCCGGCATGGCACTCCCGGGACTGTATCACGCGCCATTCCTCACGCAGGCGGTGAGGTCGTCATGACACGGGCCAGACCTTACCGCATGCGCGAACGGCCATGCCCGGGAATGATGCCACGGCGCGTGGCCGGGACCAGGCCCTTGAGCGGAAGCGGAGTGTTACGGGAGATTAACGTTACGCGCCTATCCGTTCGAGGGGGCCCGGCCTGCCGTCTTTTGGCCGAATGTCGTGGTAACCCTGGCCACTCCTCGGCACATCACGTCGCTCCCCTCAGGCAACCCCCGTTCAATGCTGCGCTCCACGACCCTCCTTCTCCTGCTCACGCTCCCGGCTCTGTCGGCGGAGACGATCTCCGGACCCGCCGTGGTCGTCGACGGGGACACGATCGAGTTGCAGGGCGCGCAGATCCGACTCTACGGGATCGACGCGCCGGAAGCGGCACAGACCTGCGAGAACGCGACCGGGCGGACCTACCCTTGCGGCCGCACGGCGGCCCATGCCCTGGCCGGACAGATCGGCACGAATCCCGTCACCTGCGAGCCTGTGAAGACGCCCAAGCGTGAGCGGGTCGTGGCGGTCTGCCGCGTCGGTCACGAGGATCTGAGTGCCTGGATGGCCGCGCATGGCCAGGCCATCGCCGAGCGGCGCGCCTCCCCGGCCTACCTCCGGCAGGAAAGCAAGGCCTGGGCGACGCGCCGCGGCCTCTGGGCCGGGACCTTCGTCGAGCCCATGGATTGGCGCCATGCGAACCGCCGCGCCGAGGTGACCGCGAACCCGCCGGCCAACGACTGAGTCTCGGAGCGATCCGGCGTGCCGATCAGGCAATCCGGGTCAGGGCGTTCTGGGGGTCGGAAAGGCGGGCTTCGGGCAATCGGGCAGGATGACCTTGCCGACCGTGTTCTGCGGATCGCAGGCGGGAACCGCCGGCTTGCCGTCCGTCTCGGCGCGCTGCTCCTCGCGCGCGCTCGACCGCCACAAGCCAATTCCGACCACGACGGCGATCGCCAGCAGGGCGGCGGCGATCAGAGGCATCCCGAGCCGCATCACGACGCGTCCGTGGCGATGCCGGTCGCCTCACGGGCGGGCGATCCCCTCAGGAACACCAGGGCACTGCCCAGAACCGCCAGGGCAAGGGCGGCGGAGAAGACGAGGAAGAGCCAACGAGGCATGAGCGAAGCAAAATTCCGGTCGGGCGCGGTGCCGGGAAGGCCGCGGTGACATAACGCGAGACGGACCGATCCGTCGCAACCCTGTCAGGAACAAGCGATAAGCTTGACCGTTGATACGCAGGGGGGGTCATTGGCGTGAGTGGCACGATGGCTCTGACTGGACGGTTCTGGTTCAAGAAGACCTGGAGCGGGAAGCTCCTTCTCCTCGTAGAGGAGAAGAAGCCGAGCTGGTTCAAGAACGGCGAGTTCAAGCTGCGCTGGCGCGAAGCGAGGCTCCTCGATCTCGCCGAGCTGCCCCTGCAGCCCCTGATGGATCTCGGGCGCCTCAACCGCCCGAGCTACAGCAGCCGCTCGGCGGGACTTCGCGTCGTCGAGACGGCGCCCGTCGAGAAGGCTTCCTGACTTGGGCGACGTCTCGCGCACACAGTGTCGGCGCAGGCGGCCGCGGGTGATACACATCTCTCGGGGCCGCCCGGGAAGGCCATGAGCAGCATCTTCGACGCGCATAGCTTCGCGATCACCGCCCATGCGGGTCAGATCGACAAGGGTGGCCAACCCTATATCCGCCACCTCGAACGCGTCGCCAACGCTGCGGTGGCGCGCGCCGGGCACGCCCGAGCGGTCGACAGCCTCGCGATCGATCCCATGGCGGTGATGCAGGCGGCCATCCTTCACGACGTGCTCGAGGATACGCCTCGGACGATCGCGGACCTGCGCGCCGCGGGCTTCGGGGCGGATGTCGTCGAGATGGTGACGATCCTGACGAAACCGGTTGCGCGGACCGCCTACTCGGAACGCATCACGCGGGTGATCGAGAGCGGCAATCTCGGCGCCATCCTGATCAAGATGTCCGACAACGCGGACAATCTGAGCCCCGACCGCACCCTGCCCGACGCGGGCTGGCTGAAGGAGCGCTATGCGGCGGGCTTCGCCCGGCTGAAACAGGCGGCTCAAGGTCTCGGCTACACCGGCGATTGAGCGGCGAGCTTGCGCCCTGTAGCAGCGCGCGAAATCGTCGCGGCGCCGACGAATCCGGTGCCGGGACACCCGCTTGGCTCGGTGCGGCGACCGGCATCGACGACCGATCGTCGGGAACCGATCGAGCGCTCCGCTCCTTCTAACCGGACTCGCTGCATTGCAGCACGCGACACGACCCGCCTGAGGGGGCGAGATCGCAAGAGATCACCAGTCGATGCTCGGCAAAGTCACCGTACCGTTTCTTCTTTCCGCAGGTTCTGCCGCCTGTCTGGCTGCCGGTCTTGCCGCCTGTCTCGCGGGACCGGCCATGGCGCAGACCGCATCAGGAACTCAGGGACCGGCCCTGCTGGTTCACGGCAATTATTGCGGCCCCGGCAACAACGCCCCGTTGGCGCCGATCGACGCCCTGGATGCGGCCTGTGCCCGGCACGATGACTGCACCCCGGATGGCGGGCTGCCCTCGCGGGCATGCAATCTTCGTTTGGAGCGGGAGGCCGCGCGGATCTCCCGCGACCGGCGGCAACCGGACGATCTCCGCGCGATGGCCGGGCTCGTCTCCGCCGGAGCCTCCATGATGATGGCTACCTCGGACATTCCGCCGGCGCCGGCCTCGATCCCCGCTGGGCTCGACCGACCCGATACGGCCACCGCGCCGCAATGGTTCGGCGCGCCCGCCAACCTGGTGACCGACGAGCCGGAATCCGACGAGTAACCGTCGCGGCCAACACCAGGGATCCGGGAGGGGCGCGGCCGCATCGTCCGTCCCGGCATGCCGAGACTCACTCGGCCGCGGCCTGTTTCCTGGCAACGAGCGCCGCGGCCTTGCCGGCCGCGGCATAGAGGTTCAGCCGCGAATAGAGACCGAAGGCGGAGCCGTCATTCAGGAACCCGCCGCCCGGGCCTTGGGTCTCGGTCAGGATGTCGTTGGCTTCCGCGAGGGTCAGGGACGGGAACGCCGCCGTCAGCAGGTAGCCGGCCTCGGGCGCCACTGTGCCGACATCCTCGACGGCGCTGGCGGTGCGCGCATGCACGACCGGAAGGCCGTAGGTCTGGGTGGCGTTGTACAGCGCCTCGTTGGCAGCTCCGTCCCGGAACCGGCCGGTATCCATCCTGGCGCAGGCCGCGACGGTGTCGCCGCAACCGAATTTCAGGAAAGCCGCGAGCTCGCTGCGGGCGGCCGCGAGAGCGGCGGGGTAATCGCTGATGGCGACAACCTTGTCCGCGGCGTGGCTCATCCCGTTGATGACGGCGGGGTTGTCGCGCGTCTTCCCCACATAGGCCGGATCGTTGGCGAGAAGATGCGCGACGGCATGGAGTGCGACACTGCGCCCGCCGATCACGTCCATGGCGTAGTGGGCGCCCACCACGATCCGATCGTTCCCGTACTCGGCCGCGCGCGTGATCATCTGCTGGTAGCGCTCCGGCACCAGCACGGCGAGGAGCAGCGACTCGGTGTAACCGTAGGTGGTGTGGCCGCTCGGATAGGATGGGCTGTCGGTCAGGTTCTGGCTCGGGCCCCGGAGCCAGTCGAGACTGTGGGAGGCCTTGTCGAAATAATCGCTTCCCCGATAGGCGAGAAGGCGCGGCTCGGTCTGAAACGGACGGGAATTCCCGAAAGCATCCGCCCCGGGGCTTCCCGCCACGCGCCCGTAGGCCTTGCCGAATACGTCGGTCGTCCCGCCCGTCTCGCTCAAGATCGCCGCCGCGGCCTCGCTCACGGGCGTCTTGCCGTCCGTGGTCGCGTTGGCGAAAAAGTACTTGCCGGCGTTCGAGTCCGATTTCGCGACATTGTTGGTATAGCCGATCAGATCGGCCAGAGCCGATGAGATGCTGGTGAAGGTCTTGAAATCCTCGTAGCGCGCCTTGGCCTGATAGACCTCGCCGAGCCTTGAGCCGAGGCCGTCGGCGAGTTCGGTCGCATTGCCGTCCGTGATGAAGCAGTCGCGGAGCGCGAGCTGCTGCTGCTCGGTGAACGACAGCAAGGTCGGCTGCTTCAGGGTCCCGGTCTGGATATCGCCCGTCACGCTCAGATTTGCCGCGAGGGCCGCCTTGCCCTCCGGCGTGCCGGGCAACGTGCTCACGGGGGCAAGGCCGCGAAGCGCGACGATGTTCGTCGCCGATTGTCCGGAGGCTGCGACGGGCGCCAAGGTGGACAGGAATGCGAGAACAAGTTTGATCCCAGAGTGCATGACACCGGCCCTCGGCTGCTTCAGCTGTGCCGGACGCTAGCAGAGCGCCGCCGCCGCCGCATCGGGGGGCCGACCTATGGTGGTCACGCCGTACCGCATCCTGGACGGCCCGAATTCATCTCGTCGTAACCATATTGTCGCCCAAGAAAAGCCGGGCGAGGTTGGATCTTTGCCACACTGGAACCGGTACCGGCCGGCTCATCCTGCGTGGTCGCTCTGTACTCACGAGTACACACGCGTGGAGGACGGCCAGGAACCGGTCGAGACACGAAGATCCGAGTGGCGATCGCATGGCATACACATCTACGCAAGGCGTCCGGCTTGGCACGAATTCTTTCCGCCGCCTCGGTCTTGCGAGTGTCCCCCTGACGATTGCTCTGGCGGCCGCATTCGGCCTGTCGGCGATCGGCACGCGCCCGCCGGAAAACGATTCGCCTCTCGTGCGGCCGGACGCGGCATTGCCGGTGCAGGAGATCGCCCTACCCTCCGAGGGCGAGGATGCGGCGCCCGGCTCGGACCTGGCCCTCGGCGCCGAGGCGGACCAATTGTGGCGGGAGGCCCTGCGCGAGGCGAGCCCCGCCTGGTCATCGGCCGAGACCGAGCCGCCCACACCCTTCGCGCAACAGGACGCGGCGGAAATCGCCCCCGCTCCGGCTCAGGAACCGCCGCGTCTCGCCCAGACGGTGCCCCTGCCGGTGCCGCGCCCGCAGGAATTTCGCCAGCTGAACCCGGCCGAGCTGACGCGCCGGGCGGATCGCTCGGCCCTCCGCCGCGCGCGAACGACGGCCCTCCCGATCGCCACTGAGGATGATCGCTCGTTCTTCGAGAAGCTGTTCGGCGTCGAGCGGCCCGCCGGCCCTGCCCTCGCCTACGCGGCGCTCGAGAGCAACCCGGCCGACGTGACGCCGCGGCGTCGGCTCAGCCCCACGCCAATCCCCGAAGGCGGAACCGGCACGGCCGTCTACGACATCAGCGCGCGGATCGTTCACATGCCGAGCGGCGAGCGGCTCGAAGCGCATTCCGGCCTCGGCGCCACCATGGACGACCCGAACTCCGTCCACCTGCGCATGAAGGGGGCGACCCCGCCCGGCACCTACGATCTCTCGGAGCGCGAGGCGCTGTTCCACGGCGTGCGGGCGATCCGCCTGAACCCCGTCGGCGGCAGCGCCGCCGTCCATGGCCGTGTCGGCCTGCTGGCGCATACCTACATGCTCGGGCCGAGCGGCGCCTCCAACGGCTGCGTCTCTTTCAAGGATTACGACAAGTTCCTGCAGGCCTATCTGAGAGGCGAGATCCAGCGCCTCGTCGTGGTCTCCGGCCGCGGGCAGGACCTGCCGCCCAGCATGGCCGGCAAGCCGCGCGATGTCCCGGGACGCTCGGCCCGCCTCGGCGGCGAGGGGTAGGCTCGCGGCCATCCCGGATCCGGTCACGCCGCCAGGATCGCCGAGGCTCCCCGCCCCGCAACGCGGGGTCCCGCGTGACGCGGCGGCGCTGGGCTGCGAGAGTGGCGCGCGGCGATTCCCGGGCCTGACCGAGGCGCCGCCCTTCGTGCCTGGCAGATCTCGCGACGTCGACGGTGATGCGGTTCCTCCTCAGCCTGCTGCTCCGCAGCCTCGTCCTCGCCTGCCTGTCGGCCCCGGCACTTGCGGTCGAACGCACGCGCCTGATCATCTACACCGCCCTCGAGCCCGAGCAGCATGCTCCGTTCAAGCGAGCGATCGAGGCCGCGGTGCCAGAGGTCGAGGTGTCCTGGGTGTGGCACCAGACCGGCATTCTCACCGACCGGATCTTCGCCGAGCGTGAGCATCTGCGGGCGGACATGGTCCTGGGGCTCGCGGCTACCAGCCTGATCGCCTTCGAGAAGATCGGTCTTCTCCTGCCCTACGAGCCGGCCGGAGCGGACGAGCTGCGCCGGCCCTTCCGGGATCCGAACCTGCCCTATACCTGGACCGGCATGGACGCCTATCTCGGCGTCATCTGCCTCAATGGCGATCTCGCCCAACGTGACCGGATCCCGAGCCCCGATCGTTGGCGCGATCTTCTCGCGCCCGAATGGAAGGGGCGTCTCGCCCTGCCCAGCCCGGCCCTGACCGGGACGGGCTACCTGCTTGTGGCGAATTGGATCCAGAGCATGGGCGAGACCGCGGCGTGGGACTTCATGGATGCGCTCAACCAGAACGTCGCCACCTATCTGGCGACCGGTGCGGGCCCCTGCGAGGAAACCGCCAAGGGCCGATATCTGGCCGGCCTCAGCTACGACATGCGGGCGGCCCTCCTGAAGGAGAGCGGCGCGCCGATCCAGATCCTCGTCCCGATCGACGGCGTCGGCTGGGAGCTGGAAGCCTTCGCGATCGTGCAGGGCTCGCCGCATGTCGATCTCGCCAAGCGCGTGGCCGATTGGGCCGCGAGCCGGGCCGCCAGCGAACTCTATGCGCAGACCTTCGCGATCGTCGCTCATCCCGACGTGTCGAAGCCACCCGCCACCTACCCGCCGCATATCGAGGCGCGCATGGCGCGCAACGACCTGTCGTGGATGGCCGAGAACCGCGCCCGCATCCTGGCGGAATGGACCCGGCGTTACGGCGACAAGGTGCAACCGCACTGAGCGCGGAGCCCCCGACCCGAGATTCAGCTCGCGCGGGATCGGTGCGCCGGGCGGCTCGGTCCGATTGCGACCAGCCTTTTCGGGTGCCGCTTCACATTTGAGCATGTGCGCCACCGCGATGCGCGCCACCCTGTGCGGGCTCAACTCGATACCCGGGTTCAGCACCGTCGGCGTTCCTTCCCCTCGATCTGAGCCGACGGGATTGGTCTCCGAGATCAACCTTCGCCCCGCAGCCTTGAGGCGCGCGGGGCTTTTCTTGTGCGGGATGCGTGCCCTCTGCGCCTCGACATCGTGAGGCTCACCGGAGATGGGCAGAGCTCGCGCCGGGGCGGGGCCCCGCATCCCCGCCCGCGATCTCCGGTCGATGTCAGGCTCCCGTGCCGGGGTCGAGTCTGGCCAGGTTCCGCAGCGTGGTGAGCGCATCGCCGGCGGCGTGGAATTCGGCCGTGTTGTCGAAGATGCACCAGGCTTCCTCCGCGCCCGCGGCATGGTGCGCGAGCCGCTCGGCCATCCGCTGCAGGGCCGCCGGCGCATAGGCCGAACGGTAGATCTCGGGCGATCCATGGAGCCGGTAATAGGCCATGCCGCGCCAGCCGCCGGGCTCGGAGGCCCCCGGTGCCGGAGCCGGATCCGCCGCGACGCGCGCGACCTGCATGGCGTCGAGCCGCGCTTCGACCGACGGCGTGAACCAGCTCGGATGCCGGGGCTCGCAGACAAGGTCGCCGCCGACATCGCGTCGCAGCCGCGCCAGGAACGCGCTGTCTCGCGCGGGCTCGAAGGCGAGGCTGGGCGGAAGCTGGAGCAGGATCGGGCCGAGCTTCGTGCCGAGGCCGGCCACCTCGGCGAGGAAGCGCGTCAGCGGTTCATCGATATCGACCAGGCGCCGCTCGTGCGTGATCGTCCGCGGGACCTTGACGGCAAAGCGGAAGTCGGAGGGTACGGAGGCCGCCCAGCGCTCGTAGGTCGCGACGCGGTGCGGCCTGTAGAAGGACGTGTTGATCTCGACGCCCGTCAACCGTGCGGCGTAGCGCTCCAGATGGCTGCCGTCGGGCGGGAACGCGTCCGCGTGTTGCTTCGGCAGGCTCCAGCCCGCCGTTCCGACGAAGATTCCGGTCTGCCTCGACATGCGGCCCTTGAAACCGTGTCCCAGCCACATGGCAAGTCCGTTCCGCAGCACGACCGGCCGTGATGGGGCCAGTGGCCATCACCGCTCCCTCCTCCGTCCAGGCTCTCACGTCCCGTCAGTCGCGACGCCCGACCCGCGTCGCGCGCCAACTCAGCCGCGCTAAAGCTTGGGTCAGCAGGCCGATGGGGCCCACGACGACGCCACCGACGAGCGCGAATGCGCGCCTTCGGACATAATGTGACTGTACGGATTAAACTTACTCTCACGTTAAGCGAAAAGCATACATAATATTAACAAATCGAAATTTTCCGGAGCCCCGACTGGTGCCATCGTTTCTCAGACGGTTCTCAGACTAAGCGTCTGATCATTTGTTGACAGCATTACATCACAGGGGAAAGCCATGTTCGGCGAGGGCAGTATCTCGACAGTTGTCGTGTCCTCCAATCCGTTATCGCGAGAAGGGCTGAAGGCCATGCTTCGTGCGACGCGGTACAGCGTCGAGGCGGAAGCTTTGAACGTCTCGGAAGCCGTCTTGCGTTTGCCCGAGCGGGCCGGCCGGATGCTCATTCTGGTCGCCTCGAGCGGGCGCGAAGGCGAAACCATCCCGGTTGATCTCGCGCAACGATGCGGCGAGACCAAGCTGGTGCTTCTAATCAATCGCGAGGATTGCGCGACAATTCCGGAAGACCTGTGCGAGGCCGCGTCCGCGATCGTCGACCAGACCGTCTCGACAGAGACCCTTCAGCAGATCCTCGAATTGATCTTCAGCGGCCTGACGGTCCAGATGCCGGGGATCTCCGCGCGCTGGAAGCCCCGCCCCCGGCCCGAGCTTGGCCCGACCGAAGGCTCTCACGGCACCCTGACGGGCCGGCAGGCCGTCGTCGCGTCGTCGCGCGAGCAGATCATGACCGTGCACAAGCTCTCGCCCCGCGAGATCGACGTGCTGAAGCATCTCGCCGGGGGGGCGTCGAACAAGATCATCGCGCGCGCCTGCGACCTCGCCGAGGCAACCGTGAAGATCCACGTGAAGAACGTGCTCAGGAAGCTGAAGACCCAGAACCGGACGCAGGCCGCGCTCTGGGCGATCGAGCATGGCATTCGCGCTCAGTCCCTGTGAAGCGGGGGCTGCGCACCGCCCGCGCAACGACGTCGAGCCGAGCGCGAGCCCGCGATTGCCGACATTGAAGGCTGCGGGCGGACCGCAGGCGGCTCAGGATGGGTCCGAGACGCGGTGCTCGACGTCGTCGGTGCTGTCGAGATCAGCCCAGCGCGCGCGGGCCGCGCGCCACGCGTCGAGCTGGCACAGCGGCAGGCGCACCTCCACCACGAGATCGTCGTCGAGCAGGCCCGGAACGAGCTCGGTCGTGGCCTCCGGGAAGGCCGCGCCGATCCGGGCGGTGATCCGCTCGATGCGCGCGTGCCGGTCTGGCGTCGGTTCCACGAGGATGTGCTTGATGACCCGGATCATGCCCGCTCATCGCACGGGAGCACCCGTCCGGTCAGTAGGACCGCTTGCCCTATTCCGGGGCCGCCACGAACGGCGTTCCAACGTCGTCAAACGGTCGCGAGGGCCTCGCCGGCCGCCCCCAGGGTGAGCGGCAGATCGATGGTGAAGCGCGTGCCGCGATCCGGGCCGCTCTCCAGCTCGATCTGCCCGCCCAATGTGGAGACCACGAGGTTGAACACGATGTGCAGGCCAAGGCCGGTGCTGCCCTGGTCCCGCCGCGTGGTGAAGAACGGGTCGAACACCTTGCGCAGGTTCTCCGCCGGGATGCCGGCGCCGTTGTCGGCGAAGACGATGCGCAGATCGCGCGCTCCCAAGCGCGAGACGGTCAGGTCGAGCACGCCGGTCCGGCCGCCCGGGAAGCCGTGGATCACCGCGTTGAGCGCGAGGTTGCTGAGGATCTGTGCCAGCGCGCCAGGGTAAGAATCGATGACGATTCCGGCCTCGCAGGAGAGCCGCACGTCGTGCCCCTTGCGGCGGAGCAAAGGCTCGAGGGTGCTCATCAGTTCGAGCAGCCAGCCGCGCAGCTCGAAGCGCCGCCGCTCCTCGTTGGCCTGGTCGATGGCGACCTGCTTGAAGCTGTGCACGAGGTCGGCCGCGCGCGTCAGATTGGCGAACAGGAGGCGCATTCCCTCGCTCAGCCGCGCGATCCCCTGGGTCAGCTCCGAGCGGCGCAACTGTCCCGATTCGATGCTGCGCACGAGGCGCTTCAGGTCGCCGTCGATGGCGGTCGAGGTGGTCAGCGCCAGCCCGATCGGGGTGTTGATCTCGTGGGCGACGCCGGCCACGAGCTGGCCGAGCGAGGCCAGCTTCTCGGCCTGGACGAGGTGGGCCTGCGCTTCGCGCAACTCGCGCAAGGCCTCCTCCGACCGTAACGTCTCGCGACGCAGAGCCTGCTCGGTCCGGAACTGGCGGCGGGCGCGAAGTTCCCGTGCGCCAACCGCGTAGAGCGAGAGAGCGTAGGCCATGCCGATCTCGAAATTGTTCACGAAGCGCAGGCCGGCCCGCTCATGCGTGGCGAAGGATTCGCAGGCCGCGAAGACGATCCAGGTGACGACGCAGAACGCAATGAGCGAGGGTAGCCGCAACGGCAGCAAGGTCGAGACAAACAGGATGACGATGATCATCCCGGCGGCCGCATGGTCGAAACCCGGCTCCAGCAGAAGATAGATCAGGCTGAGCACGCAGCCCGGCACGAGGCAGTAGGCAAGATAGATCGGCTCCGCCCATCGTTGCGCGCTCGGTCGAGTCAGCGCCGCCGTCAACGGGAGCAGCACCAGAGCCGCGACGGCGAGCCGGATGGCCAGCGTGGTGGTCCAGATTGTGGGATCGAGAATCCAGTCCCAGACCGCGAAAGCGCAGTAGACGAAGGCCCCGAGAACCATGGCGGCCCGGGTCCGGCCAAGATCATCGAGCGTGAAGCGCTCGACGAAGCGGTCTTCGTCCGCATTCTGTTCGAAGCGCAGGCCGAGCCTGGTCAGGAATGTGTACATCGCAGCAGGGAAGACTCGCAGGCGCCGGCACAGGGAGCATCGACCGAGGACCGAGATCCTCGAAACATGGTGCGATCGGGATGTAAATGCTCGGTCCCACCCGTTCCATTGACGTTCCGCATCAGCCGCGCCGCCGAACACCGGCGACGCATGCCAGCGAGACATCGCTCGGCCGCAGCTGGCGCGAACGAGGATGGACGAATTCCGTCGAAGTGCCGCGATTTCGGCGCGCCGCGCCGATGGGAAAGAAGGGTTCGGGCGGCTTCAACCGGTCTCCTGCGCAAGGCCTCGAGGGATGAAAAGCCGCGCGAAGTGGGGCCAAACCCGGCGCCGCAATGTCCCGCGCGCAAAGTTCAAGAGAACAAAGAACGATTCCTGCCCCATGCCACGCACAGGCTTCAATGCAGTGCGCAGCGCATTTCGAATGTAAGCTAGTTGACAGCTCAAGCTGAATCAACCATTTCGACGTTGTTTCACGCACATTCATGGAGCGAAACGTGCAGGAAGACGCAGTGACTACGAGCAGCAGCCTCGTGGATCTCTCCGCAGAGATCGTATCTGCTTACGTTGCGCGCAATCATGTTTCGATGACTGATCTTCCCGGCTTGATCGCCAGCGTCCACGCAACGCTGAACGGCCTCGCGACGGGGACTGCGCCGATCTCAGCGGCCGAGGATTTCGAGAAGCCGTCCCCGGCGCAGATTCGCAAGTCGATCACCCCGGACACGCTGACCAGCTTCGTGGACGGCAAGCCCTACAAGACCCTGAAGCGCCATCTCGCGAGCCACGGGCTCGACCCCTACAGCTACCGGGCGCGCTACGGTCTGCCTGCCGATTATCCGATGGTGGCCGTCAACTACGCCGCCCAGCGCTCCGAACTCGCCAAGTCGATCGGCCTCGGCCGCGTCGGCGGACAGGCATCCGCCGAGGCGCCGACGGGTCGGGGTCCCCGCAAGGCGGCCTGATCCGAAGTCACCCGCCGGATGCGGACGGCAGCCGCCACGATGCGGCGATCCGCGTGTCGCGCGGCACGCCGCGTCCCGGCCGCGCGTCCTCGGCGCGACGACGGTCTCAACTGCTCCGAGAGCGGCACGCCGCGCTCAATGCGAGCGGATGAAGCCTTGCGATGGCGCCGTCGGGGCGCGGATGCCGATGGGCGCCAGGGCGCCAGAGCGAATCGTCTCGCGGAACAGAGGCGCGTCCCTGCCGGGGGGGCGCTGCCACGCGCCTGAGCCTCGCACCCACCCTGTGCCGACGGCTCGAGACCGATCCTGCCTCGCTGAGGATTCGAGAAGCGGAAGGCGCGCTCGGGCCCCTTCACCACAGGCTCAGCCTTGTCGATCGACGCCGAGAGCGTCGCGAGGCCCGTACCGGGCGCATCGCGTCATGTCTTCGATCGCGGTCCTTCAAGCAAATCAGCCACCTGTCGTGAGATCAGGCATTTCGGGATCCGCGACTTCATCGAGAAGCTGCCTTCGACCAGAAAGAAAGGTCAATTCCAGGCGCCGACGCGCGCCGCTCCAATGCGATATCTTTCTGGTCGGGATAATCTGGCAATTCGTACAAACAGGAAACGCATGCGTCAGCACTTGATCGATATGACTTGAAAGTGATCTAACTTCGGCGGGGGTACTTATTCGGATTGCAAACGTGTCAGAGGCAACACAAGATCATACAAACGATTTCGTCACGCTCACCGCCGACATCGTCTGCGCCTACGTGTCGAACAACTCCGTGCCGATCGTGGAGGTGGCATCTCTCCTCGGCAGCGTCCACAAAGCCTTGAGCGGACTCGCGGCAGGCCCGGTGCCGGCCGCGTCGGCCGCGGAGGTCGATAAGCCGACGGCGGCGCAGATCCGCAAGTCGATCACCGCCGGCGCCTTGATCAGCTTCATCGACGGCAAGCCCTACAAGACGCTCAAGCGCCACTTGTCAGCCCACAATCTCGATCCGCACAGCTACCGGCAGCGCTACGGCCTGTCGAAGGAGTATCCCATGGTGTGCCCGAGCTACTCGGAACAGCGTGCGGAACTCGCGCGCGCGATCGGGCTGGGCCGGCCCGGCGCTCAGGCAAGCGCCGTCGAGCCCAAAAGCCGGGCGCAACGCAAGACCGGTTGATCGCCTGCCGCAACGGGGTTGTCGGACAGGCGCCGCTGGAATCGGCGCCTGTCCGTCGCCGCGCGCCGCCCGATCGGGCTGCCGGTGTCCTGAGGCCCCGCGCGCCGCTCTGCCGATACCACGACGAGGCCGGTCGCGCCGGTTCGGGAGCCGGAACGCCGCGCGGCCGAAACCCGGTCGAGCCCCCCTCTCCGTCCCGCTGGCCTCAGGCGCCGGCCTGCCGAAAACCCCCGATCTAGACGGTATCCCCTTGTACCAAATGGGGTTTCGGGGTTGCAAAGCTTGGCCGTATCGGCCTACCTCAACGCCGGTGCCGCGTGCCCGCTCGCCCCCTGATTCGGAGAGACGACATGCTGATCAAACATGAGCGCCGTCTGCTGACCAAGGCGGCGCACGCTGTCGCCGGGCGCATCTCCGTCAAGCGTGAACAGGACCGAAGCTGGCCCAGCGATCACAGCCGCCTCTGCGCCTTGGCGAGTCTCGGCAAGGTTCGCTGGCTCGGCGAGCAAGCCGGCCCGCATCTCGGTGGCATGTTCGCCTCCTGGGAAATCACCGAGCGGGGCCTCGCCAGCCTCGAGGCGATGACCTCCGATCACCTGTCCGACATGCGGTAGGCTCACGGCCCGCTACGCCCGACGGTTTCGTGGAACGCGCACGACACGAGGTCACATGGTCGTGACCACTCGCCCGTCTTACCCTCACCGCCATGGAACTCGAACTTGCCATCATGCTCGCCGGGGCTCTGGGCGCCATCGCGCTGGTCGTCGCGGCGACGCCGCGCGCCAAGCGATGGGACGGGTTCGCACACCTGCTGGACCGCGCCCGCCTGCCGACCGGCCGTTCGGGACGCGACGACGCGAGGCCGCAGCCGAACCGTCCACGCCCATGAGGGCGTGCCGACACGCTCTGAACTCTCGCAAGTCCTCTCGGGTTGTGATCCATGAGGGCGTCGAGAGAGGGTGAGTCGGGATGGTGTCGCATGTCTCGCGATGGTCACATCGTATCGGCCTCGTGCTCGCAGGACCGCCCCTGGCGCTCGCGATCTGGCTCGGCAGCGTCGCGACCTGGAACGCTCGCCCCTTGCCTCCCTGCAATGCCGGCGGCCTCGACCCCCTGAAGCCCACTCAGAAGTGCCGGCGCGCGCCCGTCCCCGCCGGTCAGGGCAGCCTCGGCGAATCCGGCAGCGTCGCGTCGTTGAGGCTGATCGAACAGGGCACCGTCTCCGGCGTGCCGGACTTCCGAAGTGCCGGCTCTGCCGCGATGGTGAGCCTGGCGCTCTATCTCGCGAGCCGTGCGGGCGGCCGGTTTGCCATCCTGATCCGGCGGCGGGCGATCAAGGGGCACCTGCAGGATTCGGCCGCGGGAGCGTGAACGAGCGCGTCCGCAAGGGGTCGAATGCCGGTCCTCAGGGGCGAGGCATCAGGATCGTCGGAAGCGCGCGGCTCCGCGCCGCTGCGCCTGGCGAAGGTTGCGCAGGCGCTCGAACAGGGCGGGATGGCGCGCGACGAGCCACGCCTTTCCGTCGCGCAAGCCCTCGATCACCCCGCGCAGGGCCCGACCCTTCAGGCTCAGCTCCTGGTGAATGGACAGCAGGGGCTGCGATTGGCCGCCGATCTTCGCCTTGTAGCCGTGCTCGCCGATCGTGAAATCGAAGTAGTCGAGGCCTTGCTCGCGCGCCCAGGTCATCGCACGGCAGACCAGCAGGAAGCCGGGTGAACAATTCCGCCAGCTCTCATCGGCGATCGACAGCAGCGTGACGTGGAACGCGCCGCCGTGAACGAGGCCGTAGCAGGTGGCGACCCATTGATCGCCGACCTGCAGGCCGACGAGCCTGGCCGCCCCACCGGACAGGCCCTCCAGGGCCGTCTGTCGATAGAAGGCGACGGCTTCGGGTTGGGTCAGGAGATCGAAGCGGCCGAGCTTCGCGAAGCGCGCGAGGCGCTGCTCCAGCAGGACGGCGAACATCGTCTCCACCGCGTCCGCGGTCTCGGCCACCACGAAGGCGACGTCGCCGCGCCGCTCCAGGCGCCGGCTCTTCATGCCGATCTCGCGCATGACCGAGGCCTTGCAGACCCGCTGCAGCAGCGTGCCTGACGGTCCGTGGATCGCCATGCCGGAGGTGATGTGCGCGGAGGCGGTGGTTCGGGCGAGCTGGGCCAGCGGGTTGGGGTAGCCCGACACCATCGCGGGGATCGCGTCGATCCGCACGAGGTCCGCGGCTGGCAGCACCGCCAGGATGGCGGTCCAGACGGCCTCCGCCTCCGCGTCGGACAGGGTCAGGCCGGCGGCCATCAGGGGCGCGATGTAGTCGCAGACCCCGAAATCGGCCCAGACGATGACCCGATGGCCCCGCCGGTTCAGGCGGCACATCGGCCACAGCATCAGGGGCCGGCCGGTCTCGGCGTCGCGCACCTCCGCGATGAGGAGATCCGCCGACGCGCGCGGCGCGAGATGCTGCAGGATGGCACGCACCCAGTCGAAGCGCTGGTAGGCCGTCACCGTGCCCTCGCGCTCGAGGTGGCGCCAGGCGCCTTCCGCGCCGGCGAGGTCGCGATGGAGGGCAATTGCGAAGGCGCGGCCCGTCGCGGCCGCCATCGGCCTCTCGGCCTGCGGTGAGAACAGGGCAAGATCGACGGCGTTCATCGGGCGGTGCCTTGCTCAGAGAGGCGCTCGTCGGGTTCGAGCGCGAAGAGACGATGGCCGCGATCCGGCGGCGTCGCGCCGCCCTTCGGCGCGCGATCGAACGGCGAGGCCTGAACGCGGCCGTGACGCGACTGATTGATCCTGAGCCAGACCACTATTCCGGAAGCGGCCAGGACCGAGAGTTCCGAGACGACGCCGCCGATCAGGGCGAGGCTCGGCGGCTCGGTCAGGAGGATCAGGAGGGAAAGACCCATGCCGAGCACGGCGCTGCCCACCGTGATCATCGTGATCGACCGGAACTCGCCGAGGATCTCGAGCATGATCCGGGGCATCACCGAGACCATCGTCAGGGTGTAGAAGATCCACGCGAGGGCGAGCACGAGGGGCGATGACGTCTCGGTGAAGCCCGGCGCCATGACCGGCAGCACCAGAGCGATCGCGGCGCCGTAGGCGAGCCCGCCGAGCGCCATCGCGGCCATCCAGGCCGGCACGGACCGACGGACCGTTCGGATCTCGTTGCGCGCGAGGTTTGCGGAGAGTTCCGGCTGCTTCATGTTGGCGAGGGCGGTCGCGACGATCCGCAGCGGCACGAACACCACCAAGGCGGCGGCAATCGGCGCGTAGGCCGCCGGGCCCGCGAGGGCGGCGACCATCAGGGCCATGCCCTGTCCCTGGAGATTGGTCGTGGTGACGCTGAGGGCGGACCAGGCCAGCTGCCGGCCGATCCCGAGATAGCGCCGGCGGGTCCTGCGGCCGAAGCTGACGCGTACCCGGCGGCGGGCGCGCAGCAGCATCACCGCGATGGCGAGGGCGTTGGCGGCCGCGAGGATCAACAGGACGTTGCGCAGAATATCCGCGCCAGCCCAGATGGCGGCCGCCGTCAGCGATCCGCAGAGGGTGTAGGCCAGGTCGCCGATGCCGACGATGCCTTGGCGCTGATCCGCGAAATAAACGGTGCGCAGATGGCTGCGGAAGGCCCAGAGGCCCACGAAGGCGCCGCCGGCCCAGGCCCCGCTCTCGACCCAGGCGCTCAGCACGATGGCGACGGAGGCCGCCATGGCGGCCGAGAGCAGCAGGGCCGCCGAGCCGAAGGTCACGTCGTGGATGGCCGCCCGACCCGGACGGCTCGCCTGGCCGATCAGGATCGCGGCGGGCATGGCGGTCAGGGCGCGGATATAGGTCAGCCCGACGCCGCCGATGACCATCACCAGAGCAAAGACGCCGAATTCCTTCGCCGGGAGGGCGTGCAGGAGCGCGAGGTTCAGCGCGAAGTTGAGGGCGCTCTGCATCGCCTCCCCGCCGACCATCAGGATCAGGCGGCCCTGCGCGAGCCGCGCGCGGAGGCCGCTCACGTGCGGCTCGCCAAAGGCGGCATCGGCGATGCCGCGCGTCTGCCGACGGCCGATCTCGACGGATTCATCGCGTCATCCCTCCGGCATCGCTCCGATCCCGAGACGCATCTCCCGGGGGGAACGCCTCCCCGCGCGGCGATCGGCGCCGCCGGTCGCGGCCTGTCCGAGATGAGATGTGCGATTCCAACTATGTCGGCCCGCTTAATGCGCGCCTCGATTTCGCAATGCAGTTTCCGTCCGGTGAACGAGCGGTCCACCGATCCCTCTTCTTGCCCCGCGGCCGCGCGGACGCACCGATCGCATCGACGTCCGGTTAACTCAAATCGCACTTGCCCTCCCCTCAGCGCTCCCGACGCGCGGATCGCTGATCTATTTCTCCGCAGGAGACGACCAGTTTAACGGTCTCCTCAAGGCTCTATGGCTCTCTGCCTAATCGGCTCTCGACCCGAGAGAACTTGCGATAGACCGGATCAGGGCGCCGGACCGGTATCGGGGGGGCCTGGGCGTGGATGGGGAACGGCACATGTCCGAGGCGAGACGGGACGGCGCGGCCGGCGAGCAGGGCGCGACGATCGTGGCCGACGTGGCGATCATCGGCGCGGGGCTCGCCGGCACAAGCACCGCGATCGTTCTGGCCAAGGCCGGATTGCGGGTCTTGCTGATCGACGCGCAGGCCGTCTATCCGTCGGAATTCCGCGGGGAGAAATTCGGCCTCGACCATATGGCGGTGCTCGAACGGCTGGGGCTCGGCCCCGTGGTCCGGCCGCTGCTCACGCCCATGGACGAGAGCCGGATCTATCGCTACGGCCGCCTCGTCTCGAAGGCACGCCTGCGGGAATACGGCTTCTCCTACGGTCCGCTGATCAACGGCCTCCGGGCCGCGCTGCCCGCGCAGGCGACCTTTTTGCGCGGCCGGGTGGCCGAGATCACGACGGGACCGGACCTGCAGCGCATCGCGCTGACGGACGGGACCCTCGCACAGGCGCGCCTCGTCGTGCTGGCCACGGGTCTCGGGGACGCGGTGCGGCGCCATGCCGGGCTGCGGCGCGTGGAGACCTCGAAGGGACACTCGCTCTCCCTGGGCTTCAACATGGCTCGGCCCCGGTCGGAATTTCCGTTCGATACCCTGACCTATTACGGCTACAAGCCCGCCGACCGCATGGCCTACCTGACCCTGTTCCCGATCGATGGGGCAATGCGGGGGAACCTGTTCGTCTATCGGCAGGCTGCCGAGCCCTGGACCCGCGCGTTCAGGCAGGCACCGCAGCCGATCCTCCGCGACCTCGCGCCCGACATCGTCACGGTCTGCGACGATTTCCGCATCGACGGTCCTGTCGACATCCGACAGATCGACCTCACGGTGACGCAGGATCACCGCCGCGACGGCATCGTCCTCGTGGGCGATGCGTTCTGCACGACCTGCCCGGCGCCGGGGGTCGGGTTCCGGCGGGTGATCACCGATGTTGACCGGCTCTGCTCGGTCCATCTCCCGCGATGGTTCGAGACGCCCGGGATGGGCGCCGACAAGATCGCGAGCTTCTACCAGGATCGGGTCAAGCAGGGTGTCGACGGCGCGAGCATCGCGTCGAGTTTCTACGCCCGGGGCATGGTCACCGGGACTGGGCTGCTCTGGGATGCGCGCCGGGTGCGCAACGCCGTCGTGCGGCGAACGCTGTCGCGGATCGCGCAGCCGTTCCAGCAGAACCACGACCCGGGCCGCACCTGAAGGCTCCGCGCGAACCCCGCCGGAGCGGTGGCCAGGATCCATCCTCCCGCGGGGCTTCAACGCCGGAGGGAGGGCTTGAAGCGGGGCGCGCGGGCCGAGCCGTCGATGAACTCGTATCCGGCCGCGGCGTTCAGGGTGTGGAGGCGGCTCCCCGGCCAAGCCGGGCCGGCCTCGATGCGCGCCTCGACGCGCTGCGCGAAGGCTTCGTCATCGAGACGCTCGATCCGGGCGAGCGCCAGCGCCTGCCCGTAGCCGCGCGTGCAATCCTGGACCGGCCTGATCAGGTCGGCGCCCCGCCGCACGATGCGACCCGCGGGCCGCGCGGAAGCGATATCGATCAGGACGGGGTTGGCCGCGTGCGGCGTCCAGGGCCCCCTGAAATCAGGCGCCGTCCAGAGATGCAGCGCGTCCGAGAACGAGCCGTTCCCGAGCGCGGCCTCGGCATCATTGCCCCGGACGGCGGCGAACATCCACCACCGTCCCGCATGTTCGAGAAGGGTCGCGTCGCTCGCGGCGATCCCGGAGACCAGCGTCGCCTCCTTCACCCAGCCGCCCGGGAACGATGCCGCGCGATAGAGGTCGATGCTCCCCGCCCCGCAACTCTCCGGCACCATCCAGACGGCACCGTCCCGGGCGAACACGAACGGATAGGACAGGTGGCAACCGGTCTCGAGCACCGGGACCGGCACCCCGATCGCCCCTTCGGGACCGAAGCGGACCGCCGAGATCAGCGCCTTGCCGAGCGCGTGCACATATTCCTCGACGAACAGCCAAGGCTCGCCCTGATGCTCGAAGGGGAACGGGTCCGCGTAGAAGCGCCGCCCGTCGTCGGGCACTTCGCGCCACCCGATCTCGGGAAGGTGGCCCAGAGTGACGAGGCCCGGACCGTCGAGGCGGCGCCAGCCGACGCGCCAATGCGGCGCGCGGTAGCAGAGATGATAGAGCCGCCGCACGATCGCGCCCGCGAGCATCCGGACGGCGCGCAATCCGAGATCGGATGTTCGCAAGCGCAGCGCGGCCGATGACGGCGCATCGGCGCCGAGGAGGGGGGCGCGGCCCTTGAGCGCCGCCTCGATCATCGTCGCGGTGCGGACGAGCGCGTCCTCGAACATCGTGAGGGCGACGCCGCGGACCTCGGTGCCCAGCCGTCCGGAACAGAGGACCCGCTGTCCCTCGACGATCTCGGCGATCGGCGCCCGCCCGGCCAGAAGGCTCGCCAGGAGTGCCGCCTCGCCGGCCTGCCCGTCATAGAGGACACGCCAGAGCCGTACCGCTCCGGTCTCCGGAACGTCGCCGCAGAGGTCGATGACCAGGTCCGGCGGCGCGTTGCCGGGAGCCGGCCAGGATGGGGGCGTGCGCGCGTCGAGATGGGCGGCCGGCCCGATTTGCGGCAATCCGTGGATCGCGGTCTCGAGGCGGAAGAGCAGATCCGCGTTGTCCGGCCAGTGGTCTGGCCCGGGCCGGGCATCGACCTCCAGGCAGGCCCCCGGATGCCGGGCGAGCGCGTCCGCGAGGCGAAGGTGCCAGCGCCGCGCCCGGCGGCCATCGAGGCGAAGTCTGACCCGCACGTCGCGCATTGCCTCGCTGGAGGACACCAGTTCGTGTGGACCGCGCCGTCCCGAGGGCGCGCAGATCCGGAGCGAGCCGTGAGCTTATCGGGGGACGATGAAGCCTTCCTTCATGCCGGAATGTCCGGACGTCGCTCGCTTAATGAAATATCTGCCCGCATGGGCCGCGGCGATTGATTAACTAAAGACCGAGATAGCCCTCACGCGCCGCGCCCGAACGGACAGGATCTCAAGACTAACCGCACGAAGGTACGGGCATTGCGACGACCGCGGCGCGAGGACCACGGAGCCCGACCTTGAACCAGCAATGGCCGAACGCGGGACACACCTCTCTCAGCCTGGCACAATCGCACGGGTTCCTGCCGGCCGTGGTCGATCGGGGCGGGCCCGCGGAACGGGAGACGACCGCCGAGGTCGGCGACCTCTGGCGCATCCTGATCCGGCGCCGGCGCATCATCCTGGGCACCACCGCCCTCTTCGGGCTCGCGGCTCTGCTCTACGGTTTCCTGGCGACGCCGCTCTACACCGCGACCTCGCAGCTCCTGATCGATCCGCGCGACCGTCAGGTCGTGACCAATGACCTCAATGCCGGCGCGGTCGCGCCGGATGGCGGCATCACCAAGATCGAGAGCCAGGTCCGGGTCATCGAATCCGACACGGTCCTGCTCCGCGCCATCGCGGAAGCCGGGCTCGAGGCCGATCCGGAATTCGGCGCCACGGGCAACGGAATCCTGTCGCGGGCGGTGCAGGGGCTGCGCGAGGCCGTGTCCGGCTCCGAGGTCCAGCCGCACAACGCCACCTTGCGCGCCCTGCGGAACCTGCGCCGGAAGCTCGCCGTCAAGCGCGCCGAGAAGGTCTTCGTCGTCGACGTCGTCGTGACGGCCTCCGATCCGGACAAGGCGGCACGCATCGTCAACGCCATCGCGCGCGCTTATCTCGCTGATCAGGCCGAAGCCCGCGTGAATGCGGCCAAGCGCGCCGCGGGCGAGCTGAACGCGCGCCTCGACAGCCTGCGCGAGGATGTTCTCGCGGCCGAGACGCGGCTCGAGGCCTTCCGGGCCGACAATGGGCTGATCGCCTCGAGCGGACGCCTGGTCGGCGAGCAGCAGCTCACGGAGAGCAACGCGCGCCTCGTGGCCGCCCGAAACAGGACGGCGGATGCCAAGAGCCGACTCCAGGGCATCCGCAGCGCCCGAGGCGGCGCCTTCGACGCCGGCGCGACGCCCGAGGCGATCCAGTCGCCGACGATCGAGCGCCTGCGCTCGCAATATGCGGAGCTGACGAGCAAGGAGGCCGACCTGCGCACGCAGCTTGGAGAGCGCCACCCCTTCATCACCGCAATCCGCACCCAGAAATCCGACGTGAAGCGGCTGATCGACGCCGAACTCGGCCGCATCGTCCAGGGCGCCGAGATCGAGTACCAGCGGGCCCTCGCCAACGAGCGCTCGCTGACCGGCAACCTGGAGATCCTGAAGGCCGATTCGGTCCAGACCGGCAAGGCGAATGTGCGGTTGCGCGAGCTGGAGCGCGAGCTCGACGCGAGCCGCTCGGTCTACAACACCTTCCTGGTGCGCTCCCGCGAGATCAGCGAGCAGGCGAGCGTGGATCCGACGAACGCGCGCGTCATCACCTGGGCGCAGCCGCCCGAGGACCGCAGCTGGCCCCTGCGCCTCCTCATCCTCGGCGCGGCTCTGGGCGGCGGGCTCGGGCTCGGCGCCGGGCTCGCGCTGGTGCGCGAATATGCGCGCCCGACGCTCCTGTCCCGGCGCCAGCTCGAACGGCTCCTCGGCGCGCCGGTCCTCGCTGCTTTCCCGTCGGCGCTCGGATCGTCGGACGGGGCGGCCCGCGCGGCGCCGGCCGCCTTCGCCCTCGACAGCCTCTACGCGCTCGCCGGCATGAAGCACCGCAAAGACCGGGCGCTGAGCGTGATGGTGGCGGCGCCGGCATCCGACGCGGCCGAACGTCGGGCGCTGATCGATCTCCTGGCCGCCGTCGCGGTCGCGCGGGGGGATCACGTGCTCGTGGTCGAGGCCGATCTCGGTTCGGCCGATCCCGGAAACGGCGGCCTGCTCGAAGTCCTGCGCGGCGAGATCAGCTTCCACACCGCCTCCACGACCGACGCGGCCACGGGCGCGCGCCGTCTCCCCGTCGGCAATGGCCAGAAGCCGGTTCGCGACGCCTTCGAGCGCGAGAACGTGCACCGGTTCCTCTCGCACGTCGCCGAGCGCTACGACCTCGTCCTGCTCGATGGCGGCACCCTCGCGCAGAACGTCCGCATCGCTCCCCTCGTCGCCGCCGTCGATCGGCTCATCGTGGTGGCGTGCGGCGGCCATACGCTGCAGGATGATCTCGTCGAGACCGGCCGGATCGCGGCGGCGCTCGGGAATGCCCCCTTCGGCGCCTTGCTGGTGGACGGCAAGGGCGCCACGCGATGATGCGGACGCACGCGCGGGCCTGGGCTCCGGCTCCGCGGCGCGCCGGATTCGGGTTTCCGCCCGATCTCGGTCTGGTGCTGACCTCGCTGATCATCCTCGCGGTGTCCGGCGGCCTGCTCTGGGTGGTCGGCATCAACTATGACGGCCTCACGGGTGGCCAGGCGCAGAAGGTGCATCCGGCCAGCTACCTCTGCGTCCTCCTGGTGGCCTGGCAGATGCTGCGGCGGGGCAACCCCGTGGCCAATGTCGTCTCGGCAGCGGAGCACGCGCCCGCGAGCTTTCTCCTGGCCGCGGCCGGCATCGCCATGGCGCTGCAGATCACCCTGCGGGGCGCCTCGGGCGCCGCGGGCGCGATCGACAGCTTCCTTCAGCCGGCGCTCGTGATGATCCTGCTGATCGACCGCGACGCGCGGAGCCTCGGTCGCCTCGAGACCCTGGTCCATGCCGTGATGGCCGTGAATGCGCTGCTCGGGATCGTCGAATTCGCGACCGGCCAGCGCTTCTTCCCGTTCCGCCTCGATGGCGCGACCTTCGAGACCGATACGCGGTCCGCGGCCCTCCAGGGCCATCCCCTCGGCAACGCGACCCTGACGGCCTGCTACGTCCTGGCCCTGATCGCGGGAGGCGGCAGCCTCAAGCCGTTGACGCGCCTCGGCATGATCGCGGTGCAGCTCGTGGCCCTCGTCACCTTCGGGGGCCGCTCCGCCATCATCGTCACCCTGCTCCTCGGCGGGGCCTTCGGGATCGTCCAGCTCCTGCGCGCCGTCGCGCGCGGACGCATCCCGCTCCTCGCGGCGGCGGGTGCGGCCTGTGCCCTGCCGCTCGTCGCGAGCGCGGTGGCGGCCCTCGCCTTCGGGGGCTTCTTCGATGCGCTGCTCGGCCGCTTCGCCGCCGACGGCGGCAGCGCCAACGCGCGCGTGGCGATGTTCGACCTGTTCAGCCGCCTGCCCCTGCGCGATCTCGTGCTCGGGCCGGACCCCACTCTGGTCGACAGCCTGCGCCGGATCACCGGGCTCGAATGGGGCATCGAGCACCCGATCATTCGCGTGGTGCTCTACCAAGGCGGCCTGATGGCGCTGTTGCTGACGGTCGCCGTGACGCTGTTCCTGTGCGAGGTCGGGCGCCGCTGCCGGCCCGGGTTCGCCCTGCCGATGGTCGCCTTCGTGATCCTGATCAACACCTTCGAGAGCCTCGGCGGGAAGACGACTTTGCTGGCCAAATTCGTTCTGGTGCTCGTGGCCCTTTACCGCCCGATTCCCGACAACAGGGCAGCCGGACGGCTCTGATCAGCGCGCAGACGGCGTGAGGCCCAGGGCCGACAGGAGCGCCGGATCGGCGATGCGGGTGTCGTCGTCGATCAGGCCCATCCCGTCGAAGAGGTTCCAGAAGGCCCAGGGGAACCCGAAGGCCTCCGCGCTCTCCCGCACGTCGCGGACGTAG
The DNA here is from genome assembly GCF_008806385.1 of Methylobacterium soli. Taxonomy (GTDB): domain Bacteria; phylum Pseudomonadota; class Alphaproteobacteria; order Rhizobiales; family Beijerinckiaceae; genus Methylobacterium; species Methylobacterium soli. Next base: position 173,042 of record NZ_VZZK01000003.1, read on the forward strand.
CGCGCGCGGTCGGCGTCGCCGGCCGCAACGTAGCGGTGGTCGCTGCGCAGCGCGCCGAACTCCCCCATCAGGATCTCGCGCTCAGGAATGGCGTGGCGCGTCGCCCAGTCGCGGATGTCCGCGAACTGCCGATCGATGAAGCCGCGATCGGGCCGTGCCGCGAAATATTCCGCGAGCTTCGCCTCGGTCAGGCGGTAGGCCTTGGCCTTCTCGGCGTCGCTGCGGCCCGCATCTCCCCGCATCTGCACCCGTACGGCGGCGAGCGTCGCGTCGAGGCGACCGGCGCTGGCGGGCCACGGCACCGCGTTGAGGGCCCGGTAGATCGGCTCCTGCATCCAGGGCGCGCCCTGATGGGTGAACAGGTAGGGCTCATAGAAATGGAAGCTGTAGATGAGCGGCCGCAGCCCGCGCAGGGGCGCAGGATCGAGGGCGGCGAGACCCCGGATCATGCTGCCGCAGGCCCCGGTCGCCACGAGCGTCAGATCGGGCGCGGCGGCGCGCGCCGAGATCAGCAGGGATGCCTGGACACTATCCCAGGCCGCCGCGCCGCAGGCCTGCGGCGGCTCGTTGACGGGCTCGAGCGCCACCCGGCGACGATCGTGCCGGGCGAGCCGGCGCGCGAGCTCGGCGACGAGGTCGCGATAGGCTGGAAACAGCGGCGCCCGCGCATCGGCGACGAGATTGGCTGGATTGTAGTAATGCGTCGAGACATTGGCCTGGACATTGAGAACGAGGCTCAGCCTGGCGTCGAGGATCGCCGCGACCGCAGCATCGAGATCGGCGAGAAGCGCGGCGCGGCGCGCGCCCGTGAACGCGAGGAACGGGCCCGGATCGACGGGGAGCCGCACGAAATCGAGCCCGGATTCGGCGAGCCGCGACAGGTCTCTCGGCGTCGGGATCGGGCGCTGATCCTGGAACGGCGGCCAGGCGTAATCGATGCGCGGCGCTGGGAATTCCCGTGTCAGCGCGAACCACGGCCACAGGTTGATTCCGCGCCGAAGCCGGATCGGCTCCGGTGCCGGCGCCGCCCGGACCGATGGCAAGCCGGGGCCTGCGGCGAGAGGCAGCCCCAGCGAGATCCCGAGGGCTCCCCCGAGCACGCTCCGCCGCGTCGGCCGCCGTGCGGGCCTGCCTCCCGCTGCGCCCGGCTCGTCCGCCTCCATCAGGCGGTGCCGGTCGAGACGTCGGCGATCCGGTCGTTCGCGGCGGCCCCTGCGGCGATGTCCATCGCGTAGCTGACCTGATCGTAGCCGCCGAGCTGGAGAAGCTCACGCTCGTAGGCTTCGAGCACCGGCAGCCAGGCGAAGGCCGCCGCCTGCTTCACTGCCGCGTCGCGGGCGCGCTTCAATGCGAGATCGTCCGTCAGCAAGGTCTCGATCTGCGCCGAGCAGCTCGCCGCATCGTGGAAATAGGCCTGATCGGCGCCGGCCGTACCGCGATTGAACGGGTTGTCATGCGCGATGACCGCGTTGCCGGCCCAGAGCGCCTCCACCAGGGATGGGTTCGTGCCCCCGACGGAATGGCCGTGCAGATAGGCACGGGCGTGGTAGCGCAGCGCCTTCACGGTTTCCGCCTCATAGATGGCGCCCGGGAAGATCACCTCCTCGCTCGCCGCCGCGCGCACGCGCCGGTGGTAGCGGTTCGCCGGGTTGACGGTGCCGAGAACCACGAGCTTGGCGTCCCGGCGCTTGCGCGAGAAGGCCTCGACGATCGGCAGGATGTTGTTGTCCGGCTCGATGCGGGCGATCGAGGTCATGTACCGGCCGGGCTCCAGGCCGAGAGGCTCGAGCGCGCTGGCCGGCGCGGCGCCGACCGGGTCGCCCCCGTACAGGATGGTGGCGATCGCGTCGCGCGACCGGCGCGTCGCGAGATGGCCGGCGATCGCAGGGTGATCCGCGACGAGGCGGTGGGAGGTCCACGCCGCGATCCACTCGTTGACCCAGAAATAGGCCCGGACCGGGAGGGACCATTTGGGCCGGCGCCACTCGAGGCCGTCCATGTTGGTGATGATCTTGCGTCCCCTCCGGCGCAGGAGCGGCAGGAACACGGCGCCGTTATAGCCGAGCACGAGGCAGACCGAGTCCCGCTCCGCGGCATGGCGCACGCAATGATAATCGAATTCCAGCGTCGCCCGGGGGCCCCGCGATCCCACAGCGACGTGGATCTGCTCGATGCCGTTCCAATCCGTGCTCCGGAACCGCTCGCCGACCGTCTCGACCTCGTCCTGGCAATACACGCCGACCTTCCAGCCGCGCCCGGTCAGGAACAGCGCCAGCTTCTCGGCGAAGGTCTCGAAACCGCCATGCGCGGCCGGGACGCCGCGCGTTCCGAGGATCAGCAGTGAGGGGGCAGCCTGTCCCATGATCGGTCGGATCCTCATCGCATCCTGTCCCGGATCGATACGCCCACGGAGGCCAGGGTGGACTTGGGGCCCGGCACTGGATCGATCCGAGGCGGATTTACTTCGCCTTTTCAGTACAGAGCAAATGACGGTCCCGGATTAAGATTCGCTTTAATCGCCTCGTGGCATCAGAGGGATCGTTAAAGATCTGGAAAATTGGTCATGACGCGGATCACCTGTGTGCATCAAGGCTTCGAGCTCTACGGATCCGACCGGAGTTTCATCGAGACGGTTCGGGTGATCCGGGCGGCTTGGCCCGCCGCCTGGATCGACGTCGTGCTACCGCGCTCGGGGCCGATCGTGGCGCCCCTCGAGGCGATCGCGTCGCGAGTCCTGATCGAGCCGCTCTGGATCCTGCGGCGGCGCGAGCTGCCGCGGCTCGCCACGATCGGGCTCCTCACCCTCCCCTTCGCGGTGGGACGCGCCCTCCGGCGCATCCGGAGCAGCGACCTCGTCTACGTGAACACGTCGGTCGTCGCCGATTACCTCCTGGCCGCGCGCGCCGGCGGCGGACGCAGCATCGTGCATGTCCACGAGATCCCGGAAGGCGCCGTCCTCAAGGCGCTCCGGGCACTGATCCGTTGGAGCGGTTGCGGCGTCATCTTCAACTCGCGCGCGACCGAGCGCGCCTTCGCGATGCCGGCGCATATGCGCGCACGCGTCGTCTATAACGGCATCGCCGATCCGGGCCCGGTCAAAGCCATGACCTATGACGGAAGCCGTCCGCTCAGGCTGCTGATGCTCGGGCGGATCAGCCGGATCAAGGGCCAGGACGTGCTGGTCGAGGCGATCGGCCGCCTCCCCGGCGCGATCCGGGACCGGATCGAGGTCCGCATCGTCGGTGGCGCGTTCGCGGATGCCGAGCGCGAGCAGGCCCTCGTCGCCGCGATCGCGGAGGCAGGGCTCGCGGAGCGGGTCACGCTGCATCCCTTCGTGGCCGATCCGGCGCCGCACTTCCTCTGGGCAGACGTCGTCGCGGTGCCGTCCTGCCTGCCAGAATCGCTCGGGCGCGTCGCGATCGAGGCGATGGCCTACGGGATTCCGCCCATCGTCTCGGATATCGGCGGCCTGCCCGAGGTGGTGGAGCACGGAAGCGGCGGCTGGGTGGTCCCGCCCGGTCGCGCCGATCGCCTCGCCGAGGCGCTCACCGCCATCGTGGCACGGCCGGAATCCTGGCGCGCCTTTCCGGCGGCCGCCCGCTTGCGTTACCAGACGGTGTTCGGCGAGGCCGCCTCCGCCGAGGCCATGCGGGATCAGTTGCTCCGCGTCCTGGGGCGTCGCGCGAGCGGAACCGCGCCAGGAACCTGACCGTGCCGGTTCCTGCGGCCCGGCCAAACGCTGCGCCGAAACACCGGCGGACCCTCAGGATGTCGGGCTGCCGGCGGGACTGCACCTTTGGCAGATGGCGACCGCGCCGGTCACGGCTCCGGAGCCGGCCTGCGACGGCCCCGGCTCGCAGCCCGGCAGCCGCCTCTCAATCGCCGTCCGCCAGGATCCCGTTGAGGTCGTTCTCCATGCGCGCGCGCAGCGCTTGAACGCTGCGGTAGCCGACCGCCGCCGCGATCTGGCGCAGCGGATGCCCGTCCGCCCTGAGGGCCAGGGCCCGGACGACCCGTGCCCGGGCCCGCCATTGTCCGAAGCTCAGGCCCGTCTCGTCGCGAAATCCGCGCGTCAGCGTCCGGCGACTCACGCCGACCTGCTCGGCCCAGGCGTCGAGATCCGCGCTCGAAGCCGGGTGATCGATCAGCCCGATGCAGATCCGGCGAAGCCGGGGATCGTCCGGCAGCGGCAGGGTCAAGGGTGTTTCCGGCGCCCGCTCGATCTCGTCGAGCACCAGAGCCGCGAGATGACCGCCACGGCCCGCCTCGTCGTAGAGCACGGGCTCCTGCGTCAGCGCGGCCAGGGCGGCGGCAAGCAGCGGCGAGACCTCGATGACCTGCGCGCGCGCGGGAAAACCGGACACCGCCTCGACGGCGAGGTAGGCGGAGCACATCGCGACGGCGCCGTGCATGACCACCGCGTGGGGCAGGCGCGGCGGAATCCAGAGGGCATGGCCTTCCGGCACGACCCAGGTGCCGTCCTGGGCGGTCGCCATCATCAGGCCCGCCGTCGCGTAGAGAAGCTGCGCGCGCGGGTGGAAGTGGCGGTCCGTGCGGCTGCCGGCCGGAAAGGTCTTGGGCATCACCGCGACCTGGCGCGGCACATCCTGATAATCCTCGGCCCGGATCGAACGCATCGCGCCTCCTTGGCCCGATTGCGTACACCTTCGGCCCGACAACGTTCAACGGGTCAGTTAGGCAGGGGGCACGCTCGCGGAGACGCCCGCCCGATGGATTCCGAAACCCTGTCGCGCCGCACGCTGCGCTTCGTCAACGTCGCGCACGCCCTCGACCATTTCGTGCTGCTGATCTACCCGACCGCCGTGCTCGCCATCGCGGCGCAGACGGGCCTCAGCTACGGCGAGTTGATCGGGCTTGCCACCGGTGCCTTCGTGGCCTTCGGCCTCTGCTCCCTGCCGATGGGCTGGCTCGCCGACCGGTTCGGGCGTCGGACCATGCTGGCGATCTTCTTCTTCGGGTACGGTCTGTCCTGCCTCGGCGTGGCGAGTGCTTCGAGCCCCACAAGTTTCGCGATCTGGCTCTGCGTGCTGGGGCTCGCCTCGGCGATCTACCATCCGGTCGGGTCGACCATGCTGGTCACGCATGCGCGGCGCCTCGGCCGGGACCTCGGCGTCAACGGGGTCTGGGGCAATTTCGGTGCGGCGACCGCCTCCGGCGTCACGGCGCTGCTTGCCGCCGGTCTCGGCTGGAAGGCGGCCTTCGTGGTGCCGGGCCTGGTCTGCCTCGCCTGCGGAATCGCCTTCCTGGCCCTCGTTCCGGGCGATGGCGAGGGCGGCGGCCGCAAGTCCGGCGCCGCGGCGATCATTCCGGTGTCGCGCCCGGTCGCGCTCCTGGTCGTGTTCGGCTTCGCGATCGTGGCGGGCGGCATGACCTTCAACGTCACCACCATCGCGCTGCCCAAGGTCCTCGACGAGCGCGTCGGAGACGGGCTGCCGCTCGCGCTGATCGGATCCCTCGCGACCGTCGTCTTCGTGTTCGGCGCCCTGACGCAGCTGCTGATGGGGCGCCTCATCGACCGCTACAGCCTGCCCACACTCTTCCTCGGCCTGTCCGTGCTGCAGCCGGTCGGCCTCGCCATCGCGGCCGCGTCAACGGGCATCCCGCTCCTGATCGGGCTGGTCCTGACGATGGCGGCCCTCTACGGCCAAGTGGTGATCAACGACGCGATGGTGGCCCGCTACGTGCCGGCCGCCTATCGGGCCAGAGCCTACAGCGTGCGCTACTTCCTGGGCTTCACGGTGAGCGGCTTCGTGGTGCCGATGATCGCCCTCTTCCATGATCGCGGCGGGTTCGGGCTGGTCCTTGGAATCGCGGCCGCGATCGGCCTCGTGATCTTCGCCGCCGCCCTCGGCTTCTTCGGATTGACCCGGGGCGACCGGGCGCGCGCGCTCGCTGCCGCAGAGTAAGGCCCGGGGCGCGGGACCCCAGCGTTGCGCCTGATACGCGTGCCACCACGCCGCCCCGGCTTCGCTCAAGGATAGCGGACCGGCGGAGGGTCCTCGGGCAGCGGGATGAACTCGGATTCACCCGGCACGGTGTCGAAGCGGGCCTGGCGCCAATCCTCCTTGGCCTGCTCGATGCGCTCGGGGCGCGAGGAGACGAAGTTCCACCAGAGGTGGCGTGGGCCGTCCATCGGCTCCCCGCCCAGCACCATGAAGCGGGATGCCTCGGTCGCCCGCACGCTGATGCGGTCGCCCGGCCGAAAGACCAGCAGCTGCCCGGGCCCGAAGCCGTCGCCAGCGATCTCGATCGCGCCCGAGATCGTATAGATCGCGCGTTCGTCATAGGTCGGGTCGAGCGGCAGGACGGCGCCGGGCTGCAGCGTCACGTCGGCGTAGACCATCGGGCTCGACGTGCGCACGGGCGAGCGCGCCCCGAAGGCGTCGCCGGCGATCAGGCGCACGGTCTTGCCCTCGCCCGTGAGGACCGGCAGCGCCGACGCGTCGTAATGCTCGAAGGCCGGAGCGTTCTCCTCGTCCTGCGCGCTCAGGGCCACCCAGCTCTGGAGGCCGAACAGCGTCGAGCCGGTCTTCCGGAGACCGGCGCCGGTGCGCTCCGAATGGGTGATGCCCCGCCCCGCCGTCATCCAGTTTAGCTCGCCCGGACGGATCGGCAGCTCCGTGCCGAGACTGTCCCGGTGCATGATCTCGCCTTCGAGGAGGTAGGTGACGGTCGAGAGGCCGATATGGGGATGGGGACGCACGTCCATGCCCTGGCCGAGCAGGAACTCGGACGGCCCCATCTGATCGAAGAAGATGAAGGGGCCGACCATCCGGCACTCGGCGGAGGGCAGAGCCCGCCGCACCGCGAACGAGCCGAGGTCGCGCGAGCGCGGGACGATCAGGGTCCGGATGGCGTCGCAGGAGAAGCGGTCTCCCGGGATCGGATCCTCTGCACTGTGCCAACTCATTGCCGTGGCTCCTGTTCTGTTCGATCGAAAGGGGGGTGAGGACCGTTCGGGCCGCGCACCGGAGGCTGCGGCACGCCGGGAACGGCCCCCGGCGCACCGCTCGGCTCTCAGGCTCGGATGAAGGCCAGCAGGTCCCGATTGATGATCTCGGGATGGGTCGTGCACATCCCGTGCGGCAACCCGTCATAGGTCTTGAGCGTGCCGTTCTTCAGCAAGGGCTGCGCCAACAAAGCCGAATCGGCGATCGGCACGATCTGATCGTCGGTGCCGTGCATCACCAACACAGGCACGTCGATCGCCTTGAGGTCCTCGGTGAAATCGGTCTCGGAGAAAGCCTTGATGCAATCGTACTGCGCCTTGGCGCCGCCGATCATGCCCTGGCGCCACCAATTGCCGATCACCCCTTCCGAGACCGGCGCGCCCGCGCGGTTATAGCCGTAGAAGGGGCCGGCCGGCACATCGCGGTAGAACTGCGCGCGGTTGGCCGCGAGCGCGGCCCGGAAGCCGTCGAAGACCTCGATGGGCAGGCCGCCGGGGTTCGTCTCGGACTTGACCATCACGGGCGGCACCGCCCCGATCAGGACGGCCTTGGCGACGCGGCCGGGCTCGGCGCGTGCGACGTAGCGGGCAACCTCGCCGCCGCCGGTGGAGTGGCCGACATGGATGGCGTTCCGCAGATCGAGCGCCGCGGCGAGCGCGACGACGTCGGCCGCGTAGGTGTCCATCTCGTTGCCGGTGTCGGTCTGGGTCGAGCGACCGTGGCCGCGCCGGTCATGGGCGACCACGCGAAAGCCCTGGCCGAGGAAGAACAGCATCTGGTTGTCCCAGTCGTCCGCGCTGAGCGGCCAGCCATGATGGAAGACGATCGGCTGCGCGTCCTTCGGCCCCCAATCCTTGTAGAAGAGCTCGGTGCCGTCCGTCTGGGTGATGATTGGCATCTGGAACCTCGGATGATGTGGGTGGAGGAGCGGGATCCGCCGCTCTCCGCGATCTCAGGCGAATGAGCGCTGATCGGCTCGGCCATCCGCCGGGAAGACGGCGCGGCCGATATTGGGCGTTGTGGCGCGGACGTTCATCGTCGTCTCCTTCGCACGGGGTTCGGTCGCGCTCGATGCACAGCATACTGCAACCAGAACGCGTCGCATGAAACGGAAACAATCGAAACGCATCGTTTCCGTAGAAGCGCGATCAGCGTCATCGCAGGGGCGGTCGCGCGGGCGTGCAGGCGGGGCGTGCGATCGTCGGCAGGGCCGGCGGCCAACCTTCGCAGCAGTTCCGTGCGAAAGATTATCACAGGATATTTTCCAGTTCGGATCTCAGAGGTAAGTTGAACAAAGCACTTGGTCAGCTCACCGGCACAGACGCCGCTGAGTGCACGTGCCTGAAACAATCGCTCACCGATCCGGAGGTGGACAGCGCAAGCCCTTGGTCTGTCGATCGTTCTTGAACCACCTCAATCGAGCGACGCGGATCTCCGACAGACCCGACCCCATTCCCGGGGCGCGACCGCATGGAGGAAGCTGCGACTTGAAAGAGACTGTCCTTATTTCCGGCGGCGCTGGTTTCATCGGCAATCATCTGTCCAATGCTTTGCTTTCGCGCAATTACCGCGTTCGAGTACTCGATAGCCTGATCGAGCAGGTCCACGGGCACGGCGCCCGGCCGAACCCATCGCGCCCAGGGATCGAGTTCATCCAGGCCGATATCCGCGATGCGGCAGCTTTGGCGCGGGCCCTCGACGGCGTCGATTCCGTCGTGCACCTCGCGGCCGAGGTCGGCGTCGGCCAGAGCATGTACGCGGTCGAGCGCTACGTCTCCGTCAATGATTGCGGCACCGCCACCCTGTTCCAGCAACTGATCGACAGGCCGGTGCGCCGCGTCGTCGTCGCCTCGTCGATGAGCATCTACGGCGAGGGCCTGTACCGGAGCGTGAACGGCAGCATCGTCCAGGATGCGGTGCGCAAGCCCCGCCGTGCGGGCGAGCCCTGGGATCCGCTGGATACGGACGGGTGCCCCCTCGTGCCGGTGCCGACCCCCGAATGGAAGGCCCCGACCCTTGCCTCGGTCTACGCCCTGACGAAATACGTGCAGGAGCGCCTGACCCTGACATTGACCTCCGTCTACGGCATGGAGGGAGTCGCGCTGCGCCTCTGGAATGTTTACGGCACGGGCCAGGCGCTCTCGAACCCCTATACGGGCGTTCTGGCGATCTTCGCCTCGCGGCTGCATAACGGCCAGCCGCCGATGATCTACGAGGACGGCGAGCAGCGCCGCGATTTCATCCATGTCGAGGACGTGGCCGAAGCCTTCGTGCTGGCGCTCGAGCACCCGAAGGCGCCCGGCAACGTCTACAACGTGGGGAGCGGCCAGGATTGGTCCGTCCGGGAGGTGGCCGAGATCCTGGCCCGCGCCATGGGCAGGCCGGAACTCGCGCCGGAAATCACCGCCCAGGCACGGACGGGCGACATCCGCCACTGCATCGCGGATATCGGCAAGATCCAGCGCGAACTCGGCTTCGCGCCGCGGCGCGACTTCGCCGAGGGCGTTGCGGAACTGGCCGCCTGGGTCGCCGAGCAGCAGGCCATCGATCGGGTGACCGAGGCGCGCCGGGAGCTCGAGGCCCGAGGTCTCGTCGCGTGAGCCGGTCTCGGCCCCTCCCCCCGGGCGGTCCGGGCGGCCGCAACGTCCTGATCACCGGGGGCGCCGGCTTCATCGGTGCGAACCTCGCGGATCATCTGGCCGCGGCCGGGCACGGTGTCACCGTCTACGACGCGCTGATGCGCCCGGGCGTCGAGGCGAACCTCGCCTGGCTCGAAGCGCGGCACCGCGACCGGCTGACCGCGGTGATCGGCGACATCCGGGACGCTGACCGGCTCGCGGCCTGCGTGGCCCGCGCGGATGTGGTTTTCCACTTCGCCGCGCAGGTCGCCGTGACCACGAGCCTCGTCACCCCGCTGGAGGATTTCGCGATCAATCTCGGTGGGACCCTGACGCTCCTCGAGGCGTTGCGCGCGCGCAGGGTGCCGCTCATCTTCGCCTCGACCAACAAGGTCTACGGCAATCTCACCGACCTGCCGCTGACGGCCACGAACGACGCCTACCTGCCGGCCGACCCCGCGTTGCGGCGCTGGGGCATCAGCGAGGCGCGGCCCCTCGATTTCCACACGCCCTATGGCTGCTCGAAGGGCGGCGCCGACCAGTACGTGCTCGACTACGCCCGGAGCTTCGGCATCCCGACCGCGGTCATGCGGATGAGCTGCATCTACGGCCCCCGACAGATCGGGACCGAGGACCAGGGCTGGGTCGCGCATTTCCTGATCAGCGCCCTCGCGGGTCGGCCGATCAGCATCTTCGGAGACGGGATGCAGGTGCGCGACATCCTGCACGTCTCGGACGCGGTGACCGCCTATGTGGCGGCTTGGACGCGCATCGAGGCGATTGCCGGCCAAGCCTTCAACCTCGGCGGCGGCCCCGACAACGCCGTGAGCCTGCATCAGGTCCTCGCCTATATCGAGAGGCTCGTCGGCCGCCCGATTGACCGGCACTTCTCGGATTGGCGCGCGGGCGACCAGCGCTACTACGTTTCCGATACCCGCCGCGCCGCGTCGATCCTCGGTCTCCCGGCTCCGATGCCGTGGCGCCGGGGCGTCGCGGAACTCGCCGCCTCGCTCGCGCAGCCACAACTGGGTCCGGGCGCCCTACTTTCCGGAGCCGAGAACCCCGTGCCCCCGCTGATGGGAGCGGCCGAATGAGGGTCGCTCTGGTCAACCCCGCCTGGGACTACCGCAACAGCATCTATTTCGGCTGCCGCGAGCCTCATCTCCCGCTCGAACTCGGCTACACGCGGGCGCTCCTGACGGCCGCCGGGCACGACGTGCTGATGCTCGACGCGCATCTCTGCGGCCTGACACACGCGCAGACCGCCGAGGCGGTGGCGGCGTTCGGGCCCGGCATGACCGTGGTGGCGACCGCCCCGACCTACCTGTTCTGGCGCTGCGCTCCCCCGGAATTGCGGGTGCCGCGCGCCTTCCTCGACGCGCTGGCCGGGCGCGGCGGCCGCACGGTCGCGGTTGGGCCGCACGGTTCGGCGACGCCCCGGCCGACCCTGGAGAAACTCGGCGTCGACGCGGTGGTGCGGGGCGAATGCGAGGAGATCGTCCTGCGTCTCGCGGAGGCGGACGCACTCAGCCGCGTGCCGTCCATCGCATTCCGGGACGAGGGCAACATCCTGGTCACGGGCGAGCCGCACGCCTCCCGCTTCAGCGACCTCCCGGCCCTGCGCTGGCCGGAGGCGTGGCTCGCACGCCATACCCACCATCACCATCGCTTCGACCGGGAGCCCGACGGCCCGGGCGCCGAGGTCGAGGCCTCGCGGGGCTGCCCCTATACCTGCAGCTTCTGCGCGAAGATCGATTTTCGCGACGGGTATCGACGCCGTGACCTCGCGCTCGTGCTTGACGAGATCGACGGCCTGATCGCGCAGGGCGTCACCTACGTCTACTTCATCGACGAGATCTTCCTGCCCCAGAGGCCTCTCCTCGAGGCGCTGGTCTCGCGGGACCTGCGCTTCGGCATCCAGACCCGGATCGATCTGTGGAAACCGGAAATGCTGGATCTCCTCGGCGCAGCCGGATGCGTCTCGATCGAGGCGGGTATCGAGAGCCTGACCGTCGAGGGCCGGGCATCCCTCGACAAGAGGTGCCGCGCCACCACCGACGAGCTCGCCGAGCGGTTGATCCGCGCCCGCAACACCGTGCCTTTCGTGCAGGCGAACCTGATCAAGGTGGCGGGCGACGATCCGGCGCTGGTGGCGCAATGGCGCGACCACCTGCGCGCGCGCGGCGTCTGGGCCAACGACCCCGTGCCGCTCTACCCCTATCCGAGCTCCCCCGATTACCGGCGCCTCTGGGGCGCGCCGGACGACGCGGCCTGGGAGCGGGCGCACGCGCATTACCTCGGCCAGTTCGACCAGTTCAGCGACATCCAGGAGGAGCGCCCGCTGCCGCTCCGGGAATTGGAGGTCGCATGCGGACGGGTCTGACAACCGAGCGCTTCCACGTCCTGATGAGCGCCGACGCCGTCGGCGGCGTCTGGTCCTACGCGATCGACCTCGCCGCGGGGCTTGCCGAGGCAGGCGTCGGGGTGACGCTCGCCGTGCTCGGGCCGGACCCGTCCGAGATGCAGGCCGCGCAGGCCGAGGCCGCCGGCTGCCGCCTCGTCAGGACCGGCCATGCCCTCGATTGGACGGCCACGGAGCCCGGCGCGGTGACGGCGGCCGGCGCGGCCTTGGCGCGGCTTGCCCGTGCGGTCGGCGCTGACATCGTCCATCTGCATAGCCCGGCCTTCGCGGCCGATGGCGGCTTCGACGTGCCTGTCGTCGGCGTCTGCCATTCCTGCGTCGCCACCTGGTGGGCGGCGCTCGAAACCGGTCCGCTCCCGCCCGATCTGGCCTGGCGGGCGGATCTCGTCGGCCGTGGCTGCCGCGCCACCGCCGCACTGCTCGCTCCGAGCGCCGCTTTCGCGGCCGCCACCGCCCGCGCCTACGGCCTGCCGCGGCCGCCGAGCGTCGTCCGCAACGGCCGGCGGCCCCTCGCCGATGCGGACGCCACGGAGGCGGAGGCCGCCGGCTTCGTCTTCACCGCCGGGCGGCTGTGGGACCGGGGCAAGAACCTCGCGGGCCTCGACCGCGTCGCGGCTCGGATCACCCTGCCGGTGAGCGCGGCCGGACCCATCGCGGGACCGAACGGCGCGCGCATCGCGCTGACGCATCTCGACCTGCCGGGGCAGCTCGACGAGGCCGGCATCGCGGCCGAGCTCGCACGGCGGCCGATCTTCGTCTCCCTCGCGCGCTACGAGCCCTTCGGCCTCGCGATCCTCGAAGCCGCGCAGGCGGGCTGCGCCCTGGTCCTGTCGGACCTGCCGACCTTCCGGGAATTGTGGGAGGGCGCCGCCCTGTTCGTCGATGCCGACGACGCGGACACGATCGCCCGCATCCTAGAATCCCTCGCGGCCGATACGCGGCGGCGCGCCGCCCTCGGCGAGGCGGCCCGGGAGCGGGCCGGCCGATACACCGCGGCGGCCACCACGGCGGGCGTTCTCCGGATTTTCGAGGCGCTTCTCGCCCAGCCTGTGGCGCGCGCCTCCTTGAAGGGAGCGGCCGCGTGAGGATCGCCTACTTCACCCATTCCCTCGCCTCGTGCTGGAACCACGGCAACGCCCATTTCCTGCGCGGCGTCCTGCGCGAGCTGGTCCTGAGCGGGCACGCGGTCGAATCCTTCGAGCCGCGGGGCGCCTGGAGCCTCGCCAACCTCCTGCTGGATCATGGCGAGGCGGGGCTCGCGCCCTTCCGGGCCAGCTATCCGGAGCTCGACGCGCAGGTCTACGACGCGGTCGAGCCGGCAGCGGAGCGCGCGGCGGATGCCGACCTCGTCATCGTGCACGAGTGGAACGAGCCCGCCCTCGTGGCGGCGCTCGGCAAGGCGCGCAAGCGCGGTGCGCCCTTCACGCTCCTGTTCCACGACACGCATCATCGGGCGGTGAGCGAGCCGGAGGCGATGCGGCGCTTCGATCTCTCGGGCTATGACGGCGTCTTGGCCTTCGGCGAGACCTTGGCGGCGGTCTATCGGGGCTGGGGCTGGGGCGACCGCGCCATCGTCTGGCACGAGGCCGCCGATACCCGCCTGTTCCGCCCTCCGCTCGTGGAAGGCCGGCGGCAGGGCCTGATCTGGATCGGCAATTGGGGCGACGACGAGCGCAGCGCCGAGCTCGAAGCCTTCCTGTTCGCGCCTGCGCAGGCCGCGGGATTACCCCTCGACATCTACGGCGTGCGCTACACGGAGTCCGCGCTGGCGACGCTTGGCCGTTCCGGCGCGCGCTATCACGGCTGGGCTCCGAACGCCGCGGCCCCGAGCCTCTTTGCCCGCCATCAGGCGACAATCCACGTGCCGCGCCGCTTCTACGCGGAGCAATTGCCCGGCATCCCGACGATCCGGGTCTTCGAGGCGCTCGCCTGCGGCATACCCCTCGTCAGCGCGCCCTGGGAGGATGCCGAGGGGCTGTTCCGGCCCGGCACCGACTACCTCGTCGCCCGCAGCGGGCCGGAGATGGAGCGCCACCTGCGCGCCCTGCATGCGGATGCCGATCTGCGGCGGAGCCTCACGGATAACGGGCTCACGGCGATCCGGGCGCGCCATACCTGCCGCCACCGGGCCGACGAACTCCTGGAGATCGCCCGGAGATTGCGCGCGCCCGCCCTGCAGGAGAGTGTCGCGTGAAGATCGCCTTCTACGGATCAAGCCTGCTATCCTCCTACTGGAACGGGGCGGCCACCTATTATCGCGGTCTCCTGCGGGACCTCGCCGCGCGCGGCCACCGCATCACCTTCTACGAGCCGGACGCCTACGACCGGCAGAAGCACCGCGACATCGATCCGCCCCCCTACGCCGACGTTCGGGTGTATCCGGCAACACCGGAGGCGATGCGCGCGGTCGTGGCGGAGGCGGCGCAGGCCGACGTGGTGGTGAAGGCGAGCGGCGTCGGCGTGTTCGACGACGCATTGCTGGAGGGCGTCGTCGCGGCCTCGCGCCCGGAGGCCATCCGGATCTTCTGGGATGTCGACGCGCCCGCGACCCTGGCCGACCTCGCGCGGACACCCGGCCACGCCCTCCACCGCGCGATGCCGGCCCTCGACCTCGTCCTCACCTACGGCGGCGGTCCGCCGGTGATCGCCGCCTATGAGGGCTTCGGGGCCGCCCGGTGCATCCCGATCTACAACGCGCTCGATCCCGACACCCACCACCCGGTCCCGGCCGAACCGCGCTTCGCCGCCGACCTCGCCTTCCTGGGTAATCGCCTGCCAGACCGCGAGGCGCGGGTGGAGACGTTCTTCCTCGACGCCGCGGCGCGGCTGCCCGCGCGCGCCTTCCTGATCGGCGGAAATGGCTGGGACGACAAGGCCATGCCGGGCAATGTCCGCCCGATCGGCCACGTCTACACGCGCGAGCACAACGCCTTCAATACGACGCCGCGCGCGGTGCTCAACATCGCCCGCGACAGCATGGCGGCTGTGGGCTTCTCGCCCGCGACCCGGGTGTTCGAGGCGGCCGGCGCCGGCGCCTGCCTGATCACGGACGCCTGGACCGGACTCGATCTCTTCCTGCGAGAGGACGAGGAGGTTCTGGTCGCCCGAGACGGCCGCGACGTCGCCGCGCACCTGGCCGCCCTGACCCCCGAGCGCGCCCGCGCCATCGGGGCGGCCGCCCGCGCCCGGATCACCCGCGAGCACACCTACCGGCATCGGGGCGCGGAGGTCGACGCGATCCTGCGCGAGGAAGCCGCGCGCAAGCGCGAGCGGAGCGTCGCGTGATGCGCGCGCCCCTTCGCCTCGTCGTGCTCGGGCTGAGCCTGTCCTCCTCCTGGGGCAATGGGCACGCCACCACCTACCGGGCTCTGCTGCGGGCCTTCGCCGAACGCGGGCACGCGATCCTGTTCCTGGAGCGTGAGACCCCCTGGTATGCCGAGCACCGGGACCTGACGGAGCCTGATTTCTGCGATCTCGCCTTCTATCGCGACCTCGCCGATCTCGAACGGTTCCGGGAGCGGATCGCCTCGGCCGATGCGGTGATCGTCGGCTCCTACGTGCCCGAGGGCGTCGCCGTCGGCCGGCGCGTGCGCGCCTGGAACCGGCGCGTCTGCGCCTTCTACGACATCGACACGCCCGTCACCCTGGCGAAGCTGGAGGCGCGGGACCACGCGTATCTCGCGCCCGACCTGATCGAGGCCTACGACCTCTACCTGTCCTTCACGGGCGGGCCGACTCTGCGCAGGATCGAGGAGCGCTACGGCTCACCGGCGGCGCGCCGGCTCTACTGCTCGGTCGATCCGGACGCCTACCCGGCACTGCCCCGGACCGCGCGTTGGGACCTGTCCTATCTCGGGACCCACAGCCCCGACCGGCAATCGACCCTGACGCGGCTCCTCCTCGAACCGGCCCGGCGCGCACCGCATCTGCGCTTCGCGGTGGCGGGCCCGCAATATCCCCGCGAGATCGACTGGCCACGCAACGTCGACCGGATCGAGCACGTGGCGCCCGCCGACCATCCGGCCTTCTACGCGGCGAGCCGCTACACCCTGAACATCACGCGGGCCGACATGATCCGGGCCGGGTACAGCCCGAGCGTGCGCCTGTTCGAGGCGGCCGCCTGCGGCACCCCGATCCTGACCGATCGCTGGGAAGGCCTGCAGACCGTGCTCGTCCCCGGTCGCGAGATCCTGCCCGTCGACACGGCCGAGGACGTGCTGGACCTCCTCGAAGGACAGCCCGAGGCCGCGCGCCTGCGGCTCGCCGCAGCGGCCCGCGCGCGGGTTCTCGCCAGCCACAGCGCCGCGCAACGCGCGGCGGAACTCGAGGCCCATCTCCGGGAGGCGATCGACCGCCGCGGGAACATCAGCGCACGCTCAATGCTTGGCAAAACATCAGCCAGCGAAGTGCTTCGTGAATAATGGCAGCGGAAAAGGAAGGTGTCGTGATGGGCGAGAGAGGCCTGAACATTCTTGTTGCCGGTGGTGCAGGGTTCATCGGATCGCACCTCATCGACGCTTTGCTTGCCGATGGCGCGCGAGTGACCTGCCTCGACAATCTTATGACCGGGCGCCAAGCCAATCTCGACCATCTCCGGCGCGTGTCCCATTTCACATTCCTGGAGGCTGACCTCGTCGATCCGCTGCCGCGGCTGCCGCGGTTCGACCGGATCTTCAATCTCGCCTGCGCCGCCTCGCCGCCGCACTACCAGGCCAACCCGGTCCACACGATGATGACGAGCGTGCTCGGCACCAACAGGCTGCTGGAACGCGCCCGCGCGGACGGCGCCCGCTTCCTCCAGGCCTCGACCAGCGAGGTCTACGGCGATCCCGACGTGCACCCGCAGCAGGAATCCTACTGGGGCAACGTCAATCCGACCGGGCCGCGGGCCTGCTACGACGAGGGCAAGCGGGCTGCCGAATCCCTGGTCTTCGACTTCGAGCGCGGCCACGGCACGGACGTGCGGGTCGCGCGCATCTTCAACACCTACGGTCCGCGCATGCGAGCCGACGATGGGCGCGTCGTCTCGAACGTGATCTGTCAGGCGCTGGCGGGCGCCGACATCACGATCTACGGCGACGGGCGCCAGACGCGCTCCTTCTGCTACGTCAGCGACCTCGTGGCCGGGCTGATGCGCCTGATGGCGCGCGACACCTTGCCGGGCGGTCCGGTCAATCTCGGAAATCCGAGCGAGTTGACGATCGCAGACCTCGTGACGCGCGTCATCCACCTCACCGGAACCACCTCGCGCGTGGTCAAGCGGCCCCTTCCGGTCGACGATCCGCGCCGGCGCAAGCCCGACATCACCCGGGCGCGTGATCTGCTCGGCTGGTCGCCGGCCGTGGCGCTCGGGGAGGGGCTCGAGGCGACAATCGCGTGGTTCGCGAACGAGGTCGTGCCGGACGGCGCGATCCGGATGGAGCGGCTGCAGGATGACGTCCTTGCGGCGGAATGACAGCGACGCCGCAGTCGCGCGGACGCGTCGCGCGGTCCGTGGTTTTCAGCGCGCATGAGGAGGCCGTGATGGGTGGCCCGAAGGTTCGCGTCGGCCTCGTCGGCGTCGGCAACTGCGCCTCGTCCTTCGTGCAGGGCCTGCGCTACTATCGCGAGGCCGCCACCGAGGCGGCCGTGCCCGGGCTGATGAATGTCGAGCTCGGCGGCTATCACGTCGCCGACATCGAGGTCGTCTCGGCCTTCGACATCAATGCCGGGAAAGTCGGGCGCGACCTCGCGGAGGCGATCCTCGCCGCGCCGAACAACACCCAGCGTTTCGCCGACGTGCCGCCGAGCGGGATCGTGGTGCGGCGCGGGCCGACGCTCGACGGGCTCGGGACCTATCTGCGGGCCGACGTTCCGGAATCGGAGGAGCCCGCGGTCGATGTCGCGGCGGAGCTCGAACGGAGCCGCACCGACGTCCTGGTCTGCTACCTGCCGGTCGGCTCCCAGCGCGCCGCCGAGTACTACGCCGAGTGCGCGCTTCGGGCCGGCTGTGCCTTCGTGAATTGCATCCCGGTCTTCATCGCGTCCGATCCGGCCTGGCGGGCGCGGTTCTCGGAACGCGGGCTGCCGCTGATCGGCGACGACATCAAGAGCCAGGTTGGCGCCACCATCGTGCACCGGATGCTCGCCAACCTGCTGCGCGAGCGCGGCGTGCGCCTCGATCGGACCTATCAGCTCAATTTCGGCGGCAATGCCGATTTCAAGAACATGCTGGAACGGGAGCGCCTCGAATCGAAGAAGCTCTCGAAGACGCGTGCCGTCACGAGCCAGCTCGACGTGCCCCTCGCGGCGGGCGACATCCATGTCGGACCGAGCGACCACGTTCCGTGGCTCACCGACCGCAAATGGGCGCATATCCGGCTCGAGGGCACGGCCTTCGGCGGCGTGCCGCTCACCATCGAGCTGAAGCTGGAGGTCTGGGATTCGCCGAACTCGGCCGGAATCGTGATCGATGCCGTGCGGTGCGCCAAGCTCGCCCGGGACCGCGGCACCGGCGGCGCCCTGATCGGACCGTCGAGCTACTTCATGAAGGCGCCGCCCCGGCAGTTCACCGACAACGAGGCCCGGGAGCGCACGCTCCGCTTCGTCGCCGGATTGCCCGATCCGGAAACGCCCGGATCGGCGGAGCGGCCATGAGCCGGATCTACCTCGTGCGCCACGCCTCGCATGACCGCGTGCGCACGATCCTCTGCGGGCGCATGCCCGGGATCGTGCTCGGGGCGGCGGGCCTCAAGGAGGCGGCGGCCTTGGCCGAGCGCCTTCGCGACTCGGGCGCCACCCTGGTCCTCTCGAGTCCGCGGGAGCGGGCTCTGGCGACCGCCGACGCGATCGCCGGCGCCCTCGGGCAGGCCATCGCGGTCGCGCAAGAACTCGACGAGATCGCGTTCGGAGACTGGACGGGGCGGAGCTTCGCGGAACTCGCGGACGACCCGCTCTGGCGGTTCTGGAACACGTCCCGTGCGATCGCGCGCGCACCGGGCGGCGAGAGCATGGCGGAGGCCCAGGGGCGCGTCCTCGGGCTCCTGGAACGGCTTAAGGGGACCTGCGTACTCGTGAGCCATTGCGACGTGATCCGGGCGGTCCTGCTGAAGGTTCTCGGCCTCTCCCTCGATGCCTATGACCGGCTCGCGGTCGATCCCGGATCGCTGAGCCTCATCGAGTACTGGCCGGGGGGCGGACGCCTCCTCGGCCTCAACGAACGGCCGGCCACGGCATGAGGCCACGATGAAGCTGATCGTCTTCGGGCTCACCGTCAGCTCGGCCTGGGGCAACGGGCACGCCACACTCTGGCGGGGCCTGTGCCGCGCGATGGCGCAGCGCGGGCACGAGGTCGTCTTCTTCGAGCGCGATCTCCCGTATTACCGGCCGCATCGCGACCTCACCGACCTGCCCGGCGGGCGCCTCGTCCTGTTCGAGGCATGGAGCGACGTCCGGGCCCTCGCGGCCCGCGAAGTGGCCGGGGCGGACGTCGCGATGGTGACCTCCTATTGCCCGGATGCGCTGGCGGCTACGGACCTCGTGCTGGCGGCCTCCAGGGCGCGGCGGGTCTTCTACGATCTCGACACGCCGGTGACCCTCGCGCGCCTGCGCCGCGGCGAAGCGGTCGACTATATCGGCCCGGGCGGCCTCGGCGGCTTCGATCTCGTGCTGAGCTATACCGGCGGCAGCGCCCTGACGGCCCTGCGCGAGGAACTCGGCGCGCAGCGGGTGGCCCCGCTCTACGGGCATGTCGACCCGGCCGTCCATCGCCCCACGACGCCGCGCGAGCGCTACCGGGCCGACCTGTCCTATCTCGGGACCTATGCGGCCGACCGGCAGGCCGGCGTCGCCGACCTGTTCATCGAGCCGGCCCGGCGCCGTCCAGACCAGCGCTTTCTCATCGGTGGCGCACAATATCCGTCGGACTTCCCGTGGACCCGGAACATCCATTTCGTGCAGCACGTCATGCCCGAGGAGCACCCGGCCTTCTTCTCCTCGTCGCGGCTGACGCTCAACGTCACGCGGGGCGCCATGGCCGAGCTGGGTTGGTGCCCATCCGGCCGCATGTTCGAGGCGACGGCCTGCGGCACCGCACTCCTGAGCGACGATTGGGAGGGGCTCGATCACTTCTACCGGCCTGGCGAGGAGATCCTGATCGCGCGCGACGCCGAGGATGTCTGCGCCGTCATGGACCTCAGCGATACCGAGATCCGCCGTGTCGCCGAGGCGGGCCGCGCGCGCACCCTCACTGACCACAGCGCGGCCCGTCGTCTCGACGCGCTCGAGCGGATCCTCGCCGAGGCACCGATGCGCGCGCCGAACCTCGGCGCGCTCCAGCCCGAATTCAGCGAAGGGGCCTGACCATGTGGGGAATCGTGCCCGCCGCCGGGCGTGGCAGCCGCATCCAGCCCCTCGCCTTCTCGAAGGAGCTGCTGCCGGTGGGAAGCCGCCTTCGCGACGGTTTCGCCTGCCCCTGCGCCGTGAGCGAGTACCTGGTGGAGCGCATGTTGCGGGCGGGAGCGACGCGGATCTGCTTCGTCATCTCACCGGGCAAGTCCGACATCGTCGAGTATTACGGGGCCGGATACGGCAGCGTTCCGATCGCCTATGTGGTCCAGCCGCACGCGGTCGGGCTGTGCGACGCGGTGTTCCGCGCCCTCCCCCTCATCGCGCCCGATGAGCCCGTGATCGTCGGGCTCCCCGATACGGTCTGGTTTCCGGAAGAGGCCCTGAGGGCCTTGCCCGACGATGCCCTCTCGTTCCTGCTCTTCCCCGTGGACCAGCCCGAGCGCTTCGACGCCGTCATCCTCGATGCCGAGAACCGGGTCGTCGAGATCCAGGTGAAGCGCGCCGGCGCGAACGCGCGATGGATCTGGGGCGCCTTCAAGATGCCCGGCCGGATGCTGGGCGAGCTGCACGCGGTCTGGCAGGCACGCCACTGCGCCGACGAGTATATCGGCACGCTGATGAATGCCTATCTGGCCGAGGGCGGGCACGCGATCGGGGTCAAGGCGGGACGGTCCTACGTCGATGTCGGCACCCTCGACGGCTATCGATCCGCCATCGCGCTCCTCGGCGAGGCCGAGGGGAACGGGACCACGGGACGCCTCTCCCTCGGCGAACCCGGATTCCGCGCCTGCGCGGCCTCCCTTTCCCGATGACCGGAGACCATCAGACGATGAGGCTGGCCGAGGAGAGCGCCGCGTTGCGCCGGGAGATCGACGCGCTCGGGGCGTGGTTCCACAACATCGACCTCGACGGTGTGCCGACGGCGCCGGATCACTTCCTCGGGGATTACCCGCGGGTGAAGTGGACGCGCTTTTCCGACGCGATCCCGGCCGATCTCACCGGCAAGAGCGTCCTCGACATCGGCTGCAACGGCGGCTTCTACGCGATCGAGATGAAGCGGCGCGGCGCCGAGCGGGTCCTGGCGGTGGATTCCGACGAGCGCTATCTCGCGCAAGCCCGCTTCGCCGCCGCGCGGACGGGCCAGGACATCGAGTTCCGCAACCTCTCCGTCTACGATGTCGGGACGCTCGGCGAACGCTTCGACGTCGTGCTGTTCCTGGGCGTGCTCTACCACCTGCGCCATCCGCTTCTGGCCCTCGATCTGATCCGCGAGCACGCAGCGCGCGACCTCTTCGTGTTCCAGTCGATGCAACGCGGCGCGCAGGACGTCGCCCCGGTCGCCGAGGATTACGACTTCTGGAAGGTCGACCACTTCGCGGATCCCGGGTACCCGAAATTGCACTTCATCGAGCACCGCTACGCGAATGACTGGACCAATTGGTGGATCCCCAACCGGGCTTGCACCGAGGCGATGCTGCGCGCGAGCGGCTTCGCCCTCGTCTCCCACCCGGAGGAGGAGGTCTATGTCTGCCGCTGCGCCCCCCTCCCCCCCGGTGCCGGCGCCATCCATCCGGCGCGGGCGGACGCCCTGCGGAGAGACACCCCGTCAGCCGAGGACCATGGTCTGTGATCGAAGCGGTGATGCTCTGGAACGAGCCCAACAACAAATCGCACTGGGATCCTGAGATCGATCCGGACTGGCTGCGCTTCGGCGCCATGGCGAGGGCGGCGGGCGAGGCGATCCATGCGGTCAATCCGGGCTTGACGCGGGTTCTCGGCGGCATCTCGCCGATCGATCCGTTCTTCATCCGCCGCATGGAGAGCCAGGGCGTGCTCGGCGCGGTCGACGCGGTCGCGGTGCACGGCTTCCCCCTCGACTGGAACCTCTGGCAGATCGACGAATGGCCGGGGAAGATCGCGGAGATCCGCGCGGTCACAGGCCTGCCGATCTGGGTCTCGGAGGTCGGCATCTCGACCTTTGGGGCGGACGAGGTGCAACTCTGGGGACTCGCGCGCACGGCCGAGCTCCTGATCGGGCGCGCTCCGCGCATCCACTGGTACAGTCTCTACGACCTGCCGCGCGAGTGGGAGGCCACCACGCGCCACCGCGAGGCGGAGGGCTCGTCCTATTACCGGCATTTCCACATGGGCCTGCTTCGCCAGGACGGCACGCCGAAATGCGCGCTCGAGGAATTCGCCAAGCACACCCCGGCCCTCGGGCTCTGTCAGTGGTTCCACTTCGAGGATCATCGCCTCGATAAGGCCGTGGCCTGGATGAAGCGCCTCGGAGTCACCTACCTGCGCACCGGCCTGTCCTGGGCCGACAGCTTCCGGCCGAACGCCCTCGACTGGTTCGACCGGCAGATGGAGGCGTTGCGCGATTTCGACGTCACCGTGACGTTCTGCTTCACGCCCGAGCACCGGGGCATCGCTCCGCATCACAGCAGCGCGCCGCAGGTTCCGGAGGAATACGCCGCGTTCTGCGCCGACATGGTCCGCCGCTACGCGCCCGCGCGAGGCATTCTTCGCTGAGCGTCCGCCATGCTCGTCTACGGCAAGGCTCATTGGACGGGCGATCCGCGCCACAAGCTCGCGGCCCTCGCTGAACTCCTTCGGGAGATGGCGGATGAGAGGCCCGGAATCGGCCGCCACGGTGCGCTCGTCGCGGCCCTGATCGAGGCCGGAGAGCTCGTGCAGGGAATCGCCGATGCGGATTTTCGCGATCGCGGTCCCGATGCCCTCTCCCCCTCGCAGGCCAGCGCGAACCATCTCCTCCTGGCGCTCGCCCGTTCGGTCTGGAAATCCTGGCGGACGGGGTTCGCGGCGGCCCCCGGGGCGTTTGACCTGAACGGACTAGCCGCGACGGCGCTGCCGGATTCGATCACCACGCGCTGGGCCGAGGGCTTCGCCTTCTACGCGCTCTACCCGGAGAGCTACGCGATCGCGGCGGCGCGCGCCGCCTTGGGCGCAACGACGCGCGTCATCGGTATCCGCAGCATCGGCGCGCCCCTCGGCGCGATGGTGGCGGCCGGGCTGGGATCGCGGGACCTGCGGACGATACGTCCTGTCGGCCACCCGTTCCGCCGCGAGTTGCCCCGTGCAGACAGGAGCGGCGCGGGGCTGATCACGGGGGATCCAGCCGCGTTCGCGATCGTCGATGAGGGACCGGGCCTGTCCGGAAGCTCCTTCGGAGCGGTGATCGACCTGCTCTGCGAATGCGGCGTCGCGCAGGATCGCATCAGCCTGTTCCCGAGCCATCCTGGCGCGCCGGGCCCTCAGGCGGATGCGCGGCATCGCGCGCGCTGGCCGCGCATGAGGCGCCACGTCGTGTCCTTCGAGGAGGTGGGGCTGGCCGATCACGGAGTCGCGGCCTGGGTCGCCGATCTCGTCGGCCCGGCCGAGGCCCCCCTGGAGGAGATCTCGGGCGGGCGATGGCGGGTGCTCCAGGGCCGAGACGCGGATGCGTGGCCGCCCGTCAACGCGCAGCAGGAAAAGCGCAAGTTCCTGCTCAGGGCCAGTGGCGGCACCTGGCTCCTCAAGTTCGTCGGCCTCGGGCGGGCCGGCCGCGCGAAGCTCGACCGGGCCCGGGCGCTGCACGCCGCCGGATTCACGCCCCCGGTCGCGGGCTATCGGCATGGCTTCCTCGTCGAGCGCTGGCTCGACGAGGCCCGGCCCCTCGACCTCTGCCGCGTGTCGCCGGATGATCTCACGGATCAGGTTGGGCGCTATCTCGGCTTTCGGGCGCGGTGCTTCGCGAGCGGGCCCGATCGCGGCGCGGGTCTCGCCGATCTTCTCGCGATGGCCCGCCACAACGTCGAGGCGTTCAAGGGCGCGGACTGGGCGAGGTGCCTCGACCGCTGGCCGTCCGATCGGCTCTCAGCCCTCGAACGGAAGGCCCATCCGGTGGAGATCGACGGCCGGATGCAGGCCTGGGAATTCCTGGTCCAGCCCGGCGGACACCTTCTCAAATGCGATGCCCTCGACCATCATGCGGCTCACGATCTCGTCGGCTGCCAGGACATCGCCTGGGATGTCGCCGGCGCCGGCGTGGAACTGGCGCTCTCCGAGGCCGCGCAGGCCCGCCTCGCGGGGATCGTCGGGCGCGAGGCGGGGCGCCCGGTCGATCCCGAACTTCTCGCATTCCTGACGCCCTGCTACCTCGCGTTCCAGCTCGGGGCCGCCAGCCTGGCGGCGGATGCCGCGCACGATCCCGCGGAGGCCCTGCGCCTCGGGCGCGCGCGTGCGCGCTACGCGGAGCAGCTCGAGCGCCTGCTCCGGCCCTGATGCGGGCTGCCGGACAAGTCCGCGCCTCGACGTCCGGCGGCACATCCTGAAACGCACGCGCTGCTGCGGCCTCCCTCTACTCTGCGGCGGCGCGTGTTCCAGGCTCGTCCTGCCAGGAGGCCGGGATCTGGATGTGCTCCGCCGGCAAGCCCCGGCCCTTCACGAGTCCGTAGATCGCCGGGATGACGACCAGCGTCAGGATCGTCGAGGACACCATGCCGCCGATCATCGGCACGGCGATCCGCTGCATGACCTCGGAGCCGGAGCCGGTGCTCCACAGGATCGGGACGAGGCCGGCCATGATGGCGACCACGGTCATCATCTTCGGACGCACCCGCTCGACGGCGCCGACCATGATCGCCGCGCGCAGGTCCTCGCGTGTGAGCGGCCGGCCCTCCCGCGCCCGGCGGGACCGGATCTCGTCGAGTGCATGGTCGAGATAGACCAGCATCACCACGCCGGTCTCGGCCGCGACGCCAGCCAGCGCGATGAAGCCGACCGCCACCGCGACCGACAGGTTGAATCCCATCCACCACATCAGCCAGACGCCGCCCACCAGCGCGAAGGGCAGCGACAGCATGACGATCAGCGTCTCGGTGAGCCGGCGGAAGTTCAGGTACAGAAGCAAGAACACGATCAGCAGCGTCAGCGGCACCACGATCCGCAAGCGGGCTTCGGCGCGCTCGAGGGACTCGTACTGACCACTCCACTGCAGGATCGTGCCTTGCGGGAGGCGCACCTCGTTCGCCACGGCGGCCCGGGCCTCGGCCACATAGCCGCCGAGATCGCGCCCAGCGATGTCGACGAAGAGGTACACGGCGAGCTGGCCGTTCTCGGTGCGGATCGATGTCGGCCCCCGGGTGAGCTGGACGTTGGCGACTTCACCCAACGGCACCGTCCCGCCCCCCTTGAGCGGCACCTGCACCTCGGAGGCGATCGCCTGAGGGTTCGAGCGGTAGGAGCGCGGGTAGCGCAGGTTGACCGTGTAGCGCTCACGGCCCTCGACCGTGTTCGTGACGCTCTCGCCGCCGAGCGCCATCGCGATGACGTCCTGCACGTCGCCGACCATCAGGCCGTAGCGCCCGAGCGCCTCCCGGTCCGGCGTGATGTCGAGGAAGTAGCCGCCGATCACCCGCTCCGCGTAGGCGCTCGAGGTGCCCGGTACAGTGCGGACCACGGCTTCGACCTTCCGGGCGACCTTCTCCATCGCGCCGAGATCGGTGCCGAGCACCTTGATACCGACCGGCGTGCGGATGCCGGTCGAGAGCATGTCGATGCGGGCGCGGATCGGCTGCGTCCAGGCATTCGAGACGCCCGGGAACTGCAGGGCCTGATCCATCTCGGCCTTCAGGCCAGCCAGCGTCAGGCCCGGCCGCCAAGCCGCCTTCGGCTTCAGATTGATGATGGTCTCGAACATCTCCATCGGCGCCGGATCGGTCGCGGTGTTGGCGCGACCCGCCTTGCCGTAGACCGAGGCGACCTCCGGGAACGCCTTGATGATGCGGTCCTGGGTGGCGAGGAGTTCCCCCGCCTTCGTCACCGAGAGGCCCGGCAAGGTGGTGGGCATGTACATCAGCGTGCCCTCGTCGAATTCCGGCATGAACTCGGATCCCAGCTGGCGGGCCGGCCAGGCCGTGGCACCGAGGACGAGCAGGGCGACCAGGACGGTGAGGACCCGAGCCCGGAGCACGCCTGCGATGACGGGCCGGTAGAGCCAGATCAGGAGGCGGTTCACCGGGTTGCGGTGCTCGGGCACGATCCGCCCGCGCACGAACAGCACCATCAGCGCCGGCACCAACGTCACGGAAAGTAGCGCAGCCGCCGCCATGGCGAAAGTCTTGGTGAAGGCCAACGGCCCGAACAGACGGCCCTCCTGGCCCTCCAGTGTGAAGATCGGCAGGAAGCTCACCGTGATGATGAGGAGCGAGAAGAACAGCGAGGGGCCGACCTCGGCCGCCGCGTCCACCAGGATCTCGCCTCGGGGCTTCTCCGGCGGAGCGCGCTCCAGATGCTTGTGCGCGTTCTCGACCATCACGATCGCCGCATCGATCATGGCGCCGACCGCGATGGCGATGCCGCCGAGCGACATGATGTTGGCGCCGATGCCGAGCGCTCTCATGCCGGCGAAGGCCATCAGGATGCCCACCGGCAGCATCAGGATCGCCACGAGCGCGCTGCGGATGTGGAGCAGGAAGACGAAGCAGACGAGGGAGACGACGATGCTCTCCTCGACCAGCGTGCTGCGCAGGGTCTCGATGGCAGCGTCGATGAGCTGCGAGCGGTCATAGACCGGCAGGATCTCGGTGCCGGCGGGCAGGCTCTTCGCGACCTCGGCGAGGCGGGTCTTGGCACTCTCGATGACATTCAGCCCATTGGCGCCGAAGCGCTGCAGGATGATGCCGCCGGCGACTTCGCCGTCGCCGTCCATCTCGGTGATGCCGCGGCGCTCGTCCGGCCCGAGCTCAACCCGGGCCACATCACGGATCCGCAAGGGTGTGCCGCCTTCGGTTTTCAGGACGATGTTCTCGATGTCGGCGACGCTCTTCACGTAGCCGCGGCCACGGACCATGAACTCGAATTCGGAGAGCTCGACCGTGCGGCCGCCGACATCCGCATTGCTCGCCCGGATCGCGTCTCGAAGCTTGTTCAGCGAGACGTCCTGGGCGCGCAGCCGGTTCGGATCGACGACGACGTTGTACTGCTTGACGAAGCCGCCGACGCTCGCGACCTCCGCCACGCCCTCGGCTCTCGAAGCCCCGAAGCGGACGACCCAGTCCTGCAGAGAGCGCAGCTCGGCGAGCGTGCGTTCCTTGGCGATCACGACGTATTGGTAGACCCACCCCACTCCGGTGGCGTCAGGGCCCAGTGTCGGCGTGACGCCGGAGGGCAACCGGCGGCCCGCGGTATTGAGGTATTCGAGCACCCGGCTGCGGGCCCAATATGGGTCGGTGCCGTCCTCGAAGATCACGTAGACGAACGAGACACCGAAGAAGGAGAAGCCCCGCACCACCTTGGACTTCGGCACCGTCAGCATGGCCGTGGTGAGAGGATAGGTGACCTGGTCCTCGACCACCTGCGGCGCCTGCCCCGGATATTCGGTATAGACGATGGTCTGCACGTCCGAGAGGTCCGGGATGGCATCGAGCGGCAGCGTGCGCAGGGCGTAGAGGCCGGCCGCGACCGCGAACACCGTCGCGATGAGGATCAGCACGAGGTTGCGGGCCGACCAGCCGATCAGACGGGCGATCATCGCGGCTTCTCCTCGGCCAGCGCCGACGTCTCGGCCGGCGATGCGGCCGTCGCCATGCCTTCCAGGGCCGCCTTCAGGTTGCTCTCGGCATCGATGAGGAAGTTGGCCGAGGTGACGACCCGGTCGCCCGCCGTGACGCCCTCGCTGATCTCCACGTACCCGCCGCCGCGGCGTCCGACCTTGACCGCGCGCGGCTCGAACCGGCCCTCGCCCCTGTCGCGCAGGACGACCTGTCTGGCGCCCGTGTCGAGGACGGCGTCCTCCGGCACCGTCACCACGGGCGTGTCGTTGCCCGTCGCGATCTCGACATCGGCGTACATCGCCGGGCGGAGCTCCCCGTTCGGGTTCGGCAACTCGATCCGCAGGCGGGCGGTCCGCGTGCCCATCGCCAGATGCGGGTAGATCCGCGCCACCGTTCCGGTGAAGACCCGGCCTGGGAAGCTCCTGGGCCGCACCGTCGCGCGCTGTCCTTCAGCGACGGCGGCGAGGTCGCGCTCGGTCACGTCGGCCAGGACCCAGACCCGGCTGTGGTCGACGATGCGGAACAGGACGTCGCCGGACTTCGCGCGCATCCCGTCCGAGATGTTCCGTTCGACGACGACGCCATCGCGTGGAGAGGACCATGTAAGGGTCGCCGGCACCTTGCGCGTGCGCTCGATCTCGTCGATCACCTCCGCCGGCATGCCGAGATTCTCGAGGCGCCGCCGGGCCCCCTCGTAGCCGATGCCGGTCAGGTATTGGGCTGCGGCCGCGTTGATCTCCGGCGAGAACAGCCGCAGCAGCGGCTGGCCCTTGTGGACGTGATCGCCCGTGGCGACGTTCTCGACCGTCTCGATAAAGGAATCCGTCCGCATCGCGATCACGGAGATCCGGCGCTCGTCCTCCTCGATCGAGCCCGGCGCCCGCACCGGCACCGACAGGGCGCGGCGCTCGGCCGCCTCCGACCGCACCCCCGTGCGCTGGATCTTGCCCGGCGAGACCGTCACGACGCCGGTATCCGAATCCTCACCCTCGTAGACAGGGAGGTAGTCCATCCCCATCGAGTCCTTCTTCGGGACCGGCGAGGTATCCGGCAGGCCCATCGGGTTGCGGTAGTAGCGCGTCCGTCGAGGGCTCGCGGGCGCACCGGCCGCGGCGTGCGGCGGCATCTCGGCCGGCCTCCCCGTCTCGGATGTATCGGCGTCGAAGCGCAGGTCCTCGTCGGCCTGGACGGCGCGGAAATCCCGGCCATCCGCGGTCTTCGTCGGCGTAGGCGCGTAGATCGGCTTGCCGTCCGGATCCTGATAGTAGGCGACCGGCCCCGTCGCTCCGGCGGGGGCCGCAGGAGCAGACCTGCGGGCCGGAAGCCAATCCGTGAATTCCAACCGCGCCCTCTCGACGAGCGCCGGGACGGGGCTGCCCGCGCGCCCCGCCCAATAGCCGGTGCCCCCCGCCGCGAGCGCGGCGAGGGTGCCGGCCAGCCAAGCTGACCGGCTCATGGGACGGCCTTGAGGACCAGCTTGTTCTCGACGGTGCCGGTCTCGCCCTGGACCTTGGCTCCGAGCGACAGGCGCCAGCCGCCGGCCATCGTGAGCGTCGTCCTGAACCGATAGAGACCAGGCTCCGTCGACGGCAGCTGCTCGATCCTGGAGACCATCTCCTCCATGCTGTCGGGCGCCATGTCGATGCGCTTGGCCATGATCACGGCGTTCGGCACCGGCTTGCCGCTGCGCTTGTCGACGAGGCGGACATCGAGGACGGCGTCGCCCTGCTTCACCTCGTTTTTCACGAGCCGGAATTCGTAATCCTTGATGTCGGCTCGGGCCGGCCCGATCAGGGCGAGGCCGAGCAGCGCCGCCGACAGGGCGTGCGCAAAAGCATTCTTCGTCACGGGCGGAATCTCCTGAACACGATGAGGACCGCGCGCCGAGGCACGCGGCATCGGCCGACGCTTACGCCGGCAGCATCGGGCTCAGGATCGAGGGGGTTCGGGTGGAGGGGCGCGGACGAGACTGTCGAAGGGCGCATTGCCACCCCAGAGCCTGTCCTCGACGCTCGCGACCCGCACGGGAAGGCCGATCCCGCTCGGCAGGCCCGAGACGAGCTTCGCGAGGCAGAGCGCCATCAGGGGACAGCCCTTCGAGCAGTCCGGCATCGTCGGAATCTCGTGTGGGCAGCAGGGCATGTCATCCATGGCCCCATCGGCCATGCGGGACATTGCCATCGGGTGGCTCTGCGCTGCCGTGGGCGCGTGCACGCCCGCCATGGCCGCTGGGGCAGCCACTGGCGCAAGGGCAAGACTGACGACCGCGAGGAGCGGGAGCAGCCGCCGGAGGGCGAGCCAGACGATCACGAGTCCAAGATCTCACATCGGGCCAGCCGCAGAAAGCCCTGGGCCCGGGCTGCGATAAGAATAGCGGATTGTTCAGCGATGCTCGTCTTCATACCGGCGGTGGCCGGCAAGGACCTGGACGATCCGGCATTCGATGATCTGGTCATCAACGCACATCCCGTACCTGCTGCTGACGTTTTCGCGCATGGCCTGTCGCGCCCCGACACGCCGGCGGAGCGCGACGAGGTGCGGGCGCGTGACCGGGTCGCCGTCAGCGCAGGTGCTGATTGGATGCGCGGTGAGCGCCTACAACTGACCAACGCCTCGGCCTTGCCAAGGACACCCTGTTGAGCAGCCAAAACGCGTCGCACCCCAGCCGCGATTGCCGATACGGTATGAAAATACCGCAATCGCGAAACAGGCCAAGTTATTATCAATGATTGTGAAATGGCGCGCCCGAAAGGATTCGAACCTCTGACCCCCAGATTCGTAGTCTGGTGCTCTATCCAGCTGAGCTACGGGCGCGCGGTGGATCGGGCGGCGTTGCTTGCCGCACCGGTCGGGAGCGGTGTCTAGAGGCTCCGCCTGCGCTTGGCAAGCCCTTCCGCGCCGATCGGGCGAATTCGCCCGCCGCGGTGGGGACGGGCCGGATCACAGGTCCGCATCGGCCCGCCGCACGCTGGATCGGAGGGGGCC
Source organism: Methylobacterium soli (assembly GCF_008806385.1). Lineage (GTDB taxonomy): Bacteria > Pseudomonadota > Alphaproteobacteria > Rhizobiales > Beijerinckiaceae > Methylobacterium > Methylobacterium soli. The sequence continues at coordinate 203,922 of NZ_VZZK01000003.1, forward strand.
GGCTGCTATGTCTTGGAGCATGAGCGAGGTTGTATCCCCGGGCGAAGGCGAGCGCGCGTTGCAGGACCCGCCCGACGACGATGGCGGGCCACCGGCCCGACGCCGTCCGCCCGCGGTCGAGCGCTTGCTCGGTCACGGGACGGCGTCATCCTGGGTCGTACAACATGGCCGGATCGCTCTCACGGGCGCCATCCGAGCCGTCCTCGACGAGATCCGGGCGGGCGCGGAGCCGGTTCCAGACGACGCCGAGATCGTCGCGCGCGCCGCGGCCCGCCTCGATGCGGCCGCGCGCCCCTCGTTGCGCCAGGTCTTCAACCTGACGGGCACGGTGCTCCACACCAATCTCGGTCGCGCGATCCTGCCGGAGGAGGCCGTCGTCGCGGTCGCAGCCGCGATGACGGGGGCGACGAACCTCGAATTCGATCTCGCCTCGGGTGAGCGGGGGGAACGCGACAGCCATGTCGAGGCCTTGATCTGTCGCCTGACCGGAGCCGAGGCGGCCCTCGTCGTCAACAACAATGCGGCCGCGGTGCTCCTTGTGCTCGACGCCTTGGCCCTGCGCCGCGAGGTGATCGTCTCGCGAGGGGAACTCGTCGAGATCGGCGGATCCTTCCGCGTGCCGGACGTGATGGCCCGGGCCGGATGCCGGCTGCGGGAGGTCGGCACCACGAACCGCACCCATCTCGCCGATTACGCCGACGCCATCGGCCCCCGCACCGGCCTCGTGATGAAGGTGCATCCGAGCAATTACGAGATCCGGGGATTCGCGTCGCAGCCGCCCGAGGCCGAGTTGCACCGGCTCTGCATCGCGCGCGGCGTCCCCCTCGCCAGCGATCTCGGCAGCGGCAGCCTCATCGACCTGGCCGCCTATGGTCTGCCGCCGGAGCCGACCGTGCGGCAGGCGCTGGCGTATTGCGATCTCGTGACCTTTAGCGGGGACAAGCTCCTCGGCGGTGTGCAATGCGGCCTCGTCGTGGGCCGGGCGGACCTCGTCGCGAAGGCTCGGCGCAACCCGCTCAAGCGGGCTCTGCGGGTCGACAAGATGACCTATGCCGCCCTGGAGGCTGTGCTGCGGCTCTACGAACATCCGGAGCAACTGCGCCGACGCTTGCCCACCCTGCGGCTCCTGACGCGGCCGCGCGACGAGATCGAGGCGCAGGCGCGGCGCCTGCTGCCCGAGGTGGCCCGACGCCTCCAGGGGCGCGCCGAGGTTGCGCTCAGTTCCTGCGCCAGCCAGATCGGGTCCGGGGCGCTCCCCATCGACACGCTGCCGAGCGCCTGCCTGACTTTGCGCCGACCGGCCAGCGACGGCACGCGCCGCGGTGGGGGCGCCTGGCTCAAGCGCCTCGGCGCGGACTTGCGCGCTTTGCCGGTCCCGATCATCGGCCGGGTCGCTCACGATGCCCTCCAACTCGACCTGCGTACGCTCGAAGACGAAGCCGGCTTCCTGGCGTCCCTCGACGCCCTCGCGTGCTAGGCCAAGGCGCATTATCGTGCGGGGTGCGCGGAAGAATTCTGCGTATACGCTGCGCTCCGGTTTCGCGTATCGTGCTATGCAGGAGGGGCCGGTCGGGCTCGCGCCGGACGCGTGCGGTCTCGGTGTGGCCGGATGGCATGGTGTACATGGTGAACGCGCTCAAGGAGAAGGCCGGGTCGCTCACGGACCCGCTGCTGCTCGACAACCAGCTCTGCTACGCTCTCTATGCGGCGGCGCACCGAATGACGAAGTCCTATCGTCCGATGCTGGAACGGATTGGACTGACCTACCCGCAATATCTCGTCCTGCTCGTGCTTTGGGAAACGGACGGTGTCACGGTGTCGGAGATCGGGCGGCGCCTGCGCCTCGATTCCGGCACGTTGACGCCGGTGCTGAAGCGTCTCGAGAGCGCGGGGCTTCTGGTGCGCAGCCGGCGGCAGAGCGACGAGCGCGAGGTGGAGATCGGCCTCACCCCGCGGGGGCAATCCCTCAAGGCCGAGGCCGCCGGCGTGCGCCAATCGGTCATGTGCCAGCTCAACCTGACGGAACCGGAAGTCCAGGCGATGCGGGCCGACCTCAACCATCTGATCGAGAACCTGTCCGCGAACGGCTGAGCCAGCCGGCGCAGAGACCGCAATGCCCTTCCCTGTCATGCGGCTGTCGGCGCGCTCCTGTAGGGTCTTGATCGGCCGCGTTCGTTTGCCGGATAAATTTCGGTTGAGGCGGCCCGGCCTTCCGCCTATTTGGGGAACGGGGACGGTCGCGGGCCGTTCCGTTCTCTCTCTTCCGCGAAACGTCATGGCCCGGATCGCGCTGGACCGTCATCCACCGCGTCGCTCCATCGGGATGGGTGGGGCCGGGCGGATCTCCGGATGGGATCAGGCGCCGCGTCAGGGTGCGGATGGGCCGGCCTGGAGCATCGCGCGCCTAACTCCTCGCAGCGAGGTCATCGTTTTCGGATCATGACGACACAACCCGGTGACAGCGAGCGCGAGCCGAGACGGCAAGTGGGCGCCCTGCCGTTCCGACGGGACGGGGACGGCAGCTACACCGTTCTCCTCGTCACCTCCCGCGAGAGCCGGCGCTGGGTGATACCGAAGGGCTGGCCCATGAAGGGGCGCAAACCCTACGAGGCCGCCGCCCGCGAGGCCTATGAGGAGGCCGGCGTCATCGGCCATGTCGGCAAGCGCCCCCTCGGCTTCTATCTCTACGATAAGCGCCTCAAGAACCGGGACTCGGTCCTGTGCCAGGTCAAGGTGTTCCCCCTCGAAGTGCGCAAGCAGCTCAAGCGCTGGCCCGAGCAGCACGAGCGCGAGAACCGCTGGTTCACCCCCTCCGAGGCCGCCGAGGCGGTCGCCGAGGCGGGCCTCGCGGGCATCATCCGAGCGGCCCTGAGGCGCGAAGCCGGCCTGCCCGACTGAGATTGCACCGAAGCGATGCTGCGCGCGGGTGTTGCCGTCGAACCATGCGGCGGAGGATCGACAGAACCGTGCATTCAGACGATTGCCAAGCCGATCCCGATCCGCTAATCCCCCACCCGGTCGGACGGAAGCGCTCAGCGCCCTCCGCCCCATGCTGCGGTAGCTCAGTGGTAGAGCACCTCATTGGTAATGAGGAGGTCGTGGGTTCGATCCCCCCTCGCAGCACCAGTTATTCCTGATCACGTTCCATCAGTCAGATGCGCGCCAGATCCGGCCGATCTCGCTGCGGGCCATTACGGCCGCAGAACGCGTTCGCAAGCCCGCTCGCGCCATCACAATGCAGATTCCTGCGAGGTGGATGCGGCGCCTGGGCCGCCCATCCCCGCCCCATGCTGTCAGCACCCGTGGCACGGACTGGATAGATCCGCCAGGCCCTGCCGGTGGTGCGGGGCGGGTGGGCCCCGGTCCGGATGCGGCGCAGGCTCCAGATCGCCTCCGAGAGGGCACGCCGGAGCCCGACGGCGGAAGCTCAGAGCAATCCGGCAGGCCGCTCACCACGGGTCGATACCGGCTAGGGGCTCGAACCGATCGACATGGTGCCTCATGCCGAAGCTTGCGCGCGCGCTTCTGTGCCCGAGCGGAAAACGAGCCCGCGCGGACACACTCGAGCGCGAAGGTCTGCCAGGAACTGAAAACGCTTCGGAGATCGCTTGTTCGGATCGATCCTAGCGCGCGGCCTGCAGATACTTCAGGTCGAGCGCCGTGAGCGCGAGGAGCGGCGCGGGAAGCGCCATGCCAGCGATGCGCATCTTCCGCGCCGTATCGCGGCAGGCGACGATATCATTGTTCCGCGCGGCGGCATCGGCCTGCTCGATCATTTCGGGCGAGGGTTTCGGCGCGCCCGCAGCCGTTGCGGCGGGCGGCGGGGCGGCGGGGGCTGCCTTCTGGGCCTCTCCCTGCGGCCCCGAGGCCCCCGGTCCGGATTGGGTGACGGGACCGCTGAGACCCGATTTCTGCTGGGTCTCCCCGGCTGCTGACGACGCCGTCGGCGCCGGCTGCCCCTGAGCGGGGGCCTGAACGGCGGTCGCCGTCTGGGGCGGCGGTGAACCGGCCGGCGCCGCCGGTGCCGGCGGGTGCACGAAGGCCACGAGCTCCTGGCAGATATTGGCGGGCTTGCCGGTCCGTGCGCCGCTCGGCGCGGGGTCGGTCTGGGCAGACGCCGCGATCGGGCTCAGGAAGACGGCCAGGGCCAAGCCTGCTTTTGCGATCATGATCCGGTCCTTCGGCATCGCCGGTGTCCCTGCGTCAGTCTGCGGCCGCGGCGCTCAGGAGCGCTTGCCGGATTGCGGGTCCCCGGCCACCTCGTCGTGAGGCCCCTTCACGTCCCCCGTCCAGCGGGGCCCGACGAGGTTGGTGCCGGGCTGCGAGACGCGGGTCGAGGTGGTGGAGAAGGCCTGCCAGGCAAATCTCTGGCTCGTGGCCAGGACGTAGGAGGCCGCGATGCCGAGCGCCACGGCACAGATCACGGCAACAACGAACGCTTTCATGGACGTCTCCTATCTCAGCCCCGCTGAGATGCCCCCGAAGCGGCCCTACTCGGCCGGAGCCTGATGCGGCCGCAATTGCGGGCCGCTCGCGGTCTTGGCTTGCTCCTTCTCGACCCAGAGGTCGTGGTGCGAGCGCGCCCAGGCGAGATCGACCTTGCCGCTGCCCATGGCGTCGTAGGCGCCCTCCATGCCGAGAGACCCGATGTAAATGTGCGCCAGGATCGCCGCGATGAAGACCACGCCGATCAGGGAGTGGATGCCCTGCATGACCTGCATGCCGTTGATATCCGTGGCGTAGAACGGGAACAGCATCATCAGGCCGGTGATGCCCATCGCCGTGCCGAAGCCCGTCACCATCCAGAACACGACCTTCTGGCCCGCGTTGAAGCGCTCGGCATGCGGATGCGCCTTGCCGATGAAGCCACCCCCGGCCTTGATCCATTGCCAGTCGATCTTGTTCGGAATGTTGTCCCGGAGCCAGACCGCGACCATGAACACGATGCCGAGCATGAAGGGCCAGGCCAGATAGACGTGGCTGTACTTCGCCCATTGGGCCAAGGTCGCGAACGCCTCCGGGCCGATGATCGGCATCAACAGCCGCTTCCCGAAGATGTAATTGAGGCCCGACAGGCCCAGGATCACGAAGCAACTCGCCGTCATCCAGTGCGTGAAGCGCTCGAACCCGTTGAAGCGGAGAATTTTCCTGCCGGATTCCTCGCTGTGCTCGAGCTTGATCCGACCTCGCGTGAAGAAGAACAGCGCGAGCGCGGCGATCATGCCGAGGATCGCGGCGGCGCCGATCCAGGGCATCCAACCCTCATGGAAGAGGCGCCATTCCCGGCCCTGCGGCTGGATCAGGTTGGCGGCCTTCTGATCCGGAATCGAGATGCGCCCATGGATCTTCGGATCCTGCTTGAACAGCAAGTCCTCGTTCACCGAGTCGGCCGTCGGATTCGGGGCGGTGGTCGGCGCCTGCGCGCGCACCGGCGCATCGATCGCCGCTACCGCCACGAGCGCCATCATGGCGACGAATGTCCTGCTGATCGTGGTTCCCAGCCGCATCGGCGGTTCCCTTCCCTTCAAGCCTTTCTCGGATTCCGCCGCGATCAGATCGCCACGGTCTCGCGGTAGGCGGTCTTCCAGCCCCAGGCTCCCGATCCGTAGCCACGCTTGATCACGCGCTCCCGGTAGATCTGCGCGATCATCTCGCCGTCGCCCGCGAGCAACGCCTTCGTGGAACACATCTCGGCGCAGAGCGGCAGCTTGCCCTCGGCGAGGCGGTTCGAGCCGTATTTCTCGTACTCGATGGTCGAGAGGTCGGGCTCAGGCCCGCCGGTGCAGTACGTGCACTTGTCCATCTTGCCGCGCGAGCCGAAATTGCCGACCCGCGGATATTGCGGAGCGCCGAACGGACAGGCGTAGAAGCAATAGCCGCAGCCGATGCAGAGATCCTTCGAGTGAAGGACCACGGCATCCGCGGTCGTGTAGAAGCAGTTCACCGGGCAGACGGAGGCGCAGGGCGCGTCCGTGCAATGCATGCAGGCCATCGAGACGGAGCGCTCGCCGGGTTTGCCGTCGTTGAGCGTTACGACGCGGCGGCGATTGATGCCCCAGGGCACCTCGTGCTCGTTCTTGCAGGCGGTGACGCAGGCGTTGCACTCGATGCAACGATCCGCGTCGCAGAGAAACTTCATGCGGGCCATGATGACGTCGTCCTCTTACGCCGCGCGGATCTGGCACAGGGCGGCTTTGGGCTCCTGCATGCCGGTGACGGGATCGAAGCCGTAGGTGGTGATCGTGTTGACGCTCTCGCCGAGCACCACCGGGTCGGTGCCGGCCGGGTAGTACTGGCGCATGTCCTTGCCCTGGTACCAGCCGGAGAAGTGGAAGGGCATGAAGGCCACGCCCCGGCCGACCCGCTCCGTCACCAGGGCCTTGACCTTCGCCTGCGTCCCATCCTCGGGCCCTGAAACCCAGACCCAAGCGCCATCCTTGATGCCGCGCTCCGCCGCATCCTGGGTGTTGATCTCGACGAACATCTCCTGCTGCAGCTCGGCGAGCCAGGGGTTCGAGCGCGTCTCCTCGCCGCCGCCCTCGTATTCCACGAGCCGGCCCGAGGTCAGGATGATCGGGAAGCTCTTCGCGATCTCGCGGTCCACCGCGGCCTTCTGCACCGTGAAACCGATATTGGGCATCCGGAACTGGCGCTCGTCGGGCCGGGTCGGGTACTTTGCCACGAGGTCGGGGCGGGGCGTGTAGATCGGCTCGCGGTGGACCGGCACCGGGTCGGGCAGGTTCCAGGCATTCGCCCGCGCCTTGCCGTTTCCATACGGCACGACACCGTGGTCCAGGCAGACGCGCTGGATGCCGCCCGAGAGATCGGTGGCCCAGCTCACCGCGTCGATCGTGTTGCCGCCGACGCGCGTGATGACCGCCATCTCCTCGGCGGTCAGGTCCTTGTCCCAGCCGAGCTTCTTGAACACACCCATGGTGAACTCGGGGTACCCATCGGTCAGGTCCGAGCCCTTGCTGAAGGAATCCTCGGCCAGCAGCGTCTGGCCGTTGCGCTCCACGCCGAAGCGGGCGCGGAAAGCACCGCCGCCGTCCTTTACGTGGAGGTTGTTGTTGTAGAGGATATGGGTTCCCGGATGGCGGATCTCGGGCTTGCCCCAGCAGGGCCAGGGCAGGCCGTAATAATCGCCGCCGACCTCCGGATCGTCCTTCGGGGCGCGCAGCGTCACGAGGTCGAACTTGGCCTGGTTCTTCATATGCGCCTTGAGCCGCTCCGGGCTCTGGCCGCAATAGCCGGTGGACCAGCCGCCGCGGTTGATCTCGCGCAGGATATCCTCGGCCAGGGGCACGTTGTTCTCGACCTTGATGTTCTTGAACATCGAGTCGGCGAAGCCGAGCTTCTTCGCCAGCAGGTAGGTCACCTCGTAATCGGACTTCGACTCGAAGGCCGGTTTCACGATCTGCTCGCCCCATTGCAGCGAGCGGTTCGAAGCCGTGCGCGACCCGTCGCATTCGAGCGTCGTGCAGATCGGCAGCAGGTAGGTGTTGTCCTGCCGAGCGTCGAGCGCCGCGAACGTCGTCGGATGCGGATCGGCGACGACCAAAAGTTCAAGGTTGTTCATGCCCTTGATGGCGTCGGGCAAGCGCGTGACGGTGTTGCCGCCATGGCCGAACACCATCATGGCCTTGATCGGGCTCTTCTGGTCGACCTGGTCGGCCGGCAGGTTCACCGCATCGAACCAGCGCGTCGAGGTGATCCCCGGCGCCTCCATGTTCTCCTTGCGCGAGCGCGCCTTGCGGCCGGCCTGGGCCGGCACTTCGTCGAAGCGCGATTGCAGCCAGTCGTACTCGACCTCCCAGACGCGGGCCCAGTGCTTCCAGGCACCCTCGACGAGCCCGTAATAGAGCGGCAGCGACGTCACATCGAGGCCGAGATCGGTCGCGCCCTGAACGTTGGTGTGCCCGCGGAAGATGTTGGCGCCGGTGCCCGGCTTGCCGACATTGCCGGTGGCCAGGCAGAGGATGCACAGAGCCCGGACATTGGCGGTGCCGACCGTGTGCTGGGTCGCGCCCATGCACCAGATCAGCGTCGAGGGCTTCTCCTTGGCGAAGAGCTCGGCGACGCGCTTGAGCTGCTCGCCCGGAACCCCGGAGACCCGCTCGACCTCCTCGGGCGTCCACTTGGCGACTTCCTTGCGGACATCGTCCATGGCGTAGACGCGCTTACGAATGAATTCCTTGTCTTCCCAGCCGTTCTGAAAGATGTGCCAGAGCATGCCCCAGATCACCGGAATGTCGGTGCCGGAGCGGATGCGCACGTACTCGGTGCCATGCGCGGCGGTGCGCGTGAAGCGCGGATCGATGACGATCATGTTGGCGCGGTTGATCTCCTTGCCCGACAGCACGTGCTGCATGGAGACCGGGTGTGCCTCGGCCGGGTTGCCGCCGAGGATGATCATCGTCCGCGCGTTACGGATATCATTGTAGGAATTGGTCTGGGCGCCGTAGCCCCAGGTGTTGGCCACGCCCGCCACCGTGGTCGAGTGGCAGATGCGCGCCTGGTGATCGACCGAGTTCGTTCCCCAGAAAGCGCCCAACTTGCGAAACAGGTAGGAAGCCTCGTTGGTGAACTTGGCCGAACCCAGCCAGTAGACGGCGTCGGCGCCGTTCTTCTCGCGGATCGCCGTAATCTTGTCACCGATTTCGTTGATCGCCTGCTCCCAGGAAACCCGGGTCCACTGACCCCCGACCAGTTTCATCGGGTATTTCAGGCGGCGGTCGCTGTGAACGAGCTCCCGGATGGCGGCGCCCTTGGCGCAATGCGTGCCGCGATTGATCGGGCTGGCGTAGGACGGTTCCTGGCCGACCCAGACGCCGTTCACGACCTCGGCCGTCACGGTGCAGCCCACCGAGCAATGGGTGCAGATGTTCTTCTTGATGACGACATCAGGCCCGCTCACCGCGGAGCCCGCGGCCTCGGCCTTGCGCACCGACCCGAGCTGGATCGAGCCTGCCGCCGCGAGGCCGCCGGCCGCGAGACCGGAGCGACGCAGGAACGCGCGCCGATCGAGGGTGCCGGCGGCGAGACCCGCAACGACGGCCTGATGTTTCGTGCGGCCAGCATCGCCGCTTTTGCGCTTGATCAGCATCGCGATGTCACTTCTGCAAGGTCTCGTAGCCGTTCGTGCGGTAGAAGGCCTTCACGTGATCGGTCTCCCGATAACGCGCCTTGGTCTCCTCCGCGCCCGGATCGTAAGCCTGAGCTTCCGACGTCGAGAGCGGCGAGATCAGAGTTGCTGCGGCGACGGCCGAACCACCGCCGATGGTGCGAAAGAACTGCCGGCGACCGATCCCGCTCTTCTTTTCCTGTCGCATCCTCAATCCTCCAATCCGACCATGCTCTCACCAACCGGCATCGTCCGAAAGCTTTCAAACCGAAAGTCAGGCATCCAGCGCGAAGGCCTCGGCCTCAATCTCAAGGAAGCTTCGCCCGAGCGTGCCGACGGCGCGATAGAAATCCGTGTCCGCTGACGTCTCGAGGTCCTCGAAAAAGCGGATGCCCCAGGGCTTCAGGTGCCGCTCGAAGAAGCGCTGCTCGAAGCCAGGCTCGGCATCGAAACGCTGCGAGGCGAGGCCCGCCATCACTTCGAGCAAGATCGCGGCGTGGTCCTCGGGCTCGCTCATCCCGCCGCTTCGCTCGAGCCCCAGTTCGCCGAAATCCTCGCGCACCCGCGCGAGCGGCCGCTCGTTCAGGAAGCCAGTCAGATAATAGGAGGCGTAGGGGAGAAGCTTGCCGCGCCCGACGCCGATGAAGACGTCAAAGTAGTCGCGTTCCACCGCCCGCGGTTCGACGCGGCAGGCTGCCTGTCCGAGCGCGCCGAGGGCCTGCCCGAGAGCCGTCTCGTCCCCCCTTAGATCCGAGATTTGAGAGAGAACCTGACTGCACGGCGCACGCCCGAGAAGCGTCGCGAGAAGGTCATAATGCCGGGCACGCAGGAGGTCGATCTCATCGACAGCCCTCATCGCACCGGGGCCGTTTTCAGCTCGGATTTCACCCGACATCCCACCCGGCTGCATGACATCCCTCAACCCGCGAGCGTCCCGCGGACCGTATTCATTGTGCACATTATAAACGCGTTCCAGACACTCGCAATCTCAGTTTTGAGCGATTCAAATCGGAATCGCGCTGCCATGACGTCGCACAGGTGACACAGCCTCGATTTTGTTTCGAGACAGCCCATCATTCGTTGGGATTAAAGGTGCGTCGCCCTGCGTAGCTGCCGGCGCGATGTGTTTCGCATCTTCCGGTGCTTCGAGGGTGGCAGCCTCGATCTGCTCGTGCAGTGCGGCCTCGGCGGTCGCGGAAGCCGTCGTCGCGTCTGCGATCCCCCTGTCCCGCGGCGCCTCAGCGGCGTCCCTTGCCTCAGGCAATCCTCCGACGATCTGCTTGAGCATGGCGCCAACGTCGTCGCTCGGCAGGAGCGGCCCATAGCCCGGGACGCCGCCGACCATGTTCCAGTCATAGGCATAGTCCCGCGCTTCGCTGACGTAATCGCGGATGCCCGGATCGAGGGTCCACATCCGCCGCAGGGCGGCGTTCCGGAGCAGGCGCGGAACACCCTTTCGCAGGAACTGGATCAGGTCGGTGTCAACACGGAGGTCGTCGAGGGCCGGAAGCCGGGCGATTTCCTCCGGCGTCAGCGCCACCCCCTCCCCTGCCTCAACGGCATCGGCAGGTTCGGTACCGGACGCGTCGGCGACGGCTTCGTCGGACGAGGTGGAATTCGTCGAGACGGGCCGCGTCGCCTCGTGCTCCGCAACGTCGCGCTTCCGACGGGACCAGCGCGCGAGAAAGTCGCCACCGCTCATTCCGACGCTCCGCTCGACTTGACCGGACGATTCCGGCGCGCGAGCGCTTCGGGATCCGCCCTGTCGCGCTTGCGCTTCTCGAACTTGCGCTCGATGTGGAAGGCCTCGATGAAGGCCGCGAGCGTGGCCTGAAGAGGCTCCGGCATCGGCACCGGCTCGACGATCTCGCCGATGCCCTCAGCCATCGCCTCCCCCTCGTAGGGATCGGCCGTGACGCTGGCGATCTCGTATTCCTCGCCCGCGACATGCCGCAGCGACACCCAGAGGCTTGGCCGACCGGACACGAGATTGTCGCGGTAATGGGCCGTCTCGCCGATGTGGAGCCGAACCTCGCAGGCACCCGCGTAGAAAGTCTCCTCATCGGGCGTCGAGCCGAGCGTCGTCCAGGGCGCGACCGGAGGCACGGCGGGCAACGCCCCGACCGGGAGCCACTGATGCGACACCCAGGGATTGTTGAGGCGGCGTTTCACCACAATCACCCCAACCTCGAAGCGATCCACCGGCGTGGTTCCCAACACCAAATCTCCGCTCAGGCATATCCTGACGCCAGCGGCAGGCCGGCGACGAGGTTCTGGGGCTTCAGGGTCACGAGCTTGGCCGGGTTCATGGCCAGCAGCAGGTAGATTGGGTGACCGGCAACCTTCGGGTCAACGCGCGAGGCATCCGGAATGGTCATGCGAAACAGCGCGAGGACCCGCGTCAGAGCTTCGGACTCGGCGCGCTCCCCACGCCAGAGCCCGTTTCCGATGCGCGTCGCCTCGGCGTCGAGCCCGACGAACCAGCGCCAGTCCCGGTCCTCGATCCGCGCCAGTGGCTCGACATGGGCCTCGAGTCCCAGGAGGTGCCGCAGCCACGCTTCGATCGCGCGGGCGAGACCGTCCCGGCTCTTCGGGTTGGCTGAAAGGTTCAGTGCCATCGTGAAGGCGTCGGAGCGGCTCCAATAGGTCCAGGCCGTCTCGTCCGTGAGCACGTCGAGTTCCGAGGCCGGCTCGTGGCCGAACATCGCCATCAGGGGAGACTGAGTTGGCCCCGCCTCGCGGGCCTCGATGATTTCGGCATCGGCGAGCAGAGTCGCATCCTTGCCGATCGAGACCCGCTGAGGCCGAAAAAACAGCTCCGCCGCCCGCAGCACGTAGGGATCGTCGCAGCCATCGAGGGCATTGCGGAGGATCAGGTGGACGAGCTGGTTGAGGAAGAGTGCGGGCGTGCCCGCGAGATCGCCGCGAACGAGATCGAGATAGGCGGCCTCAATGGAGCGGGCCGTGATGAGCCGGTTTCGGAAGGCGAGGATCACCTCCCAGTTCTCGACCGCATCGGGATCGGCGAGACCCGCGATCTCCGCGCGCGACACCGGCCGGCGCGGATCCGCGAGAAGGCGTGCGTGGAGCGCGCGCTCGGCCGGACAGGCATCCTCCGGCGGCACCAGTTCCGGTCGCGCCAGATAGGCGAGCAGCAGCGCGTCGGTGACCGCGAGACCGCCGCTCTCGGTCCGCCCGGCGAGGTGGTGCCCGCTCGAAACCCAGAACTCGGTCATGCCCGTCCCTTGTCCTGTCCTGGCGCCATCAGCCCGAGGAGATCGACCGCCTCCTCGGGCTCCTCGTCGGTCTCCACGAAGGTGAAGGCGCGGGCTTGCGCGTGGAGCGGGTCGGCGCCGGCGGGACCGGCGCGCCGCTGCAGGGTGCGGAAGCGCTCCTTCAGCGCGCCCTGTTCGAGGCTGCGGTTCATCGCGATCACGGTGTTGACCGGCGGCGTGCAGAGGGAGGCCGCGACGGCGATCTCCTCGCGGGCGGCCGCGCGGGCGGTCTCGAGATCGGGGGCGCCGAGCCTGTCGTGGATGTGGCGCGCGAGCGCGGCGATCGCCGCCTCGCGCTCGGCCTCGCTCGCCTCGCTGACGACCACCAAGGTGGAGAAGCCGAAGGACTCGACCCCGACGAAACCGGACCGGAAGGCGGCGCGCTCCTTGGCGGAAAGTGCTGTCGGATCAACGTCGAAGAACAGGAACGAACCGGTCACCGCCCATTCCCCGGGCTCGGCCGGATGGGCGAACACGAAGGTGTCGGACGGGTCGAGCCGCAGCGTACGCGGCAGCTTGAGGACGCTCACAGGCGGGGGCTCCCGGTCGCGGGGTCGAGCCAGGCAACGGCCTCCAGCGCCGGCCGGAGGGGGAGGATGCGGTCGCCGGTGATGCAGTCGCCGGTCTCGCTGATGCCGCGGGGGGCGGTGTCGCCGGAGAGGCGCGACAGGTAGGCGTCGGCCAGCGGCGCGAAGCCGTCCTCGGTCCAGATCTCGAAGGACTTCATCAGGAACTGCGCGGAACTCTTCATGAACGATCTGCGGTCCTCGACCTCGAACCCCTCCTCCTCGACGGAGGTGGAATCCGGCGTCAGGCCGGGATCGCCCGCGTGGCGTTTCGAGACGATCAGGCTGGCACCGAAGACCAGCCAATCCGGCACCGCATCCTCCGCGCAATCCTCGGGCCAGGCGAGGCGGCCGCCGCCCAGGATCGCCTCGTTGAAGCGGAGCACGTCCGGCCAGTCGAAGCGGATCGCCTTCTCGGGGGGCGCGTGGGCGCCGACCCCATCCGCGAGCGCGTTCATGCAGACCAGGAAGGCGCGCCGCGCCGTGCGCAGGGGCTCGGCCGGGCCCAGCACCACCGCGAAGGCGAGGTCGCGCCCGTCATCGGCGAAGACCAGGGTGCCGACGGCGTCGGGGTGAGCGAGGGCGCAGGCCTGCGCGAACACCGCGCCGGGGCTCGGCGCGGCCACGCTCGTGAAGAGCGGCGGCAGGACGAAGGGCGTCCCGTCAAGTTCCCTGTCGGACCCGGTCATCGTTGCGTCGCGTAAAGGCTGCGCCCATCTGTGGAATCGCAGTTTGGACCTATTCGAGTATAAGAGCCCGCGACAAGCACGTGCAGGCCACAGGCTCGCGCTTTTGGGGATGACACAGTGTCCGACCGGTTGGTGATCGCGTGTTCCTGCGAGAAGACCATGGCGCTCGACGGCGGCAGCCTCGCGCGCGGCTGCGGCGGGCGCCTCGAGACCGCGGACCAGCTCTGCGGGCGTGAGATCGAGCGCTTCCGTGCCGCCCTGGCGACCGGCGCGCCCCTCACCGTGTCCTGCACCCTGCAGGCGCCCCTGTTCGATGAGATCGCCGAGGCGGAGGGCGCCGCCGACCGGGTGCGCTACGCGAATATCCGCGAGATGGCGGGCTGGTCGCGCGAGGGCGCGGCGGCGGGCCCCAAGATGGCGGCCCTGCTCGCGGCGGCGGCCGAGCCGCAGGCCGAGACCAAGCTCGTCACCCTGGAGAGCGCCGGCGTCGCGCTGGTCTATGGCCGCGACGAGGCCGCGATCGAGGCGGGCCGCCGCCTCGCGGATCATCTCGACATCACGGTGCTGCTCAGCCGGCCGGGCGACGTGGCCCCGCCGGCGCGGGCCGAGTTCCCGGTCCTGCACGGCACGGTGACGGCCGCCACGGGCCATCTCGGCGCCTTCTCGCTGCGCATCGACGATTATGCCGTGCCGAGCCCCTCCTCCCGCGAGGCCCTGCGCTTCGGTGCGCCCCGCGACGGCGCCACCTCGACCTGCGACCTCGTGATCGACCTCACGGGGGGCACGCCGCTCTTCCCGGCTCACGAGACCCGCAGCGGCTACCTGCGCGCCGATCCGCGCGATCCGGCCGCCGTCGAGCGGCTGCTGTTCGAGGCCTCCCACCTCGTCGGCACCTTCGACAAGCCGCGCTTCGTCGAGTTCCACCCGGATCTCTGCGCCCATTCGCGCTCGCGCATCACCGGCTGCACCCGCTGCCTCGAGGTCTGCCCGACCGGCGCCATCACGCCCGCCGGCGACCACGTGGCGATCGATCCCTATATCTGCGCCGGTTGCGGCAATTGCGCCGCGACCTGCCCGACGGGCGCGGCCGCCTACGCGCTGCCCCCGGCCGACGCGCTAATGCGCCGCCTGCGCACTCTGATGCTGGCCTACGGGCAGGCCGGGGGCCGCGACGGCATCGTGCTGTTCCACGACGGCGATCACGGCGAGCCGCTGCTCCACGCCCTCGGCCGCTTCGGCGAGGGTCTGCCAGCCCACATCCTGCCGGTGCGGGTCAACGAGGTCACGCAGATCGGCCCCGAGGCCTTCGCGGCGCTCTTCGCCTACGGGGCGGTCGGCGCGCAGGTGCTCGCCCGCGCCCGGCCGAAGCACGACTTGGCGAGCCTGCACCGGACGGTGACGCTCGCCGGCACCCTCGCGCGCGGGCTCGGCTACGGTCCGGACGCGGGGGAGGCCGAGGCCGGCACCGTCGTGGGCGTGATCGAGACCGACGATCCCGACGCCCTCGGGGCGGCGCTCCGTTCGGCGCGGCGCGGAACCCCCACACCGAGGCCTGCCGGCTTCGAGCCGGTGGGGGACAAGCGCAGCGTGCTGCGCGTCAGCTTTCGCGAGATGCAGGTCGCGGCGCCCACGCCGGTCCCGCTGGTGCCGCTCGCGGCCGGCGCGCCCTTCGGCGGCCTCGATTTCCGCACGGAGGCCTGCACCCTCTGCCTCGCCTGCGTCGGCGCCTGCCCGACCCATGCCCTGTCGGACAGCGCCGACCGGCCGCTCCTCGCCTTCGAGGAATCCCTCTGCGTCCAGTGCGGCCTCTGCGCGGCGACCTGTCCGGAGGACGTGATCAGCCTGACGCCGCAGGTCGATTTCGCCGCCTGGGCCGCGCCGCGGCGGATCGTCAAGGAAGAGGAGCCCTTCGACTGCGTCGCCTGCGGCAAGGCCTTCGGCACCCGCAGCACGGTCGAGCGGGTCATCGAGAAGCTTCGGGGCAACCACTGGATGTTCGCGGGCGCGGCCGGCGAGGCCCGTATCCGCTCGCTGATGATGTGCGAGGATTGCCGCGTCGAGGACGCCTACAACCAGGGATTCGATCCGCATGCCGGGCCGGAGCGGGCGAGACCCCGCACCAGCGAGGATTACCTGCGCGAGCGGGCCGAGAAGGCCGGCGAGACGGCCTGAGCCCCGCCCCCCGGAGCCCCGTTCCGACCCGCGCCGCCCGGCCGGAGCGCCGCCCGATCTCAGGCGGCGCGCACGGTCGCGAGGAAGCGCTGCACCTCTGAGCCGAGATGCTCGGATTGGCGCGACAATTCGGAGGCCGAGGCCAGGACCTGGGCGGCGGCGGCCCCCGTCTCCTCGGCAGCCCCCGCCACGCCCGCGATGTTGCGGGTGACCTCGCTGGTGCCGGCCGAGGCCTGGGAGACGTTGCGGACGATCTCCTGGGTCGCCGCGCCCTGCTCCTCCACCGCCGCCGCGATCGTGGTCGCCACCGCGTTGATCTCGCGGATCCGGCCCGAGATCGTCCCGATCGCCCGCACCGCCTGGCCGGTCGCGCCCTGGATCTGGCTGATCTGGCTCGAGATCTCGCCGGTCGCCCGCGCCGTCTGGCTCGCCAGTTCCTTGACCTCCGTCGCCACCACGGCAAAGCCCCGTCCCGCCTCGCCGGCGCGCGCCGCCTCGATCGTGGCGTTGAGCGCCAGCAAATTGGTCTGTCCGGCGATGCTGGAGATCAGGCTGACGACGTCGCCGACCTTCGTGGCCGCCTGGCTCAGCTCGTGAACGAGGCGGGCCGTCTCGTCGGATTCGGTGACGGCGACCTGGGCGAGGTCGGCGGAGCCGGAGACCTGCCGGCCGATCTCCTGCACGGAGGCGCCGAGTTCCTCGGCGGCGGTCGCGACGGTGCCGACATTGGTGGATGCCTCCTCGGCGGCGACGGCGGCATTGGTCGACTGGCTCGCGGCCTGGCTGGCGGTGCTCGTCATCTGCTCGGCGGTGGCCTGGAGCTCGGTGGCGGAGGACGAGACCTGGCCGACGATGCCCCCGACCGCGCGCTCGAAATCATCCGCGAGGTCGATCATGGTGCGGCGGCGCGCGGCGGCGGTGGCCGTATCGGCGATGCGCTTGATCTCGGCCTGCTCGGCGGCCTTCTGGGCAACCATGGTCTTGATGCCGTCGACGGCCCGGCCCACCGCCCCGATCTCGTCCCGGCGCGCCGCCTCCTTGATCTCCGCGTCGATCTCGCCGCGCGCCATGCGCTGGAGAACCGCCACGAGACCGGCGACGGGCCGCGTGATGCCCAGGATGACGATCGCGATGGCGGCACCCAGCCCGACGAGCATCCCGAGCGCGCTGGAGACCATCAGGTTCCAGCGCGTGGCCTGGGTCTGATTGCTGAGATTGTCGGCCCCCTCCTGCAGGTACTTGCCGATGTCGTCGCCGAGTTGCATCCCCGCCGTCGCCAGCGCGTCGAAGGTCGGATCGATCGTGCGATGCACGAGATCGATCGCCTGGTCGTTCTGGTTGAGGCTCGCCAGCCGGCGCACCTCGGTCACCCCCGAGACGAAGCGCGCCAGCCGCTCGGCCTGTTCGTCGATCCGCGTCGCGAAATCAGGTGCCTGTTGCCGCAGGATCTTCAGGGTCTTGTCGACATTCGGCAGCGCCGCCACGAAGCCGGCATTGGCTTGCTTGATCTGCTCGGCATCCGTCTCCGCGATGGTGCGGTAGACGTAGTAGTTCAGTTCGAAGATCAGCCGGTTGAGGCGACGCGCGCTGTCGACGCCCCGCGATTCCCGGGCGAAGAACTGACTATAGGCAACGTCGATGGCGCTCATCCGCATCTGGGCATACCAGATGCAGCTGCCGACGATCACGGCGATCAGGGCGATGACGGCTCCGATCTTGTTGAGGATCGAGATGCGCGAGAGGAGATTCATCGATTGCCCCAGATTCCGCGTGTTTCAGGGAGGGATTGAACGGGGTTCGGGAGGCCGGGGGCGCGCCGGAGAGCGGGCCGTGGCCGAAACGCGTCGCGTCGACGGGCCGGCAAGGCCGACATTCGGTTCCGCGGCGAATGTGATGGGGGACGAACCTGTGTTTCGGATCGCGGCAGCTTTCCCGGCGGCCACGCCAGGACAATATCTGGCCTCACGCTTAAAGGGCCGTTACATTCAGCGGTCTTGCGCCGGGATGAACGGCATTGGTTTGAGCTATTAGTGTTTTCGTCGAGTGCGCCGCTGAGAAAATTCGTCGAAAACCGCCCATTTGCTTGCGCGCGAACCGGCGCATAAATGCTCCCCCTCGGGCCGTGACGCGAGCGCCCGATCAGGGTGTTTGCGTCGCCTTCTCGAGAAAGCGCACCAGCGCCTCGCGGTCGGCGGCGCTGTTGACCGTCTGATCCGGCATCTTGGTGCCTGGGGTGTAGCGGGACGGCCCGACCTCGAAGAGCTTGGCGATGGTCTCGGCGTTCCAGACGATGTCGAGCTTCCTCAAGGCCTCGGAGAAACGGTAGCCCTCGGCGGTGGCGATGCGCCGGCCGAAGACGCCGCTGAGCGTCGGCCCGGCCCGGTTGCCGCCGTCCGGCGTCAGGCTGTGGCAGGCGGCGCAGGCCTGGAACACCGCCGCGCCCGGCTCCCCGGCAAAGCGCGCCAGCTCATCCTGCGGACGCGCCATCGCGAGGCTGCCGATCGGCTCGCCGTTCCGCATGTCCCAGCGGCGGATCATCCGGTCCCCGCCCCCGGTGACGAGTTCCGCATCCGACCGAAAGGCGAGCGACCAGACCGGCAGCCCCGGCCCGACGAGATTGAACACGGACTTGGCCGAGGCCCGGTCGACGACCGCCACAGCGCCCCCGATCGTGGCGGCGGCGATCCGGGTCCCGTCCGGCGAGAGCGCGACCGCGATGACGGGGTTCGGGGCGAGTTCCAGCGCGACCCGCACGCTGCCATCCGGTCTGAGGATCCGCAGGACGCTGTCCGCCCCCGCCGTCACGATCTCGCCGTCACGCGCCGCCGCCACCGTGTTGAGGGGGCTCGGCAGGGTGACGATCCGCGCAGGTTCGTCCTCGCCCGCCCGCGGCCAGATCCGCAGGGTGGCGTCGTAGCCGGCGCTGACGAGGCGGCCGTCGGGCAGGAACGCCACCGCGTTGACGTTGCCCTTGTGGCCGTCATAGGCGATGGCCGCGCCGCCCGCGACGGGGCGCAGCCGGGCCGTGCCGTCCCAGGAGGCGGAGGCGAGGCCGAGCCCGTCCGGCGAGACCGCGAGGCCGACGACCGGACCGGCATGGTCCTGGAAGACCCGGATCGGGTCGGCCTCGCCCGGCTGCCAGAGGGCGATGCGGCCATCCTCGCCGCCGGTGGCGAAGCGCCCCTCGGGCAGAACCGCCACGGCGTTGACGGCGCCCTCGTGGAAGCGAAGCACCTGGGTCGCCGCGCCGGTCTCGATCGACCAGAGGATCGCCGATTGGTCGAAGCTGCCCGAGATCGCCCGCGCGCCGTCCGGCGTCGCCGCAAGCGCCCGGACCGGCCCGCCATGCCCGCGCATCTGCGCGCTGGCGGGTTCGATCAGGCCGATCGCCGCGATCGGGCCAATCGCCGCGATCGACCTGATCGCCGCGAGCAGGAGGGCGAGGCGGTGCGGGCGGACGCGGATCAGCGGCATGTCGTCTCGAAACGAAAGGCGGAGCGCCCGGACCATAGCCGAGGCCGGGGCGGCCTGTCGTCCGGCGGATCGGCGCAGGGATATCGGGCGCAGGTGCAACCTCAGGGATGGGGCGCGGACTTGATCGCCGGGCCGAGATGGCCCAAGCCCCGGGCCGTTCCGGCGCCGTCGCGCGCCCGGAGGACAGGAGGGCGCGAATGGCAAGGGCGAGTTCCGCGGCCCTGATGCCGCTCTGCGAGGCCCTGGCGCGCCTGCGCGACGGGCTCGCGCCGGTCTCGGCGCGCGCCGTCCCGCTGGCCGAAGCCGTCGGCTGCGTCAGCGCGGACGACGTCACGGCGGCGATCGCCCGGCCCCGGACCCGGACCGCGTTGCGCGACGGCTGGGCCGTCGCATCCGCCGAGATCACCGGCGCCTCGCCCTACGCGCCGATCCTCCTTCAGCGGGCGCCGTCCTGGCTCGAATCCGGGGAGGCGCTGCCCGAGGCCGCCGACACCCTGCTGCCCGCCGAGGCCGTCGACCTGTCCGGGCCGCTGGCCGAGATCGTGGCGGACGCCGCCCCTGGCGACGGGACGCGCCCCGTCGCGGGCGACCTCGCGGCGGGCCGGACGCTGATCCGGGCGGGCGAGCGGGTGAGCGCGCCGCAGGCGCTCGCGCTGGCGGAGGCCGGCCTGCGCGACATCCCGATCCGCGTTCCCCGCATCGCGGTCGTGCTCACCGGCGCCGGGCGGCGCGACGGGCCGGAGGCGCGCGCGGCCGCCCTGACCTGGCTCGTGGCGGGCGCGGGCGGGCGGGTCAGCTCCGTCACGGAAGCGCCCGGCGCGGTCGTGGGGCTCGCGGACACGCTGCGCGGCCTCGCGGCCGACGCGCTCCTGGTCGTCGGCGGCACCGGATTCGGCCGCACGGACGGGGCCGCGGATGCCCTGGCGCGGGCCGGGCGCCTCGACGGGCACGGGCTCGCCCTGCGGCCCGGGGAGACCTCCGGGTTCGGGCGGGTCGGCGCGATGCCGGTGCTGCTCCTGCCCGGCCGGCCGGAAGCGATGCTGGCGGCCTTCCTGGCCCTCGGGCGCCCGCTGCTCGCCGGGTTGACCGGGGCCGCGCCGGTGCCCGCGACCACCGCGATCCTGTCCCGCAAGCTCACCTCGGTGATCGGGCTCAGCGAGATCGTGTTCGTGGCGCCGGTCGAGGGCGGCGTCACGCCGCTCGGCGGCGCCGAGCTTGCCCTCGCCCGGCTCCTGCTGGCACGAGGGGCCGTCCTGGTTCCGCCGGAGCGGGAGGGCTATCCCGACGGGACCCCGGTCGAGATCCTGCCCCTGTGACGGGATCAGCGCCCTTGATGCGTACCGCCCTCGTGAAGATCCGAGCCCCGTGAGCCAGAGCCCGATCGTGCCCGACGCCGCCTTCCTCGACCGCCTCGCGGCGGTCGCCCGGCAGGAACAGTTCCTCACCGTACTCTCGCGCGAGGACGCGCTGGCGCGGTTCCGCGCGGCGGTGCCGCATGCGAGCCTGCCGGCGGAGCCCGTGGGGCTGGCGGAGTCCCTCGGCCGGGTCCTGGCCGAGGACATCGCCTCGCCGATCGACGTGCCGCCCTTCGACCGCTCCCTCGTCGACGGCTTCGCGATCCGGGCCGCCGACAGCGCGGGCGCCGGCGAGGCGAGCCCGGTGCGCCTCGCCCTCAATCCCGAGATCCTGGCCTGCGGCACCGCCCCGGCGCTCGCGGTCGCGGCCGGCACCGCGACCCCGATCGCCACCGGCGGCGTCATCCCGCGCGGCGCCGACGCGGTGGTGATGGTGGAGCATACGGAGTTCCTCAAGCATGACGGCGCCCCCGCGATCGAGCTCGTCCGGCCGGCGGGGCCCGGCCAGTTCATCGGCAGCGCCGGCGCCGACATGGCGCTCGGCGAGACGGTGCTGCGCCGCGCGAGCCTCATCACCGCCCGCGAGATCGGCATGCTCGCCGCCTGCGGGCTCGCGCGCGTTCCGGTGGTGCGGCGCCCGCGCGTGGCGGTGTTGTCGACCGGCGACGAGCTGGTGGCGCCGGGCGAGACCCTGCGGCCCGGCGCGATCTACGATTCGAACGGGGCGATCGTGGCCGCCTCCGTCATCGAGAATGGCGGCGCGGCTCTGGCGCGCGGCATCGTGCCGGACGACGAGGCGGCCCTCGAGGCGGCGATCCGCGAGAGCCTCGCGACCTGCGACCTCGTCGTGCTGTCGGGGGGCACCTCGAAGGGCGCGGGCGATGTCTCGCACCGCATCCTGTCGCGCCTCGGCGAACCCGGGATCCTGGTCCACGGCGTCGCGCTCAAGCCCGGCAAGCCCCTCTGCCTCGCGATGGCGCAGGGCAAGGCGATCGTGGTGCTGCCGGGCTTCCCGACCTCGGCGATGTTCACCTTCCACGAATTCGTGGTGCCGCTGATCCGGGCGATGGCCGGGCTGGCGCCGCGCGAGGAGGCCACCGTCTCCGCGACCCTGCCGCAGCGGCTGGGTTCCGAGCTCGGCCGCATGGAATTCGTGATGGCCTCGCTGGCGCCGGGGCCGGACGGGCTCATGGCCCTGCCCCTGCCCAAGGGCTCGGGCTCGGTCACGGCCTTCTCGCAGGCGGACGGGTTCTTCGCGGTGCCGGCCAACCGCGCCGGCCTCGAGGCCGGCGAGCGCGTGGCGCTGACCCGCCTCGGCGCGGGCGTGAAGCCCCCCGACCTCACCATCGTGGGCAGCCATTGCCTCGGCCTCGACCGGCTGGTCGGGCGGCTGGCCGAGCGCGGGATCCGGGCCCGCACCCTCTGGGTCGGCTCCTCGGGCGGCCTAGCGGCGCTGAAGCGGGGCGAGTGCGACCTCGCGGCGATGCATCTCCTCGACCCCGCCAGCGGCCTCTACAACACGCCCTTCCTCGGCGCCGGCCTGCGCCTCGCGCCGGGCTGGCGGCGAATGCAGGGCGTGGTCCACCGTGCGGACGACCCGCGCTTTTCCGGCGCCTGCGCGGAGGCGGCGGTGCGGGCGATCCTGGCGGATGCGGATTCGGTCATGGTCAACCGCAACACCGGCTCGGGCACCCGCCTCCTCGTCGAGGGTCTGCTGAAGGGCGTCCGGCCCGCCGGCTTCTGGAACCAGCCCCGCTCCCACAACGCGGTGGCGGCGGCGGTGGCGCAGGGCCGGGCTGATTGGGGCGTGGCGATCGAGGGCGTGGCCCGCGCCTACGGGCTCGGCTTCCTGCCGCTGACCCAGGAACATTACGACCTCGCCTACCGGGAGGAGCGACGCGACGGCCCGGCGCTCTCGGCCTTCCTGGCGCTCCTCGACGAGCCCGGGACGCGCGCCGACCTCGCCGGCCTCGGCTTCAGCCGCGGCGAGGAGGCCTGAATGGGCACGTCGACGGACAACACCATGCGGGTGATCGGGCTCGCGGGCTGGAGCGGGGCCGGCAAGACCACGCTCTTGGCCAGGCTGATCCCGGCGCTGACCCGGCGGGGTCTCAGGGTCGCGACCCTGAAACACGCCCACCACGAGTTCGAGATCGACCGGCCGGGCAAGGATTCCTTCGTCCACCGGGAGGCCGGGGCCAGCGAGGTGATCATCGCGTCATCCCGGCGCTGGGCCCAGATCCACGAACTCGGCGACAGGCCGGAGGCGGGCCTCGCCGACCTGCTGCGCCGCCTCAGCCCCTGCGACCTGGTGCTGGTCGAGGGCTTCAAGCGCCAGCCGCACCCGAAGCTCGAAGTGTTCCGCGCGGCGAACGGCCGCCCGCCCCTTCACGGGGGCGACGACCGCATCGTCGCGGTGGCGAGCGATACCGGCTTCCCCGAGGCGGGCGTTCCGGTCGTCGATCTCGACGATGTCGCGGCCATCGCGGATCTCGTGCTCGCGCGGGCCGAGCCGATCACCGAGGTTCTGGAAAGGCTGGACCGGCATGGCGCAGCTGACTGACGATTGCTTCGCCTTCGGCGGGCCCCTGATGAGCGTCGAGGAGGCGGTCGCGCTGATCGGGGCGCGGCTGCCGACGCTCTCGGAGCGCGAGACGGTGCCGCTGGCCGAGGCCGACGGGCGCATCGCCGCCGAGGACCTGCACGCGGAAATCGACCTGCCGCCCTTCATGAACTCGGCGGTCGACGGCTACGCCGTGCGCTTCTCCGACCTGGCGGAAGCCGGCGAGACGCTGCTGCCCGTGCGCGGCCGGCTCGCGGCGGGCGCCTCGGCGGAGGCGATCGCGGCGGCGGGGGCGGCCGTGCGCATCTTCACCGGCGCGCCGATGCCGGGGGATGCCGACACGGTGTTCATGCAGGAGGATGTGCGCGTCGCGGGCGACCAGGTCGGCCTGCCGCCGGGGCTGAAGCGGGGCGCCAATTGCCGGCCGGCCGGCGAGGACCTGGCGCGCGGCGCCGTGGCGATCCCGGCCGGGCGGCGCCTGACGCCGCAGGACCTCGCGCTCGCCGCCGCCGTCGGCCTCGACACCCTGCCGGTGCGCCGGCGCCTGCGCGTCGCGATCTTCTCCACCGGCAACGAACTCGCCGAGCCCGGCGCGCGCCTGCCCCCGGGGGCGATCCACGATTCGAACCGGATCCTGCTCGCCGCCCTGCTGCGGCGCCTCGGGGCCGAGGTCAGCGATCTCGGCATCCTGCGCGACGACCCGGCGGCGCTGCGCGCGCGCCTGCCGGAGGCCGCCCGGAGCCACGATCTCATCCTCACCTCGGGCGGCGTCTCGACCGGCGAGGAGGACCACGTCAAGGGTGCGGTCGAAGCCTCGGGCCGGCTGGTCTTTTGGCGCCTCGCGATCAAGCCCGGCCGGCCCGTCGCCATGGGGGTGATCGCGGGCACGCCCTTCATCGGCCTGCCCGGCAACCCCGTCGCGGTCTACGTCACCCTGCTCTTCGTGGTGCGGCCGATCCTGGCCCGGCTCGGAGGCGCCGATTACGCGCCGCCCCTGCCCCAGCCGGTGCGGTCGGCCTTCGCCTACAAGAAGAAGACCGGTCGGCGCGAATATGTCCGGGTCAGCCTGCGCCGGGGCGAGGATGGAATCGTGGAGGCGGTGAAGTACCCGCGCGACGGGGCCGGGGTGATCACCTCGCTCACCGGGAGCGACGGCCTCCTCGAACTCGCCGACGCCGCCAGCGGCTTGAGCGTCGGCGACGTCGTGTCGTTCCATCCCCACGCTCTGCTCTGGTGAGCCGAGCCTCGCGCGGCCTCGTCCCGGAGCGCCGGGGCGGATTCGCGCTCCGCGCCGCCAAACCCGGCACCGTCAGGCGGCCGGCGCGTAGCCCAGGGTCTCGGGCAACGCCGCCTCGATCCGCGCCACGAGGAGCGCCAGGGCCTGCGCATCCGCTCCCGCGCGCGCTGCGAGGTAGTAAGTTTCCTCCCCCAGCGGCGTGAAGGCGAGGCCGAAGCGGGCCGCCACCGCGCGGGTGCCCATGCCGCTATCGGCCGCCCCCGAGGCGATGATCGCCGCGACGGCTTGGTGGGTGAATTCCTCGCTCTCCGCGCCCCTGATGGCATCGGGGCGCAAGCCCGCCTCGCGGCAGAGGCGCTCGAACCAGAGGCGCGTGCCCGCACCCCGCTGGCGGTTGACGAAGCGCGCCCCCGTGCGGGCGATATCGGCGATGGAATCGAGGCCGAGGGGGTTGCCGGCCGCGCAGATCAGCCCCTGCTCGCGCAGGAACAGCGGCCTCACGGTGAGCGCGGCATCCTCGAACACCGCCCGGAAGGGCGAGCCGGGCTCAGGGGAGCGCGCCCCGAAATGAAAGCCCGCCGCATCGGCTTCGCCGGACGCGAGCCGGGCGAGGGCCTCGGCGCTGCCGGCGATCGTGACCTCGAATTCCGGCCGGCCGGCGAGCGCGGCCGACAACAGGGTGTCGTGGCTGACGGCGAGGCGGAGGACGGGAGATCCGAGGCCGAGCAGGGGCGTGAGGCGCGCGGCGAGCCGCGCCTCGCTCGCCCGCAAAGCCGGCGCGCAGGACGCGAAGGCGTCAGCCAGGGCCTCGCGCAGGGCCTCGCCGAACGGCGTCAGGGCCGAGCCGTGGCCCTTGGTCTTGACCGCGACCGGGCGCCCGAGGGCGGCCTCCAAGCTCGCGATCCGGCCCCAGGCCGAGCGGTAGGAGACGCCGAGGCCGCGGGCCGCCGCCTGGACCGAGCGCTCCCGCGCCACCGCGTCGAGCAGCGCGAAGACGGGTTCGAGGGCGATGTCGCACTCGGCGAGCCGAAGATGGCCCGCGACCGAGAGGGAAAGCTTCATATGCAACGGCTTTCCTATTGAAATGCCGACGAGCGGGATATCATGACCTTCGTATCCGCGCAGCAGCGGACATCCGTGAGCGAGAGACCCCGCAGGCAGAACCATGCTCGACACCCTGGCGGACAGCGTCGCGCGGCTGGCGCGCCTCGACCATGAGGTTCTGGCGATCGCCTGGCTGTCGCTGCGCGTCAGCCTCACGGCGGTGCTGATCGGGGCGGTTGCCGGCGTCCCCCTCGGGGCGCTGGTGGCGGTGGTGCGCTTTCCCGGGCGGCAGGTTCTGGTCGGCCTCCTCAATGCCAGCATGGGTCTGCCGCCGGTCATCGTCGGCCTGGTGATCTACCTGCTGCTCTCCCGCTCCGGCCCCCTCGGGCCCTTCGGCCTGCTCTTCACACCCTCCGCGATGGTGACGGCCCAGGCGGTGCTGGTGACGCCCCTGATCGCCGCCCTCACGCGGCAGATCGTGGCCGATGCCGAGGCCCATCTCGGGGACCAGCTCCGCTCGCTCCGGCTCTCGCCCTGGCGCCGGGCCGGGCTTCTCGTCTTCGACGTGCGCTTCTCCCTCGTCACCGCGATCCTGGCGGCCTTCGGCCGGGCGATCTCGGAGATCGGCGCCGTCCTGGTCGTCGGCGGCAATATCGACGGCTTCACCCGCACCCTGACGACCGCGATCTCTCTGGAGACCCAGAAGGGCGACCTCGCCCTGGCGCTCGCCCTCGGGCTCGTGCTGATGGGCCTCGTCCTCGTGGTGAACGCCGCCGCCACCGTGCTGCGGGCCTATGCCGTCCGGGCCTACGGATGAGCGCGGCGCCCTCCCCCTCCCTGCCCCTGCGCCTCGACGGGCTGGTCTACCGGGCCGGGCCCAAGACCATCATCGACGGCCTCGACGCGACGATCACGACCCCCGGCATTACCGCCCTGATCGGCCCGAACGGGGCGGGCAAGAGCGTGACCCTGCGCCTGATCGACGGGTTGCTGCGCCCGGATGCGGGCACGATCCGGATCGGCGCCGGCGCGCCGGTGCGCCGTGCCTTCGTGTTCCAGCGCCCGGCCTTGCTGCGCGCGAGCGCGGCCCGCAACGTCGATCTGGCGCTGGCGCCCCTCGGATTGAGGCGGCGCGAGCGCCGGGCGCTCACGGAGCGGGCGCTCGCCCGCGTCGGGCTCCTCGACCGGGCCGCCGACCCGGCGACCCGGCTCTCGGGCGGCGAGCAGCAGCGCCTCGCCCTCGCGCGCGCCCTCGTGACCGAACCGCAGCTGCTTCTCCTCGACGAGCCGAGCGCCAGCCTCGACCCGGCCGCCACCGAGCGGATCGAGACCCTGATGGCCGAGATCGCCCGGGGCGGCACAAAGGTGATCCTCGTCTCCCACAATCTCGGCCAGGTCGCGCGGCTCGCCGACGACGTGGTCGTGCTGGCCCAGGGCCGCGCCGTCGAGCACGGCCCGACCGCCCAGATCCTGTTCAAGCCGAAATCCGCGCAAGCCCGCGCCTATCTCACGGGGGAACTCCCATGGACCGCCTACGCCGCAGCCTCCTGAGCCTCGCGCTCGCCAGCGTCATCCTCGGGCCGGCGGCGGCCGCCGATCAGGCCTCGATCACGGTGGCCTCGACCACCTCGACCGAGCAATCGGGCCTGTTCCGGTACCTGCTGCCGAAATTCACCGAGCGGACCGGCATCGCCGTGAAGGTGGTGGCGCTCGGCACCGGGCAGGCCCTCGATGTGGGCCGGCGCGGCGACGCCGACGTGGTGTTCGTGCACGACAAGGCGGCCGAGGAGACGTTCCTGGCCGAGGGCGCGGGCGTGAAGCGCCACGACGTCATGTACAACGACTTCGTCATCATCGGCCCCAAGGCCGACCCGGCCGGCGCGGCGGGCCAGGACGTGACGCGGGCCCTGCGCAAGATCGCCGAGGCCAAGGCGCCCTTCGTCTCGCGCGGCGACCGCTCCGGCACGCACGCGGCGGAGCTGCGCTACTGGAAGGATGCGGGCATCGATCTCGGGGCGGTCCGGGGCGAATGGTACAGGGATGTCGGCCAGGGCATGGGCCCGGCGCTGAACACCGCCTCGGCCAGCAACGCCTACCTGCTGAGCGACCGCGGCACCTGGCTCTCCTTCAAGAATCGCGGCGACCTCGCCGTGCTGGTCCAGGGCGACAAGCGCCTGTTCAACCAATACGGCGTGATGCTGGTGAACCCCGCGAAGCACCCGCAGGTGAAGGTGAAGGAGGGCCAGGCCTTCATCGACTGGCTGATCTCGCCCGAGGGCCAGCGCGACATCGTGGGCTACAGAATCGAGGGCGAGCAGCTGTTCTTCCCCAACGCGGTTCCGGGCAAGTCCTGAGCCGCCCGGATCGCACGGACACGACGCGAGAATCATCCGGTTATTGTCAGACTTCGTTGACACGAGGCCTTGCGGTGGCGCGCGAACCGGCTAGCCTCTGACCCGAGGCCGCATCCGGGCGAGTTGACCGATCGCCGGGATGCGGAGACGGCGCGCCCGCTCGACTAAAACGCAGGACGATCTCGCGACTTCAGATCTCCACGCCCCAGATCCCGGTTTTCTCGAGCAGAACGGCAGCATCTGGCCTGTCTCCTGCTTAGCGTGATCGAAGGCACCTGCGACCGGCGTGCGCTTCGACGGCGTCCGTGGGAGATCCCGATGCGATCAAGGCTGACCACCTACATCTTCATCGGGATGCTGCTCGGCATCGCGGTCGGGTATCTCTGCAGCATCACCTGGCCCGACCCGCAGACCGCCAAGGAGATCGCCGGCTACATCGCGCTGATCAGCGACGTCTTCCTGCGGCTGATCAAGATGATCATCGCGCCGCTGGTGTTCTCGACCCTGGTGGTCGGCATCGCGCATCTCGGCGACACCGCCTCGGTCGGGCGCGTCGGCGGCAAGGCGCTGCTCTGGTTCGTCGGCGCCTCGCTCTGCTCGCTGCTGCTCGGCCTCGTGATGGTCAACATCCTGCGCCCGGGCGACAACCTCAACCTGCCGCTGCCGGATGCGGGCGCCTCGACGAACCTCAAGGCGGCCTCGCTCTCGCTCAAGGAATTCGTCATCCACCTGGTGCCCAAGAGCCCCGTGGAGGCGATGGCCAACAACGAGATCCTGCAGATCGTGGTGTTCTCGGTCTTCTTCGGCGTCGCACTCGCGGCCATCGGCGAGAAGGGCAAGCCGCTTGCGGTCGGGATCGAGTGCCTCGCCGACGTGATGCTGAAGATCACCGGCTACGTCATGAACTTCGCCCCCGTGGCGGTCTTCGCGGCGATCGCCGCCACCATCACCACGCAGGGCATCGGGGTGATCGTCACCTACGCCAAGTTCATGCTGGAATTCTATTTCAGCCTCGCGATGCTCTGGTGCCTCCTGGTGCTGGCGGGCTTCTTCCTCGTCGGCGGCGGCGGCATCCGCCGGCTCCTCGACCTGATCAAGGAGCCCTTCGTCCTCGCCTTCTCGACGGCCTCGAGCGAGGCGGCCTACCCCAAGACCCTGGCGAATCTCGAGCGCTTCGGCGTGCCCAACCGCATCACCTCCTTCGTGCTGCCGATGGGCTACTCGTTCAACCTCGACGGCTCGATGATGTACTGCACCTTCGCGGTGATGTTCATCGCGCAGGCCTACAACATCCCGCTCTCCCTCGGGCAGCAGCTCACCATGCTGCTCCTGCTGATGGTCACCTCGAAGGGCATGGCGGGGGTGCCGCGCGCCTCGCTCGTCGTCATCTCGGCGACGCTCGCGACCTTCCACATCCCGGAAGCGGGCCTCCTGCTGATCATCGGCATCGACCAGTTCCTCGATATGGGCCGCTCGGCCACGAACGTCCTCGGCAACAGCGTCGCCACCGTGGCGGTGGCCAAGTGGGAGGGGCAGCTCGCCACGACGGACCAGCGGCTCGACCGCGACGTGAACCCGCTGCCGGAGCCCGCGGAATAGGCCCCATCCGGAGGTCGCCCCCATGTTAGCCCGCGCCAGCTCAGCCCGTGGTTTCGCCGCTCTCAGCCTCGGGGCCCTCGCGCTCCTCGGCCTCGTCACGCCCGCCCCCGCCATCGAGGTGCTGAGCGGGACCCTCAAGAAGGTGCGGGAGAGCGGGGCGATCACCCTCGGCTACCGCGAGAGCTCGCTGCCCTTCTCCTTCCTCGACGCGACGGGCAAGCCGGTGGGCTACGCCCTCGACCTCTGCCTCGAAGTGGTCGACGACGTCGCCAAGGAGGTCGGTCTGCCCAACCTCGCGGTGCGCTACGAGCCGGTGACCTCGGAGAACCGCATCCCGGCGGTGGTCTCGGGCAAGATCGACCTCGAATGCGGCTCGACCACCGCCAACCCGGAGCGCCGGCGGCAGGTCGCGTTCTCGCCGGTCACCTATTTCAGCGCCACGAAGCTCCTGGTGCGGCGCGATTCGCCGGTGAAGTCCTACCGCGACCTCGCCGACCGCAAGGTGGCGGTGACGGCCGGCACCACCAACGAGGGGGCCCTGCGCAGCCTCTTCGCCCAGCTCAAGATCCCCGCCACCATCGTGACCGGGCGCGACCACGCGGAATCCTTCGCCATGGTGAAGGACGGGCGCGCCGACGCCCTCGGCCTCGACGACGTGCTGCTCTACGGGCTCCTGGCCGGGGCCGGGCCCGAGGGGGCCTCCTTCAAGGTGCTGCCCGACAAGCTGTCCTTCGAGCCCTACGGGCTGATGTTCCGCAAGGACGACCCGGATTTCGCGGGCGTCGTCGCGGGCACCTTTGGGCGCCTCGCCGAATCGCGCGAGCTGCGCTGGCTCTACGAGAAATGGTTCCTCAAGCGCCTGCCGAACGGCGAGCGCCTGAACGTGCCGATGTCGGACGAGCTGCGCACCAATTTCCAGGTGATCGGCCTGCAGGATTAGGGGCCCGGTCGCCGGAGCGGGTCGGGAGGGGCGGATGGCGAAGGCCAGCGAGGCATCCGGGACGCGCGGCGCCGGCAAGGGGCGCGGGGCCGGCAATGGACGCGGGGCGACGAAGCCGCGCGCCGGGACGGGGCAAGCGGGCGCCGAGGCGCCCGACCTCGCGGTCGCCACCGTCCGCACCGTCGCGATGGAGGGGGCCCGCACCCGCACGGAGCACGACCTCCTGGGCGAGGCCGAGGTGCCGGCGGGGGTGCTCTGGGGCATCCACACCAAGCGCGCGGTGGAGAATTTCCCGATCACCGGGGTGCCGGTCGAGCATTTCCCCGAATTCGTGCGGGCGCTCGCGCTGGTGAAGCAGGCGGCCGCCCGGGCCAACCGGCGGCTGGGCTATCTCGCCCCCGAGAAGGCGGACGCGATCGACCGGGCCTGCGCGCTGGTCGCCACCGAGAAGGCCTACGCCGAATCCTTCGTGGTCGACGCGATCCAGGGCGGGGCCGGCACCTCCACCAACATGAACGCCAACGAGGTGATCGCCAACGTCGCCCTCGGGCTGATGGGCCGCGCGCCCGGCGCCTACGAGGCGCTGCACCCCAACGACGACGTCAACATGGCGCAGTCGACGAACGACGCCTACCCGACGGCCCTGCGCCTCGCCGTCATCTTCGCCACCGAGCCGCTGATCCGGGCGCTCGACGACCTCGCCTACGCGCTCAAGGGCAAGGCGGTGGAATTCGCCGACGTCCTCAAGATGGGCCGGACCCAGCTCTAGGACGCCGTCCCGATGACGCTGGGGCAGGAATTCGACGGGTTCCACGCCACCATCAAGGAGGATGTGGCCCGGATCACCGAGATCGCCGCGCTGTTCCGCGAGGTCAATCTCGGCGCCACCGCCATCGGCACCGGCATCAACGCCGACCCGCGCTACGCCGCCCTGGCGGTCGAGGAATTGTCGCGGGCGGCCGGACAGCCGATGCTGCTCGCCTCGAACCTGATCGAGGCGACCTCGGATCTCGGCGCCTTCGTGCTGTTCTCCGGCGTGCTGAAGCGGGTCGCCGTGAAGCTCTCGAAGATCTGCAACGACCTGCGGCTGCTCTCGTCGGGCCCGCGCACGGGCCTCGGCGAGATCCGGCTGCCCGCCGTGCAGGCCGGCTCCTCGATCATGCCCGGCAAGGTCAACCCGGTGATCCCCGAGGTGGTGAACCAGGTGGCCTTCCTGGTCATCGGGCAGGACCTCACCGTCACCCTCTGCGCCGAGGGCGGGCAATTGCAGCTCAACGCCTTCGAGCCGACCATCGGGTATTGCGTGCTGTCCTCGATCCGCATGCTGAGCGCGGCGGTCGAGACCCTGACGAAGCGCTGCATCGAGGGCATTGAGGCGGACCGCGCGCGCTGCCGCAGCCTCGTCCACGGCTCGATCGGCCTCGTCACCGCCCTGGTCCCGGCGCTCGGCTACGAGGCCTGCTCGCGGGTCGCCCAGCGGGCGCTGGCGGAGGATCGCCCGGTCGCCGACCTCGTCCTCGAGGAGGGTCTGCTCACGAAGGCCCAGTTGGAGGAGCTCCTGGAACTCGAGGCGATGACCCGGCCCTCCCGGGTGCGCCGGGCCGGGCCGCCGGGCGCGCCCCGCGCCTGAGCGAGGCCGCACACCGATTCGGCAGCGGGTGCGCGCCTGCCGACGATGCCCCCGGGGCGCCCGCCGACCCGGTCGGGCACGGCCCGATGCCGCCGCAATCTCCCGAGGGTTGTCCCACCCCGCGCCAAGGGCGCGCCCACGCCGGAATCGGCACAATCATCCCGTGCATCTGCCCCGCTTGGCACCATGCTGCCTGCGAGACTTTTTTGTCACGCTTCCTTGAAGACCGTTCCGAGTCGGGAACCGTAGCCGTGAGATCGGTTGCCAGAGCCACCAGCGCTCTGGCAACGTCTTCTCCGGGTTCGGAGAAGTTACCATGTCTCGTCACATCTCGGCGTTGCTTGCCACCACCGCCGCATTTTACACGTGTGCTGCTTTTGCAGCCGACCTGCCCGTCAAGAAGGCAGTGCCGATCGAGTTCGTTCGCGTATGCTCGGCCTACGGTGCGGGCTTCTTCTACATCCCGGGTACGGACACCTGCCTGCGCGTCTCGGGCCGCGCCCGCTTCGAGGCCGGCGTCGTCGGATCGACCTACCAGCGCGGCAGCGACCTCGCGAATTATCGCGGCGCCCTGCGCCTGAACGTCGACGCCCGCACGCAGACCGCCTACGGCACCCTGCGCGCCTTCACGCGCCTCGACGTCCAGAGCCGCACCGGCAACTTCGTCACCTCGGGCTCGCAGCAGCGCCTCGGCAACGCCTTCCCGGCGCTCGGCCCCGACACGTTCGGTCGCGCTCAGCAATACGTGAACGTCGACAAGGCCTTCGTGCAGTTCGCCGGCCTCACCGCCGGTCGCGCCTCCTCGTTCTTCGACTTCTATGCCCACGACTTCGAGATCATGGCCCTGTCGCTGGGCTCGGACGTCGCCTCCACGAACCTGATCGCCTACACGGCGAAGTTCGGCGAGGGCTGGTCGGCCACGATCTCGCTCGAAGATCCGACCTTCCGCTGGCAGCCGATCTTCTCGTCGATCTCGAACCAGGCGACGGCGAACTCGTCCTTCAACATCTTCACGGCCAGCGCCTCGCTGGCGCCGGTGGCCAACGCGTTCAACGCGGCCGGCCTGCCGACCTCGGGCGTCTACTACGACGTCACCCAGAAGAACCGCACGCCCGACTTCGTCGGCGCGCTCCGCCTCGACCAGGCCTGGGGTTCGGCCCAGCTCTCCGCCGCCGTCCACGAGGTCGGCATCGGTCAGCCCACCGGCACGCTGTTCGGCCTGAACGGCGGCACGGCCTCCCTGGCCGCGGTGCGTCGTCCCTCGAACGAATACGGCTGGGCCGTGCAGGGCGGCGCGAAGTTCAACCTGCCGTTCATCGCCCCGGGCGATGCGCTCTACCTGCAGGGCGCCTATGGCGAGGGCGCGATCTCGTATACCGGCTTCCAGTCCTACACCGCCACCGAGCTCCAGAGCTCGACCCTCAACCAGAACACCCCGTTCGTTCAGTACTTCAACGACGCGGTGATCAACCCGATCACGGGTAAGCTGGAACTGTCGACGAGCTTCACGGTCGTCGCCTCGTTCCTGCATTACTGGTCGCCCGAGTGGCGCTCGGCCTTCTACGGCAGCTACGGCGAAATCCAGTACAACAAGTCCGCCCGCGCCGCGCTCAGCGTCTCGAACCCGGCAGTCGGCGGCAACGTGCCTCCCTCGTTCCTGACGAACCTGTCGGGCTACTCGCTCAGCCCGATCCTGCGCGACGTGAACCAGATCGTGACCGGCGCGAGCCTGATCTGGTCGCCGGTGAAGGATCTCGATATCGGTGTCGAGGGTCTCTACACCCGGGTCGGCCTGCTGCAGGGCCGGACGCCGGACCTGACCCGGCCGAATGTGACGGTGAACTCACAGGACGCCTTCCAGGTCCGGGCCCGCGTCCAGCGCGACTTCTAAGATCCCAAGTCCCAGCCGGGCGCCCGATCCCCTCGGGCGCCCGGTTTCCGTTTGGGCGGGCCTGATCGCGCCCGCTCCGGATTGCGCCGGCGATCGGCCGCGCGTCCCCGCGCAGGCCCCGAATTCCCCGGCCCGGCCACGCGCGCTCTTCCTGACAATTCGTGCCGGCTCTCCACGCGCTTGCGTTTTTTCCTGTGCGCAGGCCGCGGAAGAATGTTCTATTCCGGCATCAAGGTTGCACAGGCCCTGTCCGCTGCTACGCTTGACCGTCGCGCAGGAACGCCGCGCCCTTTGCGGCGGATCGTCATTCACATGAGGCTGTTGATGCATCCGACACACCACCGCTCCCGCGGCACCGTCGCCGCCCTCGTCCTTGGCCTCTCGGCCATCCTGGCGAGCGGCCCTGCGGGTGCGGAGGAACTCACCGGAACCTTGAAGAAGATCAAGGATTCGGGCGCGATCACGATCGGGTACCGCGACAGCTCGGTGCCCTTCTCGTATCTCGACGGCGACCAGAAGCCGGTCGGCTACGCCTACGAGATCTGCCGCAAGATCGCCGATGGCGTGAAGGCGAACCTCAAGATGGACAAGCTCGAGGTGAAGCTGAACCCGGTCACCTCCGCGACGCGCATCCCGCTGATCGCCAACGGCACGATCGACCTCGAATGCGGCTCGACCACGAACAACGCCGACCGCCAGAAACAGGCCGCCTTCACCAACACGCACTTCCTCACCGCCACCCGCTACGTGTCGAAGAAGGACAAGAAACTCGACAAGATCGAGGATCTGAAGGGCCGCACCGTGGTCTCGACCTCGGGCACTACCAATATCCGCCAGATCAACGAGGCGAACACGGAGCGCAAGCTCGGGCTCACCATCCTGCCGGCCAAGGACCATGCCGAGGCCTTCCTGATGGTCGAGACCGGCCGCGCCGACGCCTTCGTGATGGACGACGTGCTGCTCGCCTCGCTGATGGCCGGCTCGAAGACCCCCGATGCCTACGCGATCTCCACCGAGGCGCTCTCCAAGCCCGAGCCCTACGGCATCATGCTGCGCAAGGACGACGCGCCCTTCAAGGCCGTGGTCGATGCGGCGACCGCCAAGCTCTACGAGAGCCCCGAGGGCAAGGCCCTCTACGAGAAGTGGTTCACGCAGCCGATCCCGCCGCGCGGCATCAACCTGAAGCTGCCGATGAGCGAGGCGATGCAGAAGCAATTCGCCCATCCGAGCGACAGCGCCGATCCGGCCGCTTACTGATCCATGAACTACAACTGGAACTGGAGCATCTTCCTTGAGCCCTCGCCCGAGGGCACCGGCACCTATGCCGACATGCTGCTCTCGGGCCTGAGCTGGACGATCGCGACCGCGCTCTCCTCGTGGATCATCGCGTTCTTCCTCGGCTCCTTCGTCGGCGTGCTGCGCACCCTGCCCTCTCCGGGCGCGCAGCGGATCGGAACGGCCTATGTCGAGCTGTTCCGGAACGTGCCGCTCCTGGTGCAGATGTTCCTGTGGTACTTCGTGCTGCCGGAGGTGCTTCCCGCCTCCGTCGGCGCGTGGTTGAAGCAGCTCCCCAACGCGCCGTTCTACACGGCGGTGGTGTGCCTCGGCTTCTTCACCGCCTCGCGCGTCGCCGAGCAGGTGCGCGCGGGGATCCAGTCCCTGCCGCGGGGGCAGCGCATGGCCGGCACCGCGATGGGCCTGACGGTGGCGCAGACCTACCGTTACGTGCTGCTGCCCAACGCCTACCGGATCATCCTGCCGCCGCTGACCTCCGAGTTCCTGAACAACCTCAAGAACACGTCGGTGGCGCTGACGATCGGCCTGCTCGAGCTCACCGCCCGGGCCCGCTCGATGCAGGAATTCTCGTTCCAGGTCTTCGAGGCCTTCACGGCGGCGACGATCCTGTACGTCCTCATCAACCTCGTCGTGATCACGGCCGCGTCCTTCCTGGAGCGGGGCGTCGCGGTGCCGGGAACGCGCTGATGTTCTCCAATTTCGACTTCAGCGTCATCACCACCTCCCTGCCCTACCTGTTCGGGCAGGGCATGGTCTTCACCGTGACGCTGACGGCGCTCGCCGCCAGCATGGGCGTCGTGCTCGGCACCCTGCTCGCCATGATGCGGCTCTCTGGGCTGCCGGGGCTGAAGCACTTCGCCAAGGTCTATGTCGAGCTCATGCGCTCGCTGCCCCTCGTGCTGGTGATCTTCTGGTTCTACTTCCTGGTCCCGTATATCGGAGCCTGGGTGACGGGCGCGCCGAACCCGATCCAGGTCGGGGCCTTCTCGTCGGCGCTGATCACCTTCACGCTGTTCGAGGCCGCCTATTTCTCGGAGATCATGCGGGCGGGCATCCAGTCGATCTCGAAGGGGCAGACCGGCGCCGCCAACGCGCTCGGCATGACCTACTGGCAGACCATGGCCAACGTCATCCTGCCCCAGGCCTTCCGCAACATGCTGCCGCTGCTGCTGACGCAGACGATCGTGCTCTTCCAGGACACCTCCCTGGTCTACGTGCTCTCGCTCACCGACTTCCTGGGCGCCGCCTCGAAGGTCGCCCAGCGCGACGGACGCCTCGTCGAGATGTACCTGTTCGCGGCGGTGGTCTACTTTGCCGTGTGCTTCACGGCTTCCTTCCTGGTGCGGCGCCTGCAGCGCCGCGTCGCCATCATCCGCTGACGCACCCCGCGAGGACCGCGCCATGACCTCATCGCCGATGCCCGGCCCGACCTCCGCCGAGCCCGCCGTTCCGGGAGCCCGCGCCCCCGCCGATTCCGGGCTGCAATCCGGCCGGCTGGTCGAGCCGAAGGCGGGGGGCGCCCCCGGGATCCCGATGATCGCCATCGACGCCGTCAGCAAGTGGTACGGCGACTTCCAGGTGCTGACGAATTGCACCACCGCCATCGTCAAGGGCGAGGTCGTGGTGGTCTGCGGCCCCTCGGGCTCGGGCAAGTCGACCCTGATCAAGTGCGTCAACGCGCTGGAGCCCTTCCAGAAGGGCCAGATCACCGTTGACGGCACCAAGGTGATGGACAAGGCCACCAACCTGCCCAAGCTCCGCTCGCGGGTCGGCATGGTGTTCCAGCATTTCGAATTGTTCCCGCACCTTTCCATCACCGAGAACCTGACGCTCGCCCAGCGCAAGGTGCTGAAGCGCCCGGCCGAGGAGGCGAAGAAGCGCGGCCTCGACCTGCTCGCCCGGGTCGGCCTCTCGGCTCATGCCAGCAAGTATCCGGGCCAGCTCTCGGGCGGCCAGCAGCAGCGCGTCGCCATCGCGCGCGCGCTCGCCATGGATCCGATCGTGATGCTGTTCGACGAGCCGACCTCGGCGCTGGACCCGGAAATGGTCGGCGAGGTGCTCGACGTGATGGTGGAGCTTGCCCGCGACGGCATGACCATGATGGTGGTGACCCACGAGATGGGCTTCGCCCGCAAGGTCGCCGACCGGGTGATCTTCATGGATCGCGGCGAGATCGTCGAGGACGCCACGAAGGACGATTTCTTCGGCAAGCCGCGCTCCGAGCGGGCGCAGCAATTCCTCTCCAAGATCCTGCAGCATTAGAGCAGCCGCTCACCCGGCGCGGGTGATCTCGTAGGCGATCGGCTTGAAGCTGCCGTTGTTGGATTGCAGGGCCGAGCAGGCGGTGAGGCCGATCACGAGGTCGGTCTCGGCCTCGAAGGTGATCCGGTCGCCGGCCCGGCTGAGGGGCGGCTCGACGCTGAGCGCCCCGGTCTCCCCGTTCACGGTCACGTTCATGAAGACGTTGAAGGCCACCGGGATCCGGTCGGGCCCGATCCCGTAAGGTTCGAGCGCCGCCGCGAGATTGCCGAAGCAGCCGCGATGCGGCTGCGCGTCGCCGTAGATGATCCGGAAGGTGTCGGCCGAGCACGGCGTCAGCAGGAAATCGTGGCGTCCCACCGTGTCCTCGACGATGCGCAGGAGCACGTTCGAGCGGTTGGAGTAGATCGGATCGCCGGTCGTCAGGTAGATGCGGCTCGCGTAGTCGAGGGTGCGGCCCGACGAGATCACCTCGTCGAGATCCGCCCGCGCGAAGGCGAGGAGATCCGCCACCTGCTCGCCGCAGGGGTCGATCACGGTGAGCCGGTCGCCCTTGTCGAGGGTGAAGGCCGTGCCGGAGCGCGGCGGGATCTCGTGACGCGTCGCGCTCATGCCTGACGACCCTGGAACGGGCAGACCCAGTCCTGCCCCACCGCCCGGCCGCTATATTGGCGCGCTTCCGAGGATTCGCCGTGGCGGGCCAGCATGGGGTTGCGCGAGCCGGCGAACGCTTCGTCGCGGGTCAGGATGGAATCGCGCAGCTTCTCATAGCGGCCCTCGGCGCGAAGCTGCTCGAACTGCGCGTGGAGGTTGAACACCAGCACCGGATGGTCGAAGCGCCGCGCCAGCCGGCTCGCCCGCGGATGCAGGCCGACGATGAAGAAGCCCTCGCCGCCGAAGCTGAGGGAGAAATGCGGGTTGTCCGGATCCTCGGCCACCCGCGGGTCGTAGCGCTGTCCCAGGAAGCTGTCCTTGTCCGAGAGCGATTGCGCGCGAGCCCAGAGATGGCGCTCGAACGCCTCCTCGTCGAGGTCGTCCGGCCCCTCGAACACCACCGCGAAGCTCTGGAACAGGTCGGGGCGCTTCCGGTAGCGCCAGATGAAGGCGAGGAGCGCGGGGTAGAGCCGCGTGTCGTCCCAGCCCGAGGCGAT
Organism: Methylobacterium soli; assembly: GCF_008806385.1. Lineage (GTDB taxonomy): Bacteria > Pseudomonadota > Alphaproteobacteria > Rhizobiales > Beijerinckiaceae > Methylobacterium > Methylobacterium soli. Next base: position 242,541 of record NZ_VZZK01000003.1, read on the forward strand.
GTCGCGGGCCACCACGATGCGCATCTGCCCCTTCGACAGGGCCGATTTCGCGCCGACGCAGGGAAACGGGGGGTTGCGGATGAAATCCTTGAACTTGAGGGCGAGCGGATGCTCGCTGTCGTTCCTCGGGATCAGCATAGAGCCTCGGTACTGGCACGCAGAGACGGAATCCGGCGGGGCGACCGCCGAACCGGGCGCCAATTGTCGTCCGGGTGGGCAGCCTGCGCGCCCGGAAGGCAATCAGCGGTGGCAAACCGGGAGCCGAAGGACAAGTTCCGCCCTTGCGGCAATGCTGCCGAGTCATCCCCAGGCAATTCCCCGCGCAAACGCAGCGCGCAGAGCCGGCGCCCGCCGGGTGCCGGTTACGGTGGCGCGCGGTGCAGCGCCTCCGCCTCCGGCGTGAAGCGCCCGTCCGGTCCCTGCAGCACGAGCGGCGGCAGGAGCGCGAGCGCCGCGCGGCTGCCCTTCCGGGCGGTGACGAGGATCCGGATCGCCGGACGCTCGGTCCGGGCATGAACCGGCCGGACCCGGATCGCGCCGAATCGTCCGCGCAGGGCGTCGAGGCAGGCCGGGAGCGCGTCGGCCCGGTGGATCATCCCGAAGGCGCCCCCGGGCCGCAGCAGGTCCGTGCAGGTGCGGATCCAGGCATCGAGCCCAGCCTCCGCGAAGGTGTGCGCGCCGGCCCTGGCCGGGACCGGCGAGGGCCGGTCCCGGCTGGCGTCGAAGAAGGGCGGGTTCGTCACGACCAAATCCGCGAGGTTCGGCACCAAGCCGGCCGCGCGCCGCGCCGCGCCGGGCGCCAGGACGTCGGCGGGGATGACCCGGGCGCGGTCGCCGAGGCCGTTCTCGCCAATGTTGCGCAGGGCGAGTGCCACGAGGTCGGGCTCGCGCTCGACGAGCACCACCTCGGCGCCGGGATTCAGGCGGGCGATGCCGAGGCCAACCGCGCCGGTGGAGGCGCCGACATCGCAGGCGCGCGCGCCCGACGGCACGGGCAGGAGATGGGCGAGCAGGGCCGCATCCGTCCCGGCCCGGTGCGCGCCGCGGGGCGGCTGGTGCAGCCGCAGGGCGCCCCCCAGGAACGCGTCGGGATCAAGACCGGGGCTCATCGCGCAATTCATGGGCGAGGCCCGCATCGCCGAGGAGGCGCCGCGCCTGCCGGGCATGGTCGTTCGGCACCAGGAGACGGCGCGGGAAGGCCCCGATGGAGCCCTCAATCAGGCTCATGTGGTCGTCGGCCACCAGCACCGGGATCTCGGCCCCTTCGAGCAGCGAGCGGGCGAAGCCGATGAGCACGATGTCGTTGGTACGGATCAACTCGATCATCGGGGAATCGCCTCGATTGGCTGGGCGCGAGGGGCATGCGCATTCGCCGCGTACAGCTTTGGGCGCCGGCGCGCCATATGTGCCGTCACGTCGCGCGTGTTGCAGCGTCACCGAGCCCGTGCGAAGGGGTGCCGCACGATTTCGTCGTCAAGCAAACTGGTCTGGAGGCATCGGACCTTGGGTGTCGTCGTTTCCCTCGATGAGGGCCGCTCCGATCCGGAGGCGAGCCTGTCAGACCTTGTCGCCCTCGTGGCGGGTGGCATGGATCGCGTCAACGCGATGATCCTGTCGCGGACCGGCTCGGACGTCGCGATGATCCCGGAGGTGGCCAACCACCTGATCGCGTCCGGGGGCAAGCGCCTGCGGCCGATCCTGACATTGGCGACCGCCGATCTCTGCGCCTATTCGGGCGGAGAGGGTGCGGTGAAGCTCGCGGCCAGCGTCGAGTTCATGCACACCGCGACCCTCCTGCACGACGACGTGGTGGATGAGAGCGACATGCGCCGGGGGCGCGTGGCCGCGCGCATCAACTGGGGCAACCAGGCGAGCGTCCTGGTCGGCGATTTCCTGCTCGGCCAGGCCTTCCGGATGATGGTCGAGGTCGGCAGCCTGCGCGCCCTCGACATCCTCTCGGCCGCCGCCACCGTGATCGCGGAGGGCGAGGTGATGCAGCTCACCGCCGCGAAGAACACCGAGACCAGCGAGGACGAGTACCTCGCGGTGATCCGCGCGAAGACGGCCGAGCTGTTCGCGGCGGCCTGCGAGGTCGGGCCGGTCCTGGCCGAGCGTCCCCGCGCCGAGCAGGCGGCCTGCCGCTCCTACGGCATGAATCTCGGCATCGCCTTCCAGCTCATCGACGACGTGCTCGATTACGGCGGCACCAGCGCGAGCCTCGGCAAGAATGTCGGCGACGATTTCCGCGAGGGCAAGATCACCCTGCCGATCGTCCTCTCGTTCCGGCGCGGCAGCGACGAGGAGCGGGCCTTCTGGCGCCGCACCCTGGAGCAGGGCGATGTCCGCGAGGGCGACCTCGAGACCGCCCGCGCGATCCTGAAGCGCCACCGGGCCCTCGAGGACACGGTGGAGCGCGCCCGTCACTACGGCGCCATGGCGCGGGACGCGCTGGCGCTGTTCCCGAACGGGCGGATGAAGTCCGCTCTGCTGCAGGTCGTGGATTTCTGCATCGCCCGGGCGCACTGAGCGCCCGCACGGGTGCACTGAGGGCCGCGCCCGATCGCGTTGCAACGGGCTGGAAAATCGGCAGCCCCGGTCCGGTTCGGCGCGACGGCCCCCCTCTCCCGTGCGGGAGAGGGTTGGGGTGAGGGGTGCGCGTTGTCCGGAGAAGTCGCACCCCT
>NZ_VZZK01000030.1 GCF_008806385.1 Methylobacterium soli
GGTCTACATCGTCACGACCTCGCGCCTGCTTCCGGCCAAGGCCCGGCGCTTCATCGACTTCGTGACGAAGCGCCTCAACCCGGTTTTCGCCGGGGCCGGCAGGTCTGCGCCAATGGATCAGCAGTTGCGCGGCATCGATCAAATCATACCAGCTAGAGCCTGCGCCTGACCTGCAGCCATCCCGCCGGCTGCGAACCTGCACAGGGCCTGAACGAAGGTCCGGGACACGTAAGTGAAATAACCGATGCGACGTAGGAGGATACGTTCATGAGCCTTGGGGACAAGCGACAGATCGTGAGGGTCGAGATCCTGCCGGAGGCCCGGGTTGCTCTCCGGGTCAGCCAGCCTAGCGGGGATGAGGAGATGCTCCCCCTGCATCGGATGGCCGCTGTCGGTATCGCGCAAGAGATGCTCCTCGCTGCCGCAGCTCTGCCGGCTTCCGGAACGAGCCCGGGACCGATGTTTCAACTGGAGGCATGGCACGCCGATCTGCATGAAAAGACCGGGGAGCCGGTGCTCCGTCTACGCCTCGGCGGCGACATCGTCCTTCAGTTCGTGATGCCGTCTCAGGCGGCCACTCACATTGGCAATAAGCTCTCGGAACTCGGGACGGCGTCGCTTCGTGCGCCGGGAAAGCTCAACTGAGCGGCGTTCGGTTGCCGAATACCAGGGCCCGGACGCCGCGGCTTAGCGTGGCTGAAGGCGAGCGGCCGATTTGACGATGGAGAGCACGTCGTAACGGAGTTGCTCGTCGGTGATGCTGCTGAAGACCTGAATGAGTTCAAGGGCCTCCGGCGCCCGCAGCAAACTGAGGTTCGTATCCTCTTCTCTCACGCCGCCAGCCTGAGCGGGAAGGAGAGTCGAGACTGGAACGTTCAGGAGGCCAGCAATCGATTGCAGGCGCGCGGCACCCACGCGGTTCAAGCCACGTTCGTACTTCTGGACTTGCTGAAAGCTGACGCCAATGGCCTGGCCGAGAGCAGCTTGGCTCAAGCCTTTGGCCAAACGAAGTTCCGCGATGCGACTGCCGATCGAGTGGTCGGTCGTCGTCGTCTGTTTGTTTTTGCTCGCAGTCATGGGCTGTGCCGACATAGAAGCATCGCAGGCTCCAAGCTGTCCCGACCGTCGAGATCAGCGAATTGAATACAACCTGCAGTTAGAGTCTTAACACTTCGTCAACCATTGGCAGGGGCTACGCATTCAAACACTGCAAATCTGAGCCCAGCGAGTGAGATAGCCCAGCGCGATCAGTTCATACTTTTGCGCCGTCTGCTGCCTTCCAGCTTGGCGAGCTTGCGGCCAACCTCAAGCAGCAGCATCTCCGAAAGCAGGTCCAGCTGCGGGTCTTCCAGCTCCTTCAACGCCCGATGTGCCGCGACCAAGTGATCCGCTGCCTGTTCCAGAGGATGGCCCGACGCCGCCTTCTCGCTCCGGACGTAGGCGTGCTCGCTCATCCGGGTTGGGGTGATGTCGATGATGATGCCTCGCCCTCGGCACGGCTGGCCTGACGCATCGACCTCATAGCGTCCTCGCGAGAGGACCCAGCGAGTGAGGCCGTCCGCTGAGCACACGCGGTACTCGGCCACATAGGAGCTGCCCGTTCGGGCGCACTCACCAATCAGCGCCATGACACGCTCGCGGTCGTCTGGATGGATGCCGGCTGCGAACTCAGCCAGTGGCGCGCCGATCTCGGCCAGATCCGGATCAACGTTAAACAGGAGGGCAACAAGGGCGTCCGCATGTAGGCGGTCAGCGAGAATGTCCCAATCCCACTTGCCGATGACGTCTGAGGCATCCAGAGCCGTCTGGAAGGCGTCCGGGCACGTCTGCGAAAGAACGCCCTTCAGTTTGAACACCGTCATTTTCTCGTCCGCCGCCTACGCTTTGACGCATGTTTAGAAGCGAAACAAATTGCAACTGCAAGTGCGAACGACTTGCAAATGCAACTCTACCATGCCGCTCTCTCCGCTGCTAAGCGGGGGCTGAGACGAACTGCGTTTTGAATTCAAGGCTGCACAATGGGCTCAAAGGCACCCTCTGCAGGGTTCCACGGCGGAGCGGCGAAGGACGAGCTCATGCGGCGGGAGGGCGAGAGCGCGGCTTCCACGGCGCGTTCCGCTCAGACGCTGAGTGAAATCGCAGACACGCTGGGCATGCCCACTTCCGTCTTCAGTTTGCGCGAGACGCCCAATGCGAGATCGGTCGCCGGCAGCGAGGCTGCGAACGAATGCGGTGAGTTGGTCCGCGCCTACCTGGGCATTCGCGATCCCGATAAGCGGCGCCGGCTTTTAGAACTGGTCCGGAGCATGGGCGACGAGGAGTAGCCGAGCGAGTGCGGCTGCTCATGGGCCTACAGCGTCACTCCGCATAAGGTCCGCCAAACAGGTCTCCCATTGATCGCCTTCGAAACAGCGTAGCCCAGCGCCGCCGTCGATGCTCAGGCCGGTCATGCAGCATGTGGCAGCGCTGGCAGAATGCGGCGAGGTTCGCGTCAGCGTTGTTGCTGGTGTCATGGTCCCGATCGGCGGTTGCGAGCACTACCCTCGTCATGCGAACGCCAGCCACCTCCTCGGCGGTCGGCAGCACTCGAAGCGTCCGCCCCCTTCCGTCGCGCCAGGTGCCTTTCTCAGCGTCCCACCAGCGGCCATCTCCGAGATGCGGCACGTTCTGCCCGTGCGGACGGCCACAGCCCTCACAGCAGCCCCCTGCCCGTCTGAGCGGGATCACGGCCGAGAGCTGAGGCCAATCGATGGGGGAGAAGCAGCGGTGCTCGCGCCGGATGAGGCCAACGCTAACTCAACGGTAAGGGCACTTCACGACCGGTCACGAGTTCCACTCCGGTCCGCCGACTGGAAGGCCACCATGGGCATCCTACAGAACGTCTTTGATCGCTTCAGCCAGACCGTTAAGGCATACATCGGGGATGATGCCTTAATGCAAGCCGCTGTCTCGGCAGCGTCGAATGTCATCGTGGCCGATGGTGAGGTCGCGAGCGAGGAATTCGAGACGGCGCTCCTTTGCATGCGCGCCAATCCGATCTTGGAGAAGGGCTATGACACCCTGATGCTAGAGCAGGAGTTATACGAGGGCATTGCGCGCGCTCGGACGCGCGCTGAACGGGTTAAGAACCTGCGCCGAGTTGCTGCCATTGCCGGCCGGTCCGAGGAGCAGCGCCAGAACGTGTTCCTGATCGCTGCGGATGTGGCCGATCATGAAGGCATCAGCGAGATTGAGGGCAAAGCTCTGGCGGAGATTGCAACCGCCCTATCGGTCGATAAGACCGCCCTTCTGGAAACAGCTCCGGTCTTACCTTTAGCATCGTGAGGTCAGGAAGTTTGCATCTGCTTCAGCTTCCATTGTGCCTGCAACCTATGCGTTGTTCCCCATCCCAGTCAGGCTCTCCTCGACTCGAATGAGTGGCAATTCGAGGCAGACGGGTCTGATGATCCTCGTGTCTCTTAGATTGCTGGTTAGGCGCAAAGCGCAGCGACACGCTCGCCGATTTTTTCGGCGGTCAGGAATGCGTCCGGATGGTCGCCGTAGAGAGCGGCATAGGGCATACCCGGCACCTTCGCCTCGTCCAGATCCTGCACGAGCGCCAAGCCACCACTCTCATGGATGGCGAGCAGTCCATCGGTGCCGTCGTCTCCGTAGCCGCTGAGAACGATGCCGACGACGCGCTCACGGTAGGTTTCCGCCGCTGAGATGAAGAGCGGGTCTGCCGCCGGGCGCACGTGGTTGACCTTTGGCCCTTGATCCAGGTGGATGCGACCCGTTTCCAGCCGCATGTGCCAACCTGGTGGGGCCACGTAGACGTGTCCTTGCTCAATCGGCGTGCCATCCTCTGCATGCACGACAGCAAGGTGCGTCAGCACCCCGAGCAGCGCGGGAAGAACGGCTTGGTTTGGGCCGACGTGTAGGACGATGAACACCGAAGCCGAGCATGGAACCGGCAGTGCTGAGACGATCTGCTTGAGGGGATCGAGGCTGCCGGCCGAGGCCGCGATGACGATGATGCTCTGCATAGCTATCTTAACTTATGTGAGCCAGCAGGCGATCCACTCGCATGACGATCATGCCCGTCTGTGCTCTGAAGCCGCAGCCGTTAGAGCAGCGCGGTGCAGGCATCAGAAGCCTACAACGATGAAGCGGAGGGGCCTCAGCGATCCTCGGAAACCAGCTTCGGAGCCTTGATCATAGAACGGTCCAGTTCCTGAATGGGCGAGCGCGGCCGGCCCGACTTCTGCGCAATGGCCTCGTCCTGCTCTTCGATGAAGAGGCGGGCAGGTTCGTCGCCGTCGAAACCGCCCAGGATCTCCATCGGAACACGTCGATTGGATTTGCGAGAGCCGTCTTCGTAGGCAACATCGAACAGCACCGATCCCCGCTCCTGCGGGAGTTGTTTCACACGCTTGCTCATAACGATCTGATTGGTTGGGTCAGCGCTACGCGGACCTAGAAATGCAAACGGCCACGGATGGCAGGATTGAGTGCGCGTACATCCGGCGTCACCCCGTCCCGGCATCGTGGCCGTCTCCGATCAGACAGCGCGAGGCTGCGACCGGCATGTCCCTGACATGCACTCGCTATGGTTAATCTTCGATGAAGAGATGCTTGGGGGCAGGCTTATGGGCTTCACGGGCGTCTCAGTTAAGCCCCTTCGCTCGGTCTTTGCTGACGCGCCGGGCGATGACGCGCCCGATCTCCAGCAGCACCATGTCGATCAGCAGGCGCAGGGAGGCGCTGCCGTCTGCGTCGATGGCCTCACGGGCTGCAATGGCATGCTTGGCTGCGCGGTCGATAGGAGCCTCTGGCTGAGGTGCTGTGTGTGCTGCATCCGACCCGAGCAGCTTCTGATGGGTGATATCAATCAGCACGCCGTGCCCGTGTGCCGGCATGCCCGCGCTGGCTGGATAGATCCGGCCATGATCCAGCACCCAGCGGGTACCATCAGGTGTTTGCACCCGGTACTCCACGACAACGAGACCGCTCTCGTGCTCGGCACGCTCCACCGCAGCCAGAAACATCGCGCGGTCGTCAGCGGGCAGGCGCTGGATCACGGTCTCGATCGGCAGCTCGGTATCGGCGAGATCCGGGTTGCCAGTCAGGAGGTCGACCGCGCCCTGATCGAGCACATGCAGATTGCTCGCTGCCGTCCAGACCCAAGTGCCGACGACTTCAGAGCCGTTCGATCTGACAGACGCGCTACCGGGCTGCTGGTTCGTGTCGTCGTGTGTGCGGTGCCGCACGGATGAACCCCTTCTAGAGCCTCTGCGCTTATCAAGGGAGCGGCCAAGGTTCAACTTTTCGTTGCGCCAGCGAAGCTTTCTCGTTCAGAAGGTGTGTCATGAAGGTTGTCTGCAATTGGGTTGGGGGCGTCCTTTGCGGAGTGGCCCGGCTTGAACATGCGTGATCACAGAATGCCACGAGAAGGGATTTGATTGTCTTACTGTGAGACCGAGACCCCGAGAGCGGCAGCAGATGCCGGTGCCTTCATGAGCGACAGCGATGATCCTGCAGCGCAGCGGCTGCCGGCGGCGGCCCAGCGTACGCTAGACCAAATTGCGGGCGCGCTCGGTGTGACCACTGCGCTGCTTCATGGGAACGCGGACGGAGTTACACCGAGAGCTGGCGAAGCGCCTGGCTTGGCGGAGACCTCAGCCCTGCTGCAAGCCTATGTCCAGATCGGGGATCGCGAGGCGCGCCAGCGCTGCCTCGACTTCGTGCAGGTTGCTGCTCAGCAGCGTTAGTGGAGATGTTTTGACTGAGGCTCTGTCTCTGGTCGGCCGGCGCGCCTGCTCAACTCCATGCCAAGTTCGAACAGGAGCAGATCAACCAGCGTCTGCAGAACGGGAACGCCGAGCGTGCCAATCGAGTGCCGCACTGAGATGATGGCCTCTACGATCTGGTTCATCGTCCGGAGGATCTGCTCCGGATTGGCAGCGTCGCCCTGGCGCGTATCGGTGACATCGACAGCAATGCCGAGGCAGCGCAGGCCTTTGCCTTGTGTGTCCGTTTCGACCTGACCACGCGCCGCGATCCGGCGGATCAAGCCGTCCAATCCGAACGTACGGAACTCGGCCTCAAAGCGCCCTGCGGTCGCATGAGCCTGGTGCACGAGGCCGCCGACCCGCTCACGGTCTTCAGGATGAACACCCTGGAGGAAGTCGGCAAGAGACACGCCCAACGCGGCGCGTTGTGCATCCAAGCCTAACAGGCCAGCGAAGAGGCCCGCAGGATAGACGATACCCCTGCTGAGGTCGGTCTCCCACGTACCTACGAAGCCAGAGGCATTCAGCGCCGCCTCGAGAGCGGAATTCATTGCGCGATCTGGCGGCTCGTTTTGACCCATGTCGTGAGATCCCTTCGGGCACCTCAGGTAATCATCATAATCAGGGCGCGGACCGGATGTTCCCTGCAGCGCGTGATGTTAAAAAATTACATGCATCGCGGCAGGCTTGCTCGTGGCAGCGAGCATTGTAACTGTATTCATCGTTCAGGTGGAGCGAAACGCGACGTTCGCCCTCCTAGCCATCGTTTCGGTTACCAAGAACGCCATGTTGTCCCGCACCGTCAGATGCGGGTAGAGGGCGTAGTTCTGGAACACCATGGCGATGTCCCGTTCCTTCAGCGAGACGCCGTTGACAACCCGTTCGCCGATGCTGATCTCGCCTCCGGAGATGTTCTCAAGGCCGGCGATCATGCGGAGCAGAGTCGACTTTCCGCAACCCGAGGGTCCGACCAGGGACACGAATTCACCGTCGCGGATGTCAACGGACAAGCCGTGCAAGACGTTGGTCGAGCCGAAAGCCTTGCGAACCTCGCGGATTCCCACCGAGGCCATGGTTCCTCCTGAACCGGGCAGCTCTGGCGGCCGCTACAACCCAAGAAGTACAATCAAGCAGGCGGGGGAAAGCAAGTCGAAGCGGATGCTGTTTCACGCCTTAGTTGAAATGATCACGTGGCTTGTCATGGGGGATCGCGGTCGCTGCCGATACGGACGAGAGCGATATGAGAGTTCACGCCTCCTCTTTACCGTCGACGATGCTAAGCTTGGTGGGGCTCGGCCTCGGCGCCGATGCAGAGAAGAGGGACGATCTGGCCATGACCACCGCCCCCTATCGCGGCGTCTTCCCCGTGGCGCCCACCATCTTCGACGCGGGCGGCGAGCTGGATCTTCATGGTCAGCGCCGGGCGATCGACTTCATGATCGATGCCGGCGCCGAGGGTCTGTGCATCCTCGCGAATTTTTCCGAGTAGTTCGCCCTCTCGGACGTCGAGCGCGACACGGTAATGTACACTGTGCTGGAACACGTGGCGGGTCGCGTGACCGTGATCGTCACGACGACGCACTTCGCGACGCGCGTCTATGCCGAGCGCTCGCGACGGGCGCAGGTGGCCGGCGCGGCCATGGTGATGGTGATGCCGCCCTATCACGGCGCCACGATCCGCGTTCCCGATCTCGGCATCTACGACTTCTTCCGCGCGGTCTCCGACGCGATCTCGATTCCGATCATGATCCAGGACGCGCCGGTGGCTGGCACGCCCCTGCCGCCGGCCTTGCTCGCCTGCATGTCGAACACACCGGCCTTGCGCCAGCGGTAGAACCGGCTCGACACCGTGCCAAGCGCCGTAGCGCGTCGGCAGGTCCTCCCAAGGCGCGCCCGTGCGCAGGATCCACAGCATGCCGTTGAGGACTTGCCGGTGATCCTCCGCAGGCCGGCCTGTGCGCGGCTTCTGCGGAGGCAGCAGCGGGGCGATCTGCTCCCATTGCGCGTCGGTCAGTTCAAAGCGTCGCATCACACCCACATGGGGCCGACCACCCAGCCTGTGAACCCCTTTGCAGAGACGCCCTAGGCAAATCTGGAGGGTCTCAATGCGCGATAGCTCGGTTCTGGGCGTTGTCCGAATCCGGAGTCGGCCGGGAGCGATTGGACCACCTTGTCGCATCGACGAGAACCGGGCATGGTCCTTCCATCAACCCTAGGTCGGGTGCTTTTTCGATCCGCGCCGCCGAATCCCGACGATCGCCTCGGACCAGCCCTTCTGGCTCGCATCAACCTGACGTGATCGTCTCGTTTGAAACCTCCGCCCTGCGCGCGTTGTGCGCCAGCTTGGACGCCGCCGAGCGCGAGCTCGGGGCGGACGATGCGCGCTCGCTCAACACGATTCTGTCAGACATCGAGGCTTTGGATACCGCGAATGAGTTCCTGGAACTAGCGATGGACGATGCTAGAGTCTTGTCGAGCAACGCCATCGAGGTGGCCGTGGGACGCGAACATCGTGCGATCCTCGTACCAGTCGGCGTGCGCTATCGAATACAACCCGATGGGAGCCCCGATTGGTCAACCGTCAGATATCTCAAGCTGACGGCCTTGCCGCCGCGCCGATGATTCACGAGCCTGCCTTGGACCGCGACTGGTTTTCGAAGCCCGCCGATTCGCTGCTGGCCATGATGCAGCGCAAGCGGCTAGCCCCCTCCGATGTCGCGCGGGACTTGCCGGGCGGCCTCGCCACGCTCCGCGGCCTGCTGGCAGGCCACGTCGCGATCGACGAAGCGGTCGCCGGGGGGCTCGCTGCCACCTTGGGCGGCACCACGACGTTCTGGTTGCGCCGACAGGAGTTGTACGAGGCCTCCCTCGGGCGCGTGGTCGATGCAGTGCTAGCATCCGACGGTGACGCGTGGCTGGCAATGATTCCGGTGCCGACATCGACCGGACCTGCCACGCGCGGGCGAACGGCTGGCGACCGCCGTCGCGCCGACGTCGAGCGGCGCCTCGTGTTCTTCGACGTCAACGGCGCGGAAGCATGGTCCCGCCGCTACGGGACCTTGCGCTGCGAAACGCGTTTTTGGGAGTCCGCGGCCTTCGAGGTGCATCCGGGCGCCACGGCGATGTGGCTGCGGCAGGGTGAGCTTGAGGCGGCGCTGGTCTCGACGGACGCGTGGGATCCCGACGGCCTGAGTGCAGCGATCGGCGAAATCGTCGAGCTTAGCCGGATTGGCCAGCCCGTTCGTTTCCTCCCTCGGCTCAGGGCGATGCTGGCTCGGTTCGGCGTCGCGCTCGTGGTCGTGAGAGCTCCCGAGGGCTGCCGGGCGAGCGGCGCCGCGCGGATGCTGTCCCCGATCAAGGCGATGGTTTTAGCGAGCTTTAGGCACCGCTCAGACGACCATTTCTGGTTCACGCTGCTGCACGAGATAGGCCACCTGCTCCTTCACGGGGGTCGCACGTTCATCGACGAGGAGGGTGCGAGCGACGACGAACTCGAACTCGAGGCGAATACATTTGCGGCCAACCACATCATCCCGCATGACCGGCAACAGGAACTCGCGAGCCTCCGGCCTGACCACGAATCAGTCATCCGGTTCAGCCGCAAGCTGCGCGTGGCGCCGGGTTTAACGGTGGGCCAGATGCAGCATAGGGGCCTGATCCAGCGCAATTGGCTGAATAAGCTCCGACGGACATGGACCTGGGAGGAGATCAACCCGGCCCTGATCTAGCCCTTGAAGTGCACGAACCTAGCTGGGCTCTTCTGCCAGTTGCAGAGCGCGTCCTCCATCACTGCCATCCCGACGCCGAGATCTCCATCCAGCGCGTCGAGGTCCGCCTGCAACCGATCGATCTTCGAAGGGGCGTCTCGCCGGCCATCGAGCAGGAGGCGGGCACCGTTCGCGGGGCCGGTGGCCCCTTCCAGGTACGCGGAGCCTGCCTCGATCGGGGCGATGCCGTACCGGCCGATCAGAGATAGGTAGTCGAACTTCGCGAGCCTTCCGAAGGTCGGGACGCGGAGGTCCCTATAGAGGGCATCGAAGATGGCGCGGGGATCGTTGCCTGTGCGCCTGACGACGTCGGCGTAAAAGCGGGCATGGCCGCCCGGCCCGATCCAGCGAACATAGGCGGCGACGACTGCCGCCATCGGCCGGTTCGAGTCAGGTCTGAGGCTTTCGTACTTCCTGTGGTTCCCGAACTTGCCGCCGATCGACATCCAATTCGCGGCGAGCCACGTCGCAAACGCCTCGGGATCCTCGCTCACCGTGACCCAATCCCATCGGCCCGTGCCAAGGCGGCCGTACACGTCTTGCAAGCGCCGCCAGCCACTGTCGGCCGGGCGCGCGAAATGGGTCATGAGAAAGATGAGCCATCCTGCCTCGTCCATGTCGCCTTGACGGACATGGTATGCGACGGCCCTTTCGGCGTCGAAGCTCGGATTGTTCGGGTTGGCCCGCTCCGCCGAGACGGGCTTTGCCTGCACCTGCCTGTAGTAGCTCTCGCGCCTCAGGCTCGCCACCAACTGCCATGCCAGGACGTCGAGGGCGCGGGGATCCGCCAGGCCGGGAAGCAGGCCGGTATGCGTTCGGAGAGCCTGGGTCAGGCGCGCGTGCTCGGAGGCCCAGCTCGGCCACATCAAAGCTCTCTCCCCCTGATGAACCGCGCTTGGCGCGGCGCGGGCTGCCGCCTCGGCTTGTCGCGACGGCTATCGACGAAGATCCGAAAGGCTGGCGCGATGTCTGCCCTGAGCGCATTGAGCTTGGTCTCGTCTCCGGAGGCCCAGAACGCTTGCAGGAGACGGAGGAAATCGGCCCAATAGGGGGCCGGGGCCATCTCGGCCGCCGAGAAGGGCTCGCCCGCGCGGATCCTGCCCTCCGCCGCGACCAGGGTCTCGGCGAGGTCGAACGGATCGCCGAGTGGCATTGGCGGCATCTCGACCATCTTCTGATGGCCTTCCGTGACGTAGCCGCGGACCTCGTCGAGGTCCGGTTCGTAGATGTGCATGCTGCCCGCGTAGTGGAGGTACTCGCCCGGTTCCGCGCCCAAGCGCCTCGCCATCATCTCCTGAATCATTGTAAAGCAGAATACGTCGTGCGGGAGCCCCTTGTAGGCATCGTTAGACCGCATATTGGCGGAAAGATGCAAAAATCCTTCGCGCAGGAGGAACTGAAGACTGACGGTGCAAGGCACTTCGCGGTAGATGAAGCCCTCGTCCCGAGCGGCAGTGTAGTCGAGAGCAACGTCCTCCGCATTGAAGAGCTGTATGACGGCGCGCTTCGACGTCGGCTTCCATTCGAGGAGCTTCGTGACCTTGTCCAACTGGTCGAGTTTAGCCCGCATGGAGAAGATGCGGGGGCCATAGGCGCCAGGGACCCTGCCGTCGATCGCCTCCTTCTCGTATTCTGGGATGTAGGGCCGGATGAAATCCAGGTCGCCCGAGCCGGAGAGATACCAGAGAAACTCGGCGAGCGCGCTAAAAGGCTTGCCCCGGTTCTCGGAACGACTGAGGCGTGCCCGGGGCCTTCGAAGCCGGATCGCGGCCCCCAGGACTTCATGCGTCGAGCCGCGGGTGCCGGTGTTTGAATGGCCTGAGTCCAACAAGGATTGATACAGGTCGATCAGGATTTCATCCAAGCTGTCACCGCAGATTTCCATTGGACGTCACCGCACGTACCCGGATCGAACGCGCAGTCGCTCCGGGATCAATCATAGACAGGCAGGACGCCCGATATCGTCTCGCTTGACACTTCGCGCAAGCTTTCGTTCAGCGAGCCAAAGCCGGTGGCATCCGCTGGTAGAGATGAGAGCGGATGCTGGGTGCCCTGTCGTATCCGGCAAACTGGGAAGGTCTCCCGTTAAGGTGGGATGAAGGACGGACGTGCGGGAACACCCCGGCAATGTCGGCTTTGGAGCGATCACTTGATGTCCGCTGAAGGCGCAACTCAGGCCTACAAGCTGAGCTGCTGCAATGTTCGCTTCCGAGAAGTCGCTTGCGTAGACTGAATGGCCGAAATCGGCGCTAAGCGGAAGGTCTGCTTGCCCACCGTAGACCAACTTTTGCCTCGCCACTGAGTGGAAGAAATCTCGGGCCGCTGATGAGAGTGCGCGAACAACAAACCTTCAGGGCGTCCTCAGCAAACCCCGCCACAGCCTCCTGAAGAGGCCGGGCTTCGCGTTCTTGGTCCCTCGCGGCGGATCAGCGGCGGGCGCCTCGTCCAAGCGTCGGCCTCCGCCACGCCTGTAGCTTGAGGCTGCGCGCTCCGCAGGGTTAGAGGAGCGTCGGTCCACCTTGCTAGCCGGTTGCTTGAGGTGGTGCATGTCACTGGCCGGATCGAAATAGGGCTGAGCCCAGTCCGCGACCTCGGCCTCCTCCACAAAGGCACGAAGTTCTTCTGCGCGCAGGCGCCAGCGGCGCTCTGGGGTTTCAGGGTTCCACTCGCGCCCGTGCGCTAAGACCGACAGCACAGCGCCAACTTCGATGTTGAAGGTCCGAGCAGCTCCGGGCTTGAGCACAGACAGGACGGTAAAGCCGTCCGAGCGACGCTCCATGACGCCTTGGTAGGCGACGTCGCGGATGGTCACGATGCGCCCTGCTTCGTCCCGCCCGAGCGTGCGGTAGGTTACCGCATCGAGGATGATGTGGGGCCCTGTGTAGGTCACGGCTACTTCCCTGTGGAGGTTGCAGGTCCATCACGGACCCGCGGACGTTAGCTCGGGAGAAGCTACCTCATCCGGGCTGTCTCTGCGGAGCCACCGCCATGCCTCACCCACTCATCGACCTCGCCCCGGATGTGCAGGCGCCCCTCGCCTCCCGCGCTCCCGTTGTGGCGCTCGAATCCACGATTATCATGCACGGCATGCCCTATCCGCAGAACGTCGAGACGGCGCGCGATGTGGAGGCCGTGGTGCGCCAGAACGGGGCAGTGCCAGCCACCGTCGCGGTCATCGGCGGCCGCATCCGCGTCGGTTTGCCCGATGAAGTCCTGGACTGGCTCGGCACCGCAACGGACGTCCTGAAGCTGAGCCGGGCCGATCTGCCCTGCGCCGGAGCGACCCGGCGGCACGGCTCCGCCACGGTCGCCGCAACCATGATCTGCGCGCACCTGGCCGGCATCCGAGTTTTCGCCACAGGCGGCATCGGCGGCGTCCATCGCGGCGTGGAGGCGACGCTCGACATCTTGGCAGACCTCGATGAACTCGCCCGCACGCCCGTGGCGGTCGTCTGCGCAGGTGCCAAGGCGATCCTCGATCTACCCCGCAGCCTGGAGTACCTGGAGACGCGCGGCGTCCCCGTCGTCAGCTACGGCACCGATCGCTTCCCCGCCTTCTGGAGCCGTGAAAGCGGACTCCCATCACCGCTGCGGCTCGACGCGCCGGAGGCGATCGCCGAGCTGGTGAGGACCAAGGAGGCGCTGGGCTTAGGCGGCGGGGTCCTCGTGGCGAACCCGGTGCCGCAGGCTGACGAGATCCCCGCCGCGGAGATCGCCGGGCTGATCGGGGAGGCCCTGGCCCAGGCTGATGAGGCCGGCGTCACCGGAAAGGCGGTGAAGCCCTTTCTGCTCTCCCGCATCCTCGTGCTGACAAACAGGCACAGCCTTGCCCCCAAAATCGCCCTCGTGAAGAACAACGCGGCGCTCGCCGCTCGCCTCGCGGTGGCGCTCCACGATGCACCGAGCGGGCGGCCTCCCGACGCCGCTGCGGCATGAGCTGCTGCGGAGCTGTCGTCCGATGCTGCCCGATTGCTCGCCCAGATCGATTAAGCTGGACTGCGGGCGCCGCTCATCTCCAAAAGCGAGCGCAGTGCTCGGCCAACTCGTGGCGGCACAGTCCGATGTCCTCGAGCAGGCGGTCATCGAGCGCCGCGAGTTCCTGATACGCCCTGCGCGGTTCGCGCCAGAGGTGAACGGCGGGGGTCATCGAGGTAAGCATGGTGTGATCTCCGGACCAGTGGCCGTAGAGATGCGCCGGGCGGACGGGCTGATCTGTGAAGCTGGTCACGCTGGCGCTCACCGGCTTCCTGAGCGATGCCGGCCAATCCTGTGGAGCGCCACCCGAGGCAGCCGGGCTCTCAGCTCTGCCGCGGCCTGCCTCCTCTCTGCAGGGCAGCACCCGGACGAAGGAATCGTCCTGCTAGGCCCTTTGACCGAGCGAGCCTCCGCAGAGGAAGAGGCTCATCGGGTAGGGGGGTGGTCCGCCGTTACCCGTAGCGTTACCCCCGTTAATGACCCGGCGCGGGCGCCGCTCGAAAACTGACGCTAAAGTGTTGGAAAGATTGGTGAGCGCGCTGGGACTCGAACCCAGGACCTACAGATTAAAAGTCCAAAAAATCAGTTGGTCTTCCAACGGCTTATGGACGCCGTGTTGCAGTGGTGTTGCGGAGGTTCAGCTGAGCAGCCCGGCCTCAACGCCGGCTAGCATCGCGGCTTCGTCCTCTTGCGCCTCGAACAGATAGCCATACCTGTCCATGGTCTGCTGGATCGAAGCGTGTCCCATCAAGGTCTGAATCCGCTTTGGGTTGAGGCCCTGCTCAATCCATAATGCTGCTGCGGCATGTCGTAGGGCATGCAGGCCATACTTCGCCGCAGACACCTTGGTCGCCCTCCCCTGCTCGTCCTTCCCGTCCTTCAGCACCGTGATGCCAGCCTCGACCTGGAGTGGCCAGAAAAACCGATGAAGGATGTTGGCGTGGCCCTGCACGGTGCCTGTCGTGGTCGGGAAGACGAGGCCGAGTGGGCCGTTGGGGCAAGCCAACCTCCAAGCCTTCAACTCGCGGAGCAGCGTTGGCGGCAGCGGGATATCTCTGATGCCCGCCTTGGACTTCGGCGGACCGAAGGCATTGAACCGGTCCACTCGACGGCGGACGTGAAGGACTCCGCGTTTCAGGTCCACGTCCTCCCACAAGAGCCCGCGCATCTCCGAGCCCCGTAGGCCAGCGAAGAGCAGCGTGAGGAGCATCGGCCGCGACCGCTCGGGTGTGATGTCGATGAGCGCCTTGAGCTCAGCCTTGGTCGGCATCAGGGGCCTCGTGTTCTCGCGGCTGGACCGCTTCACGGGCTTCGCGCTGCGGACGTTGTTGACGGTCACCAGCCCACGCCGCTGCGCCTCCGTTACAATGGAGGAGAGGCTGATGAGCACCCGCCTGCAGAGCTCGCGCGAGCGGCCGGCCACCAGCAGCTGATCCACGAACTCGTTCACCAGAGGCGCCGTCAGTCGGGAGAGTTTCACGGCACCAATCCGGGGGGCAATGTGTAGCTCCACGTGCCCCCGATATTGCTCAATCGTTGTTCTCTCGAGCTTGTCCCGCTCGCATCGTTTGAGCCAGATTTCCGCCGCCTCAGCGACCGTCGGCGACACGCTGTCCGGAGTGTGCACGCCGGCCGCCACTTGGCTTTTGGCCTGCGTGAGAAAAGCGTCTGCCCCGCGCTTGGTAGGGAATTGCTTGAACCGGCGGGCCCCACCCCCGTCGGTGTAGCTGGCGAGCCAAACAACCTTCCCGCTCGGCAGCGTTCGCTTTCGGATTGTAGCCACCCGCATCTCCATCGAAAAAGGACGCCGTTAAGCGCGTCCGTTGTACGGTAGCATGGAATTTCGGAGTCGGACTCAAAAAACCGGTTGACGCCGAAACAGAGTGACGCTCATATTCTCGCATGGTGATGCATGGCAGTCCTTAGCACCCTCGTGAAAACCATCGCAGACGTCGAGGGTATGGATGACGTTCAGGTGGGATGGATTGCTCGACACCTGAGAGAGGCTGGACTTATCTCACAGGGAGGACGCGGGCGAGGTGGTGCGCAAATGAGCACAGCGGACGCCGCGAATCTCTTGATCGGGGTGAATGCTTCTACCTCGGCCAAGGATGCGGTTGCTGCGGTCTACCACTACCGAGAGCTGGTATGTTCACGATTATCGCTTCGCAGCGACATCATGTTTGAAGGCGTATTCAAAGTGGGAAAGAGATTTGGCGAAACCTTAGAGGCGTTGATCGTCTCTGCAACTCCCATGAATGGGATTGCGTCTGAAATGGAGATGAGTTTGCTGTCAAACGCACAATTCTTTGACATATTCGCGCTCTCCTTTGGCAACAATAAAATCGGCGATTTCTGGGACATACTCGAGAAGGCTAGGCCAAGTCTGCATAGGGTAATAGGCACATCCATTAAGTTTTTCCGGCCTGTAGCCAGAGTATCCATTGAGGCAGCGGACACAGGCTATTCACCTGATAATCTTCCGCCTGCCCCGCCGCCAGACGAGCCTGAAGAAATTGAAAAATGGAGAGTTATGTCTGCGGAATTTCATGGAGGTTGTGGCGATAATTGCTGTGATCGCAAAGATCAGTCCGAGATAAGCTTTCGAACTATCATGGCTGTAGCGGCCGTTATAGCCTCTTAGCTGGAGAAGGTCATGACTGACGTTAAAACTTCCCCGTCTCGGGGGAACGGGAGCGACTTGTCGCTTTCTGAAGATCTTATGACGGGGGCTGAGGCGATTGCCGAGTTTATCTTCGGCGACGCCTCGGATGCTAATAGGCGTCGCGTCTACCATGCGAGCGATAAGCTCGGTCTCCCCACCTTCAAGCTCGGTGGCACGATCTGCGCTCGCCGCAGCACCATCCTGGCGTGGATTGAAAGGCAGGAGCGAGTGATATGACCGCTGACCTTCGCGAAGCATTCCACATGGCAGTTGCTGCCTACCTTGAATGGAGGCATTGGAACGAAGAGCAGAGAACATGGGGATTGTTCGTCGATGAAAATGGAAAACGCGATTATGATGCCGAGCCGGTAGTTGAATTTTTCGGAAAGGAGCGCAAGTTATCGGAAATATGTGATTATACTCTAGCTATCAAAGACGGCCTTCCTCCGCATCTGAAGGAGTTATTTCGATTGGTCGATTCGTATGAGCCGTTACTTCCGGATCTGTATTGCAACGCCGCGAAAGAAATTTCGGAGTGCATCCAGGGCGAGCTCGAGGAACAGCGCAGATCTCCTATCATCAATCCATCGCTTGTAGACAAAATTCGTGAGCGTTCTTTTCGTGCGGGGGTGAGCGTTGCTCTTCAGGCAGTAAGCCAGAATTTCGCTGGCGAGTTGGAAGCTCAATGAGGAGCGAGGATATGACCGCGGTCGTACTTCCCTTTCACTTCGCCAGGCGCTTCCCCCAGATCCGGAGGACGGCTGGCTACATGACCACAGTGCCGGCCAACCACGCTGAGGGGCACCTCCGTGAGCAGCTTCGGCGGCTTGAGGGTAGCCTTCGCAAGAAGGGCGTCGCTAAGTCTCTTATTCGCTCAGAGGTGGCTTCCTATGAAGGCGCCATCCGTGCGCACCTTTGGCGCCTCTTGCTGAGTCATGGAGGCGCGGCATGAAAGGCCCTGATCACAAGGGCAACCCGAATAAGCGGGCTCCCTTCGTGTCACTGCCCCTTTGGCTCATTGAGACGGCGGCATGGAAGCACCTCAGCGCGGAAGCAAGGGCGCTCTACGTCGAGTTGAAGGCGCAATACAAAGGCATCAACAATGGCCGGATCGTGTTCTCGACTCGGCAGGCGGCGAAAGCACTGAACCTCAGCAAGAACACGGCGGCTGCTCTCTTCCGGGAATTGCAGGAGCACGGATTCATCGAGCGGATGATCTGCGGGAGCTTCGAGAGTCGTAAGGATCGAAAGGCGAGCGAATGGCGCCTGACCGAGCATGTCTGCGACGTCACCGGGCAGATCGCCAGCAAGGAGTTCGCCAGCTGGAGAGAAGGCAGCAATTTCAGAGTCCCGAGAGAGGGACAGGGTGTCTCTCAGACGGGACAGGGTGTCCCTCACCGCGGACTGTATGGA
This sequence comes from Methylobacterium soli, assembly GCF_008806385.1. Lineage (GTDB taxonomy): Bacteria > Pseudomonadota > Alphaproteobacteria > Rhizobiales > Beijerinckiaceae > Methylobacterium > Methylobacterium soli. Next base: position 17,592 of record NZ_VZZK01000030.1, read on the forward strand.
GCACATAAGCCTAGAGCTGTCCCTCAGGGCGCACTGTGAAACAGGATTTGGTCCTTTCACAGTCCCCCTAGAGGTACACATCTAATCTACCAGGGAGAGAGCGCAGCGAGCGCCGCACCTCCCTATCCAGCCATCATCAATTCGAGATCAGCCGTGAAATCAGCGGCTGTGCGACCTCGAGCTATCGAGGAAGGAGAAACCTATGCCCGACTTCAGCGAAGCAAGTTCGACACGGGCTGCTGCAGCCCGCTTTGCTCATGAGTGCGAAATTCCAAGGGCTGCCTACAGTGGCACGCTGACGATTGGGGAACTGCGCTTCCCATGCTCAGTGCTAGATGATGAAACTCGGATCCTCACCCAATCAGATTTCATGAGAGGGATGGGAATGTATTACAGCGGCTGGGTAGCGAAAAATCGGCCGCCGGAAGACGCTGCTGCAGAAATCCCGCATTTTCTCTCTTTCAGGGGCCTAAAACCCTATGTTGACAGGCACTTAGGTGGGCTGCAGTCGATCGCCGTAAAGTACCGCCCTGAGAAGGGGGGAGTAGCTCACGGTATCAGAGCAGAAATAATCACGCGGATCTGTTTCGTGTGGCTAGATGCGGATCGGGAAGGAAAGCTGCGTGTAAGGCAAAAAGCCATTGCTGAGAGGGCCGAAATGCTCATAAGAGCTCTGGCCCATACGGGAATCATAGCGCTGGTTGATGAGGCTACTGGATTCCAAGGGGTCAGAGGCATTGACGCACTGCAATCAGTCCTCGATGGCGTGCTCAGGAAGGAATTGGCTGCCTGGGCGAAACGATTTCCTGACGAGTTTTACAGGCAAATATTCCGACTTAGAGGATGGGAGTGGAAGGGCAGGCACATCAATCCTCCGCAAGTCGTGGGTATTTATACCAATGACCTCATATACGAGCGTCTGCTCCCTGGGATTAGGGAAGATCTTGTAACGAAGATGCCGAAGACGCCTGCCGGCAACCGGCGCGGCAAGCTGCAGCAGCTATTTAACGAGGATGTCGGTCATCCGATACTCGCCCAGCATCTGCACGCCGTCATAACGCTGATGAAGGGCGCGTCGAGCTGGGACCAATTCAAGCTGATGCTCGATATGGCATTGCCCCGGAAGGGAGACACGCTTCAGCTTCCTTTTCCTCCGGCACGTGATCACACGGAGTTGCAGCCACTTCCAGTGCGAGCTGACCCACTCATGAGTGCAAATACAGCTATCTGCACTGCAAATTCCTTCTGATCACCTCCGACAACGGCTTCACCTCGCAATGAGGCTGCAGACGACCCCACAAGGGGTGCGCCGAGCTCGGTACAGCTGAGCACCATCAATAACCCGATTGTCACTATGGGAGCTCCGCTTCCCCAAACGCCCTCGGCTGGCCGTGTGCCAAAGTATTGAGAGGAGATCAGCAGTGAAAAAAGTATCACGTAGAGAGCAGAAAAAGCTCTTGACGCACCTAAAGTTCCGGATTGAACAGCTTTCTTGGTCCGATGAGCCGGATACGTTGACAAGGCAGGACGAAGATGACGAATTCGGTCCCGAAGCTGTCATGGATGAGCTTCACGAGTACATCAGTGAAAGCGTGAGTGATAAAGACATCGACCGGGCCATTCTCGACCTGCCTGTGGAGTGGGAGGAGCTGATTGCCGATCTGCAGATATATATAGAAATTGGAGAGATCGGCAGGAAGGAGATGGTTAAGAGAAAGTTCGCCGGACGCAGAACGTTAGAGGGGGCTGATATTGACTTCGAGTTAACTGAGCGAGGCGAACCATGACTTACAAGCTGACCGATATCGTTGATGCCATGCGCAGCTTCGAGGCAGACCAGTCTCTTGGTGCATCGGATGACGTTAGTCAGGCGATCGACTACATAATGTCCCTGTTTCCGGGCATCGAACCGGAGCGATTTGCTCACGCGCTCAGTGTGTTGAAAGATGAATTCGAAGAAATAGAACTCCTGAACGAGAGGGAAGAGAGGGCTCTAGCGCGTATGCTCACCTTCTACAGCAAGCACGATATTCCAGAGGGCACTGCATGGATTGATGCCGTGCGCGTTGTGGCCGAGACCGGCGATGCTGAGGCTCTGGCGTATCTGAACAAGCTGGAGAGCCCTGCAAGCAGGTGTCACTATGCACTGCTAGAGGCCGCCGCTGATGCATGCCCATGCTGGAGACGAGATGCTGGGCACTTCATCTGCGACGAAGCCGTACCTGGGCCTCACACCCCCGAAGCCCTCGTAGACTGGTTCCAGATGAACCACCCTCATGACGCGCGCGCGATCGAGGCGCGTTTCGAGGAGGCGTAGCGCGACCTACTGCTTAGCGAGGACCGAGCGGCCGCCCCCTAAGGCGGCCGTTTCGTGATCGGCTGCCGGCTTCAACCTTCCGAAACGTCGAGTTCTACACAGGCTTGCTCCGGCGGATCGGAGGAACTGGTGCATCAACCGGCACCGTGCTCGTTGACGCAAGCGGCCGACTAAGCGTGGTTTCTATCCATTGCGGCCCACACCCTGCGGACGCCATCATTCGGTGATGAGCCAAGCACTGGCAGCGAAGTCATTCGGGCCCGGGGGGGAGGACAAGTCGGGGAAATTACGGGCGTCCACCGCACAGGGTTTCATGCGCAGAGATTTTTTCCTGGGCGAGGAATTTGGAAATCAAGAGAGGAGACAAATGGCTAGTACCCATGGCGGTTGCCGGCCTGGAGCCGGACGGAAGCGGCGGCCATTAGTGGCTCCGAGGCCGGCCTTTCTGGTGCGGGATCAGATCGAATCCTTGCCGGATACCGATTCCGGGCGGGAGAGGCGGTGTGTGCTTGCGCTAGCTGCGTACGGTGCGCGCGACGACGAGATTGGCGCTGTTGTCGGCCTGGATCCTGAAGCGCTGGTTGAACATCATGGTAGGGATCTTGTGCATGGTCGCCTGATGCTTGGCGCCAACATCCGCCTCGAACTGCTCCGGGCTGCGACGGGCGATGGACGGCCGTGGAGCCTGGGCGCAGCGATCTACGCGCTTCGGCATTTCCTCAGCACACCATCAGCACCGCGCGGCCGTCGCGGCTGAGGGTTGTTTGGCCAGGACGGCTAAGCCGAACAACTCGTTCGAATGTTTGGACACGCGCTACGAGCGGAAGGTGGCCTGCTGCCGAAAAAGTAGACCTTCGGCTTTGCGCCCAATGCAGCCGTTCAGCCGGCGTCGGCGCTTTCTCCGAAGCGGACATCGCAGCAGCTCAGCTTATGGATCTGGATCGCGCCAGTAGCTGACCTTCGATTGAAGGTACGGGAATGACCGCTCGCCAACTGACAGCAGCCATTCGTGCGAATTTTTCGGTCCAGCGGCCATGATACCCTGATGTCGTGGCCGCCGCCTACAGGTCCGCTTCTACGGATCGGACATCTGGGCCGGCAGGCTCGAAGATCTGTAAGGGGTCATCAGGGATGCTGCGGTAGCGAACCTCTGCCTTCGTACGCATCAAGCTCTTCCCGCAGGTACGGTGCCGTGCGGCTCGCCCGCGCCTCGGCTACCACCTCGGGATGGCCGGCCGCCACGACAGCGCCACCCAGGCTTCCGGCGCCGGGCCCCACGTCGATGACGTGATCGGCCCCTGCGACGACGCGCATGTCGTGTTCGACCATGACGACCGTGTTGCCCGCATCGACCAAGCCGTTGAGCTGGAGCATGAGGCGGTCCACGTCGGTCGGGTGCAACCCTGTCGTTGGTTCGTCGAGGACGTAGAGCGTGCCCCCGCGCTGCCCCCTTTGCAACTCGGTCGCGAGCTTGATGCGCTGGGCCTCCCCGCCGGAGAGTTCAGTCGCCGGCTGGCCCAGGCGCAGGTAGCCGAGGCCGAGATCCCGCAGCACGGAGAGCGGCCGCAGCACGGACGGCTCGTCCGCGAAGGCCTCGCAGGCGTGCTCGACGGTCAGCCTGAGCACGTCCGCGATGGTCAGCCCATTCCAGGTGACCTCCAGCGTCTCCGGCGCGTAGCGGGAACCGTGGCAGGTCGGGCAGGGGGCGTAGACGCTCGGCATGAACAGGAGTTCGACGCTGACGAAACCCTCGCCCTCACAGGCCGGGCAACGGCCCTTCGCGACGTTGAAGGAAAAGCGGCCGGCGTCGTAGCGGCGCCGTCGTGCCTCGTGCGTGGCGGCGAACAGTTTCCGGACGGCGTCGAACAGGCCGGTATAGGTCGCGAGGTTCGAGCGGGGCGTGCGCCCGATCGGTTTCTGATCGACCTGGACCAGCCGACGGATCCCTTCTGTGCCGCCGACGATGCGCCCTTCGGTCGGGGCCGGCGCATCGTCGAGGGGATCCTCCGGCTCGTCGTCGGTGGCGATGGACCTGCCGAGGTGGTCGCCGACGAGTTCCAGCAAGGCCTGGCTGACGAGGCTCGATTTGCCGGAGCCCGAGATGCCCGTGACAGCGGTGAGACATCCCAGGGGGAACGAGGCCGAGACGCCGCGCAGGTTGTTGCGGACGATCCCCTCCAGGCGCAGCCATCTCGAGGGCTCGCGCCGTGGACGCAACGGCGGCTCGGCAAGTCCGAACAGGTGAATGCGGGTGCGCGACGCCTCCACCTCGCACAGGCCCTCCGGCGGGCCACTGTAGAGCACGGAGCCCCCGTGCTCGCCCGCCGCCGGGCCGACATCGACCAGCCAATCGGCGCGACGCATCGTGCCGATGTCGTGCTCGACGACGAATAGCGAGTTGCCCGAGGCGAGCAGCCCGGCAAGCGCGTCGTGCATGGCATCGCCGTCGGCGGGGTGCAGCCCCGCCGTGGGCTCATCGAGCACGTAGGCCACGCCGAAGAGCTGCGAGCGGAGCTGGGTGGCAAGGCGCAGGCGCTGCAACTCGCCCGACGACAGAGTCGTGGTAACCCGGTCCAGCGACAGGTAGCCGAGGCCCAGCTCCGTGAGCGTCCCGATGCGATTGAGGAGATCGGCGGCGAGGCGCTGGGCGGCGAGCCGCTTCTCGATGGAGAGGTTCGGCGTCGCCCGCACGTCCGGCGCACCGGCATGGGCCGACGCCCCGGAGGCGGCGCGCTGAGCCCGATCCCTCCGGCCCGCTTCGCGATCGAGCGTCCCAGGGTCGGCGTTGTCGGCAGTGTCGTCATCGGGCAGCCGGTCCTCGGCGGCCGGCCGCATCGCCTCGGCGAGGTCGGAGAGCGGCATGCGCGACAAGTCTCCGATATCGAGCCCGGCGAAGGTGACCGAGAGCGCCTCGGGCTTCAGGCGCTTGCCTTGGCAAGTGGGGCAGTCCTCGCTGACGAGGTAGCTCGCCGCCCGTCGGCGCATGAGGGCGCTCTGCGAATTGGTGAAGGTACCGAGCACGTAGCGGCGGGCGCTCGTGAACGTGCCCATGTAGCTCGGCTCCAGGCGGCGCTGGCGGGCGAGCCGAGTCTGCGCCGGGGAGAGCCCGGCATAGACAGGATCCTGCGGCTGGTCGTCCGTGAACAGGATCCAGTCCCGGAGTGCCCTCGGCAGGTCCTTCCAGGGCGTGTCGACATCGACCCCCCGGCTCACCAGGATGTCCCGCAGGTTCTGCCCGCCCCAGGCTTGCGGCCAAGCCGCGACGGCGCGCTCGCGGATCGTCAGCGAAGGGTCGGGCACCATGGAAGCTTCCGTCGCGTGGTATACCCGCCCGAGCCCGCCGCAGGACGGGCAGGCACCCTGGGGCGTGTTGGGCGAGAAGTCCTCCGCGTAGAGCATCGGCTGGCCCGGCGGGTAGGTGCCGGCGCGCGAGTACATCATCCGCACGAGGCTCGACAGGGTGGTGACGCTGCCGACCGAGGAGCGGGCGCTGGGCGTGCCGCGCTGCTGCTGGAGGGCGACGGCCGGGGGCAGCCCCTCGATCGCGTCGACGTCAGGCACGCCGACCTGATCGATCATCCGCCGCGCGTAGGGTGCGACCGACTCGAAGTAGCGCCGCTGGGCCTCGGCGTAGAGCGTGCCGAAGGCGAGCGAGGACTTGCCGGAGCCGGAGACACCAGTGAACACCACGAGGGCGTCGCGTGGCACCTCAACATCGACGTCGCGCAGGTTGTGCTCCCTGGCGCCCCTCACCGTGACGTAGCCCGGCCGTCCCGCGCCTGATCGAGCAATCCTGACCAGTTCTCTGGGCTTCGGCTGATCCATGGAACTTCCTCTCGATGCGTCCTTTCCCGCAGGACACCGAACGTTGCCGCGCCGACTAAAAGTTCAGGAGCGCGGGAGCTACCCCCAGGAGAAACCGTCGTCAGGCTGGAACCGACCTCTCACGCTAAAAGGTGGATGGTCCGAAAGAGGCCAGAAGTTCGCGCTCACTTGGTCCAATCTGCGCCCCCGATGATGGGTTGCAGCGCTTCCGCGGTGCGCCTGCGAGCACAGTCGCCTGACGTCGTCGATGAGGGCGTGCCAGGGGGTCGCCATGGCTAACGCGCAATCCCGCCCAACTGCCTCTCAGGCCGCCTCCCGATCCGTTGCAGGCGCCTACGCGTTGCTGACCTTCACGGCCTTGATCTGGGCTGGCGATGCCGTTGCAGGCAAGTGGGCGGTCGGCCAGGTATTGCCGCTTGCACCGACGAGCCTGCGCTGGCTGATTGCCTGCGTCGCGCTCGCCCCGCTCGCGGCCCAGCCGGCCGCTCGCGAGTGGCGCCTCCTTCCGAGCTGGCGCTACATCCTGCTGATGGGCAGCCACGCGGCCTTCAACGCCCTGTTCTATGTCGCGGGCACCTACACGAGCGCCACCAACCTCGCACTGATCCAGGGCGAAATCCCTGTCATCGTCATTGTCTGGTCTGCAGCTTCCTTACCTACCACACGCCTGTCAGGCTGATGCAGGCTGTGGGCGTGCTGGCCACGCTCCTCGGGGTAGCTGTACTTCCACGCACGGCGATCTGGAGGTACTGCGCACCCTAGCCTTCAACCGGGACGACCTCCCCATGCTCGTGGCCTGCCTGTTCTACGCCAGCTACACCTTGGCCCTGCGTAGACGGCCAGCAGTCTCAGGGCTTACCTCCTTCACCGCCATGGTGCTGACTGCGTTTCTGACGTCCCTGCCGCTCTTGGCGGTCGAGTGGGTGAACGGTCATCTGGTCTGGCCCACCGGTGAGGCCTGGATAATCGTCGCGTATGTCGGGCTGGGTCCTTCATTGGTTTTGCAGCTGACCTTCATGCGTGGCGTAAAGCCATTGGTCCCTACCGGGCAGGCATGTTCGTGAACTTGATACCGGTCTTCGGGGCGTTGCTGGCCGTGGCCCTGGTCGGTGAGCCGTTCCGCTTAGACAATGCCGCTGCACTCGCGCTCGTCCTTAGCGGCATCTTCACCGCGGAACGCCTCAGCACGCGCCAACAGGTCGCGTGAGATCTACGTAGGCGGTTCAAACGAACTCTACAGCTTTTGTCCTTTGGCAAGCGCACAAGTCCCGGTGTGCGCCACTTCAGGACCTCGGCTCGGAGCCAGGAAGCGGCCCTTAGGCTGCGCGCCCATCCCCGCCGCAGCCCGGATTGCTCGACTCTCCACCCGTCAGCGCGAAGTGCGTGAGGGCTTGCTTGGCGGCGGCACCAACAAGGTTATCGCCAAGAAGATGAGCATCAGTCCGCGCATGGTCGAGGTTCATCGGGCACGCCTGATGGCGCGGATCGGCGCCAAGACGCTGCCCGAGCTTGTGGCGATGGCTACCGCCGCTGGATTGAAGCCGTCAGGTTGACGTGCCCGCCTGATCGCCTCGCGAGGAGTGAGAGACCGAGCGGATGACGGCGGCGGTGCGATGAAGCTTTCCGGCTCGCGCAAACAACGGGAACATCCTTAGGAACACCCCTTAGCAAACAAAGGTGCTCCAGCCGATGTTGTTCAATTGCGAACTGGTCGGGCTGTTCGGAGCCGGTCGCTCTGCATCCCAACACGCCGCCTGACCATCAAGCGAGTCCGCACATCGCAGCATTCTGACCAAGGGGGTGACCCGTGGCTGATCGATACGGCAACGGCAGAACGCGCGACCAAATGGAGCATTCTCGCGCTTCGGCCGGCTCACGTGAGCACGCTGGGCCCGGCTTCGGTGGAGTCGGATGGGCGCTGGCCGGTGCCGCTGGAGTGGCTGCTCTTGCCGTCCTCGGCGCCCAGCAGCTCGCTCAGCCGAGTCGAGCGCGCGCGCGAGAAACCGAAGCCGCAAACGGCTGGAGCGAGGAGCCCGAAGTCGAGTATTCCATCACCATCGAGCGCCCCGCCGACGAACTCTTTCGGGCTTGGCGCGATCCGACGACCCTCCCGCGCATCATGGCGTTCTTGGCCGATATCCGCCCGTCCGGAGACGGACGGAGCGAGTGGCGCGCCGACGGCCCGCTCGGCCAAAGCCATGCCTGGGTCATGCAGATCACCGAAGAACGGCCCGGCGAGTTGATCCGCGCAAGCTCGGACGGCGGCGGTGCCCTTGTCACCGAGAGCGAGATCCGCTTCCGCGCGGCGCCGGGCGGTCGCGGTACAGTCGCCACGTTGCGCGTCCGCTTCGATCCGCCCGGGGGTATGCTCGGCGACGTGGCCGCCCGCTACTTCAATGGCGTCGTGCCGAAGGAACTAGCGTCGAAAGCACTGCACTACTTCAAGAGCCTTGTCCTGACAGGCGAGATTCCCACCACCGATCGTCAGCCGGCGGCCCGGCGTGATTCCCGCTGAGGAGCCTGGTCATGCGCGCGCTCTACTGGAATGGCGTCAACGACCTGCGCGTCGGAACCGTCAAGGACCCCGAGATCGTCAACCCTCACGACGCCGTCTTGAAAGTCAGGTTGTCGACCACCTGCGGCTCGGACCTGCATTTCATCGACGGCTACATCCCGACCATGAAAGCCGGCGACGTGATCGGCCACGAGTTCATGGGCGAGGTCGTCGAGGTCGGGCCGGAGGTGAAACAGGTGAAGAAAGGCGACCGGGTCGTCGTCCCCTCGTTCATTGCTTGCGGTCAATGCTGGTATTGCCAGCAGAAACTCTTCTCCCTCTGCGACTGCACCCACCCGAAGCCGGAACTCCAGGAGCCGCTGCTCGGCTATCCGACGGCCGGCATCTACGGTTATACGCATGCCTTTGGTGGTTATGCGGGATCCCACGCTGAGTATATCCGCGTGCCTCATGCCGACGTGGACTGCTTCAAGGTGCCCGACGGCGTCGCGGATGAGACGGCTTTGTTCCTCTCCGATGCCGCACCGACGGGCTACATGGGCGCCGATTTCTGCGGCATCCAGCCGGGCGACACGGTCGCGGTGTGGGGGTGCGGCGGCGTGGGCCTGATGGCGCAGCAGAGCGCGCGACTGATGGGCGCCGAGCGGGTGATCGCGATCGACCGCTTCCCCGAGCGGCTACGGATGGCGCGCGAGCACGCCGGCTCCGAGACAATCGACTACACGCAAGTGCCCAGCGTCCTGGAAGCGTTAAAGGAGATGACGGGCGGGCGCGGGCCAGATTCCTGCATCGACGCCGTCGGGATGGAGGCGCACGGCACCGGATCCCAATACGCCTACGACCGCCTGAAGCAGGCGTTGCGCCTGGAGACGGACCGCGCCCAGGCGCTCCGCGAGGCCGTCATGGCCTGCCGCAAGGGCGGCACGCTGTCGGTGCTCGGCGTCTACGGGCTGATCGACAAGTTCCCGATGGGCGTCATCATGAACAAGGGCATGACGGTGCGCACCGCCCAGCAGCATGGGCAGGCCTACATGGACCGGCTGCTCGCGCATGCCCAGAAGGGCGAGCTCAACCCGGCCTACCTCGCCACGCACCGCTTCTCGCTCGAGGATGGACCGCGCGGCTACGACATGTTCAAGCACAAGACGGACGGCTGCGTGCGCGCGGTATTCGCGCCCTAGGAGCCGCCAGTCGCAAGCTTGCCCGTGCCGATGAGGTAACCATGACCAACTTCGCGGCCACTGCATCCACCGCCCTCGCGTTGGCGCTTCTCTCCAGCGGCGCATCCCTCGCGCAGCAGCAGGCCGCTCCGGTGCCGGGCGGCACGGCGCGGCTGCAGCTCGTGGCGAGCTTCGAGCACCAGGTCACTGGGGTGACGGTCGCGGCGGATGGGCGCATCTTCGTGAATTTCCCGCGCTGGAGCGAGGACGCGCCCGTCTCCGTCGCCGAAGTCACGGAGAATGGCCAGGTCAAGCCCTACCCGAACGAGGAATGGAACGCCTGGCGAAACGCCAAGAAGGACCAGATCTCCGCGAATGACCACTTCGTTTGCGTGCAGAGCGTCGTAGCCGACGGGCTCGGAAGCCTCTGGGTGGTCGATGCCGCGGCTCCGGCGACCGCGCAGGTCGTCCCGGGTGGACCGAAGCTTGTCCGGATTGACCTGAGGGCGAACAAGGTCGCGCAAACCATCCCCTTCGCCGAGGCGGTGGCGCCCCAGGGCAGCTACCTCAACGACGTGCGCTTCAGCCCAGACGGGCGCCGTGCGTACCTGACGGATGCGGGCGCGAAGGGCGCGCTCATCGTCGTCGATCTCCAGAGTGGCGACGCGCGACGCGTCCTTGACGGCCATCCAAGCACGCAGCCGGAAAAGGGTGTTGTGGTGAGGACGGATGGACAGGAGCTGCGCCGGCCCGACGGCCGCGGCGTCGAATTCGCGGCCGATAGCATCGCGCTCTCCCCCGATGGCAGTCACCTCTACTGGAAGGCGCTGACCGGCAGGACGCTGTATCGCATCGCGACCGAGGCGCTCGACGATCCGCGCCTGTCCGCGAGGGAGCTGGAATCCCGCATCGAGCGGGTCGGCGAGAGTGAGCCCACAGACGGCCTGTGGATCGACAAGCGCGGGCGGCTCTACCTCAGCGCCATCGAGGACAACGCCGTGAAGGTCCGCGACAGCGGTCGCGACACGACCCTCGTCCAGGACGACCGGTTGCGCTGGCCCGACACGTTCTCCGAGGGACCCGACGGCACGATCTACGTCACGAGCTCGCGCATCCAGGACATGAGCTGGTTCAAGCCCGAGAACGGCCCGCGCCTCACGACGCAGTTGTGGCGCATCGAGGGGACGGGGACGCGGCGGCCATGAGACGGAGGTAGAGCCAGAGTCCCCTTCGGCCGCCTGCAACGCCAAGTGAAAACGATTCAGGCGATTAACCCAAGGAGGGTGTCATGAGAGCAGTCGTCTACAACGGACCTCGCGACGTGGCGGTGCAGGACGTGCCGGACGCGAAGATCGAGAAGCCGACCGACGTGCTGGTGCGTATCACGAGCACCAACATCTGCGGCTCCGACCTGCACATGTACGAGGGCCGGACCGACTTCCCGCAGGGCGGCGTGTTCGGGCACGAGAACCTCGGCCAGGTGGCCGAAGTGGGCGATGCCGTGGACCGGGTGAAGGTCGGGAATTGGGTTGCGATCCCCTTCAACATCGGCTGCGGGTTCTGCAGGAACTGCGAGCGCGGCTTGAGCGCGTTCTGCCTGACCACGGCGGATCGAAGCGTCGTGCCGAACATGGCCGGCGCCGCGTATGGCTTTGCCGACATGGGCCCCTACCGGGGCGGCCAAGCCGATCTGCTGCGCGTCCCCTACGGCGACTACAATTGCCTGAAGCTGCCGCCGGATGCGGAGGAGCGGCAGAACGACTACGTGATGCTGGCCGACATCTTCCCGACCGGCTGGCACTGCACCGAACTCGCAGGACTGCGTCCCGGGGAGTCGGTCGTCATCTACGGAGCCGGCCCCGTCGGCCTCATGGCGGCCCACGCGGCGATGATCAAGGGTGCCTGCATGGTCATGGTCGTCGATCGCCATCCCGACCGCCTGCGCCTCGCGGGTTCGATCGGAGCCTTGCCCATCGACGACTCGAAGGGCTCTCCGGTGGACCAGGTGATGGAGCTCACGAACGGCATCGGCGCCGACCGCGGCTGCGAGTGCGTCGGCTATCAGGCCCACGACCCGGAGGGCACCGAGCACCCCAACATGACCATGAACGACCTGGTGAAGTCGGTGAAATTCACCGGCGGCATCGGTGTGGTCGGCGTCTACACGCCCCAAGATCCGGCGCCCCAGGACCCGCTCTACAAGCAGGGCGAGATCGTCTTCGACCACGGCCTCTTCTGGTTCAAGGGTCAGACGATCGGCACCGGGCAGTGCAACGTGAAAGCCTACAACCGGCAGCTGCGCGACCTCATCTCGACCGGCCGCGCCAAGCCGTCCTTCATCGTCTCGCATGAGCTTCCGCTGGGTGAGGCACCGAACGCCTACCAGCACTTCGACGCGCGCGACGAGGGCTGGACCAAGGTGATCCTGAAGCCGGCCGCGTAACCGACCGATCCAGGCGGGCGGCCGTTCCATGGAACGCTTCGCCGCCGTCTCTCCATCGCCCTCGTGAATCGAGGATCTCATGCCGACCTACGACTACGCTTGCGAAGGTTGCGGGCCGTTCACGGCGATGCGGCCGATGGTGGAGTTCCGTGATCCATGCGCCTGCCCGGCCTGCGGGGCCGGGGCGTTGCGAACGTTCCTCAGAGCTCCCGCCATCGCCGGCATGGACCCGACCCGGCGCAGCGTCCTCGCCTCGAACGAGCGTAATGTCAGCAGCCAACCTGCCACGAAGGCGGCCCATCCCGCCGGCTGCGGCTGTTGCGTGCGCCGGTGGCCGATTCCGAGCGCACTGTCCTCGAACGGTGGCCGCGTCTTCTCCTCGAGCGGGCCGGTGCGTCGGAGCGGGCGGTGAGCGCCGTCCCACAAGAGCCGTTCCTACCGAAGAACCCAATCTTCGTCGAAGAGGCGCGAACATGGCTTCTGAAACCCTCAACGGCCTGAAGGTCGCGATCCTGGTGACGGACGGCTTCGAGCAGGTCGAGATGAGCGAGCCGCGCAAGGCGCTCGATGCGGCAGGCGCCGAGACCTGGCTCGTGTCGCCCAAGGACGGCCAGGTGAAGGCCTGGAAGTTCACGGATTGGGGCGAGACGTTCCCAGTGGACATGCCACTCGACAGTGCCCGGCCTGAGGACTTCGACGCGATCCTGCTGCCGGGCGGCGTCATCAACCCCGACAGGCTCCGGACGCTGCCCGAAGCGGTCGCGTTCGCGAGAGCCTTCTTCGACGCGGGCAAGCCCGTAACTTCGATCTGTCACGGTCCATGGACCGTCATCGAGGCGGGTGCCGCACGCGGACGGCGCCTGACCTCCTGGCCCTCGCTTCAAACCGATCTCACGAATGCCGGGGCGGACTGGGTGGATCAGCAGGTCGTTGTGGACGGGAACTTGGTCACGAGCCGCAAGCCCGACGACATTTCGGCATTCAACCGGGAGGTGATCAGGCTGTTCGCCAGCGCACGCAGGCAACCGCGACAGACAGCGGCTGAGTGAGACCTGCCGACCCAATCGGCGCTGCGGAGCACGCGCCTTATTCGCGAGGAGGGGAGAGCATGGAGCGGCGCCCGTTCGGTCCCGTGCCGCGCGAGGTTGCGGTGATCGGCCAGGGAACTTGGTACATCGACGACGCGCACCGGCCCACCGCGGTCGCTGCCCTGCGCCGCGGCCTTGATCTCGGCATGACCCACTTCGACACCGCCGAGATGTACGGCGACGCCGAGACCGTGGTCGGCGAGGCGATCACCGGACGGCGCGACGAGGTTTTCCTCGTCTCCAAGGTCCTCCCCAGCAACGCCTCTCGTGAAGGGACGGTGGCGGCCTGCGAGCGCTCGCTCGCGCGCCTGCGCACCGACAGGCTGGACTGCTACCTCCTGCACTGGCCCGGTCCGCACCCGCTCGAGGACACCTTCGCCGGCTTCGAGCGGCTTCGCGAACAGGGCAAGATCCTGTCTTGGGGGGTGAGCAACTTCGACGTGCCCAACCTCGATGCCGCGTGGAACGCTGGGGGCGAGGGCCGGATCGCCTGCAACCAGGTCCTCTACCACCTGGAAGAGCGCGCGATCGAGCACGCCGTGCGGCCCTGGTGCGAGGAGCACGGCGTCGCCGTAGTCGCCTACAGCCCATTCGGTCATAGCAGCTTCCCCGGCCCGCGCACGCCGGGCGGTCGCATGTTGGAGGACATCGCAGCAAACCACGGCGCGACCGCGCGCCAGGTCGCTCTCCGTTTCCTGGTGCGGCGGCCGTCCTGCTTCACGATCCCCAAGGCCTCCAGCCCCGAGCACGCCACCGACAACGCGGGCGCCGGCGCGCTGTCGCTGACGGAAGCCGAGATCGCCCGGCTCGACGTGGCGTTCCCGCTCGGCCCCCGACCGCGCCGGCTTCCCATGCTGTAGGCCCGTGATGCCCCATTGGCTGGAGCAGGCGTCGGGCGCGCTCGTCATGGGTGTCGTCCTCACCGACATCTTCCTGACGGTCCTCTACGCGCGCATCGGGACAGGCCTGATCGCGGATCGCGTCGCCCATCTCACCTGGGCAATCTTCCGCCGTGTCGCCGATAAATTTGGGCAGAGACGAGGCCCTGTGCTCTCCTTCTGCGGGCCGGTCATCCTCATCGTCTACGTCCTGCTCTGGGCCCTGGGCCTGACCCTCGGAGCCGGCCTGATCATCCACCCCGCGCTGGGGACAGCGGTTCGGGCGAGCAGCGGCGAGACGCCGGTCGACTTTGTGACCGCCCTCTATGCGGGCGGCAGCAGCATGGCGATCGTGGGGGCCAGCGACTTCAAGCCGGCCACCGACGCCTACCGTGTCCTCTACCTCGTAAACTCGCTTATTGGGATGTCGGCAACGTCGCTGGTCCTGACCTACGTCATGCAGGTCTACAGCGCCCTTCGGCAACGCAACGCGCTCGGCCTGAAGCTCCATCTGTTGGCGGGTGAAACCGCCGACGCGGCCGAACTTCTGGCGCGTCTCGGGCCACAGGGGCAGTTCACCTCAGGCTACACCCACTTGGCCGACGTCGCGGCGTCCATGGCCGAGATGAAGGAGGCGCATCACTTCTATCCCGTGCTGTTCTACTTCCGCTTCCGGCAGCCCTTCTATTCGGTCTCGGCACAGGCATTCATCGCCCTCGACACGGTGTCACTGATCCGCAGCGGAATTGCAGACCGTCAGGCGGTATGGCTGAAGGAGACCGCCGCCGTCGATGCAATCTGGCGCGTTGCCATGCTGCTCGTCATCACGCTCGAAATGACGTTTTTACCCGGAGATTTACCCGTCCCGGCCGACGTGACCAGCGCCGAAAGCGACGCATGGCGCACTCGCTTCGCAGCGGCTGTCAGGCGGCTCTCGGCAGCCGGCGTCGAGACGACGCCCGATGAGGCAGGAGCGGAGACTTACCTCGCAATGAGGGCACAATGGCAGCCGCATATCGCGCGACTGGCACCCACGATGGCCTACCATATCGACGAATTCAAACCCAGTGGAGAGAAGCGCCGATGATGCGCTGTGTCACTCGGAGGCTGGTACTCAAGCAGTCTCGAGGTTCACTAAGGGAGTTCTAAGTCTGCATGTCTGAGGTCGGCTAAATCTTGCCCTTCACACAATGTCCGTTTGCACGATCGGATCACGGCGACCAGGGCCTTCTCCACCGTAAGACGCGGCTCCAGGAAACCCGGGAAGTCGCTGCCGGTCCGGAGCTTGGGGATCTGCAGGTTGAGGGAGCCCAGCCGCGTGTCCAGGCTGCGCTCGCGGTAGCCGTTGCGGTAGGTACTGCCCTCCCGAGCGCTCGTAGCGGCCCCCGTGTCGATCAGGCCCTCCACGTCGGCCTCCATCAGAATTTGCAGGACCGTCTCGGCGAGCGAGCGCAGGAACTTGCCATCGTCGGCACGTCTCGCAGCGCCTCGGTCTGTGCCACTCTGTCGTCGGTCATCGGGGGCTCCTGGCTCGGGTTGAAGTCCGCAAACTCGACGTGAGCCGCCGGCCCCGATGGCCACCCCAAACCCCACTGAAGCGGTCCCGGAAATTACATCTCGTCTGTGGACGCTACCTTAGCGAACTTTGCTCGCTTTGGTGCGAGCTGTGCGCTCAGTGGTCACGGAGCTGCATTCGTCGGCGGGGAGGTCTACGTAGGAACTTACGTATCAACTCCCACCACCATGCAATTCGCGTACGACGGAGTTAGGACACAAACAAAGGCGCTGGATTGTCTGAGGGCAGCTAGGTCATCTATGGCCGGATGATCGCGTACGGCAAGAACGGCGCTTATAGTCAGCCGGTTTTTTAACCGGGCAATCATGAGCAGCGCTGAACAACAGGCCAATGGTGGCCTCATGGGCGCACGGGTGCGCAGCTACGCTTGGGCGACCACACCTCTCGGAGCGATTGAGACTTGGCCTCCATCGCTGCGCACGGCCTTGAGCATCGTGCTCAGCTCCGCATTTCCGACCTTCTTGGCTTGGGGACCGGCGCTCACGAGCTTCTATAATGATGCCTACATTCCGATTATGGCCGACAAGCCGGAGGGGCTCGGGGCGCCTTTCCCGGAGGTCTGGGCAGAGGCTTGGGACATCGTCGGACCGATCACCGCAAGGGCGATGAAAGGAGAGGCCAGTTATTTCGAGGACCTGCCGTTCACGCTGCTGCGCAGAGGCTATCCGGAGGAAACCTGGTTCTCCTTCTCCTACAGCCCCGTTCGCGATGAAGGGGGAATGGTCCGTGGCGTGCTCTGCACCGTCCATGAGACCACCCAGCGCGTCCGGAACGAGGCTGCGCTGCGCGAAACGCAGGCCCGACTTCAGGCGGCCATCGATCTTGTGGGCCTTTCACCTTACTCGTGGGACCCGGGATCCGGCGCGCTGGAATGGGATGCGCGTCTCAAGGCCATGTGGGGTCTTGCCCCCGACGCAGTAGTCAACCACGACGTTTGGCTCGCTGGTATTCATCCCGAAGATCGCCCGCGCGTCGAGGCCGCCGTCGCACAATGCCGGAATCCCTCTGGCGACGGGATCTACGGTATCGAATACCGCGTGATCGGGATCGACGATGGTGTGGAGCGTTGGGTAGCAAGCAAGGGGTGGACGACCTTTGAGAACGGTGAGCCCGTCGGCTTCATCGGCGCGGCGCTCGAGATCACTGAACGCAAGCGCATCGAGCAACGGCTGCGCGAGGGCGAGGCGCGCCAAACCTTCCTCCTCGCTCTGGGCGACCGGCTGCACAGACTCAGCGACCCTCGCCAGGCGATGAGCCTCGCGGCCGAGATGCTCGGCCAGCATCTACAGGCGGACCGTGTGGGCTATTTGGAGGTCGCCCCCGGCGAGATGCTCAGCGTGAACAACGTCTGGAGCCGCGCCGGGATGGCGAGCCCCACCGGGCAGCGTCGCTTGCAGGACCTCGGCGCAGCCGTGGCGGCGGAACTACGCGCCGGGCGCATGACCCGACACGACGATGCGCTCGCCGAAGGGCGCAGGCCGGGGGACGAGATCGAGGCGATTTACCAGGCCGATCAGGCCCGCGCGGTGATCAATTTCCCTCTGGTTAAGGACGGAGTTCTCGCTGCCGTTCTGTATGTTCACCATGCAGGCTCGCACCAGTGGAGGAATACGGAGGTCGAGCTCATCGGCGAGGTCGCGGATCGGATCTGGGCCAGTATCCAGCGAGCCCGAGCTGATGCCGCATTGCGCCAGAGTGAAGAACGGTTTCGGCAGCTCACGAATCTTATCCCCACCTTCGTCTGGTACGTTGATCCCGTGGGCGCGGTCACCTTCGCCAATGATCAATGGTACACATACACGGGCATCACGGACGAGCCTCCCGAACGCTGGCCGGAGCTCGTATTCCACCCCAGCGAGCGCAGCGCGAGCCGTGCTGCCTGGGTGCATCAGCTGGAGGTGGGCGTTGCTTTCGATATCGAGGCCAGGATCCGCCGGCACGACGGCCCATATCGCTGGTTCCTGACGCGGTCCGTTCCGGTTCGTGATGTGGAGGGACGCATCACGGGATGGTTCAGTGCGGCAACTGATATTCACGATCGCAAGATGGCAGAGGAGCGCTTCCGGCGCTTTGCCGAGCATTCGGCGAACGTGCTCTGGCTGGCCGACCTCGAGAGCGGGCAACTCGACTACCTCAGCCCGGCCTTCGCGCAGGTCTGGGGCGTGCCCGCCGAAGGCATGCCGGATGTCGCGAGTTGGCTCGCCAGCATCCATCCGGAGGACCGCGACGGTGTAGAACGGGCGCTGGAGCGAGTTGGCCACGGCGAGACGCTGGTTCTGAAGTACCGTATCGTACGCACCTCGGATCGCGAAGTTCGCTGCATCCGCGATACCTTCTTCCCGATCTCAGCGAACGACGGGCACATCCGATTAGTGGGCGGGATCGCGCAGGACGTCACCACCGACACCAGCCTGCGCGCCTATGTGATCGCGGTCGGAGACGACAGCCGGCGTGGCCTCGTTGGTGCGCTGCAGGACGCCGGTTACGAGGTGCAGGCCTTCGCGAGCGGTCAGGCCTTCCTGAAGATGGCGGGCTCGCTGATGCCGGGCTGCGTTGTGCTCGATCTGGAGGAGGCTGGCGGCATAGTGGTCGCAACCGAGCTGAAGGCCTCGCGCTCGCACCTGCCCGTGGTGGCGGTCGGCGCGAGCGGGGGCGACGTTGGCTTCGCGGTGCGCATCATGAAGGCGGGAGCGGTCGATTTCCTCGAAGCCCCCTGGACACTGGGTGCGCTGCTGTTCGCCGTTAAAACGGCGCTGGCCGAAATCCGCGACACCGCGGAGCGGACGCGTGAGCACAACGAATCGCGTGATCGGGTCGCGGCTCTGACTGCACGCGAGCGCGCGGTGTTGGAGGGTTTGCTCGCGGGCGGTACCAACAAGTCCATCGCCCGCACGCTGGGCCTGAGCCCGCGCACGGTGGAGATCCACCGCGCCCGGGTTATGGAAGCGCTCGGTGTCCGCACCCTGCCTGAGGCGGTGCTCATCGCGACCGCAGCCGGCGTGCGTCCCGCCGTTTAGCCTGGCGCCTGGGTCGCAGCCTGGCGCCCGCGTGGAAACCGGACAACGATGCGCCATGGAAGACCGGCAGCGAACACTAGAGGTAACCGCCTTCAAACTCGGCGAGCTGCTGCAGCTGCCGCGGCGCGAGGATCTGCAAGCAGCGCCCCTGTAACGAGATCAGCCCGTCGCGCCGTAGCGCTTGGAGCACGCGGTTCACGTGCACGCTCGATAGGCCGAGCGCGTCGGCGAGATCCACCTGCGTCAGCGGCAAGTCATACCGACCGTCCGAGGCGTGGCCGATCGATTCCAAGCGCTCCATCAACTCGCACAAGAGATGCGCCGTGCGCTCAAGGCCTGAGCGCATGCCTAGATTGACCACCCACTCGCGCGTCGTCGCCTCTTCGGCAAGCCTCGCGTGCTGAAGCGCGAGCGCTATACGGGGATGCCGGCCGAGCAAGTCAAGGTAGGCGACGCGGGGGACCTTGGCGATCCGGCAGTCGGTGAGGGTCTCGATCGCGTGATCGAGCGGGTAGGCATGGAGAGCGCCTCGGTCGCAGAAATCGCCCGGGACGAGATAGCCAACGATCTGGCGACGACCGGACACGCGGCGCTTATAACGACTCGCGAACCCCGCCAAAACGACGAGAGCATGGTCGGCCACGCCTTCCTGCTCCATGAGGACGGTGTTCCGCGGAACTGACCGGACAAAGCCTCTCAGCGCCTCAAGCGCCGCGCGATCCTGTTCTGCCAGTGGAGTCAGACTCTCAAGTCTGCGTGCGAGCGCGCAGAGGCAACCGTCGTCTGCAGGCGCCTTGCTCGGATGCCGCGATACGCGAGTTGCCCCAGGCACGGCGGCATTCATCAGGGCGGTCAGGGCGAGTGTCTCCATCGGGCTTCCTCCAGGATGATTGCCCTACCTTCCCGGCAGCGTGGGTACATCCGGCCTGTTCCTTAGGAGGCCTCCGAGCCGTGCGCCTCGATGTCCTTGCCTCGGTAGGCCATGGCAAGGGCGAGCCGCACGATGTGCCGGGACCATTGCGCGCGCAAGTCGAGGTAGGCCTGCGCCGCCGTCTCGTCTTGCACGACCGCGATGCCTCCTCAGCGAGCCGGGACACTGTCCTCTTCCAGTGGGCACGCCACCGCTGCCGCTCGTCGGGATCGGCCGCCCATGCCTCCGGCTGGCCGGGCCGCAGAAAGATAGCACCGTACCGCGTCGCGACCCGGCCGGGTCAGCGGTACTGCGGAGAACGGCCCGGACGAGATGCGCGGCATGCTCGGCGATCAGGACAGTGCCGACGCGCGCGTAGAGAATGGTGAGGAACACGTCGAGGAGGACGATCCCCATCACGGTGGCGCCCGACGCGCGTTCGAGGACGGGCAGCATGTGTAGACCTTTCGCGAGGCCCTGGGCGGCCCGGGCGCCGCTGTCGTTGCGAACCGGGCGCTGCCGTTCTCGTTCCTGGGATACGTCCGTAGATCAATCCCTATCGCGCCTGCGTGGGTGGCGGGACGTCCGGGCGCCGGCTTGATGCCGCCTCTGGCTGACGGCCACGCGAGGAGTCTAGCCGATAGAGTTTATCGACGGCGGTCCAGAAGGCGATCTTCATCTCGGGACGCCGATGGTCAAGCGCAGCCTCAATCGCCGCGGAGGCTTCGCGCGCGCAGGCGTCCTGGTCGTCTTGCGAAAGAACATCGGTCACGGCGGCCCTCCAGACCGGCGGGGCGGCCGGGCCACCCTCGTGGGCGCGAAGGTGACGTAGCGCGTCTCGTAAGACGATCCGGGCATTTCCATAGGATCTACGCGGACACGGCCGCCCCGCGAAGCAAGCCCTCTTCGCGCCTGAGAAACCTGCTCACACCGGAGGTTTCCTAGGGATTTGTCCGCGGGAACGAGGCGGCGCCCGTCCCGGTTCGCCTCGTTGCGATCCCGCCCACCATCCTCGCGGGGGCTCAAGCCCGAAAGGGCCGTGCAGCTTCGAATTGGCCTTCGCACCTCAGCCGATGGGAGAAAAATGCCATGCGAGCCCTGGTTTGGCATGGGAAGGAAGATATTCGCTGCGACACTGTCACCGATCCGGAGATCGAAGACGGGCGCGACGTTATCGTCAAAGTCACGAGTTGCGCGATCTGCGGCTCGGACTTGCACCTGTTTCACAACTTCATTCCCGCCATGCTCCCAGGCGACGTCTTGGGTCACGAGACCATGGGCGAAGTCGTCGAGACCGGGCACGGGCTCAATGGCAAGCTGAAGAAGGGCGACCGGGTTGTGGTGCCCTTCACCATCGTCTGCGGCGAGTGCGACCAGTGCAAGCGCGGCTACTTTTCCGTCTGCCAGAAGAGCAACCGCAAGAAGTACCTTGCCGACAAGGTCTTTGGCCACACCACTGCGGGCCTGTTCGGATACTCGCATCTCACTGGCGGTTACCCGGGCGGCCAAGCCGAGTACCTGCGCGTGCCGTTCGCCGACTCGACCGTCCAGAAGGTGCCTGACGGCATCCCCGATGAGAAGTTGCTCTTCCTCTCGGACATCTTCCCAACTGGCTGGCAGGCAGCCGTACAGGCTGACATCCAGCCAACTGACACCGTGGCGATCTGGGGCTGTGGGCCGGTCGGTCAGATGACGATCCGCTCGGCGATCCTCTTAGGGGCCGAACAGGTCGTCGCCATTGACCACCTGCCGGAGCGGCTGGAGATGGCCGAGGCGGGAGGCGCGATCACCATCAATTTCGATGAAGAGAACGTCGTCGAGCGGCTGAACGAGTTGACCGGTGGCGAGGGTCCCGAGAAGTGCATCGACTGTATCGGCATGGAAAGCCACGTCACACCCTCCATGCCGGATACGGTCTATGACCGGGCCAAGCAGATCCTCCTGGCTGAGAGTGACCGGCCGCATGTGCTGCGCGAGATGATCTATGTGTGCCGACCCGGTGGCCTGATCTCGATCCCGGGCGTCTACGGCGGTTTGGCCGACAAGATCCCGATGGGCGCAGCGATGAACAAGGGCCTGACCTTCCGTATGGGGCAGACCCACGTCCAGCGCTGGACTGCCGATCTCCTGCGCCGGATCGAGGAAGAGCAAATCGACCCTTCCTTCGTCATCACGCACGAGGTTCCGCTCGACAAAGGACCCGAGATGTACCGGATGTTCCGGGACAAGCAGGACAGCTGCATCAAGGTCGTCCTCAAACCCTGACACCTCGCGGAGGGACCATGACGAACCTGTCAAGCATGACGAGCCTCTCGAACATCACGCGATCCAAGGGAGATCCGAAGGTCATCCATTCCGGGCCGCGTTCGCGCGGCATACCAGAGAGCCTCGCCAGGGGGCTCGGCTGGTTCAGCCTCGGGCTGGGTCTCACCGAACTTCTGGCACCCAGGCGTATCACGCGTGCGCTCGGGATGGAGGGCAAGGAGGCGTTGGTGCGCGTCTACGGAGCCCGCGAGATCGGCAGCGGCATTCTCTCGCTGTCGGTCGACAAAAATCTCGGCCTCTGGAGCCGGGTCGCCGGCGACGGCCTCGACATCGCAACCGTGATGACGGCGCTTCGGCCGGACAATCCGAAGCGCGACAATGTCGTCGTCGCTCTGGCCCTGCTGCTCGGCATCACGGCAGTCGACCTGATTGATGCCCAAGCCACCGCGGTGCGGCACAGCCGCGGGGCGGGCCGGAAAAGATCTTACCGGGATCGCAGCGGCTTTCCGCGCGGCGTCCAGGCGTCTCGCGGCGCGGCCCGGGATTTCAAGACACCGTCCGACCTGCGGCATGCCCCGCCTCTCGCCGCAGTCTCGAAGCGCATTCCGGCCACTTGAGGCAGCCCGGACTTGGCCAAGAGCTTCCGCTAACCTGTGCAGTATGCATCCCCACGCGTGCGAAGATTTAAGCCGCGCGGGAAGATGTCGAGCCTCTTCTGCCGCCTGAGGCTGAGAAGCCGAAAGGCGGTCGGCCGCGCAACTCGGATCGGGCGGCGTTGGCCGGTATCATCCTGGTTCTGCGTTCCGGCATGCAGCGGAAGCACCTGCCGCGCTCGGAGGTGGGCTGCAGCGGCAAGACGAGTCAACGGCGGCTAGGCCCACGGGAGGCGGCCGGGGTCTGGGCTGCCCTGCATCGCTTGATGCGGGAGCGGCTTCAGGATGCGGACGCGCTCGACTGGAGCAAAGCGTAGCCGCAGGCAGATCTGCGGTACAAGTTCAGGCTGCTGCATGTCATTGGCAGGCCGTGAGCGCGTGCCGGGCAGGTCAAAGACCTGTGGCGGCATGATCTCGTCGAGCGATCTAGACGGCGATGGGTGCTAATTGCCTCGCATCCGCATAAGGCCAGCTTGTCGGATGCATCTATTCCTTTCCGGCGAACGCCGTCCGGCCGTTTTGCTTGGTTTTCGTAGTGTAATTCTTAACCGGTGATTTCTACGGTCCTCCAGGGCTCTGAGGGGGTTCCGCGCGGCGGATAGGGCCCAACAAGGGGCGACATGTATCCGTTGCATCCGTTGGAAGTCGAGCGTCTTGGTGCTCTGCACGATCTCGGCCTGAGCACCGGGGTCGAGCCTCAGTACGACGCGATCTGCCGGACGGCCCGCACTCTGTTCGGCGTGCCGATCGCCTACGTGTCGATCGTCGGAGAGACCCAACAGTGGTTCAAGGGAAAGTGCGGCCTGAATCTCGACGGGACGCCGCGGGAGCACTCGCTCTGCACCTACACCATCTGCTCCAGTGAGGTACTGGTGGTCGAGGATGCCACGCTGGACGAGCGCTTCGCGACCAGCCCGCTCGTCACCAGCGAGCCCTACACCCGCTTCTACGCTGGTGCTCCTCTCGTCGTTGCACCCGGGATCAATGTCGGCTC
This sequence comes from Methylobacterium soli, assembly GCF_008806385.1. Taxonomy (GTDB): domain Bacteria; phylum Pseudomonadota; class Alphaproteobacteria; order Rhizobiales; family Beijerinckiaceae; genus Methylobacterium; species Methylobacterium soli. The sequence goes on from NZ_VZZK01000030.1 coordinate 41,233, forward strand.
CCTCTGCCTGATCGACCGCGTGCCCCGGATCTTCGATCGCGAACAACGGGCTCAACTCGAGGATCTCGCGCGGATCGTCGTCGCCCAGCTCCGCTCGAGCCGGGCCGAGCGCGAGGCGCGCGAGAGCGGAACCAGCTTCCGGCTGCTCGCCGAAAACACCACGGACATGATCGTCGAGTCCGATCTCGACGGAACGCGACGGTACATCTCGCCGGCCGCGAAGACTCTGCTCGGCTACGACCCTGCCGAGCTCGTCGGCACGACGCCGCTCGATTTCGTCCATCCGGACGAGGTCGACGCCCTGGCTGCCCTCCTGAAGGATGTGGCGGAGGGCAATCTCGGACGCGCGACGGCCCAGCATCGCTACCGCCGCAAGGACGGGAGCTGGATCTGGGTCGAGATCTGCTTCGGCCTGACGCGGGACGAAGCCACGGCCCCACCGAAAGGCATCGTCGCGTCAATCCGAGACATCTCCAGCCGGAAGGAAGCCGAGCGCCAGATGGCCCATATGGCCCGCCACGATCCTCTGACCGGCCTGCCCAACCGGCTGCTGTTCCACGAGTCGCTCGAGCGGGAGCTCGTCCGGGCGGAGCGGCATGCTGCCGGCTTCGCCTTGTTCTGCCTGGATCTCGACCGGTTCAAGATCGTCAACGACACACTTGGCCATCAGGCCGGCGACGCGCTCCTCCGCGTCGTGGCGCGGCGCTTGAAGTCCGTGCTGCGCGCCGAGGACACCGTGGCGCGCCTCGGCGGCGACGAGTTCGTGATCATCCACATGGGTCACCCCCTTCCCGAGACGGCTGCCCGGCTCGCCGAGCGGCTGATCGCGGCCATGGCGCCACCGGTCGATCTCGATGGATATCCCGCGGGCATCGGTGTCAGCATCGGGATCGCCCTGGCGCCCGGCGACGCGGCCGATCCCGACACGCTGTTCGCCTGCGCGGACCGGGCCCTCTATCGTGCCAAGTCGGAGGGCCGGAACACGTATCGCTTCCACGACCGTTCGAGCCTCCATGTCACCGACATGCCGCTCCGTACGGATGCCGAGTGCGAAACCCAGGACGCCGTTGGCTGCGCAGAAGACGGTGTGGTGTTCTGTGGGGAGGCGGAACGTTACCGTCTCGCCGCGCTCGCCACCCGGGACGCGATCTGGGACTGGGATCTCGCCTCGGATCGCCTCACAATGAACGGATCCGCGTCCGCCCTGTTCGGCCACGGCGAAGCCGAGATGACCGTCACCGACGCTTGGTGGCGCAGCAAGATCCATCCGGACGACCGGGAGCGGGTCGGAGCTTCCATCGCGCGCCTCGTCGAAGGCCGGGAGGACCGCTGGACGGACGAATACCGCTTCGAGCGGCGCGACGGCACTTACTCGGAAGTGATCGACCGCGGCTTCGTCATCCGGAACGATCGGGGCCAGGCCGTGCGCATGGTCGGCGCCATGCACGACGTCACCGAGCAGCGGAGAGCGGGCGCCGCCCTGCGGTCGAGCGAGGAGCGGCTTCGGTTGGCCCTCCGTGCCGGCCGAATGGTAGCCTGGGAGCACAATGTAAGGACGGGCGTCAGCCGCCGGTCCGAGAACTCGATGCAGGTCCTGGGTCTCCCTTCGGAAGACTCGACGTTCTTTGAACACGTCTACCCGGACGACCGGGCCCAGATGGCGAGCTTCCTGCAGGCTTCCGAGAGCCGCGAGTATCGGGAGTTCCGGTACAGCTCGCCGGCCGGCCGGATGCTATGGCTGTGCTCGTCGGTCGAGCGGCTCGACGAGGAGCGGCTTGTCGGGATCACCTTCGACATCACCGAGAGGAAGCTGGCTGAGGAGCAGGCATGGCGTGCGGCCAATTACGACGCCCTGACGGGCCTGCCGAACCGCAGGCTCTTCCAGCAGCGGTTCGAGGAGTTCCTGGCCGCCGCCGAGCGTAGCGGAACCTGTGTCAGCCTGCTCCTGTTCGATCTCGATGGTCTCCGGGACGTAAACGACGTGCGCGGTCACGATGCCGGCGATGCCGTGCTCTGCGAGGCGGCGCGCCGGCTCGGCGACGGGCTGCGGCCTGGCGACTTCCTAGCCCGCCTCGGCGGCGACGAGTTCGCCCTGCTCCTCGTCGATCCGTTGCGGCTCGAACATACCACCAACCACGCCCAGACCTTGGTCGAGCGCCTGCGGCAGCCATTCGGTTACCGAAGCCACTCGCTGAGCTGCAAGGCCAGCACCGGGATCGCCGCCTTCCCGGTGCACCACCGCGATTCCCGCGAGCTCCTGAAGGACGCCGACATCGCACTCTATAGGGCGAAGTCGCGAGGCAGGGGCGGTGCGGTGCTGTTCTCGGCAGACATGCGCACCGACATGGAGCATCGTCTCAGCATCGCCGCGGAGGTGCAGGCCGCAGTCGAGGCCGACCAGTTCGTGCCCTTCTACCAGCCGAAAGTCTGCTTCGAGAGCGGCCGGATCGTTGGCTTCGAGGCGCTGGCGCGCTGGCAGCATCCGGAGAAGGGCCTGCTCGCGCCGGCCTACTTCGGCTCGGCCTTCGAGAACCCGGAGCTCGCGACCGCGATCGGCGACGCCGTGCTCCGCAAGGTGGCGGCGGACATGCGTTCCTGGAACGACAAGGGCCTCGGCTTCGGACGCGTGGCGGTGAACTTCGCCTCGGCCGAGTTCCGCAAGCCCGACCTCGCCGGCAATGTCCTGGCGGTGCTCGGCGCATACGGCATTCCCAGCTCACAGTTCGAGATGGAGGTCACCGAGACCGTCTTTCTCGGCCCTGGTTCGGACAGCGTTCCCGACACCCTCAAGCGCCTGCACGAGAGCGGCGTGTTGATCTCGCTGGACGACTTCGGAACCGGCTTCGCCTCGCTGACGCACCTGAAGCAGTTCCCGGTCGATCACATCAAGATCGACCGGAGCTTCGTTCGGGACATCGAGCACGATGACGACGACGACGCGATCGTGGCCGCGGTGGTCGGTCTCGGCCGCAGCCTCGGGATGAGGGTGACGGCCGAAGGGGTAGAGACACTGGGGCAGGCCCAGCGGCTCAGCGCGATGGGCTGCGACTACGCCCAAGGTTTCCTCTACGCCAAGCCGATGGCCGGTTCTCGGATTCCGTGGCTTCTCGGAACGTGGGACCTATCCGCCGCCGGCAGAACTTCGCTCGTGCGGCTAGCCTGACCGCAGCCATCCGCACACCTCGCCCAATTCCCTTCCCTGCCTCCGGCACCCACCGCACCAACTCCCGGACATCGCAGCCAAGGAAGGGATCGGCATGGCAGGCTTCATCGTGATCGAAAGAGACTCGAGCCGCGTCTATGGCGACACCGCCCGCCTCGGATCGGGCGGAGACGTGATCCCGCCCGCGGATGCGGACTGCTTCCTGGATCGGAGATCCGGTTGCGCCGCGCGAGGCTTCGGCCACGTCAGCCCCAAGAGCGATGCCGCCAGCTACGACGTCTACGAGGTTCCGCCATCCCATGCCGCCGGCGCACGGTAAACGAAAACGAGGCTCACACGCCTGGCCGTGCCACGTCCGCTTTTTCTCCTGAAGCGAACATCCGAAGCGGCAGGTTGGAAGGTCTGCAAGGGGTCACTCGGAGGCTTTCACCTGAGCCGCGCCGAACGTCCGCTTGTCCCCTTCCCAGGCCGCAAAGCCGACGGGCCGCAATCGGCCAGGACCGGCCGCTTCGCGTCCATGGCCGTCGTACAGCCGCCCCCGTCCGTTTTCTGGAAGCGGACGCTGTGACAGCGTAGGCTTTGGGTCTTGACCGCGCCAAAACCGGAAAATTGAGCTCGAACGAGCTACTCCTGCGATCCTTGAGTCCGATTGCAACAGGTCCCCAGCACGTCTCCTTCCCGGAGCGCGCAGGCGTGTGGCTACAACACCTTCGCCAGATAATCGTACGCCGTCAGCGCATGAACCTTTGCAACGACGCGCAGCTCGTCGGTCAGGATGTACTCGTCGGGCCCGCCCATATTATAGGGGGTCAGCCCGAAAACGACCGTTGGGATGCCGTGCATGCGATACCAGCGCGAATCCGAAGCGCCGACCCGCATGTTGAGAGCGGGGCGTGAGCCTTGCACCTCTTCCGCCACCTCGGTCAGGTAACGGACGATTTCATGCTCGGGATCCGTGTAGTTGGGCTCAAAGCGCCGGATCACGCGCCAAGTCACGCCCTCGAGCGGTGAGAGCCACGCGTCGAGATGAGCGTCGATTTCTTGCGTGCTGACGCCTACCGGCAGCCGGATGTCAGCACGCGCCAGTGCATGCGTGGGCACGAGGTTCGGAGAGATGCCCCCCTCGATGATGCCGATGTTCACCGTGACGCTTTCGAGCGTGCGGGTCTCCCCTGCTCCAGATAGCGCCTCTGAGATCGACGCACTTCGGGCAATGGCGGCGGTTACGACGGGTGGCGCCTGCACCGGTAATGCCTCGAGTTGCTTGACCGCATCGAGCGCTGTGCGCAACCGGTCAATCGCATTCACCCCCTTGTGAACATGAGCGCCGTGCGCCGGCGATCCACTCGCCTCGATCTCAAGCCAGTAGAGGCCCTTTTCGCCGAAACGCACGACCATCGGCGATCCGACATCCCCGCAGATGTTGGCGTCTCCGCTGGCGTGCGGGAGGTGCTTAAGCATGTAGCCCGATCCGAGTGATCCCATGTTCTCTTCGTCGCCCGCGAGCGTGACGACGATCTCACCCGCCCAGGTCTCCCGGTGCGCGGCCAGGATGGAGGCGGCGAGGATTGAGGCCGCGACGCCACCCTTCATGTCGGAGACGCCCCGGCCGTAGAGCCGGCCATCCTTAAGCACACCGCCGAGCGGCGGCACCGACCAGGGCAGGTTCTCGCCGATCGGAAATGTGTCGAGGTGACCGTTGAAGATGATCCGCCGGCCGGATCCGTTGCCGCAGATGCGGGCCAGCAAGCTGACGACGCCCGGCTCCGGCTCGACCCACTCGATCGCGACGCCCGGAATCCGCCGCAGCAACTCCTCCGCCACCTTAGCAACGTCCCGGGTGTCGCTCGGAGGATTGGGCGAGGCGGCCGCCACGAGCACCTGGGTCATGGCAATGAGTTGCGGCAGCATCGCATCGACGGCAACCGAAATTTGGGCGCGGACAGCTTTCGTTGAGGACATTCTGGCTCAGCCTGACAAGCCGCGGCTGCACAACAACCCTGAAGCGCGCGGCACAAATTTATGGGGGTTTGCCGAGATGGCACCGGCAACTGGACGATCGGTAGAATTCCGGGATCTTGCAGATCCACTCTCCCGGAAACTGCTTCTGCATCGCCGTGAACTGGGTCTCGCGGCGGCACATCACTTAGCCCATTGCCACACTACGCGGCGCTGGATTCCGCGGCCGCGACTGGCTCGCATTCCATGATGCGCAGGAAACGCCGCGTCCGCTCGTGCTGCGGGTTGTCGAGCACCTCTGCTGGCGTTCCGGCTTCGACGACCAGACCACCGTCCATGAAGACGACGCGGTCGGCCACCTCACGGGCAAAGCGGATTTCATGCGTCACCACCACCATCGTCATGCCGGCATCGGCCAGCTTGCGCATGACCGCAAGGACTTCGCCCACCAGTTCCGGATCGAGCGCTGACGTCGGCTCGTCGAACAGCATCACGCGCGGCGAGATCGCGAGGGCGCGCGCAATTGCTACCCGCTGCTGCTGCCCACCCGAGAGACGATGCGGCAAATGGTTGACGTGGTTCTGCAGGCCGACCTCGTCCAGAAGGCGAAGGCCTAGTTGCCGCGCTTCGACCGGATCCATCTTGAAGACGCGGATCGGCGCCTCGATCACGTTTTCGAGCGCCGTCATATGGTTGAAGAGATTGAAGTGCTGAAAGACCATGCTGATGCGCGCTGCGGCCCGGGCTTGCGCCAGCCCGCCGGTGGGCTTCAGCTGGCCGCCTGGAATACGCTGGTAGCCGATGTGCTGGCCGGCGACGGTGATCTCACCCCAATCGATCGTGTCTAGATGGTTGATGGTGCGCAGGAATGTGCTTTTGCCTGAGCCGCTGGGCCCGAGCAGCACGACGACCTCACCTCGCTTCACGGTCAGGTCAATGCCGCACAGCACTTTCTGCGCGCCGTACTGCTTATGAACATTGCGGCAGACGATAAGAGGCTCGCTTGATCGCGCACCGTCGCTGGGCGCGCGCCCGAGAACTTCGGCCAAAGTGCCCCTCGACGAGGCGTCCTTGCCCCCCGCGATCGCCAGTGGTGTGCTCGACCGAGGTGGGGCCTTGCCGGTGACCAAGGCAGTAACGCCGGGAGTTTCGGTCCGCTTCAGCGAGAAGCCGAACATACGCCGCAGCGGATCCGGTGCCGTACGGTCGCGCTCGAGGTCGAAGCGAGCCTCGGCCCACGCCTGGATCAACGAGATGACACTCGTCAGCAGGAGGTAAATCAGGCCAGCCGCCGCGAATACGACGAAGAACCGAAAGTTCTGGCCGACGATCTGCTGCGCCCGAAAGGTCAGCTCGTTCACGAAGATGATCGACGCGATCGATGTCAGCTTCAGCATGCTGATCGTGTCATTCCCAATCCCGGGAAGGATGGCCCGCATGGCCTGCGGCAGCACGATCCGTCGGAGCGTGAGGAAGGGGCTCATTCCGAGCGATGTTGCAGCAACGGCCTGGTTCTTATTCACCGACAAGATTCCGCCGCGGATAATCTCGGCGCTGAAGGCCGCCTGATTGAGGGCGAACCCGATCACGGCCGTTGTGAAGCTGCTGAACTTGAGCCCGATGAAAGGCAGCGCGTCGAAGATGAAGACGAGTTGGAGGAGTTGCGGAGTGCCGCGCATGATCCAGATGTAGAACCAGGCCGAAGCTCTCACGACGCGGAACGAGGAAAGGCGCATGAGGGCGAGGCCGAGGCCGAGCGCGAGACCGGCCGCCATGGCAATGGCTGTAATCTCGACCGCGATGAGCGCCCCTTCCCACAGAAATCCCGACGTCACGTAGGACAGGAACTCACGGGCCCAATGCGTCTCCCCCTTGTCGCCCGGGGCCAGGTTGTCGGCCTGGGTGCTTGTAGTGAAAACGAGGGGGAAGGCCAGGACCATCGTCAACAGACTCGCTAGATAATTTTTCTGAAGCATGACCTGATCCTGGCCGACCACAGCGCCCAATTTAGTTGGTCTTGACCTGGGTGCTTACCTCGAGGCCTGGATCGACCCCGTACTTTTGGAAGATCGCCTTCTGCTCGCCCTTGCTCTGCAGGATGGCGAGGCCGTCATGGATGACGGCCGCAAGATCGCTGTCACCCTTCTTGACAGCGGCGGCGATGATCAGCCCGCTGTAGGTCGCAAACCCCCGCGCGTACTTCTTCGGATTGCTGCTTGCGGTCGCGTCGACGAAGCCCAAATCCCACAGGAGCACATCGGTGCGGCTGTTATCGAGCAGGCGAAGACCGGAGGCGAGGTCCTGGAACGGCATCACGTTGACGCCCGGCAGGCCGCCCGCTCGGCAGACCTTGTCCTGCTCCTTCATCGTCACGTCTTCGACGCTGCCGACACCGTACGACACCGTCCGGCCGCACAGATCGTCCTTCTTGGTGATGTTCTGAGGATTGCCGGCCGGGACCAGGGCACCAGTTCCGGCCTTCATGTACAGAATAAGATCGACTGACTTCGCGCGTTCCGGCTTATAGTAGAGGTTATCCCACATCACGTCGATCTGGCCGCTCATCACAGCGGGGAGAAGTCCAGACCAGCCTCCGAGAAAAAATTCGTGCTTCACACCCGCACAGGTGAAGACGGCTCGAGCAAGGTCGGCGTCGACACCGATGACCTTCGTGAAGTCGGCGGCATCGCGCATGACGTATGGAGGAGTCTGCGGGTCCACTCCGATCTTGATCGTTCGACCGGCGAGACCTGGATATTTCTGTGCGATCTTGTCAGGCTCGCAGACAGGCTGCTGCGCAACCGCTGCACTTGTCATGAACAAACCGATGTTAAGCGTGGCGGCCCCGATCATAGTGGCTGCGTGAGAGCGCATCTGTCTAACCCCTCGAGTCGAAAGATAAGTCCTGTCCCCCGCCAGAAACGCAGAGGAGTGCCTTTTTCTAGCACTCATTCCCTTGAGTGCCGCTTTCGTGAAGCAATTGACATGCCAAATGCCCGATTACCACAAAGCTATAATTTCAGCGTTGTTAGGCCAATAGACATCGCGCGTTCCGGATATCAGGCCGAAACGGTATTCTAACACTCAGAAATGTTGCCGAGGCTGCCCGTCGCCTATGGCGGTAGCATGTTGATCTTCATTGCGAGGCTTTGCGCGAGGGTCGTGAACTCTCCGCCATGGAAGATCAGCGGGCGGAGCTCAGCCGCGGCGTACGCGTGGTAAACCCGGCCGACAAAGATCTCGTGATCGCCGCCGTCGTAGGCGGCGTGCTTCTCGCACTCGAACACCCCTGCCGCGCCGCCGATCAGCGGACAGCCTGACAGCCCGTGGACGACCTCGATGCCGTGCCACTTGTCGGCGCGCGGCGTGGCGAAGATCCGCGCCAGGTCAAGCTGCCTCTCGCTGAGCACATTGATGGCAAAGGAGCGGGCTGCCCTGAAAACGGGCAGGCTGTGCAGTTTGCGCCCAAGGTTGACCGAGACGAGCGGCGGATCGAGCGAGACCGAGGTGAAGGAGTTGGCCGTCACCCCGGCGCGCGTTCCGTCGGGACTGACTGCGGTGACGATGGTCACGCCGGTCGCGAAGCAGCCCAGGGTGCTTCGCAACGTCCGGAAGTCGGCCTGTTCGATCGGGACAGGCGCCGCCGTCACAGCAGCCCGAGCGTGGCGACCCGCTCCCCCCGCGAGACCGTTCCCAGCGTCGTGGCTCTCACGAACAGGCCGTCGACGGGGGCAGTGACGGTCTCCAGAACGTCGCCGAAGACGTCCAGGATGACTCCGATGCGGTCGCCCTTCTTCAACTCCTGTCCGAGTTCGGCCTCCGTCACGAGCAGGCCACCATGGTGCGCGCGCAGGCCCAGGAACTCACGCATCAGGTGCGTCTTGGCCGGGGGGACTCGCTCGCCCTCAGTCATGCCCAGCGATCGCAGCAAGTTCAGAACGCACTGGGCTCCTGTCGCGACGGATTCCTCTTCGAGACGTCCGCCCTCGCCGATCTCGAAGGTGAAGCAGGGAACACCGGCCCGGGTCGCCTCGACGCACAGGATGCCATCGCTGACATACATCCCGCGCTCGCCTCGCATGATCCAACCGCTTCCAAGTGCATGCGCGAGTTCCTCCGCCTTCGCCGCGCCGGGGCCGAGATCGGGATTACCCAGGATTGCGATGGGGACGTAGCGCCCGCCACGCGTCGGCGTATGCACGTCGAGCGCGTAATCGCATTGCGTGATCAGCCCGAAGAGCCGCGCCGCGATGACCTGGGCGATGTTTCCGTCCGGATCTCCGGGGAAGCAGGTCCAGGCGTCGGCCGGAACCTGGTCGAGTGGTGACTTCAGGAACTGCGCGATGGGCAGGCGGTGGTCGGCGTGTAGGGCGAGTGGCTGCTGCACCGGGACGCAGACGATGCTGCCGGACAGCGCTTTTGGATCGATGGTTGCAAGGGCCCGCGCCAGCAGGGCGATGCCGTTTACCTCGTCACCGTGAATGGCGGCGCCGAGATAGACCCGGGGACCGGGTCTGGTGCCGTTGATCAGATGGATGGGCAGCGAAACCACGGTGCCGTCGGCAAGTTCCAGGGCCGGAATGCGCCCGCGCTGCTGCTCTCCTGGCGCAACGACGAAGCCCTCGATGTTCATAGATTCCACGAACGTCATCGTTCTACCTTTCCCTCAACCCACCAGAGCCAGCCGCGCAGGCTGCCCGGCCAGGAGCGATGCTGGCAGCGCGTCTGGGGAGAGAGCGCCGTTCACCGCGTCGGCGGTCTGCTTCCAGTCGAAGCAGCGGAATGCCATGCCGGTCGTGACGGTGCGCGGCCCGGAATAGAACATCTCGTATTGCGTGTGCCGGGAGGCGAATTCAGAGCCGATCGCATCCCAGGCGAGTTTGAACAGCTGAACGCGCTCTTCGGACGAGAGAACTGGTGAAACCTGCGTCTTGCGGATGACGTTGGCGATTTCGGGATCGTGGAAATCCGCCAGCGACGACGGCAGCATCAGCACGCCGCCCCCAGACAGCTCCCTCAGTGTATGGATGACCTTGGGGTACAGCGTCTGAGACTGAACCTGTGCGGCGTAGACGAGGTTTGGATCGGGAAGATAGTACTCCCCGTACTGCCAGCCCTTAGCCTCCATGCCGTAGACGAAAGCCTCGATCATGCCGACCTGGCTGGCCAGCTCGCCAAGTGTCTCGCGCACCGACGGATAGTTGATCGTCCCGATCGTCTCGGTGATTTTCCGCGCCAGCCCGACGAGGAAGCGCATTTTGACGAGAAGCCGGATCTCGGCTTGGTAGTTCTGGTAGCTGTGGGCGGGCGTATTGTGCCACTGCGCCAGCTGGCAGGCTGGATCGCGGTGGACGAAGACCCGCTCCCAGGGAATTTTCACCTCGTCGAAGTAGAGAACCGCGTCATTCTCATCGAATTGCGATGCGAGCGGGTTGTCGAAGACAGAGGGTGCCGCCTGCTCGTAGGAGCGTCGCGACAGCAGCTTGAGTCCCTTGGCATTGATCGGGACCGCGGCCGTGAAGGCGTATTTCTCTTCTGTCGGCCCCAGGGGCCGGAGGGTCGTCACCAGAACCTCATTGGAGAGAACGGCGCCCGTGCCCAGCATCTTCGAGCCCCGGACAGTGATGCCCTCCGCATCCTCGTCGCAGATCGAGACCGCCAAATCGGCGTTGCCGTCGGCGCTCGTGCCCTTTGAGCGGTCGCCCTGCGGGTCGATGATCACGTACGAGACGTAGAGGTCGTTGTCGCGAGCGTAGGCGTAGTAGTCGCGCACCGCCAAGGGCCGCCCGCCGGTGTGGCGCTCGAAGACGTCGAGGCCCATCGACATCGCCGCCAGCGTCGAGGCGACGTGGTCCGGCGAACGCCCCATGAAGCCCTGGTGGAGTTGGGCCCAGGACACCAGCGCTTCCCGGCGTTCGACGAGCTCACGGTAGCTTTTCGGCAGCTGCCACGCACGACTGGCCCGCTGGCCGGTCGGCGTTTCAAAGGTCATCCGGTCGAGGTTCGCGGGGTCTGCCTGGAAATCATAGAGCCGGGCTACCGATCGCACGGCGTTCTGGAAAGCGGAATGCTCGGCAATGTTCGTGACCCGATCGCCATTGATGTAGACGCATCGGCCATCATTGACGCTGCGGATGTGGTCCTCACCGGACTTGGGCATCGAGGCGGCTCCTTTGGAATGGCGCTGCCTCACGATGCCTAGGTGAAATAGCTAAGTCAAATAGATATTTTGGTTCGCGAATTTCGCTGGCGGTCGCGTGTAGGACGGTTGTAGAAGATGGGAAATGATAGCCCCCCGAGAGCAGCCGTCAGGCTTCCCGCCGCTGACCGTCTCCCGCCTGGCCTTACTGGCCGGTGGACGGGACGACGCGTTTCGCGAATTGGTCCGCGATCTGGTCGATTTTTCCGCGCGACTGCAGCGTATCCGCGAGGAAATCGCGCGTGCGATGGGCGTCTCATCGCCGCAATACAACATCTTGATGTGCATTGCGCACTGTAATGATCAAAATGTCACGGTAGGGCGGGTGGCGGAATTACTGCGTGTCAGCGTGCCCTTCGTCGTCACGGAAACACGGCGTCTCGTCGATGCTGGGCTTCTGATCAAGCAAAGCGATCTCCAGGATCGCCGCAGGGTTTATCTGCACCTAAGGCCTCAGGCTGTTGCCGCCCTGAAGGATGTCGCGCCTCTGCAGCGTGGGGTCAATGACATCCTGTTCGAGAGCCTCGGACAGAAGGAGTTCGCGCAATTGCAAACGATCATCTCCGGCCTCCTGCAATCCTGCGCTCCCGCGTTTGCCGAAGCTGAAAAGAGTTCCGCCGCTCGCCGTGTAAGCGCAGGCGTCTGACGATAGCCGGTTATGCCGGCCTTCCGACTGCTCATCAGCGGGACCGGAGCTATCCTCACTCCGAGACGGTAACCCCTGCCCAGGGACAATTGTAGACCGGCAGCATGTTTCGACGCTGAACAGTGCTGCAAATCCATGCTTCCATTGGGTCAAATTTGAGGAGCATCCATGCCAACTCACACGTCATGGTCAGAATGGACTCACGTAGTCGCATGCAGCCTCGGCGGAGCCGGATTTTAAGCCTGTCCATCTCCTGTGCATCGCAGAGGCTGTCGTCCAGCTATAGAGATTACGCCTCGGCAGGATCTGCACTCGATCACCGCAAGACATAAATTATCATTGCTGCATAAGATTGATGGATAAATTTTAAAAGCCCAACATTCTATCAATAAACGCCGCGAATGCAACCGTAAACAGGTATGATATTCCCGAAAGCAGCACAGTAACAGGCTCTACGCGACGATATATTGCGTTGGTCAGGAGGCAGCCGAAGCCAAATGTCATAAGCACCAGCAAGAATGCGGCCGCGGTCATTGTCGCTTGCTCCACCTGATAGCAGCTGGGGTTGCAGAGGCACAATCTGTGCCTGAGGCTCTGCCGTGTCAGGGGTTGAGTGCTATCTGCGCCTCCATTGCAGAGCAGAGCATCGCTCCCCGCGAACTCCAGCTTGCAAAGTCTAGGCGGCCTTACGCTGGAGCCACCCGAAGGACTGCTCGAGGTCACTCTGAGGCCTTCACTTAAGCCGCGCGGAACGTCCGTGTGTGGACGCCCCATCGGATTCAAGGGGGTGTTTGAGAGATCTGTGCGCGCAGGTTCAGGTGCTTCCGTGTGTCCGGCCTTTCGATGCAGCCATCCTCACGGCTGCTGGCCTGTATGGAGATCGCGGATCGGGTCCAAGTCGCTTTGGCTCGCTCGAGGCGCTTGGACGTTCACTGGTTTTTCCGACCCCGTCTTCTGACCGTTGCGCCATACCTCTCGACTGACCTTCCCTGCCTCCCTGACGCCTCAGGCCGTGGCGGTCACGCCGTGGCCGGAGCTCTGTAGGAGCCGCCGTGGGCCATCAACGCCCAGACGATCCTCGCCATCTTGTTCGCCAGGGCGACGGTGATCAGCATGCGCGGCTTGCGCGACAGCATACCGGCCAACCACGCCCCAGCTTTGTCGGGAGCGCGCGCCGCGACCTTGGTCGCAGAACTCGCGCCCAGGATCAGCAACCGTCGCAAGCTGCGCTCGCCCATCTTGGTCGTTCGCCCCAGCCGCTCCTTGCCGCCGCTGGAGTGCTGCCGCGGGACGAGGCCGAGCCAGGCCGCAAAGTCGCGCCCGCGGCGGAAGGTACTGGCGGCCGGTGCCAGTGCCACCAGTGCGGTCGCGACCACCGGGCCGATACCCGGTACCGTCATCAGCCGCTTGGCCACGGCATCGTCCTTCGCACGCTGGGCGATCGCGCGGTCGAGACGCGCGATCTGCGCCTGCAGCGCCTGCAGGCTGTCTGCGATGACGGCCAGGACCGGCCGTGCCTCGGCCGGAACGTCGGATGTCGGGTCGCGGACGATCGCGACGAGCTGGCCAACGTGCCCGGCCCCCTGGCGAACGACGTATCCAAACTCGGTGAGGTGCCCGCGCAGCGCGTTGATCAACTGGGTTCGCTGACGCACGAGCAGGTCGCGCGTACGGAACACCACTGCCGCAGCTTGAGCCTGCGCGCTCTTGCCCTGGACGAACCGCATCGTCGGGCGCTGCGCCGCCTCGCAAATCGCTTCTGCGTCGGCCATGTCGTTCTTCTGCCGCTTCACAAACGGCTTCACGTAAGCTGGTGGGATGAGCCGCGTGTCGTGACCTGCCAAGGCTATCTCGCGCGCCCAGTAATGAGCACTGGCGCACGCCTCCATCGCGACCACGCATCGCGGAAGTGTCGAGAAGAACGCCAGCACCTGATCACGCCGCAGCTTCTTGCGGAACACGACTGCGCCACTCGGACCGGAGCCGTGAACTTGGAAAATCGATTTGGCCAGATCGATTCCGACCGTGCTAACCTCGCCCATGGACGCCTCCTGCAGTGGTGTCACAACACCTCCACTCTGGCACGCCGATGCCGTCAGGGGGCGTCCACCCCAACGCTTACCTGCAGCTTGAGCCCCGAAGCGGACAGGCCGCTTCCGGCCAATCACGGACGGCTGCTTCGCGCCCATTGCCGTCGTTAAGTTGCCTCGGCTGGCATCTCCGAAGCGAACATCGCAACAGCCCAGGCTGCGGGTCTGGATCGCGCCAGGAGCCGACATTCAAACGGTCGGGCTTGAAAGGGAAGCAATTGTCTCGAAGCAGACCTTCCTGCAAAATACTAGAGCTGCCGGTAATTGATTTCAGCGTCAATCACCGCAATTTCTTCCGCGCAGCCTTGATCGGCGGGTCTGTTCTCGTTCCGCGCGACGACATTGCTGAAGCCACAACCCAGCCCAATCACGCTCAGAATTATTTCATTATCGGTCCAGGGTCTGCCGGATAAATGAGGTGAGGGCTGCGAGCGTTTCAGGAAAGGCCTCGCGATGTGGCTCGTGCCCAATCCCCTGCAACCAGCACACGGTCAACAGGTCGGGAGGACAGAGTCGCTGAGCTGCGGCGATCTGAGCCTGCGTCCCGTAGGCATCCTCCGTGCCTTGAAGGATCATGACAGGAACACCACACTGCGTGAGGGTGCTGCGGATATCCCAATCCCGCCGACCCGGGTCCAACCAAGCATCGTTCCACCCGCGGAAGGCACCGTCCACATCGGCGTGGCGGCGCGCGAGGCGCGTGCGCAGGCTTCCGGTCTCGTAGTCGGCCTTGGCCGTCCACGCCCCAGCGAGTGTGGCGTCCTCGACGAAGAAATGGGGGGCAATCAGCGCGCCGCCGCGAATGCGCGGATCGGCACCGGCTAAGCCGAGGGCGGCGATCGAGGCGCCGTCGGAATGGCCGATCAGGAGGCCCCGCCGGAAGCCGGTCCCGTCGAGCACGCGCGGCAGCACGGCGTGCGCTTCCCGCTCTAGGAAGTCCAGGCGACGCGGCAGGCGGATCGGGCTCGATGTTCCGTAGCCCTGCCGCGAATAGGCGAGGACCCCGCAACCCGTCTCCCGGGTGAGTGCCTCTGGCAGCGGACCCCATTGCCCGGCAGAACCGAGGCCCTCGTGGAGCAGCACCAGCGTTGGCGCAGTGTCCGGTGACGGCCCGGTGAAGCGGTATTCGAGGCGAACCGCGTCGAGTTCGAGGAAGCCGGCGGGTTCGGGGCGGGTCATGCCGGGGCAGATCCCAGGGTGTCGGCGATCTTTTCCGCAATCATCAGGGTCGGCACGTTGGTATTGGCACTCGGCAGGCGCGGCATCACCGAGGCGTCGGCGACCACGAGCCCCTCCGTCCCGATGACCCGGCCCGTCGGATCAACCACCGCGCCGGGATCGTCCGGCCGGCCCATCCGGCAGGTGCCGCTCGCATGCCAGACGCCGAAGACGCTGTCGCGGATGTAATTGCGCAAGGCCGCGTCGTCCCGCACCACCTCCGTCCAGGCCCTGTCGCCCGTGAGGGTCCGCAGCATCCGGCGCCGCAGAAGGGCCGGCGCGTCGAGGAGGCTCGCGAGCAGCGCAGTGATGTGGCGGTTGCGGTCCGAAACGGCGCTGAGGCGCTTGATCAGCGGCGAGTAGTTCGCCGGAAACAGGTCGCCGGGATCGGGGTTCAGCGCGGGCGAGACGACGAGGTCGACGAGGAGCCGAACCCCGGATGCGAGGCGGTCGAGGTCGCGCGGGTCGGAGAGCAGGCCGAGGTCGATCGTGGGATGTCCGCCCGGGTCCGCCGGATTGAGGCGCAGGCGTCCGACCGAATGAGGCTGGTTCACCCAGAGGAAGTAGAGGGCGAGGCGGGCGCCCAGCGCGTGCCAGCCGGCACGGGCCGAGGCCGTGAGATACATGTCGGCGGCGCTGCCGCTGGGATGGCCGGACGTGTAGCGCAGGGCGACCAGGCTCGCCCGCCGGAACGCCGTTGGCAGGCGAAGGTCGCGGGGCAGTACCTGTGCGATCGTCAGGGCCGGATGGTCGCGGAGGTTCTCGCCGACGCCCGGTCGGTCAGCCAGCACCGGGATACCGCAGGCGTGAAGCTCATCCGCCGGACCGATCCCGGCGCGCAGGAGTAGCGCGGGCGATTGGAGCGCGCCGGCGCAGACCACGACTTGAGCCGCCGACACTCGTTGCTCCGACCCATCGCTCCGGCGGAGCACGGCTCCGGCCGCGCGGTGGCCGTCCATCGCGAGAGAACGGACCTCGGTCTCGGCCGCGATGGCGAGGTTCGGCCGCGCCCGCGTTGGGGCATCGAGGTAGGCCGCGGCGGCTGAGACCCGCGCGTCATCGCGGTTGGAGAAGGCCGGCGGGAAGATCCCGTCCGTGAACTCGCCATTCTGGTCGAGGCATCGCGGAAGCCCGCTGGCATCGAAGGCGCGCGCCACCGCCTGGGCGAAGGGGGGCCAGTCCGGCTCGAGGATTCGCCGGATCGGCAGCGGCCCGTCGCGCCCGTGCAGGGGACCTTCGCAATCGAGGTCAGTCTCGAGCCGGCGGAAATACGGGAGCACGTCGTCCCAGGCCCAGCCGCTGGCGCCGAGTTCAGCCCAGGCGTCGTAATCGCGGGGCAATCCGCGGTTGGCGGCCTGGACGTTGATGCTGGACGAGCCTCCCATTACCCGGCCCTGCTCGTATGCCCGCCGCCGGATCCGCCCGCGCGCATCGCGGGTGACCGCCACGTCGAGCCCGGGCCAGACATAGGTGTCGCCGTGGAACAGCGGCATCGGGTAGCTGTCGAGGATCTCCGCCGGCACCCGACCAGGGGGCGTGTCGATGCCGGCCTCGACGAGGAGCACGGAGCGGCGCGAATCGGCGGAGAGGCGGTTCGCCAGCACGCAGCCGGCCGAGCCGCCGCCGACGATCAGGACATCGACCGCGTCCGGCAGGGCGCTCACGGGCGGCTCAGCCGACAGCCTCGCGCCAGTCGGCATCAGGGTCGAGGACGGCTCCGAGATCGACCTCGGCCTCGCCGGGGACCCGGATGCGTGTGAACTTCATTGGCGGGGCGTCGAGGGGCGCGGTGGCATCGAGGCCCATCTTGGCGCCGACGCCGTCGCGCGTGGAGGGATCGAGCTTCGAGCCCTGCGCGTTCGCGACCACGACGAGGTCGCGGTCGGCCTGGAAGCGGGTGGAGACCGCCCACTCGACCTCCTTCGGGTCGTGGATATCCACGTCCGTGTCGACCACCACGGCGTGCTTGATGTCGTAATGGGCCGCGAAGGCTCCGAGCAGCACGTTCTTGGCCTCGCCCTCCTGCGATTTCCGCAGCCGGACGTAGAGGTGGTAGCGGCCGACGCCGCCGAGGGAGAGATGCACGTTCTCAACACCAGGGAAGCTTCGCTGCAGGGTCGCCAGGATCGTCGCCTCCCGGGGGATCGCGCCGAGCAGCAGGTGCTCGAGGCCGCCGCCGACGATCATGTGGAAGATCGGATTGCGCCGATGCGTCACGGCATCGACCTGCATGACGTGGCGCTTGGCGCGCTCCCCGTAATATTGCGGGAACTCGCCGAACGGACCCTCGGGCTCGCGCACCTCGGGCAGGAGCCGGCCTTCGATCACGATCTCGGCCTCCGCCGGCACGCGCACGTCGTTCGTCAGGCACTTGACCACGTCGAGGGGCTGGCCGGTCAGCGCTCCCGCGATCTCCAACTCGTCGCGGCCGAGGGGCACGATCGCCTGCGAGGCCAGGAGGCAGGCGGGATCAACGCCGACCACCAGGGCGACCTCGAGGCCTTGCCCCTGCGCTTCCGCCTTGCGGTAGAAGTTGTCGGTGTGCCGCGGCAGGACGAGCACGCCGATGCGGTCCGGCCCGCTGATCTGGCAGCGTAGGATGGCGACGTTCTGCACGCCCGTTTCCGGATCGCGCGAGATCATCAGGCCTGCCGAGATATAGGGGCCGCTGTCGTGCTCGTTCAGGGTCGGGACCGGAAGGAGCTTGAGGATGTCGATGCCCTCCCGGTGCACCATCTCCTGCGCGGGGGCGGTTTCCCGCTCGCGCCAGGGCAGCGGCTCGGCCGCCGCGCGCTGGAAATGGGCCACGAGGCGATCCTGCGCGGTGCCGAGAGCCTCCGCCATCCAGGCCCGGCTGGATACGAGGCCGGAGACGATGGTGCCCGGATGGCCACCCGGCTGCGGAAACAGGCTGGCGCGGCTTCCGTCGAGCCGGTTCGCCACCGCCGCCGCCTCGTGGCGGAGGCCGATGCCGGGACGGGCCACGGAGAGGCGGCCGGTCTCGGCCAGCCGATCGAGCCACTCGCGCAGCGAACGGACGGGGGTGGGGTCGCTCATGCTGTCGTCCCGAATGCGGCGCTCTCACAGGATGCCATCTTGTTCGGAATCGTTAAGCCGTTCCACGTCCCGGGAAAAATAACGATTGCTGATGGGCCGGATCAGTCGGTCTGAATTGCGGCCCCTGCCGTGGCGTGATCCTTTCACGCCTGTCGCGTATGCCAGCAGAGTCCCGTGCATGGACCTTCGCCAGATCTCCTATTTCGTCGCCCTGTTCGAGGAGGGCAGCGTCACCCGCGCGGCCCAGCGGGTGAACGTGGTCCAGCCCGCGCTCAGCATGCAGATCGCCAAGCTCGAGCGTGAGCTCGGCCAGCGCCTGTTTGACCGCCAGCCGAAGGCGATGGTGCCGACCGCCGCCGGCCGCACGCTGCATCGGCTTGTCCAGCCGATCCAGCGCGACGTCGCCGAGGCCCACGCCACGATGGCGCGCCTGTCGCAGACGGTCTCGGGGCGCGTGACGGCCGGCATCCTGTCCTCGCTGTCGATGAGCATCGTGCCGAGCGTTCTCGTCCGCTTCGCGGCGGCCTATCCGGATGTCGAGCTGTCCTTGGCCGACGGCTACACCAGCACCTTCATCGACGGCGTCGGCCACGGCGCCCTCGATCTCGCGGTGATCAACCGGCCCGATCGCCGGCTCGGCCTTGTGACGGCGCCGCTCCTCGACGAGGAGATGGTGGTGGTTGGCGGGCGCGACACGCCGCTTCCGGTGCCGTTGCCCCTCCGGATGGCCGACCTCGCCGCCCTCGACCTGATCCTGCCCTCCACCCGGCACGGCCTGCGCCTGGAGCTGGACCGACGTCTCGGCGCAGCCGATGTTACGCTGAGCCCGAAGCTCGAACTCGACCTGCCGCCGGCGATAGCGGATTTCGTGGCCCGCTCGACGAGCTTTACCGTGCTGCCGAGCATCGCCGTCAGCCGCCAACTCGCGGACGGGTCCCTGAAGGCCTACCGCATCGTGGCGCCGCGCATCGCGCGCGAGCTCGTCATCATCCATCACCCGAAGAACCCGCCGAGCAACGCCGCTCAGCGTTTCATCACAATCCTCGAGGAGGAACTGAGCGTGGCCGCCGCCGCGCTGCAGGCGTATATCATCACCGAATAGGCACCCGTCCTCCTGATGATGTTGATCAGCCATCGTTACTCGACAGCTGCGACGGGGCGCCGATACTCTCCTGCGAAGGATTCCGCGGTCATGGGAGTCAAATCAGGAGGTGTGATGAGTGCAGCGCAAGCCCGGACCTGTGGCCCGGCCCGCCCTCAATGAGCGCCCTGCCCCTCGTGGTCGGCATCTCGGGCGCTTCCGGGGTGATCTACGGCATCCGCCTTCTTGAGATCCTGCGGGATCTCGCGATCCCAGCGCATCTCGTGATGTCGCGTTCGGCGGAGGTGACCCTCGCCCACGAGACCGACCTCAAGGTCGCCGACGTGCGGGCTCTGGCAGCCAAGACCTACGCCCAGGCCGATATTGGTGCGGCGATCGCGTCCGGATCCTTCAAGACGCGCGGGATGATCGTGGCGCCCTGCTCCATGCGCAGCCAGGCCGAGATCGCCACCGGCGTCACCTCCGGCCTGCTGACGCGGGCGGCAGACGTGGTGCTGAAGGAGCGCCGCCGCCTCGTCCTGATGGTACGAGAGACCCCGCTTCATACCGGGCACCTGCGCACCATGACGACGCTCTCCGAGATGGGCGCGATCATCGCCCCGCCGGTGCCGGCCTTCTACGCGCGTCCCGAGAGCCTGGCCGACATGGTCGACCACACCCTCGGGCGGGTGCTCGACCTGTTCGACATCGACTTCCACGGGGTGCGGCGCTGGCGGGCCGAGGAGGCCTGATCGAGGCTCAGCCCGTGCCGAGGGCCGCCCTGAGGACGCGCAGGGGCGCGTCCGGCCATGGGCGGCCGAGATGGGCGGCGTAGAGCGCGAGGACGTCCGTACCCGAATCGGCAGCACACACCGGCTCCGGAGCCGCGGCCGACAAGGCCGCGAGGGCGAGGCGCTCCGCCTCGAGTTCCGCCGCCTTGATCCGCTCCCGATGCGCCTGCGTCGACTGCCCCGGCAGGAGCTCGGACCGCATCGCCCGGCGGATCGCCCGCAGCGGCGCGATCACCTGAACGCGCCAGGATGCGATCCGGTCATCCGCCCCGGCAATCGCCGCCGCGTCCACCGGGCGGCCGGTCCGGGCGCACCAGATCAGGTAGAGGAGGAGCGGCACGTCGGCGCCCGCCTCATCCTGCAGGGCGAGGCAGGCCTCGGCGATGCCGGGACGGCCGTAGAACTCGCAGGCGAAGGTCCAGAGGGGATCGCCGGTCATCCTGATGCTCCGCCTCGCGCGACGGGGGCGCTCAGGCCCGATCGAGATTGCCCTGCGTCTCCTCGGTCAGGAAGGCGCCCACGAGGTAGACCAGCGTGACGCCGGTCGTGACGATCGCGAGCACCATCGGGATCTGGCTCGGGCCATCAGAGACGAGGGAAACCAGGGTCGGCAGCATGCCGCCGAGGGCGAAGCCGACATTCCAGGTCAGGCCCGTGCCGGTGGCACGCACGGCCGTCGGGAATTTCTCGTTCAGGAAGATCAGCAGCGGCCCGTAGCTCGCGTTGGCGATGAGGGCGAGGAGGCAGGCGCAGATTGCCACCCCCGCGAGGCTCGTCGTGTTCGCCATGGCGAGGAACAAAGCCGGAAATGCGAAGAGGCGTATTACCCCCATCAAGATGAAGGACTTCTTCCGTCCGAGGTGCTGGCTCAGCTCGCCCATGCCGCAGGCCCCGATCGCCGCCGCGACGTTGGCGCCGACCAGGATCATCGAGGCGCTCGCGTTCGGCACGCCGTTCACGAGCTTGAGGAAGGTCGGCAGGTAGCCCGAGGTCAGATAGTAGGCCGCCCCGCCCCCGAAGGCGATGAGCACTGAGACGAGGAAGCTCGCCCGGTGGGCGGGCGAAAATAGCACGCGGATCGGCGAGGCCTCCGCCGGCGCCCCGATGCGAGCTTGTGCTTTGCGCGCCTGCAATTGCTTGAAGATCGGCGATTCCTCGAGGTTGCGGAACAGAACCAGGCCGATCACCGAGGTGAGGAGGCCAGAGAAGAACATCAGCCGCCAGCCCCACTCCGCGAAAGCCTCGCCGGGCGCGATCAGCGAGACGACGTAGAACACCAGCGAAGCGAGAAGGCCGCCGATGGCGGAGCCGCCCCCGCCGACCGCGCCCGACATCAGGCCGCGCCAGCGCTCGGGCACCGATTCCGTGCCGATTGTATGGGAGGCCGCGACCACGCCGCCGACGAAGATGCCCTGGACGAGGCGAAAGACGAGGAAGATCGCGGTGGCGAGCCAGCCGATCTGTCCGACCGTCGGCAGGAGGCCGAAGATCGCCGTCGACACGCCGACCCCGGTCACCGCCACCATCAGGGCGCGCCGCCGGCCCAAACGGTCGGCGTAGGATCCGAACAGGGCGGAGCCCAGTGGCCGGATCAGCAGCGTCACCGCGAAGGAGGCGTAGGCGCCAGCGAGCGATAGCATCGGCTTGTCGGCCGGGAAGAACAGCGCCCCGACGACCGGCGCGACGTAGAGCAGGATGAAGAGATCGAACAGGTCAAGGCCCCAGCCGAACAGCGAGGCCATGGCGGCCGTGAAGGTCTGACGGCCCGTGGGCTTGGCGAGCGCGGCGGGATCGGGCGGGAGCGTGGCGGTGGTGGACATGCGTTTCCTCCCTCGGGCGCGACCGTGGCCGCATCGGGCGTGGATCTCGACCAGTCTTGCTGCCGGCTCCGGGGGCCGCCTGTCGGGCCGCGCACCCTGATTGCCCGCCGATGCGGGATGCCTCGGAATAGTTCGAAGGGCTGCGGGAGCGTCCGCTCGCGGCGCGGGACGAGCGCTCCCGGCCCTCGGGCTCTACGAGCCGGTGAAGCGCGGGGCGCGCTTCTCGTGGAAGGCCTCGACGCCCTCGCGGAAATCATCCGCCTGGCGCAACCGGCTGTAGCAATGGCCCTCGAGCTCGATCGCGATCGAGAGGCTCGCATCCTCGGTGTCGTTGAGGAGTTTCTTGGCCGTGCGCTGGGCGATGGGGGAGAAGGCCCGCAGCTCCTCAACCAGGGCGTCGACCGCTGTCTCGAGCTCCGCATCGGGCACGCATTCCGTCGCGATACCCCAGTCCAGGGCCTGCCGCCCGGGAATGCGCTTGGAGCGCATCACGATGTCCTTGGTGCGGGTGATGCCGATGATCTTCTGGAGCCGGGCCGAGCCGCCGGAGCCGGGGATTTGGCCGAGCTTCTGCTCGGGGAGCGCGTAGCGGCATGTTTCGGAGACGATGCGGAAGTCGCAGGCGAGCGAGATCTCGAAGCCGACCCCGAAGGTGTAGCCGCGGTTGGCCGCGATCACAGGTTTTGAGCATCGGGCCGGTGCGGCGATGTTCCAGGCGAGCTTCGAGACGTGCTCGGGGGAGGCCTCCAGGAATCCCTTGATGTAGCCGCCTGATGAGAAGTGCTCGCCCTCCGCGCGCAGCACGATGACGCGCACGCGTGCATCTTCGTCGAGGGCCTCGAACACTTTTCGCATCTCGTCGCGCTGGGGCATCGCAATCACGTTCATGGGCGGACGGGCGAGGATCACGTCGGCGCGCTCGCGCTCCGCATCGATCTCGACGCGGAAGCCGTCGAGGTTCGTCAGGCGTGGATCTGTCGTCATGGGCTTGGCTTTCGCTCGAGGGTGGGCAGGGAGTTGAGGCCGCGATGATTGCGGACGGAGGCTCGTTCAGGCCGCGGCCGGCCCTTTGATCGGCGTTTCTGGCGGGGTTTCGGCGACGTACTCGCCGGCCACTAGCTGGCGGCGAAGCAGCTTGCCGACGGGGGATTTCGGGATCTCGTCGACGAAGACGTATCGGCGCGGGAGCTTGTGGCTCGGCAGTCCGCCCGCCCGGCAATGGGCGTCCAGAGCCGCCGCATCGACGCCGCCGCTCCGCTTGACGAAGGCGGCGACGATCCGGCCCCAGCGCTCGTCACGCAGGCCCACGACGGCGACCTCGGAGACGGCCGGGTGCAGGGAGAGCCGGCTCTCGATCTCCACCGGCGAGACGTTCTCGCCGCCGGTGATGATCATGTCGTCGACCCGGCCGGTGACGAAGATGTCGCCATCGGCGTCCGCGAAGCCGGTATCGCCGGTGAAGTACCAGCCCTCGCGGAACGCCTTCGCGGTGGCCTCGGGGCGGCGCCAGTAGCCCTCGAAAGCCTCGTCGCCGCTCGCGATGACGGCGATCTCGCCTTCCTCGCCGGGGGCGGCGGTGGCGTCCGGGGCGCCCGTCAGCGGCACGATGCGCACCATGGTGTTGAGACCGGCCCGGCCGGCCGAGCCGGGCTTGGCCGCGGCTTCGTGGTTGACCGTGAAGGTGTAGACCTCCGACGAGCCGTAATGGTTGACGAACAGATCCGGCCGGAACGCCTCCGTGAGGCGGGCCAGCAATCCGTCGGTCATCGGTGCTCCGGCAAATCCGAGCTTGCGCACGGAGCCGGTGTCGGTGGTCGGGAAATCGGGATGGTGGACGAGGTCATGATAGAGGGTGGGCACGAGGTAGAGGTTCGTGATGCGTTCAGACGCGATCAGCCGCAGGGCGCTGGCGACGTCGAATCGCGGCAGGCAGACGAAGGTGCCCCCAATCAACGACATCGCCAGGAGCGAGCGCACTCCCATCGTGTGGTAGAGCGGCATGACGCCGAGGGTCCGCTCGGCGCGTCCGTAGAGATTCTGCGCCACGTGGGCGAGCGCCGCCGCCCGTTCCGCCCGGTGCTGCCGCGGCACGCCCTTGGGCTTGGCGGTCGTGCCGGAGGTGTAGAGCATCAGCGAAATCGCCTCCGCGTCGGTACGAGGCTTCGCCGGGGCGGACTCCCCGGTAGCGAGATCGGAGAACGCCGTCTCGCCGGGATTTGAGGCCATGCCGACCGCGATGCGGGGGATCCGGCCCGGGCCCTCGCTCGCCCGCAGGCTCTCGGCCGAGACCGGCTCGTAGGCGATCGCGCAGGCCTCCGCGTCCGCGACCGCGAAGTCGATCTCGTCGGGCCTCGCCCGCCAATTGATCGGCGTGATCACGATCCCGGCGAACTGGCAGGCCCAGTGCAGGGTCGCCGCCTCTAAGCGGTTCTGCAGAACCGTGACGAGGTGGTCACCGGGCTTGAGCCCAAGCCGGTCGAGGCCCGCGACGGTGGCGGAGATCACGGCGTACCACTCCGCGTAGGTCAGTCGGGTGTCGCCGTCGACGATGGCCAGCGCCCGCGGATCGCGCGAGACGCTCGCCAGGAAGCTGGTTCCGAGATCAAGCATGGGCGTTCTCCGAAGGGGCCAGGGCCGGGCCCTCGCCCCGCAGTTCCGCGGCCGCCTCCAGGGCGGCCTCGATGATCGGCGCGTAGCCGGTGCAGCGGCAGAGGTGGCCGCCGACGACTTCGGTGATCTCCCGACGCGACGGGCTCGGCCGCAGGGCGAGGTAGGCGTCGAGCGACACCAGGATGCCGGCGGTGCAGAATCCGCATTGCAGGGCGTGGTGGCGCCGGAACGCCGCCTGGAGGCTCCCAAGCCGGCCGGGCTCCGGCGCCAAACCCTCGACGGTGCGGATCGCGCAGCCCTCGATTCCGACCGCCAGCGTCAGACAGGCGCGGGCCGGCACGCCGTCGATCGAGACCGTGCAGGCACCGCAGACGCCGTGCTCGCAGCCGACATGCGTGCCCGTAGCGCCGAGGCCGTGGCGGAGCGCGTCCGTCAGCAGGGTGCGCGTCTCGACCTCGACCGCGGCCGGGCGTCCGTTGAGGGTGAAGGCGACCGCGTGGCGCCCCTTCGCGTCTAGCTGCGGCATGGCGCGGCCTCCCGGTTGGTCTCGCCCTTCGTCACCTTGGCGGCGTCTTCCAGCACGCGACGCCCAAGGCTGCGCACGAGGTCGCGGCGGTAGCGGGCGGTGGCGTGGAGATCGTCGCCCGCGCCGAGATCCCACGCGAAGGCGTTGAGGGCGTCGTCGAGCGCCGATCCGTCGAGATGGGGGAAGTCGCGGGCGGTCGGCCGGTCCGCGACGCCGCCGATCGCGAGCCGCATGCGCGCACTGTCGACGACGGCCGCGCAGGCGACGATCGCGAAGTCGCCGTGGCGGCGCCCGACCTCTGCAAAACTGTAGCCGGTCCCTCGCCTGCGCAGGGGATAAGCGATGGCCTCGATCATCTCGTCGTCGGCCTTCTCGGTCACCATCATGCCGGTGAAGAAGGCTTCCGCCGTAATCCTCCGCGCCTTCCGACGGGCTCGCAGGCGCACCTCGCCCTCGAGCGCGACGAGGCAGAGCGGGATCTCGGCGCTCGGGTCGGCGTGGGCGACAGAGCCGCAGAGGGTGCCGCGCGCCCGGGTCTGGATATGCCCAACCCACGGCAGGGCGGAGGCCAGCAGCGGCAGGTCGTCCGCGAGCTTCGGCCGCTCCAGCAGGATTGCCTGTCGCACGCCGGCCGGGACGACAAGCGCGCCCTTCTCGACATGGGGTTCCTTGAGGGCAGCGATCCGCATCACGTCGACAAGCATTGCGGGCTTGGTTAGCCGCATGTTGAGCATCGGCATCAGAGATTGGCCGCCCGCGATGATCCGGGCCTCGGGCCCATGCTGGCGCAGGGCGTCGAGGGCCTCCTCCAGAGACTCGGCGCGGACATAGCCGAACGAGGCGGGCTTCATGCCGATGCTCCGAGGCGTGCGAGCAGCCGACGCAGGAGCCCCCGCAGGAAGCCCGCGAGGCCGGTGTTGCGGCCGGATGGTCCGCCGGCCCGGCGGGCGAGTGCCGCGAAGAAGCCGCCGATGATCACGCGTGCGGCGCCGTCGAGGAGGCGTCCTCCGACCGCCGCGACCTTGCCGCCGACGGCGGCCTCGTAGACGTAGGAGACGCGGGTGCCTCCGGCGCCGTCCGGCTCCAGGGTAATGCGGCCGGAGCCGCCGCCGCTGCCGAGGCTGCCCGTTACGGTGCCGGTCAGCGTCGCCGTCCGCGGCGCCTCGAGGTCGAACAGGGTCACATCGGCCTTGTACCGGCCCTTCACCGGGCCGACCCCGAGGCTGACATCGGCTTGGAAATGTGTATCCGAAAGCTTCCGCACCCCGTGCGAACCCGGGATGACAGAAGCCAGCAGGTCCGCGTCGAGGAGCATCGCCCAGACCGTCTCCGGCGGTGCAGCCACCTGGGCCAAGCCCTCCCCGCGCAGGGTGCGGTCGCCAGGCTTGGCCGGCGGCTTGGGGGCGGCGTGGCCGGCGGGCGGCGCCGGCTCGTCCGCGCCGGCCGCGAGGCTAGCGAGCTTGGAGGGCGTCAGAGGCAGGTCGATTGCGTCGAGGCCGAGAGCATCCGCCACCGCGTTGGCGAGGCAGACCGGGGTCGACATGCAATTGCCTTCGCCGACGCCCTTGGCGCCCAAAGGCGTGAAGGGCGACGGGCTCTCGACGTGCAAGATCCGGAGGTCCGGCACTTCGGTAGCGGTGGGCAGCAGGTAGTCGGCGAAAGTGCCGGACAGGAAGGCGCCGTCGTCGCCGTAGGCGAGTTCCTCGTAGACCGCCGCGCCGAGGGCCTGCGCGAAGCCTCCGCGCACCTGCCCCTCGACCATGCCGGGGTGCAGCACGCGCCCGCAATCGTGCATCGTGACGTAGCGATCGATCCTGATTTTGCCGGTGACTCGGTCGATCTCGACGCCACAGAGATCGAAGATGAAGCCGTGGCAGAGGGAAGAGTTGACGAGGTCGTCCGCGTCGGGGGCGGTCAACTCCGGCGGCGTCCAGAACACCGTCTCGCGGATCGCGGAGCCGATATCCTCAGGCACGAGCCCCGGCGACCAATGGCTAGTGGCGGCCACGCGCCCGAAGGGTAGGCCGGCATCTGGGTTCGTACGCGAGGCGATGCGCCCGTCCGCGAAGACGAGATCCTCGGGCCGCAGGTTCAGCTGCGCCGCCGCGATCCGCGCAAGCTTGTCGCGCAGCTGCGTGGCGGCGAGGTGCGCCACGCCCGCCACCGCGGCGGCGAAGCGGCTCGAATAATTTCCCGAGGCGATCGACCACGCGTCCTTGGCCGTGTCGAGGTCGGTCGTGACCCGGACCTGCCCCATCGGGATGCCGAGCACGTCGGCCACCACCTGGGCCAGGACGGTGCGGTGGCCCTGTCCCTGCGGCACGGAGGCAACCTGCACGGTGACCGATCCCACGGGATCGAGCGTGATCGTGGCGGTCGATTGCGCGCCATTCTTCGGACCGGCCTTGGCACGCTCGGCCGCGGTCAGCACCGTGGTGATGTAGCCCATGTTGGAGACACTGGGCTCGACCGCCGCCGTCAGGCCGATGCCGTAGAGGCGTCCCTCCGCCCGCGCGGCGTCGCGCCGCCGCTTGAGATCATCGAGCTCCCCATCCCGGGCCGCCTCGTCGAGGGCGCGCTGATAATCGCCCGAATCGTAGAGGGCCCCGGTCGCGGTGCGGTACGGGAACGCATCGGCCGGGATCAAATTCCGGCGGATCACCGCGAAGGGATCGAGGCCGAGTTTGCGGGCGATGCACTGCATCAGCCGCTCGAGGGGATAGTAGACCTGCGGCCCTCCGAAGCCGCGAACGAGGCCGGTCGGCGTCTTGTTCGTGAGCACGACGCGGTTGCGGACGGCCACGTTCCGGATCGCGTAGGCGCCGGTCAGATTGCCGTGCATCCGATAGAGGGTGGCGGGTTCCGGCGCACGCAGGTACGCGCCGCAATCCTCGACCTGGTCCCAGTTGAGGACCGTGACCCGGCCCTCCCCATCGAAGGCAGCCTTCAGAGTGGTGACCCGGTTCGTCGCTGAGACGGATGCCGAGAGGTGCTCCAGCCGGTCCTCGATCCACTTCACCGGCTGGCCGACGAGGCGGGCCGTGGCGGCGATCAGCACGGCGTACGGGGCGACGCCCTGCTTGACCCCGAAGCTGCCGCCCGAATCCGGGGGCGTGCGCAGGCGCAGGCGGTTGCCCGGGACCTTGAGCGCGCGCGCCACCACCGCGTGGATGCTGAACGGCCCCTGGAAGTTCGCCAGGACGTCGTAGGAATCGTCCGTCGGATCGTAGGTGGCGACGACCCCGTAGGTCTCCATCGGCGAGCCCGTGTTGCGCGGGTAGCGCACCGTTACAGACAGACTGTGCGGGCTCTCGGCAAAGGCCGTCTCGGGATCGCCGTAGCGGAACCGCCGGTCGCTGACGAGGTTCGAGCCGACGCCTTCGTGCAGGACCGGGGC
This sequence comes from Methylobacterium soli, assembly GCF_008806385.1. GTDB lineage: Bacteria > Pseudomonadota > Alphaproteobacteria > Rhizobiales > Beijerinckiaceae > Methylobacterium > Methylobacterium soli. Next base: position 69,790 of record NZ_VZZK01000030.1, read on the forward strand.
ATCGGGGGCGAGCGCCGCGACGGGATCGACCACCGCCGTTCGCACCCGGTACTGCGCCTCGATCAGGTCGCAGCCATCCTCCGCGAGGTAGCGGTCGCGCGCCACCACGATTGCGACGGGCTCGCCCACGTAGCGCACCCGGTCGACCGCGATGGCGCGGGCGTCGAGTGCGGCCCGCACTGCTGGCACGAGGCCGGTGGTGATGTTGGCGAGGTCCCGGCCCGTGACGACGGCGACGATGCCGGGCAGCGCCCGCGCGACCTCAATGTCGATGCCGACGATGTCCGCATGGGCGTGGGGCGAGCGCAGGATCGCCGCGTGCAGCGTGCCCGGCCGCGTGCCGAGATCGTCGATGTAGCGACCGAACCCGGAGAGCAGCGCGGCGTCCTCGACGCGCTCCACCGATCGTCCGACGAACGTCGTGTGCTCGATGCCCAATTCGCTTCCTCCGCCGGAACTCTCGCGGGTTCCGTGCTGGGACGAGGATGGCGGCGTGGTTCGATCGAGACGATGCCGGTGCGTCTCGTCACTTACCGAGATGTCTCATTTTGTAGGTGCCGCCGCGACGTCCGGCGCCGCATCCGCGTTGAGGAGCGCCCATCAGATCGCGGGCTCGCCACCCCGCCGGAGGATGCTGCGAAAGACGCTCGGGGGTACGCTGACATGGTCGCGGAAGAAGCGCGAGAAATGCGCGGGAGCGGCGAAGCCGAGACGGGTGCCGATGTCGGCGAGGCTCTCGTCACTCCGCACGATCGCCTCGACGGCGTGCTCGACCCGGATCGCGTTGAGGAAGACATGGGGTGGGGCGCCGGTCGACTGCTCGAACAGGCGGTAAAAATGGGCTCGGGACAGGCCCACCTCGCGAGCCAGCGCATCGGCGCCCAGGGCGGCACCTGGCTCGGCCCGCATCCGCGCGACGGCGCGCCGGATGCGCCAGTCGCCGGCATTGCGCCGGGCGGCGGCGCGCAGGGACTCGCTCGCCTCCCGCCAAGCTGTGAAGCGCTCGATTACCGCGATCATAAGGCCGGATAGGAGTTCGTCCTGGATGTGGGAGGAGTCCGGCGCGTAGACCATCTCTGCGGCGAGGTCGTGGGCCAGCCGGCGGATCGCCGGCGTCACGCTACCGAACGGCTGGCTGAAGAAGCCGGGCGCGCCGCTCGCCGCCCAATTGCGTCGGAAGGCGCTGAGCCAGTCGGGCTCGACATAGAGCGCGAGGATCATCGCCTTGTCGCGCTGCGGATTGTGCAGGTAGGCGTGAGTCTCCCAGGCATTGACCAGAACGGCCTGATCATCGGTGAGCGCCACGATGCGGTCGCCAACGAGGAACTGCGTGTCGTCTCCCTCGACCTTCAGCAGCACGTGGCAATGCGGGTGCGCATGGCGGACGAGGCCGCGGTCCATGTCAAGGAGAGCGACTCGGCCGAAGGCGCCATGGGCGATCTCAAGAGCCTCGGACATCAGAGGTTTTTAGCATGCGATCCGAGGCGCAACTAGGTCCGGCTGAGCCGCTGGCTTGGCTGGATCTGGTTGCGTCCCGGGTTCCTTCAGAGCGATGTCGCCGGCTCGGTACTAGGCATGGCATTCTTCCGGGCCTGTGCAAACGCCATGACAACGAGAGGGATGACGAGCGCCACGTAGGCATTGTCGATCCCCAGCGGGTCCCCGGCCAGGAACCAGCCGATCGTCAGGACGAGAGAGGCGAGGATACTGATGACTGCCGCGCGCGGGCTGCCGAAGTGCGGCGCGTAAAAGGCGAAGAGTACCAGCACCGCGAGCGTCGCCCGCAGGGATTTCGCCAGGAACGTGACCTTCAGGATGTCCGGCGCGAAGATCGCAAGCGGGATTGGGATCAGGCCTACGAGGATGGTGGCAATCCGTACGAAGCGCAGGGACGACGCCCCTTCCTCGGTCCGGAGGCGCGAGAGATAGAAGTCTTTGTACAGGAGCGTCGCGGCACCGATGCTGAGGGCCGAGATCGTGCCGAACAGGGATCCCGCCAATCCCGCCACAACGACAGCGGCGAGGAGATCGTCCATGCGGGCGATCAGGCTCGGCAGGGCTTGGATTGCCGGGATCCCGGGCAGAAGCGCCGCCGCGCAGACGCCGACCAGGGCGGCGCAGATCCCGAACGGGACGAGCAGAAGGGCGCAGTAGAAGCTTGCCTGCCGCGCGGTCCGCCCGTCCTCCACGGTGTTGATCGCCTGGATCACGTACTGCGTGGAGAAGACAGCGCCGATGCCAGCCACCAGCCATGCGAAGATCTGCGGCCAGCCGACCGCGTCGACCGCAAACATCCGCTCGGGCACACGCTCCTGCAACGCCCCGAGGCCTCCGAGCTGTGAGAGCCCGAAGGCGACTGCGACCAGGATGCCGATGTATTTGACGAGCGCATGCAGGACGTTGGTGTAGATCACCGAGCGCATGCCGCCGACGCTGACGTAGAGCGTTGCGACAGCTCCCGTGATGATGATGGCGCTGGTCCGGTCGACGTTGAGCAGCCCCGCCAGGATCGTGCCGCCACCTGCATAGGTCGACACGGCCACGATCTGCAGGGCGAAGATCATGATGATCGAGGTCGCGAGCTTCGTCGGGCGGCCATAGGCCTTGGCCAGCGCACCCGAGATGGTGTTTTCGCCGAGTTGCTTGAAGCGGCTAGCCAGGAGTACGCCATAAAGCAGGAAGCCGATGGCGAGAGCCAACACGTTCCAGGCCGCAGACAGGCCGACCTTGTAGGCCGTCTGCGTGGTGCCGACGCTGGTGGCCGTGCCGATAAATTCCGACATCAGCAGGAAGCCGATCAGGAACGCGTGATAGCGGGTTCCCCCGGAGGTGAAGCTTCCCGCACTCTTCGCATAGCGCCGGGCGGAGAAGCTAATCAGCCCCATGACCGCCATATAGGCTAGCGTGAGGGACAGGACGATCCAGTTCGGCTGCATGCGCGCGACCTACCGACGGTTCTCAGTCGCAGACACGATGTCATGGTCCAGCATGTTTCCTCCGTCGTCTTATCTAAGCCGTTCAGCTCTGCTGAATTGCGTAAGCAGGAGCGACGAGCATTGAGGAAAACGTAGGCTGTTCCAAGAGAGAGTCCAAGCATTCAAAATTGATGGCTATAATCAGCGAAATTGATGCCTGCGCTCTGGCAGGGGCCTGTCTTCCCAGGAATCCCCACATGAAGAGTAGACAAGACGGTGCGGCCCTGCGCGACCACAATTCTTGTCATTGTCTCCCAGCCCTCAGGCCTTGAGCGCCGGGCGGCTCGAGTGCGACACGGCAGCCAGAGTAACCTTCGGACGTCCGCTTTCCGCTCACTCCGGACTCTCGCTGAGGTCCATCTGAATGTTCGGATCGGGTCACTCTGAGGCATTCAGTTGAGCCTCGACGACCGTCTGCTAACTCACAGCTTAAGCCCCGAAGCAGACCGGCGGCTTACGGCCAACTCCGGCCATCCACTTCGCGCCCATCGCAGCAATTCAGTCTTCACAGGCAGTATCTCCAAGGCGGTCGTTGCGAAGCCCTGATCACGGGACTTCGTTGATCGTACGTCCGTATGCTGCAACCTGAGTTCTCAAGCCATCGGGGATGACCGGATCGGATCCAGCGCGAACTCAGCGTTGCCCCTACGCATAGGGCGGAGGGCGGATCCTGGCTTGCAGATCAGGGAACAGCAGCAGCGCGACGAGGCCGCTCCATCCGGTCTGATGGCCAGCGCCGAGTCCCGCGCCGGTGTCCCCGTGGAAGTACTCATGGAACGGCACGTGGTCGCGGAAGGCCGGATCCGTCTGAAGCCGGTCATTGGCTCCGAGCACCGCCCGGCGCCCGTCCGCGCCGCGCAGGAACAGGCGCGTCAGACGGCGCGCGAGTTCCTCGGCGATCTCCGGTAGGGTGCGGTACTGCCCAGACCCCGTCGGGCACTCGAACCGCGTGTCATCGCCGTAGAAGCTGCCGAACCGGTAGAGGGACTCGATCAGCAGGTAGTTGATCGGCATCCAGACCGGGCCGCGCCAGTTCGAATTGCCGCCGAATACGCTGCTGGTCGACTCTCCCGGCTCGTAATCGACGACGAAGCGCGTCCCGTTCCAATCGAGGGTGAAGGGCTGCTCGGCATGTGCCTTTGAGAGCGCCCGCAGGCCGTGGTCCGAGAGGAACTCGGTCTCGTCGAGTGATCCGCCCCCACGGGGTGGCCCAGGTTCAAGGTTAGTGCACGGTTGGCCGCTCCACCACGGGCAGCTTGGCCGAAGCGGCGGGCCAGACCGTGAAGGCAGGCATGAACACTTCCGGAGCTGGCGGTCGGTAGCCCAATGATCCGTGCGGCCTGACCGTGTTGTAGTGACGTCTCCAACTCTCGATCACAATCTGTGCCTCCTTGAGCGTATAGAAGATCTCACCGTTGAGCAGTTCGTCCCGCAGGCGAGCGTTGAAGCTCTCGACGTATCCATTCTCCCATGGTGAGCCTGGTGCAATGTAGGCCGTCTTCGCACCGACCCCAGTGATCCACGACTGCACGGACTTGGCGATGAACTCCGGTCCATTGTCCGAGCGGATGTGGCTGGGCACTCCGCGCAAGATGAACAAATCCGACAGCACATCGATGACGTCCACGGCCTTGAGCTTGCGGGCCACACGGATGGCCAGGCACTCGCGCGTGAACTCGTCCACGACGTTGAGCATCCGGAACTTGCGTCCGTCGTGCGTGCGCGCCTCAACGAAGTCATACGACCAGACCTGGTTGCGGTGCTCCGGCCGTAGCCGCAGGCTCGACCCGTCCCCGTCCCACAGCCGACCGCGCTTGGGCTGACGCGCTGGCACCTTCAGCCCCTCGCGCCGCCAGATCCGCTCGACCCGCTTGTCGTTGACGAGCCAGCCGGCCGCCTTCAGCAACGCGCTGATCTTGAGGGTCACCGTAGCGGCCGTATTTCTCCGCCAATTCGACAAGGTCGGCCGTCAGCGCCGCCTCATCGTCGCGGCCCCGCGGCACCTTGCGCTGTGTCGAGCGATGCTGGCCGAGCGCCCGACAGGCGCGACGCTCGGAGACGTGCAGGACGTCCATGATGTGCTCGACACAGGCGCGCCGGCGCGCGGGGCTCAGAAGTTTCCCCGAGACGCCTCCTGCAGGATCAGCTTGTCCAGCGTCAGATCCGCGATCGCCTTGCGCAGCCGCTGGTTCTCGGTCTCCAGCTCCTTCATCCGCCGGACCTGATCCGACTTCAGGCCGCCAAACTCACGCCGCCAGCGATAGTACGTCACTTCGCTCACACTGATCGCGCGGATCGCCTCGGCCACGCTCTGGCCTTGTGAGATCAGCACGTCCGCCTGCCGCAGCTTGGCAACAATCTCCTCCGGCTTGGGTCGCTTCGCCATCTCGTCCGTCCTCCAGGCTCAAAAGCCATACTAAAGGGCGGACCACTCCTGTGGGGGCGGATCAATGGGCCTATGTTGCTGAAGGAAGCACCAAAGCTAAGCGCGGGCTTCCGTCCCGGCGCAATTCCCCTGAACGGATGGCCACCAGCAATTCTGAGTTCCTGATGACGCAGCGAGAGGCCGAAGCGTGTTGCGCCCGTGTTGCATAGAGTCGCCGACGTCCCGTCGTAACACATTGTAAAATCAGGGATCGTGTTGCCGGTGGTTGCAACACGATCCGAGGCGGTATGGGCGTTAAAAAGCCCGCTAAGCCATTGGCCATGCGGGCAAATTTGTGGTGAGCGCGCTGGGACTCGAACCCAGGACCTACAGATTAAAAGTCCGTTGCTCTACCAGCTGAGCTACGCGCTCGCATCCGCCGCGGGTCGGGCCGTCGGGCCGGGCCTGGCGGAAAGCGTGGCCCGCAATAGGCGAGCGGTTCCATGGGGTCAACCGCGGGCGGATGCGGCATCGGCCGCCAGCGAGGCGCGGTCCGCCCTGCGGCCGCCATGGTCGCGTGAGAGGGCGCTTACGCGATGACGATGCCGACCCCGCCCGAGGACCCGTCGCGGTCTGCTGCCCCTATCCCTGCCCCCGCCCCTGCCTTCGCGCCCGCGGCGGCGTGGCGGCGTTTCGCCCTGACCTTCGCGGGGCTCGCCGTCCTCCTCGGGCTCGGGGCCGTTGGCTTCATCGCCGCGATGGATCCCTACGGATTGCGGGCCGCGCCCGGGCGGGCGCCGGGGCCGATCATGGACCTCAACCAGCGCTTCATGTACCCGCAGATCGTGCGCGGGGGCGCCTACGATGCCGCCGTGTTCGGCACCTCCACGGCCCGCCTGCTCGACCCGCGGGACCTCGACGCGGCCTTCGGTGCCCGCTTCGCCAACCTCGCCATGAATGCCGCGACCCCCTTCGAGCAGCGGGAGCTCGCGCGGCTGTTCCTGCGGCAGGGCGCGGTCCGGGCCGTGATCTTCGCCCTCGATTCGACCTGGTGCGCAGCCGATGCCGACCGGCACCGCCTCACCTTTCGCCCCTTCCCGCCCTGGCTCTACGAACCGGGCGCGCCCCTCGGGCTGGTGCGACAGGTGAACTGGCAGAGCCTCGGCACCGCCGCCCGCGTGGCGCTCCATCGGCTCGGCCACGCCCCCGACCGCATCCGCCGCGACGGCTACGCCGTGTTCACGCCCCCCGAGGCGAGCTACGACCCGGTCCGGGCGGCCGCCCACATCCATGGCGGCGGCAACCCGCTCCTGGAGGACGGAGCCCTCCCGGGGCCCGGAGCCCTCCTGGCGGCCGATCCGGCTGGAGAGGCCGGCGCCGCGATGCCGGCGCTCGCCTGGCTCGAGGCGCTCCTCGCCGCCGTGCCGCCGGAGGCCGTGACGCTCGCCGCCTTCATGCCGGTCCACGCGGCCGCGCAGGGGCAGCCGGGCACCCCCCAGGGCACGCGCGAGGCCGCCTGCAAGGCGCAGGTGGCGGAGATCGGCCGCCGCCACGGGACGACGGTGGTGGATTTCCGCATCCCCTCCCCGGTCACGACGGCGGATGTGAACTACTGGGACGCCCTGCATTACCGCCTACCCGTGGCCGCCCGCATCGTGGCAAGCCTTCGGGCGGCCCGCGCCACCGGCCTCGACGATCCCGATGGCTTCTATCGGGTCCTGGCGCATCCCTGAGCCGCGGCCGCCCCACGGAAACGCGGTAGCCCGGTGCAAAGAGCACGCAATGTCGAGGCTCTGGGCGTCAAAGAACGGTTTTGACGGGATATCTCTCAGGTTACGCGCTGCCGAAATGCGCCGGTTTCACCAATCCTGAACGTCGGTCCTCTACGTTGATCTCAGGTTCAACGCTGGGACATTAGCAACTTCTGGTAGAATGCTCCGGCTCGACTTGGACGGATCCTCCGCGCGTCAGGCCGCCGACGCCGCTTGGTCCGTCCCGCGAACAGGATTGCCTTCGGGTTCAGTGTCCCTGGCCCGTCCCGCGCCCGAAGGGGCCGGTCCCCCAACGGCTGCCCGCAGAGATGCCGAGATCGACGACATGAGCGCGTGCCCCGCCCCGAGCCCCGGTTCCGACCTGATGTATCGCCTGCTGGTGCAGGGCGTGCGGGATTACGCGATCTACATGCTCGATCCGGACGGGGTCGTGACCAACTGGAATGCCGGCGCCGAGCGGGCCAAGGGCTACCGGGCCCAGGAGATCGTCGGGCAGACCTTCTCCTGCTTCTACGAGGCGGACGAGCGGGCGAGAGGGGCGCCCGAGCGCAATCTCGCGGTGGCGCGGCGGGAGGGCCGGTACGAGGCCGAGGGCTGGCGCCTGCGCAAGGACGGCAGCCGGTTCTGGGCGCATGTTGTCATCGAGGCGATCCGCGACGAGGCCGGCGGCCTCATCGGATTTGCCAAGATCACCCGCGACCGCACCGAGCAGAGGGACGATGCGGCGCGGATCCGGGACAGCTCCGAGAACCTGAAACTCGCCCTCGCCCACATGTCGCAGGGGCTGTGCCTCCTCGATGCCGAGCGGCGCCTCGTCCTCTGCAATGCCCGCTTCCGGGAAATCCTCGGGCTCGGCGAGGCCGAGGCCCCGCGCGGAACCGCGCTCCGGGTCCTGCTGCGACGCATCCTGGCCCGGGCCCAGGCTCTGCGGGGGCCGGGCGGGCGGGCGGCGTGGCGCTCGCTCGGCAGGCCGGAGCCCCTCGGGCGCGGCCGCGTGGCGAGCGTCGTGGAGATCGCCTTCGGCGGGCGGATCCTCGCCGTCTCGACCCGGATCCTGCCGACAGGAAGCTCGGTCTCGACCGTCGAGGACATCACCGAGCGGCGGCGCATCGAGAGCCGCATCTATCACCTCGCCCACCACGATCCCCTCACGGGGCTGGCCAACCGCGCCGCCTTCAACGCCCAGCTCGAGCGCCAGCTCGCCGTCAGCGGCGCCGCCACCATGCTCTGTCTCGACCTCGACCGGTTCAAGGCCGTCAACGACACGCTGGGGCATCCGGCGGGCGACGTGCTCCTCCAGACCGTGGCCGAGCGCCTGCGCCAGGTCGTGCGGGAGACCGACCTGGTCGCCCGCATCGGCGGCGACGAGTTCGTGATCCTGCTGGCGGATCCCGGTCCTGTGGCGGAGCGCTCCGCGCGGGCGATCGCCGAGCGCATCACCGAGGCGGTCGGGCGGCCCCTCCGTCTCGACGGACACACGGCGCAGATCGGCGTCAGCATCGGTATCGCCAGCGGCCCGCAGGACGGCAAGGATGCCGGGACGCTGTTCGGGCATGCCGACATCGCGCTCTATCGGGCGAAGGCCGCGGGCCGCAACACCCATTGCTTCTACGAGGCCGGGATGAGCGCTCGCCTCGCCAGCCGCAACCGGCTGGAACTCGACCTGCGCGAGGCGGTGAGCGCGGGGCAGTTCCTGCTGCATTACCAGCCGGCCCTCGACCTCCTCCATCCCGCCGTCAGCGGCTGCGAGGCGCTGGTGCGCTGGATGCACCCGCGCCAGGGCCTGATCGGACCGGGCGAGTTCATCTCGCTGGCCGAGGAGACGGGCCTGATCGCGCGGCTCGGCGGCTGGATCCTGCGCGAGGCCTGCCGGGAAGCCTCCACCTGGCCGGGCGACATGCGGGTCGCCGTCAACGTCTCGGCGGTGCAGTTCGAGCGTCCGGGCCTGGAGCACAACGTGGCGGCGGCCCTGGCCGTCTCCGGCCTCGCCCCGCACCGGCTGGAGCTCGAGATCACCGAGAGCGTGCTGATGCGCGACAGCGAGGCGGTGCTGGCCTGCCTGCACCGGTTGCGGACCCTCGGGGTGCGCATCGCGCTGGACGATTTCGGGACCGGCTATTCCAGCTTGAGCTACCTGCGCCGCTTTCCATTCGACAAGATCAAGATCGACCGCAGCTTCATCGGCGAGATCGACAAGCCCGAGACGGCCGCGATCGTGCGCGCCATCGTCGGCCTCGGCAGCGATCTCGGGGCCCGCATCACCGCGGAGGGGGTGGAGACGCAGGATCAGCTGCCCTTCGTCCGCCAGAAGGGCTGCCAGGAGATGCAGGGCTACCTGCTCAGCCGTCCCCTGGCCGCCCCGGAGCTCCGGCGCTTCCTCGCCCGCACGCCGGAACTCGCCCGGGCGGCCTGAAGGCGCGGCGCGCGGGGGCCCCTCGCGCGACGTTTGCCTAGCCTCGCGCCCGGGACAGGTTGAGCGCCACGGCGCCGCGGATGAGTGCCTTGAAGGCGTCCTCGTCGATCGCATCGCCCGCGCGGATGTCGATGGCGCGCCGGGTGCCGCCCTCGAGGCTGGCATTGAAGAGGCCCGAAGGGTCCGGGAGCGCGGCGCCCCTGGCGAAGGTCAGCTTCACGGTGGTGCGATAGGTCTCGCCGGTGCAGATGAGGCCCGCATGCTCCCAGACGGGCACCCCCAGCATGGCGTTGGACGGCTTTCTCCACTTCACGGTCTCGACGATCCCGGGATCGGCCTGCCGGATCCAGTTCCGCATCCGGGCAAGCACCGCGCCCTGCCAGCCGTCGAGCGCCGCGATCCTGGCGTCGATCAACCGGGCGGGATTGTCCATCTCGGCGAGGTTTCGAGCCTCGGTCATTGCGTTCCCCCGATTCGTTGCCCGCGCCGCGCGCCGCACCGATGCGTCGGTCGCCGCAACCTCGCACCGGAGCCAGGCGCGTCCCGCGCAACCCGACATGCGAGCCACCCACCGCGAAGGTCAACACGTCACCGCGGCCGTGTGAGGACGCAGCCTCGCGGCGGCGCCAAATTGTATTCTTCTCAGGGGCGTGCGTCTGTCGGCAATGCCGGCGGGCTCTGCCTTCTCACGCAGCCTCCACCCGGAGCGGATGTCCGGCGCCGGACCGCGTTCACGCGCCGGCGGCGCGCTCGGCCTCCGCCCGGGCCCAGGCCTCGCGGGTCTCGCCCGAGAAGTCGGCGAGGCGGCCGCCCGCGATCGCCCTGCGCATCCCCGCCATCAGGTCCTGGTAATAGGCGAGGTTGTTCCAGGTCAGCAGCATCATGCCGAGGATCTCGTCCGAGCGGACGAGGTGGTGCAGGTAGGCCCGGGAATAGTCGCGGGCGGCGGGGCAGGACGAGGTCTCGTCGAGGGGCCGCGTGTCCTCGGCGTGGCGGGCGTTGCGCAGGTTGATCCGCCCGTGGCGCGTATAGGCGAGGCCGTGGCGCCCGGCCCGGGTCGGCATCACGCAATCGAACATGTCGACGCCGCGCGCCACCGACCGCATCAGGTCGTCCGGGGTGCCGACGCCCATCAGGTAGCGGGGCTTCGCGCGCGGCAGGTGCGGCTCCACCGTCTCGATCATGGCGAGCATCACGGCCTGCGGCTCGCCCACCGCGAGGCCCCCGATGGCGTAGCCCTTGAGGTCGAGGGCGACCAGCGCCTGGGCGCTCTCGACGCGCAACGCCGGCACGTCGCCCCCCTGGACGATGCCGAACATCGCCTTGCCGGGCTGCGTCCCGAAGGCGACGCGGCAGCGCTCGGCCCAGCGCAGCGACAGGCGCATGGCGCGCTCCACCTCGGCGGGCTCGGCCGGGAGCCGCACGCATTCATCGAGCTGCATCTGGATGTCGGAGCCGAGCAGCCCCTGGATCTCGATCGAGCGCTCCGGGCTCATGTGGTGGGCCGAGCCGTCCACGTGCGAGCGGAAGGTGACGCCCTTCTCGTCGAGCTTCCGCAGGCTCGCGAGCGACATCACCTGGAAGCCGCCGGAATCGGTGAGGATCGGCCCCTCCCAGCCCATGAAGCGATGCAGGCCGCCGAGGCGGGCCATGCGCTCGGGGCCGGGCCGCAGCATCAGGTGATAGGTGTTGCCGAGCACGACGTCGGCCCCGAGCGCGCGCACCTGGTCGGGATACATCGCCTTGACGGTCGCGGCGGTGCCGACCGGCATGAAGGCGGGCGTGCGGATCACGCCCCGGGGCATCGTGATGGCGCCGGTGCGGGCCGGGCCGTCGGTGGCGTCGACGCGGAACGCGAAGGCGTCGGTGGGCGAGAATTCGGTGGGCGAGGCTTCGGTGGGCGAGGGTTCGGTCATCAGGGGGTTCCGGCCGGGAAGAGCAGGCTCGAATCGCCGTAGGAGTAGAAGCGGTACCCGCCCCGGATCGCGTGGTCATAGGCCGCCCGCATGGTCTCGAGGCCCGAGAAGGCCGAGACCAGCATGAACAGGGTCGAGCGGGGCAGGTGGAAATTGGTCATCAGGGCGTCGACCGCCCGGATCGGGACGCCCGGCGTGATGAAGATCTCGGTCGGCCCCGAGAAGGCCCGGAGGCGGCCCTCGGCGTCCGCCGTGCTCTCGAGGAGCCGCAGCGCCGTGGTGCCGACCGCCACGATCCGCCCGCCCGCGGCCCGGACCGCGTTGAGGCGCTCGGCCGTCTCCGCATCGAGATGCCCGATCTCGGCATGCATGCGGTGATCGGCGGTGTCGTTGGCCTTGACGGGCAGGAAGGTGCCGGCGCCGACGTGCAGCGTCACGGTGTGGCGCGACAGGCCGGCGGCGTCGATCCGCGCCAGGAGGTCGTCGGAGAAGTGCAGGCCCGCGGTCGGGGCCGCCACCGCCCCGGGCTCGCGGGCATAGACGGTCTGGTAATCGGTGACGTCCCGGTCATCCGCAGGGCGCTTGCCGGCGATGTAGGGGGGCAGCGGCAGGGTGCCGAGCGCCGCGATGCGCTCGTCCAGCACCGGCCCGGTGAGGTCGAAGCGCAGGGTGATCTCGCCGCCCTCGCCCTTCTCGATCAGGGTCGCGGTGAGGCCGCCGAGCTCGCACGGCGCGCCCGCGCCGTCATGGCCGAAGCGGAGGATGTCGCCGACCGCGAGGCGCTTGCCGGGCCGCGCGAAGGCGCGCCAGCGGTCGGGCGCCGCGCGCAGGTGCAGCATCACCTCGGCCCGGAGGCCCGGGGCCCCGGGGCGCGTGCGCAGGGCCGCGAGCCGGGCCGGGATCACCCGCGTGTCGTTGAAGACGAGGGCGTCGCCCGGGCGCAGGAGATCCGGCAGGTCCCGCACCGCGCGGTCCTCCAGGGCCGCGCCGGGGCGCACCACGAGGAGGCGGCCGGCATCGCGCGGGCTGGCGGGCCGCAGCGCGATGCACGCTTCCGGCAGCTCGAAATCGAACAGATCCACACGCATGGGGCGCCAACTGCACGGATTGGCCCGCCGGATCAATGGCGCCTGCTGCCACGGCGGCGGATGCCGGCACCAGGCTTGACCGCGGCCCCGTGGCGGTCGCCAATGCGCGCGCCATCGGGCGAGACATCGGGAAGGGAGTGGCCGCCGTGAACGAGCCCCGGACGGGACGCCGCGCCAGGATCACCTTGGATTCGCAGCTCGTGACCTACTGGGACCGGGAGGCCGCGCGCCTCGACGCGCTCGCCGGGAAGGCCCGTTTCGGCTGGATCGCGCGCCGCTACCGGCGCAAGGCGGACGTGGCCCGGGCCCAGGCCGAGCGCAGCCGCGCCCGCGAGGCGGCGCGGGGGGCGGCCCCCGACGCGACGGCCTGAGGCGCCGCGCCGGCGATCCCGGGCCTATAGCTCCGGCTAAAACCTTTGCCGTGGCCTTCCGGGGGGGCGGCCCTGTAGGGGCTCGGCCGGGACGGGCCCCCGGCCCGCGATTCCGCCGGACACGTGTCAGACCCCTCCATGGAACGGACCCAGAAAGCCGCCCTCTCCGGCGCCCTTATCGGCACCCTGGTGACGGGTCTCAAATTCGCCGCCTGGTGGCTGACCGGCAGCCTCGCGCTCTACTCGGACGCGCTGGAGAGCATCATCAACGTGGTGGCGGCGGCCTGCGCCTTCGTGGCCCTGCGGGTGGCCGCCTCGCCCCCCGATGCCGACCACCCCTACGGCCACCACAAGGCCGAGTATTTCTCGGCGGTGATCGAGGGGGCCCTGATCATCGTGGCGGCCCTCCTGATCCTGCGCGAGGCCGCCGCCGGCATCCTGGCGCCCCGGGCCGTCGACGCGCCGGTCCTCGGCCTCGCCATCAACGCCCTCGCGACGATCATCAACGGGGTCTGGGCCGTCCTGCTCATGCGCCGGGGGCGGGCCTGGCGCTCGCCCGCCCTCGTGGCCGATGCCCGGCACGTGATGGCCGACGTCTTCACCTCCGGGGGCGTGCTGGTCGGCGTCGCCCTGGTGGCCGTCACCGGGGCCCTCGTGCTCGACCCGATCGTGGCGGGGCTCGTGGCCCTCAACATCCTGTGGTCGGGCTGGGGCATGGTGCGGGAATCCATCGACGGTCTGATGGACCGGGCGGCCCCGGCCGAGATGGTGGCCCAGATCCGCGAGCTCATCTCGATCCACGGCGCCGGGGCGCTCGAGGCGCACGACATGCGCACCCGCCACGCCGGCCAGGCGACCTTCATCGATTTCCACCTCGTGGTGCCGGGCGAGATGAGCGTGCAGACCTCGCACGCCATCTGCGACCGGCTCGAGGCCGCGATCGAGGGCGCCATCGCGGGCGCCGTCGTGGTCATCCACGTGGAGCCGACCGACCACGCCAAGCAGCGGGGCGTGCCGGTGCTCTGACGGTCCGGTGCTCTGACGGGCCGGGGCCTCTCAGGGGCCGGGCGGCGGCCCCGGGAGGCTCGCGCCGAAGATCGGCGCGAAGCTGGCGCGCAGCTGCATGTCGACCTCCGCCAGGCTGACGAGGTGCCCGAGATCGACCAAGCTCGTGACCCCGTGGCCCTGGATGCCGCAGGGGACGATGCCGGAGAAATGCGACAGGTCGGGCTCCACGTTGAGGCTGATGCCGTGGAAGCTCACCCAGCGCCGCACCCGGATGCCGATCGCCGCGATCTTGTCCTCGACGCCCGCGCCCTTCTCGGGCCGGCGCACCCAGACCCCGACCCGGTCCTCGCGCCGCTCGCCCCGGACGTTGAAGGCCGCGAGCGTCGCGATGATCCAGGCCTCCAGGGCCGCCACGTAGGCCCGCAGGTCCGGGCGGCGACGGTTGAGGTCGAGCATCACGTAGGCCACCCTCTGCCCCGGCCCGTGATAGGTGTATTGCCCGCCCCGCCCCGTGCGATGGACGGGGAAGCGGCCGGGCTCGACGAGGTCGGCGTCCCGGGCCGAGGTGCCGGCGGTGTAGAGGGCCGGGTGCTCGAGGAGCCAGACGCATTCGGGTGCCGCGCCGCGCGCGATCGCGGCGCTGCGCGCCTCCATGGCGGCGACGGCCTCGGCATAGGGCACGAGGCCCTCGCTGATGCACCAATCCACCGGCCCCGCGCCGGCGCTCGCCAGGAAGGCGCCGGGACCCGGATCGTGGCGCTGGGCGGTTTCGTTTACCAAGGCTTCACCATATTGCGCGGATGCTCGGCGCCGGACCGGCGGGTGCCGGGTGGTCGGAAGGTGTGCGGCGCGTGGCGGTTCTCGAAGACCTCAAGGTCGATCTCTCGGTGGTGCTCGGGCGCAGCCACATGCCGCTGCACATGCTCCTGCGCATGGGCCGCGGCGCCGTGATCGAACTCGAAGCCACCGAGAGCGATATGGTCGAGATTCTCGCAAACGACCACCCGATCGCCCGCGGGCAGATCGTGGTGACGGGCAACCGCATCTCCGTCGAGGTGACCGAGCTGATCCGCAAGGCCGAGGTGCTGCGCACCCCCGGGATCACCATCGGCGAGGGCTCGGTGCCGATCCTCGAAATGGACGGCGAAGCGGCCTGAAGCGCAACGCGGCGCTTGTCGGGGCGGATTCGATCTGTTATCCGCTGCGCCGCTCACCACGGAAACGGCCTGCCCCGCAGGCCAGGACCGGCGGCGAGACCGGTCCCAATAGGTACCGATGCGGCCATGGCGGAATTGGTAGACGCGCTAGCTTGAGGTGCTAGTCCCGCGAGGGGTGGAGGTTCGAGTCCTCTTGGCCGCACCAACGTACTTTCCCTTGAAGGGCAAAGAGTTGGTGCATTACAGTGGCTTACGGGTGACCGCGCTCTCACACAGCGGTGCCCCACATGGCCCTTATGACAGCCCGACCTTGGAAAGACCCGAAGACCGGGGTTTACCACCTCCGTCAACGCACGCCGCGTGATCTCCTGGCACGTCTGAAGGGTCAGACGGTGGCCCTCCCCGTGGGCGATGCGTTCGTCAAGGTTAAGGTCGGAGACATCGTTCAGGCCTCCCTCAGGACCAAGGAAGCCGCCGAGGCTCGGAGTCGCCATGCGGTCGCTGACGGTGCCCTGAAGCGGTTCTGGGAAGTGCAGAAGGCTGGGCTTGTCACACTTACCCAACGGCAGATCACGGCACTTAGCGGACTCGTGTACGCGGACGTGAGGGGAGCTGTAGCGGAAGAGCCGGGGACGCCAGAGACGTGGGATCACGTTCTACGGCTTCACGAAGAGGCACGCTCGGCAGGCAAGTTGGGACAGTGGGTTGGCCCCTCTGTGGATGGGCTCCTTCTGAAGGAGGGACTCATCGCTGATGCGGCGAGCCGCGAGCGCCTCATCGAGGCGATAGACCGCGCCTTCATCCAGGCTGCTATCCACCTTAAGCGTAACTCTGAGGGTGACTATCGCCCTGACCCAGACGCCGCGCGCTTCCCAGAGTGGCAACGTCCAGCCCCCTCCCCGGCTGTGGCTAAGCCTCTTCAGGAGCGTGGCGACAGGATCACGGCTGCGACCCTGTATGAGCGGTGGGCCGCCTACAACGCAGACAAGAAGGCCGCGAACACGATCAAGCGCTATCGAGGCAGCTTCCAATCCCTCAGCGGCTTCCTGAAGGATCGTGATCTTCGCGCCATCACATCCGATGATGTCTATGCCTGGGCTGTCCACCGCCGTGATGTGGAGGGCGTTAGCCCACGGGTGATCAACAAGAACGATCTTGTCGCGGTCAGCTCGGTTCTAGGCTGGGCTGTCGGGCGGTCAGGTGGGCAGCTCCTGACCATGAACCCCGTCACTGGCATTGCCTTAGAGGAGCCTAGAAAGGTCGTTCAGCGGGAGCGGACGTTCCGTGAGGGCGAGATAGCCGCGATCCTCTCTGCGGCCTCGGCGGTCGAGCCTGATGACAGAAACCCGACCTTCGCCGCTGCCCGTCGTTGGTGCCCGTGGCTGGCGGCCTACTCCGGTGCGCGCATAGCCGAACTGACACACCTTGAAGCTCGCGACATCCGAACGGAGGGCGGCATCGTCCTCATGGACCTGAAGTTCACAAAGACGGGTGAGCCGAGAGTCGTGCCAATCCACGCGCACCTCATCGAGATGGGCTTCTTGGGGTTTGTAAAGGCGTCTGGCCCTGGCCCCCTCTTTTACGATCCGAAGCGACACGGAATGGCTTCGTCCACACCTCCAGCCGAGATGCGTGGGCATAAGGTTGCCAAATGGGTACGTGCTACTGTGGGCCTTGATCCCGCTGTAGACCCGAACCATGGGTGGCGTCACACATGGAAGACACTTGCGCTTGGAGCGGGCATTGAGGAGCGGTTGAGGGATGCCATCACGGGGCATCGGGTGGCCTCTGTGGGCCGCAAGTATGAGGCTCCCTCGCTCGCGATGCTGGCAACGGCAATGGAGCGGTTTCCTCGTTACGTCCTCTGACTCGTTCCGTCCGCAGAGGGGGCAACGCCAGCCCACTTCCGGAACACCGCTATGGGTTCTGAAGTAGGGCTGGGCGAGGTCAAGAGAGTGGGCCGGGGATTGCGGCCTCGGCTTCCACCAACAGCCTCGCTTCATGCCGCCGCACGAACAGCCACAAGGCGAGGCCACTAAAGGATCACGAGCGTCGATAAAGCTAAGCCTACTGGCCCAGCGATGTGCTCGATGGAGCGGCCCCACCAATATGAGCCGAGGCCATGCTGATAGCCCTGCGATTCCACCGAGGCCATTGAAAACCATGAAGCGCCGCGCATCGAGCCGGTTCACGCCAGCCAGGACCGCCGCATAGACCCTCAGCATCGCCGTGAACCGGCCGAAGAAAACGATCTTCCCGCCGTGCTGACGGAATAGGTACTGCCCGAGCTTCAGCCGGCCGTGATCGAGGGCGATCAGATGGCCGTAGCGCAATAGCAGCGACATACCCCAGCGCCTCCCGGCCCGGTACCCAGATTATCGCCTAGGATTGTAGCAAGTGCGGCCATGGCAAAGACCATCGCGATGTTCAGGTTGCCGGTGCTGTCAGCATAGACGACCGAGGAGATCAGGACCGTCTCACCCGGCATCAGCACACCGGCGCTTTCAAGACCGATGATCACGAAAATCGCGATGTAGCCGTAGCTGGCGATGAAGCCAGTAATAAGCAGTTCTGTGAGGAATGACATCCAGATGCTTCTCAGACTGATTAAGCTGCCTTTCTCTCTGGAAAATCTAGCCGTTCCGCGACCCTGAGGCGCCGAGAGCAATTGCGCCTCCGCTCGTTATCTCTGATCTCGCGCCCGCGTTAGGTTCATTCGCTCACGACCAGCGTCAGCTATGCGATCTGCGAGAAGGGGCAGCGGCGTTCGCGCCATCTGAGATTGCACATATGGAAGTTGCACATCATTCATCGCATAAACGAATCGAGATGCCTGACTTACCACACGCTCGTTTAGTCGCGCGATTAGCTCATGATGATTCCGCCGTCTTATCCGGTTCACCATCTCATCGGTGTTCGCAGCATAGAAAACCTGCTTAGGACCAATAGGTATCATCAGGAACGAGTCGGAGGAAACAAGATCGCTCGTCATCATCAATGGGCGGTCGGAGGTCATTAGCGCGTTAGAGAAGAGCGGAAAGCTTAAGCTGCCCCATCGCATGGCCATAATGCGCTCGCGAATCTTTCTGTCATTGATAAGATCTGCTACGATTGTCATGCCCACGCGTTCTATCATGGCCGGTGGCACCGAGTTCATGAACTCTCGCAACGTGCTGGGCCAAGAGGAACGGCGACGTCTGCGATAATCTAGCTCCATCTCTGGTGTTACATCAGCCCAGCTACGCTCAAAATGTTGTTTGAACGATTTAAGTTCGTCTGGATGTCGATGCCATAAAGACATGAGAAAGCGCGTCCAGGCTTCCATCTCGCGCGTCTTGAACGTCATATGCTGTCCGGACTTCATGGCGTACAAGACCTTGGCAGCCAGGTCGTCCACTGGCTTCATAAAAAGAGACTCGAAGGCTTGGGCATCCTCTCCGATCAGGCCATGGAGCTCGTACAAGCGCTCAACGTAACCAGTGCCTGCAGGGGCAACTCTCTTCGGAACAACTCTATCGCAGTTCTCTCGTGGGCGGCTGAATTGACAGACTCTTCGATCAGAGCCAGCCCACTGCTGTGTATAAAAAATTGGGATGAAATGGTGAATTTTGGGCGGATTTTGAGTGAACGGCAGAATAATGGCTCCATGTTTAGATCCGAGGAGGTCCGCTTATATTCGGTCGGGGGGGAACTCTTGAAGATGAGCACTTCGCTCCCAACGCGTGATCACTGCGTCAGATCGTCTGTCGCTCTGCCGCGCACCTCTTGGCAGCGATACCAAGCTGAACCAGCCTTAATGCCTCTCTGCGACAGCTCCTGAAGCGCATGCTGAACCGCCATTTCCCCAACCCTTTCGCACCGCTCTCTCGTCTCGAAGACGGCGGTTGCTCCTTCATCAGGCTGCGCGCTGCCCGAGAAGATGGTCAGGATGAGAAGGAAGGCTGTCTTCACCCACTGCTCCAAACGGTCGCGACAGGCGAATCCACATCACTTTGAGAAGCGTAGCAGTAATCTAGCAGGGTGTTGAAGAAGTCCGTGGCGTGGCCGAGCTGGGCGTGATTCACTCCTTCCCGGAAGC
>NZ_VZZK01000031.1 GCF_008806385.1 Methylobacterium soli
CACGGGAGAGTCGGTCGCCGCCAGACCTGCCCAGCGCAATCGCCAAACATCCCCTCAGCACGATCCTGTCCGAAAGGCCGCTCCCTCACCGGAGAGCGGCCTTTCGTCGTTTCGGGGCTCTTCGTGCACCGGATCTCGCCGGCCCTGGCTTCACGCGCGATCATCTTACCGAATCGTCACGCGCCCGCGATCGTGGCGTAATGGGCGGGCGCCGAGACTGGGCCGTGCCGGACGCTGCCGAGGGACATTCTCCCTTGGCGGTTCCGGAGGGTCCGCGCGCCCGCGCCGCTCGTCTGCCCCCGCGAGCTGCCGCGGCCGCCGTGCCCGCGGCAGGCCGGCTTTCGCGCGAGAACCGGCCTGCCGTCCCGATCGCGCGAAGAGGGGAGGGGGGAACGCATGCGAACCATTTCCTGCCGCGCCCGCTCGCCTTATGGAAGTTCGCCATGCGCCTGCTCATCATCGAGGACGATCGCGAGGCGGTCTCCTATCTGGTCAAGGCCTTTCGCGAGGCCGGACATGTCGCCGATCAGTCCCTCGACGGCCTCGATGGCTACGCGCTCGCCCGCGAGGGGGCGTACGACGTGCTCATCGTCGACCGGATGCTGCCGAAGCTCGACGGCCTGTCGCTGATTCGCTCCCTGCGCGAGCAGGATGTCGCCACCCCGGTCCTGATCCTCTCCGCCCTCGGCCAGGTCGACGACCGGGTGAAGGGCTTGCGGGCCGGCGGCGACGACTACCTGCCCAAGCCCTACGCGTTCTCCGAGCTCCTCGCCCGCACGGAAGTCCTGGCCCGCCGCCGTGCCGCGGCGCCCGGGACGGCCGAGGCCACCGCCTACCGGGTTGGCGAACTCGAGCTCGATCGCCTGTCCCATCGGGTGACCCGCGCCGCCCGCGAGATCGTCCTGCAGCCCCGCGAGTTCCGCCTCCTCGAATACCTGATGCGCCATGCCGGGCAGGTCGTGACCCGGACCATGCTGCTCGAACACGTCTGGGACTATCATTTCGACCCGCAGACCAACGTGATCGACGTCCATGTCTCGCGGCTTCGTGCCAAGATCGACAAGGGCTTCGACGCACCGATGATCCACACGGTCCGGGGAGCCGGCTACATGGTGCGCGCCGATGACGGCCGCGCCCCGTGAGCGGAGCGTTGCCGGGGACCGTTCCGGAGGGCCCGCTCGCCCGTCTGGGCAAGCTGTTCCGCACCACGGCGTTCAAGCTCTCGCTCGCCTATCTCGTCGTCTTCGCGGCCTTTGCGTTCTTCGCGCTCGGCTACGTCGCGTGGAATGCCCGCAGCGTCCTCGACGATCAGATCGTCTCGACCATCGACGCTGAGATCAACGGCCTGTCCGAGCAGTACAATGCCGGCGGCCTGCGCCGCCTCATCGCGGTGGTGGAGCGCCGCTCGCGCGAGCCGGGCGCCTCGCTCTATCTCGTCACCACCGCGGCAGGCGAGCACGTGGTCGGCAATGTCGGCGAGGTTCCGGCGCGCCTGCTCTCCGCCCCCGGCCAGGCCGAGACCGTCTACAGCCGGGGCGGCGAGGCGGGCGGCTCCGAGCACCGGGCGCTCGTGCGCATCTTCACCCTGCCGGGCGGCTTCCGCCTCCTCGTCGGGCGCGATGTCGAGGAGCGCGACCGCCTGCGCGCCGTGATCAGCCGGACATTCGGCTCCTCGCTGGCCCTCGTGGTGATCCTCGGCGTCGTCGGCGGCTGGTTCGTGGCGCGCCGCGTCCTGAAGCGCGTCGACGACATGACGGAGACGACGCGCAGCATCATGGCGGGCGATCTCGACGGACGCCTGACCGTCTCGGGCAACGGCGACGAGCTCGACCGCCTCGCCCAGAACCTCAATGCCATGCTGGAGCGGATCGGCGAGCTGATGCGCGGCATGCGCGAGGTCTCCGACAACATCGCCCACGATCTGAAGACGCCGCTGACGCGCCTGCGCAACCGGGCCGACGAGGCCCTGCGTCATTCCGCGTCCCCCGATGCCCTGCGGGCCGCCATGGAATCGGTGATCGAGGAGAGCGACGGGTTGATCCGGGTGTTCAACGCCCTCCTGATGATCGCGCGGCTCGAGGCCGGCAATGCCCGCGAGATCATGGGGCCGTTCGATGCGGGCCGCGTCGCCGGCGAGGTCGGGGAGCTCTACGAGGCGCTGGCCGAGGAGCGGGGCCTGCGCCTCGAGATGGAGACCGAGCCCGATCTCGTGATCATGGGCAACCGCGAGTTGATCGGGCAGGCCCTCGCCAACCTGATCGACAATGCCATCAAGTATGGGAATGCCGACGGGGCCCCGGAGGGCCGCATCACCCTGGAGGCCCGCCGCGTGGGCGGGGAGGTGGTTCTCAGCGTCGGCGATCGCGGTCCGGGCATTCCGGAAGAGGCGCGGGGACGGGTGCTCGACCGGTTCGTGCGGCTGGAGGATGCCCGCTCGCGGCCCGGATTCGGGCTTGGCCTCAGCCTCGTCCAGGCCGTGGTGCGGCTGCATCAGGGAACGCTCGCGCTTCGCGACAATGCCCCGGGCCTGCGCGTTGTGGTAACCCTGCCCGCCCAGAGCGAGGGCGAACGGACATGAGCGACGGCTCCAGCTTGCGGGAGCGCCTGACGGCGGCGCCTTCCCTGTCGGACCCCGAGAACGCCGAGGCACGGCTCGCCGATATCGCGGAGGCGCTCCCGAAATCTGTCCGCGATGGACCGATGCGGGCCCTTCTCCTCGGACTTGCCGACCATTCCCCCTTCCTGTGGCAGCTCGTGAGCCGCGATCCCGAGCGTCTCGTCCGGCTCGCCGACAGGGCGCCCGAGGCCGCGAGCGCGGCGATCATTGCCGACCAGCGCGCGGCGGGAGCCCCGAAACCGGGCGAGATGGTCGATCTCGAGGCTGTCGGCCGGCGCCTGCGCCACAACCGTGCGGAGCATGCGCTCCTCGTGGCGCTCGCCGATATCGGCGGCCTTTGGCCGCTCGCCACCGTGACGCGGGCGCTCTCGGATTTCGCCGACGCCTCGGTCTCGGCGGCCATCGACGCGATGCTCCGACAGGCCGCCGATCTCGGGCGCTTCCGGCTCGCGGATGGGCAGGCGCTGCAGGACGGGACCGGTCTCGTGGTCCTCGGCCTCGGCAAGCTCGGCGCGCACGAACTGAACTACTCGAGCGACATCGACCTAGTGGTCTTCTTCGATCCCGAGGTCGCGTCCCTGAAGGAAGGGCTCGAGCCGACGCCCTTCTTCAGCCGCTTCGCCCAAGGGGTGGCGAAGCTCCTGCAGGAGCGGACCGGGGAGGGCTATGTCCACCGGGTCGATTACCGGCTCCGGCCCGATCCGGGCTCGACGCCCACCGCGATGGCGCTGAATTCCGCCTATACCTACTATGAGACGCTGGGGCAGAACTGGGAGCGGGCCGCCTTCATCAAGGCGCGCCCCATCGCGGGCGACATCCCGGCGGGCGAGCGCTTCCTGGCCGAACTCCGGCCCTTCATCTGGCGCAAGTACTTCGATTTCGCCTCGATCGCCGACGTGCATGCCATGAAGCGGCAGATCCACGCCGTGCGCGGGCACGACACCATCGCGGTCGCCGGCCACGACATCAAGCTCGGGCGCGGCGGCATCCGCGAGATCGAGTTCTTCGTCCAGACGCAGCAACTCGTCTTCGGCGGCCGGCGTCCGGCCCTGCGCGGTCGCCGCACCATCGAGATGCTGGCGAGCCTGACCGACGAGGGCTGGATCGACGCCGACGCCCGCGACGCCCTCGCGGCGGCCTACGATTTCCTGCGCACGATCGAGCACCGCCTGCAGATGGTCCGGGACGAGCAGACCCAGCGCTTGCCGACGGACCCGGCCGAACTCGAGAGCTTCGCGCGCTTCGCGGGCTTTTCCGGATTGCCCGCGTTCGAGGCCGTGATGCTGCAGCATGCGCGCGCCGTCCAGGCCCGCTACGCCCTGCTGTTCGAAGCGGAGCCCGATCTCTCCTCGGAGGTCGGCGACCTCGTCTTCAGCGGGGCGGGCGACGATCCCGGCACCCTGAAAACCCTGCAGCAGCTCGGGTTCCGCGAGCCGGAACGCGCGGTCGAGACCGTGCGCGGCTGGCATTTCGGGCGGCGCCCGGCGGTGCGCAGCCCACGCGCCCGCGAAGTCCTCACGGAACTCGTCCCGACCCTGATGCAGGCGCTCGGCGGCACGCCGGATCCAGATGCCGCCCTTGATGCCCTCGACCGGGCCTTCGGGCGCATGCCTGCCGCAGTGGAGCTCCTGACGATCCTGCGCTCGCACGACCGGCTGCGCCTGCTCTTCGCCGACCTGCTCGGCACTGCGCCGCGGCTGGCCGACACGGTGGCGTTCAGCCCGCACGTCCTCGACGCGGTGATCGATCCCGCCTTCGTCGATCCGACGACCGACGCGGGCCAGCTTGCCGAGCAGTATCGCGGCCTCGTCGGCGCACCCGGCAACCACGAGGATTTCCTGGACCGCAGCCGCGACGCCGCCCGGCAGATGCGCTTCGTCACCGGGGCGCGGCTCCTGTCCGGCATCCTGCCGCCGAGCGGTGCAGGCCAAGCCTTCGCGGGGATCGCCGAGGCGGCCGTGGCCACCTCGCTGGCGGCGGTCGCGCAGGTCTTCGCCACCGACCACGGGACGGTTCCGGGCGGGCGCATCGTGGTGCTCGGCCTCGGTCGCCTCGGATCCCGCCAACTCACGGCGGAATCCGATCTCGACCTCGTGGTTCTGTATGATTTCGACCCCGAGAACCGCACCAGCACGGGCCCGAGGCCCCTCGATGCGGGGGTGGCCTATAACCGGCTGACGCAGCGCCTCGTCGCCGCGCTGACCGCCCCGACGCGGCGGGGCGGCCTCTATGAGGTCGATCTGCGCCTGCGTCCGGGCGGCGGCCAGGGCATGATCGCCACCCAGTTTCGCAGCTTCCTCGCCTATCTGCGCGAGGAGGCCGAGTTGTGGGAGCTGATGGCCCTGACGCGTGCGCGCGTCATCGCGGGAGATCCGGATCTGGCCGCCGAGATCACGGAGGCGATCCGGACGGTGCTCTGCGCGCCCCGTGACGCGAATGCGGTGAACCGCGAGGTGCGCGCGATGCGCGACCTCGTCGCGCGCGAGAAGGGGGATGGCGGAGACCTCGATCTGAAGCTCGCGCCCGGGGGACTCCTGGATCTCGATTTCCTGGCGCAGGCCCTCGTTCTCGGACAGGCGGGGCACCATCCCGGTCTCGTCGGGCTCGATGCGCCGACGCTCCTGCCGGCCGCTGCCGGCCAGGGCCTGCTGCCGATGGACGCGGCTGACCGGCTCGTGAGCGCCTATCGCCTCTTCGACGACGTGCACCATTGGCAGCGCCTCATGGTCGAGGGGGCGCCGACCGACGTCTCGCCGGTCGCGCTCGCACGGCTCGCCGCCGCGTCGGGGCTGCCGGATGCCCGCGCGCTCACGGCGCAGCTCGCCGTGGAGCGCCGGGAGGTGCGGGCGATCTTCGAGGGGCTCCTGTCCTGATCCGGCCCGCGTGATCGCGAGCCGGCAGCCACCCTCACACCGCCGCGGGCTGACGCGGCGCCGGGCGAAGGCTCGCCCCCGCGGCCTCGCGGAGAGCGGCCACGGTCTGCTGCGAGGTCTCGTCGGCCGCGAGCGCCGCGAGGCGTTCGGCGGTGGGTCTCGGCAGGCGCACGAGGACGATGGTGCCGAGGCCCTCCTCGGACCGGATGCGCAGGGCGCCTCCGTGCAGCTCCGCCATGGCCCGGGCGATGGCAAGGCCGAGGCCGGAGCCCTTGTAGCTGCGCGTGAGATTGGTCTCCACCTGCGCGAAGGGGGCCCCGAGCTTCGAGAGGGCATCCTTCGGGATGCCGATGCCGCTATCCTCGATGAAGAGGTGCACCTGATCACCCGCCGAGCGCGCCCGGATCATGATGCGGCCCTCGGCCGGGGTGAACTTCACGGCGTTCTGCATCAGGTTGAGAAGGATCTGATGCAGGGCGCGCTCGTCGGCCAGGAGCGTGAGGTTCGGGCTGAGATCGACCGAGACCGCGAGTGATTTCGCCCGTGCCGCCTCGGCGACGAGCTTGAAGGCGCTCCGCACCGCCGAATCGAGGGAGAGCTCGCGCCGGACCAGCCGGACACGCTGCGCCTCAATCCGGGACATGTTGAGGATGTCGTCGATGACCGAGAGGAGGTAGTTTCCGCTCGCGCGGATGTCGCGGCAATAATCGCCGTAGCGCGGCGACCCGAGGGCTCCGTAGACCTCGCTCTCCATCAGCTCGGCAAAGCCGATGATCGCGTTCAACGGCGTGCGCAGTTCGTGGCTCATATTGGCCAGGAACTCGGATTTCGCCTGATTGGCGCTCTCGGCCGCGGCTTTCTGGTCGAGGTAGCGCTCGGCGAGGTCGGCGAGTTGCTGGGTCTGGAGTTCGAGGGTCCGGCGCGAGCGCTTGAGATCCTTGACGGTCTCGATCAATTCTCGCTCGGAGGCGACGAGCTGTTCCTGATGCCGTTTCAGGCTGGTGATGTCGGTGCCCACGGAGACGTAGCCGCCATCCTTGGTGCGCCGCTCGCTGATCTGGAGCCAGCGCCCATCCGTCAGCTCCGCCTCGAAGGTCCGCGAGGTGGCGCCTGCCGGCTCCGCGTCCGGCATCTCCCGCCGAACGCGCGGCAGCACGCCCCGACCCATGATCTCGGCGTAGCGCCGGCCTGCCTGCGCATCCTCCGGGCTGAGGGCGTGGAGGTGCCGGAACTTCGAATTGCACAGAACGAGCCTGTTGCTCGTGTCCCAGAGGACGAAGGCCTCGGAAATCGCCTCGACGGCGTCGCGCAGGCGCATGTCGGCGGTGGCGTTCGACTCCACGAGGTTGCGCTGCTCGGTGATGTCGACGGCGATACCGACGAGATGGCGCCCGCCATCGCTGGGATCCGGCACGATCTCGGCGCGGGTGCGCAGCCAGACATAGGCGCCGTCGGCCCGGCGCATCCGGAAGGCATGGTCGATGGTCGTCTGGCTCGCGGCGAGGCCGCGGGCGAGGCTGTAGAGGTCTCCGTCATCGGGATGGACCAGGGCGTTGACGTCGCCGAAGGAGAGGAACTCCCGCTCGCGGTGATAGCCGAGCAGCGCGTACATCGAGTCGGACCAGTAAATGCGTCCGCGCGGGATGTCCCAATCCCACAGGCCGCAGCCGCCGCGGCCGAGCGCCGTGTCGAGGCGCTGCTTGATCTGCTCGCAGAGCCGGTCGACCGCGTGGGCGCGCCGGGTTTGCAGCCCGTAGGCGACGGCAATGCCGATGATGACGAGGCCAGCCGCGCCGAGCAGGACCGCCTGATGGTGGGCCCGCTCGTTCCAGCTCGCCACGATCGGATCGAGGGGCTGCACCACGGCAATCCGCGCCGTGTCGCCGGGCACCTGGCGCATCGTCGCGAAGGCCGCCTGGCCGTTGGCGAGCGTCAGGCTCATGACGCCGGCGCGCTCGCCGAGCGTCGAGAGCGCCTGCACCTCGCCGATGACCTCGCTCAGGGTTTCGTAGGAGCCGGAGAGCGGCGGATAGGCGGCGACGATCCGCTCGGCCGGGGAGATCACCAGAACCTGCCGGCCCGCCTGCAGCGAGCCCTCCGGCATCAGGCTTCCGAGGCGTGCGGGGGCGGCGTCGCCCGACAGGGCGGTGTTCGGCAAGGCGGCGGCGGTGAGACGCGTGAAGGTCTCGATATCCACGATGGCCCGGCGGAAAATCTCCTCGCGCTGCATCTGGAGATAGAGGGTGGCGACGCCGCCGAGACAGGCCAGGAACGTCGCGAGCAGGGCGGGAACCGCGTAGCGCATCCACGTCTCGGCCCGGACGAAACGCGCATGCGACGCGCGCGTGGGTCGGTGGATGCCAAGGATCGTATCCGCACGCGCGGAGAGGGAAGCGGAATCCGCCTCCGGCATGACCGAACCTCGCCGCTCGCTGTGTGAATCCTCCGAAGCGGTCAGACCGGCTCGCTTCGAATCATGCTTATATGATCATCCCGGAGGACGAGCTTGTCCACGGCTTTCTCGGGCCGATCCTTGACAGGCCGCGATTGTCAGGAACGTGATTTTGCCAGGGACTGAGTCGAAATAGTCTATTTTTAAGAGGATGTTAACGATCCGGACAAGGTTCTGGCCACGATGTCGGCGACGTCGCGCGACAGGCCCGGAACGGCCTTGATCCGAGCGAGAATTTCGCCGGCTTTCGAGGACCTTGCGGGTTCAAGCCGTCGCCATGAACCGAAGTTCGTCAAAAGCTTGGCCGCAATCTGCGGATTGGTCCTATCGAGGGCCTCGACCGTCTCCGCGAGCAACGTGAAGCCGGCGCCGTCGAGGCGGTTGAACTGCGTCGGGTTGGCCAGGGCGAAGCTGCCGATCAGTGCCCGCACGCGGTTCGGGTTGGTCATCGAGAAGGCACGGTGCTGGCGCAGGCGCGCGATGCGGGCGAGGGTGGCGTCTTCCGGGATCGCCGCTTGGATCGCGAACCACTTGTCGAGGACGAGGGGCTCGTCGGCGTAGCGCTCCCCGAAGGCCGCGAGGGCGGCCTCACGGGGCTCGCCCGGGATCAGCGAGAGGATTCCGAGCGCGGCCAGGCGATCGGTCATGTTGGTGGCCTCGTCGATCTGCGCGCGCGCCAGTGCCGTGCCCCGGACGGGATCGGCCGCGGCGATCAGGTCGAGGGCGGCGTTGCGGAGCGCGCGTCGTCCGGCCGAGGCGGCATCCGGGCTGAACGGCGTCCCGGGTGCCTCGGTGAGATCGGCGCGCAGGCGGCTCAGGCGCTCGCCGAGGGCCCGGCCGAGATGGCGGCGCAGGCTCTGCCGGGCGCGGTGGATGGCGTCCGGATCGATGTCGCTGCCGATCTCGTTGGCGACGTCGCCTTCCCCCGGAAGCCCGAGCACCAGGGCCGCGAAGGCCGGGTCGGCCAGCGCCTCGGCGTCCAGGAAGGCGGCCAGCGCCTCCGCATAGGCTTGCGCGGCCGGTCCCGCATCCTCCGCCTCGCGCGCGCGGGCCGTGCCGCGATCGGCGAGGAGGCGCATCGCGATGCTCTGGGCAGCCTGCCACCGGTTGAAGGCGTCGGTGTCGTGGCGCAGGAGCGTCAGGCGCTCGGCATCGCTCAGGGCAATCTCGACCCGCACCGGTGCCGAGAAGCCGCGAAACAGGGACGGCACCGGCGCTTCGGGCACGTTCGTGAAGGTGAGGCCCGCGCTCGTCCGGTCCAGCACGAAGACGCCGTCGCGGACCTCCGGGCAGGTGGCTTCCGAAATTGGTCCGGAGGCGCCGACGAGGCCGAGCGCCACCGGTATGACGAGGGGCGGTGCACCGCCCCGCAGATCCTGGCTGAAGCGCAGCGTGTAGCGGCGCTCGGCCGCATCGTAGCGGCCCTCCACCTCGACGCGGGGGGTGCCCGGCCACTCGTACCATTGCGCGAAGGCCGCGAGGTCGCGTCCGCTCTCCACCGCGAAGGCGTCGAGGAAATCCTCGACCGTCGCGGCCCGGCCGTCGTTCTGCGCGTAGTAGCGGTCCATGCCGGCGCGAAACGGCGCCGGGCCGACGAGGGTCGACAGCATCCGGACGATCTCGGCTCCCTTCTCGTAGACGGTCGCCGTGTAGAAGTTGTTGATCTCCGCGTAGGCGCGCGGCCGCACCGGGTGGGCGAGGGGGCCGGCATCCTCGGGGAACTGGCGGGCGCGCAGGGTGCGCACCTCGCCGATGCGGTGCACGGCGCGCGAGCGCATGTCGGAGGAGAATTCCTGGTCGCGGAAGACCGTGAGGCCCTCCTTCAGGCAGAGCTGGAACCAGTCGCGGCAGGTCACGCGGTTGCCCGACCAATTGTGGAAGTACTCGTGGGCGATGATCGCCTCAATGTTGGCGTAGTCCTGGTCCGTCGCCGTCTCGGGACTTGCCAGAACGTACTTGTCGTTGAAGATGTTGAGGCCTTTATTCTCCATCGCGCCCATGTTGAAGTCGGAGACGGCCACGACGTTGAACACATCGAGGTCGTAGGCGCGGCCGAAGGCCTCCTCGTCCCACCGCATCGAGCGCAGGACGGCCCCGAGCGCGTAATCCGCCCGCGGTTCCTGGCCGGGCTCGACATAGACCGCGACCGCGACGTCGCGCCCCTCCATCGTCGTGAAGCGGGTCGCGACCTTGTCGAGGCGGCCCCCGACGAGGGCGAAGAGATAGGCGGGTTTCGGGTGCGGGTCGTGCCAGACCGCGTAGTGGCGGCCCTCGCCGGCCTCGCCCGCCGCCACGGGGTTGCCGTTGCCCAGCAGCACCGGTGCGGCGTCGCGCTCCGCCTCGATCCGGGTGGTGTAGACCGACAGCACGTCCGGGCGGTCGAGGAAGTAGGTGATGCGCCGGAAGCCGTCGGCCTCGCACTGGGTGCAATAGACGCCGTTCGAGCGGTAGAGGCCCATCAGCTTGGTGTTGGCGGTGGGATCAACCTGGGTCTCGATGCGCAGCGTGAAGGGCCGCGCCGGCGGGCGATGCAGGGTGAGGCCGGAGGGCGTGGCCGCGTAGGCGTCGGGCGGCAGGGCCTGGCCGTCGAGATCGAGGGCCAGGAGGATTACGTCGTCGCCGTCGAGAACCAGCGGGACACCGGGCTCGCCCGCCGGGTTGGGGCGCAGCGCGAGCGTTGCGGTGATTCGGGTTTCGTGGGGCGCGAGGCGCACGTCGAGCTCGACCCGGTCGATCAGGTGGCTGCTCGGGCGATAATCCTCCAGGCGGATCGTCGGGGGCGTCTCGGTGCGCATGGAGCCTCTCGCCGGGCGTGTCGGGGACCGCCCGCGTTCTAACCCCTGCGGGGCCGGGTGCAATGGATCCCGCGCCGAAGCCCGCCCCCCAGCCGCGGATGCCGGCGTTGACGCCACCGGGCCCAGGGCCAGATAGGACGCATCACCGGAGAGGGATGGCCCATGGAATACCTGCACACGATGGTCCGCGTCGCGGATCTCGACCGAGCCCTCGCCTTCTACGTCGATGCGTTCGGGCTGCGGGAGGTGCGTCGCGTCGAGAACGAGAAGGGCCGCTTCACCCTCGTCTTCCTGGTGGCCCCGGGGGATGTCGGACGGGCGGAGGCCACGAAGTCGCCCCTCGTCGAGCTGACCTACAACTGGGACCCCGAGACATATTCGGGCGGACGCAATTTCGGCCACCTCGCCTATCAGGTCGACGACATCTACGCCTTCTGCCAGCGGCTGAAGGATGCGGGCATCACCATCAACCGCCCGCCGCGCGACGGCCATATGGCCTTCGTGAAGTCGCCGGACGGCATCTCCATCGAGATCCTGCAGAAGGGGGGCGCGAAGGCGCCCCAGGAGCCGTGGGTGTCGATGGAGAATACCGGAACCTGGTGAGGTCGCGCGGGGCTGCGCGCGCGCCCCGCGGACGCCCAGGCCGTTCAGGGGGCGCCGGTATCGACGGCCGGCGTGATGCCGAGCTCGGCGAGCTTGGCCGAGACGGCCTCGACAGGTCGCTTGAGTTTGAGGCTGATCACCGAGACCGGGATGCGTTCACGGGCCATCTCGGTCAGGGCCTGGACGGATTCGAGCGTCCAAGTCGTGTCTTGCGTCGCCATGGTCGTCTCCTCTCTCGCGAGGGCGCCGCGGCCGAAGGCCGGCCGGACCCTCGATGGTCCAGCTAGGGTGAGGGCCGGCCGCTTGCAACTTCAGGGTGAAAATCCGGGCATGCCCGCAGCGCAGGCACCGCGCGCCCGCTTGACCCCGCGGAGCGGACCGCGCACACCCGCGCCGGATCAGTCGGCCGGGCGGCCGCTCCGGGCCTCGCGTCCGGGGAGGAAAGTCCGGGCTCCATGGAGAGACGGTGCCGGATAACGTCCGGCGGGGGCGACCCCAGGGACAGTGCCACAGAGAGCAGACCGCCCTGAACGCAGGCTCCCTGCGCGCAGGGTCAGGGTGAAAGGGTGCGGTAAGAGCGCACCGCGGACGCGGCAACGCGGACGGCACGGCAAACCCCACCGGGAGCAAAACCGAATAGGGGCGACACGTCCGCTCCCGCGAGGAAGCGGGCAGGCCCACTCTCCAGGCCCGTCGCCCGGGTTGGTTGCTCGAGGCGGTCGGCAACGATCGTCCCAGAGGAATGGCCGCCACGTTCGGGTGCCGCAAGGTATCCGAGCCCTACAGAACCCGGCTTACAGGCCGACTGATCCGCTCGTGCCGGCGCCCGGTTCTTCCCCCCGATCGGGTTGCGCGCTCAACGACATGGCACAGCTTCCGGTGAACGCGCCCGAGCGACATTTCGGGCGGTCACTTACGCTCGGTTAACCTTGCTGAGGTCTGATCGGCCGCGTCCGGCACCCTGCGGCCGTGCGCGT
The DNA here is from genome assembly GCF_008806385.1 of Methylobacterium soli. GTDB lineage: Bacteria > Pseudomonadota > Alphaproteobacteria > Rhizobiales > Beijerinckiaceae > Methylobacterium > Methylobacterium soli. The sequence goes on from NZ_VZZK01000031.1 coordinate 12,318, forward strand.
TGACGACCTTCAGAGGCCCATGTTACCCGCCATCATCCCGTCAACGGCGATTTTCGGATCGGCGGACGTTCCCCACAACCGCTGGGTGTTCGTTCGTGCGCGAGCCTATGGCCGTCGCGCATCCGGGGCCGCCCCCTCGTCCGGGTTCGCGGCAATGCGGATCTCGGGTACCGCAGGCAAACATGAGCCGACTCGTTTCCGACGCCGCCGTCCGGATTCCGTCCAACGCCGCGAGGCCGCGATGAGCCGGCCCCCCAAGGTACAGGCCGTCCCCAGGACGGACGGTCCCCACATTCCCGTTCTGCTCGAACCGGTTCTCACGGCGCTCGCGATCAAGGGCCCCGGCCTCGCGGTCGACGGCACCTTCGGGGCGGGCGGCTACACCCGCGCGATCCTGGCAGCCGATCCCGGGATCCGCGTCCTGGCGATCGACCGGGATCCCGGCGCCATCGCTTCGGGCAAGGGCCTCGTGGCGGAGGCACAGGGACGCCTGGAACTGGTGCCGGGCCGCTTCGGTGACCTCGACGCGATCGTGGAGGCTTCCGGCGACACCGGCGCCGATCAGGTCGTGCTCGATATCGGCGTGTCTTCGATGCAGATCGATCAGCCCGAGCGCGGCTTCTCCTTCCGTCAGGACGGCCCCCTCGACATGCGCATGGAGCGGGCTGGCCCGAGTGCCGCCGACCTCGTCAACGAGACGGACGAGGCGACGCTCGCCGACATAATCTTCCATTACGGCGAGGAGCGCCGCTCGCGGGCCGTGGCCCGGGCGATCCTCGAGGCGCGTCGCCGCGGCCGGATCGAGACCACGGCGCAGCTCGCCGAGATCGTCGCGAGCGTCGTGCGCGCCGATCCCGCGAGCGGGATCCATCCCGCGACCCGCACCTTCCAGGGCCTGCGCATCGCCGTGAACGACGAGCTCGGCGAGTTGGTGCGGGCGCTGCACGCGGCCGAACGCATTCTGCGGCCCGGCGGGCGCCTCGCGGTGGTGACCTTCCACTCCCTCGAAGACCGCATCGTGAAGCAGTTCTTCTCGGCGCGCAGCGGCCGGGCCGTCCAGGCCTCCCGCCATCTCCCGAGCGTCGAGCGCCCGGTTCCCAAGAGCTTCCAGCCGGTGACCAAGGGCCCGGTGCTGCCCTCGGAGGCCGAGACGGCCGCCAATCCCCGTGCCCGTTCGGCCAAGCTCCGGGCCGCGCAGCGCACTGAGGCTCCGGCGCCCGAGCCCCTCGCGGCCATCGCGATGCTCGCGAGCCTGCCTGAGACATCCCCCTCGCGCGGAGGATCGCGCCGGTGATCCGACTTCTCAACCTCCTGGCCGTCCTGGGTCTCGTCGCCTCGGCGGTCTACGCCTACTCGATCAAGTACGACACGCTGTATCAGGCGGGTCAGGTCTCGAAGCTGAAGAGCGGCCTGCACAAGGAGCGTCAGGCCATCGCGGTGCTGCGCGCCGAGTGGCAGCTCCTGACGCGACCCGACCGGCTGCAGGCCGCGGTCGAGAAGCACCTGGCCCTCGAGCCGATCGGGACCGAGCATCTCGCCCGCCTCTCCGACCTGCCGGCGCGGCCCGAGCGCGGCGATGAGATCGGCCGCCTTCTCGCCGCGACGGCGACGCCGAAGGAGAAGCCGGGTCCCCTCGATCCGCGCACCACCGGCTCGATTCCCCGCACCACCACGACCCGAACACCGACCACGGCTTCGAGGTAGTTCCCGTGTCCGCAGACGCATCCCCCCCGCCCGGTCCCGACGGCGATCCCGCCCTCGACGCAGCGGCCGCCCACGGCGCCGAGGCGCAGGAGCCGCAAGCCCCGCACGAGGCGGACCTCGCGGAGGCCGCGCCCTCCGCGCCCGAGCCCGCCGAGAACCGGCTGGCCGCTCTGGTCCGGTCCATGTTCCGCCTCGCGATCGAGCGGTCCTATACCCGCGTCGGCCTCGTCGGCCTCGCCTTCGCGGCGGTGTTCGGAACGATCAGCGTGCGCCTCCTGATGATGGCGGCGTTCGGCGAGCCCCCGAGCCAGGAGCACCGGGTGGCGGCCGCCGCCACGACGGCGATCCGCCCCGACATCGTCGACCGCAACGGCGAGATCCTGGCCACCGACATCCGCACGGTCTCGGTCTTCGCCGAGCCCGGGAACATCTACGACGTCGACGAGGCGGTAGAGCTCCTCACGGCCGTGCTGCCGGAGCTCAACGCGACGGATCTGCGCAAGAAGCTCGCCTCCCGCAAGGACCGGAAGGGCGCCGGCTTCGTCTGGGTCAAGCGCGAGATCACCCCGAAGCAACAGGCCGAGGTGCACCGCCTCGGCATTCCGGGCATCGGCTTCCTGCCCGACCACAAGCGGGTCTACCCGAACGGCACCGCCGCCGCGCATATTCTCGGCGTCACGAATCTCGACAATGTCGGCATCGCCGGCATCGAGAAGTACATCGACACCCAGGGTGTGAAGGCGCTCAACGAATTCGGCTTCGTCGCCAAGCAGACCGACCTCAAGCCGTTGCAACTATCCGTTGACCTGCGGGCGCAGTTCGCGGTGCGCGACGAGCTCGCCAAGGGCGTCGAGCACTTCAAGGCCAAGGCCGGCGCCTCGATGATCCTCGACGTGCAGACCGGCGAGGTGATCGCCCTCGTCTCGCTGCCGGATTTCGACCCGAACAACCCGGTCGACGCGCTCTCGGACGACCGCATCAACCGGATGAATGTCGGCGTCTACGAGATGGGCTCGACCTTCAAGGCGATGACGCTCGCCATGGCGCTCGAATCCGGCAAGTACAACGTCAACTCCACGTTCGACACCCGGGGCGGCGTGCTGAACTGGGGCCGCCAGAAGATCCACGAGTACCACGGCACGAACCGCGTCATCACGATGCCGGAGGTGTTCACGCATTCCTCAAATATCGGCTCGGCCAAGATGGCGCTCGGCGTCGGCGTGCCCGGCCACAAGGCCTTCCTGCGGAAGATGGGCCTCCTCGACCGGCTGCGCACCGAATTGCCCGAGAGCGCGGCCCCGATCGTGCCGCCCCGCTGGACCGAGATTAACACCATCACGATCGCGTTCGGCCACGGTCTCGCGGTGGCGCCGCTTCAGGCTTCGGCGGCGGTCGCGGCCATCGCCAATGGCGGCTTCTTGATGACGCCGACCTTCCTCAAGACCACGGCCGAGGCGGCGCATGCCAAGGCCACGCAGGTGCTCAAGCCCGAGACCAGCGAGGCGATGCGCTTCATCATGCGCCTCAACGCGGTCGAGGGATCGGCCAAGAAGGCGGCGATTCCCTACTACTTCGTCGGCGGCAAGACCGGCACGGCCGAGAAGGTCATCAACGGGCGCTACGTGAAGAACCGCCTGTTCACGACCTTCATGGCGGCGGCCCCCATGGACAAGCCGAAATACCTCTTCGTCACCATCATGGACGAGCCGCAGGGCCTGCCCGAGAGCGGCGGGTACGCCACGGCGGCCTGGAATTCGGGCGTCGTCACGGGCAAGGTTATCGAGCGCGTCACGCCGATCCTCGGCCTGCCGCCCTATTTCGAGCCGCCGGCCAAGCCGTTCCCGCTCATGGTGAAGCTCGGCGCCTACCACGCGAACCAACTGGGCGGCCCATGATCGCCATCGGCCCGAAGCTTCACGACCTGTTCCCGGATGCCCGCCTGGACGGCGCCGGGGACTATGTCGTGGCGGGCCTGACGGCCGATTCGCGCAAGGTCGCGCCGGGTTTCGTCTTCGTCGCCGTGCCGGGCACCCGTGCCGACGGAAAGCTGTTCGCCGCCAAGGCCGTCGCGGCCGGCGCCATCGCGGTCGTGGGGGAGGGCGAGGCGCCCGCCGACCTCGATCCCGACGTGCCCTGGATCTCGGTCGAGGATGCGCGCCGCTGTCTCGCGACGGCGGCTCGGCGCTTCCACGGGGGCCAACCCCGGACGGTCGTCGCCGTGACGGGCACGAGCGGCAAGAGCTCGGTCGCCGATTTCGTGCGCCAGATCCTGTCGCGGCTCGGCCGCGAGGCGGCGAGCCTCGGCACGGTCGGCATCGTCACCAACCGCGGTGCCTCCTACGGCTCGCTGACCACCCCCGGTCCCGTGACGCTTCACGAGACCCTGGCGCGGTTGGCGCGCGACGGCATCACCGACCTGGCCATGGAGGCCTCGTCCCACGGCATCGAGCAGCGGCGCCTCGACGGCGTCGCGCTGACGGCGGTGGGCTTCACCAATCTCGGCCGCGACCATCTCGACTATCACGCGACCATCGAGGAATACCTCCAGGCCAAGCTCCGGCTGTTCACGACCCTGGCGCCGGCCGGCATCCCGGCCGTGATCAATGCCGATGGGGCCTATGCGGAGCGCGTGGTCGCGGCCGCGACGGATGCGCGGCTCGCGGTGCGCACCACCGGGCGCGCCGGCACGGCGATTCGCCTCCTGGATGCGCGGACCGAGGGCTTCGCTCAGGTCCTGCAGATCGCATTGTCGCAGCCTGATGGCCCGGACGGCACGCGCGAGGTCCGCCTTCCCCTCGTCGGCGGCTTCCAGATCGAGAACGCGCTCCTGGCCGCGGGCCTCGTCCTCGCGACGCCCGCAGGGGCTGCCGACCCCACGGGCGTCTTCGCCGCCCTCGAACATCTCACCGGCGTTCCGGGCCGCATGGAGCGGGTCGGCGAGGTCAACGGCGCGCTCTGCCTCGTCGATTACGCGCACAAGCCCGAGGCGCTCGAAGGCGTGCTGACGGCGCTCCGACCCTTCGCGACGGGACGGCTCTGCGTCGTCTTCGGCTGCGGCGGCGACCGCGACCGGGGCAAGCGCCCGATCATGGGCGCGATCGCCGGACGCCTCGCCGATCGCGTCATCGTCACCGACGACAACCCGCGCAGCGAGGAGCCAGCCGCGATCCGGGCCGCGATCCTCGCGGCCGCGCCAGGTGCCGTCGAGATCGGCGATCGCGCCGAGGCGATCCGCGAGGCCGTGCGCGCGCTTCAGCCCGGCGACGTCCTCGTCGTGGCCGGCAAGGGACATGAAACCGGCCAGATCGTGGGAGATCGCGTGCTTCCGTTCTCGGACCACGATGTGGTCCGCGCCGCGATCGCGGAGCTACAGGCATGATCGATACGCCCCTCTGGACCCCCGACGCCCTCGAAGCCGCGACCGGCGGGCGCCTGCACGGCGCGCCGCGCGCGATCACCGGCGCCTCGATCGACACGCGCACGCTTCAGCCCGGCGATCTGTTCTTCGCCATCGCGGGCGAGACCCGCGATGGCCACGACTTCGTGCCCGCAGCGCTCGCGCGCGGCGCCGGAGCCGCCGTGGTGGCCCAGGCCCGCGCGGCGGATTTCGCGGGAACCGGCCCCGTCCTGGCCGTTCCCGGCGCGAGCGACGATCCGGTCCTCGACGCCATGCGGCGCGTCGGGCTCGCAGCCCGAGCCCGGACCGGCGCGGCGATCGTCGCGGTGACGGGCTCCGTGGGCAAGACCGGCACCAAGGAGGCTCTGCGCCACGTCCTCGCGGCGCAGGGGCCGACGCACGCCTCGGTCGCGTCCTACAACAACCATTGGGGCGTGCCCCTGACGCTGGCCCGCATGCCGGCCGCGAGCCGGTTCGGCGTATTCGAGATCGGCATGAACCACGCCGCCGAGATCCTGCCGCTGACCGCCATGGTGCGGCCCGACGTGGCGCTCGTGACCACGATCGAGCCGGTCCATATCGAGCATTTCCGCTCCCTCTCGGCCATTGCCGACGCCAAGGGCGAGATCTTCTCCGGGTTGAAGCCCGGCGGCGTCGCCGTGATCAACCGCGACAATCCGAACTATCCGCGCCTCCTCGCGCATGCTCAGGCCTCCCGGGCCGGGCGCGTCATCACCTTCGGGGAACATCCGGACGCCGATGTGCGCGCGAATCGGATCGTGCTGCGTCCCGACCTCTCGGTGATCGACGCCAGCGTGATGGGCATCCCGGTCACCTACCAACTCGGCACGCCGGGCCGGCACGTCGCCATGAATTCCCTCGGCGTGATGGCGGTCGTCCACGCCCTCGGGGCGGATTTGGCCCGCGCCTCCCTGTCGCTCGCGGCCCTCAAGCCTCCGGTCGGGCGCGGCGAGCGCACCGTGCTGGCGATCAGGGACGGCGAGGCCTGCCTCGTCGACGAGAGCTACAACGCCAACCCGGCCTCGATCCGCGCGGCCCTCGCGACGCTCGCCGGTATCGAGACCGGCCCGCGTGGGCGCCGCATCGCCGTTCTGGGGGACATGCTGGAACTCGGCGAGGCGGCCGAGCGCCACCATCGCGAGCTCGCCGAGCCGATTGCGGCGAACGGCATCGACCTCGTCTTCACGGCGGGTGCGTTGATGCGCCACCTGTTCGAGGCGCTGCCCCTGAGCTGCCGCGGCGTCAGCGCCGCGACGGCGGCGGAGCTCGCCGATTCGTTGATCGCGACCCTGCGCCCGGGCGACGCCGTGATGGTCAAGGGCTCGAACAGCATCCGCATGGGGCGGATTGTCGAAGCCCTCAAAGCCCGCTACGCGAACGACCCAACGCAACGCGAGGCGGCCCTGTCGGCTGCTCCGTGACGAGCTTTCGCGGCGCGCATGGTCGCGGCGCGAACGGACCGAAGGCGTACCGCGCCCTTCGCAACCCGAACTCCTGATTTCACATCACGCTGCGGTCGAGCCCCGGATGCTGTACCTCCTGTCGGACCTGAGCGGCTCGCTCTCGGCCCTCAACGTCTTCCGCTACATCACCTTTCGCACGGGTGGGGCGCTGTTCACGGCGGGCCTGTTCGTGTTCTGGTTCGGGCCGCTGATCATCTCGCTCCTGCGCCTGCGCCAGGGCAAGGGCCAGCCGATCCGCGAGGACGGGCCGCAGACCCACCTGCTCACGAAGCGCGGCACGCCGACCATGGGCGGCCTGATGATCCTGGCCGGCGCGATCGTGGCGATCCTGCTCTGGGCGAACCCGCGCAATCACTACGTCTGGATCACCCTGACGGTGACGCTGGGCTTCGGCGCGATCGGCTTCTACGACGATTACCTCAAGGTGACGAAGCAGTCCCACAAGGGCTTCTCGGGCAAGTTCCGGCTGGCGCTGGAGGGGCTGATCGCGATCGCGGCCTGCACCATGATCGCGGTCTACTCGCCCGCCTCCCTGCAGAACCAGCTCGCCTTCCCGGTCTTCAAGGACGCGCTGCTGAACCTCGGCTGGTTCTACGTGCTGTTCGGTGGCTTCGTGATCGTCGGCGCGGGCAATTCCGTGAACATGACCGACGGCCTCGATGGGCTCGCCATCGTGCCGGTGATGATCGCCTGCGGCACCTTCGGGGTCATCGCCTACCTGGTCGGCAACTCGTTCACGGCGAGCTACCTCCAGGTCAATTACGTGCGCGACACCGGCGAGCTCGCCGTCGTCTGCGGCGCCGTGATCGGAGCGGGCCTCGGCTTCCTCTGGTTCAACGCGCCGCCCGCGCAGATTTTCATGGGCGATACCGGCTCGCTCGCGCTCGGCGGCCTCCTCGGCGTCATCGCGGTGGCGACGAAGCACGAGATCGTGCTGGCCATCGTCGGCGGCCTGTTCGTGCTGGAGATGATGTCGGTGATCATCCAGGTCGCCTCCTTCAAGCTGACGGGCAAGCGCGTCTTCCGGATGGCGCCGATTCACCACCACTTCGAGCAGAAGGGCTGGAAGGAGCCGCAGGTCGTGATCCGCTTCTGGATCATCGCCGTGATCCTGGCGCTCGCCGGGCTGGCGACGCTCAAGCTGCGCTGAGGCGGCGCCTCGATCTCCGATCCCCCTCATCCCGAGAGCCCGGCCCGAAGCGGACGTCTCGACCGCGCCCCGGATTCCGCCGGGACACCCGGAGGCTTCCTTCGCGGTCCGCTGACCCGGTCGGCTCGGGATGCGGTAGAGGGACGGGAAGACCTCGAAGCTCCTGGCAATTCCGAGACGCTGATGATTCCTGTCACCACCTTTGCCGGCCGATCCGTCGCCCTGTTCGGTCTGGGGGGCTCGGGTCTCGCCACCGCGCTCAGCCTGAAGGCGGGCGGTGCGACCGTCATTGCCTGCGACGACAATCCCGACAGCATGGCCCGGGCGGCCGCCCAGGGCATCCACACCGCGGACCTGCGCGAGGCCGACTGGTCGACCTTCGCCGCGCTCGTTCTGGCGCCCGGCGTGCCGCTGACCCACCCCGTTCCGCACTGGACGGTGGAGCGGGCGAAGGCGGCCGGCCTCGAGATCATCGGCGACATCGAGCTGTTCTGCCGCGAGCGGGAGACGAGCGCGCCCGACGCCCCCTTCGTCGCCATCACGGGCACCAACGGCAAGTCGACCACCACGGCCCTGATCGCCCATATCCTGGGGCAGGCCGGCCGCGACGTGCAGATGGGCGGCAATATCGGCACCGCGATCCTCTCGCTGGAGCCACCGAGCGCCGCGCGCGTGCACGTGATCGAGTTGTCCTCGTTCCAGATCGACCTGACGCCCTCGCTCAAGCCGAGCGTCGGCGTCCTCCTCAACATCACGCCGGATCACCTCGACCGGCACGGGGCGATGGAGAATTACGCGGGCATCAAGGAGCGCCTGATCCGGGGCTCGGACCTCGCCGTGATCGGTATCGACGACGGCTTCAGCCGCGCCATCGCCGAGCGCCGCGAGGGGGCGAGCCTGCGCATCCATGTGGGGACCGGCGCCGGCCCCGCCGGCGGCCTCGTCGTGCGGGATACGGGCATCTTCGACGATGCCGGCACGCAGGTCGCCGACATCTCCGGCATCGGCTCGCTGCGGGGAGCCCATAATGGGCAGAACGCGGCGGTCGCGGTCGCGGTGAGCCGGGCGCTCGGCGTCGCGGACGCGGCGATCCAGGCGGGCCTGCGCTCCTTCCCGGGCCTGCCCCACCGGATGGAGGAGGTCGGACGGCGCGGCCGCGTGCTCTTCGTCAACGATTCGAAGGCGACGAACGCCGACTCGACCGAGAAGGCCCTCACCGCCTTCCGCGACATCCACTGGATCCTCGGCGGCAAGGCCAAGGAGGGCGGCATCTTCCCCCTCGTGCCGTTCTTCGACCGGATCGCGCATGCCTACCTGATCGGCGCGGCCTCGGATGCCTTCGCGGCGACGCTCCAGGGCGCCGTGCCGTTCACCCGCTGCGAGACGCTCGACGTCGCGACCCGCGCCGCCGCGGAAGGGGCCGCCGCCGCGGGCGCCCCGGAGCCCGTCGTGTTGCTCTCGCCGGCCTGCGCCTCCTACGATCAGTTCCGGAGCTTCGAGGACCGGGGCAACCAGTTTCGCGAGCTGGTGCGGGCGCTGCCCTGAGGACGACGAGCCCGCGCAGAATCCGATAACCATAAGAAACCATTTACCATTCCGTCACAGGATCGCGCCCGGCCGTGGACCGCTCGGCCCGAGCGGTCCGTGTCACGGAGCACGCGTAATTCCATGATGTCCCGCGCGGAACGCACGCCCCTCACGGATTGGTGGTGGACGGTCGATCGCGGCCTGCTGGCGGCGCTCGGCGCCCTGATGGTGGCCGGCCTCGTCTTCCTGATGGGCGGCGGCCCGCCGGTGGCCGAGCGCATCGGCCTGCCGACCTTCTACTTCCTGAACCGGCAGGCTCTCTATCTCGCGCCGACGATCCTGCTGATCGTTGCGGTCTCCTTCCTGAGCCTGCGCCATATCCGGCGCCTCGCGCTCGGCACCTGGATCACCGGCGTGGCGCTCTGCATCCTGGCCGGCAAATTCGGTCCCGAGATCAAGGGCGCGCATCGCTGGATCCAATTCGGCTCGTTCGGCTTGCAGCCCTCGGAATTCGTGAAGCCCGCCTTCGTGGTGGTGGCCGCCTGGGCTTTCTCGGAAGGCGCGCAACGGCGTGACATGCCGGGCGGCTTCCTGGCGATCCTGCTCTTGCCCATCACCATCGTACCGCTGATCCTGCAGCCCGATTTCGGGCAGACCATGCTGATCACCATCGTCTGGTGCGCGCTGTTCTTCGTGGCCGGGCTGCATTGGTTCTGGGTGGCGGGCCTCGGTGCGCTCGGCCTCGTCGGGGTGTTTGCCGCCTACACCTTCCTGCACCACGTCCGCGAGCGCATCACGCGCTTCCTCGACCGTGATTCGGGTGACAGTTTCCAGGAGTTCTGGTCGCGCGAATCCTTCCGCTCGGGCAGCTGGTTCGGCACCGGCCCGGGCGAGGGGGTGGCCAAGCGCCACCTGCCCGACGCACATACGGACTTCATCTTCTCCGTCACCGGTGAGGAGTTCGGCGTGATCGTCTGCCTCTGCCTCGTTGCCCTGTTCGTCTACATCGTGATGCGCGGTCTCAAGCTCGCGCGCCGCACCGACGACACCTTCTCGCGGCTGGCGATCACGGGACTCACCACCCTGTTCGGCCTGCAGGCCTGCATCAACATGGCGGTGAACACCCAGCTGATGCCCGCCAAGGGCATGACGCTGCCCTTCGTCTCCTACGGCGGCTCCTCGCTGATCTCCCTGGCGCTGGGCATGGGCTTCCTGATCGCGCTGACCCGCAAGCGGCCTCGCGTCACCATGCTCAGCCAGAAGCCGCCCGGGACCGCGCCCGCCACTGTCGCCGGAGTGATGCGGTGACGGTGTTCCAGGCCACCATCCTCCTCTGTGCCGGCGGCACCGGGGGGCATCTCTTCCCGGCCGAGAGCCTCGCCCACGCGCTGCGCGCCCGCGGCGTGCGGGTGGTGCTCGCCACCGATGCGCGGGTCGATTCGATCGCCGGCGGGTTCCCGGCCTCCGAGATCGTCACCATCGCGTCGGCGACGCCGTCCGGCCGCTCGCCCCTGAAGCGCGCGGGCGCGATCCTGACCCTCGGGCGCGGCTTCGGCGCGGCGGCACGCGAGATCCGGCGCATCAACCCGGCCGCCATCGTGGGCTTCGGCGGCTACCCGACCGTGCCGCCGGTGCTCGCCGGCCAGATCCTGCGCGTGCCCACGATCCTGCACGAGCAGAACGCCGTGATGGGCCGGGCGAACGCCTTCCTGGCGCGGGGCGCTCGCACCATCGCGACGGGCTTCGCGGCCGTGCGCGGCGTGCCCGACAAGGCCAAGGCGCCCCGAATTCACACCGGCAACCCCTTGCGCCCCGCGGTGCTCGAGGCGGCGAAGACGCCCTATCCCCTGCTCGGTTCCGAGGACGACCTGCATCTCCTCGTCTTCGGCGGCAGCCAGGGCGCGCGGGTGATGGGCGAGGTGGTGCCCAAGGCGATCGCGCAATTGCCGGCCGATATCCGGGCGCGGCTGAACCTCGTGCAGCAGGCCCGCCCCGAGGATCTCACCGCGGTCCAGAACGATTACCTCGCCATGGGCCTGCGCAGCATCGAGGCGGCCCCCTTCTTCCGCGACCTGCCGGGCCGCATGGCGCGCAGCCATCTGGTGGTTTCGCGCTCGGGCGCCTCGACGGTCTCGGAGCTCGCGGCCATCGGCCGGCCCGCGATCCTAGTGCCGCTTCCCGGGGCCCTCGATCAGGACCAGGCCGCCAACGCCGCGACGCTCGCCGGCATCGGCGCCGCGCTCAGCCTGCCCCAGTCGAGCTTCACGCCGGACCGCCTCACCTCCGAGCTCGTCGATCTCTTCGGAAATCCGGAAAAATTGACCGGCGCCGCATCAGCGGCCAAAAGCGCGGGCATTCACGACGCCGCCGAGCGGCTTGCCACCGTCGTCATCGAGACGGCAGCCCGCATCTGATTGTTTCCGGGATCTCGCCCCCGCGGCGCCCGGCAAGGCGCGCCGCGCCTTCCAAGACGGAACGGTTCTTCCCATGAAGCTGCCCGACAAGCTCGGACCCATCCACTTCATCGGCATCGGCGGCATCGGCATGTCCGGCATCGCCGAGGTGATGCACAACCTCGGCTACACGGTGCAGGGGTCGGACGCGAACGACAACGCCAATGTCCGGCGTCTCACCGAGAAGGGCATGAGGACCTTCGTCGGCCACGCGGCCGAGAATGTCGAGGAGGCCGCCCTCGTGGTGGTCTCCACCGCGATCCGCCGGGACAACCCCGAGCTCGCGGCGGCCCGCGAGCGCCGGCTGCCGGTGGTGCGCCGGGCCGAGATGCTGGCCGAGCTGATGCGGTTCAAGTCCTGCGTCGCCATCGCGGGCACGCATGGCAAGACCACGACGACCTCCCTGGTGGCGACGCTGCTCGACGCCGGCAACCTCGACCCTACCGTGATCAACGGCGGCATCATCAATGCCTACGGCACCAATGCCCGCATGGGCGAGGGCGAGTGGATGGTGGTGGAGGCCGACGAATCGGACGGCACCTTCCTCAAGCTCCCGGCCGATGTCGCCATCGTCACCAATATCGATCCGGAGCATCTCGACCATTTCGGCTCGTTCGAGGCCGTGAAGGACGCCTTCCGGCGCTTCATCGACAACATCCCGTTCTACGGCTTCGCCGTGATGTGCATCGACCACCCGATTGTGCAGGACCTCGTCGGCCATATCGAGGACCGGCGCATCATCACCTACGGCGAGAACCCGCAGGCCGATGTCCGCCTGATCGACGTTGACCTGAAGGGCGGCCAGAGCCGCTTCCGGGTGATGATCCGCGACCGGCGCCCCGGCTTCCGCATGGAGATGGAGGACCTCGTCCTGCCCATGCCCGGCAAGCACAACGCCCTGAACGCCACCGCGGCGCTCGCCGTCGCGCACGAGCTCGGCGTCTCGTCGGACGCGATCCGCAAGGCGCTCGCGGGCTTTGGCGGCGTCAAGCGCCGCTTCACCCGCACGGGGGAATGGAACGGCGCCACGATCTTCGACGATTACGGGCATCATCCGGTGGAGATCAAGGCGGTGCTCAAGGCGGCCCGCGCATCGACGGACGGCAATGTCGTGGCGATCGTGCAGCCGCACCGCTACTCCCGCCTGCAATCGCTGTTCGATGATTTCTGCACCTGCTTCAACGACGCCGACACGGTGATCGTCGCCCCCGTCTACGCGGCGGGCGAGCAGCCGATCGAGGGCATCGACCGAGACAGCCTGGTGGCGGGCCTCAAGTCCCGCGGCCATCGCAACGCCATCGCGCTCGAGCGCTCGGAGGACCTCGCCGGCATCGTGGGCGGCCTCGCCCAGGCCGGCGACTACGTCGTCTGCCTCGGCGCCGGCAACATCACCCAGTGGGCCTACGCCCTTCCGGGCGAACTCGCGACGCTGAAGGGATGAGCGCCTTCGCGGACATTACTCCGGCCCTGCGGGGCGCCATCCCGAACCTGCGCGGCCGCCTTCTCGCGAATCAGCCGCTCTCGGATCTCACCTGGTTCCGCGTCGGCGGCCCGGCGCAGGTCCTGTTCACGCCGGCCGACGAGGCGGATCTCGCCGCGCTCCTCGCTGGACTCGATCCGGAGATCCCCGTCACGGTCATCGGCCTCGGCTCGAACCTGATCGTGCGCGACGGCGGCGTGCCGGGCGTGGTGATCCGGCTCGGCGGCAGGGCCTTCGGATCGGTCGAGATCGACGGGGACACCCTGCGCGCCGGGACCGCGGTGCCGGACATGCGCCTCGCCAAGGCCGCCGCCGAGGCCGGCCTCGACGGGCTCGCCTTCTTCCGCGGCATTCCGGGCTCCGTCGGGGGGGCGCTCCGCATGAATGCCGGCGCGCATGGGGGCGAGACCACCGACGTGCTGGTGGAGGCGCGGGGCGTCGACCGCAGCGGTCGGCTCCGCAGCTTCACCCACGCGGAGATGGGCTTCCGCTACCGGCATTCCTCGGCCCCCGACGACGTGATCTTCACCTCCGCCCTGTTCCGGGGCCGCCCCGGCGACCGCGCGGCGATCGAGGCCGAGATGGACCGGGTCACGGCGGCGCGCGAGGCCGCCCAACCGATTCGCGAGCGCACCGGCGGCTCGACCTTCAAGAACCCGGACGGCGGCAAGGCTTGGCAGCTCGTCGACGCGGCCGGCTGCCGCGGCCTGACCCTGGGGGGCGCCCAGGTCTCCGAGATGCATTGCAACTTCCTGATCAACCAGGGCGGTGCCACCGCGGCGGATATCGAGGGCCTCGGCGAGGAGGTGCGCCGCCGCGTGCGCGAGACCTCGGGGGTCACGCTGCACTGGGAGATCAAGCGAATCGGGATCGCTGCCTGACAGGAGATCGACAACCGGGCGCGATTCCCCCTTGCTGAGAGGGGGCAGGGATCGAAGAGCCCGCGTGGGGGTGTTCCAGCAGGCACCGCCGCGATCCTCCCGGCACCACGCCGCGCTCCGGCTCCTGCCTGCAAGGGGGCGGAGCGTTCCGTCGCGGCCGGTCGTCAAGCCATCCGAACCACCTCCAACCCACGAGCCCGCCCATGTCCAAGCACGTCGCCGTCCTGATGGGGGGCTGGTCCTCCGAGCGGAGTGTGTCGCTGAATTCCGGCACGGCCTGCGCCCGCGCCCTCGAACAGCAGGGCTACCGCGTCACGCCCGTCGATGTCGGGCCCGACATCGCGGCCGTGCTGACCCAGCTTCGGCCCGACGTCGCCTTCAACGCGCTGCACGGGCCGGCGGGCGAGGACGGCACGATCCAGGGCCTGCTCGAGATCCTGAAGATTCCCTACACCCATTCGGGCGTGCTCGCCTCCGCGCTCGCGATGCATAAGGAACGTGCCAAAACGATCATGAAGGCGGCCGGCGTGAGCGTCCCGGAGGGCCGCGTCGTTAACCGTCATGATGCAGCCAAAGCACACCCGTTAACGCCTCCGTACGTCGTCAAACCGATCGCGGAGGGCTCCTCGATGGGCGTCATCATCGTGCGCGAAGGGCGCTCGCATCCGCCCCAGGAACTCGCCCGGGCGGACTGGCTCTACGGCGAGGAAGTCCTTGTTGAGACTTACGTTCCGGGCCGTGAGCTGACCTGCGCGGTGATGGGGGACCGGGCACTCGGCGTCATCGAGATCAAGCCGGCCTCGGGCGAGTGGTACGACTTCGACGCCAAGTACGCCGAGGGGGGGTCGATCCACGTCCTCCCGGCAGAAATTAAACCAAATGTTTACCAGCGTGTCCAAGAGTTGTCGTTAACGGCGCATCAAGCACTGGGCTGCCGGGGCGTCAGCCGTGCCGACCTTCGTTACGACGACACACCGGGGGGAACCGGTGCCCTCGTCGTGCTGGAGGTCAACACGCAACCCGGCATGACCCAGACGAGCCTTGTGCCTGAGATCGCGGCCCACGCTGGCTTGAGTTTCGGTGAGCTCGTTCAATGGATGGTGGAGGACGCAACGTTGGGTCGCTGACCCCCGCCGGGTATCCCGGCGGCGAGGGGCCCCGCGCCGGCCTGCTGGCTCGGCTGCCCCGCTTCCTCCGGCGCGCCGCACCGCGCCGTGTCCGGCCCGCCCTGCCGATCGCGCAGCGCGTGCCGCGCCATATCGGCGTGATGGCGGTCTCGGCCTCCTTCGCGGTCGTGGCGGTCGCGGGCTTCGTGACCAGCGGCCGCTACGAGGCCTTCGTGGCCGAGCAGGGCCGGCCCCTCGATATCCTCGCGCGGATCGCCGGATTCGGCGTCGAGCGCGTCACCATCTCGGGCATCTCGCGCATGTATGAGCGGGAAGTGCTCGCCGCCGCCGGCATCGACTGGCGCTCGTCGGTCCTGTTTTTGGACGTCAACGAGGTGCGCGAGCGCCTGATCCGCGTACCGCTCATCGCCAGCGCCTCCGTGCGCAAGCTCTACCCGAACGAGATCGTCATCAACCAGGTGGAGCGCGAGCCCGCCGCCCTCTGGCAGAAGAACGGCGAGATCAGCGTCATCGCCGCCGACGGGACCGTGATCGACACCATGCGGGACGACCGTTACGCGAGCCTGCCGCTCGTGGTGGGCGACGACGCCAACACCAAGCTCAGCGAGTATCTCGGTCTGATCGCTGCCGCCGGCGCCCTCGGGGACCGGATCCGCGCCGGGACCTACGTCTCGGGCCGGCGCTGGACGCTGAAGCTCGACGGGGTCGACATTCGCCTGCCCGAGACCGGCAGCGCCGAGGCCCTGGCTCGCTTGGTCAAGCTCGAGCGCGACGCCCGGATCCTCGAGAAGGACGTCATCGCCGTCGACCTGCGCATGCCCGACCGGGTGGTCGTGCGTCTGACGGAGGAGGCGGCCGCGGCCCGCGCCGAGAGTCAGAAGAAGACCAAGAAGGGGACCGCGACATGAGCCGCCCGACGCGCCTCTCCGCCCGCCCGTCCGTCCCCGAAATTTTCTCCCGGTAGCGTTCGATGCACAGCCACCACGGCCTCACGCCGAGACTGAAGCCGCTCTCCGCCCGGCGGAGCACGACGCTGTCGGTTCTCGATATCGGCACCAGCAAGGTCGTCTGCCTCATCGCAGAGCTGCAGCCGGCCGAGGCGCTCTCGACCCTGCGGGGTCGGACGCACCTCGCCCGCATCATCGGCATCGGCCATCAGCGCTCGCTCGGGCTGAAGGGCGGCGCCATCGTCGACCTGGAGGCTGCCGAGGGCGCGATCCGCCAGGCGGTCCACGCCGCCGAGCGGATGGCCAAGGTCGAGGTCCAGTCGGTCATCGTCAACATGTCCGGCGGGCGCCTCGCCTCGCAGCATTTCGAGGCGCGCGTGAACGTGCGCACCGGCACCGTCACGGGCTCGGATGTCGAGCGGGTGCTCGAGACCGCGAGCGCCCACGGCGTCAGCCCCGGACGGGCCGTGCTTCACGCCCTGCCGACGGGTTACGCCCTCGATGGCCAGGGTGCCGTGATCGACCCCTCGGGGATGATCGGCGATGCGCTCGGCGTCGACCTGCACGTCGTCACCAGCGAGGCGGCGGCCGCCCGCAACCTGATGCTCGCGGTGGAGCATTGCCACCTCGGCGTCGAGGCGGTGATCGCCACCCCCTACGCCGCCGGCCTCTCGGCTCTGGTCGACGACGAGGCGGAGATGGGCGTCTGCGTCGTCGATATGGGCGGCGGCACCACCAGCGTCGGCGTCTTCTCCGGCGGGCACCTCGTCCACGTCGATGCCATCGCGGTGGGCGGCCACCACGTCACCATGGATATCGCCCGCGGGCTCTCGACCCGGGTCGCGGCGGCCGAGCGGCTGAAGACGCTCTACGGCTCCGCCATCGCCACCCCGTCCGACGAGCGCGACATGATCGCGGTCCACGGCGTCGGCGAGGACGAGGGCGACGCCCCCGCCCATGTGCCGCGCTCCCAGCTCGTGCGGATCATCCGCCCCCGCGTCGAGGAGGTGATCGAGCTGGTGCGCGACCGGCTGCGCAATGCGGGCTTCGCCGCTCAGGCCGGGCGCCGCGTGGTGCTCACGGGCGGCGCGAGCCAGCTCGTCGGCCTGCCCGAGGTCACCCGCAGGGTGATGCAGGGACAGGTCCGGATCGGGCGTCCGCTCGGCATCCGGGGCCTGCCCGAGGCCGCCAAGGGGCCGGCCTTCTCGGCCGCCGTCGGCCTGCTGGTCTACCCGCAGGTGGCGCATGCGGAGCATTTCGAGCCGCGGGGGCAGGGCGCCTTCGCGGGTACCGGAACGGACGGCTACTTCTCGCGCGTCGGTCGCTGGATTCGCGAAAGTTTCTAGAGAGTTAGGCGCGGTCGCCCCTGGGCGCCCGCGTGAACCGCAGACATCGGCGCCGGCACTGGACGCCAGACACAAACCCGAAAGTCACGAGAGGCTCGACATCATGGCCATTTCTCTGCAGGCGCCGGACATCCGGGAACTCAAGCCCCGCATCACCGTCTTCGGTGTCGGCGGCGCGGGCGGCAACGCCGTCAACAACATGATCGAGTCCGGTCTTCTCGGCTGCGAGTTCGTCGTCGCCAATACCGACGCGCAGGCGCTGACCTCGTCGAAGGCCGAGCGCGTCATCCAGATGGGCCTCGGCGTGACGCAGGGCCTCGGTGCCGGCTCGCATCCCGAGGTCGGCTCGGCCGCCGCCGAGGAGGTGATCGACGAGATCCGTGACCAGCTCTCGGGCGCTCACATGTGCTTCATCACGGCCGGCATGGGCGGCGGCACCGGCACCGGTGCGGCCCCCGTCATCGCCCGCGCGGCCCGCGACATGGGCATCCTCACGGTCGGCGTCGTGACGAAGCCGTTCCAGTTCGAGGGCGTGCGCCGGATGCGCACCGCCGAGGCCGGAATCCAGGAGCTGCAGGCCTCCGTCGACACCCTGATCGTGATCCCGAACCAGAACCTGTTCCGGGTCGCCAACGAGAAGACGACCTTCGCGGACGCCTTCGCGATGGCCGACCAGGTGCTCTACTCGGGCGTCGCCTGCATCACCGACCTGATGGTCAAGGAAGGCCTGATCAACCTCGACTTCGCCGACGTCCGCGCGATCATGCGCGGCATGGGCAAGGCCATGATGGGCACCGGCGAGGCTTCCGGCGAGAAGCGCGCCAACCGGGCTGCGGAAGCCGCCATCGCCAACCCGCTCCTCGACGATGTCTCGATGAAGGGTGCGCGCGGCCTGCTGATCTCGATCACGGGCGGCAACGACCTCACCCTGTACGAGCTCGACGAGGCCGCCACGCGCATCCGAGAGGAGGTCGATTCGGACGCCAACATCATCCTGGGCGCCACCTTCGACGAGAGCCTCGACGGCATCATCCGCGTCTCGGTCGTCGCCACCGGCATCGAGCCGGCGCTGATCTCCGCGCATTCGCCGAACAATCCGGCGATCGCCGAGACCGAGCAGCGCATCGCCGAGGTGGCCGAGCGCCTGCGCGCCGAGGCCCGTGCCCGCGCATCCCAGCCGGCCCCGTCGGCCCGCGCCGCCGAGCCGGCGCCGATGCCGCAGGCCCAGGCTCCCCAGCCCGCGAGCCCGCCCCGCCCCGCACTCCCGGAGGCGATGGTCACCCACGAGCTGCGCCATGAGATGCGGATGGAGCCGCACGCCGCGGTGGTGCGCGACGACGTCGTCCTGACCCAGTCGCAGCCGCGCGTCGCGATGCCCTACGCGGCCCCGCCGGTCGCGCAGCCCGAGCCTAGCCAGCCCCTGAATGCCGGCCCGTTCGTGCCGCCGCGCCCGGCCGCTCCGGCTTCCGCCCCGCTCGCCCGCGCGCCGCGCATGCCGCAGATCCACGAGCTGCCCCCGATCGGGCAGGCCCAGATCCGCGCCAGCCGCGGCGAGGAGACCGCCGAGGCTCCGGCCGATTCCAAGCGCATGACCCTGCTGCGCCGCCTCGCCACCGTCGGGTTCGGCGGCCGCCGCGAGGAGGCCGAGCCGGCCCCCGTGCCCGCGCCCGCCCGGGCACCGGCCCCGCAGCAGCACAGCCTGCCGCCGGCCCCGCCCGCGCCCGACTATGCCAAGCGCGCCCCCGCGCCCCAGGTCCCGCAGGGCTATCGCCCGGCGCAGGGCAATCTCGACGCCCAAGGCCGTCTCGCGCCGCAGCCGCGGATGATGGACGACGATCAGCTCGAGATCCCGGCTTTCCTGCGCCGCCAGGCCAACTGAGCCGAAATTCCCCCGCGGGCCTTGTCCGCGGGGGATCACCGATGTCTCCGACGCCTCCGCGTCGCGCCAATTGCACTCCGACCGGGCGTTGGTTGTCCGCTCAACCACCGGCTTGCGGTTTTTTGGCAACAGACCCGGCTCCGCGATGGGCCGGGTTTAACATGTCTTTAACGCCTTGAGCGGAAAGCGCTTTCAGATTCGTTGTGCGAAAGCGTGTCTGTAACACAGCGTAAGAATCCGTGATTTGGCCGGGCTTTTGCGCGCAGCTATACAAATTTCCGGAACGAGAAAGCGCGGCGGTTTCGCCGTCAGCGCGCGCAGGGGCTTCAAGCAGCGGACGGATCTGAAGGGCATGGCACATCGCCGGAGGCGGTGTGCTGCCTGATCGCGGCCGAGGGCTAAGGAATGCGAACGAACCAACAGATTACCCTCAAGGGCCCGACGACCCTGCGCGGCGTCGGCGTCCATTCCGGGAACCCGGTCGAGATCACGATCCGTCCCGCACCGGCCAATCACGGCGTCGCGTTCCTCCGCACCGGAATGCACACCGGCAACGACCGGCTCATCAAAGCCCATCACGCCTGCGTCTCCGCCACCGAACTCTGCACCGTCATCGGCGATGTCGCCTCCGGAGCGGTCGCCACCATCGAGCACCTGATGTCCGCCCTCTACGGGCTCGGTGTCGACAACGCCCTGATCGAGATCGACGGGCCCGAGATGCCCATCCTCGACGGCAGCGCGCTTCCCTTCGTCAAGGCCATTGATGCCGTCGGCCTCGCCCAGTGCGGCGCCCCGCGCCGCTGGATCAAGGTGCTCCGCCCCGTTCGCATCGAGGTCGACCGCGCCTTCGCGGAGCTTCGCCCCATCGACCGGGGCTTCCGCCTCGATGTCGAGATCGATTTCGAGAGCCCGGTGATCGGCCGCAGCCGCAAGGCCATGGACCTCACCGCCGCATCCTACCGCCGCGAGATCGCGGGCGCCCGGACCTTCGGGATGATGAAGGACGTCGAGCGCTACTGGAAGGCGGGTTTCGCCCTCGGCGCGTCCCTCGAGAACACCGTGGCGGTCGGCGAGACCGCGGTGGTGAACCCGGAAGGCCTGCGCTTCGCGGACGAGTTCGTGCGGCACAAGTTCCTCGACGCGGTCGGTGACCTCGCGCTTGCCGGCCTGCCGCTCCAGGGGGCCTACCGCTCCTATTGCGGCGGCCACCGGATGAATGTCGGCGTCCTGACCGCCCTGTTCTCGGATCGCGCCAACTACGCGATCATCGAGGCCCAGGGCAGCCGCCGCGAGAGCGCATTGGCCGAGTTCGGTGTTGGCCTCGGGATCGCCGCCTTCGCGGGCGACCTGTAACGCGCAAGCCACACCGGGCATCCGATCGCTCACAAGGTCCGCCCGCCGTTTTCGCGCCCGAATTGCCCGTCACGGTGAATCGTCTGTGAAGAGCGGCAAGGTGACGAAGGACCCGGGCCTTCGCGCCGTGGCAGGATGTCCACCGCTTCGAACGACATTCGTGATGGCTTGACGGCGCGCGTCTTTGCGACGACATGGCCGCGCCTGTTGGGGAATGGACCGCAAATGCCTGTCACCTATCCGAATCGCGGTGCCCTGGCGGCCGTGCTCCTGACGGCGCTGAGCCTCGGTCTCGGCGGCTGCGACGCTCTCGATTCGATCAACCCCTTCGCCGAGAAGTACAAGCCCGAAGTCATCCCCGATGTTCCCGCGGACAAGCTCTACAGTGAGGGCTTGGCCAAGATGGAGGACAGTGACTTCGAGGGGGCTGTCAAGAAGTTCGGCGATCTCGACAAGCAGTACGCCTATTCCGACTGGTCGCGGAAGGCGCTGCTGATGACGGCCTACGCGAATTACGAGGGCCAGAAATACGACGACGCCATCAACGCCTCGAAGCGCTATCTGCAGCGGCACCCGGCGAGCAAGGACGCGGCCTACGCCCAGTACCTGATGGCGATGTCGCAATATAAGCAGATCCCGGACGTTACCCGCGATCAGGATCGCTCGGAGAAGGCGCTCGTCGCCCTGCAGGAACTCGTCCAGAAGTACCCGACCTCCGAGTATTCCTCCGACGCCAAGGCCAAGATCCAGATCACCCGCGACCAGCTCGCCGGCAAGGAGATGGAGGTGGGCCGCTTCTATCTCGAGCGTCGCAACTTCCCGGCCGCGATCAACCGCTTCCGCGACGTGATCAGCAAGTATCAGACGACCCGGCACACCGAGGAGGCGCTGGAGCGTCTGGTCGAGGCCTACATGGCGCTCGGCATCACCCAGGAGGCGCAGAACGCCGCCGCGGTTCTCGGTCACAACTTCCCCGACAGTCCCTGGTACAAGGACGCGTACGCGCTCCTGCAGAACGGCGGCCTGCAGCCCCGCGAGGAGAAGACCTCCTGGCTCAGCAAGACGTTCTCGTCGATCACCGGCCGCACCGCCTCGGCGCAGTAAGCACCGCTCGAAGAGCCTTCGCGGGCGAGGCCGGCCGACGCCGCCTCGCCCGCCTTGCATTCCGGGCGTGATTTTGGGGATGAAGTCCGGGCGACTTCCCCTTACATGACGGCAATTCAGTTCGAAGGGGCCACCGACGCGGCATGCTCGTGCAGCTTGCGATCCGCGACATCGTTCTGATCGACAAGCTTGAGCTGAATTTCCGCGAGGGGCTGAGCGTCCTGACTGGGGAGACGGGCGCGGGCAAGTCGATCCTCCTCGACGCCTTCGCGCTCGCGCTGGGCGGGCGGGGCGACGGACGGCTCGTGCGCCATGGCGAGAGCCAGGGCAGCATCACCGCAGCGTTCGACGCGCCTCTCGATCATCCCGCGCGCCTGATCGCGGCCGAGTCCGAGATCGACACCGAGGGCGACCTGATCCTGCGTCGCACGCAGATGGCGGACGGACGCACCCGGGCCTTCGTCAACGACCAGCCGGTCGGCGTGCAGGTGCTGCGCGCCATCGGGGCGGCCCTCGTGGAGATCCACGGACAGCACGACGACCGGGCCCTCGCCGATCCCACCACGCATCGTGCCATCCTGGACGCGTTCGGGGGGCTCCAGGGGCCCCTCGCGGCGGTGGGAGCCACGGCCAAGCGCGTTCGCGCCGCGCGCACGACCTTGTCCGAGCAGAGGGCCCGGGTCGAGGCGGCGCGCAAGGAATCCGATTTCCTGCGCCACGCCGTCGACGAGCTCGAAACCCTCGATCCGCAGCCGGGCGAGGAGGCGACGCTCGCCGAGCGCCGCACCGTGATGCAGCAGAGCGAGAAGGTCGCGCGCGAGCTGAACGAGGCGTTGGAGGCCGTCGGCGGCCCGAACTCGGGCAGCGCGCATCTCTCGAGCGCGATCCGCAAGCTGGAGCGCCGGGCGGCGCAGCTGCCGGCCCTGGTCGATCCCTGCATCGCCGCCCTCGACGCCGCCCTGGTCGCCCTCGACGAGGCGCGCAGTGTCCTCGACGCGGCGGTGTCCGAGACCGAGTTCGACCCGCGCGAGCTGGAGCGCGTCGAGGAGCGCCTGTTCGCGCTCCGCGCCGCGTCCCGGAAGTACACGGTGCCGGCCGACGATCTGGCCGCCCTGCGGGAACGCTACGTCGCGGACGTGGCCGCGATCGATGCGGGCGAGGAATCCCTCGCCGGCCTGGAATCTGTGCTGAGCGAGGCGGAGGCCGCCTATGCCAAGGCGGCGGCCAAGCTCAGCGAGGGGCGCAAGCGCGCTGCCAAAGCCCTCGACGCGGCCGTGAAGGCGGAATTGCCGCCGCTGAAGCTCGAGCGCGCCCGCTTCATCACCGAGATCGCCACCGATCCCGAATCGCGGGACGGGGCAGGCATCGACCGGGTCGAGTTCTGGGCGCAGACCAACCCGGGGACCCGCCCCGGCCCGATGATGAAGGTGGCGTCGGGCGGTGAGCTCTCGCGCTTCATGCTGGCGCTGAAGGTCGTCCTAGCCGACAAGGGCTCGGCCCCGACCCTGATCTTCGACGAGATTGACACCGGTGTCGGCGGTGCGGTGGCGGATGCGATCGGAGCGCGCCTGGCCCGGTTGGCCGAGACCGTCCAGGTCGTCGCCGTGACCCACGCCCCTCAGGTCGCGGCGCGGGCCCAGACCCATTTCCTGATCGCCAAGGATCCGGTGAAGGGCAGCGACCGCGTGGCGACCCGCGTTGCCTCCCTGCCGGTCGAGGCGCGGCGCGAGGAGATCGCCCGGATGCTGGCCGGCGCGACGGTGACGGACGAGGCGCGCGCCGCGGCGGCCCGCCTCCTGCAGAGCGCGTCGGCTTGAACAGATTATTAAGCTTACTCGGAGCTTAATAGTAACACTTCGTTAACCATCCGGGCAGAGAGTGATCTGATCGAGCAGGCCGCGCGATTCGCCCGGTCGATGGATCAGGTCTCGGGGGGAGACGATGACTCAGTTGACCGGCAAGTCCGAGGCCCACGCGCCCGAGCAGGGCGGACCGGTGCCTGTCCTCAGCGTCGATACCCAGTACCGTCTCGGTCACGCCCTGCGCTCGGTCTACGAGGGCAGCGTCGAGAACCAGCCGATCCCGGACGCGCAGATCGATCTGCTCCTGCGCCTGCGCCACAAGGAGCGCGACCGCCGCCGCGCGGGCTGATCCCCAGCGTCCCGGCCCGAATCCTCGCGTTCTACCAGCGCCGCGCGCCGGGCTGGCGCTTGTATTCCGCGGCGCGGATCCGGGTCATCAGGCGATCCAGGCTCAGAAGAAGCTCACGCTCCTCAGCGCGGGCCCGTTCGATCTCCTCGTCATCCTGACCGAAACGCTGGCGGACCTGTGCCAGCGCGAGGCTCCGCTCGATCTCTTCCCGCTCGGCATGCAGCGCCAGAAAGGCGGCTTCCTCGGGATCCGCCGTGCCGAGCGGCCCGGCATGCGGTTCGTTGCTCACGGTGCGCATCGTCCTCTACCCGATCAGCGGGCCTTGGTCCGGCCACGATTTGGGGCCGGCCGCGAACTGCCGGATACGGTAAGGAACGCGCGAGGCCGCGAAACCGTGCCATTGCGGCGGGTCTCGTCAGAATTCCTTCTCCAACCTCCTCCCGGGCGGCGCCGGTCCCCGTGCCGAATTGCGCAGGCGCCCCGGCACACCGGTGGTTGTCATCGCCCTGTCATGCCGCCGTCATAGAGCCGCACCGTCGGAGAGCTAAGACTATCGGCAGCCGGATCTCGGCGGGTCGCGCAGATCCCGGACCGGTCTCCGGGTGCCGTACAGGATTGATGCGCCCGACAGCTAACGGAGACGCACGTGAAACCCTTTACCTACGCGCTTGCCCTCGGCCTCGCGACGGCCCAGCTCGCCTTCCCGGCACTCGCGGGCGACATCACGGGCGCTGGCGCCACCTTTCCGTTCCCGGTCTACTCGAAATGGGCCGAGGCCTATCGCAAGGACACCGGCACCGGGCTCAACTACCAGTCAATCGGCTCGGGCGGCGGCATCAAGCAGATTCAGGCCCGGACCGTCGATTTCGGCGCCACCGATGCCCCCCTCAAGGCCGCAGCCCTGGAGAAGGATGGCCTCGTCCAGTTTCCGACCGTGATGGGCGGCGTCGTGACGGTGGTGAACATCGCCGGTGTCGAGCCGGGCAAGCTGAAGCTGACCGGCGAGCTCGTCGCCGACATCTATGCCGGCAAGATCACCAAATGGTCGGATCCGAAGATCGCCGCGCTGAATGAGGGCCTGAAGCTGCCCGAGGCGACGATCACCCCGGTCTACCGCTCGGATGCCTCCGGCACGACGAACATCTTCACCACCTACCTCTCTCAGGTCTCCGAGCCCTGGAAAAAGGAATTCGGCGCCGCCACCACGGTCAGCTGGCCCGCCGGCCAGGGCGGCAAGGGCAACGAGGGCGTGACCGCCACCGTCAAGCAGGTCCCGAACGCCATCGGGTATGTCGAATCCGCCTACGCCAAGCAGAACAAGCTCAGCTACACGCTGATCCAGAACAAGGCCGGCAAGTATCCGCAGCCGGACGACAAGGCGTTCCAGGCCGCTGCCGCCAGCGCCGACTGGAAGAGCGCCCCGGGCTTCGGCATCGCGCTGACCAACCAGGCCGGCGACGACGCCTGGCCGATCACGGCCGCGACCTTCATCCTCGTCCACAAGGACGCGGCCGATCCGACGAAGTCGGCTGACGTGCTCAAGTTCTTCGATTGGGCCTACAAGAACGGCGACAAGCTCGCCTCCGAGCTCGACTACGTGCCGCTTCCCGACAACGTCGTCGGTCTGATCCACGAGGAGTGGAAGCAGGTGAAGGGCAAGGACGGCAAGCCCGTCCTGAACATGTAAGGCCTCACCGCTCCGACGGCATCTTGCCAGGGGCAGGCTCCGCCACGAGCGGTGCCTGCCCCTCGGGCGATCCGGTCCGGCTCGCGTCGAGCCCCGTCGCGCGCTACCACGCCTCCCGGTGAAGAGAAACGCGGATGACCGCCTTGACTGAACAGATTGCACTCGCGCGCGCGAGGTCGGTGGTCCGCAAGGCCCCCGGCAAGGGTTTCGACGGCCTGTTCCGGGCGAGTGCCTACGGCGCGGCGCTCCTCGTCCTCCTGATGCTCGGGGGCATCCTGGCCTCGATCGCCTATGGGGGCTGGCCCGCTTTCCGGGAGTTCGGCTTCGGCTTCGTCACGTCCAGCGCCTGGAATATCGGCACCGAGCAATATGGGGCGTTGGTGGCCATCATCGGCACCCTCGCGTCCGCGGTGATCGCCCTCCTGATCGGCGTGCCGCTCTCGCTCGGGATCGCGGTCTACCTGACGCAGCTCTGCCCCGGCTGGGCGCGCAGGCCCGTGAGCATGACCATCGAGCTTCTCGCCTCGGTGCCGAGCATCATCTACGGCATGTGGGGCCTGTTCATCTTCGCGCCGCTCTTCGCGCGCTTCGTGCAGGTGCCGACCTCGAACCTCGTCGAGGGGCTGCCCGTCGTCGGGACCCTGCTCTACGCACGCGTTCCTTCCGGCGTCGGCATCCTGACGGCCGGCATCATCCTGGCCATCATGATCGTGCCCTTCGTGGCCTCGATCACCCGGGACATGCTCGACCAGATCCCGACCATGCTGCGCGAGAGCGCCTACGGCATCGGCTGCACCACCTGGGAGGTCGTGCGCCACGTCCTCGTGCCCCAGGCCGCCGTCTCGATCATCGGCGCCGTGATGCTCGGCCTCGGCCGGGCGCTCGGCGAAACCATGGCGGTCACCTTCGTGATCGGAAACGCCAACCGGCTCTCGGCCTCGATCTTCGATCCGGGCTCCACCATCGCCTCGCGCATTGCCAACGAGTTCAACGAGGCCGACGGCATGCAGCTCAACGCCCTGATGGCGCTCGGCTGCATCCTGTTCGTCATCACCTTCATCGTCCTCATCATCGCCCGCCTGCTCGTGCGCCGCGTCAAGGTCGCCTGAGGATCTTCCGATGGATGCCAGAAACCCGCTCGCCGACGCCCAGGCGGCCACCTCGCTCACGGTCCGGGTCCGCCCCGGGCGGCGGGTGGCCGACCGGGTGCTGCGCCTGTCCTGCCTCGTGGCGACCCTCGTCGGGGCCGCGGTGCTCGGCTCGATCCTGCTCATGCTCATCGTCGAGGGCGTGAAGGGGCTCTCGCCGACGCTCTTCACCCAGCCGACGCCAGGACCGGGCTCCGAGGGTGGCGGCATCGCGAACGCGATTCTGGGGAGCATCGTTCTCACCCTGATCGGGATCGGCGTGGCGACCCCGATCGGCGTGATGGCCGGGACCTATCTCGCCGAGTACGGCCGCAACTCGAAGCTTGCCGACCTGATCCGCTTCCTCAACGACATCCTGCTCTCGGCGCCTTCCATCCTGATCGGCCTGTTCGTCTACACCCTGATGGTGCGGCCGATGGGGACCTATTCGGGCTGGGCCGGCGGCGTGGCGCTCGCCATCATCGCGACGCCCGTCATCGTGCGCACCACCGAGGACATGCTGCGCCTCGTGCCGGGCTCGCTCCGCGAGGCCGGAGCCGCCCTCGGCGCGCCGCCGTCGCGGGTGATCATGAGCGTGACCTGGCGCGCGGCGTCCGCCGGCATCGTGACCGGCATCATCCTGGCGCTCGCCCGCATCGCCGGCGAGACCGCGCCGCTGCTGTTCACGGCGCTCAACAACAATTCCTGGTTCAACGCCAACCTGATGGGCGGCGTCGCGAACCTCCCGGTGATGATCTACCAGTTCGCCCTCTCGCCCTACCCGAACTGGCAAGGCCTCGCCTGGGCCGGCGCGCTCGTCATCACCATGACGATCCTGGCCCTCTCGATCGTCGCGCGGTTCGTGATCAAGCCGCAGCGCGCGCGCTGACCCGCTGCCTTCCGCGCGTCGTGCGCGCCCATCTGCTTCGAATGCCTGCCGAAGGACATCACCGATGAACGCCGCTCCCGCGATCAGCGCCGCCCCCTCCGGGCGCAGCCAGGCCAACGAGACCGCACCCGTGCGGATCGCCGTGAAGAATCTCGATTTCTACTACGGCAGCTTCCACGGCCTGAAGGGCATCAATCTCGATTTCCGCGACCGTCAGGTCACGGCGCTCATCGGGCCCTCGGGCTGCGGGAAGTCGACGCTGCTGCGCACCTTCAACCGCATCTACAGCCTCTATCCGGAGCAGCGCGCCGAGGGCGAGATCCTGCTCGATGGACGCAACGTGCTCGACCCGAAGGTCGATCTCAACGAGCTGCGCGCCCGCGTCGGCATGGTGTTCCAGAAGCCGACGCCGTTTCCGATGTCGATCTACGACAACGTCGCCTTCGGTCTTCGTCTCTACGAGAAGCTGCCGAAGGCGGAACTCGACGTCCGCGTCGAGGAATCCCTGCGCAAGGCCGCTCTCTGGGACGAGGTCAAGGACAAGCTCAAGCAATCCGGCATGGGGCTCTCGGGCGGCCAGCAGCAGCGGCTCTGCATCGCCCGCACCGTGGCGCAGCGCCCGGAGGTGATCCTGTTCGACGAGCCGACCTCGGCGTTGGACCCGATCTCGACCGGACGCATCGAGGAGCTGATCGAGCAATTGCGCAACGAGTTCACGATCGCGATCGTGACCCACAACATGCAGCAGGCGGCCCGCATCTCGCAGTTCACCGCGTTCATGTATCTCGGCGAGCTCGTCGAGTTCGGCCCGACGAACCGCATCTTCATGAACCCCAAGAAGCGGCAGACGCAGGATTACATCACCGGCCGCTTCGGCTGAGCCGCCAGCCTCACTCCCTCACCACGATCCCGCCCCGCGGGCCGATCGAGGACCAGCGATCATGTCCGATCACATCGTCAAATCCTACGACAACGATCTTGAGGATCTGCGCCGCTCGATCTCCGAAATGGGGGGCGTGGCCGAGAAGATGATGACCGAGGCGACCGACGCGCTCGTGCGCCGCGACACGGTGCTGGCGCAGAACGTCATCGTCGCCGACAAGCGCCTCGACGTGCTCCAGCGCGAGATCGAGGAGCGATCGGTGCTGCTGATCGCGCGCCGCCAGCCGCTCGCCATCGACCTGCGCGAGACGATCTCGGCGATCCGCGTCTCGGGCGATCTCGAGCGCATCGGCGATCTCGCCAAGAACATCGCCAAGCGCGTCGTGGCGATCAGCGATCAGGCCCAGCCGCAGAAGATCGTGCTCGGCGTCCAGCACATGAGCGACCTCGTGCAGGAGCAGCTCAAGGATGTGCTCGACGCCTATGGCTCCCGGGACACCAAGGCCGCCCACGACGTCTGGGAGCGCGACGGCGCGATCGATGCGCTCTACAACTCGCTGTTCCGCGAGCTCCTGACCTACATGATGGAGGATCCGCGCAACATCTCGTTCTGCACGCACCTCCTGTTCTGCGCCAAGAACGTGGAGCGCATCGGCGACCACACCACCAACATCGCCGAGACGATCCATTACCTCGTCACCGGCGAGACGCTGACGACCGAGCGGCCGAAGAACGACGCCTCGAACTACGCCACGATCAGCCCCCAGATTTCCGCCTGAGACCGTCACGGCGGATAAGCACGTGAGCATGAGCACTCGAATCCTGATCGTCGAGGACGAGGAGGCTTTGACCCTCCTCCTCCGCTACAACCTCGAAGCCGAAGGCTACGTCGTCGACTCGGCCGCGCGCGGCGACGAGGCCGACCTCCGCCTGCAGGAGCAACTTCCCGACCTGATCCTGCTCGACTGGATGCTGCCGGGCCTCTCCGGGATCGAGCTGTGCCGTCGCATCCGGGCGCGCCGCGAGACGGAGCGCCTGCCGATCATCATGCTGACCGCCCGAGGCGAGGAGGGCGACCGCATCCGCGGCCTCGGCACGGGAGCAGACGATTACATCGTCAAGCCGTTCTCCGTGCCGGAACTGCTCGCCCGGATCCGCGCGCTCCTGCGCCGCGCCAAGCCCGCCCATGTGGCGAACCTGTTGGTCGCCGGCGACATCGAGCTCGACCGGGTCAGCCATCGCATTCGCCGCTCGGGCCGCGAGATCCATCTCGGCCCGACAGAATTCAAGCTCCTCGAGTTCCTGATGCAGAGCCCCGGCCGGGTCTTCTCGCGCGAGCAATTGCTCGACGGGGTCTGGGGCCACGACGTCTATATCGACGAGCGCACCGTGGACGTGCATGTCGGGCGCCTGCGAAAAGCCATCAACCGGCCGCGCCAATCGGACCCGATCCGCACCGTGCGCGGTTCCGGCTATTCGTTCGACGAGATGTTCGCGACCGCCGCCTGAGGCATCCTGGGCCGGGGCAATCTCGGCGGTGCCCGGGCGGGACGCGGATCGCCCCTTTCGCCTTCCGGCGCGAGACCCTGCCGCGCTCTTCCCGGCGCAGCGCCCTCCCGGGTCAGCCGATCAGCGCAAGCCCGCCACGCGGCGGTCGCGCTTGCGCTCGGCCGCCGGCTGGTAGGCGATCTGCGCGTGATGCGTGCAGTAGGGAAGTCCCGTGATGGAGCGGCCGCCGCAGAAGCGGAATTCCGGCGTGGTCGGATCGCCCATCGGCCAGCGGCACATCGATTCGCGCAGATCCATGATCGTGACGCGCTGCGAGACCGCGAGCGGAACCGCGTCGACGATGGCGGCCGGCGGTACGGGCGGGAAATCCGGCGCCGGGCGATGCGACGTGATCGCGATCGGCTCGGGCGCCTCGGCGGCGATCTCGGTGACCGACGCGGCCTCGGGCTCGGACTCGCGCATCGATCGCTTGCGGGTGGTTGCGGGCGTGCCGGCCACGGGCTTGACCCGGCCGGCGAGACCCAGCCGGTGGACCTTGCCGATGACGGCGTTGCGCGTGACGCCGCCGAGCTGCGCAGCGATCTTGCTGGCGCTCTGTCCGTCTTCCCACAGGCGGCGCAGGAGATCGACGCGCTCGTCCGTCCAGCTCAGGCTCACTTCCATCATCGCCCCCTCCGAACGCATGCGGTCACCGCTTCTGCCCCCCGGCAGGCATGGCGTGGATACGGGCGCGCGAGGCACACCGCAGGCCGCGCGCGAAACGCGTCGGTGCAGAGTCTGCCGGTGCGAAATCCGTTGGTGTGCGCCACTGGTGATGGCCGTCGCGGGTGACCCCCGCGGCGACGGGACGAACCTACAAGAGGCCTCGTGGACGATGCAAGAGTCGACAATCGGACTTGGCCGTCGGGGCCGGTATTTCCACCGGCAATGGCCGTGGCCGGTCCACGAGCGGCCGCAGAGGCCGCATCCTGTGGCGCCACTGCATCAGTCCGATCACATCGCGTCAATTGCTCAGCTTGGACCGGAACGCTAGTATGGCCAAGCTCGTTCGGTTGAGGGGTCGAAGGCAGAGCGTTGGGACATTGTGATGCCACGTCGGTTTGGATGGTTGCGCGCCGTGCTCGCGCTCGGGCTGGCGGGTCACTTGGCGGCCTGCTCCTCCGTTCCGCGCATTTCGTACACCGCCGAGCAGGCCTCCTTCGCGAGTGTTCCGGGCATTCCGGGGGCGCGCGCCTACGCGGATGCCTCTGCGGAAACCTTCACCGAGATGACGGCGCGCCCCGAGGCGAAGCGCCAGGCCTTCACGTATCTCGCCTTGTCCGGCGGCGGCGGCGACGGCGCCTACGGGGCCGGCATCCTCAACGGCTGGACGGCATCCGGCGCCCGGCCGGAATTCTCCCTCGTCTCGGGGGTGAGCACGGGTGCGCTGATCGCCCCCTTCGCATTCCTCGGCTCGGCCTACGATTCCTATCTGACGGAGTTCTACACGAGCGGCGTCGCCGAGACGCTGGTGCAGTCGCCGAGCCTGACGAACGTGCTGTTCGGCTCCGGGCTCTTCGGGGATGGCCGCCTGCGCGACCTGATCGGCCGCTACGTCACGGCGGACCTGCTCGCCGCTGTCGCGGCGGAACACGCCAAGGGCCGGCGCCTGCTCGTCGTGACGACGAATCTCGACTCGCAGCGCGCCGTGATCTGGAACATGGGCGCGATCGCGGCGAGCGGAGCGCCGAACGCGGTCGATCTGTTCCGCGACGTGCTCACGGCCTCGGCCAGCATCCCGGCCGTGTTCCCGCCGCAGCTCATCGGCGTGCAGGCCGGCAACAGTGCTTTCCAGGAATTGCATGTCGACGGATCGGTGGTGACGCCGGTCTTCACGCTCCCCCAATCCTTCCTGCTGCGGGATGGGCGCCTGCGCACCAACGGCAAGGCGAGCATCTACGTCGTGATCAACGGGCGGCTTGAGCCGGAATTCGACGTCACCAAGAACAACACGCTCTCGATCGTCGAGCGATCCTTCACCACCGGCAGCCGCGCCCGCAGCCGAGCGGCGCTCGCCACCACCTACGCCTTCACCCGCGCCAACGGCGTCGGCTTCAACCTGACCTATATTGACGAGCGCGGGCCGACCACCACGACGGCACGCGGCTTCGACACCGGCTACATGCGCCAGCTCTACCAGGCGGGTTACGACAAGGCGCGCTCGGGGGCTTTCTGGGAGCATACGGTGCCGGCCGCGCCGCTCCTGAAGACCGTCACGGCCGCGACCCAGTAAGGAGCGGAGGCCGGCCCGCATTCAGGGGATGCGGGCCAGAGATGCGGCGCGAAACCTCGCGTTGATTGCTGCGCTGCGGTAGATCTCGGCTCCGTCCGTGATCCGCAAGGGTGCGGCCTCTCGCTTCAGCCGGTCCCCTGCATGCTCCAGATCGAAGATCTCACCTTCAATGCCTGGGGGCGGCGCTTCTTCACGAAGGCCAGCGTGGCGGTTCCGCCGGGATCGAAGGTCGGGCTCGTCGGCCGCAACGGCGTCGGCAAATCCACCCTCTTCAAGATCATCCTCGGCGCGTTCCAGCCGGATTCCGGTCTCGTTTACCTGCCGAAGGCGGCCAAGGTGGGCTCCGTCGATCAGGAGCACCCGGCGACTTCGGTCAGTCTCATCGACACGATCCTGGCGGCCGACCTCGAGCGCGAGGCCCTGAACCGGGAACTCGAGACCGCCGCGCCCGAGCGCATGGGCGAGATCTACGCGCGCCTGATCGAGATCGATGCTGACCGGGCTCCGGCCCGCGCCGGCGAGATCCTGGCCGGCCTCGGCTTCTCGGTGGCCGACCTTGCCCGGCCGATGGCGGAATTCTCCGGAGGCTGGCGCATGCGCGTGGCGCTTGCCGCCGCGCTCTTCGCCGAACCCGACATGCTCCTCCTCGACGAGCCCACGAACTACCTGGATCTCGAAGGGGCGCTGTGGCTCGAGGCGCGCCTGAAGCGCTACCCACATTCGGCGCTCATCATCAGCCACGACCGGGAATTGCTGAACAACTCGGTCGACGCGATCCTGCACGTCTCAGGCGAGAAGCTCGAACTCTACACGGGCGGCTACGATGATTTCGAGAAGCGCCGGGCCGAGAAGGCGCGGCTCCAAACCTCGGCCAAGCTGAAGCAGGATGCCGAGCGGGCGCATCTCCAGAGCTTCATCGACCGCTTCAAGGCCAAGGCCTCGAAGGCCGCGCAGGCGCAGTCGCGCATGAAGCGCCTCGCCAAGCTCGAGCCGATCGCCACCACGATCGAGGAACACGTGGCACAGTTCCACCTGCCCTCGCCGAAGCGGCCGCTCGCCCCGCCGCTCATGCACCTCACCGACGTGGAGGTCGGCTACGGCGACGATCCGGCCGTGTTGCGCGACCTCAATCTCACCCTCGACATCGACGACCGCATCGGGCTCCTCGGCGTCAACGGGGCGGGCAAGTCGACCTTCGCCAAGATGGCGGCCGGCGCCCTCGCGGTGCGTGCCGGGCGGATGGCGCGGGAGAGCCGCGTGCAGGTCGGCTGGTTCCACCAGCACCAGATCGAGGCCCTCGACCCGACCGACACGCCGCTGGCCATCATCCGGCGCGAGCGGCCCGACGACAGCGAATCCGCCAGGCGCGCGCGACTCGCGAGCTTCGGCCTGCCCTTCGCGAAGCAGGAGACCGCTGTCGACAACCTGTCGGGTGGCGAGCGGGCCCGCCTCCTCCTCAACCTCGTGGCCCTGCAGGCGCCGCACCTGCTCATCCTCGACGAGCCGACGAACCACCTCGACATCGACAGCCGCCGGGCGCTCCTCGACGCGCTCAACGACTACGCGGGCGCCGTCATCCTGATCACCCACGACCGCTCGCTGATGGAGCTCGTGGCCGACCGCCTGTGGCTGGCGGCCGACAACACCGTGAAGCCGTTCTCCGGCGACATGGATGATTATGCCCGCTTCGTGCTCGACCGGGCGCGAGCCGGCAAGAGCGCGCCGGGGCAGGGCCGGGAGCGCAAGGCGAAGCGCCGCGCGGCCTGAGGCGCCCGGTCGCGCGCCGCGCTGCCGGACGCCCTCGGCTGGATTTATCGGCGCAGGATCTTGGTGACGATCCGGCCGACGAGATTGCTGGAATCCGCGTTGCGGTCGTCGCGGCTGGTGGGGCGGTCCTCGTTGCCGAGGATCTTGGTGACGATGCGTCCGATCAGGCTCATGGGGTCATCCTCGCGCTGGACAGGCTGCGCGAATGGCGCAGCTTTGCCAGGATAACGGGCGGGCGGCGAACCCTGTTCCGTCGCCGGCCGGACGCGGCCCGCTTCCGTGCGGCCCGCTCCGCCGGGTCAGGAGACCCGGTAATCCGAGACACGCGCCCGCCGCGCGCCGCGGCGATAGGCCAGGACGGAGCCGGGCCAGAGGGCGGTGTTGCGGCCCTTGTGGTCCTGGTACCAGCTCGTGCAGCCGCCGGTCTGCCAGATGCTGTCGGCCATCCGCGCCTGCACGTCGGCGAGGAAGCGGGCCTGGGCCTCCGGCTTCACGTCGAAGACCCGCACACCCTTGTCCCGCATCGCCTTGAGGCAGGAGAGGGCATGCTCCACCTGAGCCTCGATCATCAGGATCATGGAGTTGTGGCCGAGCCCGGTATTCGGCCCCATCAGCAGGAACAGGTTCGGGAAGCCCGCGACCGTGATGCCCTGGAAGGCGCCCATGCCGTCGCGCCAGGCCTGCGGCAAGGTCAGGCCGCCGCGCCCGACGAGGTCGAGCTTCTGGAAGCCCCCGGTCAGGTCGAAGCCGGTGGCGTAGATGATGGCATCGAGGGCGTGGGCGCTGCCATCCTCCAGGATGACGCCGGAGGGGGTGATGCGGGCGATGCCTCCCGTCTCGAGGCTCACGTTCGGGCGCATCATCGTCGGGTAGAAATCGTCCGAGATCAGGACCCGCTTGCAGCCGAGCCGGTAGCGTGGGGTGAGCTTGGCCCGCAGCGCCTTGTCGGGCACCGCCTTGGCGAGGTGGCGACGGGCGAGACCCTCGGCCTGGCCCGTCAGCTTGGACACCTTGGTGAAGCCCATAAAGGCCCGAACCTCGTGGATCCAGAACAGCTGCGCGCGAAACAGTCGCCGGACGAGGGGCAGGCGGCGATAGGCCCGTTTCGCCCGCTCGGTGATGGGGCGGTCGTGCTTGGGCATGATCCAGGCGGGTGTGCGCTGAAACAGGGTGAGGTGGGCGGCCTCGGGCGCGATCTGCGGGACGAATTGAATCGCGCTCGCGCCCGTGCCGATCACCCCGACGCGCTTGCCCCGGAGGTCGCAGGCATGATCCCAGCTGGCGGAATGGAAGGCGGTTCCGGCGAAGCTCTCGCGGCCGGGGATGTTCGGCAGGGCCGGGTGGTGCAGGCCGCCCATGCCCGAGACGATCGCCCGCGCCCGAAGCGGGCCCCGGTTCGTCTCGACGCGCCACACGGCCTCGGCCTCGTCCCAGCTGGCCCCGATGACCCGCGTGTGCAGGTGGAGGTGAGGCAGGAGGCCCTGGGCGCGCGCGGTCTCGCGCAGGTAGGCGGCGATCTCGGGCTGCTGCGGGTAGAGACGCGACCAATCGTGCTTGGGCACGTAGGACAGGGAGTACAGGTGGGAGGGGATGTCGCAGGCCGCCCCCGGATACGTGTTCTCGTGCCAGGTGCCGCCGATTCCGTCGCTCTTCTCGACGATGGCGAAGGGGCCGATCCCGGTCTGCCGGCAGCGGATCCCCATGGCGAGGCCCGAGAAGCCGGAGCCGATGATGAGGACGGCGAGCGTGCCTCCAGGAAGCGGGGCGTTGGAATCGCTCATGAACCGGCCCTCGTCCGGAACTGTCCCGCCGCCTCGGCCCCCTGCGCCGTCAGGAAGGCGACGGCGCGATCGAGGGAGCGGCGCGCCTCCGGCAGGAAGCCGTGGGCGAATTGCCAAACGTGCGGCACCACCGGAAACACCGTGAGGTCCACCGCCACGCCCGCCTCCCGCGCCTGCTCGGCGAGGCGGGTCGAGTCGTCGCGCAGCAATTCCCGCTCGCCGACATGGAGCAGGAGCGGCGGCAGGCCCGTGAGATCCGCGTAGAGCGGCGAGGCGAGAGGTTGGGCGGGGTCGGCGCCCGCGAGATAGACGGGCAGGAGGCGGGCGAGCCCTTCTGGGGCGAACATCGCGTCGCGCGCGGCATTGGCCGTGTGCGAGACGCCCGCGCCGAGGAAATCCGTGGCCGGTGAGAACAGGGCGGCGGCCCGCGGCAGGGTGAGGCCGGCATCGCGCGCGCTGAGCAGCAGCGCGAGGGCGAGATTGCCGCCGGCCGAGTCGCCCGCGAGCACGGCCGGACCCTCCGCCGCGAAGGCGCGCCAGACCGCCACCGCATCCTCGATCGCTGCCGGGAAGGGGTGCTCGGGCGCGAGGCGATAGTTCGGCGCGAAGACCGCGAAACCCCTCTGCGCGAGGTATCCGGTCACGGGGCGGTGCGTGCGCGCCGAGCAGGCGATGAAGCCGCCCCCATGCAGGTAGAGGAGGCGCGGCTTCCCGGCGGCCGCATCGCGATAAACCCATTCGCCGGCGATGCCGCCGACGGAGCCGGGCGCATAGGTGACGCCGCCGGGATCCGGAAAGGCGGGTGCCTCCAGGGTCTTCCGGACCTGCGCGATGTCGAGCATCGGGCCGAGGCGGGCGCGGACGTTGCGTTTCACCAGCCAGGCATACGCGTAGGCACGCAGGCTCGTCATCGCGCGCTCGACCGCATCTGTCCCGTGAGCCGCGCAATCGGTGCCCAATATCCGACCGGCATCAGCCGCTGCAGGAAGGCGACCTGCTTCGCATCCCGCCCGATGATGACCCGGGGCGCGCGCCGCTCGATCGCCCGCGCGATCTCGGCGGCAGCGGCGTCGGGGCTGAGGCGCAGGAAACGCTCGAAGGCGACCCGGGCCTTCTCGACGGTTGCCACATCGAGGCCGCGGGGATGCCGGGCGTTGCGGGCAATCCCCGTCGCGACCCCGCCCGGATGCACCAGGGTGACGCCGAGCGGCGTGCCCGCATATTCGTGCCGCAGCGCCTCGCTGAACCCCCGAACCGCGAATTTGCTCGCCGCGTAGGCGGTTTGCCCCGGTGGGGCGATGAGGCCGTAGAGGCTCGACACGTTGACGATCTGGGCCATCGGCGCGCGGACCAGCAATGGCAGGAAGGCGTGGGTCATCCGCACCACAGCGCGGAAATTCACGTCCATCAGCCACTCGAAATCGGCGAGATCCGTTTCCTCGAAGCGCCCGCCGAGCGCCACGCCGGCATTGTTGACGAGGAGGTCGAGGCGCCCGAACCGGGCCTCGATCCAGGCGGGAAGCGCCTGAATCGCCTCGGCATCGGCAAGGTCCAGAACGTGGCCGCTCGCCGTCCCGCCGAGCGTCTCGACCGCCCGGATCGTGGCGTCGAGCCCCTCCGCGTCGCGATCGACCAGAGCGAGCGCCGTACCCTTGGCGGCGAGCGTCCGCGCCAGGGCCGCGCCGATGCCGCTGCCCGCGCCGGTGACGAGACCGACCGCATCCTGCAGCGCGAATGCCTGCCGCAAACCGAAACCTCCTGGCGCCCCCGGGGGACTATGCCCTCGAAGATCCTGCCGCGCCATCCGGCCGGTCTGCGGCGAAACACAGCCGAGGCTCTGGATTGGTTCGGGTCGGCCTCAGCCCCGCAATGCGAAGGGGAGGGCGAGGAGCGCCAGCGGCAGGGCTGCCAGCGCCGCCGGCCGCAGCCAGCCCGGACGGTAGGAGAGCAGGGCAACGACGAGAAGGGCCGCGCCGGTCAGCGCACCGATCCACTGGACCGGACCGAAATTCCAGCCATCCAGGGCGATGGAGGCCGCGAGTGACAGGAGAATTGCGCCCCAGCCCGTCCAGCGCAGGCTGCGGGCCCGGTTCGTCGGTGCGCGGGTGAGGAACGCGTCGCGGTGGTGCCGGTCGAGGCTGAGGGCGAGCGCCGCGAGGCCGGCGAAACTCAGGGCAAGGTTGAGGGCGAGGACGATGGGGGTCATGCGCGGGGGTTCACGGCTGTGAGCTCTCGGGTGCAGGCTCACGCGCTGCGGCGGGCTTGCGGCAGGGCGGCATTGCGTTTCTGCGGCGTGCCGGCCGGACGCGGCGCCGGGATCCGCGCGGGCTCCGCCGCCGGATCGGCCTGCACGGCCCGGCGCTGGGGCCGGGCGCGCCCGGCCTCGTAGGCCGCGAAGGCGAGGAGCAGGCCGGTCGCCAGCATGGCGGCGTCGAAGCCGAGGAAGCGCGCCTCGCCATCGAAGGGGTGCGCGCCCGTGGTGAGGGCGCTGACCACCGGGATCGCGAGGAACAGGAGACTCGCGAGCCCCAGGCTCTCGCGCCAGGCGCGGAGATGGGGCCGCAGGAGACCGGCGAGCGCGATCATCGCCCAGGCGCCGAAGAAGATCCGCACCTCGATGTCCGCCCGTCCGGCGAGGCCCACGGGCAGGAGGCGATTGGCCAGGAAATAGGCCGCGAGCCCGACCGGCAGGCCCGCGACCGCGCCGACATTGAGAGCGCGCACGAGCCGGAAGCCGAAGCCTGGCCGCTCGTCCGCCTTCGGCAGGCGTGCCACGCTCCACAGCACGAGGCCGGAGGCGATCGCGGCCGCTCCCATCAGGCCGCACAGGAAGAACAGGGCGCGCAGGGCTGGCCCCGCGAAATGGGCCTCGTGCAGGCCGACGAAGGCCGTGGAGATATGGGTCGCCGGGCGCACCGCCCCGGTCGCGCCGAGCTCGGCGCCGGTGGCACCGTCGAAGGCGATCTGCGGATGCAGGTGCGCCAATCCCTTCCGCTCCTCGAAGATGGCGACGATCGTGGCTGCGGCATCGCCCGGATTGTAGACGGCGACGTGCTCCAGGGGCTCTGAGACCCGGGCCTCTGCCGCGGCGACGAGGGGGGCCAGCGAGACCAGGCCGCCCGGCTTGCCGGCAGGCGCCCGCACCTCCGGCGATAACCCGGCCTCGACGAAGAAGCGGGGTGCGTCGCCATCGAAGGCCGCGGTGATGCCCCAGGGCACGTACATCGGCGCCAGGGTGACAATGCCCGTATAGGCGATCATCAGGTGGAACGGCAGGGCCAGCACGCCCGTGACGTTGTGCGCGTCGAGCCAGCCGCGCTGGGCCGACTTGTGGCGCCGGAAAGTGAAGAAGTCGGCGAAGATGCGCCGATGGGTGATGATGCCCGAGACCAGCGCCACCAGCAGGATCATGGCGCAGATGCCGACGATCCAGCGGCCCCAGAGCGGCGGCATGTTGAGCTCGAAATGGAAGCGGTAGAGAAAATCGCCGCCCTGCGTGTCTCGCGCCTGCGTCGGTGCGCCGGTCCGCGGATCGAGCAGCGCGTGCTGCATCGGGGAGACGAGATCCTTCCACCAATGCAATTCGATCAGCGGCTTCTCGGGCTGCGGCAGGCCGATGAACCAACCCTGCGCGTCGGGCGCCTTGGCCTTCAGGTAATCGGCCGCGAGATCCGCCGCCCGGCCGCTCTCGATCGAGGCGCCCGCCTGCAATTCGGGCCGCATCCATTCCGAGATCTCGGCGCGGTAATAGGTTGCCGTGCCGGTGACGAAGACGGCGAACAGCACCCAGCCGACCACGAGGCCGGACCACGTGTGCAGCCACGCCATCGATTGGCGGAATCCCTGCCTCATGGGGACGCGACCCTCACGCGAAGCCGTTGACGAGCCAGAGCCCGCCCCCGAGGAGAAGGCTCAAGCTGCCGAGCCCGACGACGGCGCGCCCGAGGGAACGCGCCGCGAACACGTAGACGACGGCCGCCACCATGATGGCGAAGCTCACGAGCGTCGCGAGCGTCACGGCCTCGGAGCGGACGAGCGGCAGCGTCAGCGAGAGCAGCGCCGTGCAGAGGGAGGCCACGCCGTACCCCCCGAGGATCGCCAGCACGACGCGGCCCGCCACCGCGGCCCGGTAGACCATGCCTCGCTCGCCGTGTTTCCCGCTCATGCGCAGCATGTTACCTGTGATTGCGCGGCGTGGGCGGCCGCGGGACCATCTGGAAGGGCCGCGCGATGCCCGCGGGCCGGATTCCGCAGGCTCGACTGCTCCACCACCCGGAACGCTGAATGCAGGACCTTCCCCCGGGCAGTAGCAAGTGGATGCTTGATGCTGCAATGCCTATGTTTCGGAATCATTCCAAATTACTCTGGAGTGAGGATGTTTGACTGATCGCTGTCAAAACCTGTGCGGATTGAACCGGTCCGCGAAACGTGTTGACGGTCCCATCGCGCCGGCCCCCCGCGCGCGGAAGCCGGGGTAGGCTTCTGGCCTGCGCGCAGGGTCTCCGCCCCTGAAACACCACGCGGGCGCGCCCGCCGATTCGAACGTGAAGCAGTCCCGTGACCCAAACAGCGCCCCGCCCCCCGATCCGTTTCCGTGGCCGCTCCTTCATGGCGATGGTGCTCGCCCCGGCGCTACCGGTCGTCGACTGGCTCGCCGATCTCGATGCGCTGGCGCGGCGCTCGCCGGCCTTCTTCTCCGGGCGGCCCGTCATCCTCGACGTGTCAGGCCTCAGCCTCGAGCGCGATGACCTCGTCGGGCTCGTCTCGGATCTCGGGGCGCGTGACATCGCAATCCTCGGGATCGAGGGCGCCGGGCCCGCGCTTCTCGGTCCGGGCCTGCCGCCGCCGCTCTCGGGGGGGCGTCCGGCCGGCGACATCGCCGAGCCGGAACCCGGCGCAGCGGCACCGCCTCCCGTCGAGACCGCGCCGATGCCGGTGCGCTCGCTGATCCTCGACAACCCGGTGCGCTCGGGCCAGACGATCCTGCATCTCGAAGGTGACATCACCGTGATGGGCTCGGTGGCGTCCGGCTCGGAGGTGATCGCCGGCGGGTCCATTCATGTCTACGGGACCCTGCGCGGGCGGGCGATCGCGGGGGCGGCCGGCAACCCGCAGGCACGGATCTACTGCCGCAAGTTCGAACCGGAACTCATCGCCATCGACGGGCTCTATCGCACCGCCGACGATCTCGGTCCCGGCCAGCGGGGGCAGGCCGTCGAGGTCCGTCTCGTGGAGGACACTATCAAGGTGACCTCTCTCGATTGAGGCGGTGGTGGCGTCGATCCGGCCGCTCGGGGCCTCCCTTTCGTCCCGGAATGACACGGAAACACCCAACAGGATCCTGGGATATCCTGTGAGTCCGCCAAGATAGGGCGCGGGACCGCGTCGAAAACATTGCGCTTTGATGCAGTCAGCGGAACGGTAACGCTCCGATCCTGCCGGATGTACTCAAATGTACATTGCGCCGGATGCCGTCAGGCTGATGCTTTTCAGCCTCCCTGCGGAAGACCAGCCTGGGCAGGGTTTCTTCCCTCATCGTGCGATTGCAAGGGGTGGGCGTCGCCCAACTTCCCATCGGGGCGCCGCGGTCGCGAAACCGGCGTGCTTTTAACGATGGGGCGGAATTCTTAACCGTTCGGTAACCATATCGGCCGCCAATGGTCCGGTAAGGAATCGTTCACCGCCGTGACCATTCAAGCTCCTCCCCGTCGACCCCTCCCGCTCCGCGGCCGCGCCTTCAAGGCCCTGTCGCTGACGCCCGAGATGCCGCTGGCCGACTGGCTGGCCGATCTCGACGCCACGCTGAAGCGCTCCCCGACCCTGTTCGAGGGGCGCGCCCTGATCCTCGATGTTGCCGCGCTCAAGCCCGGCAAGGACGCCCTCGCGGCAATCCTAGCCGATCTCGGCCAGCGCCGCATTCGCGTCCTCGGCGTCGAGGGTGCCGAACCCGCCAGCATGAGCGAGGCCCTGCCGCCGCTTCTGCTGAACGGGCATCCCGTCACCACCGTCGAGATCCCGCAGGTTCCGCCGGAACCTGAGCCGCTGACCTCCCTGACCATCGAGGGTGCGGTCCGCTCCGGGCAATCGATCGTGCATCCGAGTGGCGACGTCACCGTGATGGGCTCGGTCTCCTCGGGAGCCGAGATCCTGGCTGGCGGCTCCATCCACGTCTACGGCGCGCTGCGCGGGAGGGCCATCGCCGGCGCCGCCCGCAACCCCCGCGCCCGCATCTACTGCCGCAAGTTCGAGCCCGAATTGCTCGGGATCGATCGCTTCGTCCGAACGGCCGAGGAGATGGGTCCGAGCCTGCGCGGGAAGGCCGCGCAGATCTGGCTCGATGGCGGTGCAATCAAAATGGCAAGTCTGGATTAAGGAGAAGCGAGAATGTCCAAGGTTCTCGTCGTCACATCGGGTAAGGGCGGGGTCGGCAAGACGACCACCACGGCGGCGCTCGGCGCCGCGATCGCGCAGAGCGGGTCGAGCGTCTGCGTCGTCGATTTCGACGTCGGCCTGCGCAACCTCGACCTCGTGATGGGGGCCGAGCGGCGCGTGGTCTACGACCTCATCAACGTGGTCAACGGCGACGCCAAGCTGGCGCAGGCGCTGATCCGCGATAAGCGGCTCGACAAGCTCGCGCTGCTGCCAGCCTCGCAGACGCGGGACAAGGATGCGCTGACCGACGCGGGCGTGGCCCGGGTGATGGAGGAACTGCGCGAGAAGTTCGACTGGGTGATCTGCGACTCTCCCGCCGGCATCGAGCGCGGCGCCACGCTCGCCATGCGCCACGCCGACATGGCCGTGGTGGTGACGAACCCGGAAGTCTCCTCGGTGCGCGATTCCGACCGCATCATCGGGCTGCTCGATTCCAAGACCATCAAGGCCGAGAAGGGAGAGACCCTCGAGAAGCACCTCATCCTCACCCGCTACGACCCCAACCGGGCTGACCGCGGCGACATGCTGAAGGTCGAGGACGTGCTCGAGATCCTGTCGATCCCGCTGCTGGCGATCATCCCGGAGAGCGAAGAGGTGCTGCGCGCCTCGAATGTCGGCTGCCCGGTGACCCTGAACAACCCGCTCTCGGCGCCGGCCCGGGCCTACGCGGACGCCGTGCGCCGCCTGCAGGGCGAGGCGGTGCCGATGAGCGTGCCCAGCGACCGCAAGTCATTCCTCGGCAAGTTCTTCACAAGGAGGGCCGCATGAGCCTCCTCAACATCTTCTCCCGGCGCGGATCCGCGCCGGTGGCGCGGGAGCGCCTCCAACTCATCATCGCCCACGAGAGGGCCGATCACGGCCGCTCCGACCTCGTGGTGATCCTGCGCGAGGAGATCCTCGCAGTCATCGCCAAGCACGTCGCGATCGAGCCGGACAAGGTGCAGATCAAGGTGGAGCGCGGCGAGGGCGTCTCGACGCTCGGCCTCGACATCGAGCTGCCCCTGCCCGCCGCCGCGCGGCTGACGGCTGCTCGGACCGAGACGGCGGCCAAGGCCAAGCAG
The DNA here is from genome assembly GCF_008806385.1 of Methylobacterium soli. Taxonomy (GTDB): domain Bacteria; phylum Pseudomonadota; class Alphaproteobacteria; order Rhizobiales; family Beijerinckiaceae; genus Methylobacterium; species Methylobacterium soli. Next base: position 55,708 of record NZ_VZZK01000031.1, read on the forward strand.
GCGGTCGCGGCCTGATCCCGGCGGCGGTCCTCAAGGCCGCCGCTGGTGCAGGGTGAAGGCCGGCGCATGGTCGGGCTGGGTCGTGACGACAGCCGCCGGCAGGATCGCCGTGCCCTCCGGCAGGCTGATCCGGAAGCGCGTCACCAGCTTGGCGAGCGCCAGCGTCGCCTCCGTCAGGGCAAAATGCGCCCCGATGCAGACACGCGGGCCCGCCCCGAACGGCAGATAGGCGAAGCGCGGCACGGCCGGTCCGCCCGGCAGGAAGCGCGCCGGATCGAACGCGTCCGGATCCGCCCAGAGGCGCCGGTGCCGGTGCAGCACCCAAGGTGAGATCACCGCCACGTCGCCTTTGGCGACCGCGTGGTCGCCGAGCTTGTCGGCCGCACGCGCCGCGCGCACGATCACGAAGGCCGGCGGGTACAGACGCAGGGTCTCATCGATGACCGCCCGCGTCAGCGGCAGCCGGCTCTCCAGTGCCTTGTCCCCCGAGAGCTCGATTCCGGCCGCCTCCGCGGCAACCTGCTCCTGAATCTCGGGCGCCAGCGCCAGGAGATAGCTGGCCCAGAGGAGTGCCACCGCGGTGGTCTCGTGGCCCGCCAGGATCATGGTGGCGACCTGATCGCGCAGGTGTGCCTTCGAGAAGCCTTCACCCGTCTCCGGATCGCGCGCGGCGGCGAGGAGATCGAGGAGGTCCCGCGAGGCGCGAGGCCCCGTCTCCGCGGCCTGCTCGGCGGCGCGCGCGGCGATGATTCCGTCGAGAAACGGAGTCCATTTCCGGCGGAAGCGCGCCCGCGCGAAATCGAGGGGCGCGGGCAGGCTCAGGGGCAGGAGCATGTCGAGGAGATGCGGTCGCGCGAGGCGCTCGCCGTACTCCGTCACGAGATCGCGCAAGGCCGGCCCGTGGCGTGCCATCCCCATCGAGAACATGGTGCGCCCGGCAATCTCCAGGGCGAGGCCGTGCAGAGCCGGGAACAGGTCGACGGGACCGCGGGCGGCGGCCTCCGCGAGATCGGCGAGGGCCGCCTCGACCGAGGCGGCGATGTGGGGCACGAGTTCCTCCACGGCCTTCGGGGTGAAGGCCGGGGCGAGCGCCCGGCGCTGGCGGCGCCACATCTGCCCCTCGCTGATCAGCAGCCCGTCGCCCAGAACCGGGCGCAGGATCCGGACCGAGGCCGAGGTGCGGGCGTAATTGGCCTCGTTGTCGATGAGGACGTGGCGGATCGCGTCCGGATCGCTGAGGGTGAAGGTGTTCCGCCCGAAGATGCGCCGCGGCACGATCGAGTCCGTGTAGGCGCGCCGGGACCAGCCGCCGATGCCGTTGGTGCGCAGAGCCGCGAGGTAGGCGAGGGTTGGCGGGTCCCGGTCCGGCGGCTCGCGCGCGGGTGGCACGAGGCGCGGGGCGCGAAGTAGTGCGGCGCGAAGGCGTGCCTGGGCCGAGTCCATCGTGGCTCCCGTCGCCGTTCCGACGCCCGGGTTGATGGCGGAGGCGGCTTTCCGTGTAAACACGCCCAGGACGCGGCGCTTTCCCGCGTTCCGGTCCTTGCCGCATCTCGCTGACCGTTGTGATGGGGCCGCATCCATGCCAACGGAGACGCCGATGGCCGGCACAGAGCACAGGGTCGTGGACGGGGCACCAGCCTGCCCGATCACCGGGGAGCCGGCGGTGCGACTCGTCCAATGGGTCTCGGCGCGTCTGCTGACCGACCTCTGGCGCTACGGCGGCGGTGTCGACGTCAGCGGATTGTTGATGCCGGCCCGGCGCTTCGGCCTCTGGGAATCGCCGACCGGGCTGATCTTCTTCGATCCGATGATCGCCGGCGACGAGCCCTTCTACCGCACCTTCTACGGCAAGATCGGCGCCCACGATAAGCTCGCCGGATCCCGCACGCAGCGCCTCGAATTCCGCGCGGCGGCCGAGCACGTGCCCGCCGGCGCGCGGGTGCTCGATGTGGGCTGCGGCCATGGCGGGTTCCGGACCTACGTGCCCGGCGCGACCTATCTGGGCCTCGACCCGAATTTCGCCGCGGAGGATCCGAGCGGCACGATCCTGGCCGAGACCCTCCAGGCGCACGCGGCACGCCTCGGTCCGGTCTACGACGTCGTCTGCGCCTTCCAGGTGATCGAGCACGTGGCCGACCCGCTCGGCTTCGCCCGGGCCATGGCGGCCTGTCTCAAGCCCGGCGGCACGCTCCTCGTCGGCACGCCGCTCTGGCCCTCGCCGAACACCACGATCCCGAATTTCATCATGAACGCGCCGCCGCACCACCTCACCTGGTGGACGCCGAACGCCCTGGAGGCGCTCGCCCGCAGCCTTGGCTTCACGCCGGAGCGCGTGCACGCCATCGGCATGGATCGGCACGATTCGATGATCCACTGGATGGCGAAGGCGACGCCGGTCCGCTGCCGAGACCGTTACTTCAAGCCGGTCAAGAGCTGGTACGCGGCGCTGGCCTTCGCCTACGGCGCGGCTCTGGTGCTGAACCGCCTGTTGCCGCTGCCCCGGCAGACCCGCCCGAACACCCTCCTGCTCGCCGCTCGCAAGAACCCAGCCTGAGACGCCTCAGATCACGGCCGTGGGTCTGCGTCCGCGGCGAGGCGCACCAGGGTCCGGCGCAGCCAGGTATGAGCCGGGTCGTTGTCGTAGGAGGCGTGCCAGAGCATCGAGAAGGACACGTCCTCGAGGCTCACCGGAACCGGGCTGACCGTCAGCCCCAACGTGCCGGCGAAGACATGCGCGAGACGTGCATGCATCGTTGCGATCACGGGGGCGCTCCGCACCAGGAAGGGCACGGCGAGGAAGCGAGGCGTGGTGACCGCGAGTGTCCGACTCAGGCCGAGCTTCGCCAGCGCGTCGTCCACCACCCCGTGAGCGGTCTCCCGCAGGCTCGTCAGCACGTGGGGAAAGCGCAGGTAATCGTCGAGGGAGATCGGCGGCGCGATGCCGAGCAGATCCGCGTTCAACAGGCAGACGTAGCTGTCGCGATAGAGCAGGCGCTGCTTGTGGTGCGACTGGCCCTCGGAGAACAGGCCGATGCCGAGATCGACCCGGTCGGCATCGAGTTCCTGAAGGATCCGGATGCGGTCGATCGAGCGCAGGAGCAGGCTGATGCCGGGCGCCTCGGCCCGCAGATAAGCCAGGAGCTTCGGCCCGAGCAGCACCTCGGTGCTGTCCGGCAGGCCGATAGTGAAGACCCGCTCGACGGTGCGTGGATCGAAGCTGTCGTCCCGGCGCACCAGAGCCTGGATTTGCCGGAGTGCCGAGCGCACCGGCTCGGCCAGCGCGAGCGCCCGCGGCGTTGGGCGCATGCCGTCCGGAGCCCGCGTCAGGAGTTCGTCGCCGAACAGGCTGCGCAGGCGCGCGAGCGTGCTGCTCATGGCCGATTGGCCGAGGCCGACGCGCGCGGCGGCCCGGGTCACGCTTCGCTCGGTCAGCAGCGCATCGAGGGCGACCAGCAGGTTCAGATCAACCCGAGATAGATCGACATGATCAATCGTCATGATCGATCCAATCTGTCCGATCCATGCCGGGCTGCAAAGCACGTTCGTCGCACGGGCCGAGGCGACACGCCCTGGCAGAAGTGGAAAAACCCACGATCATGATCCTTCGTACCACCCTCTCACGGCCGCAGCCCTCCTGGCCGTCGCCGGAAGGGCGTGCGCTGCGCCCCCGATGTCGCCGGGCTTGATGTCGTCGTGCTTGATCTTGCGGTGCTTGATCTTGCCGGCCGCGTTCAAGCGGCCAGGAAGAGGCCCGCGATGGCCGCGCTCGTCAGGTTCGAGAGCGTGCCGCCCAGGATCGCCCGCAGCCCGAACCGGGCGACCTCCGCCCGGCGCTCGGGGACAAGGCTCGCAAAACTCGCGAGCTGGATCGCGATCGAGGCGAAGTTCGCGAAGCCGCAGAGGGCGAAGCAGAGGATCGCGGTCGTGCGCGGATCGAGGCTGCCGGCCTTCAGGGTCGGCGAGAGATTGGCATAGGCCAGGAACTCGTTGAAGGCGAGCTTCTGCCCGATGGCGCCGCCGACGAGGGAGGCCTGATCCCAAGGCACCCCGAGGATCCAGGCGAGGGGGCTGAGAGCCCAGCCTAGGATGCCCTCGATCGAGGCTGCCGGATATCCGATGAGCCCGCCCGCATACCCGACGATGCCGTCCGCGAACGCGATCAGCCCCACGAAGGCGATCAGCATCGCGCCGACCGCCACCGCCACCGCGAGCCCCTTCTGGGTGCCATCGGCGGCGGCCTCGATGAGATTGGCGGCCCGGGTCTCAGCGAACTCGACCCGTGTGGTGGTGATCCGGCTCGGCTCGACGGACGGAACTAGCATCTTGGCGTAGAGAAGTCCGCCCGGGATCGCCATGAAGGAGGCTGCGAGGAGGTACTCCATGGGGACGCCGAGCGCCGCGTAGCCCGCCAGGATCGAGCCCGCCGTCGAGGATGCGCCGCTCGTCATCACGGCGAAGAGCTCGGCGCCGGTCAGCAGCGTCAGGAACGGCCGCAGGGCGACCGCGATCTCGCTCTGGCCGATGAAGATCGTGATCACGGCCGAGAACGATTCGATCCGCGACGTGCCGAGCAGCCGTTGCAGGCCGGAACCGAGCACGCGGGCGAGCGTCTGCATCGCGCCCACATGGTAGAGCACGCCGATCAGGGCCGAGACGTAGAGAATCTGCGGCAGAACCCGCAGCGCCAGGATGAAGCCGCTGCCCCCGAACAGCTCGAACATCCTGGGCTCGACGAGCCCGCCGAACAGGAAGGCCGTGCCCTTGTCGCCGTAGGACAGCACGGTCTGAACCACGCCGGCCACCGCCCCGAGGGCGGCGCGACCGGTCGGAACGAACAGGATCAGGGCGCCGATCGCGATCTGCAGGCCCAACGCCGCCAGAACGACCCGCGGCCGGATCGCCCGCCGATTGGCCGAGAACAGCACCGCCACGCCGAGCAGCAGGACGAGACTCAGCACTGCGTGAATGACGCGCTCGAACATCAACCCCCCGGACGTCTCCTGTCCCTTATCTGATGACGTCTATGCGTGATCCGGGCCAGAGCGGTGTTGGCGGTTCTGGTGATCGACCCCAGATCTTGAATGCCGGGCATTCGAGGATTGCCGCACCGACCCGAGCCACCAGCACTTGCCGGATGCGTCCGCACCTTCTATTGCAACGCAACAGCTCGAACCCGTACCCGGCGTGGCCGGCCGCAACCCCGCGGCTCGCGGCGTGACGGGTTCTTTTCGCTTCGGATATCCCATGAAGCTGCGCAATATCGCCATCATCGCCCACGTCGACCACGGCAAGACGACGCTCGTCGACAAGCTGCTCCAGCAATCCGGCACCTTCCGCGAGAACCAGCGGGTCGAGGAGCGGGCGATGGACTCGAACGACCTCGAGAAGGAGCGCGGCATCACGATCCTGGCCAAGGCGACCTCGGTCGTCTGGAAGGACACGCGCATCAACATCGTCGATACGCCCGGTCACGCCGATTTCGGCGGTGAGGTGGAGCGCATCCTCTCGATGGTCGACGGTGTCGTGGTGCTCGTCGACGCGGCCGAAGGCCCGATGCCGCAGACCAAGTTCGTGGTGTCGAAGGCGTTGAAGATCGGCCTGCGCCCGATCGTGGCGGTCAACAAGGTCGACCGTCCGGACGCGCGCATCAACGAAGTCGTCAACGAGGTCTTCGACCTGTTCGCGGCTCTCGACGCCACCGACGAGCAGCTCGATTTCCCGATCCTCTACGGTTCCGGCCGCAACGGCTGGATGGCGACGGCGCCCGACGGCTCGCAGGCGGATGGCCTCGCCCCGATGTTCGACCTCGTCCTGCAGCACGTGCCCCCGGCCAAGACCGAAGAGGGCCCGTTCCGGATGCTCGGCACGCTGCTCGAGGCGAACCCGTTCCTCGGCCGCATCGTCACGGGCCGCATCGCCGCCGGCACGGTCAAGCCGAACCAGTCGATCAAGGTCCTCGACCGCGACGGCAAGGTCGTGGAGACCGGCCGCGTCTCGAAGATCCTTGCCTTCCGGGGCCTGGAGCGCCAGCCGATCGATGTCGGCGAGGCCGGCGACATCGTTTCCATCGCGGGCCTCGTGAAGGGTACCGTGGCGGACACCTTCTGCGATCCGCAGGTCGATACCCCGATCCAGGCTCAGCCGATCGATCCGCCCACCGTGACCATGTCCTTCATCGTCAACGACAGCCCGCTCGCGGGCACCGAGGGCGACAAGGTGACCAGCCGGATGATCCGCGACCGCCTGTTCAAGGAGGCCGAGGGCAACGTCACGCTCAAGATCGAGGAGGCGGCCGACAAGGACAGCTTCTACGTCTCGGGCCGCGGCGAATTGCAGCTCGCGATCCTGATCGAGACGATGCGCCGCGAAGGCTTCGAGATCGCGGTCTCGCGCCCCCGCGTGGTCCTGTCGAAGGACGAGAATGGCGAGATCCTGGAGCCCATCGAAGAGGTCGTGATCGACGTCGACGAGGAATATTCCGGCGTCGTCGTGCAGAAGATGTCGGAGCGCAAGGCCGACATGCTCGAGATGCGCCCGTCCGGCGGAGATCGCCTTCGGCTCGTCTTCCATGCGCCCACCCGCGGCCTCATCGGTTATCAGGGCGAGCTGATGACCGACACCCGCGGCACCGCGATCATGAACCGGCTGTTCAAGGCCTACGAGCCCTTCAAGGGCGAGATCGCCGGCCGCCGCAACGGCGTGCTGATCTCGAACGACAAGGGCGAAGCCGTCGCCTACGCCATGTGGAACCTCGAGGATCGCGGCCCGATGATGATCGAGCCCGGCTGGAAGGTCTATCAGGGCATGATCATCGGCGAGCACAACCGCGAGAATGATCTCGAGGTGAACGTGCTCAAGGGTAAGAAGCTGACGAACATCCGCACCACCTCGAAGGACGAGGCCGTCCGCCTCACGCCGCCGATCCGCATGACGCTGGAGAAGTCGCTGGCCTGGATCCAGGACGACGAGCTCGTCGAGGTGACGCCGAAATCGATTCGGCTGCGCAAGACGCATCTCGACCCTAATGATCGCAAGCGCTTCGAGCGCTCGAAGGAATCCCTGGGAGCCTGAACGCGCTCAGCACCGGGCACGGATGGGACAGGGCCGAGCATCATTGCCCGGCCCTTTCTCGTTCCGGAGCCTCCGGCCCCGTCGGTCCGTAGACATCCTGCCAGGCCACCCACGGGATCGCTCGCGCCGGTTCCGGCGAGATCCGGATCGGCGCCTTCCCGTGACGTCAGCCGCGGCCACCCGTCGTTCTGGCGCGGGTCCTGAAGCCCGGGGGCCCCTAACCGCTGCCGGGGTCCGTCTCGTCGTCCTGCGACGCACCGCCTCGCGGGCCGAGGCCAGGCTTTCCCTCGGTCTTCTCGTTCGGATCCATCACGGCATCAGGCGCCGTGTTGGCGGGTTTCTTCCCGGGGGCGGGCGCCTGCTCCTCGGTTCGATCCGTCCTGTCGCTCATCGTCGCTCCTCGTCGCCTCAGCGTGCCTTCCGCTCGGCCTTCGACAAACCATCCGCCACGGTCTCGCCGGCCCGGGGTCCATGCGAGGCCTTCTGGTCGGAATGACCGGCCGAGGAGCCGCCCAAGGCCGGCGGGTTGCGGCCGGGTTCGCCGCCCGCCGCGTCCCAGCCCTCGTTGCGGTCGCCATCGGTGCGCCCGCCGGAGCCCATGCGCGTCATCTCAGCCTGCTGCGCTGTCTGGCGGCCACCCCCCGCGGCTGGACCACCGGGCGTGCCGACATCCTCATCGGGCTTGCGGGTGACGGTCCCGGTCGGGACGTTGTCCTTGGCCATCACCGCTTCCCGTCATCCTGGCCGACGGCAGCGGTCGCACGGTCGATCGCGTCCTTCGCCTTGGTGTCGGGCTGCGAGGCGTCGCCGATGTGGCGCAGGTTCTCAGGGGGCGTCTCGGCTTCGGTCTCGTCCGTGGCGTCCTGACGCGGCATGTCGCTTGCCAGCCGGGCCGTCTCGGCCTCGCCGGAGGGATCGCCCTTCAGATCGGCTTGCGTTCGCGAGGGCACGCCGACGTCGAGGGGAGATTCACCGCCGAGATCCTGCCCGTTGCGATCGGTATAGGCATCGAACTGCTTCAGCGACGGCCTGTCGCGATTCTGTTCCGTCATGGCTGTTCCTCCTGATGTGGCGGGACAACCGAGTCCGGAGCAACGAGGTTGCGTGGCCTCGGCGACGTGAAGCCGTCCGCCGCCGAGGCTTTCAGCCGATGCGGTGCACGCTCGCCTCCGCCGCGGAGCCCGCGCAAGCCCGGGTGCAGGCGTCCGGTACGGCCGCTTCAATCCTTCGGAATGCCTGAGGAAATCGCGCCATCGTGGCGCGCGGCCGTAATCATGGCGCGGTCCTCCGCGAAGGTCAGGGTCGAGAGCGCTCGGGCGAGGGCCAGATCGGCGTGCCGCGTGGCGGCCTGCGCGACATCCTGGGCGCCCAGCGTCGCGAGGGCGGCTAGACCCTTCTGAAGGCGGATCCCGACCTCGACGATCCCGGCCCCGTCCCGGGCGATCGGCTGGAGGCCGTCGACGAAGAGATCGTCGGCGGTGATTTCCGGCACGTAGAGACGGCGATGGCAATGCGCCTCCGGCTCCTCCCGACGCAGGTCGTGCCACAGGGTCAGGACCCGCACCAGGGCGCCGATCACCTCGATGGCGGTGCCCGAATCGTTGATGGCCGAGGACAGGGCCCGGGACCCGACCTCGGCCAGGACGATCACCCCGAAGCGCGGATCGTCTTAGAACATACGCCTGTCGCCGATCACGAAGGCCAGGGCCATGGACCGCCGGACCTCGTCGTCGGCTTCCCCGACGATCTCGGCGAGCAGATGCCCGCGATGCACGAAGCTGCCCGGAAGCACGGCCAGGTGCAGCACCAGCCCGTTGGCCTCCGCGAGGTCGTCGAGCGCACCGGCATCCACATGCTGGACGTAGCCGGTCTGCGTGGCTCTCAGCGGCGCCGCCCCGGCGGGCGCCGGGCGCCACGGCAGGCCGCCGAGCGTAGGGGCCTTGGCGCGACGCCGGATCGCCGCGTCCGCGGCGGCCTCGATGGCGCCGATCGTCTCGCCGATGCGGCCGAGGCGGGCGAGGGCGTCGATCCAGCGCACGAGCGTCGCCACCACCAGCGCCAGCACCGCCAGGGTGATGCCGAACAGGATCACCCGACCCTGCTCGCCGTAGACGGAGGTCCTGAGGGCGATCAGCCCGACGACGCTGTAGAGGAACGCCCCGATGAAGCTCGCGAGCGCCGTCTGAGCGCTGCGATCCTGCATCAGCAGGTTGGCCGCACGCGGCGTCACGTTGCTGTCGGCGGCGCCATAGGCCTGGACCATGGTCGCGAGCGAGAAGGTGGCCACGGGCAGCATGCTGCTCGCGAGCACCGACAGGATCTGATGAACCGCCTCGGAGCCGATCGAGCCCGCGAGGTTCGGCGGCACCAGGGGCGCGAAGAAGGCCGAGGCCAGGGCCGCCAGCACGGCCGCGAGGCTGTACAGGGCGACCCGCAGCCAGGGCCGGCGCGAGACGGCGCGCAGCCGGTAGAGCCAGTTGGCGGAGCTGGGCACGCGGAGCGGCTTCCGGGCGAGGACCGCGCAGGCGGCCAGAGAGGCTCCGGCTCCAGGGCGGCCGGCGGGCGACGACGCGCGGTGAGCGGACCCGGCGGGACGCGCCGGGTCCGCGAAGCGATCAGATCCCTTCGAACAGGGCCGAGGAGATGTAGCGCTCGGCAAACGAGCAGGCGACCGTGACGATGCGCTTGCCCTTGAATTCGGGCCGGCTCGCAAGTTCGAGGGCCGCCGCGACGTTGCCGCCGGTCGAGATGCCGCCCGGGATGCCTTCCAGGCGTCCGAGGAGGCGCGCCGTCTCGAAGGCCGTCTGGTTCGAGACCGTGATGACCTCGTCGATCACCTCGCGATCGAGGATGCCCGGGATGAAGCCCGCGCCGATGCCCTGGATCTTGTGCGGGCCGGGCTGGCCGCCCGAGAGCACCGGGGAATCCTCCGGCTCGACGGCTACGACCTTGAGGTTCGGCAGACGGGGCTTGAGCACCTGGCCGACGCCCGTGATGGTGCCGCCCGTGCCGACGCCGGCCACGAAGGCGTCGAGCTGTCCCTGCGTGTCGTTCCAGATCTCCTCGGCCGTCGTCTTGCGGTGGATCTCGGGATTCGCCGGGTTCTCGAATTGCTGCGGCATCACCGCGCCCGGGATCTCCTTGAGGAGTTCCTCGGCCTTGGCGATCGCGCCCTTCATGCCCTGCGGGCCGGGGGTGAGGGCGAGCTCGGCGCCCAGGAAGGCCAGCATCTTGCGGCGCTCCAGGGACATCGTCTCGGGCATGACCAGGATGAGGCGGTAGCCCCGGGCGGCGGCCACGAAGGCGAGCGCGATGCCGGTATTGCCGGAGGTCGGCTCGACCAGGGTGCCGCCGGGCTTCAGGCGCCCGGAGGCCTCCAGCGCGTCGATCATGTTGACGCCGATCCGGTCCTTGACGCTCGCGATCGGATTGAAGAACTCGAGCTTCAGCAGGATCTCGGCATCGATCCCGCGCTCCTGGGGCAGCCGGTTGAGGCGCACGAGGGGCGTGTTGCCGATGGTCTCTGTGATCGAGCCGAAGACGCGGCCGTAGCCGGGCTTGCCGGAATGGGACGAAACAGCGGAATCGGCCATGGAAGTCTCCTGAGCGGCAGGTTTCGTGATCGACGCCGCGAACGTGCGGCGGATGCCGTCAGCGGTCACGCCTAGCCGATATCCCGGATCTCGTCGAGGTATCTTCTAATTCACGAAGTTGTTCTGTTGATTGCGGTATCGGCGATCTCTGCGCCTGCGTCGCGCCAAGTCGTGAGGAAGCGTCGGGCCATGGATGCGACGCTGAAGGCCTCGCGCATGCGCGCGCTCGCCTGCGCGCCCACCTGCGCGCGCTCCGCAGGCGCGAGGGCACCGAGGGTTCCAAGCGCGCGCGCGAGGGCGTCGGGATCGCCCGGCGGCACCAGCCATCCAAGCCCGCCGAGGATCAGACCGGCATCGCCGACCGCGGTGGCGACGGGCGCGAGGCCGGCCGCCATCCCTTCCGCGAGGGCGTTCGAGAAGCCCTCGCCGAAGCGGGAGGAGGACACCACGATATCGCCCGCCGCGTTGATCCGCTCGGGATCGTCGCAGCGGCCGAGGGCGCGGACATGGGGGGGCAGGCGCAAGGTCTCGGTGCCGGCGCCGACGAGGACGAGGGCGATCTCGGGCACGCGCGCGGCGGCGGCGAGCAGGGTCGCGTGGTCCTTCATCGGGTCGAGCCGGGCGGCGTGCACCGCCACCACGGCGTCCGGGGCCAGGCCGAGCTCGTCCCGGACGGCGGCCCGCGCGGCGGGGTCGGGCCGGAACCGGGCGGTGTCGATGCCGTTCGGGATCACCGCGAGGCGGCGCGGGCGGTACCCCTGCGCCCGGTGGAAATCCGCCCCCGCCTGGCTGTTCGAGACCACGAGGCCCGGCCAGCCGGAGAGGCGGGCGCCGAGCGCCAGGAGGCGCCCGTACCGGGCATGGTCGATGTCCGAGTTGCGCAGGCCCCAGGCGAGCAGCGTGGTGCAGGGCGCCCCGGCGAGGCGGTGCGCGAGGGCCGCAAACAGGTCCCCGTGATAGAGCCAGCCCTGCAGCACGGCGGGCTTCAGGCGCCGGACGAGCCGGGCCAGGGCCAGCACGGTCAGGCCGGAGCCGACGAGGCCGCCGGGCGCGAGGACGTGAACTGTCACGCCGATCCGCTCCAGAACGGGCTGGTTCGGCCCGCCCTCGGTCAGGCTGACCACGTGCTGGGGCAGCCCCTGCGCGGCGAGGGCGCGGCAGAGCGCGACCAGCATCGTCTCGGCCCCCCCGGTGCGCAGGCCCGAGATGACGTGGAGGATGGGGCGCGGAGGATTCATGCCGGGTCCGCAGCAGGCCGGGTCGGGGCGGGAGAACGCCGCCGCGACGGACGGTCCGGGCTCAGAGCCCGAAGAGCCGCGCGGAGAGCACCAGCAGGGTCGCGAAGAGGGCGGAGCCGGCCGCGATCCGGATGGCTCCGGGGTGGAAGCTCTCGGGTGCGGTGTAGCGCATGTCGTCCTGCGCGTCGCGCCGAAGCGCCGTGCCGCCTGCCCGAAACCCGATTCGCTGAAGCATGCCCGCCTCGTTCCTGATCCGGGACGAAGCAAAGAGCCGGGCGGTTCAAGGCAGGGTAAACCCGGCAGGCAAACCCGGGAGCGTGGTCAACGGGCGCTTAAAGCGCGCGGATGCGCGTATTCAGATGCGCGCCGCCACGGCTTCGGGCGGCGCGCCGGCGATCCTCAGAGGGCGCGGTCGAAGCGGATCTCGCCGTTCGGGCTCTTGATGACGAGCTGCGAGCCGACGAGGTCCCATTGCGCGGCCGTGCGCAGGGCGACGAAGAAGGCCTGCTCGACGCTCTGGAGGCTCTTGTCGCAGGACTTCTTGGTCAGCGCGAGGGGACCCACCGCGAGGTGCTGCTCGCGGAGCGGGAAGGCCGTGGCCGCGAAGGTGTTGCAGCCGCCGTAGCCGCGGGCGCGGTACTGCTTGTCGATGATGAAGCTCGGCCGGTCGGCGCCCCCGAACGGCTTGCCGTTCAGGGTCACGGCAGTCCAGGTCGAATCGAGGGGGAAGATCTTCTCCTGCGGCTTGGCCGCCGGGATGTACTGCTTCTTCTCCTCCTCGCCCTCGGGCCGGCGGTTCTTCTTGCCGAAGCCCGACATGCCCTGAGCCTGCGCCTGCGTGGCCGCGGTCACCGCCCCGGCCGCCACGGCGCAGACCAACGCGGCGATCAGTGTCGCTCTCATCGTCTGGTCCCTTGATGTGTCCGCATCGCGTCGATCCTGATTCCGGGCTCGCGGCGATGCGCGAGAGCTTCGGCTGCACGCCGACGATCTCGGCGCTGTCCAGCGGGACCTTGAGTCCGTGGCGTGCAGCAGCGCCAATCGGATAAGATTTCAGCACAAATATGGTCAAGACCGGATGAAGGTGGGTTTTCCCGCGATTCCCGGGGAAATCGGCGGGTGAAGCCTTGCCGAGGGGCCGACCCGCGGCGCAGGTCGGGGCGATTCCCGCAGCCGCCGCGGGATCCTCGCGGGCGGATCCCGGAAACGATCGGCCACCCCCGTCGTTGTCGTCTGGGCGCCTGCCGGAGCGGCGGCGTGCAGGATCGAGGAGAGATCGGTTTGACGGGATCGGACGAGGGCGTGCAGAGCGGGTGGACGTCGGCCCCGATGAGCCCGGCGCAGTCGCGGGCGGCCCGCGGGCTCCTCGGCTGGTCGGAGGCCGACCTCGCCGCCAAGGTCGGCCTCGGCGAGGCCTTCGTGCGCGATTTCGAGGCCGGCCGCGGCGATCCGGCCTCCGGGCAGATCGAGGCCCTGCGCAGCGCGCTCATCGCGGCCGGGGCCGTCTTCAGCAACGGCGATTCGCCCGGCGTTCGGCTGGAGCGGCGCAGCGCCCCCGACGAGGGGACGCGGGCGGACGACCTCACCACCGAGAACGACCGCTGAGATTCAGGCCGGGATCACGCCGGCCTCAGCCCGGCCCCTCACGTCGGTCTCATGGCCAGGGCCTTGATGTCGAAGTCCGGATCGGCGGCCTGTTCGGGGCTCAGCGGCGTGCCGGCGGCGAGGAGGCGGCGGGCGACCATGTGGTCGGCGGCCCGGTTCACTGACTCGACGCCGCTGAGGGCACCACCCCGGAAGCGGAACACCGAGAAGGCCTCGCCGGAACCGCGCGTCACGCTCGCGTCCTCCGGTGCCGTCAGGCCGGCGATCTGGAGCTTGTGGCGGCCCTGGTCGCTCCAGAACCAGGGGACGGCCGCGTAGGCGGCGGGCCGGCCGGTGAGCCGGGCCGCGAGGCTGCGCCCCTGGTCGACGGCGTTCTGCACCGACTCGATGCGCACCGATCCGTCCGGCGAGAGGCCCTGCGCGAAGGGACTCGGGAAGCGGGCGCAATCGCCGATCGCCGAGATCGCGGGATCGTCCGTGGACAGGAGCGTGTCGACCCGGATCCCGTCCGCGACCGCGAGCCCGGCCTCCTCGGCGAGTTCCTGGTTCGGCCGGACCCCGATGCCGACGAGGACGAGGTCGGCCGCGACCCGCTCGCCACCCGCGAGGCGCAGGCCCGTCGCCCGGCCATTCTCGCCCTCGATCGCCTCGACCCCGGCCTCGAAGGCGAAGCGCACCCCGAGCGCCTCGTGGGCGGCGCGGAAGAAGGCGCCCATCGCGGCCGAGACGGCCCGCGCCATCGGCCGGGCGGTGGCCTCCACGACCGTCACGGCGATGCCGCGGGCGGCGGCGACCGCGGCGAATTCGAGCCCGATGAAGCCCGCCCCGACGACCGTGATGCGCCCGGCGGTCGCGATATCGGCCTTGAGCCGGTCCGCATCGGCGAGGCCGCGCAATTGGCGCACCCCGTCGAGATCGGCCCCCGGCACCGGCAAGGCCCGGTTGCGCGCCCCCGTGGCGAGGACGAGGTGGTCGTAGGCGAGGCTCTCGCCGTCGCCGAGGCGCAGGCGCCGTGCCGCCCGGTCGATGCCGGCCGCGCGGGTGTCGGCCCGGAGGGTGATGCGGTGCTCGGCGAGGTAGCTCGCCGGCCGCAGGCTGAGGGCGTCGGCATCCGACTTGCCGGCCAGATAGGCCTTGGAGAGGGGAGGGCGCTGGTAGGGCAGGCCCGGCTCGTCGCCCACGAGGGTGATCGGCTCGGCCCACCCCGCCTCCCGCAGGGACGCCGCGGCCTGGAAGCCCGCCTGGCCGGCGCCGACGACGACGATGCCGCTCATGATGCCCGTGCCTCCAGGGCCGCGGCGGCGTCGACGCCGGGCAGCCAGCGGGCCCCGTCCTGCATCAGGTACTCCCAGAAGGCCTGGGCGGCCGGGCCCAGCACCTTGTCGGCGCGGCGCACCGCGTACCAGTCCCGCCGGATCGGCAGGCCCTGCACGTCGAGGAGCACGAGGCGCCCGCTCTCCACCTCCGCCGCCACCGTGTGGGCGGACAGGAGCGCGATGCCGAGGCCCGCCATCACGGCCTGCTTGATCGTCTCGTTCGAGCCGGAATCGATCCCGAGCCTGGCCCGCTTGATGATCACCCCGTTCATGAATTCCTCGAACACCGTGCGGGTGCCCGAGCCCTCCTCGCGGACCAGGAAGGATTCCTCCGACAGATCCGCCCGGGTCAGACCCTTGCGGCCGATCAGGGGATTCGACGGCGCCGCGATCAGCACCAGCGGGTGCGGCCCGAAGATCTCCGCCTCGATCGCGAAGTCGCGCGGCGGGCGGCCCATGATGGCGAAATCGATCTCGTAGTTGCGCAAGGCTTCCACCGTGCTGCCGCGATTGCCCACGGAGAGGTTGATCTCGACGCCGGGATGCCGGCGCACGAACCCTGCGATCACCTGCGGGGCGAAGTACTTGGCCGTCGAGACCACGCCCATCGTCACGCGGCCGCCCGCGCCGCCCTTGAGGGTGCGCAACCGGTCGGTGCAGGTTTCCAGCACCGTGTTGATGCTGTCGATCGCCCACAGCATTTCGCGCCCGGCATCCGTGGGTTTCAGCCCCGTCGGCGTCCGGTCGAACAGGAGCAGGCCCGCCTCCTCCTCCAGCTGGCGGATGCGGGCGTAGAGGGCGGCGGAGGTGACGTTCAGCTCCTGCGCGGCCCGGGTCATGGTCCCGAGCCGGGCAACGGCAGCTACCGCCTGGAGTTGTTTCAGGGACAGGTTACGCATGCGAGTTTTCTAGTTTTTTTGCGATTGGCCGCAAGTTTTTTTAGAAATCTTTCCCGCCGGAAATGCACGCCACTGGCGCTCCGGCGTGGCCGGGCGGTATCATGCGGCGGCCGTCACGGGTATGGGCTCGTGCCCGGACGGGATGGACCGGCGCGGCGCGCGAAGGCGGCCCGCAGGCAGAGGAAGGACAGGAAGCCGATGGCGACGGGATCTCTGACGATCGGGTCTCGGCTCGATGCGTGTCTGGCGCAGAGCGTCGCTGACCGGGCCGACCTCAAGGACGTGGCGAGCGTCGTCGCGGCGATCGCGGCGGCGGCGATCGACATCAGCGAGGTGATCGGCCGGGGCGCCCTCGGGGGCGACCTGGCGGCGACGGGCGAGCAGAACAGCGACGGCGACGTCCAGAAGGCCCTCGACGTCATCGCCCACAAGCGCGTCACCGAGGCGCTGCAGGGGGCGCCGGTGGCCGAGGTCGCCTCCGAGGAGGCCGAGGGCGTGATGCATCTCAACCCGGGCGCGCCGCTCGTGGTCGCGATCGATCCCCTCGACGGCTCGTCGAATATCGGCGTCAACATGGCGGTCGGCACCATCTTCGGCATCCGGCCGGCGGTGCAGGATCCTGCCGACCCGATCGCCTCCTTCACGACCCCCGGCACCGCGCAGCGCGCGGCGGGCTTCGTCACCTACGGCCCGGCCACCGCCCTGATCCTGACCCTCGGCGAGGGCACACAGGTCTACGTCCTCGACCGCGACGTGCGGGCCTTCCGGCTCACCCATGCGAGCCTCGACGTGCCGGTCTCGGCCAAGGAATACGCCATCAACGCCTCGAATGCGCGCCACTGGGACGGGCCGATCAAGGCCTTCATCGAGGATTGCCTCGCGGGGGCCGACGGGCCGCGGGACAAGGACTTCAACATGCGTTGGCTCGGCTCGCTGGTGGCCGACGCGCAGCGGGTGCTCATGCGCGGCGGCGTGTTCCTGTATCCGGGCGACGGCCGCAAGGGCTACGCGCAGGGCCGCCTGCGCCTCCTCTACGAGGCGGCGCCCATCGCCATGCTGATGGAGCAGGCGGGCGCGGGCGCCACCGACGGCGAGCGCCGCATCCTCGACATCGCGGCGACCGGGATCCACGAGCGGGTGCCGCTGGTGTTCGGCTCGCAGGAGGAGGTCGCCTGCGTCGCCAAGTATTACGGGGGCCGCAACCACGCCGCCACGCGCTCGCCGCTCTTCGGCCAGCGCGGGCTGATGCGCGGCTAGGCGGGGCGCTCCGCGCCGCCGGTCGCAACCATGTCCGTTTGAATCATGTCCGCGCGTCATCCCATCATCTCGGTGACCGGCTCCTCGGGGGCCGGCACCACCTCGGTCCGCAACACCTTCGAGCAGATCTTCCGGCGCGAGGACGTCAGCGCCGTCTATATCGAGGGCGACGCCTTCCACGCCTTCGACCGCGACACGATGCGCAAGATGATGGCCGAGGAGCCGACGCTCAGCCATTTCGCGCCCCGCGCCAACCTGCTTCCGGAGCTCGAGGAGGTGTTCCGCACCTACGGCGAATCCGGCCGTGGGCGCACGCGGCACTACGCCCACGACGCGGCGGATGCGGCCCGCTACGGCACCCCCCCGGGGACGTTCTCCCCCTGGGAGGCGTTCCCGGAGGCCTCGGACCTCCTGTTCTACGAGGGCCTGCACGGCTGCGTCGTCGACGCTTGCGTGGATCTCGCCCGCTACGCCGACCTGAAGATCGGCGTGGTGCCGGTGATCAACCTCGAATGGATCCAGAAGCTGCACCGGGACCGCTCGTACCGGGGCTACTCGACGGAGGCGGTCACCGACGTGATCATGCGGCGGATGCCCGATTACGTGCAGACGATCTGCCCGCAATTCTCCTGGACGGACATCAACTTCCAGCGGGTCCCCACCGTCGACACCTCCAATCCCTTCATCGCCCGCTGGATCCCGACGGCCGACGAATCGATGGTGGTGATCCGCTTCAAGGACCCGAAGGGCATCGATTTCTCCTATCTCGTCTCCATGATCCACGACAGCTTCATGAGCCGGGCGAACTCCATCGTGATCCCGGGCGGCAAGCTCGACCTCGCCATGCAGCTCATCCTCACGCCGATCATCATGCAACTGGTGGAGCGCCGGCGCCGGCTCGCCTGACCGGCGGGCCGGGGCCTCGGGCGACCAGTCCATACCCGAATGTCGAATGTCCTGTCGCGAGGGGACGTTCGACACTATATCGCGGCGCGGCCGGCACGGTTCGCGCAAGGCTCCACGGCGCAAGACATTACGGCGCAAGACAGCGGACACCGGGCGGCACGGCCCGAGGCGTCCCGCGGCACGTCATCACGGTCAGGATCCCATGAAGAGCCCCCTCATCGCCCCCTCGATCCTCTCGGCCGATTTCGCCAAGCTCGGCGAGGAGGTTCGGGCGATCGACGCGGCCGGCGCCGACTGGATCCATCTCGACGTGATGGACGGGCATTTCGTGCCGAACCTCACCTTCGGGCCTCCCGTCATCAAGGCCCTGCGGGGGCACACGGCGAAGCCCTTCGACGTGCACCTGATGATCGCTCCGGCCGATCCCTACCTGGCGGCCTTCGCGGAAGCCGGCGCCGACACGATCACGGTCCATGTCGAGGCGGGCGCCCACAGCCACCGCTCGCTCCAGACCATCCGGGCCATGGGCAAGCGCGCCGGCCTCGCCCTCAATCCCGGCACCCCGGCCGCCGCGGTCGAGCCTCTGATCGACATGGTCGATCTGGTGCTGGTGATGACGGTGAATCCGGGCTTCGGCGGCCAGAGCTTCCTCGGCAGCGCCCTCGAGACGGTCGCGCGGATCCGCGCCATGGCGGCGGGGCGCGACATCGACATCGAGGTCGATGGCGGCATCGGCCCCGAGACGGCGGCGCGGGCGTCCGCGGCCGGCGCCACCGTGTTCGTGGCCGGCAACGCCGTCTTCCACGAGGGGCCGGGCCATTACGCCCGCCACATCGCGGCGATCCGGGAGGGCGCGGCGGCCGCGCAGGGAGGCGGGGCCGCCCTGTCATGTTGAGGGCCCTGATCTTCGACGTCGACGGGACGCTCGCCGAGACCGAGGACCTGCACCGGCAGGCCTTCAACGCCGCCTTCGGGCGGCTCGGCCTGCCCTGGCACTGGGCGCCGCCCGTCTATGCCGACCTGCTCCGGGTGATGGGCGGCAAGGAGCGGCTCGCCCACTACATCGAGACCTGCCATCCGGGCGAGGCCGGGGCGCTGCTCGCGCGCCTCCCCGAGATCCACGGCCTGAAGACCGAACTCTACGGCGACCTCGTGGAGAGCGGGGCGCTCGGCCTGCGGCCCGGCATCGCCCGCCTCGTGGCCGAGGCCCGCGCGGCGGGGGTGAAGCTCGCGGTCGCCACCACCACGAGCCGCCCGAATGTCGACCGGCTGCTCGCGGTCAACTTCCCGCCGGGCGACGCGCCCTTCGACGTGATCGCGTCGGGCGACGAGGCCCCGCGCAAGAAGCCGGCCTCCGACATCTTCGACCTCGCGATCCGGCGCCTCGACGTCGCGCCCGCCGAGGCCGTCGCGTTCGAGGATTCCGCCGCCGGCATCCGCTCGGCACTGGATGCCGGGCTGCCCGTCCTCGCCACCCGCAGCGCCTATACCGAGAGCCACCGCCTCGACGGCGCCTTCTCGGCGATCTCCGATCTCGGCGAGCCCGGCCGCCCCCACCGCCAAATCGCGGGTGTCGCCTGGCCCGGCGGCGTCGTGACGCTCGCAGCGCTCCGGGCCTGGCACGCGGCCCGGGGCTGAGGTCTCAGCCGCCCGCCTCGTCGGCCCGGGCGCTGCGCCCGGATCGCCCTTCTGCCTTCCGGGGGAAGAGCGTCGCCCCCGCGGCCAGGCCGAGCGCCAGGGTGAGGCCGAGCCTGAGCCAGCGCGGACCCGGCGTGATTTTGGCGCGGGGCCCCTCTCGGGTTGCGTCCGTCCGGTCCGGGTCGATCGTCGCGTTCCGCATCGTGGCGTCTCCGGTTGTCCTGCGGGCGTTCGGCCGGGGCGGGCCGCGGACCCGCGTTGCCTCCCGGCGGGGCGCCGGCCTATAACCCCGCCATCCCAACGCGGCGACGTCGAGGATCGAGCCCCGGGGCGGGGCCGCGATTTCCGTCGCGACACAAACCCACAGGGTCACGCCATGGCCGGCCATTCCCAGTTCAAGAACATCATGCACCGCAAGGGCCGGGTGGATGCGGTCCGCTCGAAGCTCTTCGGCAAGCTCGCCCGCGAGATCACGGTGGCGGCCAAGCTCGGCACGCCCGACCCGGCGATGAACCCGCGCCTGCGCGCCGCCGTCCTGGCGGCCCGCGCCGAGAACATGCCCAAGGACAATATCGAGCGCGCCATCAAGAAGGCGACCGGCGGCGAGGGCGAGAGCTACGAGGAGATCCGCTACGAGGGCTACGGCCCGGGCGGCGCCGCTCTCATCGTCGAGGCCCAGACCGACAACCGCAACCGCACCGCCTCCGACGTGCGCTCGGCCTTCACCAAGTCCGGCGGCAGCCTCGCCGAGACCGGCGCCGTCGCCTTCATGTTCGACCGGGTCGGCATCGTGGCGTTCCCGGCCCCGGTGGCCGATGCCGACACCATGCTGGAGGCCGCGATCGAGGCCGGCGCCGACGACGTGCGCTCGAGCGAGGACGGCCACGAGGTCACCTGCGCCCAGGAGGCCTTCGGCGAGGTCTCGAAGGCGCTGGAGGCCCGCTTCGGCGAGCCGAGCCGCACCGGCCTCGTCTGGAAGGCCCAGAACACCATCGAGGTCGACGACGAGACCGGCGAGAAGCTGGTGCGCCTCGTCGAGGTGATCGAGGATCAGGACGACGTCCAGAACGTCTACGTCAACTTCGCCCTCTCGGATGCCCTGATGGCGAAGCTCGAGGCCTGAGGCCGCGCGCGCCTCCCCGGCGCCCACGCGTTCCGGCCCCCGCGAGCCGCAGGCTCCGGGGGCATGGCCCAGTTCCGTCGCGCCGTGAGGGGGACGCGGGACGCCGCGAGGCCACTCAGGGAAACGTGTGTTTGCCGGTCTCCCGGCGTCCCGCGGCGGGGGCGCTCCTGCCTCCGCCGGTCCAACGTCGCGGTGTCTCCGACGCCTCTCGACCTGCGCTATCGATCCTGCGGGTCGCGTATCGCCCCCGAGGAGATCCGAACGAGCTTTCCTCGCACGCCGCCTCGTCTTGGGCGGCGCCGCAGTTTCTTCCCGTGCCCCCCAGAACAGGGTCGGGAGCCGAGGCATTTCCTCCGCCGGTCCCCCGCCGCAATCCGAGCCGGCGTTGCGTCGAGCCGCCGCCCGGGGCGATGGCGACCGAAGCCACCGACGCGGGCACCGCCCCACCACCCCAACCCGCCCGGTCGGTCACCGGACGAGCCCCCGTCGAGACGGGCGGCAGGTCTGGGCAAGTGATCATAGAATAGGATTTTTGTCAAGTTTTTTGCGACGTGGCGCCGGGCTGCCGCTCGCCGGGGATCGGAATGGGGCCCCCCGGATCGGTCAGGCCCGGGTCGATTGCGATGTTCCTGTGGATCGCGATGCCCCTGCGGCGCCCTCAGCCGCCACCAGGACGCGTGAGAAGCGCGGAATCTATTCAGAAGATCAAAAACTCAGCCAACCTGGAAAGGAATCTTCAAGGCCCTGGCTCTAAAGCAGTCTTGTACAGCTTCAACGGGCTGCCGCCGCATCAATGCGATCAGAGATCGCAATCATGCGGCGCCGGACGAAGCTCAGAATCGTTCCGCCGGCCTGCGGCCGGCGCCGTATGGACCCGTGAAGCGCATCGCGACCGAGCCGATGTCGAGCCTCCCAAAAATCCCCGCGGCGCCTCCCGGCTGCCGCCCGCCACGCCCGCTTCTCCGGGCCCGGCGCTTCCTGCGCGCCGAGCGCGGCTCGGCCGCGGTCGAGTTCAGCCTCGTCGTCATCCCGTTCCTGAGCCTTCTCTGCGCGACCCTCGAAGTCGCGGTTGGGGGATGGGCCGAGGACATGCTGCAACAGGCGGTCGCGGAGGCCGGGCGCCAGATCTATACGGGCCGCTTCCAGGCCAACACGGCCACGACGAGCGGGGCGGCCAACCTCCTGACGGCGTTCCGGACGGAGCTGTGCAAGGAGAACGGCCAGACGCGCAGGACGCTCTTCACCTGCGCCAACGTGCGGCTCAACATCACGCAGGTCGACGAATTCGACAAGGTCGCGCTGGTTTCCCCGACCGTCACCAGCAGGACCGGGGTGAACAACTGGAATCCGTCCTTCGGCGGTTCCTACGCCTGCGGCAAGAACGGCGGCATCGTCATCATCCAGGCCGCCGTCGACTTCCCGGTCTTCTTCAGCCAGTGGTCCCCCGGCTTCGTGACGCTCGCGGGCGCCAAGCGCGTCCTGCAGGCCGCAACCGTGTTCCGGGTCGAGCCCTACGACTCGACGAAGGTCTGCACCTCGTGAGGCCGCAGCGCGCGATCCGCCTCCTCGGGGGCGTCCGGCGCCGTGCCCGCGCCTTCGCGACCCGATCGCACGGGATCGCGTCCCTGGAATTCGCCCTGATCCTGCCGTTCCTCCTCATCGCATATTTCGGCACGGTCGAGACGATGCGGGCGATCGACAACAGCCGCCGGTTCAACCAGTTCGCCCGAACCATCGCGGATCTCAGCGGCCGTACGAGCGTGTCGTCGATGGACACCATCTTCAACGCGTCCGCGGCGATCCTGCAGCCCTTCGACACGCGGGACGTGGCGATCGTGGTCAGCGCCATGGGGGTCGAGGCGATCGGCGGCCAACTCTTCGGCGGCGTCTGTTCCAGCGTCGCGACGACCAACGCGACGCCGCGCACGCGCCTGGACCTGACCGGCACCAAGGGGATTCCGGCCGTTCCGCTGACCTTCCAGTCCGACGGAGCCCGCTACATCCTGGCTGAAGTCAGCATGCCGTACGTGCCGCTGGTCGGCTCGAAGATCTACCGCATGATCTTCGGCACGACGTCCCTGGTCTTCAGCCAGCAGGTCGCCTGGGCCGAGCGGACCGATACCGAGATCGTCATGCCGGGGGGCGCGAAATGCCCGATTTTCTGACCTGGCCGTTCGGCCGTCCCAACCGCGATGGCGGAGACCTGCGATGACCGCTCTCGTGAAGCTCGGGCAAGCTCTGCGCCGCCTCTCCGCGGACCGGAGCGGACAGATCGCCCTCATCTTCGGCCTCATGCTGGTGCCGATGCTCTTCGCCTCGGGCGCCGCGATCGATTACAGCCGGCGCAACGCCGCGAAGGTCCGCCTGGACGCGGCCCTGGATGCCGCGGTCCTGGCCGTGATGAGCCAGAAATCGAACACCATCGACGCCGCGACCCTGACCAACATGGAGCGTCAGTTCCGCGCCGAGGCCGCCAAGATCCCGGGCGTGACCCTGACCTCGTTCGTTCCCAATCCCCTGACGACGGTCACGTCGTTGACCCTGTCCGCGACTTACGCCGCGAAGGTGAGCACCACGCTCGGCCGGTTGATGAATGTCAGCGCGCTCGCGATCAGCGGCACGGCCTCCGGGACGCGCAACATGTCCCAATACATCGATTTCTATCTGCTGCTCGACAACTCGCCCTCGATGGGCTTGGCCGCGACCGATACCGACGTCTCGAACATGAAGGCTTTGACGGGCGGCTGTGCCTTCGCCTGCCACGAGTACAAGTTCGATTCGAAGGGGAACATCAAGGGTGACGACGAGACCGATTTCTACCATGTCGCCAAGAAGAACAACATCAAGCTTCGGATCCAGGTGCTGCGCGACGCGGTGATGAACCTCGTCGATACCGCCAAGGAGACCATGAGCCTGGCGCAGCAGTTCCGCATGGAGGTTTGGACCTTCAGCGACATCCAGACCAAGATCTCCGCCCTCACGACGAACCTCGACCGGACGAAGTCCGACGCCTCGCAGATCGACCTCGCCTACTCGCTCTACAACGAACCCGACAACCAGACGTCCTATGAGCGGGCGATCACGAAGATGAACAGCGTCGTGCCGACGAGCGGGAACGGGGTGACGGCCGCCTCGCCGATCCGGTTCCTGTTCTTCGTCACCGACGGCGTTCAGGATACGCCCATCGACGGCGCCGTCAGCGACCCGAGCATCGGCTACAAGATCACCAACAACCGCTTCATCGGCCCGATCAACCCGACGACCTGCCAGGCGATGAAGGACAAGGGCATCCGCATCGGGATCATCTACACGACTTACCTGCCGATCTACGACAACGGGTTCTACAATGCGAACGTCAAACCCTTCGAGACCAAGATCCCGACGCGCCTGAAAGCCTGCGCGACCGACGGACTCTTCTTCCAGGTCTCGACGGGCGGTGACATCAACGCGGCGATGCAGGCGCTCTTCCAGACCGCCGTGGCCTCGGTCCGCCTGACGAACTGACGGCGCGCTCCCGACCGAGACCAGATGCGTCCGCGGCCCGCCCGCCGCGACAGGACCGCCCGCCTCGGCTCCGGACGCGCCGATCGTGTGGAGGCAGTGCGTTCGGCGCCCTCCGCGCTCACGCGGTCGCGTCCGTGCCGGCGAGGTGGAGCCGGAGCTTGCCCGGGGCGGCCGCGGGCTCTCGCGCCGCGAGGGCCTGGCGGCAATCCGCCACCGAGGCCTTGGCGGTCTCGATCGCGATGGCGACCGCCGCCATCGTGCGGGCGTCGGGCTCGCGCGCCCGGGCGTAGCGCACCACGTCGGTGGCGAGGCGGTCGATCTCCACCGTGAGGGCCGCGAGGGCGGCGGGGTCGCCGAGCGTCCGGGCCTCCTCGATGATCGCCAGGAGCCGGTCCATCACCTCGTCGATGCGCTCGCGCCGCAGGGTCGCGAGGCGCTGGCGCAGCCAAGCGAGGGCGGAGGCGAGGCCGCCCGCCAGGGCGGCGAGCAGGTAGAGGGTGTCGCCGTAGCGGTCGATGACGCTGTGCTGCTCGCGCTCGAAGTAATCGATCGCGCCGGGATGGATCGGGATGCGGGCGCTCGTGGCCGCCGCGGTGGTCTCGTAGGCCGGCGCCAGGATGTAGTCGGCGGCATCCGTCGCCTGCCCGGCGATGGTGCGCATCTCGAACAGGTGCTGGGTGACGTCGGCGGCCGCGACCCGGCCCAGGGAGGCGCGGGCCATCAGCCGGTAGGAGGCGCCCACCGTCTTCACGTCGTCGTCCGGCAGCTTGGGCTGGCCGCCGAACAGGCCGCCCGGGATGGTGACCGCCTGGAGCTTGGGGAAGCGCTCGATGATGGCGTCGTCCTCGGCCACCGCGATGAAATCCACCTTGCCGCTCCGGCTGACGGACTGGACCGCCGCGACGAGTTCGAGGGCCTTGGGCGCCGAGGGGGCGATGATGCTCGCGAAGGCGTCGATCTGCCGGCCGCGCAGCGCCGCCGCGAGGGCGTCCTGGTCCACCGGGACGAGGCGCACGCCCCGGGGCGGGACCGGGCCGGCGGCCGTGTCGAGCGTCAGGCCGTAATAGCCGAGGAGGTTCTGCAGGAGGCGCAGATCCGCCTCCTTGTGCGCGGCGATGCCGAGGCGCTTGCCCGCGAGCTTGGGGAAGCTCCTGATCCCGGAGGCCTCCGGCGAGGCGATGATCATCGCCTGGTCGCGCAGGATCGCCAGGGTGAGGCCGTTCGTCGGCAGCGCCACGTCCGGCCGCACCACCGCGAGGTCGGCGCGGCCATCCTGCAGGGCGGCCGCGCTCTCCCGCACGTCGTCGAAGGACAGGATCTTCAGGCGGATGCCGGCGCGGTCGGCGTCGAGCCCGTCCGCGTAGGCCTTGATCAGCTCCGGCTCCGTCCCGTCCCGCGGGGCGACCGCGATGGTCAGCACCGTGGCCTGCAGGCCGTACCAGGCGAGCGCCGTCCCGGCGGCGAGGATCAGCGCCCCACCCCCCAGGAGCGTCTCGCGCCTGAACAGCCAACGCGGCCAGCTCGCCATGGCGGGGTCGGGGCTCCGGAGCGCGGGAGCGCGCTCCCGTCACAACGGCGCCACGGGCCTGGCGGTGCCCGGACCCGCTCTACACGTTTGCGTATGGGGCGTGAGGCACCCGGCTCCGCAGGGCGCGCCGCCTCAGGCCGCGGCCGGATGCGCCAGGGCGCCGGCCGCCCCGTCGATGACGGCCAGGATCTCCCGCGGCGTGTCGTGGCGGGCGAAATCGAGCGCGAGGGCGCGGGCCCGGGCGCGGAAGCCCGGATCGGCCAGAACGGTCTCGGCGGCGGCCCGGATCGCGTCCGGCCCGGGGGCGTTGGCGGCGAGGTTGAGCCCCGCCCCCGACCAGGCGATGCGGGCGCCGATCTCGGCCTTGTCCTCGGTGACGCCCGCCGAGACCATCGGCACCCCCGAGGCCAGCGCCTGGGTGACGCTGCCGTAGCCCCCGTTGGTGATGAAGAGGTCGAGCTTCGGCATCAGGGCCCCGAAGGGCAGGAAGGGGGCGACCCGGGCATTGGCCGGGATCGGGCCGCTGAGGGCCTCGACCGGGCGCCCGCCGGTCGAGGCGACCACCAGGAGGTCGTCCCGGTGCGCGAGCGCCGCGAGCGTCGGCTCGAGAAGCTCGCCGAGATCGCCGTTGGCGAGCGTCCCCTGCGTCACCAGGACGACGCGGCGGTCGTCGTCGAGCTCCGGCCACCAATCCGGCCGCGGCGTCTCGGCGGCGGGGAGCGGCAGCGCCCCGACGAAGTGCAGGCGCTCGGGCAGGGCGCCCTCCGGGTACTCGAAGGCCTGTACCGTCGGCTGGATCAGGGCGTCGGGCAGGATCAGGATCGACTGCGTCAGGGAGGCCGGGAGGGGCCGGGCGCCGAGGCGCGCCAGGACCGCGTCCGCGTAGGCCCGCACCGGGTTGACGAAGGCCGCGTCCGCCGCCGCCCCGAAGGCGATGTAGCGGGCCCGCTCGGCCGCGTCCCGGGACGGGGGCAGGCCGGGCCCGAGCGGCGCCCCGTCGGCCCGGTCGCGGAACAGGAAGCTCACGTTGTAGCCGACGATGGGCGGGCGCGGCGCCTCCGAGAGCAGCAGCGGCAATACGCCGAGGAACATCGTGCCGGCCACGATCACGTCCGGCCGCTCCTCCGTGATCAGCCTCCGCAGGGCCGCCGCCTGGACCGGGATCGGGTCGACGAAGCGGCGCTCGAACTCGCGCCGGGAGCGCTCTGGGCCGGCGGGCAGCTCGGTGGCGCGGTATTCCGGCGCGTCGTCGTCGGCATAGGCCACGCAGCGGAAGCCCGCCGCCGCGACCCGCGCCGCGAAGGCGCGGGCGGTCGTCACCACCACCTCGTCGCCGCGCGCCTGGGCGAGGCGCGCGAGGGCGAGCAGCGGGTTGAGGTGGCCGGTGAGCGGGGTCGCGGCGAGGAGGAGTTTCATCTCAGGGCCTCCGGATCGGGAGCGCCGCCGGCGCGGAGCCGGGGCGATGTCCTGAGAGTTCGGAGCGCGCCCGCTCGCGTTACAGGGGCGGGCCGCCGCTGCGTGCGCTGCAGCACGTTGGCGCCGGCGCGCTCCCGCCGCGGCGGCCCGCGCTTGGTGAAACCCCTCGTTCACGCTATGTCCTTATGGCTCCGGGAGAGGCGCGGGGAAACGCGCCGCGTTCCGCACTCCCGTTCAGGCAGGGCCCATGAGCATTCCCGTCCGCATCCTCGGGATCGATCCGGGCCTGCGCCGCACCGGCTGGGGCGTCGTCGCCGCCACCGGCACCAAGCTCGCCTACGTGGATTGCGGCGTCGTCACCTCGGACGGGGACCTGCCCCTGGCTCTGCGCCTGCGCGAGCTCTACGAGGGCATCACCCGCATCGTCGAGGCCTTCCGGCCGGACGAGGTCTCGGTGGAGGAGACCTTCGTCAACAAGGACGCGCAGGCGACGCTGAAGCTCGGCCATGCCCGCGCGATGGCACTGCTCGTGCCCGCCCTCGCGGGGGTGCCGGTCTACGAATACGCCGCCAACCTCATCAAGAAGACGGTGGCGGGCTCGGGCCACGCCGAGAAGACCCAGATCCAGGCCATGGTGAAGTTCCTGCTGCCCAAGGCCGAGTTCAAGCTCGCCGACGCGGCCGACGCCCTCGCCATCGCGATCACCCACAACAGCCACCGGGGCGCCCACGCCCTGCGGCGCGACCACCTGCACCCGGCCGGCGCCACCGGCCCGGGCGCGGCCCGGATCGCGGCGGCGCTCGCGCGCCGCTGAGCGGGCGGTTACTCCACCGCCTTGAACTCGCCCTCGAGGCGCAGCGAGACCTCGTCGCCGAGGAGCGGCAGGAAGGCGCTGATGCCGAAATCGGAGCGCTTGATCACGGCGCGCCCGTCGAAACCCACCGTGTATTGCTTGTCGACGGGGCTGATCCCGGCCTGGTTGAAGTTGGCGTCGAAGGCCACCGGCTTCGTCACGCCCTTCAGCGTCAGGTCGCCGGTGACCCGGGCGGTGGTCGGGCTCGTCGGCTCCACCGCGGTCGCGGTGAAGATCGCCTTGGGGAATCTGGCGGCGTCGAAGAAGTCCGGCGACTTCAGGTGCTGGTTCAGCTGGTCGTTGAGGCCGTTGACGCTGTCGATGCCGATCGTGACCGTGAGGCGGGACTTCGCCGGGTCCTTCGGGTCGATCTGCGCCGTGCCCGCCACGTCCGTGATGCCGCCGTAATAGGTCGAGAAGCCGAGATGGCTCACCGACCACGTGATTTTGCCATGCGCCGGATCGAGCCGGTAGGCGCCCGGGCGCACCTGGGTCGGGTCGGTGGAAGGGGCGATGGAAGGGGCGGCGGGGGCCGCCGCGGGCGGGGTGCCGGATTCGGCGGCCGCCAGGGGTCCGGCGGCCAGCAGCAGGAGGGAGAGGGCGAGGGTCGGCGCGGTCTGGCGCATCGGGCTCATTTCGTCGCGTGTGGCGGGCGCTCCCTCGATGTCACGAAGCCGGAGCCGCCTCAAGGCGGGCCGGCCGCGCCCGGGCGACACCGGACGGGTTCTGCCGGGTCCCCGCCGGCCGGTCCCCGGATCGGGCGGCCGTCTCGGCCAAGTCCCTGCGATCCCGGGCGGCCGTGTCGGCCGCATGGCCTTCGCCCGCGCGGCCCTGTAGGCAGGCCCGGACGGGGCGGAGGCGGGTGAGGCGCGATGATCGGCAAGCTCAGGGGCGTGGTGGATTCCTTCGGGGAGGATTTCGTAATCCTCGACGTGCAGGGCGTCGGCTACGTGGTGCATTGCTCGGCCCGCACCCTGCAGCGCCTGCCGAAGCCCGGCGAGGCCGCGGAACTCGCCATCGAGACCCATGTGCGCGAGGACATGATCCGCCTCTACGGCTTCCGCTCGGACCCGGAGCGGGAATGGTTCCGGCTGCTCCAGACCGTGCAGGGGGTCGGCTCCCGCGTCGCCCTCGGGGTGCTCTCGGTGCTGGAGCCGGACGCCCTGGCGAACGCCATCGCGACCGGCGACAAGGGCGCGGTGGCACGCGCCCCCGGCGTCGGCCCGCGCCTCGCCGCTCGCCTCGTGGCCGAGCTCAAGGACAAGGCCCCCGCCTACGCCCCCATCGACCCGGCCCTGATCGCCCTCACGGACGCGGTCGCGGACCGCACCGCGCCCGGCCCCGTGGCGGATGCGGTCTCGGCGCTGGTCAATCTCGGCTACCCGCAGGTCCAGGCCGCGACCGCGGTCGCGGCCGCCCTGAAATCGGCCGGCGAGGGCGCCGAGGCCAAGACCCTGATCCGGCTGGGGCTGCGCGAGCTCGCCCGCTGAGCGCGATCCCCGGCTCTGCCCGCTCCGCCGCGCCCGGAGGCCAACGGCCGCACGCGACTGAATTGTGCGCGTGCGCCTGGGATGCCAGGTTGCCAAACCGCCTGCGCGGGGCTAAGTTGTTGATAGTAATGTAGTTTTCAAGAGTTCTAATCTAGCAGACAAGCTGGTGTGGGGCTTCGCGTTTTCGCTCCCGCATCCCGATCCCTCACCGGCCGGACGGGCCTTGCCCGCACGGTCGCCCCTCCTCCTGCGGCGTGATCCACGCGCGAGTTGCGGCCCCGAATGATCGTCTGTTCCTGCAACGTCCTGTCCGACGGCGCCGTGCGCGCCTGCCTCCAAGATGGCCCGGCCTGTCCGCGCACGCCCGCGCAGGTCTATGCCTGCCTGGGCTGCAGCCCGAAATGCGGGCGCTGCGCCCGCACGATCCGGTCGATCATGCAGAAGGCCCTCGACGAGGCCGGGCATTCCTGCTCCAGCGCTTGCGCAAGCAGCTGTACTCTGGTCAAGGTCCAAACTGCGGAGGAGGGGATCGCCGCCTGAGCGCGCAGACCGCGCCGGCCCTCCCTTCCGGCTGACATGTGCCGCAGGGAGACGGACCGATGAAGGGTGATGCGAAGGTTGTCGAGTACCTCAACCGAGGACTTCGCAGCGAGCTGACGGCGGTCAGCCAGTACTGGCTCCACTTCCGCATGCTGAACGATTGGGGCTACATCGACCTTGCCAAGTTCTGGCGCAAGGAATCGATCGAGGAAATGAACCACGCGGATCGCTTCGTCGACCGCATCCTCTTCCTCGAAGGCTTCCCCAACCTCCAGGAACTCGATCCGCTGCGGATCGGCCAGAACGTCCAGGAGATCATCGAGTGCGATCTCGCCGCCGAGAACGAGGCGCGCGCGCTCTATCTCGAAGCGGCCAAGTACTGCGACTCGATCAACGACCGGGTGTCCAAGATCCTGTTCGAGGACCTCGCCACGGACGAGGAAGGGCATATCGACTTCCTCGAGACCCAGCTCGAGCTGATCAAGCAGATCGGCCTGCCCCTCTACGCCCAGCGCCATATCGGCGGCCTCGAGAAGATCGAGCCCGAGGTCGCGTGAGGCCGGTCGCGCGGCGCTTCGACTTCCGACGCCGCGCGCGCTAGGAGGGCGGGCTCATGAGCAAGCCCCCTAGACCGTCCTCCCCCAGGCCCTCCGCCAAGCGTGCCTCCTCCGGGCCAGCGGGCGCGCCGTCGGCGCCGACGCTTCTGAGCCCGGAGAGCCGTCCGGAGGATCTGGATCAGTCGATCCGGCCCCTG
>NZ_VZZK01000032.1 GCF_008806385.1 Methylobacterium soli
CTCGGCGCGCCGGCGCTCCAGGCGCCCGTCCTCCAGGGTCGCGATCCCGGCCGAGTCGTAGCCGCGATATTCCAGGCGCCGAAGCGCCTCGATCACCTGGCCTGCCACCGCGTCGCGCCCGACGATGCCTACGATGCCGCACATGCTCGTCTCTTCAACCTCGTGATGCTGCCGGCATGGCCAACCCGGATGGGCCCGACCGGGAATCCCCGGCTGAGACAGTCGCCACACGCGCAAGCTCCGGGCCGGAAGGCCGGTCCGCCGCTCAGCTTGTACCGGATCGGGACGGCAGGAAGCCAGCCCTCCGGCGGCCGCGACCCTGCACCGGACCGCCCTGCCCTTCGGGCGATGCGCAAAGATCGCTCGGCAAGCCGCTCTCCGGTCTAGGTTTTTTTCGACCGCGCGTCCTTCTCGGCGCGCATCGCCGCGCGCTTCGGCTCGGCCCAGCCGGCCTTGACGGCCTGGCGCCCGCGCGCGATCGCGAGGGCATCGTCCGGCACGTCGTCGGTGATGACCGAGCCCGTGGCCACGTAGGCGCCGTCGCCGATGCGCACGGGGGCGACCAGGGCCGAATTCGAGCCGATGAAGGCGCCCGCCCCGATCGTGGTGCGGTGCTTGTTCACCCCGTCGTAATTGCACGTGATGGTGCCGGCCCCGACATTCGCGCCGGCCCCGATCTCGGCATCGCCCAGATAGGTCAGGTGGTTGGCCTTGGCGCCGGCGCGCAGGGTCGCGTTCTTCACCTCGACGAAGTTGCCGATGCGCGCCCCCGCCTCCAGCACGGCGCCCGGCCGCAGCCGCGCATAGGGGCCGATGCTGACCCCGGCCGCGAGGCGCGCCCCTTCGAGATGCGAGAAGGCGTGGATCACGCAATCGTCCCCGACCGTGACCCCGGGCCCGAACACCACGTGAGGCTCCACCACAACGTCCTGCCCCAACACCGTGTCGGCGCTGAAGAAAACCGTCTCGGGCGCGATCAGGGTCGCGCCCCCGACGAGGGCCGCCCGGCGCAGCCGCGCCTGGATCTCGGCCTCCGCCACGGCGAGCTGGGCCCGGTCGTTGACGCCCTGCGCCTCCGCCTCCGCCACCGGCACCACCGCGACGGCGAGGCCGTCCGCCACCGCGAGCGCCACCGCGTCGGGCAGGTAATACTCGCCGGCCGCGTTGGCGTTGCCGATGCGCGCGAGCAGCGCCAGGGCCTGCGCGCCGGAGAGCGCCATCAGGCCGGCATTGCACAGGCGGACCGCGCGCTCGGCCTCGGTGGCGTCCTTGTGCTCGCGGATCGCCAGCACCCGCCGGCCCTCCGTCAGCACCCGGCCGTAGCCCGTCGGGTCCGCCGCCTCGAAGGCCAGGACCGCGACCGCCGCGCCCTCGGCGAGCGGCGCCCGCAAGCGCCGCAGGGTCTCGCCGGTGATGAGCGGCGTGTCCCCGAAGGCCACCACCACGTCGTCGACCGGCTCCGCCAAAGCCGCCTGGGCGGCCAGCACCGCGTGGGCGGTGCCGAGGCGCTCGGCCTGCGGGTAGAGGCGGGCGCCCGGCGCCATCGCCTGCGCCTCGCGGGCGACGTCGTCCCGGCCCGGCTCCGCCACCACCGCGATGCGGTCGGCCCCCGCCTCCCGGAGCGCCGTCAGCACGTGGCCGAGCAGGCTGCGCCCCGCGATGGCGTGCAGGACCTTGGGGCGCTTCGAGCGCATCCGCGTGCCCATTCCGGCCGCGAGCACGATCGCCGTGAGGCTGCGGCGCCCCGTCTCTGTCGTCATCGCCGTCCTTGCGTCCTGTTGCCGTCCGGATGCCGGGTCCGGCCCGGCGCGCGACCGGCCCCGAGCTTGACCGATCCGGCCGGAATTTATCCGATCGCGCCGGCCGCGCAAAACCGGCTCCGCAAAACCGGCCCCCCAAGGCCGGCCCCGGGCCTTGCGTGCGGAACCGGACCCAGGCCGCCCAGTGACGGGCCGAATCCTTAACTCCGGGTTCAGGCGGGGGCATGCTAGAGGGTTCCGGCACGTGACAATCGGCGCCCGACGCTGCCGGAGGCCCGGCGCGGCTGCCCCGGGCGCCCCCAACCTTGCATGAAGGGCGCATGACGCTGCCGAGAGATGGTTCGTCCGCTTCCCCGTACGGGATCCGGACCGCGGACAGGGCCTTCGATCCCGTGAGCACAGGATACCCGGATCCCACCCGCCGGGCGCTGCTGCGCCTCGCCGGCGGGGCGGCGGGCTCATGGACAGCGGGCCTCACGGGATGGGCCGGGCCGGCGCGCGCCGCCGAGACCCCGGCCCTGCCCGCCCCCGGCGCCGCCCTCGATTCCGCCACCGTGGTGGAGCTCGCCCGGGCGCTCGCCGCCGCCCCCTACGCGGCCCCCCGCAGCGACGACCTGCCGGCCTCCCTGAAGACCCTCAGCCGCGAGCAATACGGCGCCATCCGGGCCGCCCCCGGCAGCGCGGTCTGGGCCGAGGACGGGCTCGGATTCACCCTGGAGCCCCTGCATCGCGGCTCGATCTTCACCGGCCGGGTGACCCTCGCCCTGGTGGAGGACGGCGTGGTGCGGGCCCTGCCCTACGACCGCGCCCGCTTCGAGACCGGCGGCATCGTGCTCCCCGAATTCGGTGCGGATCCGGGCTATTCGGGCTTTCGCCTGCGGGCCCGGTTCGACGGCGGAGACCTCGCGGATTTCGCCGTGTTCCAGGGCGCCTCGTTCTTCCGGCTGCTGGCCAAGGGCCAGGGGTTCGGCATCACGGCGCGCGCCCTCACGCTCCGCCCCGCCGATGCCCGCGGCGAGGAATTCCCGCTGTTTCGCGCCTTCTGGATCGAGCGCCCGCGCCCCGGCGGCGCCATCGTGGTGCATGCCCTGATCGATTCCGAATCCTGCGCCGGGGCCCTGCGCATGAGCCTGCGCCCGGGCGAGGTCTCGCTCGCCGACATCGAGGGCACGATCTTCCCGCGCCGCGCCATCGATCATCTCGGCCTCGGCGGCATGCAGGCGAGCTACCTGTTCGGCCCCCACGACCGGCGCGGCACCGACGATGCCCGCGCGGCCGCCCACGCGGCCGGCGGCCTGCAGATCCGCAACGGCGCCGACGAGGCGATCTGGCGCCCGGTGCACAACCCCGACACCCTGCAGATCTCCTCCTTCCTGGATGCCGAGCCGAAGGGGTTCGGGCTGATGCAGCGCGCCCGCGCCTACGACGATTTCGAGGACGACGTGCAGCACTGGGAGTGGCGGCCCTCCCTCTGGCTCGAGCCGCTCGGCCCCTGGGGCGAGGGCGCCGTGACGCTCCTGGAGATCCCGAGCGATTCCGAGTTCAACGAGAACATCCTGGCCTATTGGCGCCCCAAGACCGCCCTCGCGGCCGGGGCCGAGACCCGCTTCGCCTATCGCCAGTTCTGGTGCTGGGAACCGCCGGAGCGGCCCCCCGTCGCCCGGGTCACCGGCACCCGCAGCGGCCATGGCAGCGGCGGCACCCGCCGGCTCTTCCTCGTCGACTTCACCGGCGAGGGGCTGTTCTCCCCGGAGGGCGGCCTCGACATCGTCCTCGGCGCGAGCCCCGGCGGCATCGCCCGCCAGACCCTCTACGCCTATCCCGAGCGCAGGACCGTGCGGGTCGCCTTCGAGCTCGATCCCGGCGGCGAGCGGGCCTGCGAATTGCGCCTCACCCTCGCCCGCGGCGGCCGCGCCGTCACCGAGACCTGGCTCTATCGCTGGACCCCGTGAGGTTCGCGCCGAGCCCCGCCCGCTGGCCCCGCCCGCCGGCCCCGCCCCGAGACCCTGGACGATTGACGAGACCCCGGAAGATTCATGGCCGAGACCCCGACCCTCTCCCCGCCGCCCCGGCCCGCCGACAGCGCTGAGACCCAGGCCGAGACCCAAATCGGGACCCGAGCCGGGCTCGCGGCCGAGGCCTTGGTGCCCGAATCCTTGGCGCCCGAATCCTTGGCGCCCGAATCCTTGGCGCCCGCGATGCCGCCCGAGGCGCCGCTCGCCATGCCGGTGCAGGACCTGGCGCGCTGGGACCCGGGCCTCGGCCACCGGCCTTCGCGCCCGCATCGCCGCCCCTGGCTCGCCCGCGCCTTCGTGTTCGGGGGGGCGGCGCTGCTCACCGGCTACGGCGCCCTGCAGATGTACGAGACGGTCTCGGTCTCGGGCGGGACGACGGCGCTGCAATATGTGCTGCTCGCGCTCTTCACCCTCAACTTCTCCTGGATCGCCCTCGCCTTCACGGGGGCGATCCTGGGCTTCCTCGTGCTGCTGCGCCGGCCGAGGCCCGGCCCCCGTCCCGCCCGGCTCGCGAGCCGCACGGCGGTGGTGATGCCGGTCTACAACGAGGCCACGGCCCGCACCTTCGCGGGCATCGAGGCCATGCGCGAATCCGTCGAGGCGACGGGGCTCGGGGCCCATTTCGACTGGTTCGTCCTGTCGGATTCGACGCAGGGCGACGCCTGGATCGCCGAGGAGCGGGCCTTCCTGGCGCTGCGCGCCCGGCTCGGGCCGGAGGCCCGCCTCTATTACCGGCACCGGCCGAAGAACCACCACCGCAAGGCCGGCAATATCGGCGACTTCGTCAGCCGCTGGGGCGGCGCCTACGACCACATGCTGGTGCTCGACGCCGACAGCCTGATGACGGGCGATTGCGTGGTGGCGCTCGCCGCCGCCATGGAGGCCGACCCCGATTCCGGCATCATCCAGTCGCTGCCCCTGATCATCAACCGCAACACCCTGTTCGCGCGCGTCCAGCAATTCGCCGCGCGCATCTACGGCCCCGTCATCGCCACGGGGCTCAGCGTCTGGTCGGGCCGGGACGGCAATTACTGGGGCCACAACGCGATCATCCGCACGCGCGCCTTCGCGCAGGCCTGCGGCCTGCCCGACCTCACGGGCCGTCCGCCCTTCGGGGGCCACGTGCTGAGCCACGATTTCGTCGAGGCGGCGCTGATCCGGCGGGCGGGCTGGGCCGTGACCATGCTGCCGACGCTGCCCGGCTCCTACGAGGAGAGCCCGCCCTCCCTCATCGACGTGGCGGTGCGCGACCGGCGCTGGGCGCAGGGCAACCTGCAGCACAGCCGCATCATCGGGGCGGCGGGCCTGACCTTCGCCTCGCGCCAGCACTTCGCCACGGGCATCGCCGGCTACGTCGCCTCCCCGCTCTGGCTGGCGCAGCTCGTGGTCGGCATCGCGCTGGTCCTGCAGACCGCCTATGTGCGGCCGGAATATTTCACGAGCGAGTTCGGGCTCTACCCGGTCTTCCCGCGCTTCGACCCCGTGCGCGCGCTCCAGCTCTTCGGGCTGACCATGGGCATCCTGCTCGCCCCGAAGGGCCTCGGGCTGATCCTGGCGCTGATCGACGGGCCCGTCCGGCGGGCCTGCGGCGGCGCGATCCGGCTCCTCCTGTCGAGCCTGATCGAGATCCTGCTCTCGGCGCTGATCGCCCCCATCGCGATGCTGATCCAGTCGGGCTCGGTGTTCCAGATCCTCGTCGGGCGCGATACCGGCTGGAACCCGCAGCGGCGCGACGACGGCTCGATCCCGTGGCGCGACATCGTGCGCCGCCACCGCTGGCACATGGTGCTCGGGCTGATCACCGGGGTGGCGGCCTTCGCGATCGCGACCTCGCTGTTCCTCTGGATGTCGCCCACGATCCTCGGCCTCGTCCTGGCGATCCCGATCTCCTGGGCGAGCGGGCAGCTCGGCCTCGGCCTCGCGCTGAAGCGCCGCGGCCTGCTGATGACCCCCGAGGAGCGCGCCAGCCCCCCGATCGCCCTTCGGGCCGGCGCCCTCGAGGCCCGCAACGCCGAGACCGGCCTCGATGCCGCCGACGCCCTCGCGGCCCTCCACGCGGACGCGCCGCTGGCGGCAGCCCATGCCCGGATGCTGCCCCCCGGCGCCGCGCGCCCGCGCGGGCGCATCGACCCCGAGCGGACGCTGGCCCAGGCCAAGGTCGTCGAGGCCGAGACCCTCCCCGAAGCCCAGGCCTGGCTCACCCCCAAGGAGCGCATGGCCCTCCTCCACGACCGCGCCCTCCTCGACCGCCTCGCCCGCCTGAGGCCCTGATGCGGGGCGGGGCGCCCCGCCCCGGCCGAGCGGCGCGCGCGAGATTCCGGATGTTCGCGCGCGCCGATCTCCGCTATCACACCCCTCCCGGCCGAGCCGGGCCGGATCCGGAAGGGTGGCCGAGTGGTTTAAGGCAGCGGTCTTGAAATTCGCTCTCGGCCATCCCGCTTAATCCCAGCCAATCAGCTAACGTGTTGTTCTGAAGGCCAATTTTGGCCTGGGTGCGTTCACTCATCGTTCTCCATCCCTGTTCGTATTAATGAGTTGGGTAGCAAAAGCGGTAGCAACCGCCCTGTCCTGCCGAACTTGCAGCCAGCCCGTTATGAGCGATCGAAACGACCTAGAGGGTTGCCAAGCTTAGCCATATGGGCCAGTCTCCGCCTAAGTACTGCGACTGCGTTGCATGCGGATGGAGGGAATATGCTGGTCAATCACGAGCGACGCCTCCTCAAAAAGGCTGCTGAAGCTGTCGATTTCCAGATCTCCATAAAGCAAAAACCAAACTCATCTTGGCCCGGTGATCACAGCAGGCTCTCCGCCCTAGAAAGCCGTGGCGATCTTCGTCGCATCGGCGTGGACGCCGACCTTGAGACTTGGCAGATCACCGACAGCGGCTTGGCCAGGGCCCAGCGCCTCACGGGCCAAGACGCGTAATGGCTTCGGTCAAGGTTCTCGCTGCGGGCGACGGCACCTTCGTGGTCTACCAAAACGGGAATCCTCTCTGCTCGGGTTTGACCCGGCCACAAGCCGAACGGTTGGCAGCGGTCCTAAGTTGGGTCGCCCCAGTGCGGTGAGGCGGTAGCGCCTCGGCAGCTTATGATGCGGCCGAAGCGGATGATTAGGCTGCTCCACGCAAGCCTGAGACGAGCACGTGAGCTTTCTGCAGACGCCCGATAGCCCGGCTTAGGTGCGCCACGGCGGCGCACGTATCTCCTCGGGCAACAGCGAACTCAGAAGCCCGGCGGTCCCAACGAGCGAGCGCTTCCAGCCATGCCGGCAAGAGCACGATGCGGACGTAGAGCACGCCGAGGGCGAGGCGTAGGATGAGGCGGTGAGACAGGGGCATCAAGCGCCCTCACCCGTCCACTGATCCGCCGCCGGGCCCTGTAGGATGTCCCAGACGAGGGAGATCAGCAGGCGCTCATCGTCAGAGCGCGGGGGACCATCGGCAGTCCACGTCAGGAAGCGCTCAAGCTCATGCTCGTAAGCCGTTACCCTGGCCTTCCACATCAACCCCAAGCGGGTACGGGCGGGCGTCTGGGTAATCAGCCGACAGAGTTCGTCGTCACGCTCGGTGGCCGCCTTGAAGGCTTCTGCATCCTCTGAGATGCCGCCCTCTTTGATGCGCTTCTTTACCTGTTGGTGCTCAACGCAGTAGGCGATGAGGTCCGCATCAGGGCTGGGTTCATCGAGAAGACCGATGACCTCGACGCCGACATACGGAGCCTGCTTGCGGGTGGCTCCAATCGCCGTGAGCACGAGTTCAGCCCGGTCCACAGGAGACGGCAGCGGGTGGCCGTCACGGGGACGGTGATACTGACTCGGGTTGAGGTAGATGGCCTGCGTGTCGCTGGTCAGAACGAGACCGGTCAGGTTCTCAACCTCTAGGTCCACCGCCTGACACTCGGCGGCGAGCCATTCGCGATAGGCGACAAGGCGGCTGACCGGCTGCGCGACGGCGCTGAGGTCCATCATAGGGAGCTTGTAGGCCATCAGGCGCGCTCCACCGTCATGAGGAACGCCGTCAGGCGATTGTACAGCCGATCGCGCAGGGCAGTCGGCGAGAGGCGGTCAGGGTCAGCCCGCCGCATCGTTGCAACAGCCAGAGTGACGGGGCCCTGCTGGGATTTGCGCAGGCGTGCGCGTTCACCGGCCGAAGCCGGCGTGCTAGTGGTCATAATAGCCATGGGACGCTCTCTGTCAGCGTTGCTGGTGAGGCCCGCGCGGTGGTGCAAACACCGTTGCGGGCCGTTGCGTTGTATGACGCACCGACATACAATCACAGCACATCAACGCTTGTCAATCGGTCCGACATACAATGGCGCTGGAAGAGAAGAAGACAGCGATCTTCCAAGTGCGCATGCGCCCTTCTGTGAAGGCAGCCGGTGAAAAGGCGGCTGCTGCTGAGAGTCGGTCACTCGCGTCACTAATGGAGTGGTTGCTGATCGAGCATCTTCAGGCGAAGGGGATGCTAGGCAGAACACCAAACGCGACCATGAGCAACGAACCTCATCTAGCGACCGGCCACCCGCGTAGCCCTTCGATCAATGAAACGTGATGCTCCATGCTTCTTGGACTCGATCTTGCCCTACTCGCTCCATTGCCTAGCGGCCGGCAGCTACGACTTAGCGCTTAATGGGAAGGTCATTGGAAGCGTCGTGAGGAACGTCGAACCCAGTGGTCGCCTCGGCAATTGGCGCGTGGAGTTGCTTGACGACCTGCCTGCGATCAAGTGCCCTGCTCCTTTCCAGAAAACGGAGCATCGGTTTCGAACGCTAGCTGCGGTGCTTGCGTGGCTTGGTGATCCGCCGATCGTCCGCCTCGTTGACGAAGAGCTGAAGGCGAAGCGCTCATGAACCAACGCACTCAGATGCTGATCGCCGGCGCGGCAATCATTGTTCTCGCCACGGCCGCCGTGTTGCTGGCGCTGGAGCCCGACGATCCGAAGGTGGCGCTGGGTGACACCGCTGCCGCTGCGCTGTTTGCCTCGATTATCGTGCTCGGGAAAATCCGGCGCGATCAGTGGCAGCGATGATTCCTTCTGACCTCACCGATCTGCTCAGCGCTCGGATCTTTGTTATCGAGAGCGCCCTCGGCCTCATCCGGCAACGGCAAGACGTAAACACGCAGGGGCGCGAGGTTCGTGGTCACCTGATGGACGTGCTCGACCTCGTGCGACGCGATCCCGGTGTCGATGCAGCGGTTGATGACCTGCATCGCAGTGTCTGTGCCTTCATAGAGGCTAAGCCGGCTGAAAGTAGCGTAGAGGCAAGGCGGCTGCGCCTGCTTGATGAAGCCCACACCCGCTTTCTTGATCGATTGAAGGCCGCGGGGCTCAGGATTCCGCCAGTAAGCGGAAGAGATGGCTTGGGTTGAACTTAGTCATCTGCGGTCTCGTCGAAGAAGCCCCAAAGGCGTAACAGTTCTAACAAGCCCAGGGGAGAAGGATGCAGTTCAGCAACACAACGGATGCTGTTTGGCTCATCCTCGGCCCGCTTTGCCTCGCCCTATTCCTGGCGTGGGCCGATCGGGGCTTGGTTGGTCTTCGCGGCAAGGCTGCGCGCAACGAGCGGCGCCGGACGACCGCGATGTTTCTCAACTCTCTGAGCATCGCCTTCGTCATAGCCGGCTTGGCGAACAGCTTCCTGGCAAACGACTTCTTTGCTCTCATAGGGCTCAGGACCGGCACTGGCTTGGACCGTGCCGTAGCAACTTGGGCAGCCGTTCTGATCGGCATTGTACTCCACATTCTGGCGCGTATGGCGCTGAATGGGACCGAGGATTGACTGCCATGCGACGCATAAAGCCGCTGGCGTCACCTTCATGGAGAAGAGTGGCGAAGGGCTGGGCTCGCGGCTGAGAAAGGGTAGCCGGACGGTAGGGCTACTCGTGCGAAGCCACACCCGTACACGTAGTTGCGCTGCGATATGGTTTTGCGAAGCGGCAATGAGGCTGCTCAGCAACGAGGCTGAAATGGCGCATCGACGGGTAATCAAGGCGATCAATGGCAAGCCAGCGGCTTTCATCGGCTCGCAGACTGGCCGCGACGACGCCGAAAAGGTGCTCCTTCGGGTTGGAGATCGGGAGGAGACGACGAGCGGGCAACGATGGGCTCAAGCTCCTGCCTGGATGGGAAAGCGACCGGAGTGGGCAGGAGGCGAGCGTTAAAGCCTTTTCTTGGCCCGCGCAGCCTCGATAGTGGTCTTAGATCCGGTTCATCGTCAGGACCACAAGACCTTCGCCCTTGATCGAGACGAGCCGGTATTTCGTCCCGTCCAGAATGATCTCCTTCGGGCTCTCTTTGGTCACGGCTTCAACCAGACTGGAAAGCGCCAAACCGCGCTCTGCCTTGTCAGCCTTTGGTGACCACGCCGCCATGGAGACGCCGAGGGCAAGGACGAAATCCAGGGCAGCAGAGTCCTTGCCGTAGAAGATGGCGACGGTGCCGGCCTTCCCCTTGCTGCCATCCTCAGTCTTGGCGATGCCCATCATCTTCCCGCTGATGCTGTACTGACAGGCCCCCTGCTGATCGGAGCAGGTCACCAGCAGCATTCGGGAGTCAGTACCGAATTCCTTGGCGGCTCGGTTGAACGCCTCATGGACTGAATTAAGGGGGCCGAAATCGCCACCGGCCAAAGCTGCCGTGGACCAGAAACAGAGCGCCGCCGCAAATCCAAAACGCCTCAAACGAATCTCCAGGAAGCACCATGGCTGCGGAACGACGAGAGGTGAGAAGGTCCGCCACCTATCATCAAATGGCAATGCCTTTTGCTCGGATTTTGCGGCTCACCGGCGTCGAGTTCAGCCTGGAGAACGGCGGCGAGCCTGCGGTGCGGCTGAGGAAGGTGTGACCATGCCGGGCCGCTGAGGCCGCAACCGGAGGGTCGTGAGGCTGGTGCAATTCTACGTGAGGTTGAGTTTCCCTTTCCAGTTTTGTACTGAATCTGACTCTTAGGAGTGAGCTTGGGCTATGAGTCGGTAAGCTCATAGAACGATCCAAAGGGAACTGACCGTGACAGTTTACGCCCTATCTGAATTGAATTTTCCGGGTGCTTTATCGACCTATGCCAACGGCATCAATGATGCGGGGAAAGTCATTGGGTCATTCTCTGATGTATCTGGAAATATTCATGGGTTCGAGTATAATTTTGGGGCGTTCACGCAGATAGATTTCCCCGGATCAGTCAAAACAGATCTGCTTGATATCAACAATTCTGGACAGATTGTTGGAACATACGACGCCGCCGCTTCCTATCAAAGCGGCTCATTCAAGCTAAGCGATTCACTATACACAAAAATTGGAGTTAAGTCACCTGACGGTAATTTTATTGGGCCTCAATTCACTGTCGTCGATATAAATGACGCAGGCAATGCTCTAGGTTATTTGACGGTGTTAAGCACTAGGTCATCTGACTTTGTAGCAACAATTGTTGATGAAAACGGGTCTCAAATATCTACGGGAATCCAATCTCACATTCTGCCATCGGCTTTCAATAACCCTGGCATAGTACTTGGAAAAACTTACGAAAAATCTTCCAATTATGCCTCTTTCAATAACAGCTATCCT
The DNA here is from genome assembly GCF_008806385.1 of Methylobacterium soli. Taxonomy (GTDB): domain Bacteria; phylum Pseudomonadota; class Alphaproteobacteria; order Rhizobiales; family Beijerinckiaceae; genus Methylobacterium; species Methylobacterium soli. The sequence goes on from NZ_VZZK01000032.1 coordinate 11,334, forward strand.
GTTTTTGTTGAAGACGGAGTTGCGACAAAGATTGCTTACCAAGGTCAGACCAGCAGCGCGGTTGGAGATATCAACGACAGCGGGCAGTTTGTTGCTCAGCTTGGAAAGCTTGGTTTTGTAGAAGATGGTAACGAGTTCTCGTTTGTTACATACCCAGGCGCAGCTAGCACGACCATCCAGGACATCAACAATCTGGGCCAGATTGTCGGGTACTACACAGACAGCACCGGGCACAACCATGCGTTCTTTGGGACCGCGAGCAGCGCCCCAAATTTATCGTTGTTCGGATCTGTCACACATGACGTAAGCAGCGCGGGTGGACAAGTCTTCGCACTCTATGATGGGCTCCTCGGACGCTCACCTGACTCTGTAGGGTTGGAATATTGGGCGGATCAACTGCAGCATGGCATTTCAGTTCGTGACCTCGGGCAGCGACTGCTTGACTCTCCCGAGGGCCAGTCAAGGACTGGATCGATCAGCAATTCTTACTATGTCCAGCAGCTCTACCAATCCACACTCAATCGTGGTGCAGATGATGCCGGTGGCAGCTACTGGACGGACCAACTCGTCCACGGCGCTCCCCGCATCGATGTAGCTATGAGCCTTGTCTTCTCGGACGAGCACGTTGCTAACATGAAGCCCGTGTTCGATACCGGTCTCTTCGTGCCAAACGCTCACGCCTCTGATGTCGCGAGGCTCTACTACACCATGCTTGATCGCGCCCCGGATGCAGCCGGGTTGCAGTTCTGGACCAATCAACTCGACCACGGCGGTTCCCTGAGCGGCCTTGCGCAGGGCTTTCTCAGCACACCAGAAAATCAGGCGAAGTACGGCTCCCTCGCCAACAGCGCCTATGTGGACGCGCTATATGAGAACGCCCTCGGGCGGCATGCCGATGCGGATGGTCTACAGTTCTGGACGGCGCGGCTTAACAGTGGCACCTCGCGTGCTGATCTGGCGGTGCAGCTCTCGGACAGCGCAGAGGCCCACACTACCCACCTCAGTCAGATTGAGCAGGGCTGGCACCTCGCCTAATCACCATCTGACACGCGTTCAGCCCCGCAGCCTCATGGCCCGCGGGGCTTTTCGTTTCAGCCCACCTCGTTCGTCACGGCTGGTCTTCTCTGGGGGGCGATCGTGGAACCGACCGTTGCGTGAAATGTTCTCCCGGTCGGTCTAAGGGAGATCGCATGCCCCGCTACTTCATCGACACGAACGATGGTGACTACTACGTGCGCGATGAGGATGGGCTGGAGCTTCCTGCCAAGGAAGCTGCTCGGGAGATTGCGATAACCACGCTCCCCGACATGGCGCGCAGCGTCCTCCCGGACGGCGACCGCCGCACCTTCTGCGCGAGTGTCCGGGACGAGAGCGGCAAGACGATCTTCAAAGCGGAGCTTGAGATGCGAGCCGAGTGGCTGGAGTGATCCTCGGCCTGACACGGCGGTTCTCTCGTCAGTCAGGCAGGAACGGTCCCTCGAAGGTACCGAAGTTGGCTCGATCGCCAAGTAGGCGCCGAGCCGATGCGATCCTCTGAAACGCCTGACGGCTGACGCCTGAGGAGCGAGCTTCCTCTTCCAGGCGACGAAGCTGCTCAATGGCCATGAGAGCCGCTGCACCGCCAGATTGCGGCTTATCTTGCGACAGCGCTTGTACAAGCGCAGCCATCTCGAGATCGATTTCTACACCTTGAGGATCAGCAATCCGCATTCATATCACTCCTGCAATTTGTCTGATCTGAGTAAATTACCTTGTTGGTCACTGCCCTAACATAGGTTTTGTGCAAAGCCGATTTTTTGAAATACATCATATGATAGGATTGATAAAAATTCTCGGAAGTTATCTCAGGTAAATGTGGCGTCTACGTTTGATGTTAGATCCAGGCGTCGGTTTTTTGAAGCCCGGCATGGTCTCTTTGGCGCCATCACTCCCCCCGATCTGCGGCAGAGAGACCACCTCCTGAGATGCACTCAGCCCCGCAGCCCCTGGCTCGCGGGGCACTTTATTTCCGGCACCGTTTCATCTGCGTGAGTGTCGGGCCTTGCCCCGGAAGGCAGGGTGGCGCCGTTGGGTGCTGCCCACCTGACGCGGCTCCGCTGGCACGTTTCTCCGGTTCGCACCCCGGCGGGGCCGATCTTCACTTGCCCAAGGTGACTTGCCCCGCAGCCTCACGGCGCGGGGCTTCTTCGTTAACGTGCATCAACCCAAGCCGAAGAAGCGCAGGAAAGCGAGCGGGGCAGGAGCAACCTTCGACGCGGGCCCCCGTTGTCCGCCCCTGAGCCGGATCCAGCCGGCAGGGAGACAACATGAAAAAGCTTATTGCCGTCAGCACTTTTGCGCTGACGATTGCGGGTTCCGCCCTTGCTCAAGGCTTTCCTGCGGCTCGGGAGCCGGAAGCAACCGGAACGGTCATCCAGCGGCAGTTGAACAACACTGGCAACGACCGCAGCGTGATCATCGCGCCCGGCGCCACCGGCGCGGAGACCATTGAGACGGACTCGGCTGCAGGCGGCAATGCGGGTCAACCCTCACGTGCCGTACCGCAAGGCGGTGCTAGTGGAAGCGGCGGCAACGGCGGCGTTGGCGGCGGCTAAGCCCTCGGCACTCACCGCAAACTTCAGCCCCGCAGCCTCACGGCTTGCGGGGCTTTTCGTCTGCATCAGCTTGACGGCTGGCATCATCCTCGTCGAGGAGAATGGCGAAGGCCGTCTGTGAGAAAGGCTCTGGAGGCGAGCTGATGGTTGCCGAGCGCACCTGAAGGCGAAGGGCTACCTCAAGGACTGAGGCATGATGAAGTGGGATGTACAGCCGATCGAGGACGCGAGCCAGCAGGTCTCCGGCGATCCGGTATATGTGGTCCTAGCCCGGTCAGAGCAGGAGCCTAAATGGTTGGAGATTCATGTGGTGGCCCAGCCGACAGGTGATGAGAACTCCGACAAGATACAGGCCCTCGGCAAAGCCGCCGGCGCCGCCCAGGCGTTCGCTCGTGAGGCGCGTGAGCGTCGGAGCGAGTTTACCAGCACACCAAACTCCTGATGACGAAACGCTCGTGAACCAACGCACTCAGATCCTGATCGCCGGTGCGGTGATCGTCGCTCTCGCCACGGCCGCCGTGCTGATGGTTCTGAATCCGGACGATCCGAAGGTGGCGCTGGGCGATACCGCCGCTGCTGCGCTGTTCGCTTCGATCATCGTGCTCGGGAAAATGCGGCGGGATCAATGGGAGCGATGATCCTCACCGAGCATGTGAAGTCGAAGGGCTGTCTGAAGTGAAGCCGCGGCCTCACGATCCCTCATAAGCCCACCGATACGCGAGGCAACTTCAGCTGAGCTCGTAATCGCCCTGCCGCCATCCCATCTGAAGAGGGCCCTCCGCGCAATCCCGTGCACTGGGTGACGACGGGGAGGCCACATGGCTCATTCCACGAACAACGGCGCTGCACAGGCGATCTCGGCTGTTGATTTCAACGAGCGCGTGAAGCGCATGCTGGTCGACAAGCCTGACCCGAAGAAGGGGAGGCAGTACCAGCGGGCTCCGTTCCAGTCCAAGCGGCCGGCCCCGCAGAAGTAGTATTTAGGGCTCGTCGAGATTGCAGCCCCGCGGCCTCAGGGCTCGCGGGGCTTTTCGTTTCAGCCTGCCCGGTTCGCCGCACGGGCTTCGTCATGCCTAGGGCGCGAACGGTGGCCCACCTGCAGCCAAGACCGGAGCTGGCATGCAAGCGTGGCATTTGCTCAACTCGGCAGCAACGGGATCAATGCGGCGCCATTCCGCTTCTCCGAACCCAGGTGGCTGGATGGTGAGCAGGCCGGGCGATCTCCGAACCCCGTGGCCGCTCGGCTTGCACCTGTGCGCCGGCCGCGCTCAGCTGCAGGACCAAGCCGCCGGCTCTCGGCTGTTTCCCGCCACCTGCCGAGTGGGCCGAGTGGGCCGAGTCGCCCGTATGCTCAGAGGCGGCCCGGTGCTGGCATAGCACGGTGACGCGAAGTCACATCGCATTGCATCAGATCGCTGCCGCTAGTGGCCCTCAGCCGCCTTCCGCCCATCCTTCGCGGTGTCGTCGCTGGGCTGCTTCTTGGCCAAGGGGATCGCGCTGCGACCTGAAAACGTTTGATTCAAAGCGGTGTGCCGCCCTGGAGAACATGGTGTGTGAAATTTTTGATCTGATGGACGCCGGCCAGCGCGAAGCAGCGGCTCAGGCTGGATTGGCCAAGCTACAGGCGGCCTTGGCCTTCCGGACAGAGGAAGAGCGCAACGCTTTCTGGAAAGCGATCAACATCTACTACGTTCCAGGGCTGGAAGATGAAGACGATTGAACCGCTCTGGATCACGTCGCCGCTTCAGCCTGCGCCGCCGTGGCTCCGTTGCTGAGAAATCCATCGTTCTGCTTGGCGTCGGCGGCCTTCTGCGCGAACGCCTTCTCGGACACAAATTCCACCGTGGTCGTCGTGCCAGCCTCTGACTGCGAATAGGCATACGACCACAGCTTCATCCGCAACTGCCCCTCCTTCGTGGGGAAGAGCATCGGCGATTTGATCGTGGCGTAGTCCACGGCGAGATCCCAAAGGCCACCTACACCAGGACGAAGCCAGCCCTGATAGGTGATGCCGACGCGGATAAGGGAGGCCTGGATCGCCTGCACCTCCATGTTGGTCCGGAGTTCGGCTTCCTTCTGCGTGAGCGGCATTTCGGCCAGGATCACGCGCGACTGGCCCTTCGGCCCCTCCATCGTCGCCTTGGCTCGGACCTCAGCCGCCTTCTTCCCGAACAGGCTGTCTGAGCCCGGTTGTTGGGAGTCCGTGATCACCGCATCCACGGCCGGCATGGCGATGGAGCAATTCGCCGAGAGGATGTTCTGCCCTTCCGTGAAGGTGACCTCAGGTCGAAAGCGTCCATCTCCCGCTCAATCTGCTTGCGGATTGCGGTGCGGCGGTCGGCCTCCTGCTCAGTCGTACGAGGCGGCTGAGGCTGGGCTCTGGCCCGAAGCGCGTCACGGTGACGGAGAGCATGCCGGAACTGTGCGACGCCTTCCTCGGTCTCTCTGCGCCGCTCGATGTCGGCTGCGGCGGCATTCACCTCCTCGGCGATCTGCTCACGCAATGAGGGCTCGTTCTCGGCCAACGTCTCACCGAGCTTCTGCCAAGCGCGAAACTGCTTCTCGGAAAACATGAGGAACCTCAGAACAAAACTTCACCGGGCTCGCGGCCGGGGATGTGGAGGGAGTGAAGGAAGGAGCGATGCGGCCGCCCCTGTGACGGCAGGTTGATTAGCGTCCGCCGACCAGTCTTCTTCCACTGCTCAACGATGTCGGGGTCTTTCGGGTTGAATCCGTTGACGACCTCGCCTGTGCGCTTGTTCACGAACACACGGATTTGCTCGTCGCTGTATTCAGCGCCAGTGGCCGGCGTGCCGTTGTAAGGTTCGGGTGTGTCCAAGGGCTCGACACCATCGGGGAGTTCACGGTTAGCCTCGTTCACTGCGAAATTAGCGGCGGCGATCCGCCGGGCGATCTTGGCCAGTTTCTCAGCGGCGGCCGTGTATTCCCCGAGGGCAGCTACCCCGTCATCGCGTTTCGCCTTTGCGTTCGCGTAGATCTGCTGGCGCCGGGCCTGCTCCTCGGCGGCTTCAGCCTCGTCAAGCTCGGGCAGTAGGCGCTCACGGCGAAGGGCGGCACGCTCAGCGCGGACCATTGCGGCGGCCATGGCCTCGTCGTGCTTGCGGACTTCATCGTCCGTGCCGTCAAGGAGGATGGCCTCTCGCATGTTGGCGAGCGCCAGATGCTCGCTGATGGCGGCAGCGCGTTCCTGATCCAGCCGATCCAATTCGGCCTGCACGTCAACCGATGATTTTTGCTTTGCCTTCGTCTTCACAGCCATAGGCTTCCTCAAATTCGTGCAGCCTTGTGAACCTTGAGCAGTTTGATACCGAGGGGGCCTGCAGGTTCACTTCCCGTTATTCGACTGGCTGCAGAGCCGCCGCATGGCAGCCCCGAATAGAAGCATTAGGCGGCATCAAACGCGCGCGGAAAAGGGATCTAAACGCGCTCAACGCGCCAGACGCGCGCTGGGGCAAGAATTATCTGGCGAGATAAGCTTGCAAGCGCTTTACTGACACACGCCAGCGGCGGCAGCCATACATCTTGCCGATGCCATAAGCTTGGCACCATTTGCGAATGGTAGAAGCATCGACGCCAGCACGCTTCGCCGCATAGTCAGGCGTAATCAGATCGGGATCATCTGCGAACTTGGGCCACTCGGCATCCGGTTCGGGAGACGATGTCTCCGGGCCACCAATCAGTTCCGCTGCGATTGATGCCGCCCTTGCCAAACAAGCCGACAATTCGTCCTGCAGTGCTTGGCGCTGATCGTCCTGCACGTGTGCTTCAGCCATGGCCAGCGACCCTTCCCAGCACTGCGAGCCGATCGGCCTCTGCGTCGAAGCCAGTTCCGCGCACCACGTTCACCGCCATCGCGAAGCCGAGGCTGAGTTCATCAGGCTCTAGCGGGGTCCAGGGCAGCGGGATCGGCTCAATGATGGGAGCGGGCTCGTCAGAATGCACAAGCCCCTCCTTGATGAAGTGCCGAGCCAGGGCTGCAGAGCGTTGAATGGCGTCAAGCACGAGGTGATGCGCGAGAGCGCAGGCGCGGTCAGTCATCGCGCATCCCGCGCGGTATGCCGTCGCGCCATATCTGACAGAAATGAGAAGGTGTCTTCCGAAACCCTCCGTTGGTTAACCATTTCGCAACACATACACCGGGGGAGGGAAGAAGCGTTCGGAGGCCCGAACATGGTATTTGCGTACATGGTTGCTGCGTGGGGCGGCGCTCTACTGACGGTGTCTGCGCTCTGGAGCTACGGTGCCGTGATCGCGATTGCCGCGGCTCCGTTCGGCGGCAGCACTCTTGCAGCCTTCGTCGCCGTGCTACTGTACATCCTCCGCTCACCCCGGAGCCCCACACCTGAGCGGGTATCAGCTGGGTCGCGGCAGGGATGGAGCCACGCTCACCGCTGAAGGTGCTGTGCTCGGCCTCATCATGGCCAAGCCTCCGCGTTATAGAGTTTCCCACCGCAGACCGCTCGGCCTGTGCTAAGCTCCTTCTCAGCCCGCTTCTGCCGCAGCGCTGATGGAGGGCCCTCTCATGCACTTGGATCGCAACGGACAAGGCGACTGGATCCTTGATCCGGAACAGCTCGCCTCGAGGCTTGGGCTCGATCCCGGTCATCTCCGCCACAAGATGAGGCTCGGTCTCGTGACCAGCCGCGTCGAGGCTGGCCATGATGAAGATGAGGGTAATTGGCGCGTGACGGTTCGCGCTGGTGATGCTGCTTGGCAGGGCATCTTCGACGCCGTTGGCAGTCTGACCAGCGAGCGCATGCTCTGACCGCGTGCGCCTGAGCACCGCGAAACAATCAATGCCAAGCCTAGAAACAGGGATGTAACGCGCGACCGCTATCAAGAGTGACGCTCCGATCCAGTCCAAGCCTAGGAGGCCCGCATGACCGCTGCCCATCCCTTCCGCCGGCTGCTGGCCTTGGTTGCTCTCCTCGTGCCGACTGCGATTCTGCCGTGCCGCGAGGCTGTTTCGCGCGGTGAGACGACGATCCAGCACGACGCTGCGGCTGAGGTCGTGTTCCGTCACTACCTGTGAACCCGCTGCGGCCTTGAGGGCTGGGCATCCATGCTCAGACATGGTTGGCTCCCGCATGCTGGCGCCGACGCTCGGCCCATTCGCGATCTCGGATTGCCTGCGCTTCGCGAGCCGCAGCCATGTCCTTCTCCTGCCTCTCAAAGAACGCCCGCATCAGCTCGTCCTCACGGGCCGTGGCTCGCTTCCTGCGCTCCACCTCGGCTTCCTTCGCCTTCAGCATCTCGGCGACCGTGAAGGGTTGAGGCTTGGCTTTCGGCTTCGTCTTGACAGGCGCTGGATGCCAAGCCTGCGAGGACGAAGGCCGGTAAGCTGAGGGGCCTTGCGTGCGCGAGGAAGCTTGAGGATGGCTGCCGACCAACCTGACAGCCTCATCCAGGGTCAGTCCGGCCGACGCCGCTACACGGGCCGCAGCAGACTTCCCGGCTTCACGCTCGCCAGCCGTGGCGCCACGCTCCCACATGGTCCGGCATTTCGAAAACCGATCGCGATCAATCACAGGCGATGCTCCCGGTGAAGGGCTGCGAAACTGGCGAGAACGTGCCGGCGATCGGTGGGAGCGAGATGGTTCAGGGCAACCGCAGCGGATTCCAGAGCAGCGGGGTTGTGCTCTGCCGTGAGGAGATGTCTGGCGAGATCCTGGCCTCGTGGTCCGCACGTGAGCCGCACGATGGCCCGCATGGACCGAAGGCGGGCGACACGCTCGACCTCATTCAAACCGACCGCCCACGGCCCGAATTGGTCGGCGGACCTCATTGTCCATGCCCCCGTCGTTGGGCCTCGACGCGAGGGCGCAGCAGTGCAGCACCTCTTATAGAGGTGTGCTGCACGTGCTGCGGCCCTCTTTGCGCGCCCTCAAGAGGGGTGGCCGGGGCGCAGCAGTGCGGAAGTGCTGCGCTTTGCTGCGGGGTGCTGCTCATCTCAGCCACAGCCACGTTGCGGTGGCGCCAATGATGCCGCGAGCCTGAAGGGTTTTGAGATCGCGACTCAGGTTCGCGCGGTTCACTGCTGGAGTGATCAGCTCGTCCCAGTATCCTCTAAGCTCAAGATATCGCTTGAGGTTTTCCCGCGCTACCGAGCGGAGATCATGAGGAACGTTGGAGTCACCCTTCACCGCCTCGCCCATTTCCCCGATGGCAAAGGTGAGGACATCAAGGAGGAGGCGGGCGCGGTCGGGCAGAGGCTTGTTGCGCTTTGCTGCGGGGTGCTGCGCCTCACCCGGAAGAGTGGCGATCTCGACTACGGCGGCCGTAGCACTCTGGAGTGCTGCGCCCCCCTCGCGAAGCACCGTTGGAAGGAGGCGGAATTGCCAAGTCGCGCCCGCCTCAGCGTCCTTCATATGGTGGATGGTGGCAGTGCTACAGACTTCCCCTTTCTCAACGCTCCACATCACGTCTACGGCGCCGTCCAGGGCGTTCGAACCACGGGAGCCCTTTGCCACGTCTTTGCCTGCGTGGTGGACGCCGAGAACGATGCAACCGAAAGCAGTCCCGATCCGCTCGCAGTTGTCCACGAAGGTGGTCATGTCCTTCGCGGCGTTCTCGTCAGCCCCCTTCATGGTGCGCGCGAGTGTATCAATCGCAATGGCACGGATCGGCGGGTTGCCAATGCTCGCGAGATAGGATCGTACATCCTCGATCAGAGCGAGGTCATCGCCGCTGGCGTGGCCGAGATCCGGGGCGACAGGGATCAGGAGGAAGGGCACGCGCCGACCCTCCACCTCGTAGTGGCGGCGCATCGCGATCAAGCGGCGCTTAAAGCCCTCGACGCCCTCGCCCGTGATGTAGACGACAGCGCCTTGCATCACCTCTCGGCCTGCCCACGCTCGCCCCATGGCGGCATGGAACAGGGCGTCAGCAAGCAGAAAGGACTTACCGCTCTTGGGCGCACCGAAGATAACACCGAAGCCGGTGGCAGGCAGAAGCCCATCAATCAGCCAAACCGGATCCGCTCCGATCTCAAGGTCATCGACGTGCAGGATCGGAAAGCGGGAACGCTTGGGAGGCGATGAGTGCCGCTCCTCCTGATCGAAGCGGGCGTAACCGTTTCGTTCCCGCAGCTCAGCGAGCGCATCGTCCATTGGCGTCCACGGCTCGTCAGACAGGTGCGAGCCCTGCTCGACCCGCATCCGGTCCAGCGCCTCGAAATGCTCCGCGCCCACGCGCGCCGGCTCTGACCTCATCCAGGCACCCGTTCGCGTTGGCGACTGGGGCTGCAACGCCTTTCGCGCTCACGAACCTTGGTGTCCTCCAGCACGACCAAGAGTGAAGCCGCACTGTCGAACTCCAAAGCGCCGAGGCGCATGGCTCGCGTCACTGCAAAATCGTCACCGATCTGAAGGCTATCCAAAGCCGCAGTGACACGATGGGAGAGCACCCACAAAAGGTCGTGGATCTCGGCTCGCACGGCGTCTGGCGACCCGTGCGAGATGTCCTTGGGGAAGAAGCTCACTGCTTTCCTCCGCGCGTCCGAATTGCGTTCTTGATGATCTCGCCGTCAATCGTCTTTTGAATGCGATCCCACCAAGCAGCCTCCTGCTGAGAACCGAGCGCGCCAAGACATTCGAACAGCACGCCGTCAGGGGTGCCGGGGAACTCACTTTCTGCCGCATTATAGGCGTCGAGGCCCTGCCGCTCTGCCTCGGCCATGAACCGGATGATAGTGGCTTTGACTTCCGCCCTCAGCTTCTCACGACGAATTTCGGCGGCGCTCTTCTCGCGGAAAAGATCAAAATTATCGTTCTGCATGATCATTACCCCAGATGTGACTTGCAATGATGGCAGCTAACGGTTGGTTCAATCCGAACCGAAGGACTAGCCGTGAGGCTTGCAATGTGCTGGGGGCGGTGGCATATCTCTCAGTGCTGACTTGCCGGAAAGCATTCGAGAGACCCGTGTCGCCCCGCGATGCGGGTTTTTTCATGGCTCAAGCTACCTCCGGACGAGTAATCGCAGGCTGATCCAGCAGCCGTTCAAACGGCGCCACGGGTACTCTCAACAAGCGGCCAATCTTGATGGTCGGGATTTCACCGCGCTTGGCTGCCTCGTAGGCAGTGTTTCGACTAATCCCAAGCTGCCTTCCTGCTTCCTCGACGCTGATCGTTTTCCGATCGGATTGACCAAGCTCGTTCGGCTTCATGATCGTTCTCCGGAACTGTCTTACGTTGTGAAAGATGATAATAGATGATCCTTGACCATCGCAACCCGTGCGCGTACGATTTGTAAGATAGTTTTGGAGGGCGGTGGATGGGTAAACGTGGACCAATCCCAAAGGGTGAGTACGTTGGTCAGACAGCGGTCCTCTCGACCCGCATAACCCCTGATCTACGTGCGCTTCTTGAAGCTGAGGTAGAGAAAAGTGGAAAAACGCTTTCTCGCGAAATAGAGCATAGGTTGAGGCGCAGTTTTGTTGAGGACGATAAAATATCGGAAGCTTTTGGTAGCAGGCGCAATTATGCTCTGATGAGAACCATATCTATGGTGCTGGAATTCTGGCACAATCCATCGGACCTTCAGGCCGATTGGACAGAAGATCCGATTGCGTATGATCAGGTCTGTAAGAAAATTGATGGAGTTCTCAGAGCTATGCGGCCGACAGGCAGTTCCAACGAACTGTCTAGTGATGACCGTGTATTGGCGGATTTGTCGGTTCGGTCGCATCCCGCTGGAATTTTGGACGATGTGCAGCGAGCGGCTGCCGCGATTCCTCTGGGGGGCGGGAGGCGCAGCCGAGTTCTGTCAACGATCAAAAGCGATCTTGGCTCATTGATTGAGAGATCACAGACGCCGCAGGACAATTCAGAAATATGTTCTGCTGGAGGTGGGCAGCAGAAAGGGCAGTCAGATTCGTCTGTGATGAAAACCAAATCGAGAAAGAAATCGAAATGAAGGGTCACATCCGCGAGCGCTCGCCCGGCCGTTGGGCCGTCATCTTGGACCTGCGGGATCCCGACACAGGCAAGCGCCGGCGGAAGTGGCACTCTTTCACTGGCACGAAGCGGGAGGCGCAGAAGGAGTGCGCCCGCCTCATCACCGAGATGCAGGGCGGCGACTATGTCGAGCCGAGCAAGGAGACCCTGTCCCTGTTCGTTGATCGGTGGCTCGACCATATCCGCTCGCAAGTCTCGCCTCGCACGCACGAGCGCTACACCGAGCTGGCCAGGAAGAACGTCGTTCCCTTCCTCGGCAGCGCCGTCCTGACCAAGCTGCGGCCTGAGCAGATCTCTGCGGCCTATGCCAAAGCCCTCGTGAGCGGTCGCCGTGATGGTTCCGGCGGCCTCGCGCCCCGCACGGTTCATCACATGCACCGCATCCTTCGGCAGGCCCTCGGCCAAGCCGTGAAGTGGCGAATCCTCGCCCGCAACCCTGCGGACGCCGTCGATCCGCCGAAGGTCGAGCGTGCCAAGATGCGGGCCTTCGATGCCCACGAGACAGCCCTGCTGCTCGCCCACTTCCGGCCGACGCGCATGTTCATCCCCGTCGTGCTCGGCGCCCTCTGTGGACTGCGGCGCGGGGAGGTGACGGCCCTGCGCTGGCGAGCCGTGGACTGTGCAGCCGGGCAGCTCGCGATCGTCGAGAGCACCGAACAGACGACGCGTGGGACGCGATCGAAGGAGACGAAGAGTGGCCGGGCGCGCCGAGTCGCCCTGCCCTCGTTCGCCCTCGAGGAACTGCGCCAGCACCGTCTCCGGCAGGCCGAGGAACTGTTGAGGATCGGCGTTCGCCTGACCGACGACGCCTACGTCTTCGCCCAGGCGGATGGGTCGCCGGTCCAGCCCAACAGCCTCACCCACGAGTTCACGCGGATCCTGGCCCTGTCGACCGCCCTGCCCCGGGTCCGCTTCCACGATCTTCGCCACAGCCACGCGACACAGCTGCTCGCGAGTGGTATCCACCCCAAGATCGCGCAGGAACGCCTCGGGCATTCGAGCGTCGGCATCACGTTGGATCTCTACTCCCACGTGCTGCCGGGGATGCAGGAGGACGCTGCTGCGAAGGTTGACGCTGCCCTGCGGGCGGCCATAGACAAGGTCGCTGTCTGAAAGGGTAGCAAAGCGGTAGCAGAAGGCGATTTTCCAGTCTCTCGGAAGAGGGAAATTCGCTGGAGCCTGCAAAGGCTTGGAAGGGTGGCCGAGTGGTTTAAGGCAGCGGTCTTGAAAACCGCCGTGGGGGCAACTCCACCGTGGGTTCGAATCCCACCCCTTCCGCCAATTGCTCTCACAAGGCCCTGCAAACGCAGGGCTTTTTTCTTGGTAGACGACTTGATCCCCCAGTCAATCCCCCACTGATCCGTGGAGGCCACAGCCTGGCTCGGCCGTGGCTTCGGGGGATGATGTGGGCCTGTTGCCCGCTGATTCGCGTCTCAGGCCGATGCGGCCACGGTGTCGGCTACCTTTGCCTTACGCGCACCGAGCGGCTCTGGCTTGCCGGTGGTGGTATCCTTGGCGGTCTGGTGCTCCATCTCAGCGTTCACCTCGGCGCCGAGCAGGACGATGGTCGTCGAGATCCAGATCCAGGTCATGAAGCCGATCACCGCTCCCAACGAACCGTAGGTCTCGTTGTAGTTTCCGAAACTCGACACGTACCACGAGAACAGGGCCGAGACGGCGATCCAGAGGAAGGCGGCCACGCCGCTCCCCCACGTCACCCAGCGCCACTGCGCGGTGTCCCGGCTCGGACCGTAGCGGTAGAGCAGCGCGAGGCTCCCGAGCACCACGAGCAGCAGGATCGGCCAGCGCAGCAGCGCGATGACCCATTCCATCGAGCCGAGGTTCAGGAAAGCTAGGGCCGCCGGAACCACCACGATGCCGATCAGGGCCAAGACAACGAAGAGAAGCGCGCCGGCGGTGAAGGTGAGCGAGCGCAGGTTCAGCCAGATGAAGTTCCGTTTCTCCTTCTCGTCATAGACGATGTTGAGCGCGTCGAAGATCGCCTTCATGCCGCCGTTGGCGCTCCAGATCGACAGGAGGATGCCGAAGGCGGCGGTGAAGCCCAGAGTGCCGCCGCCCTTGGCGGCGATCCGTTTGACCTGCTCGCCGATGATGTCGAGGGCGCCGCTCGGCAGGATGCCCTGGAGGTTGGCCAGCTGCGCGTTGATGGTTCCGGGATCGGCGACGAGGCCGTAGATCGAGACCAGGGCGCCGATGGCTGGGAAGAGGGCGAGGATCGCGTAGAAGGTCACGCCGGCCGCGACGAGCAGCACGCGATCGTTCCCGAATTCTTGGATGACGCGCTTGCCGATGTCCCACCAGCCCTTGGCGGGGATTTCAGAAGGGCTCTCTGCCTTGCGACCTCGATCGGCTTGTGTGTCCGCGACGCGCTCGGCATCAGCACCCTCATGGGCTTTGGGACCATTCTCGCGCCCGAGTTGACCGCCGTCGCTTGCCTGTGAACGCGGAGCGTGACGACGCGGCAATGCCACAAGGCCGAGCAGGGCTGTGCCGAGGAAGATCGTCCACGCTGTCGAAGCCGCCCCTGATTGGGATCTATCTGGCGGTCCTGGAATGCGATCAGTCATGGGGCACCCCTGAGGTTACGCCTAAGCAGTCGCCTCGGCCGAGGATCCAACGTGTAATTGGCCCCTTTGTTGCCAGCGCTGACCATTAGAAGATCTACTTCTCAGTAGCCATAAGCCGAGGTGGGGCGGGGCAACAGATCCCCGGTAAACCCTCATGCAAGCGATTGCCAAACCAAAAAGAACCCGAAAAGAATTATTGTAAGTAGCAAAAAATTCGCTCCAAAGCTCCTTGTGCGTCTCTTCTGCAGGGCAATAAAAGTTCCTGCGAGAAGATTGAGTGCGATCAGGATGCAGACTTGGCTGAAGCTCATCTGGGCGACATAGTCTTGGTCCGCATGATAAGGAAAGCTGAGAAAATCTCCGCTAACAGCAGGCGCATGAGAAAGATGAGGGCGCCGTATCGTTGAATTCTAGATTGGAGCCGCGAAACTAGTTCGCTACAATGCGAGCAATGACACAAATAGTAGTACTTGCTAAACGATGCGTCTCGTTGGCGAATGCCTTCTTACTCGCACGAAAGCGCTCGCGCTTGAACTCGTCCGCTCAGCGCGAGCGCGCACGGTGTTCTAGTCTCGGCTGTGAAGCAGCCATCCAATTAGAAAGCCAGCAGCTCCGGCCGTTAGCAAACCAGCCAACGGAGAGGCCTTGGCATACTGCCCAACAGCGTCGACGCCTTGGCGGTAGGCACGCTCAGCGTCAGGGTAACTCTTGCGGCCCTTCTCCAAAGCGTCCTGCGCCACGCTGGAGGCTTGGTCAGCAATATCTCGGACGGCGTCCTTGGCTTGGCCGACAAGGTTTTCAGCCGTCCCTTTAAGCTCCGTCGCCTTGCCCTGGGCCTGTGTCTTTTGGTCTCCGGTGAGATCGCCGACCGCTCCCTCGACCTTGCCACCAACCTTCTTGGCCTCGCCGGTGATGCGATTCTCGTCCATCTGATCTTCCCTCCAGATCGGAAGCCATCACTACCTGGGCTTCTTTGCCCGGAGACAACGCGCTCGCCGCTCAGAACGTCGCAAGTTATCTGACTCAGATTGTTCGGGACGCATGGAGCCTCGCAGTGGGCAAATGGGACGCCAATGTAAAAAGCAGGCTTTCTGCTGCATTTCAGTGAAGGCTGCGGGTGTAAATAAGCCGCGAAGGTATTAGGATGAGCCTGCGTGAAGGGTGCTAATAGCTACCTTGCCACATACACTATGGCTCGTTTCGAACGTACACGGACGATGCCATGAGCCAACAACCCTCACCTATCCGCCTACTCCGCCGGCCAGCAGTCGAGACCATCGTCGGGCTTAAGCGCTCGGCCCTCTATAAGATGGTAGCCGACGGCCGCTTTCCGAAGCCAATCTCCCTATCGGATGGGAAGAACCCACCAGTTGCCTGGCTCGAGCACGAGGTTATGGCCTTCGTTGAGCAGCGGATCGCCAGGCGCGATCTGGCGGGGCCTCAGTGACTGGCTATAGCCGCGGCGAGCGCGATCTACGTTGGAAGGTGTCGAGGCCCTGCTCCGCGAAGCCGTGGTACCACTCGCACCTGAGGGGGATCACTGACTTCAAACTGTTGAGCAAAACGTTGAGCAAGGCGCCCTGCAATCTCTCAGTACTCAGCGCCAGCCCTTGATTTATATGGTGGGCCCAGCAGGACTCGAACCTGCGACCAAGGGATTATGAGGGAGTTGCTTTGAAATTTCAGGAAATTTCCTGATGTGCCAGAAGCCATAGAAATCAAGCATATACCCACTTTTATTGTCTCCTGAGTTTTCAAATGCTTTCCTTGTATTTCACTGAAGTGTTGAGCATAGTGTTGAGCATTTCAGAGGGTATTCTATGGCCGGGTATAGTGATTCTGCATTGCGTGGGTGGAGAAGGAGCGGCGTTATTCGAAAGGCAGGGGCGAAGGAGGCGGTGCCGGCTAGGACTTTGTCGGAGCGACTGCACGAACGCGGTGCAGGCAGCTTGATGCTTGAACGGCGTGAGACCGGGGCCGTTGAGGTCTACTTCGCCTGGCGCTCAGGTGGCCCGCAGAAGCGTGTAAAGCTCGGCGTGCTGTTCGACATCGCGCCAGATGGGAGCGAGCGAGGTATCGCGTTCTGGCGTGGCGAAGCAGGTCGGGTATCAGCAGAGGTGCGCGAACATGGCGGGGTGAAGGAGCGTGCTCAACACCAAGTTCAGCTGGCTCGTGCAGCTGAACGGCTGGCTGCGGAAGAGGCGGCGCGCGGCACCTTTCGACATTTGTTCGAGGACTACATCGACAACCGGCGCGGCAAAGCTCGCGACGATCAGATCGCGGAGTTTGGGCGGATACTGAAAGTCGACCTCGGAAAATTCCCCGCGATTTTGGATCTTCCCGCTAAGGACGTCCGACCCCATCATATTCGACAAGTTCTCGAGCCGATCTGGGCGCGTAACGCTCAAAGGCAAGCGGCAAAGGTGCGCAGCTTTCTCAGAGCCGCGTTCGCATATGGCCTGGCCGCCGAGTTCTCGTTGGGCCGGAGGAGCGGCAAAGCGTTCGGCCTAGAACAGAACCCGGTAGACTCGGTAACTGTGCCTGGAACCTCAAACCCTGGGACGCGCTCGCTATCTGAGGCGGAACTCTCTCACTTCTGGTTAACGATTGAAGGAGCGAATGGAGTTGGGCCCATAGTGGCAAAGCTTCTGAAGTTCGTCATCGCAACCGGCGGCCAGAGGATCGAGCAAGTTATGCGCGAGCCGTGGGAGAGCTTCGACGAGAAAGCGCGCACCATGCGCCTTATCGATGCAAAGGGACGTGGAGGAATTAGAAGAACTCACCTTGTGCCACTTTCCGATCGCGCCATCGAGATTTTGAAGGAGGTCCGAGAAATCAATGGTTCTCATCAGTGGCCATGGACCACAACCGGCCGGCAGACGATATCTGTGACGACACCGGTTCACAGCATAGACAAATGGTATGAGGCGAAAGGTGCGGTCGCTGGCGCGCAGATAGAGAGGTTTACTCCTCGCGATCTACGTCGGACTTGTTCGCAGATAATGCAGAGAGCAGGGGTAGACGATCTTGCCTCCGACCTTCTGCAGAGCCACGGCGTGGGCGGTGTGGTCACGAAGCACTATCGCAATGATCCGGCTGGCTACCTTCCTGCAAAACGCTCTGCGTTGGACGCCTTTGAGGTCAAGCTGGCGCAAATTCTGGCGAGAACACCAGCCTCTGAATGACCGTTTGTCGGGAAACGGAAGCGACCCCCGTTACTCATATTTGAATAACGGGGCAACGTTCAAGGTGGCTTTCAGAGAGTTGTGTATTTAAGTTCGAAAAACTCGCCACTAGTAACTCTCCAATCCGAGTGCATAATTCGCTTATCGAAGCTTTTGAGATGTCCCGAAAGTTCGAGAAATCTCCCTAGATCTCATTCGGTGCGAATATGAACACGACCAGCTTTGACGAATGGCAAGCTGCTGCCTTTTTCCACGAGCGATACAAAATCAGCAACACGACTTGGTGGCGGCTAAGTAAAACAGAGGACTTTCCTTCTCCTATTCGTATTGGGAGGCGGGTGCGTTGGAATGTTGCCGAATGCGACTCATACATTTTGAGCAACCGCAGTTAGTCGGGACATCAGTATACGAGCTGTCAGAACTTATTTGATCCGATCTTGGTCGATCGGCGAGATATCCGGCTCCGTTATGCGGCGCTGCGTATGGAACGCCTTCGGGCGTGCAGGCCAATCTCCCTGTCGACCAATCCATACGCAGCCTGCACCCTCATGGTCGAGGGTAGGAGATACCCGTGCTGAACCCCGCCCCGAATTCCCCTGAGCCTACCTACTCCGCACCCGGCATCAACGTGAACGTGCGTATCAATGGCGTGCCTGTCCCGCGGGTTAGCCCCGAAACACGTGCCCGCTGCCTGGTCTGGCGCGATGGTTACGTTATCGAGCCGAGCATCGCCGGCCTAGTTATTCGATGTGCCCACAGTGGCCGTGTGGTCGCGAGCGGCTTTGTTGGCTTCGAGTCCATCATTGCGGCCTACGAACACGGCGAGCTGAAAGGAGGTGCGCTATGACCGACTATCAGCTCAAGGCGATCGCGAATGCCGGCGCGCGCGGTGATATGGATGAATACCACAGGCTGCTAGGCGAACAGTATGCGAATGACTGGGCGCCCGGGCAGCTGAACCGGGCTGTCGAAACAGCCGAGCGGCACGGTTGTGTGCTAGAGCGCTCAGCTGACGGCCTTGGCGATGGGCCGCAGAACATGGGTGGGATCCGGATTAAGGAGCGGAAGTCTGGCCGCATCGTTGCGGGTCGCCAGTTTGAGTTCAAGCCGAGCGACGTCCTGGAGCACTTCGGGGAGGCGCCGTGAACACGCTGGCGGCCCTGTGCCGCGATCTCCGAGCCCTGACCCCCGCCGACGCCCTGATCGTCGCACTGACGCCGCTGGGCGCCTTCGCACTGGCCGTGATCGCCGTTTTTCCAGACCGCTACTTCGGCTGATGCTCCGGGCATGGAAAAAGCCGCCCGAGGTCACTGAACCTGGGCGGCTTTGATTGGCGGATGTGCATGACAACACCGCACTCCAATCCTGGAGTCACGACATTCTGCTGAGATCAAAAAAGCCCGCTCCAGGGTATGCCAACTGGAGCGGGCTTGAACCGTGCACCGAGGTGTCACGGGAACGAGGTTGTCGGAATGCCTTTCGACACAAGCATCCTCCCGTCACGACGCTCTCTCGCGAATCGCTATCTGGCTTTTCGAACAATCGAATTACCAGATGTGAACTCGCGTGAAGACCGCGCGAACACATCGAAATTTCCCATAAATAATTTTTTGCTCGGATTTGGCCCGCAATCATTGCGGCATTGATCAATTTTGATCAGCTGCTTTCATTGCAACCACCGTGCCAACTCTTGCAGCCGCCGCTCAATGGACGCTTTAATGGCTCCAAGACCCAAAGCGTCCCAACTTGAATGAGGGCAACCCAATGATCCAAATGCTGACCACCGCGAACGTGACCAAGATGCTGCGCATCAACCGCCATTCACTGATGAAAATTGTAGAGGCTGGAGGTTTTCCGCAGCCGATCCGGTTGAACGCCCGCACTTACCGCTGGAATGAGGAAACTGTGGCGTCGTGGCTTCGGGAGAAAGAGCAATGCTCGACAAAAACCAGCCAGGCCTAAACGCAAAAAAGGCCACCCTCCGACAAGGGCAGCCTTCTTTACCTAAAACCACTTCGGCGGACACCGAAATGAACACTTCAAATTTGCTGAACAAGCCCGACAATAATGACACCACAGACGCCGATGTGCAAGCCGTTTTGGCCCCGCTTGTCGGCATCATTGATCAATTTCAGCGTGTTCATTATCTTGGGCAGGTCGGCGAGTTCGACGTGATCGCCATTCGCCGCGAGCCTGAAGAGTTCGGCGCAAGTGATGCAGAGTTCCTGCGCGATGTGATCGCGTTTTGCGGCGGCGAAGAACTGGCGCTTTGCGAGGTGCAAGGTGCAGCCGGCTCCCGCTCGCTCCAGGTTGCTGGATCGTCGCGCGGTCTGACCAAGGCGCTCCGGACTGCACCTTCGGATGGTGTTGGCACTGGCCTCCGCGTTGAATGGATCTGCCCGGTGAGCGGCAATGCCTTCCCGGTCCCCACCCTGGGCCACCTGCTGGACGTGGTCAGCACCTTCGCACGCCGCGGTGTCGGCAAGGTGACTGCATGAACGCGCATGTCCCAGTCAATCATCAGACCGCAATGGATCAGCTGCTGTCCGCGATGGCTGCCCAAGGCATCGAGCCTGGCGAGCCATTGAAGGCCGATGGCAAACTCGAGCGCTTCCACGTCCAGGGCGACCGCAAGGGCAGCCTCAACGGATGGGCCTGCATTCACATGGATGCCCAGCCAGCTGGCCAGTTCGGCTGCAAAAAACGCCACGGCGAGCACAAGTTCTCCTGGCGCGCGGCCGGAATCACCAAGCCGATGACCCCGGCCGAGCGCAAGGCGCAGCAGGCGGAGTGGGATCGCAAGAAGGCTGAGAAGGCCGAGGCCGAGCGCAAGCGCCATGCTGACGCCGCGGTGCGCGCAAACGACATCTGGGCAGAAGCGACGCCGGCCAGCGATGACCACCCCTACTTGAAGCGCAAGGGCGTGAAGGCCCACGGCCTGCGCGTTGGCAAGTGGGAGTTCACCAATGAGGAGACCGGCGATGTCTTCATGTTGACGGACAACGCCCTCCTGGTGCCGATCGCCGACAAGAAGCGCCAGGTCCAATCACTTCAGGCCCTCTTCCCAGGCAAAATCCTCGGGAAGGGCGAAGGTGCACGAGACAAGGATTTCCTGAAGCACGGCGCCAAGCTTGGCCTGTTCCATGCGATCGGCCGTCCGCAGCCAGTCGACGGCCGTCCGGTCTATGTGATCGTTGAAGGCTACGCTACCGGTGCCAGCATCCACGAGGCTACGGGACACTTGGTGCTCGTGGCATTCGATACCAGCAATTTGCTACCGGTGGCTGAAGCCATCCGCGAGGCGAAGCCAGAGGCAATCATCGTCTTGGCGGCCGACAACGACCAGTGGACTACCAAGCCAGTCGCCAACCCTGGCGTGCACTTCGCTACCCGAGCTGCTGCTGCGGTCGGCGGCCTGCTGGCCATCCCGCCATTCGCAGCCGACGCCGAGGGGCAGCCCACCGACTTCAATGACTTGGTCGAGCACGCTGGCCGGAAGGCTGTGACTTCAGTGTTCGATGCCGTGCTGGCTGCTGGCGAGGTGCTGCGAAGTGAGCTCGAATGCGTCGTCGAGCCGGACGACGGTGTGGTTGACGACGCACCCCCATTCGAGGGTGAGCAGGCGATCGAGCCAGTCGGCACGGTCACAGAGCTGCTGACCTACGACGAGATCATTGAAGCAATCGTCGCCGCGCCAAACGAGAAGGCCATTCGCGACCTCGCCGAGACAATCAAGGCACAGCCGCTTGAGGTGACCGAGCTGGCGAGGGTCATGGACGCATACCGCAATGCGTTTCTAATGCTGACCGGTACCAGCCTGACCAAGGCAGAGGCCAAAAAGGCGCTTACCACCAAGCACAAGGCCAAGCGCCAGGCTGTCAGCGATCTGCCTGAATGGCTTGATGGCTGGGTCTATCTGACCAAGTGGGAGTGCTTCTACCATGTCGAGACTGGCCGGGCGATGAGCCGCGCTGCGTTTGATGCCGCTCACACCCGTTTCGTGCCGCCCACCGAGGAAGGAACCCAGCCGGCTGCGTCGAACGAAGCCCTGAACTTCTACATGATCGAGACGGCTGAGCGGACCATGTATCTGCCGTCTGCCGGCGCGCGCTTCGAGTTCGAACGCCTGCCAATTATCAACTCGTTCTCCGACACCATGCTGCCGCCTGCGGACGATGAGATCAGCGAGGCCGGCGCAAAGGCGATCGAGATCATCCAGAACCACCTGAAGATGATCCTGGGTGGCCGCGAGGAGCAGATCCAGCTGTTCACCGACTGGCTCGCCTTCCAGGTGCAGCACATCGGCGAGAAGGTGCGCTACGCACCACTGATCAAGGGCATCGAGGGCGACGGCAAAACCCTGATCAAGGACATCCTGGCGGCAGCGATTGGTGGCAGGAACATCCGCACTGCAGGCCCAGCAGAGCTGGCGAGCCAGTTCAACGGCTACGCGGAAGGTGCTGCCGTGGTCATGCTGGAGGAGATCCGCATGGTCGGCCACAACCGCCACGACGTATTGAACGCCGTGAAGCCGCTCATCACCAACGACACTGCCCCGATCGTCCGCAAAGGTCGCGACGGCTACGAAATCATCAACGTCACCAACTACATCGCCGTTACCAACTTCGCCGACGCGATCCCGATCAACGACAACGACCGCCGCTGGTGGGTGATCTTCACTCCCTGGTCGGCCAAGGCTGAGATGGCTGTGCGGATCGGTCGACCGCTGGCTGACTATTTCTGCGAGCTGCACGACGCCATTCGCAACAACGCCCCGGCAATCCGCCGCTGGCTGCTCAACTGGAAGATCAGTGACCAGTTCAACCCGAACGGCCACGCCCCGCACACCGAGGAACGCGACATCATGATTGGCGCGAGCAAGTCCGAGGAAGACGATGCGCTGCGTGAGCTGGTCGAGCGTGGCGGCATCGGTTTCAACTCCGACGTGGTGTTCGTGCCGAAGCTGCTGGAGGCGTACAACGCGCTCCTCCCATCCCACGAGGCCATCAAGGGTCAGTCGCTGAGTAACCCGCTGCGTAAGCTCGGATTGGTGAAGTGGAAGCGGATGCGCTGGAACGGCGAGTCACAGAATGTCTGGCTGCGCTCGCCGGTTGGGGCAACCGAGCTTTCTGTGCGCGCCATGCTGGATAAGACCCGCCTCGGCGAAGCGCTTATCGAAGACGACGATACACCTTTTTGATCAACTTACAGGGGCGCGGCGCGCCCCATTGGAGCACTTGTGAAAAAATCCACTGTCATCGCTGCGCCGGCCGGAAGCAAAGGTGTCATCTACCTGGATGATGGGCTGGTCTACCTGGACGACCTTGCCTTCATGATTGTCTGCGATGAGGGCCGCAGTGACCTGGACGATGAGCCTGCCATTTGCTGGTACACCGGTGGTTTCGACACCGCGCAAGCCTTCGTTTCACCGTCCGGCCGCGTCTACACGAAGGACTCGACCTTCCCGAACCTGGACAAGTACCTTGAGCATGAGCGGCTGACCCTCGACACTTTCAACTGACCGTCGCTCCGACCACCACAAGCCCGCCCAGTCGCGGGCTTTTTCGTGCCTGGCAATCGAGTGGCACCCCGGCGGCATGCTGGCTCAGGCCATGCCAAAGGCTGCCCGTTGGGCAAACGGCTCGCCATGGTGGTGCATGCCGGTCAGGCGTGGGCATGCAGCGAGACACGATGAGAAGTCGTAGCAATTCTCATTTAGACGGTTTTTGCTGTTCTGGACGGCCAACTCCCGTTCCAACTCATGGCCCTGTTCCAACTGTGTTCCAACTCATTTTGTCGGTTGGAACGTCGTAAGTGATTGTTGTGCAAGGGTTTATCGAGTTTCGTTCCAACTCGACGACTGTTCCAACTGGTTTCAGTCTATATAGGAATATTTTTCTCAAATGATAAATGATAATCATTCTGACAATGTGCAATCTCTCTCATGATTAGAACTTTGAAATAGTTGGAACAGTTGGAACAGAGTATGTAAAAGACTAGCGATTACAGGCACTTAAGGACGTTCCAACTCATTCGAAACGTTGGAACAGGGTTGGAACGCCTCACAAGGTTGGAACAGGCAGGCAGAAAAGTCGGCCCACGTGTCTGGCGACGGGGCTTTTCGCTCGTAAAATAACCATAGCGACACCGCCGGCATCCCCCAGCGCGATGTTCAGGGTGACAGGTGCCACGGTCTGCTGGCGTGACGCTACGATCAGGGGACATCCACCACGGGCCCTGCGAGGCCACAGCCATGACCGACGAAACCCAGAAACCAGCCCAGCCCCTGATCGAGGTCCGCCGTGAGACCGCACGAACCCTTTACGTCACGTCCCCAGCTACGCTGGCCGAAGTAGCCGCTCACGTCGATTGCAGCGAGCGCACGATAAAGCGCTGGAGCGCTGCGGATGGCGGCTGGAAGAAGCTTGGCGGCCCGAAGCTGACTGAGCGTGCCCACGAGATCGCCGATCGCATGGAGAAGGCTGCTGCCGAGCTGGAGGTAGCTCAGGTGCCGGTAGAGGAGCGGCCCTCCGCTATGGCGGAAGCGCGGGAGGACATTGCTGCTGATGATCGGGCCCAGCTGATCGTGGCACACCGCAAGCAGCTGAAGGTCGTGGACGGCCTACTGAGCGAGGCAGTCCGATCCAGGGACGACGGAGGTGCCCGGTTGGCTTGGCGCGTTGCTCAGACGCTCGCTATCAAGCAGCGCGCTGAGCGCTTGGCATGGGGACTGGATAGCGGAGAGCAGGCGCACACAGTCGTCATCGAGCGTGGGTCGCCCTATCAGGTCGATGCGCCCCACCGGCTTAGCATCGATTGAGGCTAACGCCCTCTCACGTCATAAGTGTAATTTGTGTCTGGCAGGACAAAATTCAGGGCCGGTGTGTAGCTATCGTCCCCCTTTGGGGGAAAGGGTGCGACCGGGTATGAGGTCTTGAGTGTGTCTTTGCCGGTCGTCGTGAGGTGGTAGAGCTTGAATTTACGCGGGTCCTCGATTCGGTTGTAATCTTCGTAGGTTCCGTCGTTCAGCTCTAGAGAGTCGCAGACCCAGGCCGTGAGTTCGCTCCCGCTGTCGCCCGTAAGGGATGATTTGTATTTTTGAACGATCGAATGGCAATCAAGTCCGAAGCCATACTTGATCAGGTTGTAGCCGAGCTTGACCTTGCCGCCGACCGGCTTCGCTTGCCAGAAGTCCCCATTCTTTTCGAACCTCGGCACAAGACCGGCGCGCTTGCCGTTGCAGTCGTGGCGCTCCTTTTCCGATGGGTCGTCGCAGGAAGTGCCGGAAATGAGAACCCACTCCGCCGTCGTCTCGGTCTTCAGGCAGGCGAGGACGTAACTGGAGAAGAAGCCGTGCACGTTGCCGCCCGTGTGGAGGTACTCGACGAGCTTGCCCGTGCCGCACTTGGCCATGTTGGTGTCCTGGGCGACCCGCATGTAGATTTCGCCCATGGCCTGGCCCTCCTGCGGGCAAAGGAGGCAGGCCGCCAACGCGACGGCCGGAAAGATCGTCCTCATAGAAATTCCTGCATGGCGTTGTGCGGCCTAGGTTGAGGTGCTTGAACCACATCCCGGCGCGCCGTGCCATCGCCACGGTGGGTTACGATCCCGGATTGCCACCAGGTCGACAGGCCTAAGTGTCTTGCCTTGCAGCTGACACTCAGGCGATCCGCACCGCTTCGGCCAGCAGCTGGTCAAGGGCCTGGCTGCAATCGACCTGGTTCATACGGCAGCCGCGGCTGTGCGCCCTCAGTGCATACGGCGTCCTGGGAGAAGCTCCTCGGTCACTTCTTGGCCGGTTTCTGCCTCTCGAACGGTAACCTTCACTCCTTCCAGCGTCAGGCGCTCGATATCGTCTGGAGAGACATACCGTTTCGCGGTGGCGTCGTAGAGCCGGCAGCCGCCATA
Source organism: Methylobacterium soli (assembly GCF_008806385.1). Lineage (GTDB taxonomy): Bacteria > Pseudomonadota > Alphaproteobacteria > Rhizobiales > Beijerinckiaceae > Methylobacterium > Methylobacterium soli. The sequence continues at coordinate 36,587 of NZ_VZZK01000032.1, forward strand.
GCGCTTGATGAGCCGGATGGGCTGATCTCTCTTCGTTTTCATTGCCGGTGAGGGCCCGCTCTCCGTCGCCTGCTCGATTGCCGAGTGCTGCATACTCTAGAACGGTTACAGACTGCTGTACCATCCAGCAAGGCGACGAATGCGTGTGAACGCATTTTGGCGATCGTCTGCGTGAGATCTTGGTCGACGATGGCCCCGCCATGCGCAGGAAAACGCCACATGGAAGCGGGTGGCGCAAAATGATGCTTGTTAGTCAGCGTACGGGAGAGCTAAAAGCCTGCACCCAAGACATAAAAAAGGCCGCCCCGGTGAGGGAGCGGCCCGAAGTCAAGGGAGGAAACGCCCAAGAAAGGGCTGCAGCCCAGCGACGCCATCGCCGTGCTGCATTGCAACAATGACAGCGTTGCGCGGGAGCGCAACCCTTTTCTGTTGCTGAGCGAAGCAGCCCGTGCGGCTGAGCACATGGGCGTGCTGCGGCGGCCCCTTCCCGTGATGGTGAAGCTCGACTGAGCTAATCCGCCGTAGCCCACTCGTCCTTGGCCTCGGCTTCAGTTCGGTTCAGCCGTACTTCGCCGTTCTCGACCGCGGCGATCGAGTCTATGTGGATGTAGTGGTGCTTTCCGTGCGCATCCGGGTCGGTTCGGGTGAGCTTGATGCGCTTGTCCTCGAGGTGATCCACCGTGCCGACATGGCCGCCGTCTGAGCCGACAACGGGCATGTGTTCCTGGATGCTGCTTGGATCGATCATCGCCGTGTCCCTCAGGCTGTTTTGCGGCTGCTCTTGCCCTTGTTGGCGGCCTCCGGAGCTCCGCCCTCGGAGCCTTCGACGTTGATGCGCTCTGCGATCTGCGAGAGCAGCTGGTCGGTCTTCTTCTCCTCCTGCAGAGTCTCATCGAGGAGCTTGGCGGCATCGTCGTAGCCGAGCTGGCTCGCCCAGGTCTTCAGGGTGCCGTAGCGGGCGATCTCATAGTGCTCGACGGCCTGCGCGCAGGCGGCCAGCACTGCGTCGGCGGCAGGGCTATCGCCGAAATCATCCATGTCCTCCTCCATCTCGGAGGTAATGCCCTGCATGGCCTCGCACGTCTTGGCGCGCGCCGGCTTGCCGATGATCTCGAACACCTGCGTCAGGCGCTCCACCTGGGTGGCACTTTCCTCGGCGTGAGTCTCAAACGCCTGGCGAAGCTCGTCGTGCTCGGCGGCTTTGGCTGACTTCTTCAGCGCCTTAACGGACTGTTTTTCAGCGTAATAGACGTCCTTCAAGGTCTCGTAGAAGGCGTCATGCAGGGTCTTCTGCTTGGCAGCCATGGCTGACATTCTCCTGAATATTTGCAGGTATGCGGGCGCAGCAGCGATCGCTGGCACCTGTGCTGTGAGAACGTGCCACTGGCGGATCAGGTCCGAAAATTATGTTGTGAAATCAACCGGACGAGCCAGGAACCAATCTCATTCAAGCTGACTCGCGAAGTCCGGATTCGCAGGCGCGGCTCGTCTCTGCCTGCACGTCTTATCGTCCTTGACCAAGGGGAACGTCGACAGTCACTCGCAACCCGTCCGGATCGTAGTCGATATTCACCTCGGCCCCGATCTGAGCCGTCAGCACACGGTTGAGCACGCGCGAGCCGAAGCCGTCTCTGGTCGGCAGGGCCACCGGTGGACCATCGTGCTCGTTCCAGATCCAGCGCAGTTGCTGGCCGGATGTCCCCTGCTCAAGCGACCAGGTCACCTCGATGCGCCCATCCGCGTGCGCCAGTGCCCCGTGCTTGATCGCGTTGATCGTCAGTTCGTGGAGGGCCATGCCGATCGGAACGGCCAACTCCGAAGGCAGCACGACCTGCGGGCCTTCAAGAGATAGCCGTCCGTCCTGCCGATCGTCGTAAGCCTGGAGTTCTGAAGCGACGAGTTGGCGGAACAGGACCGCCTGAGCCAGATCCTCGGTGATCATGGCGTGCGTTTTCGCGAGGGACGTGATCCGTCCGGTCAGCATCCGCGCAAAATCCGGAATGCTGACCGCCGAGCGCACGGTCGCGTTCAAGACTGCCTGAACGGTGGCGAGGGTGTTCTTGACGCGGTGGTGCAGCTCTCGGACCATCAGGATCTGGCGGTCCTCCGCGGCTCGCCGGTCCGTGATATCGCGCTGCGCCGAGATCCAGTGCGAGACGCTGCCGTCAGGGCCGCGTACCGGGGTGATCAGCCACTCGACGAAGTAGGTGGAGCCGTCCTTGCGGTAGTTCGTAGCCTCGCCCTGGAACGCCTCCCCGGCAATGAGTGCCTTACGCATCCTGTCGAGCACGGCGCGCTCCGTCTGCGGACCCTGCAGCAGGCGCGGCGTTCGACCGATCACATCCTTCAGCGTGTACCCGCTCATGCGCGTGAAGGCAGGATTGGCGTATTCGATACGTGGGCCGGGCTCGTCGAGTTCGGTCGAGGTGATGAGGATCGCTTCGTTCGTGGCTTCGATGGCCGCTTGCAGCAGCTTCAGATCAACAGCGGGGGATGGATCCGCATCCGCTGGAGGTACAACTCCACTGTCACCACCGAACAAAGACGTGTCCTCCAGAACCCATTGCTGCCGCAACAGCCCTCGACTTCATGCTCAAGCTGAAAGAGCGCGATTGCAGTCTGGCGGATTAACCTATGACGCTCGCGCTGGTTGCAGGGCGAGGCGTCGCAGGGAGCCGGGGATCAACCGCAAGGTGTAGGGCGCGAGCAGGGTGATGGGTGGCCAAGCTGGACGATTAGGATGGAACATTGCTCGCTGGTCAATTTGGCTCCTGAATAAATTCTTTTGCCCTAGGTACTGACGTAGGGCATAATGGGTCTACCCAAACTAACCGAGACCCATCGTATGACTGCCCCGAAGATTGCCCGCGTCTACCTCCGTGTATCCACCGACCAGCAGGACCTGGAGCGCCAGGAAGCCATCGTCAGCAGCGCAAGGGTCACAGGCTACTACGTGGCAGGGGTCTACCGAGAGAAGGCCTCAGGCGCTCGCGCAGACCGTCCTGAGCTGCTGCGCATGATCGCCGACCTGCAGCCTGGCGAGGTGGTGATCGCTGAGAAGATCGACCGCATCAGCCGCCTGCCTCTGCCCGAGGCCGAGAAGCTGATCGCCACCATCCGAGCCAAGGGTGCGCGACTGGCGATCCCTGGTGTGGTCGACCTGTCCGAGCTGGCGGCGGCATCTGAGGGTGTGGCAAAGGTGGTGCTGGAGAGCGTGCAGGACATGCTGCTGCGCCTTGCTCTGCAGATGGCGCACGACGACTATGAGACGCGTCGGGAGCGCCAGGAGCAGGGTATCGCCTTGGCCAAGCAGAAGGGCGTCTATAGCGGCAGAAAGGCGGACGCGCCTCGGCATGAGTTGATCCGTAGCCTCAGGGCCTCTGGTCACAGCATTGCTGACACCGCTAAACTGGCTAAGTGCAGCGCGAGCCTCGTCAAACTGGTGTGCAGGCCTGCTGGAGCGCGTCTTGGTTAGGGCACACCGACGGCGCCGGAACCGCCGCTTCTGACCCGATGCTGCCCTTCCGAATGTCTGCTCTTCGGCGGGTTAATAATTGTGGAGCGAGAGATTGCGATTTTACCGCATTTCTTTCACAAATTCTGGCTTGGTCGGGACATGCTTGAGGGCCTCCAGGACCAACGGGACCGTACAGGCCCGTTGGTAGCATCCCTCCGCGAGGGCGAGAAGCGTCTCCCTCCCCGCCTCAGTGGCCACGTCAAGGCCGACGTCCACCGCGTGCTCAGCCGAGGTGAGCGTGTCGATCCGGTAGTACCGGTCCTTCAGATCTTGCTTCAGCATAAAATCGACGAGTTGCTGCTGTACCCCGAACACCGTCGAGACCAGGCGCTCATTCGTGACCCACTCCGACTGACCGAATTCCGCGCCCAGGGATTTGGGTAGACCGAACCCGGTCGACGTCGTGCCGATGCTGAGGACCCGGACATCCTCCCGCTTTTGCCCCGCGAAGTGAATCGCCTCGTGCACGGCGCACGCGTCCGGCGAGTTGGCCACCAGCCCCCCATCGGCGTAGTAGCTCTTACCGACCGCCGCGAGCGGGAAGAACGTCGGCGCGGCAGAGGTGGCCATCGCGATTTCAAGAACCCGCCTGTGCTGGTCCATGGTCAGCGTCGGGTGGTGCGGGGTCTTGAACATCTGCACGCGTCCGTCGGTGATGTTGACCGCCGGCACCAGGAGCCGTGTCTGAGCGGCCCCGAGCAAGGTGTCCGCGCCGACGATTTCCTCCACGGTCCGCCGCAGAGCTTTGCCGTCGTACTTCGGCCCGCTCGTGAACGCGCGATAGCGGTCCCATTTGCCGAGGACCCCCTGACGGGGCGGAGGCCGCGGCGGGAAGATCGCCGCGCCGTTAGCAAGGAAGGCGTCGCGGATCGCCTCGGCGGTGTGCCCGAGGCCGAGGCCGAGCGCGATGATACCGCCGATCGATGTCCCGGCGATCAAGTCGAAGCACTGGCTGAGCGGCTTGCCGGCCTGCTTCTCCAGTCGGGTGAGCACCTCCGCTGTGAACAGTCCACGGTAGCCGCCGCCGCTGAGCGAGAGAATCTGGAACGTCATGGTGGACAATAACCGGAGCGGTTCTTGATCCGTTCCATCGTAGGGGCCATGTCCAAAACGTCTGTGGCCGAAGCGTATCAGGCTGCCATCGTCCTATCGACCGTCCCTGAGGAGCCTTTCGTGGCTGACGTCTCCAAGCTGTTGCACACCACCACTGATCCCGAGACGTTCCTCGTGAATCTCGATGCGGAGGTGAGCGATCTGAAAAGGGCGAAGCGGTTGATCCGCGCCCGGCTACGGCTTGCCTTCAGCTTGGCGTCGCGGGAGCGGTTCGATGTAGAGATCCAGCCGCGGTTCTTTACCCAGGGCAGCAGCAGCTACCGCACCCTCAACGACCCGGCCTGGCCCCCGAATCAGCAGAAGGACTTGGACGACGGGTGTTACCTGCCGCTGTCGTTCGTGCGTGGCGAGCGGCCCTCGAAGGCGGCGGAGCAGTTCTTCGAGTTCGTCGAGACAGTGTTGGGCGAGCTAGCTGAAGAGGAAGGTTGGACGCTCATTCAGAAGCCGACTTGCGTGCGCTTGGAAATCGCAACGGACGCCCACGTCGACATCCCGCTATACGCGATCCCCGACCATGATTTCGCGCTGCTCGAAGCCCGGGCCGAGCGGATGGAGAAAACTTACGACAAAGCCCCCGACCGCTGGGACGCGCTCCCGTCGGACGCGGTCCTGCTCGCCCACCGCGAAGAGGGTTGGAAGGCCTCCGACCCGCGCAAGATCCACATGTGGTTCATCGAGGCGGTCGACGACTACGGCGAGCGGCTGCGCCGCGACTGCCGTTATCTGAAGGGGTGGCGCGACCACCACCACCTTGACGACGACCACCTCTCGTCGATCCTGCTGATGGCCTGCGCGTGGAACGCCTACAAGGCCATCGGGAAACCCTTCCTGCCTACGCGCGAGGACGAACGCCTCCTGCGGATCGTTGAGCGGCTTCCGGCGATGCTGCGCGAGGATATGCCGAACCCGGCGTGCACGGAAGAAAACCTTAACCGCATGTCGACCGCCGAGCGGTCGCGGACGGCGATTGCGGCTGAGCGGCTTCGGGACCGCCTGAGAGAAGCGGTCGAAACCTGTGGTGAGCAGCGGCGCGCAGTCGATCTCCTGCGCGTCGCGTTTGGGACCCGGCTACCGGATCGCCCGGACCTCGTGAGCATCCCAGTGCGGGCTGAGGCGACCGTGGCGGCGCAGCCGAAGAAATACGTAGCCGCCCCCGTGGTTGGGCGGTCGCAAAGTGGCTGACGCAAGCGCCGCAGCACGGACCGCAGTCCACGACGCCCTGGGGCAGCGCGGTTTCACCCCGGCAGCCTCGGCGTCCGGGACGGCACTCTTCTCTGGGGTCCTCGACCCCAACGTGCTCGGGATCCCGACCACCATCGCGGTCGACGACCTGGACTTCGTTGCCTACCCGCGAATCCAAATCGAGCCCGGCTTCCATATGCCGGAGCGCACGCTGCCCCACCTACTCGGCGTCAACCGCTCCCTCTGCTACTACGGCAAGGGGAGCGTGATCCTTGATCGGTACGACCCTGGCGGCACCGTCCTGCAGTGCCTTGAGCAGGCCGAGGCGGTCTTACGTGATGCAGTCGCGGGCCGCTCGGACGACGACTTCGCCGACGAGTTCCAGGCCTACTGGGGCGGCACCTTCGCCTACGTCGATCTGCCGATCGGCCACATCGGCCCGGCTCGCCTCTGCCGTACGACGCTCGACCGCGGGAACCGGACCCCGCTTGTGGCGACCACTGGGCGCTCGTGGTTCATGGCTCGAACAGAGCGCGCGCGCCGCCGGTCTGACGCAGGCGAACCGCTGGCTGTGGTCACCGTCGACCAGCCCTTGACCTTCGCCGCGACCGAGGCTTGGCCGCCGGAAACCCTCCCCGATCTCAACCGGTGGCTCGAGCGCGCTGCGCCGGGCGTGGTTGGGGTGGTGGAGGAAGTGCTCCGCACGCGGCCAGGCACCAGTGCTGCGGTCCTGATCCGCGCGCCCAACGGCCTGTACTGCTTTAGGGTCAAAGTCCCGCTCCAGCTGCGCAGGCCCGAGTTCCTTGAAATTCGGCGGATGCGGCTGCCGGAGGTGATGGCACGCCAGCTCACCCCAACGCCAATCGAGCGTTCCGTCGGTGTCCGCGCGGACGCAGAGTACCTATTTGGGCGGAATCTCGGGCGCATGCGCAACCTCTCCGGCAAGAAAATCCTGCTTGCAGGCTGTGGCACTATCGGCGGATTCCTCGCCCAACAGCTCGCCCAGTGCGGGGCCGGGGCCGGCAAAGGGACCCTCGCGCTGACTGACACCGATATCCTCTCCACCGGCAACCTCGGGCGGCACCTCCTCGGCGTGCCCTACCTCGGCCGGAATAAAGCGGAGGCGTGCGCGGCCTTCCTCAAGGAACAGCTACCGCCTCTGGCGATCGAGGGTCACGCCTGCGACGTCCGCGAACTGGACCTGCGCCGAGAGAGCTACGATCTCATTATTGACGCCACGGGCGAAGAGGCCCTGTCGCTCGCGCTTAACGAGCGCGCAGTCCGGACTCGGCCCACGACGCCGCCACACCTGTTCGTCTGGCTGGTCGCCAACGGTGCGGCCGCCCAGTGCCTCCTGACCGGCGAGGCTGAACGGGCCTGCCTCAAGTGCCTCAAACCGGCGCTCGCCGGTCCGCCCCGCTTCCCAGTGCTGCGCGATGGCGTCGAGGTCGAAACGATGGCCAACGTCTCATGCGGTGACGCGGACTACGTCCCATTTCCGGTCTCCCGGTCGGTCGCCGCGGCAGCGCTGGCCTGCGATCTCGCGATCGACTGGGCGAACGGCGACCCCGGCGACCGCTTCCGGACGATCCTCCTCGACGTGCGCCGTGCGCTCCCAGTCCCGAACGGTAATCCAGGCCCGGACGAGGCTTGCCCGGCCTGTCGGGCCGGCGCGTGATCCTGCGGTTCAGTGCCGACGGGTTAGTCCTGCTCGCTCCCGCAGTTGAGGCTACCATTGCCCGCTTCGTGTCCGATGCCGAGATCGGGCTGGAAGCCGGGGGCATCTTCGTCGGCAGCCACCGCGGACCGCACATTGAGATCACCATATGCACGACACCGCTGCCCCGCGACCTGCGGCGACCGACCCTTTTCGACCGCCGGGACCCTGGCCACCACGCGGCAGCCCTCGACGCCTGGAGGCGTAGTGGGGGTACCGACACCTACGTCGGCGAGTGGCACACGCATCCCGTCGACAACCCGCAGCCGTCGGCGCTGGACCTTCGAACGTGGAGGGGGATCATGGGGCGCGTCGCCGACCCGGTGGTCTTTCTCATCGTCGGGCGCCGGTCGGTTTGGTGCGCGCACGGACACAGGGGCGAACTCTGTGAGGCCGTGCCCTTCGACGCCCCGTAACGAGATCTGGGTCGATGCCCAGCTCTCACTGAACCGGTACGGTAAGTTGGGTACACCCATCGTGTCCGGTCGATGTTGGATGCGTTGAGCCTGGCCAAAATCTCTTTCGGCCGAGCCTAACTGACCTTTTTCCGAACGTCGGCTCTCCACCATCCAAAATGGCCAGGTGGGCGCCGGCTTTCGACGCGAGCTACTGAGCGCCGCAGTCTTTGATCGGTTCCTCCACCGCGACGCAGGTGATCCGCTTATCGCGCCGCACCTCCCACGCTGCCGGCGGGTAGCGTAGGTCCCAATCACGATACCGCTGGGCGTCTTCTGGCCTCAGCGGCAGTCCGTAGAGCTTTGCCATGAGCAGATGCGCCCTGGCGATCGTTCCTCGCAGCTCAGGCCGCTCAACGGCCTCACCTGGAGCAATTCGGAATACCGGTAGAACGTTGCGCAGATCGTCGGCGGCCCCCGCTGGTGCATCAGGCCCGACATCGATCAGGTGCACGTACTCGACGCGCCCGACCGTGCGCTCAGGCATGGCCTCGGCGCCGTAAAGGCGGCCGGTCAGCAGGTCGGTATCGGAAGCCTGCGCGATGCCGGCGGTGAGAAGCAGCGCCAGAATGGCGGCAGGGTAGTTGAAGTTTTTGAGCATGATGCACCTCGAATGAATGGTGCCTGCAATCATGCCGTCACGCAGCAGCTACCTGTCGGCGGGGTTGCTGCATGCCTCTAGCCTGCTGGCGACCACCCCAAACGCTCCAGACTGCACCGCGTCGAGCACGAAGCTGCCCCAGCCGTGGTTGTGCCGCTCACACCGGTAGAGCGCGTGCACGAACCGGCGAACCTCGGCCATCGGCATGCCACCCAGCTGCTCCTGCGGCTGGGTGTTGATTGCTTGGAAGTCGAAGCCATCGGCCGACAGATCGCCGCGCACGAAGCCGGACGTGTAGGCCTGCTCCAGCAGCTCGCCGTAGTTCGGCAGCTCATAGACCTGGTGGGCGTCGCTGATGCTGTCCCCAGTCCACTGCTCCCTCAACACGGCCGCCTCTAGCTGCCTGATCCCAGCTGCGAACGCATGAGCCTGCGTGACGGCCGGCAGTCGCAGCGGCTCCCTCCTTTCTCCCATTTTTCAGACCTCCCGAACAGTCGTGACGCCATGATTCAGTAACTGGACAAGAACTGGTGAGGAACTGGTTAGCCACCAATCGCAGTCCGGCAACTTCATATTATTCCGAGGCTCTACAGAATGTCGACGACTACCCTGCAGGAACAACTTACCGCGGCTCAGGCTGCATTTGATGCTGCCCTCGAGGCCGGCGAGCCTACCCGCTCGCATCGCGAAGCCATCACCCGACTGGAAGCCGAGCTGGCCACCGCTCAGCGCACCGAAGCCGCCGCTTCCAGCCAGCAAATTGCGGATGAGGCCGCCGTGCTTGCCCTCAGCCATGCCGCCAGCATCGAGGATGCCGGTACTGTCGCAGAACTGGAAGCGCTGTCCGCCGCCCCAATAGCCGAGGCGATTGAGTGCGACCCGCTGCTGGCGTCTGCCGCTCTCGACGTAATCAAGGCCCGCAAAGCGCTGGCGCAGGCCTCGAGCGTTCATGGCGAGCTCTGCAAGGCCGTCGACAAGCTCCGCCACACCATCAGCCAGAAGCAAGCGAACCTGGCAAGCATCCTGGGTCGCCGGGCCGCCGGTACTGCCACCGCTGACGATGGGCTCGAAGCCCTAGGCCTGCCGCAGGACATCGCAGACTTGGAGGTTCGCCTGGCCGCTGCCAGTGCTGAAGCCGCAGCTGCCGTCCCGGCCGTCCTGCAAGGCGAGCTGGCTGCCGCAGAGAAGCGTCTCAGCCAGACGCGCGGCACCGTAGGTGTGCGGATCGCTTCTGATCGCCTCGCTCGGGCTGAGCAGCTGTTTCTGGCGCTCTACGCCGAACTGCGAGCCGCCGAACGTGCCAGCGGACAGTACGAGTTCCGCCCCAGTGGCGACTACCGCGCCAACCCCGAAATCAAACGCATCATCAGCCGCCACTGAGGGCCGCCATCATGACAACCACCAATCGCACCTCTCGTGGCCAGTTCGCCCCTGGAGCCAAGGGCAATCCTGCCGGCCGCCCGAAGTTGACCGAGCAGGAGATCGCCACCCGCGCTTGCCTCAAGGAGATCGACGAGGCGACCCCGTTCCTCGTGTCGCGAGCCATTGAGCGGGCCTACAACGGCGAGGCGGAGCTGATGGGGCCAGCCCTGGCGTGCCTGGCCGAGATCATGAAGGCCCGAAACCTGGAGAAGGAGGAGCGCCTGCGGAACGAGGCGCGCCTCCTGCACGAAGAAATGCTTCGCGCAGCCACGACTCCGGCTCCTTCGACCACTTCCCACTGACTTTTACAGGGCCGCCGCCTGGCGCGCGGCCCGAGGTACCCACCATGGGCAAATTTGATCAACTCCTGCGCACCCTTGGCTTCCAGCCGAAGAAGGCAAAGCCGAAGCACCTGATCCTGTTGAGGAAGTCCCTCCCGGTCGAGAAGCCCGAGAAGCTGCGGCCCAAGGATTTGGCCGAGCTGCGCCGCGAGCTGGATGAGGCTGTCATCGCCGGCAAGATCAGCGGCACCGACGCGCGCGACATTTGCCACCAACTGGCCACCGGAAAGCAGGTGCCTGACGACCTGGCCATCCGGTACCTGGCCGCAGTCGGGAGCAATCACTAATGAGCATCAAGATCCCGGTTACGGCCGAGCTGAACCAGCAGGATGTTCAGGCGCAGATCAAGCAGATGGAAGCTGCTCTGAATGACCTGGGCCGCGTTGCCCAGGACGCTGGCCGCCTGCGCTTCACGCCGGTCACCAAGACGACCCTGGACGACATTAAGCGGATGCGCGCTGAGTTCGATGCCATGGTGCGTATGGCGCCCGGTCTGAAACGCGCCCTGGAGGCCGGCGGCCAAGCTGGCAGATCGTTCGACCAGGTGGAGTGGGGCAAGGTCTGGCACGATCCGGCTCAGCGGGCCGGGCACGCCCATTCCATGCTGAGCCGCCTACGGCCCGACTCAGTCGACACTCGCGCCGCCCAGCAACAGCCTTCTGGCGGCTCCGGATCGAACACTCCGGGTCGCCACCGCGACCCGGACGGTGGCAATCGGCCGCCGAGCATTCAGCGTCGCGGCTGGAAGATGGCTGCTGGTAGCGCTGCCGCTGGCATTGCCGGTGGTGTGGCCAGCCAAGTCGGCGGCCTTACGGGTGGGGTTGCGTCGGGCGCACTTGCAGGGGGCTTCGTGGGCGGCGGGATCGGTGCTGCGATCGGTGGCTTGGCCGGAGCACTGACGAGCGTCATCGGCTCACTTGGCGAGGCTCGCGACGCAGCCATCAGCCTGGACACCCTGAAACGCACCCTGGGCGACACCAACATCTCCTTCCAGAGGCTCAGCGACAAGACACACAGCTTGGCAGATGAGTTCAGCCTCAAGGATGACGAGGCGATCGCCCTCACTTCGAGCTACGCGAAGCTCTCCGGGTCGAACAACCAGAACGGCCTTCGCGACGAAGTCGGCGTCGGCGTTGGCTTCTCCCGGTCTTTCGGCCTGGATCCGTCGGCCGGCGTGAATTTCTTCGGTCAGATGCGTGGCATGGGCATCACTCGAAGCGCTGACGACAATAAGCGCCTGGCCCTGCTGATCGGCGAGAGTGTCGCGAAGGCGGGCGAGCTGCCCCGCATGGCGGACGTGATGGCCGGGCTTGGCCGCTACATCGAGAGCACGTCAACGCGCGCCATGAGCGGTGGGAACAGCGAGGCGTGGCTCTCGAAGCTCGCCGGGCTGTCTCAGACCGGCTTGCCAGGGACCTCCCCGGGCGCCTCCAGCAACATGCTGGCTAAGGTCGACAACGCGGTGAGCCAAGGGGGCATTACTGAGGCCGGCAAGAACTTCATGAGCGGCACGCTGCAGAAGGCGCTGGGGCTGAACGCCGTCCAAGCCGAGATGCAGCTTGAGGGCGGTATGTTCGCTAGCGGCCGCTCGACGTTCGGGCCCAACACCGCGATTGGTCGCGATTACCAGAAGCATGGAGTTCCCCTGCCCGAGGCCGCGAACTCGGACAGGACGAACATGGAATTGCTGATGGAGGCGATGGAGCGCGAGTACGCCGGCAAGCCACGGGAGCTGATGCTGAACGCGATGAAAACGCAGTTCGGGCTCAGCTACGGCCAGGCAGCCGCATGGGAAAACGCCGGCTCGGTGAAGGTCGGCGGCCTTGTCAGTCGGCTCACCCGCCTCGGCGTGGATCCCAGCCAAGTCAACTCCACAGGCATCTCCCAGCTCAGCCAGCTCGAAGCCGACAACAAGCTGACCGACGCCCAAAAGGATGCCGCGGCCAAGGACATCGCAGGCAAGAACCAGGAGGACACGGTCGGGTCGGATGCGCGGAAGGCCACGATCGATGGCTCGAACGCCATGGTGCGCCTGGCGGCCGATGGCCTACCCATGCTCAGCTCGATCCAGTCGGGCGTGCTGAAGCTGGCGGGCATGGATGCTCCTTCAACGCCAGAGCAGCGTGCCAGGGAAGCCGATCACCAGGCCCGACTTGGTTCGATCGAGTCGGACCTCGGTAAGAAGAAGGACGCTGCCTGGAAAGAGTATTCCGACAAGGTTCCATTCTGGAAGCGCGGAGCTACTGCATTTCAGAGCAGCGAGGAAGATGCCCTCGGTAAAAAGTACTGGGATGCCAAGCAGGCGTACGACGATGCCGTGGCCGGGGAAGGCCAGCGTTACAAAAAGGACTCGCTCGACAACGTGCCCGCTGGCGTCCCGGAGCTTCACCCGGTGCAGCGCGATGTAGTGACCTCGGGCGCCAATCCTGCCGGCACCGGCTCCACCAGCTCCAAGCCCTTGGATGTCGGCAAGCAGCGCGAGACCATGCGCAGCTACCTCGAGGCGCATCCTGACCTGGCCGCGCGCCTAGAGCGCGAGGATGAGGCGCTGGGCCATGAGAAGGGAACGGCGGCGGCACAACTGTGGCAGGAAAGCCGCTTCAAGAGTGGCGCGGTGAGCAACCAGGGCGCGCTGGGCTTTGCGCAGATGATGCCGGAGAACGTGGCGGCAATGTCCAAGCGGGCCGGCCGTAATCTGGACCCGAGCAACCTCGATGACGCCCTGCTGATGCGGCGCATGCTGATGCAGGACAACCAAGCCAACCCGAACATCGGTCACAACCTGGATCGCGAGCTGATGGCCTACTACGGTGGAGCGTCGGGCAAGGCGTGGGGGCCGAAGACGCGGCAGTACCCGGCCGACGTAAAGCGGTGGATGGGGAGTGTCCCGGACGCTGACCAAGTGCCCGCCATTGAGCAGCGGAAGCGCGAGCAGGAAGCTGCCCGCCGAGATCAGGGCATCAGCGTCAACGTGCACCAGACTGGCGAGTTTATCCTGCGCGACAGCAGCGGCAATCAGGTGGCTCAGGCCGACCTCCAGACAACTGTCGGGAAGCCCGTTGCGAGCGGCACAACCAGCGCCTGGCGCTGATGTAAAGAGGCGCCACGGACGGCGCCTCTCGGGCTCACCGGATGTAATCGGAGGTGCCCTCGACTGTCCGCTTGTTTTCCCACTCCAGCACGTCCTTTTCCTTGTACCCGATCCGGCCGCCATACTTGACGTAACGAGGCCCGATCGACTGCGATCGCCAGTTGGCCAGCGTCCGAACACTCACAATTCCTCCCCAGCGCTCTACGAGATCATGGGGCCTGAGCACTTCCTGACCTGTCTGCATTGCGATGTTCTTCCGTCCGCCTCAGTGATTCCGCCGGTCGTTTGGTGGCGTGCAGTGATGTCTGGAATCGCCGGACGCGTGAGTCAAAAGCACCTGATTGTTCATCTGGTGCTCCACAGCGTTATGCCGCGGATTTTCAAAGAGAATAATTTTTGTGATTAGACCAATCGGGCGCTGTTCGGGCGCAGATCTACTTGCGAACTTCGGCCAGGCACATTGACCGCATGGTGCTGTCCTGGATCGCGTAGCAAGCGCTGGGCTGCTGATGGGCTTTGGCGAGACACCAGGTGCGTGCCTCGGGGTCGCTGACGCCATAGCAGCTGCCGGCATCTGCCGCGGCTGCAGTCATAGCTACCGCAAAACCCGCGATAATCCCTAAAGCCACCCTGTGGATCTTGCGCCCGAACGTAAAGTTTCTCACGGCTAAGCCTCTGTGCTCGTTGAATATTCGATTATAGAGCACCTGACTGAGAGTGATTTTCTTTGTCACGGGGATTGCGCGCAGATCAAAAGGACGCTGGACGATACCTGGGTCGACATGATCGACCCGGTGGAGACCGGCGATGTCACGCAAGATGTTCCTGACACCCAAGGAGTTGAGCGAGCGCTGGAGCGGCAGCATCTGCGTGCGCACGCTTGCGAATTGGCGAACCATGGGCAACGGACCGCGGTACACGAAGATGGGCGGCCGGGTTGTCTACAGGCTGACCGATGTTGAGGAATGGGAGCGCACTAGGAGCGCTCAGAGCACGTCTGAGTACAAGTAGCGCCGCCCTGAGCTGCAAGCCGCGTGACCTGATCACAAGAATGGCCTGATCAGGTCACGTCAATGCGTGACCACGAATGATAAAGCCAGTGTGACCACGCACCGCGGATAGTCGTGAGCCGACCATGAGCACGTCCCCGGACGTGACCATGGAGAATGGCTGTGAAGACCTCGCAAACCCCAAAGCAGCGCCAGAAGACGCGACGAGACAAACTGAAGCTCGCCGGCATCACTCGCATGACCGTGGAGATGGATAAGACCACCGCGCAGATCCTGCGGGCGATCTCCGTCGAGCACGATCGGACCCATGCCCAGGTGATCGAGCTGGGCATCAAGATGGCGCGCAGGGCCCTGGCGGAAGCGGGAGAGCACCGGGCGCCTCGCAGCACCGCCCCTACCCCTGTCACCCCTAATGCCGCCCTCGCTGCTCTGGCTGACCAGCTTGCCGAACTGCAGGCTGGTCAGGATGCGGACGACGAGCCGCCGCCCATGCGCGCCTCGGAGGCCCGAGCAATCAGCCTTGGCCTCGCCAGCATTGAGGTGCGGCCATGAGCGTCGCTGCCGAACCGTGCGCCAGTGGCGTCGAGTACCTGCAGTGGGTGCCCGGCAAACGGCATTTCCGCTGCGAGAAGCTGAGCGCTACCATGAGTACCGGCGACTGCTCCGCCCGTCATACCGCGGCCATTGCCGGCGACGAGCGAGTGTCGGCCTGCCGCTTCTGCCCGATCGGCGCCGTACACGCCGGCAAGGTTGATCCCCTGCAGGCGGCCTCGGCCTCAGCCAAGGTCAAGATCACGGGTCATCCGGACCAGGACACCAGGTGCACGCGCTGTGGCCGCAGCGACCTGCGCCTCATTCATGCGGGTGGCGATATCTGCGTGAGCTGCTGGAACCGACAGCGCGAGTGGAGGATCGGCAGGAACAGCAAAGGCACCGCGCCCAAGACATTCCGGGCGCTCCGATCTCGGCGTGCCGGCATCGTCGTCGATGGTGAGCCCTGCTATCGCGAGGTCGCCGAAACCCAGAATGACGCCGAGGTGCTGGCCAGGTGCATTCGCGAGCTGCCTGACGGCCTCGCCTTCCACGATGAGGTGCCGGGTGTCACCGCATGGAACGAACAGGCGCAGCGTTTCGAGTATCGCGACCGGAATGATCCTGCCAAGGTCATGCTCGAGCTGAGGCATGAAGGGTTGATCCACTACGTCCCTGCGAAGGCTGACAGCCTGCGCCCCGGCGAAGTGGTCGCAGTACCGTTCATGCCCACGTCCCGGATGAGCGTGCATGCCGCGGCGGCCTGGCTCGACATGGACGAGGATGGAGACGGGGCCGCTGTCACCCCCGAGTGGCGTCCGCAAGCCATCGTGTGCTCGGCCTGTGGCGTCGCCCAGGTCCAGGCCAGGACCTTCGCCGGCCGGGTGGAGTGCCGCTGCCCTTCTTGCGGATCGTCCTCCACTGGAACCCTGCCTCGGCTCTCCAGTCGCGTGCTCAGCACTGCCGTGGCTGCTCACCGGCCGGGCGACCGAGCCGACCACAACTACTAACCCATAGCGCCGCCGGATCCGATCTGGCGGTGCCCCTTTCTTGCGACCCTCAACACCCGTTAAAGCTTATGCCCCATGGGTCATCGGACGCAATGCAGCTTTGATTGGTTCACTCGCTTCTGTTCGCAGCTAATCCGCCGGGTATCCTCGCAGGACTGATACTACTTGCGCGATCGAATAAGCTTTCAGGCTCGCTCTCCGAAGTGTCAGACGAACTTCCATTCAACATGCGGGGGTCTTCCCGCATGATTGATGCCTTGAGTTGTGCTATCCGCTCTTCAATTTCCTCCGTTGTGACTTCTATTTGTAGCTTCTCCGCAATGAAGTGCAATCGTGCTTCGCACTCGCGAATCAGCTCCGACCACGTTTTTACCCAAACTATGTGCGTAGGCTTTTCGAGCAGTATGCCTTCAGGACGGTCCTTCTGCGTTATGCGTTCGCGCACTGCGTCATCGTAGTCGCCAGTGACCAAGTAGAAGTTCCAGAAAGTGGAAGTGTTGTAAAAATCAGGCTGAGTTCGAATCGCATTGACATAATCTTCAAGCTGATCAGCCTCCTTCCTGCCAATTTTAAGGGACGGCCTCTTCAGCTCGATAAGAAGGAACTCCCGATGACGCTGTTGCTGATGGGGCACCACGCGTCCAAGGAAAGAGTCGACTCTGCCGATCGAGCCATCGGGCTTCCTCAGGCTAGGTTTCTTGGATTTTTTGCCGGAGAGTTCCTCACTCACTCGTTGCATGATCCGGCTCAAGCCGGTTTCTGCTAGAGTAATGTGAAAGTTCTCGCCAAATATCCACGTGTTTGCTTGCACAAGAACATCGAGCTCTCCTCGCTCCTTGACCGAATGTCGGTGCTTAGGATCGAAGACAATGCTTTTCAGCACTTGAAGGGCGACAACGCGGTCTGATATCAACGTTGATGCAGAGATTATATTACCAAGATTGGTCTTTTGTAGAAGATTTGAGAACTCATCCTGCCTGTTCTTGGGCAAGTTGAATACATGGTGAAGAATATTATGCATCGACTCAGGATTGTGGCGGACGGCCTCGCGCAATAAACCCAGTGTTATTCTCTTGAGCGAGTTTTCGGCTCTTTTGAAGTCTCTCGAATATGAAGTCACCGCGTGAATTGCGATGTCGACAACTTGCCTCTCCCTACGCTCTACCTCATCTTTCGGATCGCCTTCGTACGGGTATACGCCGGCATTTTTTAGCTCTTGAATCAGTTCGCCTGACTTCTCGGCCTGGCGGCTCCGAAAATGATCGCTAAGCACATCTCGAACATGCTCGATGACCTTCGTATAGTCCTGGTCGTTCAAGCCATCCAGCTCTAGAAGATTGGCGTCGGCCATCTCCTGAAAGAACGGGGAGTATGCGTATGCCGAAAATTCAAACCCAGGTGCCGTGACATTCGCCGGTAGTGAGCCGAGCACAACGCCGCTCTGGCCGCCTAAATGGATCTTTCTTCCCCCAACGCTGTGCCTCCACTCAATGACCTTGATCGAGAGGTCGCGGATCGTCCGGGTAGGACCGATTATCGACCTAAGCTCGAACTCACGCGTATGCGTGATGGTGGCACTTGGATCTAGAACTTGCCCGTCATAGCTTAGAACCACGCCTGGATATTGAAGGATGTAAGGTGCGAAAATTGCTGTAAAATCCATCACAGCCTCTTCGCTGGACAACCAGTCGAATGTGTCTTTGAGCGGTGATAATTCTACGCATGTACCAGTGTGTGTATCGTCCTCTCCGAGTTCGAGTTGAGTCACCTCCGACTTGTGTAGCGAAGCTGCTTGGATCTCGATCGAAAGTTTCTTGAGCGCGCCGCTGTCTGCGTATACCGAGCGCCATGATGCACGCTGCGCCACGGAGAAGAAGCGCAGTCTTCCCTGTCCCTCTTTACCGTGTAGCACCCGGTTCAGCCTGGTACGTTGGCTGCTCCGTTTCCACGAAGCACCAAGGTTTTCGTAGTCGGCCAGGGCACGATCGCGGGTAATACCTGTGCCGTTGTCACGGATCAGTATCCCGTCGAGACCGCCAAGGGCGTTTCGAGCAAAGTCGACTGATATCTCGGTGGCATCGGCATCCAGCGCATTCCAGACGAACTCGGCCAATGCCTTTAGTGGGTCGCGAGTTGTCGCAATTTTCTGGAGCGCGTCGTGCTGCGCCTTCAGCTCAAGGATAGCCACCCAACCCTCCCAGGTTGCGGGCAGAAAGGCAGGTGTGAGTTGGGGTGTCAATCGAGATGGCTGCCAAGGAGCATGGCCGGCAAAATGCCTTCAAACCTCGGGCTTGTGACCGCAGCCTAGCCCGAGGTTCAAGTGGCAGCTACTTCGTCAACGCGGGCCAGCAGCGTAGTCCGACCAGGCGCTCATCAGGCTCTGCCGCTTCTCAAACAGATCACCACGACGGTAGGCGGCCTCCACGCTGTTCTCGATAGCGTGCGCCAGAGCCATCTCGCACACGTCGCGCGGGAAGTTGGTGCACTCGGCTGCCCAGTCGCGGAACGTCGACCGAAAGCCGTGTGGGACGAAGTGGCCGAGCCCCATGTCGCGCATGACCTTCAGCATCGTCATGTTGCAGAGTGGCCGGCCGTAATTCCTGCCCGGGAAGACCCAATGCGGATCGTGGCCCTGCTGAGCCTGCAGGATCGCCATCATGGCGAGGGTGAGCGGCACCCGATGCACCCGGCTTCCCTTCATCCGCTCAGCTGGAATCGTCCAGACGCAGCCGTCGAGGTCGATCTCGGACCAAGTGGCGTTCAGCACCTCACTGGAGCGGCAGGCCGTCAGGACGGTGAACTGCAACGCTCGTGCGCCCCCTCCCCTGTAGGTGCTTAGGGCCACCATGAACGCCGGTACGTCCTCACGTGGCATCGCCGGCTGGTTGACGACCTTGCGGACCTTGCTGCGGGCCGGGAGGAGCTTGTCGAGGTGTCCGCGCCAACGAGCCGGGTTCTCGCCGCTGCGATAGTCGTTCGCTTTGGCGGCGTCCAAAATGAGCTCAATGCGCCCCCTCACCCGTGACGCCGTCTCCGGCTTTTTCTGCCAGATTGGCGTTAGGATGGTCAGCACGGCCGCCGTGGTGATCTCGTCGACCCGCTTCGCCCCAATGGTGCGATATGCGTAGGTCTTTAGCGTGCTCGTCCACTGCTCGGCGTGCTTGCCGTTCTTCCAGCCGGCGCGATGAGCGGCGATGTACTCCTCGGCGCACTCGCGGAAGGTAGGCACCTTTGCTGCCTCCTCAAGTCCGGCCTGTTCCGCGGCCCGCTTGGCGTCGAGCGGGTCGATTTTCTGCGCGATCTGCGCCCGGTGTGCTGCCGCGGCGTCCCGCGCACCCTTTAGGCTGATGCTGGGGAACGGCCCCAGGCCCATCTCCCGCCGCTTGCCCTCAAGCTGGTACCGAAACACCCAGCGTTTGGTGGCCCCCTTCCCTATGACGAGCCGAAGCCCCTCCCCGTCTTCATACGTGCCGGCCTCCTTGAGATTGTCGACCTGTTTCGCTGTCAGCTTACCCACGCCATGTTTCCTCGGTGCATCCCCCACTTGATCCCCCACCCAACCCCCGGAAGTTGAGGTTCAGGCGCGGAAAGCAATGGAAGGCGAGTTTCACATTGTGCGAGCAATTTCAGTAGCTTGAAGGAATGATAAGGCGTGACTTGGACAAGCACACCCGGGACACCCCTTCCGCCAGATTCATTCGCCAGGTTTTGGCGGAGCGATGTGAATCAGAAGGGCGTCCGAGTTCGACTCCAACTGTGACGCGCGTTCGCAGGGCGCCGGCAACGGCATGCCGCTATGTGCGGCCCATGGATTGCTTGATACAGCCTCATCATGTTGCAGGATCAACGGTGCGGGTGACCTTTCGGGCGGCTCGAAGGACCCTGAAGGTCCGCGCAGCAGCCCAGGTTGTGGGTCTGGAGCCCGCCAGCCGCGGGGGCCCGGTTTTGCTCCAGGAACAGGCATTCGCGATGGGTGTTGGGGAGCCTCAGAACCGGCCTGCCAGCGTCAGCCGGACGGCGGTTGGCTCGACGGGGTGGAAATGCCGGTCGGCCACGCCCTCGGCCGCCTCGCCCGGAAGCCGGGATGGATAAAAATAGGTGATCTGGTCGGCCTTGGCGTTCGTCAGGTTCAGCACGTCGAGGGCGAGGCTGATCCCGTTCTCGAAATTGTAGCCGATGCGCCCGTTGAGGACCCCGGTGGGCTTCGAGCGCACCGCGTTGTCCTCGATCAAGGGGCGCGGCCCGAAATAGCGCAGGCGCATCGACCCGAACCAGCCGGCTCCCTCCCCGAAGGTGATGCCGGCCGAAGCGATGGTGGTGGGCGCCTCCGGCACGCGGTTGCCGACCGGGTCGTAGTCCGAGAAGCGCGCGTTGGTGATCGTCAGGTCGCCCTCGAGCCTCAGCCACGGGGTGACCGCGTAGCGGTTCGTCCATTCGAGGCCGAAGCGGCGGGTCGGTCGGCTCGGTTCGGTGGTGCCGGTGTCGCCCTGAAACAGGTTCTCGGAGGCGAAGTCGAGCTGGAACAGGGCGAGCGCGGTTTCCAGCCCCGCGATGCTGCGGTTGCGGATGCCGATCTCGGAGCCGGTGGAGGGCACCAGGAAGGGCGCGCGGGCGACGTTGAAGAGGGGGCTCGCCGGATCGACGGTCGCGACCACGCCGCGCACGTCGTTCGAGTGGAAGCCGCCGCCGTAATTCACGTAGAACTCGGTATCGAACCAGGGCCCCAGCACGAGACCGAGCTTCGGGTTGACGATGCCGTCGCGCGCCTTGCCGGAATTGGCCGGCGTGTCGGAGACCACGTCGGCGTAGTAGCCGTCCGCCCGGAAGCCGACGCTGGTGCGCAGCCAGTCGGTCCAGCGCACCCGGTTCTCGACGTAGAAGGCCGCGCTCGCCTCCAGCACCCGGTCGTCGAGCACGGTCGAGCGCCATTGCCGGTTCGTGGTGTTGAACAGCCCGACCCGGATCGCGTCGGTGCGGGTCTGGAGGCCGATCTCGTTCTCCATGGGCAGTCCGAACAGGTCGCCCTGGAACACATGGCTGACCTCGCCGCCGCCGAGGACGCGGCTGTCGCGCTGGTGGAACTGGTCGCCGTTCACCGTATCGGTGAGGAAATAGGTGAAATCGTTGAACAGGTTCATCTGGTAGCGGATCACGTAGGCCGAGGCCCGGGTGATCCCCGTCTCATCCGTCCGGCTCCAGCGGCCCGAGAGCGAGAACCGGCCGGTATCGCCGCCATCGGTCGGGTTGAGGGTGCCGAAGCGGCCGATCAGCCCCTCGGCGACGGCGCGCTCCGGGATCTGGTTGGTGGCGTTCCACCGGGCCCAGTAGGCCATGCCGGTGATGGCGAAGCCGTCGGTCGCGCTGCCCTGGCTGTAGCGGATGACGCCGTTGAGCTTGCCCAGGCGGTCCGGCACCGCCCAGGGCCCGTCATAGACCTGCGCCTCGCCGGCCACGAGCAGGTGGCCCTCGCCCAGCGGCGCCGAGGCAATCGAGAGCGCGCGCCGATAGCCGAACGAGCCGATCGAGGTGAGCGCGAGGTTCCGCTCGACCGTGTCGAGATAGTCGATCCGCACCGAGCCGGCGGAGGCGAAGTCGCCGTCGCGTACGAAGTAGGGCCCCTTGTGGAATTCGACCGCGCCGACGAGTTCGGGGATCAGGAAGTTGAGGTCGGCATAGCCCTGGCCGTGGGCATGGGTGCGCATGTTGACCGGCATGCCATCGACGTGGATCGCGATGTCGGTCCCGTGGTCGAGGTTGAAGCCGCGCAGGAAGAATTGGTTGGCTTTGCCCTCGCCCGAATGCTGCGTGACGATGAGGCCCGGCACCGCTTCGAGCACTTCGCCGGGGCGGGTGACGGGCCGGTTGTTCACCTGCGCGCCCGTGATCACGCCGGCGCTCGCGGAATCGACCGTCGGGAGCGCGCCGCCGATGCCGGTCACGCCGCCGACATAGCCGGGGCTGGCCACGGGCCCCGCGGCGGTGGGCGCCGGGGCATCGGCCGCGACGGTGATCTCGGCGAGCGTCGCCTCGGAGGCGGGGGTCTGCGCGTGGACGATGGCGGGGGCGAGGAGCCAGGCGGGGCCGGCACAGGCCAGGACGGCACAGGCCAGGACGGCACAGGCCGAGGCGGAAAGGCTGCTCGATGCGAGCATTGGGCGGATCAGGGACACGAAGGAACGAGCCTCGGGCGACGGCAGTGGCACGTCACCGCGAACGAGGTCGATCCGGTCGCAAGGGCTGCGCCATCCCGACACCTGCCAGGACACCCCGCCCAGCATGCTTCGCGTGTGACCACGGCTGACGGCAGGTCTCCTGGCTCGCGGGTCGCCGCCCTCGCACCGTCTTCCCGGGTGAGGCACCCAGTGACGTGGTGGTGAAGGGCTCTCCGCTCACAGTTGCGGGGGCAGCCGCGGCATCGGGCAAGCCCTCACCGCGTTCCCTTTTGATCCCCGAAGGGAACCGTCGCTCCGACCCTCGCAGCCGCCAACATCACCGTCAACGCCGCCCGCATCGTCCCGGCCCCAGTGTGTCATGGCGGTGACAGCGCGGGCCCTGCCCTGCCGGGACGCAGCCTGCCGGCGCCCTCCGCAGGCTGAGCTTTCCGGAAACCCGTGACAGGCACGCCCGTGGCGCCGAGGGCGCCGGTCCGGACCAGACCCGGCGCCCTCTCGGTGACGCCAGGTCCGCCTGCATCAGCCGGCTCCGGTCGGCGCCCTGACGGCCGACGCCCCGCCCAGCATCGTCTGAGGCCGCGGATGTGAAACGGGGCTGCTCCAGCGGGGCAAGCCCTGTCGGAACGCCGACGGACACCAGGCCCGGCGTCAAGCCGCGCGGATCTGGCACAAGGTCGATTTCGTCTCCTGCATGCCGGTGACGGGATCGAAGCCGTAGGTTGTGATCGTGTTGACGCTCTCGCCGAGCACCACCGGGTCGGTGCCGGCCGGGTAGTACTGGCGCATGTCCTTGCCCTGGTACCAGCCGGAGAAGTGGAACGGCATGAAGGCCACGCCCCGGCCGACCCGCTCCGTCACCAGGGCCTTGACCTTCGTCTGCGAGCCGTTCTCCGCGCCCAGGACCCAGACCCAGGCGCCGTCCTTGATGCCGCGCTCGGCCGCGTCCCGGGTGTTGATCTCGACGAACATCTCCTGCTGCAACTCGGCGAGCCAGGGGTTCGAGCGCGTCTCCTCGCCGCCGCCCTCGTATTCCACGAGCCGGCCCGAGGTCAGGATGATCGGGAAGTTCTTCGCGATCTCGCGGTCCACCGCGGCCTTCTGCACCGTGAAACCGATATTGGGCATCCGGAACTGGCGCTCGTCGGGCCGGGTCGGGTACTTTGCCACGAGGTCGGGGCGGGGCGTGTAGATCGGCTCGCGGTGGACCGGCACCGGGTCGGGCAGGTTCCAGGCATTCGCCCGCGCCTTCGCGTTCCCGTAATGCATGACGCCGTGGTCGAGGCAGACGCGCTGGATGCCGCCCGAGAGGTCGGTGGCCCAGCTCACCGCGTCGATCGTGTTGCCGCCGACGCGCGTGATGACCGCCATCTCCTCGGCGGTCAGGTCCTTGTCCCAGCCGAGCTTCCTCATCACCGCCATGGTGAATTCAGGGTACCCGTCCGTGAGCTCCGATCCGACGGAATAGGAATCCTCGGCCAGCAGCGTCTGGCCGTTGCGCTCCACGCCGAAGCGGGCGCGGAACGTGCCGCCGCCATCCTTCACGTGCAGAGCCGTGTTGTAGAGGACGGCCGAGCCCGGATGGCGGATCTCGGGCTTGCCCCAGCAGGGCCAGGGCAGGCCGTAATAATCGCCGCCGACCTCCGGATCGTCCTTCGGGGCGCGCAAGGTCACGAGGTCGAACTTGGCCTGGTTCTTCATGTGCGCCTTGAGCCGCTCCGGGCTCTGGCCGCAATAGCCGGTGGACCAGCCGCCGCGGTTGATCTCGCGCAGGATATCCTCGGCCAGGGGCACGTTGTTCTCGACCTTGATGTTCTTGAACATCGAGTCGGCGAAGCCGAGCTTCTTGGCCAGAAGATACAGGAATTCGTAGTCGTTCTTCGACTCGAAGGCCGGCTTCACGATCTGCTCGCCCCATTGCAGCGAGCGGTTCGAGGCCGTGCGGCAGCCATCCATCTCCAGCGAGGTGCAGATCGGCAGGAGGTAGGTCCCGTCCTTGCGCGCATCGAGGGCTGCGAAGGTGGTCGGGTGCGGGTCGGCGATGACGAGCAGGTCGAGCCGGTTCAAGCCGTTCAAGGCCTCGGGCAGCCGCGTGACGGTGTTGCCGCCGTGACCCGAGATCATCATGGCGCGGATCGGGCTCTTCTGGTCGACCTGGTCGGCCGGCAGGTTCACCGCATCGAACCAGCGCGTCGAGGTGATACCCGGCGCCTCCATGCTCTCCTTGCGCGAGCGCGCCTTGCGGCCGGCCTGGGCCGGCACTTCGTCGAAGCGCGATTGCAGCCAGTCGTACTCGACCTCCCAGACGCGGGCCCAATGCTTCCAGCCGCCTTCGACGAGCCCGTAATAGAGCGGCAGCGACGTCACATCGAGGCCGAGATCGGTCGCGCCCTGAACGTTGGTGTGTCCGCGGAAGATGTTGGCGCCGGTGCCCGGCTTGCCGACATTGCCGGTGGCCAGGCAGAGGATGCACAGAGCCCGGACATTGGCGGTGCCGACCGTGTGCTGGGTCGCGCCCATGCACCAGATCAGCGTCGAGGGCTTCTCCTTGGCAAAGAGCTCGGCGACGCGCTTGAGCTGCTCGCCCGGAACCCCGGAGACCCGCTCGACCTCCTCGGGCGTCCACTTGGCGACTTCCTTGCGGACGTCGTCCATGCCGTAGACGCGCTGGCGGATGAAGTCCTTGTCCTCCCAGCCGTTCTGGAAGATGTGCCAGAGCATGCCCCAGGCGACCGGAATGTCGGTGCCGGAGCGGATCCGCACGTACTCGGTCGCATGCGCGGCGGTGCGCGTGAAGCGCGGGTCGATGACCACGAGGTTGGCGCGGTTGATCTCCTTGCCGGCCAGGATGTGCTGCATCGAGATCGGGTGCGCCTCGGCCGGGTTGCCCCCCATGATGATCATGGTCCTGGCATTGCGCAGGTCGTTGTAGGAATTGGTCTGGGCGCCGTAGCCCCAGGTGTTGGCCACGCCCGCCACCGTGGTCGAGTGGCAGATGCGAGCCTGATGGTCGGTGTTGTTGGTCCCCCAGAAGGCGCCGAACTTCCGCAGCAGATAGGCCGCCTCGTTGGTGTACTTGGCCGAGCCCAGCCAGTAGACGGCGTCGGCGCCGTTCGCCTCGCGGATCTCGAGGAGCTTGTTGCCGACCTCCTCGATGGCCTGATCCCACGCGATGCGGTGCCATTGCCCGCCTGCGAGCTTCATCGGGTATTTCAGGCGCCGGTCGCTGGTCACGAGTTCGCGAATGGCCGCGCCCTTGGCGCAATGCGTGCCGCGGTTGATAGGGCTTGCCCAGGACGGCTCCTGGCCGACCCAGACGCCGTTCACGACCTCGGCGGTGACCGTGCAGCCCACCGAGCAATGGGTGCAGATGTTCCTCCTGATGGTCACGTCAGGCCCGCCGACCGCGGTGCCGGCGGCGTCGGCCTTGCGCACCGACCCGAGCTGGATCGCGCCGGCCGCCGCGAGGCCTCCGGCCACGAGACCGGACCGGCGCAGGAAGCTGCGCCGGTCGAGGGCCGGTGCGGCCGCCTCCCGTGGAAGCACCGCAGGCCCCGCTGGACGGGCCTCACTGGTTCTGCGCTTGATCAGCATGCAGGCCGCTCCTCAGCTGCGATGAGGCCGTTGACGCGAGGAACCTGGCCGCTCTGACGGCGCGACCAGGCCCGTCCGTCCTGATGCGGGCCCAGTCTCCACATGATCCGGGCCGGTTGCGGCGCGAAGTATTCCCGAGGCTCGGATCGCCCGCATTAACCTGCGGCGGGATCAAGGGTTTTGGCGGCGCCGAGCCGTCGCGGCGACCCGCCGTGAGATCAGTGCCGCCACCGCCCGCGTGGCCCCTGCGACAGTGCGCACGGAAACGGTGTCGGGCTTCTGCGGTTTCTCACCCGTGGGATCAGGAGCCTCCATGAAATCGGACGACACGACGCACGCGCGCAATCCCCTTTCCCGCCGCCAGCTCGTCGGCGGCGTCGGCAGCGGCCTTGCCATCGCGGCGGCGGGCGCGGCGGCGGCGCAGGAGCCGGCCGCCGCGCCCCTCGTCGACCCGATCAGCAAATATCCGAAGCCGCCCTTCGCCCGGCAGTCGCAACCCTGGCCGGGCTTGGCCGGCCGCATGGACCCGAAGCCCGATCACGGCGAGACGAGCTATCGCGGGTCCGGGCGGCTCGCGGGCCGCAAGGCGCTCATCACCGGCGGCGATTCCGGCATGGGGCGGGCGGCGGCCATCGCTTTCGCCCGCGAGGGGGCCGACGTCGCGATCAACTACCTCCCGGACGAGGAAGCGGATGCGCGCGAGGTCATCGCCCTGATCGAGGCGGCCGGCCGCAAAGGCCTCGCGATTCCCGGTGATCTGCGCGACGAAACCTTCTGCCGCGACCTGGTCGCGCGGGCCGTGCAAGGGCTGGGCGGCCTCGACATCGTGGTCAGCAACGCGGGCCGTCAGCAGGCCCACGCCTCGATCCTCGACATCTCCAGCGAACAGTTCGACTGGACGATGAAGACCAACATCTACGCGCCGTTCTGGATCATCAAGGCGGCTCTGCCCCACCTGAAGCCCGGGGCGACGATCATCGCGACCACATCCGAACAGGCGACCGATCCGACCCCCGATCTCTACGATTACGCGCAGACCAAGGCGGCGACGACGAACTTCGTGCGCTCGCTCGGCAAGCAGCTCGCCGCCAAGGGGATCCGGGTCAACGGCGTCGCGCCCGGGCCGATCTGGACGCCGTTGCAGGTATCGGGCGGCGCCTCGCCGGAGAAGCTGGAGAAATTCGGCGCTCAGACCCCCTTCGGGCGCCCCGGCCAGCCGGGCGAACTCGCCGGCATCTACGTGCAGCTTGCAGCAGCCGACGCCAGCTACGCGACAGGACAGGTCTATGGTGCCGCCGGTGGCGGCGGGCTGCCCTGACGGGCGCGACCACGCGCGGCGTTCGCCCGCGCGGCGTTCGCCCGCCCGCGCGGCGTGGGCCGGGGGCTCGTGACGCGCCGGAGTGACTTGCTGAGCGACTTGCCCGACTGACTTGCCCGACTGACTTGCCCGAGCCGCGCCTCAGGAACAGGATTCCGGACGCCGACGCGGAAGGTCTCCGTCAGGCAACGCCGAGCGTCCCGCGCGCCCCGTCATGGGGCGTCGACAGCTCCTCGGGCGTCAGGAACGCGGCCAGGTCCGCCGCCTCGAGGAACGGGCGGATCTCGACCTCGCTCGGGCCCGGCATGGGATTGGGGCAGCGCCTCGCCCAGGCGACGGCCTCGTCCATGTCCTTGACCTCCCAGATCGAGAAGCCGGCGACCAGGTCGCGGGTCTCGGCGAACGGCCCATCGATGATGGTGCGGCTGAGACCGTCGAAGGCGATGCGCTTGGCCTCGGCGGTGTTCTTGAGGCCGGCGGCGGCAACGAAGACGCCGGCCTCGACCAGTTCCTCGGTGAACCGGTCCATCGCCCGGAACGCCTCCGGCGTGGGGGGCGTGCCGCTCTGGCTGTCCTGGGCGGTCTTCATGAACACCATAACCCGCATCGTCCGTCTCCCGGTTCGAGGCGCCGCCGGCGCCTCATCAGGATGACGAACGAGCCTGTCGGACTCCGACAGCGTTCTGCGAATTTTTCCCCGCCGCTCGCAGCGCCCGGCAGGCACGGCCGCCTCGACAGGATCTGGGCCGAGGGCCGTCACTCCGCCGACGGGCGAGCCGCGTGGACCGGACGGTGGCCGAGCCGCTGTTGCGACCCGCGCGCGCGCCGGTGCTCACGGGGGGCGTCGCGGTCGCTCAGCGCGATGACCGCGAGCTCCCCGAGACCGAGGGCCGCGAGCAGCAGACGGTCTCTCACGGGCTCGTCCTGCAGCAGGGCAGCCGCCCCCACGAATGTGAGCGCGCCCACCGCATCGCAGGCGAGGTGGCTGCGCATGGGGATGCTCGGCACGAGGCCGCCCTCGTAGCGGGTCAGCACGGTGTAGCCGTAGTGCCAGACGGGGCCGGCCCGCATGATCCGCCGGGTCATCCGCCCGCGCCGGGGCGAGAGGGAGAGCGCCGCGATCGCGGCGGGCAGAAGATAATCGGCGAGCGCATGCAGCCGGGTGGGGATCATCGTGTTGCCCTCTCGTCCGAGGCGGCTCAGGACGTCTTCCCGTCGGGAGGGGTTCCGGAGGACGAACTCGCATCGCTCAGGTGCCGCAGCGTCTCGGGCGGCGTCTCGGCCTCGGTCGCCTCGACGGAGGCGATGCTGCCGCCCGCCACGGAATCGAGCCGCGCATGACCCGAGGCAATGCGGGCTGTCTCGGCCTGCCAGCTCGGATCGGTCTCCAGCGCCTTCTGAAGCTCGGCCGGCCGGCCGACGTCGCGGGCCTCGTCCTGGCCGAGATCCTGGCCGTTCCGATCGGCATAGGCGTCGAACGCGCGCAGGTTCGGGCGCGCCGTGCGCGGCGGATTGTCCTTGTCCTGGCTCATGATCGCTTCTCCTGTGTCGGTGTGTTGCGTCGCCAATGTCGGGTGAACGGCCTGCCGCCCGTCACCGCCACGGCCGTGGAGGCGTCGCTCGATTCAGGGCGGCTCGGGAGGTTCTGTCAGCCGGGATTCCTCGCCGGGATCGAGAGCATGACGAGACGCGCAGCCCAGGACCCATCGCGCGTCTCTGAGGGAGAAGAACCGGCGTCACCTGACAGCATACTGAGGCCGACCCAGGCATCGCTTGCGGCGCACGAGCACGGTTGCGACGACGCGGCCTATGCTCGGACAACCCGCTTCGCCCCGCATTGTTTCGGGCCTGCGGGTGGATGGCCAGGATGGGCTGACCCGGACCTGCGCGTCAGGCGAGCCAGGGCGGCCCGCGCAACGGCGATGTGCAGAGGGCGCTTCAGCGTCGCGCCGTCGCCAAACCACGCTGATGACTGTCGTGCGGTGCGTCGTGGTGATTCCGGACTTCGTTTCCGGGAATTTTACTTAAGTTAATCTTTCGATGCGCCGCAGCGGAATGAACTTGCGGCATGCGCGCGTCGTTGCCTACGACGTCGAGGAGCGTGACGTCCGTGGCGGGCAGGATGCGCCGGCATCCGGTCGTGTCCTGAGAGGGCCCAACGCGGCTCTCAATCCGCCGCGGGAGACGACGCGTCGGCGCAGGTCCTGACTGAAGGCTGACCATGCCCCCGTCCGCCGGCCGCAGCTCCCTGACCGACCTCCTGCGGCAGAATGCTGAGCCATTGCCCAGCCCGGAGGAGGCTGAGTTTGGGGCGCATTTCGGCCGGTTCGGGGATGCCAGGATCGTGCTGCTCGGCGAGGCCACGCATGGCACGGCCGAGTTCTATCGGGCGCGCGCGGCCATCACGCAGCACCTGATCGAGCAGCACGGCTTCCGCATCGTGGCGGTCGAGGCGGATTGGCCGGATGCGGCCCATATCGACCGCTACATCCGGCACCGGGCCGACACGCCGTTCCCGGAGGATGCCTTCACGCGCTTCCCCACCTGGATGTGGCGCAACACGGACATGCTGGATTTCGCGCACCGGCTCCGCGCGCTCAATGGCCGGCGCGAGGCGCGCGACCAGGTGCAGTTCCGCGGCCTCGACGTCTACAGCCTGGGAGCCTCCATGCAGGCCGTGCTGCGCTACCTCGATGAGGTCGATCCCGGCGCGGCGCGGCAAGCCCGGGACCGTTACGGCTGCCTGACGCCGTGGCACGCCAAGCCAGAACGGTATGGCCGCGACGTGATGTTCGGGGCCAAGCATCCCTGCGAGACCGCGGTCACCGAGATCCTGCGCGACCTGCAGGAGAAGCAGCGGACCTATGCCGCGCAGGATCCCGAGGCATATCTCGATGCCGCGCAGAACGCCCGCATCGTCCGGGCGGCCGAGCACTATTACCGCATCCTGTATCGAGGCTCGGTGGAATCCTGGAATATTCGCGACCGGCACATGTTCGAGACGCTCCAGACCCTGATCGGCAGAGGGGACAAGGCGGTGGCCTGGGCGCACAACGCGCATGTCGGCAACGCGGCCGCGACGGCGATGGGCTGGGAGGGCGAGTTCAACATCGGCGAGCTGGCCAGGACCGCCTACGGCGACGCGGCGGTGCTGATCGGCTTCGGGACGGATCGCGGCACGGTGGCGGCGTCGGACGATTGGGATGCGCCGATGCGCGTCCTGTCGGTTCGGCCCGCGCGAGCCGACAGCCATGAGGCTTGCTTCCGCGATGCCGGCCACGCGTGCAGCCTGACCGATCTTCGCGGCCCGCGAGCAAACGCGCTGCGCGAGGCCTTGACGCGACCGCGCCTGGAGCGCGCGATCGGGGTGGTCTACCGCCCCGAGACCGAGCTCTCGAGCCACTACTTCGAAGCCATCCTGCCGGAGCAATTCGACGCCTACGTCTGGTTCGCGGAGACCCGGGCCGTCACGCCGCTGCAGGTCACCGAAGCGCTTCCGGGCGAGAGCGAAACCTATCCGACCGGTTTATAGCGGACCGGTGCTGTCCTGCGGCGTTGCAGTCTTGCGGCGTTGCAGTCTTGCGGCGTCGAACGACGAAGCCGAGAGCCGATGCGGTCTCGACCCGGGAGACATCACGATCGCGGGCCACGCGGTCGCCCGGGCCGGTTCGGCGCGAGGCATGACGGTGATCCGCGCCAGGACAGCATCCGGATCGCGGTACTTGCGGATTGACCTACCTCAATGCGCTCTCCCGGCATCTGCGCACAATGTCAGGGATGGTCCGTGACCCCCCTCACCCCGATGAGGCCGAGCTCCGGGATCTGCTGCTCCTGCTGTCGGTTCAGGAGCGCAGGGCACGCCGCGCGTATGGACGCCGCGCCGAGAGATCGGCCATGCTGGGCTTCCTGGACTGGTTCCGTCAGGCCGCCGCGGCGACGTGGCGCCATCGCAGGGCAAAGCGGGCGATCCTGACATGGATGCGCCTGCGCGCCCGGCCGGTTGGCTCCGTGCCGCAGATCCAGCCCGAGCGCGCCGGCAGGATGGCCAGGATGATCCTCGCTGGCTGTCCCGCGCAGGCGCAGCGCCTGCGGTGCCCGGTCCACTGGGCCCGGCTGGATAATCTGGATTGGCGCGTTCCGATCGAGGCCCAAACCTGCACCGGCTGCTCCGCGCCGAACCGCGGCCTCGGACAGCCGCATGGCAGGCCGTGACGCCCGCCGCCCGCGACCCGGAGGGTGGAGGCCCTTGGCCGGGCGGAGGCGCTATTGCGGAGATTGGCGAGCCGGTGCCCGCGGCGGAACCGTGATGAGGCGCGCGCCTCGGCGATAGGTCAGGTAGCGCCAGAGCCACTGGAGCGACACGCGCACCCGTTGGGCAAAGTCCACTAGGAGCACGACATGCACCGCGGCCCAGAGCAGCCAGGCCACGAAGCCCTTGAGGCGCCGCTGTCCTCCGAAATCGAAGATCGCGGCGTGGCGACCCACGATGGCGGCATTGCCGCGGTTGTGGAAGGCGAAGGGCGGCAGGGCCGTTCCGTGCAGCAGGTTCTCCCGCAAGGCCCGGCCGAGATGGCTGCCCTGCTGCTGGGCAACCTGAGCCAATCCAGGCAGGGGTTGGCCTGCCGCATCGAGGCAGAGCGCGGTATCGCCGAGCGCGTACACGTCGGGAACGCCGGTCACCGACAGGTCCGCCGACACGGGAATGCGCCCGCTCCGGTCCGCCTCGATCCCCAGCCAGGTCGCGGCCGGTGAGGCGCGAACGCCTGCGCCCCAGATGATGGTGGCGGCCGGGATATGGGATCCGGCGATGGAGACGCCGGTGGCGTCGATGTCCTGCACCGGGTGCCCGGTCATCACCGTGACGCCGAGGCGCTCGAGGGAGCGCTGCGCGTAGGAAGCCAGATTCTCAGGAAAGGCCGTGAGCAGGCGCGCGCCCGCCTCGATCAGGATGACGCGCGCGGTCGTCGGATCGATGCGCCGGAAGTCGCGCGCCAGCGCATGGCGGGCCAGCTCCGCGATCGAGCCGGCCATCTCGACGCCCGTCGGACCGCCGCCGACGACCACGATGGTCATCAGCCGCTCACGCGCAGCCGGATCGCTCGATCGCTCGGCCAGCTCGAAGCCCTCCAGCACGCGGGTGCGGATGGTGCGCGCCTCCTCGATGCTCTTCAGCGAGGGGGCGTGCGCAGCCCATCGATCGTTGCCGAAATACGTGCTGGTCGAGCCGGTCGCGATGACGAGGCGACCATAGGCGATCGGGTCACCCTCCGTGAGCCGAACCTGCTTTCCCGCGACATCGATACCCGCGACTCGGCCCATCACGACGGTGATGTTGGGATAGCGCGCCAGGATATGGCGGATGGGCTCGGCGATATCGGCCGGCGACAACGCGGCCGTCGCGACCTGGTACAGCAGGGGAACGAACAGGTGGTAGTTGTTGTGGTCGATCAACGTGACCGGCACGTCCGATCCGGCCAGGGCCTTGGCGACCGCGAGGCCGCCGAAACCTGCGCCCACGATGACCACGGGCGGCGAAGCAGGTTGATCCGAGGGAGGCTGTTCCATCATCGAGCGGGAACTCACCCCGGTCCAGGAAGTATCCCGCCCGCGATCGTGCGCGCCCTTCGGACTCTCCCGACACGCCCTCCGGGGCGGGGCGCTTCCCGCCGGATTTCCGCAGGACGGATTTCAAGATCGTCGCTTGCTCTGTGTGAAGGAGGCCGGCCCTAACCCGTGTGATGGGCGGGTCGAAGGCGAAAAATCGCGCCGGGCCCTCTGGCGCCGCGCCCATCTGAGTGCGGGAGATGCCGGATCTCATGGGGGATCAGGGCGAGACCAGGTTGGAGCCTTTTCGGGCGCGTGCCGGCGAAGTCTACGGGCGTCATCGCCGACCGGAGGGGGCGAGATCGAATTCTGACTGATGACCGAGCGAAAGCTGGCCGGTCGACAGGCTGATGAAGGCGGGGCTGCACATCGCCCCGAAGCTCAGAAGAGGGCATAGATCGGCGCGGGTGAGAGCCTGACTTGCGCGTCGATCCGCACTGCGAGGCGGCCGCTGCTCGGTCCACCCTCATGCCGGAGGGAGGCACCGGAAGCCGCCGAGATCCCAACCCTGTCGCGAGGTCATTCATGCACTCTGATCTGGAGCATGCCAGGCGGAACTGGGAGCGCGCGATCGAGATCGTCTCGCAGCTCGAGCGCGGTCCGGGCCGGGAAACCGGAGGAGCAACGCGTCATGAGGCGGAGCGACACGTGGCTCGCCTGCGTGCCGTGATTGCGCAGGGCCGCGTGATGGCCCTGGAACGGAGCCACCATGCGCACATGGCGTGTGAGGAGGCGCCAGCGAGCTATCTTTGGTCGCAAGTGAGCGGAAGAGGTCAAGGTGGCCGCGCGCTCTGACGCCGAGCCGGTCTCCCCTTCGGTGGAGCGTGCTCTGGGGCCAGGCTGTTGCTTTCGCCCGGACGCTTGATGTGAAGCGCGGGCCGTGAGCGGGTCCGGCTCCCGAGGCTCGCGCGGGGAGACCAATTGCGGATCGAGCCGGCATCGGCCACGCCGCCATCGCCCGTGGCTCGGGCCGCAAGCCTTCAGTGAACGGCGCATTGACCTGTGTTGAAGCGCCGTCAAAGCGCGTCTGCGAAATCAGCAGCGCGGTGTCACGGCAGGCAGTATTTGCCTGCATTTCCGGCAGTCGGACACAACGACAGCTTGGGCGTTCGCACACGATCCTGGCCGTGCGCCGGTCAGGACAGGATGCCGTGTGCGGCGCGTCGATCGCCGGGAGCCGCCTGACGATCCGGCAGGCTCGTCGGCCCTCCGGTCCAGAGAGCGGCCAGGAACAATCGTCAGGAGGCAGGCGACATTCATGTGCGGTGTGTGTGGGGAGATTCGTTTCGACGGGCTGGCCGACACGGCCGCCGTCCAGGCCATGGCAAGCAAGCTCCAGGACAGGGGCCCCGATGCGGGCGGCGTCTTCGGGCAGGGGCGCGTCGCCTTCGGCCACAGGCGCTTGAAGATCCTCGACCTCTCCGAGGCCTCGCAGCAGCCCATGCTGGATGCCGAGCTTGGGCTCGCCATCGTCTTCAACGGCTGCATCTACAATTTCCGCAGCCTGCGCGCGGAGCTCGAAGCCAAGGGCTACCGCTTCTTCTCGACCGGTGACACGGAGGTCATCCTCAAGGCCTACCATGCCTGGGGGGCGCGCTGCGTCGAGCGCTTCTACGGGATGTTCGCCTTCGCGATCTGGGAGCGCGACAGCGGGCGCGTCGTCCTCGCGCGCGATCGGCTCGGGATCAAGCCGCTCTATCTCAGCGAGACGAAGGGGCGACTTCGCTTCGCCTCCACCCTGCCGGCGCTGCTCGCGGCCGGCGACGTGGACACCACGATCGACCCGATCGCCCTGCATCATTACATGAGCTACCACGCGGTCGTTCCGGCGCCGATGACGATCATCAAGGGCGTCCGCAAACTGCCGCCCGCAACGATCCTGACCCTCGAGCCGGATGGATCTCGGACAGAGACGGTCTACTGGGACCTGCAGGTTGGGCCCCGCGCCGAGGACCGCAACCTGACGGAGGGCGATTGGCGCGCCCTCGTCCTCGACACCCTGTCGATGGCCGTCGATCGGCGCCGGGTCGCGGACGTGCCGACGGGCGTGCTCCTGTCCGGCGGCCTCGACAGCTCCCTTCTTGTCGCGCTCCTCGCCCGCCAGGGCCAGACCGGACTGAAGACCTTCTCGGTCGGCTTCGACGCGGTGAACGGCATCGAGGGCGACGAGTTCAAGTACTCCGACATCATCGCACGGGAATTCGAGACGGAGCACATGAAGATCGCGGTCGATGCGTCGCGGACCCTCGCGGCGTTGCCGGCCACGATCGCGGCCATGGCGGAGCCGCAGATGAGCCATGATGCCGTGGGCTTCTACCTCCTCTCCCAGGAAGTCTCGCAGCACGTGAAGGTGGTCCAGAGCGGCCAGGGCGCTGACGAGATCTTCGCCGGGTATCACTGGTATCCGAAGATGCTGGGCTCCACGGATCCGGCCGGCGACTATGCGCGCGTCTACTTCGATCGCGACCATGCCGAGATGCGGGAGGCCCTGGCGCCGGGCCTGATCGACCGCGATGTCAGCCGAGCCTTCGTCGAGGGGTTCTTCTCCCGCCTGGACGGTGCGGGCCCGGTCGACAAGACGCTGCAGCTCGACACCCAGGTCATGCTCGTGGACGACCCGGTCAAGCGCGTCGACAACATGACGATGGCCTTCGGATTGGAGGCGCGCGTGCCTTTCCTCGATCACGACCTGGTCGAGCTCGCGGCTCGGATCCCGGCCGCGTTGAAGCTGCGCGACGGCGGCAAGTCCATCCTCAAGGAGGCTGCCAGGGCGGTCCTGCCAGCCCGCGTCATCGACCGGCCGAAGGGCTACTTCCCGGTTCCGGCCCTGAAGCACATCCGCGGGCCGTATCTCGACTTCGTGCGCGGCGTCCTCGAGGCGCCCGCCGCCCGGGAACGCGGGCTGTTCAACCGCGCCTATATCGACCGCCTGCTCGCCGATCCCGACGGAACGCTGACCCCGAAGGGCCACTCGAAGCTCTGGCAGGTGTCACTGCTCGAATGCTGGTTGCAGACCCATGGAATATGACCCCGAAGTTCTGCGCCAGTTCGGTGTCGACCAATGGCTGCTCGGGCGCGTGCTGGCGGGTCTCGCCTCGGCCGAGACGCGGGATCCGGCCGCCTTCTCGATCGGCATCGAGGAGGAGTACTTCCTCTCCGACGCACGAACGGGTCACGCGGCCTTCATCACCCCCGACAGCCTGTTCGCGAATGCCAGCGCGGCGACGGAGGGCCGGGTCGGCCGGGAATTCCTGCAGAGCCAGGTCGAGGTCGCCACACCGCCCTATGCCTGCCTGCGGAAAGCCCGCACCGAGCTGCGCTACATCCGGCGCATGCTGGCGACGCTCGCCTCCGAGCAGGGCCTCGCGGTGCTCGCCTGTGGAACGCACCCGACCGCCCGCTGGCACGAGGCCGCGCGCAGCGAGGCCGAGCGCTACGGCAGGCTTATGGACGATCTGCAGATGATCGGGCAGCGGAACATGCTGTGCGGCATGCATGTCCATGTTGAGCTTCCGGATCCCGACCGCCGCGTCGACGTGATGTGCCGGATGATCCCCTACCTGCCGCTGTTCCTGGCGCTCTCGACGTCTTCGCCGTTCTGGCAGGCGCGCGCGACGGGCCTGCGCGGCTACCGGCTTGCCGCCTATGACGAGCTTCCGCGCACCGGAATCCCGGAACTCTTCCGGACCACCGAAGCGTTCGAGGCCTACGTGTCCGCCCTCGTCCGGTCGGGCGCCATGCAGGATGCGAGCTATGTCTGGTGGATGATCCGCCCGTCCGCGAAATACCCCACCCTGGAACTGCGGGCACCCGATTGCTGCACCCGCCTGGATGACGCGATCGCCATCGCGGCCCTCTATCGCGTGCTGGCCCGGCACCTCTTCGTCCACCCCGACCGGAACCGGGACATCGATGCGCGCGCGCGCGCCATCGCGCAGGAGAACAAGTGGCGCGCCCAGCGCTACGGGGTCCATGGCAGCTTCGTGAGCGCGGACGGCGCCGTCACGGTCGCCGATCTCGTCGAGCACCTGATCGCGATGACGCGAGAGGATGCCGAGATCCTGGGCTGCACCGACGAGGTGGCGCATTGCCGGACCATCGTCGCGGCGGGCACCTCCGCGGATGCGCAACTTGCGATCTTCCAGGAGAAGGAGCAGGGAGGGTCCGAGGCGGCGCTGGCGGCCGTGGCCGCGTGGGTGGCCCAGAACACCGCGCGAGGCTGAGGCGGCGGCGCCTGAACGCGGTCGGCCAGCTCGAACCGGCCAGCTCAAACGCAGCCCCGGTTTCGCCGGCCGGGCGGCGGCTCGGCGCGACCGCGATCAACCGTCCGGCAGCAACTGCACCGGAGCGCCACCCCGGGGGAAGGTCATTCATGTGCCGCTGGATTGCGTATCGGGGACATACGATCGCGTTGGAGCATTACGTGACCGAGCCGGCACATTCCCTCGTCTCGCAGAGCATCCAGGCCCTCGAATCCACCGCGAGCACGAATGGCGACGGCTTCGGATTGGGTTGGTACGGAGATCACCCCGAGCCCGGCCTCTACCGCGAGGTGCGGCCGGCCTGGTCCGACGAGAACCTTCGGTACCTCTGCCGTCACCTGCGCTCGCATCTCTTCTTCGGGCATGTCCGGGCGGCGACCGGCACACCGATCACGCGGCCCAACTGCCATCCCTTCGCCTGCGGCACCTGGCTGTTCATGCATAACGGGTATATCGGCGACTGGAGCCGGCTGCGCCGGCGGATCGAGGGGCTGATTCCCGACGCGTTGTACGCGTCGCGGATCGGCACCACGGATTCCGAGGCCATCTTCCTCGCCATCCTGGGCGCCGGGCTCCTGGGGCCCAACCCGCCTCGGGATCCGATCAGCGCAACCGTGCACACGCTGTCGGCCCTGACGGAGCTCGCCGGGGGACCCGATGACGGGCAACCCTTTCGCTTCACGGCCGCGCTCGCCAACGGATCCGATCTCTACGCCTTCCGTTACGCCGCCAACGATGCCGCCAACAGCATGTACTACCGCGCCTCGGAGAGCGGCATCGTCGTGGTCTCCGAGCCCCTGGATCGGGAGCACGCGACCTGGATCGCGGTTCCGGACAACAGCGTCGTGGTCGCGCGCAAGGACGCGGCCGTCGAGGTGGTGTCCTTGAAGGAGTTCGGCCTCGAATGCCGCTCCGGCCTGCCCCGCAGGCCGGAGCGGCTGGAGGCCTGACCCTTCAGCCGGGCCTCGCCGGGAGCCGGAGAGCGGCGCCAGAGCGGCGCCAGAGCGGCGCCCTTGGCCCCGCCCGCAAGCCTGTCGGAGGCCATGCCGGCGGGACCGCCCGCGCTGGCGGCCCGGTCAGCGTCCCGGCTGCTGCGGCATCAGCTTCTGCGTCTGCTGGACCGCATCCCGGCAGCCCTGGTCGCCCTTGGCGTTGAGATCCACGGCCCGCTGCAGAGCCATCTTGGCCTGCGAGACCTTGTCCTCCGTCGATGGGCCGCCCGCGGTGGATTGACCACCATCCTGCGCGGCCGCCGCGGCGGTCGTCGGCCGGTTCTCCGACTGCCGACGCACGTCCTCGGGCGAGGTGGCAACCCGTCCGCTCGCCACGGCGTCCGCCTGGGTTGAGCCCGTCGCCGCCCCGACCGGGCCCGCGACGCCGCCGACCGTCCCGGGACTGCCGCCCGCCTCGCGCGGTGCGCCGCCGGGCTGCGCGCGGTCCGTCTCGGACGAGCCGACCGTGCCCGTCGTGTTCGCGGCGTTCTTCTGCGCGGCCTTGTCGTTCGGCCCCTGACGCTGACCGTAATCGGGCTCGGACACGGGGGCGCCCAGGCCGACCTGCGTCCCCAGGCTGCGCTTGAGCTTGGCGATGTCGTCCGTGCAGGGTCCTCCTTCCTGAGCGAAGGTCGTGACCGGAACGAGGGTCAGCGCCGCGACGGCGACGGCGCCGCAGAGGCTGTGTAACCGGGGCATGAAAGCGTCCTCCAGGAGTGTTGGTTAGCTCTGACCCAACCCGAATCCGTTTCGAACTGTTCAACCGCCGCGGCACGCCATCACCCGGGACGCTCCGGCGGCCTGGCTCGGCGCGGCTCTCCGTCTTCGATGGGACGCGCTCTCATTCGCCGAACCGGGATCCGTTGCGGCGGAGAGCGCTCCGGACCCGCCGCGTTCCCGAACCTGCCTTAAGGCTCATCCAGGCGCCCCGACCGACCGGTCGGATGCTCCCTCGTTGCCGCGACGTGGCGTTCTGCGCCGCTCGGGCCGTCCCCTTCGGGCCAGGCCCGCCTGACACGTTGCGGTGGAGCGCGCGCGGGCTCGGATCCCGCGACCCGGCCGCCGGACTAAGCGGACATAACTCGGAGAAATAACCTAAGGCAAGTTTTTGTAATATTTCTTATCACTTGTTATTATATCTCGATCAGCACGAAATGATACGATTGAACCTATGAACGGGACGGGGATTTAACTTGCTCAGACCTGAGAACTGATCGGCAGGAGCGATGTTGCGCCCATCGATGCTCCGGCGGCGCGTCATGCTTGCCCCACGAACGAACGAGCCGCCTTCATGAGTTCAGCCTCCGACGCCGAGTTGGCCCCGCTCATCCGCAAGCTGGAGAGCATCGCAACCCTCTCGGACGCGGCGCGGCATGCCGTCTGTGAGCTGCCGATGAGCGTCCGCGTGCTCGAACCGGAACACGACATCGCGCGCGACAAGGAGCAACCCGCCCATTGCTGCGTCGTCCTCACAGGCTGGGCTTACCGCTACAAGCTCCTGAACGAGGGCAGGCGGCAGATCCTGTCGTTCCACGTTCCGGGTGACGTCCCGGACCTGCAGAGCCTGCACCTGAAGGTGATGGATCACAGCCTCGCCACCCTGACCCAGTGCCGGCTCGGCTTCATCCCGCACGAGAGCCTGCATGCCCTGTGCCTCCACTTTCCCGACGCGGCCACGGCGCTCTGGCGCGACACGCTGGTGGATGCGGCGATCTTCCGCGAGTGGATGACCGGCATCGGCCGCCGCACCGCGCATGGCCGCATCGCCCACGTCTTCTGCGAGATGTACGTCAAGCTCAACGCCGTCGGCCTGGCGGAGAACCATCGCTGCCTCTGGCCGGTCACGCAGGTCAATATCGGGGATGCGCTGGGCCTGTCCAACGTGCACGTCAACCGCGTGATGCAGGACCTGCGTGCCCAGGGGATGATCGGACGCCAGGGCCGGGAGCTCATCATCCATGATTGGGACGCCCTGTGTGCCCTGGGCGAGTTCGACGAGACCTACATGCACCTGGAGCGAAAGGCCGCCGCGTGAGCCTGCACCTCAAGCCTGCCCGGATCGCGACAGGCCGTGGAGACGAGGACGGCCGGCTGGTCTTCGACGGCGAGCGCCTGGTCGCGGTGCTGGTTCAACTCTCCGACCAGTATGGTCCGGATGCCGGCAAGTGGTTCTTCGAGGTGGGGCTGGGGTGGCTGGCGGGCCCGAAACACCCGATCTTCGCCAATCTGGGCGAGGCGCAGGACTGGATCACGCGCCATCTCGCCGGACATCGCTCCTGACGCGAGGCCCGGCACCCGACCGGCTGACGGCGGACGGGCCGGCGCGCCCTGCCGGGGATCGCGCCGCCGATCCCCGCGGGGATGGCGCGCCCTGCCGGGATGGGCCTAGAGGCCGGAGCCCCGCATGCTGCGGAGGAGCTTGGCCACGCCGCGCCGATAATCGGCGAGCGTCAGCTGGTCGATCGGCTTGTCGGCGGCTCTGTGCACGCGCCCCATCAGGTCCAGGCCGTGGGCCGTGCCGCTGGAGAAGAAGCGGCCATCCGCGGTCCAGGCGCCATGCGTCTCCAGGCCTTCGACGCCCCCCTTCCAGGGATAGGAGACCCTGTCGTCGCCCTGCATGATCGGGCCGGCGATCCGACCATCACGGGTGCGATAGAGGAAGCCTGCCTGCAGTTTCATCGCGCCGCTCTCGCTTCGGGATTGGCTCAGATCCGCGCCCCATCGTCCCTCGGTGGCTTGCCGCAGCGGAAGCGCTCGACGCGCCACCGATCATGCGATCTCTGCCACTGAGCCATCTGGGGCTGGGCGACCTTCAGGCATTGCAGAGGCGTCCATACGTCCTCATCGAAGACGTGGACGCGCGTGACGCAATGAGTTGGATTAGAAGTAAGACAAGTTAAGAAATACAGTCCGAAGAGCATCTGCAGGGGTTATCCTTTGCATACTGCGTCAGTGCCCCTTTGGATTTTGTGAGAGGTCAACCCCGTGCGCGAAAGAAAGATCCAGTATTGGAAAGCCCCGCGAGCCGTGAGGCTGCGGGGCTGAAACCTGCGCGCGGGCGATCGGGCTTAGAGCCGCGCCCGATCGCGTTGCAACGGGCTGGAAAATAGGCAGCCCCGGTCCGGTTCGGCGCGACGGACCCCCTCTCCCGTCCGGGAGAGGGTTGGGGTGAGGGGTGCGCGCTGTCCGGAGAAGTCGCACCCCT
>NZ_VZZK01000033.1:0-727 GCF_008806385.1 Methylobacterium soli
GGACGCCTTCGCGGTTGCCCGGGACGGGGCGGGCCTCGCGGACCTGTGCGCGCGGCTCGTGCCCTTAGCGCCGGGCCTCGTGGCGCTGGAGGCCACCGGCGGCTTCGAGACCGTGGTGGCGGCCGGGCTGGCGGCGGCCGGCTTGCCCGTCGTGGTCGTCAACCCGGCGCAGGTGCGGGCTTTCGCTCAGGCGCTGGGGCAACGCGCCAAGACCGACCCGATCGACGCGGCCGTGATCGCCCGCTTTGCCCAGGCGACCCGTCCGGCGATCCGCCCGCTGCCGGATGCCGAGACCCAGTTCCTGGCCGACCTCGTCGCCCGCCGCCGCCAGATCGTGGCGATGATCGGGGCCGAGCGCCAGCGCGAGACGCGCGCGCCGGCGCGCGTTCAGACCAGCATCCGGCGCTTGGTCAAGGCGCTGGAGAAGGAACTGGCCAGCGTGGACGCCGACATCGACGGGGCGGTGCGCGGCTCGCCCGCCTGGCGCGCGAAAGAGGACCTCCTCGTCTGCGTGCCGGGCGTCGGACCCACCATCGCCCGCACCCTGCTGGCCGAGATGCCCGAGCTCGGCATCCTCGACCGCCGCCAGATCGCGGCGCTCACCGGCCTCGCTCCTTTCACGCGCCAGTCCGGCCAATGGCGCGGCAAGAGCTTCATCGCCGGCGGACGGGCCAGTGTGCGCTCGGCCCTGTTCATGGGCGCTCTGGTGGCCACGCGTCACAACCCC
>NZ_VZZK01000033.1:767-73625 GCF_008806385.1 Methylobacterium soli
TCCTCAACGCCATCCTCCGGAGCAGCACGCCATGGCAGCCACAAAGCGCTTGACCGCAAAGACAGTCGCTCACCCCAACCCTCTCCCGCACGGGAGAGGGGGTCCGTCGCGCCGAACCGAACCGGGGCTGCCTATTTTCCAGCCCGCTGCAACGCGATCGGGCCCGGCTCTAAGACTCGTCGTTCCAAGAGGGCTTGGTCCTGCCTGACCTTAGCCGAGACACCACCGACCCACCGCTCCTCGCGACTTGAACGTCAGGACGTGCCCGATCGATTGCAGATCCGACCATCGGCTGTCAGTGATCGGCCTGCACCCTCTTGCGAAGCGCCCTTCTCTGAGAACGATCATGCGCCTGTCTGGAAGTCTCGTCCGAGCGATCATTCTCGTGGTTGCTCTGCCCTGTGTGGCGGAAGCCAAGCAGCTTTGCGGACGCGAGGTCGTTCCGTTCGCCGAGATGGTCGCGGGCATCAAGGCTGCTCCGGGCACGGAGGTAACGCGAGAGACCGCCTCACTCGTTGAGATACAGGACGCGAAGCAGCAGATGCTTTGGACGCTTGCCAAGCCGAGCGGTGGCGGGCCGGCCGCCTATATCTGCCGGAGGGTCGCTCAGGAGGACGGGCAGGTGAAAATTCTTATGACCGCCGAGTGCGTCGGGGAGGCGCTCGGGTGCGACGGCATCATCGGCCGCATCCTGACGGAGCAGAACAGGGCAACGGCCCCGTTCCGGCAAAGATAATGCTCCGGGCTTGAGGCCCCAAGCGGACATTCGAAGTGGGCGCGGCGTTCAACAGGCCTTGCCCGATCGGGAAGCCGAGGCTGTTGAAGGTCTTCTGAAGGTGGAGAGCGGGCGTTCCAACAAGCGGCGGTTTCTCCGCTCACAGCGGACATTCGCGGCCTGAGCGCCACGGAACCCCGAAGGCTAGGGACAGCGCGCCTTCGGAGCGACCGCAGCGTCGGGCTGCCCGCTCGTCGCCAGGGCTCTCGCGACAAAGCCTGATGCCTTCATCTCCTCGATGAACCGGCTCATGTAGGCAGCCGCCGTCTCTCGTCCCCGAGGCATCGCGACAGCCTGTTCGATCACCATGAAGCGGCCGGGCAGAACGCGAAATTCCGCATGCTCCCGTGCATAGGCTTCGAGCGGCTGCCGCACGGAGGCGACAGCCTCCAGATGATCCCGCGCGAACACCGCGACGGCATCGCGCGAGGTCGGCGCGAAGAATTGCTCGCGAAGCACCCTGATATGGATCTCAATCTAATCCCGCTTGGCTGTCAGGGTGGTGACGATCTGAGGAAGGGCCATCACGCCACCGCCTTGCGCTGCTGACGCTGCCAGTAGCCGCAGAACGACAGGGACTTGGCCGACACGAGGGCGAGGCGCAGTGTGCGCTGAAAGGGCTTCTCAAAGCTGAGTTGAAACGCAGGGGTGTGACCTACGCGCAACTCGTGGAAAAGCTGGACGCCATCGGCGTGACGGAGACTGAGCCGAACATCCGCAACAAGCTGGCGCGCGGAAAGTTCACGGCCGTGTTTATCGTGCAAGTCATGACTGCAATTGACGCCCGTGAGATCCGCATATATTAAAAATCTCTTGAATTGATCTCGATTTCAAGGCTGTCCAGTATGATTTCATGAGGCCAAGTATCCTCCGGGTCGTTTGGATGGCGGGTCAACACAAAACGGTTGCTGCCTGGAAAGCCAATGGGGCCTTCGCTGACCTCACTCCAATCAGGCGAGCAGAACCAAGTCGCTTCCATTACAAGTTTGGTTCTAACACATTGTTTATCGCTTATATTATGAGAACCTATACAACACAGAGAGAACACAGCAGCATTAACCGGCGTCTGCTCGCGCACAAATCTTATTGCCCGTATCCGAAATCGGAATTTGCCATACCAATAATCTCGTGGAACATCTATAAATATTTCTCCTGATCTATCTTTATCATTGTCAAACTCTACGGTGTCAGGATCTTCTGCTTGCAGCGAAATGGATCTGCGCCGAGCACAGGGCCGGCTACTAGATGGATCAATTCGGCTGCCCAGAACAAAAATCGTCGTGGTTCGCGCGCCTGAATAATATATCGGATACCCGAATGCAGTATATTCTCCATCGACCTTCAGAATATTTATTTCGTATATAATAATATTACCCTTCTTAAATTCACGCATATCATTAAGAAACGACCATTTATAAAAGTTGCTTACAGAAAACTGACTTATACCGTTTGCCCCACTTACCACGTAAAGACGGTAAATCCCCTCAGATGGATTTTCAGGCTTTACTAGCACCGGGGAGATTTCTGTCTGTGTGTAATAAAAATTTTGCGCTTTTGAACAATCAAACTGAATATTAATTCCAGATCGAAGTGCTATTATATCAAATGACGGGCTTTTTATGCCTTGTTTCTCAGATATTATCCTCAACCTTTCTTCAAGTGCTCGAGCTATTTCCTTCAATTCCATGC
This sequence comes from Methylobacterium soli, assembly GCF_008806385.1. Lineage (GTDB taxonomy): Bacteria > Pseudomonadota > Alphaproteobacteria > Rhizobiales > Beijerinckiaceae > Methylobacterium > Methylobacterium soli. Next base: position 3,232 of record NZ_VZZK01000033.1, read on the forward strand.
TCAGCAGCGATGGTGTCTTGAAAATCCGCCATAGGTAAACGAGCGGAAAAAAGAGCAGGATAGCTGCGCTTCCGGCTGCCTTTGTTGCTAGTTCGCCTCCGGCTTCGCTGGGGCCGCCCACAAGCCAAAGCAGACAGATAGCTAGCACGGCCAAGATGATGGTGATCACCAGCCGCTCTGTTGACTCAAGAGCGAGAGCGGAGCGCGTATCTTTGAGGGCTCGTTTGTGGACGGAGCGCCAGTAATTGTCTGCCATGGTACATTGCTAACACCGCAGACGGTAATCTGTGTAGCTTCCACCGGGTTCTCTCCAACCCGGTCGTCTGAGGCGTCAGCACCGCTTGGTGCATTTGCTCCATAAGGCCGCGATCTCGCGCACGAGATCGCGAGGCGGGACTTGGGCCATGGCGTCATCCTGCGGCAGAGAGGCTAAGAGCCCGAGGAACGCGGCGCCTCCCGTGGACAAGAATGTGCGGATGGTGCTGACGCGTTTCAGGGCCGGTTCGGCGATCGGTTTGGGGGTGGCACTCATGGCATTGTCAGGTCCCGCGATGGCGGAGATCACCGTCATGATCTCGGGCGGCTTCTCCCTGGCGTATCAGGAAGTCATCCCGGACTTCGAGCGCGAGACGGGCATCGCCGTCACCACATTGTCCGGTGCGTCCCAGGGGGCGGGTCCAAAGACCATCAGCGCCCAGCTTGAACGCGGTGTGCACGCCGATCTGGTCATCCTCTCCAGGGAGGGGCTGGACGAGCTTGTTGCGGCCGGCCGGATCATCGGCGGCTCGGACAAGGAGCTTGCGCGCGTGCCGCTCGCTGCGGCCGTGCGTCAGGGAAGCCCGAAGCCCGACATCGGCAGCGTCGATGCGCTCAAACGGAGCCTGCTCGCTGCGCGAGCGGTCAGCATGCCCGAGAGCACCAGCGGTCAGTTCCTCAAGGCCGTGGTGTTCCCGAGGCTCGGGATCGCCGACACGGTGTCCGTGACGGTCGTGCCTCGGGGGATCGATTCCACGTCGATGCTGGCAGCCGGCGGGTCGGATCTCGCACTCGGGCCTGTCAGCGAATTGGTGAACCAGCCCAACGTGGAGCTTGTGGGTCCGCTTCCCGAGGAGGTGCAGCTTGTCCAGGTGTTCACGGCAGCGATCGTCGACACCGCACGCCATCGGGACGAAGCCGAGCGTCTGACGGCGTTCCTGGCATCCGACCGCACCCTTGCGGCGATCAGGAAGGCCGGCATGGGAGCCGGTCGGCGATCGCCCGACGCGTTAGACGCCGATTCCGCCAAGGCGGCTTGCCTGACGTCGGAATGCGCCTTGGCCTGCGTGGAGCGTCCGAGACGGCCGCCCAGCATGTTTCAAACGGACAGCACGGCCTGCTGGAACGCCCCGTCCTTTGAAGTCCCTGGTCTCATTGGGTTTCGACCACTTGAGAGGCGCAACCGCAGTTTGTATCTATTCTAAGTCTATGTTTTAATTGAGTTTTTGGGATTGAACGGCGAAGCTTGAGCGGGCAGGACAGGATTCGGGCGTCAACGAACGCTCGCGGAAGGTCTCGCCATGCACCCCATCGCCCGACGCCTCGCGGCGACCGTCGCACTCGGCCCCCTGGCGCTCGCGGCGCAGCCGCCGGGCCCGGCGCGGGCCCAGGAGGCGAGCGTGCGCCTCGACCAGATCGCGGTCGAGGGCAGCGGCGCGGCGCCGGCCGGTCCGGGGATCGGCAACGGCTCGGCCACCAGCGGCGGCGGGGGCGGCCCGAGCGGGGTCGTCGGCTACACCGCCCGGGTCAGCCCCACGGCCACCAAGACCAACACCCCGCTGATCGAGACGCCGCAATCGGTCTCGGTGGTGACGCGCCAGCAGCTCAACGACCGCAACGTGCAATCGCTGAACGAGGCGATCAGCTACACGCCCGGCGTCTCGGCCAACGTCTTCGGCTTCGACCCGCGCTTCGACGCCTTCTACATCCGCGGCTTCAACGTGACGAATGTCGGCATCTACCGTGACGGCCTGCGCCAGCCCTCCGCCCCCTTCGCGATCCCGAAGGTCGAGCCCTACGGCCTCGACGCCATCACGATCCTGCGGGGGCCGGCCGGCGGCCTCTACGGGCTCGGATCGCCCGGCGGCATCGTCGACGTCACCTCGAAGCGCCCGACCGCGACGCCCTTCGGCGAGGTCTGGCTGCAGCGCGGCCAGTACGATCGCTACCAGGGCAATTTCGATGTCGGAGGCCCGATCGAGGGCAGCGACGGGCGCTTGCTCTACCGGCTCACGGGCGCCGTCCGCCAGAGCAACAACTTCCTGCCGGGCGGCATCGACGACAGGGCCTACATCGCGCCGGCCTTCACCTGGAAGCCCTCGGCCGACACCACCTTCACGGTGCTCGCCGAGTATCTCAACAACACGGTGCCGGGCAACGTCTCGTTCTACTCGGACTTCACCGACCCGCGCTTCCAGAAGACGCGCCTGTTCTCCGGTGATCCGGCCTTCCAGAACCTCAACACCGAGCAGTACCGCATCGGCTACGCCTTCGAGCACAAGTTCAGTCCGGACATCATCTTCCGGCAGAACTTCCGTTACTACCATGTGGATGCAGACCTGCGGTATACCGAGATCACCCCCGGCGGCCTGAGCGCCGATCTGAGCACCGCCGCCCGCGATACCGGCCGCATCGCGAACGTGCTCGACACCTTCTCGGTCGACAACCAGCTCGAACTCCGCGGGGCCACCGGCGCGATCCAGCACACGCTCGTCGGCGGGATCGACTACACCTACGCGACCTACAGCCAGCGCAGCGGCTTCGGCCTCGCGCCGGACCTGCAGCTCGGCGGCCTGATCCGACCGAATTACGGCGCACAATTCATCCCGGTCCCGGATCTCGGCAACGCCACCCGGGTCACGCAATCGCAGCTCGGCACCTACGTGCAGGACCAGGCCAGGCTCGGCCGCTTCATCCTGACTCTGACCGGACGGCACGACGGCGTCACCACCACCTCCGGAAGCGTGGCCAGTCCGGGCACCGCGACCGAGGCGGTCAACCGGGCCTTCAGCGAGCGCGTCGGCCTCAACTACCTGCTCACCGACGACCTCGTCCCCCTATGTCAGCTATGCCAGCACCTTCGCGCCCCAGCTCGGGCTGACCCGCCTCAATCAGCCCTTCGCGCCGACCGAAGGGACGCAGATCGAGGGTGGCATCAAGTTCAACGTGCCGGGCACCAGCGTCTTTCTCAACGCGGCCGTGTTCGACATCACCCAGACCAACGTGCTGGCGCCCGACCCGGTAAGCCCCCTCTTCTTCGTCGCGCCGATCGGCGCCGTGAACTCGCACGGCGCGGAACTCGAGGCGGTGGCCAATCTCGGCCCGGGCATCAACGTCACGGCGGCCTACAGCCACGTCGACATCCGGACGATCAGGAACCCGGGCAGCCCGGAATCGGTGGGTCTCTCCCTCTCGGGGGTGCCCAGCAACACCTTCCGGATGTTCGCGACCTACGCGCTCCCGACCTGGTCGGAGCTCTACGGCCTGAGCTTCGGCGGCGGCATCCGCTATGCCGGCACGAGCCCGGCAAACGATGTGCCGAACACCTTCCGCAACTCCACCGTCACCCTGTTCGACGCGGTCGCCGCCTACGACTTCGCCAAGGTCGATCCCCGGCTCCAGGGCATGCGCCTGCAGGTGAACGTCACCAACCTGCTCGACCGCAACTACTTCACCTGCCAGGCGGGGGCCTGCTACCGCGGCCAGCCCCGGCAATTCATCGCGAGCCTGATCTATCGCTGGTGATCCGGGGGCCGGAACCTCGGATGCGTTGAGGGGACGGGCGAGCCGGCCCTCACGCGCGCCTCACGCACCTTTGCGGGTCGCCTGCGGCCGGGCGCGGCCGAAATCGGGCTCGGCGGTTTCCTGGCCCATGGCCACGATGCCGCGGCGGATGGCGCGGGTGCGGGTGAAGAGGTCGTGGAGGGCCTCGCCGTCGCCCCAGCGGATGGCGCGGGCGAGCGCTGCCAGATCCTCGTTGAAGCGGCCGAGCATCTCGAGCACCGCGTCCTTGTTCGTCAGGAAGACGTCGCGCCACATGGTCGGGTCGGAGGCGGCGATGCGGGTAAAATCCCGGAAGCCGCCCGCCGAGAACTTGATCACCTCGGATTGCGTCACCGCCTCGAGGTCGGCCGCCGTGCCGACGATGTTGTAGGCGATGAGGTGCGGCACGTGGCTGGTGATGGCGAGCACGAGATCGTGATGCTCCGGGCTCATCGTCTCCACGATGGCGCCGAGCCCCTCCCAGAGCTGCCGCACGGTCGCGACCGCCGCCGCATCCGCGTCCTCGGCCGGGGTGAGGATGCACCAGCGGCCTGAGAACAGGGTCGAGAAGCCGGAATCGGGCCCGGAATACTCGGTGCCGGCCACCGGGTGGCCGGGCACGAAGGCCACGCCCTCGCTGAGGACGGGGGCGACGGCGGCCACCACTGCGCCCTTGACCGAGCCGACATCGGACAAGACCGCGCCGGGCTTCATCCGTCCCTGGATCGCCGCAGCCACAATCCCGACGGCGCCGACCGGCACGCACAGGATGACGAGGTCGGCCCCCGCCACGCCCTCGGCCGCGTCCGCCGTGACGTGGTCGGCGAGCCCGAGGGCGCTCACCCGCTCGCGCACGCCCTCATCCTGGTCGATCGCCACGATCGTGTCGGCAAGGCCGTATTGCCGGGCGCCCCGGGCGATCGAGGAGCCGATCAGGCCGAGACCCACGATGGCGAGCCGGCTCAAGGGCTGCTTAGCCGGCTCCGAAAGTGTCGCCGCCTCAGACATCGCGCGTGCCTCGGACGAAATCCGCGAGCGTCGCCAGGAACGCCTCATTGGCGGCCTCGCTCCCCACCGTCACCCGCAGGGCGTTCGGCAGCCCGTAGGCCGCGACCCGGCGGGTGATGACGCCGCGCGCGGTCAGGAACGCATCCGCCTCCGCGGCGCTCCGGCCGGGCGCGTCGAGGAAATGCACCAGGATGAAGTTGCCGACGCTCGGCGTCACCCTGAGCCCCAGCGCCTCCACGGCCTCGGTCATCCGCGGCAGCCAGGCCGCGTTGTGGGCGGCCGCTGCCGCCACATGCGCCTCGTCCGCGATGGCGGCCGCGCCCGCCGCGATCCCGGCGCCCGACAGGTTGAAGGGCCCGCGAATGCGGTTGACCGCGTCGACGATGGCGGGGGGGGCCACCATCCAGCCGATCCGGAGCGAGGCCAGCCCGTGGATCTTCGAGAAGGTGCGGGTCATCACGACGTTCTCGGATTGCAGCACGAGGTCGAGCCCGGCCGAGTAATCGTTGCGCCGGACATATTCCGCGTAGGCGGCGTCGAGGACGAGGAGCACGTGGGCGGGCAGGCCCGCATGCAGGCGCTGCACCTCCGCGAAGGGCAGGTAGGTGCCCGTCGGGTTGTTCGGGTTGGCGATGTAGACGATGCGGGTGCGCGGGGTGACGGCGGCCAGGATCGCGTCGACATCGGCCGTGAGGTCGCGCTCGGGCGCCACCACTGGAGTGCCGCCGGCCGCCAGGATGGCGATGCGGTAGACCAGAAATCCGTGCTCGGCGTAGATGCCCTCGTCGCCGGGGCCCACGAAGGCGTAGGCGAGGAACGACAGCAACTCGTCCGAGCCCGCCCCGCAGACGATCCGGGCCGGGTCGAGCCCGTACTTGGCCGCGATGGCCGCGCGCAGGGCCGTGGCGTTGCCGTCCGGATAGAGGGCGAGGCCGCCCGCCGTCTCGCGCATCGCCGCCATCGCGGCCGGGCTCGGGCCGAGCGGCGTCTCGTTCGAGGAGAGCTTGTAGACCGGATGCGCGCCGGGCGCCCCGCTCTTGCCCGGCACATAGGCCTCGATGGCGAGCACGCCGGGGCGCGGCACCGGGCGGAGGGCGGCGGGTTCTGGGCTGGCGGCGGTCATGGCAATCGCAACGGCATGGGGAGTGTCGCCCGCCCCTCTACAGCATTTCGCGCCCGCGTGGACCGCCCGGGGCGCCGGAAATTGCGTGCCCGGTCCCGCCCGCGGGGCCCGGGCTTTGCGCGTCTCAGACCCGGAACCGGGCCGCGTGGCTGCCGGTCTCGTCGAGCGCGCCCAGGGCGATGCCGGCCCGCTCCAGGGCCTCGCGCAGCTGCCGGGCGCCGACGCCCCCCGGCACGGCGAGGAGCAGGCGCTCCTGCCCGGCCTCCGGCGCGGCGCGGGCCACCACCTCGCCGTAGAGGTCCTGCAGGGCGCGCTCGGCCTGCGCGGTCCAGGCCTGCGTGCGGGCGGCGTGCAGCACCCAGTCACGCTGCGCCGCCGCCGGATCGTCGAGGGGCTTGGCCACCACGAAGACCGGCGTGCCGGCCGGGTGCGTCGGCCGCTCGATGAAGGGAAGGCGCGCGATCACCTTCGGGCGGCCCTCGCCCACGAGCCCGTCCCACCAGGCCGCGCCGGCCGCGGGCGCCTTGGCGCCGCGCGGGTCGAAGCGGAAGATGCCGAGATCGCCGCGCGAGGCCGCCACCGCCTCGATCACCGCCGCGCAGGTCGGGTGCGGCCGGTACGGCACCGTGAAGCCGAAATGGAACCGCGCGGAATCGCGCATCGCCGCATCCCCCCCCGAGATGTCGGCATGGACCGAGAACGGCGCCTGCACCCAGGTGAAGGTCGCGATGATGACGCGCCAGATCCCCTCCACCGTGTCGAGGGGCAGGAGGCCCCGGTGGCGCTCGGCGACGCGGCGCATCATCGAGGCCTCGCGCCCCGGCCGGAAGGCGGAGCCCGAGGCCGAGGTGCCCTTCACGGCAATCAGCCGGTCGATGATCGAGCCGCGCTGGATCAGCAGGGCGTGCATCTCGGCGTCGATCCGGTCGATCTCGGCGCGAAGATCCGCGAGGTTGTCGAGCGGCGGCGCGGCTCTCTTGGAAAAGCGCATGGGGCTTGGGTTCTGCGGGTGATTCTGGGGGCCGAGCGGGTCCGGCGGGGTCTCGTCCGGCCCCGTGTTTACGATCCGGCGCGGCGAAGGGCCAGCCGCGATGGTTGCGCGGGAGGCAAGGCCGGGGGCCGGGTGTCACGGGCGCTCGCCAACGGAGGCGCGCGAGCCGACTTGCACGCGAGCCGACTTGCACGCGAGCGGACGCGGCCGGACCCGCCCCTTTCGTTGACGCGTCGGCGCGCGCACACTACCTCCGTGGAGCGAGGGACGATGGCGCCCGCCGGCGCAGGCCGCCTCGCGCGCCGTTCCGCGCCGCGGGTGCGAGACGGCGGCAGCCCCTTTCCAGACGCGTCATGGACACCATTCCGGACACTGCCCTGAAGCCGGAACCCGTCGCCGAGACCGGCATGCGGGCCCGTCTCCCCGCGGACCTGCCGCAGGCCCTCGACCCGCGCAGCCCCGTCGCCCGCTTCGGCACCGACGAGCCGCTTCCCATGGATGCGGGAGTCCTGCTCGCGCCCTTCCAGATCGCCTACCAGACCGCCGGGACCCTGAACGCCGCGCGCTCGAACGCGGTGCTGATCTGCCACGCCCTCACGGGCGACCAGCACTTCGCCCACACCCACCCGGTCACCGGCAAGCCCGGCTGGTGGGAGACCCTGGTCGGCCCCGGCAAGCCGATCGACACCGACCGCTACTTCGTCATCTGCTCGAACGTGATCGGCTCCTGCATGGGCTCCACCGGCCCGGCCTCGATCGACCCGGCGACGGACCGGCCCTACGGCCTCGACTTCCCCCTCGTCACCATCCGGGACATGGTCCGGGCCCAGGCGATGCTCCTCGACCGCCTCGGCATCCGCGACCTGTTCCTCTGCGTCGGCGGCTCGATGGGCGGCATGCAGGTGCTGCAATGGGCAGCGCTTTATCCCGAGCGCGTCTTCGCCGCCCTGCCGATCGCCACGGGGCCGCGCCACTCGGCCCAGAACATCGCCTTCCACGAGGTCGGCCGGCAGGCGATCATGGCCGATCCCGCCTGGGCGGACGGGCGCTATCTCGAGGCCGGGACGCGCCCCGCCAAGGGGCTCGGCGTCGCCCGGATGGGCGCGCACATCACCTACCTGTCGGAGCCCGCGCTCCACCGGAAGTTCGGGCGCCGCTTCCAGGGCGGCTCGGCCCCGACCTTCTCGTTCAACGCCGATTTCCAGATCGAGAGCTACCTGCGCCACCAGGGCCTCAGCTTCGTCGAGCGCTTCGACGCCAACGCCTATCTCTACCTCACCCGGGCGATGGATTACTTCGACCTCGCCGAGGACCATGGCGGCGTCCTCGCCAAGGCCTTCCAGGGCACGAAGACCCGGTTCTGCGTGATCTCCTTCACCTCGGACTGGCTGTTCCCGACCTCGGAATCCCGCGCCATCGTGCACGCGCTGAACGCCGCCTCGGCGCCGGTCGCCTTCGTGGAGGTCGAGAGCGACAAGGGCCACGACGCCTTCCTGCTCGACGAGCCCACCATGTTCTCGGCGGCGCGCGGCTTCATCGACGCGGCGGCCCGGGCGCGCGGCCTATGAGCGGGCGCGACGAGGCCATCCTGGGCAACGCCGCCGATTCGGCGCCCTGGGACGCCGCCGAGCGGCTGCCCCACGGCACCGAGGCGGGGGGCGCGCGCGTCGATCACATCGTGGTGCTCGGCCTCGTGCCGCCGGGGGCGCGGGTGCTCGATATCGGCTGCGGCGACGGCTCGCTCCTGGCGCTGCTGCGCGACCGCCGCGGCGTCGACGGGCGCGGCATCGAGTTGTCGCGCGAGGGCGTCAATGCCTGCCTGGCCCGGGGCCTGCCGGTGATCCAGGGGGATGCCGATACCGACCTCGCCAACTATCCCGACGACGCCTTCGACGTGGTGGTGCTGTCCCAGACCATCCAGGCGACGCGCAATCCCCGCATCGTGCTGGAGCACCTGCTACGCATCGGCCGCCAGGTGATCATCTCCTTCCCGAATTTCGGGCATTGGCGGGTGCGGTCCGAGCTCGCCTTCCGGGGCCGGATGCCCGTCACCGAGATCCTGCCCGAGGCCTGGTACGAGACCCAGAACATCCACCACTGCACCATCCGGGACTTCGTCGGCCTGTGCCGCGAGATCGGCGCCCGGATCGAGAAGGCGACCGCCCTCGACGCGCGGGGCCGCCCGATGCGGTTCTCGATGCCGTGGTGGTTCTGGAACCTGATCGGCGCGCAAGGGGTGTTCCTGCTGCGCCGGGGGGCCCCGCGGGACTGACCCTCAGGCCGCGCGCTCGAGGGGCGGTGCCGAGACCTCGACCCGGTTCCGGCCGTTGCGCTTCGCCCGGTAGAGGGCGGCGTCGGCCTGCCGCAGCAGGGTGTCGAAATCCCGGCCCGAAGCCGCGCTCGTGGCGATGCCCACGCTGGTGCCGACGCGCAGCCGCGGCAGGGCCGGGATCGCGAGATGCGCCAGCGCCTTCCGCACCAGGGTGGCCCGGGCCAGCGCCGCCTCGGGGCCGTGATCCGGGATCACGCAGGCGAATTCCTCGCCGCCCATCCGGCCGAGTAGGGCGCCGGGCGGCAGCAGGGCCGCGGCGGTGCAGCAGAACCCGACCAGCACCCCGTCGCCGACCGCGTGGCCATAGGCGTCGTTGATGTTCTTGAAGTGGTCGAGGTCGAACAGGAGCAGGGCCACCGGGCGCGCCGGATCGGCGAGCAGCGATTCGGCCGCCGCCACGAAGGCGCGGCGGCTGGCGATGCCGGTGAGCGGGTCGGTGTCGGCGGCGTGGCGCTGCTCGTGCTCGGCCCGCTCCTTCGTGAGCGCCATGAACGTGAAGGCGATCGCCACCGTGAACAGCATGCCGCCGAAGCACAGAATCGCGAGCCAGGGCGAATCCATCACGTTGCCGGCGCTCGGCAGGGGCGCCACCAGGGCGAGGGGGATCCGCGCCCAGTAGAGCGCCGCATAGGCCCCGAGCAGCACGATGGCGGGGTAGCGCGACACCAGCGCCTCGGCCCGCCCGCGCCAGACATCGACCGCGCCGGCCGCGCAGAAGGCTCCGGCGATCGCGGAGGCCAGGATCACCCGGGCGGGCAGGGAGCCGTAGAAGGCCGGGACGAGGCAGAGCAGGCCCCAGGCGGCAGCGCCGGAGAGCGCGATGTCGAGGCGCAGGCGCTGTTTCTCGAAGGCGCGCACCCCGCTCCAGATCAGCCCGTAGGCCCCGATCATCAGGGTGTTGGCGACCCCGATCGAGACCCAGTCCGGAATCACGCCGCGGAGCGCGAGCAGCGCCGACGCGAAGGCCCCGGCGAGATGCGCCACGCCCCAGATCGCCAGCGCGAGGGTGCGCCGGGCCTGACCCCAGGACAGCAGGAACAGCGTCCCGACCATGAAGGTCACGACGACGGTCACCAGCAGCAGGGTCGGCGTGTCGAGGCGCATCCATCCCCTTCCGGCATCCGCCCGGCCCATCCGGCTGCGACGCCCGGATCCGTGGGTAGGACCCCATGCCGAAGACAGGGTTGAGCTTATCGTTCAAATACGACCTAAAGGTTGCTTTAGGCGGATTCGGATCCTGTCGATCCCCGGCGGGTCGGGGTTCGTACCAGGCGTGATTTCCGACCTGTCGCGGGGTTCGACCCGGATCGGCACAGACGCGCGGGAGCGGCGGCAGGAATGCGTTAACGTTGCACGTGAAAACCCCGGCCCGGCTCCTGACGCGGACCCACGCGGACCGGGACGAGGGCCCGAGGCACGGTGCCGGCGGCCCTGGATCGTTCCCTCACGCCTCGTCGCGCTTCGTGCCCGGCGCCGGCACCAGGCGGGTGATGCGCAGGGTGGTGATGCGGTTCTTGGCCTTGCGCAGGACCTGGAAGCGGAAGCCGTGGAAGTTGAAGGCCGTGCCCTGGTCGGGGATCGCCCGCGCCTCGTGGATGACGAGGCCCGCGATGGTGGTGGCCTCGTCGTCGGGCAGGTTCCAGTCCATGGCCCGGTTGAGGTCGCGGATCGGCACGGAGCCGTCGGCATTGACGGAGCCGTCGCCCTGCGGCCGGACGCCCGAGACCGTGACGTCGTGCTCGTCCGCGATGTCGCCGACGATCTCCTCGAGGATGTCCTCCAGGGTCACGAGACCCATCACCGAGCCGTACTCGTCGACCACGAGGGCGAAGTGGGTCTTCTTGGCCAGGAACGCCTTGAGCTGGGCGCGCAGGCTCGTCGTGTCGGGCACGAACCAGGTCTCGAGGGCGAGCGCCTCGACCTTGAGGCCGGAGGCGTCGCCCCCGGCCGCGTCGAGGGCGCGCAGCAGGTCCTTGGCGTGGAGCACGCCCACGATATTCTCCGGCGTGCCGCGCCAGAGCGGCATCCGCGTGTAGGGCGAGGACAGCACCTCCCGGACGATCTCCTCGGAGGGCAGGTCCGCGTTGATGGTCCGCATCTTGGTGCGGTGGACCATCACCTCCGAGACCGAGAGGTCGGAGAGGTCGAGGAGGCCCCCCAGCATGTCCCGCTCGGCCTTGGCGACGCCACCCTCCCGGTGCAGCAGGGCCACCTGACCGCGGATCTCCTCCGTCGCCGACAGGATCGATTGATGCGCCCCGATGGTGATGCCGAAGGGGCGCAGCATCAGCCGCACCACGCTCTCGATCGCCACCGTGAGGGGCCCCAGGACCGCCACCATGAAGGCCACCGGCCGGGCCATGATCAGGGCGGCCCGGTCCGGCGTGCTGATCGCCAGGGTCTTGGGCAGCACCTCGGCGAAGACGATGACGAGGATCGACATGCCGGCGGTGGCGTAGAGCACGCCGCTCTTGCCGAAGATCGCCGTGAGCACGCTGGTGGTGAAGGCCGAGGCCCCGATCGCCACGATGTTGTAGCCGATCAGCATGGCGCCGATGAAGCGCTCGCGCATCGCCAGGATGCGGTTGACGATGCCGGCGCGGGCATCGCCCCCGGTCTCGAGGGCGAGCATCCGGGCCCGCGAGGCCGCCGTGAAGGCCGTCTCGGCCCCCGCGAAGAAGGCCGAGAGCAGGAGCGAGATCACCACGATGCTCGCGGCGAGCCAGAGGTCGGTGTGGGTTTCCATCAGGCCGGTATGTTCGCCTGTGGGCGGCCCGTAAAGCGGGCGCGCGGCTTCAGCCCTTCAGCCGGGACTTGATGCGGTAGGTCAGGCCGTCGCGGACATCCCGGTAGGCGTCGAGGCGCTGCTCGCGCGAGGCGTCCTGCAGGATGGTGGGGTCGGGGGTCGGCCAGTACTCGACATCGGCCGCGAGCGTCCGGGTCAGTTCGAGGGCGGCGTGGTGGGCCTCCGGCGCCAGGGTGACGATGAGGTCGAAATTCAAACCCTCCCACTCCTCCAGCTGCTCCAGGGTGCGGGGCTTGTGACGGGAGGCGTCGATGCCGATCTCGTCGAGCGCCGCGACCATGAAGGGGTCGGCCGGCTCCCCCGAGCGCACGCCCGCCGACTGCACGTAGATCGACTTGCCGAAGTAATGGCGCGCGATCGCCTCCGCCGCCAGCGAGCGCACGGCGTTGAAATTGCACATGAACAGGGCCGATTGCACCCGCTTCTTTTTCGGGCCGGCATGGTCCATCGCCCGCCTCGCTCTCAGGCCGGGGCAATGCGGGCGGCGCGCATCGTCACGCGCCTCAGCCCTTCCAGTGCAGGGCGAAGATCAGGGTGAACAGGCGCCGCGCCGTGTCGTGGTCGAGGTCGACCTTGCCGTCGAGGCGCTGCTTCAGGGTCTCGGACGCCTCGTTGTGCAGGCCGCGCCGGCCCATGTCGATGGCCTCGATCTGGGTCGGCGAGGCCGTCCGGATGGCGTTGTAGTAGCTCTCGCAGATCATCTCGTAATCGCGGATCACGCGACGGAACGGGGTGAGCGAGAGGAGATGCGTGATCACCGGCTCGCCCGTCGGCGTCCGGATGGCGAAGGAGAGCTTGTTCTCGACGAGGCCGAGATTGAGGGCGTAGGGGCCCTCGCGTCCGGGAATCGCGAAGTGGTTGTCCTCCAGGATGTCGAAGATCGCGATGGCGCGCTCGTGCTCCTGGTCCGGGTTGCCCCGCCCGATCGAATCCTCGTCGAGGGTCACCGCCGCGAGGCGATCCTTGCCCTTCGCCTCGCTCATGCGGATGCCTCACCCCCGTCGCGCGGAAAATCGCGCTCGCCCGCCCGGCCGCCCTGCGCGGAGACGGGCAAGCTCGCCAGTATCACAGGTTCAGGCGGATCGCGACGGACCGCGCATGGCCCTCCAACCCCTCCGAGCGCCCGAGCGCGATGGCGGCCGGGCCGAGGGCGCGCAGGGCCTCGGCGTCGCAGCGCAGGATCGAGGTGCGCTTCATGAAATCGAGGAGGCCGAGGCCCGAGGAGAACCGGGCCGAGCGGGCGGTGGGCAGCACGTGGTTCGGGCCCCCGACATAGTCGCCGATCGCCTCGGGAGTGTGCGCGCCGAGGAAGATCGCGCCGGCATTGCGGACCTTGAGGGCGAGCGCCTCGGCCTCCGCGGTCTCGATCTCGAGATGCTCCGGCGCGAGGCGGTCGACGAGGGGGATCGCCTCGTCGAAATCGCGCACCCGGATGATGGCGCCGTAATCCTGCCAGCTCGCCCGGGCGATCTCGGCGCGGGGCAGGCTCGCCAGCGCTCGCTCCACGGCCCCCTCGACCGCCTGCGCCAGGTCCGCGCTGTCGGTGATCAGGATCGACTGGGCGGCGGTGTCGTGCTCGGCCTGGGCCAGGAGGTCGGCGGCGATCCAGTCCGGGTTGGCATGGCCGTCGGCCAGGATCAGCACCTCGGACGGGCCCGCGATCATGTCGATGCCGACCTGGCCGAAGACCCGGCGCTTGGCCGCCGCCACCCAGGCATTGCCGGGGCCGACGATCTTGGCGACCGGCGCGATGGTGGGCGTGCCGTAGGCGAGCGCCGCCACCGCCTGCGCGCCGCCGACCCGGTAGACCTCGTGCACGCCCGACAGCCGCGCGGCCGCGAGCACCAGCGGGTTCACGACGTCGTCCGGCGTCGGCACCACCATGACGATCCGGGGCACGCCGGCGACGCGCGCCGGCACCGCGTTCATCAGCACCGAGGAGGGATAGCTCGCGGTGCCGCCCGGCACGTAGAGCCCGACCGATTCGAGGGCCGTCCAGCGCCAGCCCGCGGTGACGCCGAGGCTGTCGGTGGCGAGGTGATCCTCCGGCCGCTGCTGCCGGTGGAAGGCCTCGATCCGCTCCGAGGCCAGCGTCAGGGCGGCCAGCGCCTCGGGCGGGCAGGCGTCGAGGGCGGCGGAGATCTCGTCCTCCGTCACCCGCAGGCGCGCTTGCGAGAACTCCGCGCCGAGGCGGTCGAAACGGCGGGTATAGTCGACGAGGGCGGCATCGCCCCCGGCTATGACGCCCGCGATGATGTCCCGCACGGTCTCGTCGACATCCTCCGAGATCTCGCGCTTGACGGTGAGCAGGCGCGCGAAATCCTGCGCGAAGCCGGGGGTGCTGCTGTCGAGGCGAACCATCGGGGCTGTGCCGTTCTCCAGAGGAATGTCAGGCGCGGGGCGGCGGACCGCCTCAGGCCGGCGGGGCGCCGAGGCCGGCCCCGGTTTCCGCCGCGTGGCCGGGGCGCGTCTCGCTCTCCCAGACGGGGCCGAGATCCTTCATCCGGACCTCGATGCACTCGACATCGAGGCGGATCGCGGCGCCGCCCGAGAAGATCAGCGTGACGGTGCCCGAGGGCGCATCGCCCGGCTCGAAGGTGACGGCCAGGAGGCTGAGCCCCGCCTCGGCATCCTGCCCCGGCGCGATGCCCCGGGTGCGAACCCCGAGCACGCGCTCGAAATGCACGCCGGCGAGCCGGCGCCGGGGCGCCTCGCCCTCCCGGATCGACCAGTCGAAGCGGCGCACCACCAGCACGAAGCGGTGCTCGGCGGCCAGATAGGTGAGGTCGCCCGCCCGCAGGACCGCATCCTGCAGGTGGGCCGAGATCACGGTCAGGTCCTCGGCGTCGAGGGCGGCGAGCTTGAGAAGCTCCATGGCGAGGCAGTCGCGCTCCGGCAGGCGGGATGCCCGCGTCAGGTCGGTATAGGCTGGGGCGTAGGTAGCGAGGGGATCCCCGTCCGGCAACCGCCGGCTGCGTCGGAGCCGTTCTGGAGACTGCCGCGGATCCTGACGAGACCCGACGGAGGGGCGGATCTCGGAGCGCCCCGCGCCGACCGGGCCGCCCACGCGTTGCGTGGCGGATCCGAGTTCCCGAAAGTCTCTCCGCGGGCCGTTCTCCCGGAAAGACTGTGCGTCGATCAGACATTCCGTGGATCGGGCGCGCGGGACCTCAGGCGCCGTTCATCTGAGGCGCTTAAGGTCGCGACAGGACCCCGGTATTCGCGATGATGGAGACCCTGACGGTGAAGCGCTTCACGCTGGCGGCAATCGCCGCCCTGACCCTCGGCACGACGCTCGGCGCAGTCGAGGCCAGCGCCCAGTATTACGGCGACGATTACGGCGGGCGCCGCTACGAGCGGCGCTACGACGAGGACCGCTACGAGCGCCGCCGCGCCTACGACGAGGATCGCTACGAGCGGCGCCGCGATTTCGGGCCCCCCGGCGGCCGGCGCAGCAGCATCTGCGTCACCGCCCGCGGCAATTGCGTGACCCGCCCCGCGCCCTACAACTCGGCCTGCGGCTGCGAAGTCCCGGGCTTCGGCTTCAAGCGCGGCCAGATCGGCGGCTAAGGCCGCCGCGTCGCGCCCGGGGCCGCGACGGCGGCGCCCGGGGCGGCGTTCGGCTCAGCTCCGGACGCGCTGGATCTGGGCGCCGCAGCGGCCGAGCTTGGCCTCCAGGGCCTCGAAGCCGCGGTCGAGATGGTAGACCCGGTTGATCTGGGTCTCGCCCTCGGCGGCGAGCCCGGCGATCACCAGCGAGACCGAGGCGCGCAGGTCGGTCGCCATCACGGGGGCGCCCTTGAGGCGGTGGACGCCCTCCACGATGGCGAGGTCGCCCTCGAGCCGGATCTTGGCGCCGAGGCGGGCCAATTCCTGCACGTGCATGAAGCGGTTCTCGAAGATCGTCTCGCGGATATGCGAGCGGCCCTTGGCGAGCGTCATCAGCGCCATGAACTGCGCCTGCAGGTCGGTGGGGAAGCCCGGGAACGGGTCGGTCGTCACGTCGACCGCTGCGATGCCGGCGCCGTTGCGGCGGATGCGGATGCCGTCCGGCACCGTCGTCACCTCGGCGCCCGTGGTGGCGAGCACGTCGAGGGCGGAGTGCAGGAGGTCGGCGCGGGTGTTCTCCAGCGTCACGTCGCCCCCGGTCATCGCCACCGCCATGGCGTAGGTGCCGGTCTCGATCCGGTCGGGCAGGACCTCGTGACGCGCCCCGTGCAGGCGCGAGACGCCCTCGATCACGATGCGGGGCGTGCCCGCGCCCTCGATCCGGGCCCCCATCTTGATCAGGCACTCGGCGAGGTCGACCACCTCCGGCTCGCGGGCGGCGTTCTCGATCACCGTGGTGCCGTGGGCGAGGGCCGCGCCCATCAGGGCCACGTGGGTGCCTCCCACCGTGACCTTCGGGAAGCGGATCTCGCCGCCGCGCAGGCCGTTCCGGGTCCTGGCCACGACGTAGCCGCCGTCGATCTCGATCTGCGCCCCCAGCGCCTCCATCGCCATGATCAGCAGGTCGACCGGCCGGGTGCCGATGGCGCAGCCGCCGGGCAGCGAGACCTTGGCCTCGCCGAAGCGCGCCAGCAGCGGCGCGATCACCCAGAAGCTCGCCCGCATGGTCGAGACGAGGTCGTAGGGCGCCGTCGTGTCGATGACGTTCGAGGCGGTGAGCCGGATGGTCTGGCCGGTCTCGGTGGTTTGGCCCGGCCGCTTGCCGACCACCATGTGGTCGACGCCGTGATTGCCGAGGATGCGCGAGAGCGAGGCGATGTCGGCGAGCCGGGGCACGTTGACGAGCTCCAGCGTCTCCCCCGTCATCAGGCTCGCGATCATCAGGGGCAGGGCCGCGTTCTTGGCGCCCGAGATCGGAATCACGCCGTTGAGCGGCGCGCCGCCGGTGATGTGGATGCGGTCCATGTCGGTCCTCTCAGCCCCGCGCTCCTTCGGGAGCGTCGGCGCCGTTCATTCCCCTGAGGCGCGTGATCGCGCCTCGCTCGTTACGGCCACGTATAGGGCAGTTTTGGCGGAAAGGGGACCGGGATCAGGCTTGCGAGCCGGGCTCGCCCGTCGGTTCGGGGGGCGCGCCGGCATCGCCGGGCGGCGTTTCCGCGGCATTTTCGGGCGAAGTCTCGGCTCTGGCGCGGCCCTGCGCCTTACGCCGCCGCAAGTTGTCTCGCAGCGCTGCCTTCAACCGCTCCGCGCGGGCGGCGTCGTTCTTCGTGTTCATGATGCGCGACCCATCGTCGCCCGGACTTTCTGGGGCTTTGCCCCATGCGCATACAGGATGCAAAGCAGGGATGTTGGAACCCAGCTTGAACCGATTCCAAATCCGCCTGTATCTTACCCCCGACGGCGCCGCGAAAGACGCCCGCAAGGAAACACCCTCCATCTGATGCGAGATCGGGCGGGACGCGACGGCCGCCTCCCGGACAAGGGCTCGGAAGCGAGCGGGCCCCTCCTCGACGATCCCGCTCCGGGCCGCAGCAAGGTCGCCCGGTCAGCCACGCGAAGGACGAGCCCCTTGACCCTCATGCCCGCGACGACGACCGACACGACATCGGCTCTGGGCCATTCTCCCCTGACCGGCCCGGCTCCGGTCGTCCGCACCGGCACGGATTACGAGGCGCATTTCCGCGGCGCGCTGGAGCGGCTGCACGGGGAGCGCCGCTACCGCGTCTTCGCCGATATCGAGCGCATCGCCGGCCGCTTCCCCACCGCGCATTGGCGCCGGCCCGACGGCTCGGTCCGCGAGATCACCGTCTGGTGCTCGAACGATTACCTCGGCATGGGCCAGCACCCGGAGGTGGTGGCGGCCATGACCCAGACGGCGCTCCGCTGCGGCGTCGGCGCGGGCGGCACCCGCAACATCGCGGGCAACAACTCGCCCCTCGTCGACCTCGAGCGCGAGCTCGCCGACCTCCACGGCAAGGAGGCGGGCCTCGTCTTCACCTCGGGCTACGTCTCGAACCAGGCCGGCATCTCGACGATCGCCCGGCTGATCCCGGATTGCCTGATCCTGTCGGACGCCTTCAACCACAACTCGATGATCGAGGGCGTGCGCCACTCGGGCTGCGAGAAGCGGGTCTTCCGCCACAACGACCTCGCGCATCTGGAGGCGCTGCTGATCGAGGCGGGCGACCGGCCCAAGCTGATCGTGTTCGAGAGCGTCTACTCGATGGACGGCGACGTCGCGCCGATCGGGGCGATCTGCGACCTCGCCGACCGCTACGGCGCCATGACCTATCTCGACGAGGTGCACGCGGTGGGGCTCTACGGCCCACGCGGCGCCGGCATCGCCGAGCGCGACGGGGTGATGGGGCGCGTCGACGTGATCGAGGGGACGCTGGCCAAGGGCTTCGGCTGCGTCGGCGGCTACATCACGGGCTCCGGCATCCTCTGCGACGCGGTGCGCAGCCACGCCGCCGGCTTCATCTTCACCACCGCGCTCCCGCCCGCCATCGCGGCAGCCGCGCGCGCCTCGGTGCGCTACCTCAAGCGCTCCGGCGAGGAGCGGGCGGCGCATCAGCGCCAGGCGCAGAAGACCAAGGCGGCGCTGGAGGCCGCGGGCCTGCCGGTGCTCCACACCGAGACCCACATCGTGCCCCTGATGGTGGGCGATGCCGAGCTCTGCAAGGCGGCGGCCGACCACCTGCTCGAGCGCCACGGCATCTACATCCAGCCGATCAACTACCCGACCGTGCCCCGCGGCACCGAGCGCCTGCGCATCACGCCCTCGCCCTTCCACGACGAGGCGCGCATCACCAAGCTGACGGCGGCCCTGGCCGAGACCTGGGACACCCTCGACCTGCCGCGCGCCGGCACCGTCTTCGTCGAGGCCGCCGAGTAGCCGGCGCCTCACGCGCTTCTTGGCTCGCGACTTCCGGCCTGCCGGATTGCCTCGGCGCCCCGGATAGGCTGTGACTCACCCCCAACGAATCAACTGGGGGTGCGGGGCGAATGTCGGGTGGTCACGGAGCGGTCGAGGGCTCGAACAAGCGCGTCGCGCTGCTGATCTCGGTGCTGGCCCTGTGCCTCGCCTTCAGCGAGACCGCGGGCAAGGGGGCCCAGACGGAGGCGCTCGGCGCCAATGTCGAGGCCTCGAACCAGTGGGCTTACTTCCAGGCCCGCACCATCCGGGCCACGGTGGTGAAGACCATCGACGAGGCGGTGGGCCTGCTGCCGCCGGGCACGACCGACGCGGCGATCCAGGCCAAGCGCGCCGAGTGGGCCAAGACCCTGGCGCGCTGGGAATCCGAGCCCGCCACCGGCGAGGGCCGCAAGGAACTCGCCGAGAAGGCCAAGGCGAGCCAGGAGAAGCGCGACCTCGCGCTGCACCGCTACCACCATTACGAGCTGGCCTCGGCGGCCTTCCAGATCGGCATCGTGCTGGCCTCGGCCGAGGTCATCACCGGCATCACCGCGCTCGTCTTCGCGGGCGGACTGCTTGGTCTCGCGGGCGCCGCGATGCTGGGCTTCGGCTTCTTCGCCCCGCACGCGCTTCACCTGTTCGGCTGAGGCGGGCCCGCCCGATCACGGGAGATTGATCGCCCGGCCGGCGGCGGGCCGGCTGGACGGCGGCACCGGCGGCTGGACGGCGGCACCCGGCTCCTGTCTCATCCCGGCACCGGGTGGGCGGAGAGGGCGGCATGGCGGGGGAATCGGAAGAGCATGGCCGCCTGACGCGGGCCTCCGCCTTCATCTTCCTGCACACCGAGCACGCGATCTACGCCGCTCTCGGCCTGCTCCTCGCCGTCACGGCGGTGCTGGCGCTGATCGACGCGGCCGGCCTGACCTGGGAGGCGCTCCACAGCCTCGGCGGCGCGCAGCAGCTCCTCGAGATCGTCGACCGGCTGCTCTTCCTGCTGATGCTCGTCGAGATCCTGCACACGGTGCGGGTCTCGATGCGCTCGGGCAAGCTGACCTGCGAGCCCTTCCTGATCGTCGGCCTGATCGCCTCGATCCGGCGCGTCCTCGTGATCACCCTGCAATCCTCGGAGATCATGCACGCCAAGGAATGGTCGGCCGAGAAGGAGGCCCTGTTTCGCGCCTCCATGATCGAGCTCGGCGTGCTGGCGGTGCTGATCCTCACCATGGTGGTCTCGATCTTCCTCCTCCACCGCGCCCGCGACGACGACAGGCCGGCGGGCGAGGAGGAGCCGGGGCCGGAGACGAAGCAGGGGTGAGGCGCCGGGCGCCGCCCTGGATGCCGGCCCATCCCAGGATCGCGTCGGCTCAGCCCTTCCGGCTCGCCGGACCGCCCTTTGCCAGGGCCGCGCGCCGCAAAGCCTCAGCCAGGGCTCCGGCGGGCTCCGGACCCGGCTTGGAGGGCGGAGCAGGCTTGGAGGCCGGAGCAGGCTTGGAGGCCGGAGCGGGATTGGGTGGCGGCTTGGTCCCCGGGCGCTCCTCGCGCCGGGCCGGGCGCAGCCCCGCATCCTCCGAGCGCATCGAGAGGGCGATGCGCTTGCGGCCGGGATCGACCTCGAGGACGCGGACCTGGACCACGTCGCCGGGCTTCACCACGTCGCGCGGATCCTTCACGAAGCGGTCGGCCAGCATCGAGATGTGGACGAGACCGTCCTGGTGGACGCCGATATCCACGAAGGCCCCGAAGGCCGCCACATTGGTGACGACCCCTTCGAGGCGCATCCCGGGCTTGAGGTCGCCGATCCTCTCCACGCCCTCCTGGAAGGTCGCGGTGCGGAAGGCGGGGCGGGGGTCGCGGCCGGGCTTCTCCAGCTCGGCGATGATGTCCGTGACGGTGGGCAGGCCGAAGCTCGCATCCGTGAAGCGCTTCGGGTCGAGGCCGCGCAGGACCGCGCCGTTGCCGATGAGGCCGCCGATCGGCTGGCCGGTGGCCGTCAGGATCTTGCGCACCACCGGGTAGGCCTCCGGGTGCACCCCGGAGGCGTCGAGGGGGTCGTCGCCGTGGCGGATGCGCAGGAAGCCGGCGGCGAGCTCGTAGGCCTTGGGCCCGAGGCCCGCCACCTTCTTGAGGCTCTGGCGGCTGCGGAACGGCCCGTTGGCGTCGCGGTGGACCACGATGTTGCCGGCGACCCGCTCGCTCAGCCCCGAGACCCGGGCGAGGAGGGGCACCGAGGCGGTGTTCACGTCGACGCCGACGCCGTTCACGCAATCCTCCACCACCGCGTCGAGGGAGCGGGACAGCTTCCCCTCCGCGAGGTCGTGCTGGTACTGCCCGACGCCGATCGCCTTGGGCTCGATCTTCACGAGCTCGGCCAGCGGGTCCTGCAGCCGCCGCGCGATCGAGACGGCGCCGCGCAGGGTCACGTCGAGGCCCGGCAGCTCGGCCGAGGCGTAGGCGCTCGCCGAGTAGACCGAGGCGCCGGCCTCCGAGACCATCACCTTGGTGAGCCGCAGCTCCGGCTGCTTGGAGACGAGCTCGGCCGCGAGCCGGTCGGTCTCGCGCGAGGCCGTGCCGTTGCCGATGGCGATCAGCTCGACCCTGTGCGCACGGCAGAGCCGGGCCAGCGTGACGAGGGCGCCGTTCCAGTCGCGGCGCGGCTCGTGCGGGTAGATCGTGTTGGTGGCCACCACCTTGCCGGTGGCGTCCACCACCGCGACCTTCACGCCGGTGCGAAAGCCCGGGTCGAGGCCGAGCGTCGGGCGGGGCCCGGCCGGCGCGGCGAGCAGGAGATCGCGCAGGTTGCCGGCAAACACCGTGACGGCGCCCGCCTCCGCGATGGTCCAGAGCCGCCCGCGCAGGTCGGTGTCGAGGGCGGGCTTCAGCTTGGTGCGCCACGCCCGCCGGACGGTCTCGGCGAGGAAGCGGTCGCCCGGCCGGCCGCGCTCGGCGATGCCGAAGGCCCTGGCGATGCGCAGCTCCTGCCAGCTGGGCTGGCCGGCCGGCGCCGCGTCCGCCGGCGCGTCGCCGATATCGAGGTCGAGCACCTCCTCCTTCTCGCCCCGGAACAGGGCGAGGATGCGGTGCGACGGGAGCTTGGCGAGAGGCTCGGCGAAATCAAAATAGTCGGCAAACTTCTCGCCCGACGCGGCCTTGCCTTTGCGCAGGGACGAGACCATCCGGCCGCGCTGCCAACTCGTCTCGCGCAGCGAGCCGACGAGTTCCGGCTCCTCGCTGAAGCGCTCGATCAGGATGGCGCGGGCGCCCTCCAGCGCGGCCTCGGCATCGTCGATGCCCTTCTGGGCGTCGACGAACGGGCGGGCGGCCGCCTCCGGCGCCTGATCGGGCCGGGCGAGCAGGGTCTCGGCCAGGGGCGCGAGCCCGGCCTCGCGGGCGGTCTGCGCCTTGGTGCGCCGCTTCTGCCGGAAGGGCAGGTAGAGGTCCTCCAGGCGTGCCTTGGTCTCGGCCTGGAGGATGCGGGCCTTGAGGGCGTCGTCGAGCTTGCCCTGCGCCGCGACGCTCTCGAGGATCGCGGCGCGGCGGGCCTCGAGGTCGCGCAGGTAGCCGAGCCGCTCCTCCAGACTGCGCAGCTGCGCGTCATCGAGGGCACCGGTGGCCTCCTTGCGGTAGCGGGCGATGAACGGCACCGTGGCGCCGCCATCCAGGAGATCGACCGCCGACCGGACCTGGGCCTCCGCGACGCCGAGTTCGGTCGCGATGCGCCGGTTGATGCTGCTCATGGCCTGTCCCTCCCGCCTGGGCCGGGTTGTCTAGCGGGAGTTCAGGCGGGCTCCAATGGGGTTTCGGCCTCGCCATCGGGCCTCTGGACCCGGCGCTACGGCTAGGCCGCGCCCTGGCGGGCGAGGCGCGCGGCCGGCGCGTGCTCCGGGTGGATGTTCCAGCTATGCGCCTTGATCAGCCAGGCGCCGTCCTCCTGGTGCAGCAGGGTCAGGTAATTGCCCGCGACATTGGCGGTGCCGCCATCCGGCAGGTTCAGGTTGGCGTGCCAGGTCCCGGCGCTCGAGGCCATCAGCCCGCCCCCGCCCACATGCTCCATCATGATGGCGATGCGGTTCCAGACCTTGACCGCGTCCCGGGCCCAGGCCTCGATCGCTGCCCGGCCCGCCACGATCGGCTGGCCGGCCGGCACCAGGATGCCGTCCTCGGCAAAGAGCGCGGCGAAGCCCGCCGGGTCGTCGTGCCGGTTGATGGCCTCCTCGTAGCGCAGGCGGACCGCGTCGAGGGTCTTGGCGAAGGCGTCCGGCTCGTCCAGCATCCTCGTCTCCTCCGCCCCCGTCGCGGCCCTCAGGATACCATGGGGGCGCCGCGCGGGGCCGGTTGCGCGATCGTACCGAGGCGCACCACAGGCCGGTGGCGGGCGGGCGGCGGGCGGATTATGCTCCCAGCATGGCGAAAGCAGCCTCCCCCTCCCGGTCCCCCGGTTCCCCGCGTCCCGAGCCGATGCCACCCGATGCCGTGGCGGGCGACGACGCGGCCCAACTGGACGCGGCGGAGACCGATCTCACGACGGTCTCCAGTGCCCCGACCGAGCGCCCACGCAGCCTCGAACGGGCGCTCGGCCACCAGATCCGGACCCTGCGCCGGGCGCGCGACCTCTCGGTTTCCGACCTCTCGGCCGCCGCCGGCATCTCGCTCGGCATGGTCTCGAAGATCGAGAACGGCCAGATCTCGCCCTCCCTCTCCACCATCAACGCGGTGGCGGGCGCCCTCAACGTGCCGCTCTCCTCGCTGTTCTCGGCCTTCGAGGAGAAGCGCGACTGCTCCTACGTGCGGGGCGGGCAGGGGGTCATCATCGAGCGGCGCGGCACCAAGGTCGGCCACGTCTACGAGCTGCTCGGCGCGGCGCTCGGGGGCGACGTGGTGGTGGAACCCTACCTCATCACCCTGCGGGAGGATGCGGAGCCCTATACGGGCTTCCGGCACGCGGGCGTCGAGTTCATCTACATGCTGTCGGGCGAGGTGGTGTATCGCCACGCCGACCGCAGCTACCCGCTCGCGCCCGGCGATGCGCTGCTGTTCGA
The DNA here is from genome assembly GCF_008806385.1 of Methylobacterium soli. Taxonomy (GTDB): domain Bacteria; phylum Pseudomonadota; class Alphaproteobacteria; order Rhizobiales; family Beijerinckiaceae; genus Methylobacterium; species Methylobacterium soli. The sequence continues at coordinate 27,191 of NZ_VZZK01000033.1, forward strand.
TTCCGGCGGCGTGCACGGTCCCGAGACCCTCGTGACCTTCCCGATCTCCTACCTGTCGATCATCATCTACCCGCGCGGCGCCCGCTGAGCCGCCCGGCGCCGCGGGCTCCGCGCGGAGGGATGAACGCGGTGTCTCACGTGAAAACCCCGCATTAACCCTGGGGCTCAGTTGAGGCGCAGGATCGCGGCGTTCAGGAGCGTCGCGAAGCCGACCCAGGCGGCGTAGGGCACGAGCATCCAGGCGGCGATGCGGTCGAAGCGCCAGGTCAGCCGGATGGTCCACAGCACCATCATCAGCAGGGCCGCGACCACGACGAGGGCCGCCCCGATGGCGTGGGCCGAGAAGAAGACCGGGCTCCAGGCCGCGTTGAGGGCGATCTGCACGAGGAAGACGGCCAGCGCCAGCCACCAGCCCTGCCGCGAGGGCCCGGTGCGGGGCTTCGCCCCGAGGAGGCGCCAGAGCGCCACCGCGATCATCGTGTAGAGGAGAGTCCAGGCGACCGGGAACAGCCAGTTCGGCGGGTTGAAGCCCGGCTTGTTCAGCCCCTCGTACCAGAGCGGGATGTTCTCGCGAGTCGAGACCGAGCCGATGAAGGCCGTGGCGGCCACCGGCAGGATCGCGGCGGCGAGGCGCAGCCAGGGCGAGAGCGCCGGCTCCTCGGGGACGTGGGTGGCGGTCGGCATCGGGGCGGCGTTCCTTCGCGGCGGCAACGGTCTCGGGTTGCGGCGCCGGCACGGTTCGTGTCAGGCGGCAGGCTTGCTTCGAGACGCTCTGCTTCGAGACACACGGAGACCGCCATGCCCCAGCCTAATTCGCCGGAGACGGGTCCGGATCAAGGAGGGGGTGCGGAAAATCCTCCCGTTGCGGGCTTTTCGAGGCGCAGCCTCGCCGCCCAGGCCATGGGGCGCATCGATCCGGTGACCAGGGCGGTGGTGCCGCCGCTCCACGTCTCGACGACCTTCCTGCGCGATCCCGATAACGGCTACACCTCCGGCTTCTCCTACGCGCGGCCCGACAACGCCACGGTGCGGGAGGCCGAATCCGTCATCGCCATGCTGGAGGAGGCGGAGGCCGGCGCCCTGCTGTTCGGCTCCGGCATGGCGGCCGCGACGGCAGCCTTCTCGGCGCTCGAGCCCGGCGACCACGTGGTCGCCCCGAAGGTGATGTACTGGGCCCTCAAGCGCTGGCTGCGCGAGGAGGCGCCGCGCCGGACCCTCACGGTCGATTTCGTCGACACCGACGACCTCGACGCCCTCCGGGGCGCGATGCGGCCGGGGCGGACGAAGCTCGTCTGGATCGAGACGCCCGGAAACCCGCTCTGGACCGTCACGGATATCGCGGCCGCCGCCGACATCGCGCACGCGGCCGGCGCCCGGCTCGCGGTCGATTCCACCGCGGCCTCGCCGATCCACACGCGCCCCTTGAGCCTCGGGGCCGACCTCGTGATGCACTCGGCCACCAAGATCCTGAACGGCCACTCGGACGTGGTGGCGGGCGTGCTCGCCGCAAGCCGGGCCGACGCGTTCTGGGCCCGGATCGTCGCGATCCGGGCGAGCGGCGGCGCGATCCTCGGGCCCTTCGAGGCCTACCTGCTGATGCGCTCGCTGCGCACCCTGCCGCTGCGGGCGCACGCGCAGGCGGCGAGCGCCCTCGACCTCGCCCAGCGCCTCAAGGGGCACGCCTTCGTGCAGGCGGTGCTCTATCCGGGCCTGCCCGAGGATCCGGGCCACGCCATCGCGGCGCGCCAGATGCAGGGCGGCTTCGGCTACATGCTGTCGATTCGGGTGAGGGGGGGCGAGGCCGGGGCGATCGCCACCGCCGCGCGGGTGCGCCTGTGGAAGCGGGCGACCTCCCTCGGCGGCGTCGAGAGCCTGATCGAGCACCGTGCCTCGGTGGAGGGGCCCGGAACCCCGTGCCCGCCCGATCTCCTGCGCCTCTCCACCGGCATCGAGGACCCGGCCGACCTGTTCGCGGATCTCGATGCGGCCCTGTGGGCGGCCCATGGGGGCGCCGCGGGCGGGCCGGCCTGAGACGCCGGCTATCCGCGTTTTTTCGTGCGCAGGCCGTGCTGATCGGCGTTCCCGCGCGTTGTGCCGGTGCCATTCCGCCAGCGCCCGGCGCCGGCCTTGTCCATCCAGCCGGCGCGCGGGCGCCGCGAGCGGAGAACGCGCCATGATCGACCCGAGGTTTTTCCGGACCAGCGCCGTGACAGGCGCCATGACCACTGCCTTGGCGCTGCTCGCCCTCGCGGGCCCCGCTCGCGCCGCCGAGGGGCCGCCGAAGCTCGATATCGAATCCACCTGCAAGTCGGCGGCCAGCGCCAGCGTGAGCCTCAGCGACAATGCGAGCGTCGAGGGCTGCCTCCGCTCGGAGCGGGAGGCCCACCGGGAGGCCGAGCGCCGCTGGGGCGATTACACGCCCGCCGCCAAGACCCAGTGCGAGAAGCAGTTCCAGGCCGGCGGCTATCCCTCCTATGTCGAGATGGTGACCTGCCTCGAACTCGCGAGCGGCACGGTCCCGACCCAGTCCGGCGGCGGTGGGGCGGCGACGGCGGGCCCCGGCGCCCCGCAGCGGCCCGCCGGCAGCCGCGAGCAGGGCTCGGGCAGCCTCACGGCCGAGCCGAAGGCGAGCCAGCGCACCAACCCGATCGAGACCCTGAACAAGGAATAGAGGCCGGAACCCTTCGGATTCCGGCCCGGACGCGGGCTCAGGCCTCGTCGGCGGTGGCGAGCCAGACGGCGGGCTCGCGGGGCGTCGCCTGGACCGGGGCGGGGCCGCTCCGGCTCTGGCCGAGCTCCGCGAGTTCGGGCGCCTGCGCGGTATCGTCGGCGGTGAGGAACAGGCCGCGCGCGCGGGCGAGGCGCCCGAGATCGGCCCGGCTCGTCAGCACGCTCTGGGCCGGGCTCGTCAGCAGCGCGAAGGCGATCGGCGCCATCCAGAGGGCGAGCCAAGGGTTGCCCGCATAGACGAGGAAGCCCGCCAGCAGGGCGCCCACCACCAGCGCGTCCATCTGCAGCCGGCCGGCCTCGCCCCAGGGCACCCGGCGGTCGTCGCGGACCTGCGCGTCCCAGCGCACCACGCGGCCCACGAAGGTCGAGAGCACGGCGCCCGCCGTGAACAGCGTCATCACGGGCCAGAGCAGCACCCAGACCACCTGTTCGAGGGCCGCGCTCTTGAGGAGCGAGGCGGTGCCTCCGAAGGCGGCGCGGCGCTCCCGGGAGGCCAATACGTGGCCGAGGCTGAGGAGCTTCGGCAGCGCCAGGACCGAGACCGTGAGGGCCGCGAGGGCGTGGGCGGCGGCGCCCGAGCCGGTCAGGCCGTAGCCCAGGAGGCCGAGATCGCCGGTCCTGGCGGCGAGCCAGGTGCCGGTGCCCAGGAAGGCGATCCAGAGGGGCAGGACGCAGTAGGAGAGGATGCCGACGAGGAGGTGCCAGCGGCTCGCCCCGCGCAGGCCCGGCATCGGCACCACGCGCAGGTGCTGCATGTTGCCCTGGCACCAGCGGCGCTCGCGCCCGAGGAGGTCGATGAGGTTCGTGGGCATCTCCTCCCAGGTTCCGCCCATCTCCGGCAGGAGGCGCACCTCCCAGCCGGCGCGGCGCAGGAGCGCGCCCTCGACGATGTCGTGGCAGAGGATCTCGCCGCCGAGGGGCGCCTTGCCGGGGAGGACGGGAAGCTGGGCATTGGCCGCGAAGGCCGCGATGCGCAGGATCGCGTTATGGCCCCAGTAGCTTCCGTCCGGCCCCTGCCAGGTCTCCAGGCAGCGCAGGGCCAGGGGCGCGTAGAGGCGCACGGCGAATTGCTGGATGCGGGCGAACAGGGTGTCGCGCCCGGCCGCGTAGGAGACCGTCTGGATCAGGCCGACCCGAGGGCTCTCCTCCATCAGCCGGACGAGGCGGCGCATGCTGGCGCCGGTCATCAGGCTGTCGGCGTCGAGCACGATCATGTACTCGTATTCGGGCCCGTAGCGCTCGCAGAATTCCGCGATGTTGCCGGCCTTGCGGCCGGAATTCTCCTGCCGGCGGCGGTAGCGCACCCGCGGGAGGCCGGGGCCGGCGCTCCGGCGCCACGCCTCGATCCGGGCGAATTCGTGCTCCTCCACCGCCGCGATGGCGCCGTCGCGGGTGTCGGAGAGGACGAAGATGTCGATGTCCGAGCCGTCGCCGCCCTCGCGCGCCAGCGAGCGGGCCATCACGCGCAAAGCCGCGAAGACCGCGACCGCGTCCTCGGCGTGGATCGCCACCACGGCCGCCGTCCGGCTGAGCCCGGTGGCGCGGGTCGACAGCGCCTCGGAGCGGCGCTCCAGGGCGGATTTCGCCCGGTCGCCGAGGAGAGCAGCGGCAAGCCCGTAGAGGTATTGCCAGGCGACGAAGGATTGCCACGCCATCACGAGGCAGAACAGGACCAGGACGCTGCCGGCGAGCCAGCCCTCCGGCGGCCCGTAGGCCTCCGCCGCCAGCGCCGCGATGGCGAGGCCGGTCGCGAGCGCGGGCAGGGCGAGGGCGAGGCGGCGCCAGAGCAGCCCCCGCCCGCCGGGCTGCCAGGATTCGGCCGCCGCGATCCCCGGAAGGGCTGCGGACAACGCCGCCGGCAAGGGCTTCTCGGCCGGCCCGACCTTGGCGGTTCGGGCTTCAGCCGGAGACATCGTATCCGGCCGAGCCTCGACGGCCGGAGGATCTTGCGACAACGGTGTGGTGGACATGGGGCTCGTGAAACTCAAGCGTGGAGGGACACCGAACCCGTCACCGGAAAGCTGGAGAGCCGATGAGCGAGCGCACCGAGGAACGCGGCGAAGCAACAGGGGCGGGTGGGCCTGACGCCGCCGGACCGGAGCGCGACGAAACGGCTCCCGTCTCGCGCCGATCCATGCTGCGAACCGCCTTGACCGCCGCTGCGGGCACGCTCCTACCTAGCGCGATCGACCTGAATGTCGCCAGAACGAAGGCGGAGGACGCGATTCCCGCGCGCGCGGCCCCGATGACCTTCGAGCGCGTCGCGGCCCTGGCCGAGGCGCGCGCCCGCCTGCCCTACGCGGCCCCGCCCGCGGAGCTGCCGCCGGACCTCGCCCGGCTGAGCTACGACGGCTACCGGGCCATCGCGTTCCGGCCCGACGAGAGCCTGCGGCTCGGGCCCCTGTTCTCGGCGCAGCTGTTCCATCGCGGCTTCCTGCAGCGCAAGCGCGTCGACCTCTACCTCCAGCCGCGCACGGGCGGGCCGACGCCGATCCCTTACGCGTCGAACCTGTTCGATCTCGGCCCCGACCTCGCCGGCAAGCGCTTCCCGGCCGATCTCGGCTTCGCGGGGTTCCGGCTGCATTCCGCCTTCGCCAGCCCGACCCCCGGGATCCAGGAGGAATTCCTCGTCTTCCTCGGCGCCTCCTATTTCCGCCTGCGCGGCAAGGGCCAGGAATACGGCCTCTCGGCCCGGGGCGCGGCGATCGGCACCGGCGCGCCGGAGGGAGAGGAATTTCCGGATTTCGTCGCCCACTGGATCTGCGAGCCCGAGCCCGGCGCGGAGAGCCTCACCGTGCTCTCGCTCCTCGATTCGCCCGGCCTCTCGGGCGCCTTCCGCTTCGACGTCGCGCCGGGCGATCCGTCCCGCTTGCGCGTCACGGCCGCGCTGCACCCGCGCCGCCCCCTGGCGCGCCTCGGGCTCGCGCCCCTCACCAGCATGTTCCTGCACGGCCAGAACGGCCCGGGGGCCCGCGGCGCGGAGGGCTTCGACGATTTCCGGCCCCAGGTCCACGATTCGGACGGGCTCGCGGTGGAGGGCGCGGCGGACCGGCTCTGGCGCCCCCTCGTCAACGGGCGCCGGCAGCCGCAGATCTCGGCCTTCGCGGTCGCGCCGCTGCGCGGCTTCGGGCTGCTGCAGCGGGAGCGGCGCTTCTCCGCCTATCTCGACGTGCAGGCCCGGCACGAGGCCCGGCCCGGCCTCTGGGTCGCGCCGGCGGCGGGGGCGGGCGTGCCGGAGGGCGGCGGATTCGGGACGGGGGCGGTGCAGCTCTTCGAGATCCCGTCCCGCGAGGAGTACATGGACAACGTGGTGGCGGCCTTCGTGCCCACCGGGCCGGTCCTGCCGGGCGCCGCCCTGCGCCTCGGCTACGAACTGACCACGGTCGGGGCCGAGCCCGCGCCGGTCCTGCCGGGCGATCTCGCCCGGGTGGTCTCGTCCCGGTCAGGCTCCGCCGAGCGCCTGCGGCCGACGATGCCGCCGAGCCCGGAGCGGCGCCTCCACGTGGTGGATTTCGAGGGGCCGGGCCTGCCCGCGAACGCCGACGCGCCGGTCACGGCCGCGGTCTCGGCGAGTGCCGGGAGCCTCGTCGACCCGGTGGTCGAGCGCGTGCCCCAGACCGGGGGCTGGCGCCTCTACGTGGAATGGCGCCCGCCCGCGCCGCTGCCGCCGGGCGACGTGGTGCTGCGCGCCCACCTCGTCCTGGCGGGGCGGGTCCTCAGCGAGACCTGGGACGCGGTGGCGTGAGCCCGGCGCTTCAGGCCGAGCGGCGGACCTGTTCCCGCTGCTTGCGCAGGCGCGCGGCGCCGTAGATTTCCCGGAGATGCTGGCGGGCGGCGTGGATCGGCGGTGCCTCGCGCTCGGCGCAGGCCGCCGCGATCACCCGCAGGGTATCGGCCACCGACCGCTCCAGGCGGCTCGCCTCGCGGATCTCCTCGCAGCGGTGATCGAACGACGCACCGGCCGCCGGATTCCAACCCTCGCGCATGTGTCAGCCCCTGGTCCTGTCGAACCGCGCCCACTGGCGGGGCGCTCCGGCAGAGGATCGGGCCGGCCCTTGGCCGCAAGATGGCAGCTTGGCTGTGGGCGGCTCAGCTGTCGGTCGGCCTGACCGCGCGCTCACGGACGGCCCGGACCCTCGCTGAAGGGATCGACGCAGCGATAGCCGATGAAGCAGCGCGGGTCGTCGCGGGTCTGCTCGTAGGCGGGCGTGGTGGCCTTCTCGATGGTGCAGAAGCCGCTGTCGCGCACGAACCGCCCGTAGGTGATCGGCCCGGTGGTGAGGATGGCCGCGCCGCTGCGCGCGACGAGGTCGGCGGCGGCCGCGCAGCTCATCGCGGTGATGTCCGGCCGCGGCTGCGCGCCCGCCGGGCCCGCCAGCGCCAGGGTGGCGGCGCAGGCGACGCAAGTGAGCACGAGACGCATGGACCCTGATCTCCGACAACCGATCCGCGGCCGGCACGATGCCCGGCACGCTGCGCGAGGATTACCACGCCGCCGCCCCGCTTGTCCGCGCCGGGAGCGCAACCCGGCCGGCGCGGCTCAGGCCCGAGCGCCCGCGCTCGCCACCGCGAGGGTGAAGTCGAAGGCCTCGGCGATGCTCTCGTGCCAGAGCGAGAAGGGCGTCGGCCGGGCGAGGTGGAGCGCGCCCTCGGCCTCGCCGCCGAGCAGCCGCAGATCCGCCCCGAGCTTCGCCGCGAGCCCGCGCATCGGCCCGTTCCGGCTCAGGCAGCGGACATGCAGGTCGCTGACGCCGCGGTTGCGCGCCGCGTCGGTGATGCGGGCGAACAGGGCCGTGCCGATCCCGTTGCGCCGGTAATCCCGCTCCACCGCGAAGGCGGCCTCCGCCTCGGGTCCGAGCGCCATCCGGCCGGCCAGGGGGCCTGGTAGAGGGCTTGGCAAAGGACCGGTGGGGCGCAGCTCGCCGAGGCCCCGCAGTGCCCCGTCCACGAAGGCGCCGAAAATCAGGCCGTCCGCCGTGACGGCGCTCTCCGCATAGGCGCGCACGCCCGCCGCGCTCACCGCGCCCATGAAGCGGTTGGCGCGGGTCTCGGGATCGAGGCGCAGGAAATAGCCGAGGACGCGCGCGCGGTCGCTCGGCCACAGGCGCCGGACGCTGACGGGCAATCCGGTCGAGTTCATTCGGGGCAAGGCCATGCCGGTCTCCGGTTGCTGGCGCGATGGCGCGGCGTGTCCGGACGAAACCTCCCTCAAGGCCAGGCTGATGTGGCATGCGTAACTTAATTGTGCAATGCAGCAATACGCCCTACCCCACGGGGGCAGGGGCTGCCATGCGCGGGCAGGTTGGAACCAATCCGCGACTGTCAGGGCTGTGAGGGGAGGCGGGCTTGATCCCCCCGCCGCCGCGCGGCAGACGGGACCCGGCTGCCCTGCAACCCCCGCATCCAGCCCGCGGATCGCGCCGCCGCGGGCTTTCCAGGCGAGGTCGGACCCCCGTGAGCCAGACACCGAGCCCCGCCCGCGCGCCCTCGCCCGAAGCGCGCGCGAGCGCCGTCTCACCCGGCCCCGTCCACGAGCGCTACGAGGCGCTGGTGGGCACGGGCGCGATCGAGCGCGACCCCGCGCAGGTGCGCCTGGTGCGGGCCCTCGACCGGCTGGTGCAGGAGCTGGAGCGCCGGCGCCGCGCCCGGAAGGGCAGCGCGCTGGGCTGGCTGTTCGGCCGCAAGGAGGATGGCGACGCGGCCCCCAAGGGGCTCTACATCTGGGGCTCGGTCGGGCGCGGCAAGACCATGCTGATGGACCTGTTTTACGAGGCGGCCCCGAGCCCGAAGCGGCGCGTTCATTTCCACGGGTTCCTGGCCGACGCGCACGAGCGCATCCACGCCTACCGGCAGGCCCTGAAGCGCGGCGAGGTGAAGGGCGACGACCCGATTCTCCCCGTGGCCGACGCGCTGGCCGAGGAGGCCAAGCTCCTCTGCTTCGACGAGTTCACCGTGACGGACATCGCCGACGCGATGATCCTAGGCCGCCTGTTCGGGGCCCTGTTTCAGCGCGGCGTCACCGTGGTGGCGACCTCGAATGTCGAGCCGGACCGGCTCTACGAGGGCGGGCTCAACCGGGCCCTGTTCCTGCCCTTCGTGGCCGAGCTGAAGGACAGGGTCGCGGTGCTGCGCCTCGATGCCCGCACGGATTTTCGCCTGGAGAAGCTCGGGGGCGCCTCGGTCTACCATGTGCCGGCGGACGAGGCCGCCCGGGAGGCCCTCGACCGCGCCTTCACGGGGCTCACCGGCAAGCCGAGGGGCCGGCCGGCCCAGATCCGGGTGAAGGGCCGCGACGTCGCGGTGCCGCAGGAGGCGGCGGGCGTCGCGCGCTTCCGGTTCGAGGATCTCTGCGCGCAGCCTCTCGGCGCCTCGGATTTCATGGCGCTCGCCAATACCTTCCACACCATCATCCTCGACGCCATCCCGGTGATGGGCGAGGCGAACCGCAACGAGGCCAAGCGCTTCATCACCCTGGTCGACACCCTCTACGACGCCCACGTGAAGCTCGTGGCCTCGGCGCAGGCGCAGGCGCAGGACCTCTACACCGCCACCGAGGGGCGCGAGGCCTTCGAGTTCGACCGCACCGTCTCCCGCCTCATCGAGATGCGCTCCTCCGAATATCTCGCCCTCCCGCACGGGCGCGGCGACTCGGAGGCGAGCGGCGCCAGCACCGGGCTCGTCGAGACCTGAGGGGGCCGGTCCCGGCCGCCTGTGACGGCGAATTGAGCGGCGGGGGCGCCGGCCAGGCATCCACAACCGCGCCCGCCCGGCCTATCAAGGCTGGCTTTCCCGGATGCAGGACCATGCAGGGCCCCCCATGAGCGTGTCGATCGCCCCGCTGCGGCGCTGGAACTGGCGCGAATCCCGGCCGCTGGCCGGCCTTCTCGGTGCCCCAGCCGCCTTCGGGCTCCTCTGCGTCGCCCTCGCGGCCGGGACCTGGAACTACCTCGCCGACGAGTCCGGCCGGGCCGAGATCGCCCGCGCCCACGGCATCATCGCCGGGACCGAGCGGCTGCTCTCGGCGGTCAAGGACCTCGAGACGGGCGAGCGCGGCTACGTCATCGTCGGGGGCGAGCGCTACCTCGCGACCTACACCGATTCGCTCAGTGCCATCGATGCGCGGCTCGCCGCCCTCGGGTCGGTCGCGGCCCGCCCGGGCGTCGACGCCGCGACAGGCGGAAAGTCCCTGGCGACGCTCATCGCCGAGAAGCGCGACTTCGCCGCCCGGGTCGTCGAGCTGCGCAAGGCGCAGGGCTTCGAGGCGGCGACGAACCTCGTCCGCACCGAGGAGGGCAAGCGGATCATGGACGCGATCCGGGCCGAGAGCGCCGCGCTCCAGGCCGAGACCACCCGCCGGGTCGCGGCGATCGAGGACCGCGACCGGGCGCGCTCCCTCATCCTCTCGATCCTGGCGAGCCTGTCGGCGCTCGCCGCCATCGCGCTGCTGGCCCGCCTCGCCCTCGTGCGCCGTCGCGAATCCCTGCGCATGACGAGCCTGCTGGACGGGGTCCTGGCCAACGCCCCCGTGGGCCTCGGCTTCCTCGACCGCAAGCTCGAGATCCGCCACATGAACCGGGCGCTGGCGGTGATGAGCGAGCGCGGCTTCGGGGCCGATCTCGGGGCGCCGATCTGGGCCATGCTGCCGACCTTGCGCGAGACCCTGGCCCCGAAGCTCGCCGCCGCCCTCGATGACGGCCTGGTGACGCCCGACGTGCCGGTCGCCGTGCCGACCCCGAGCGCGCCGGGCGGGGTGCGCCACTTCTCCATGAGCTTCTATCCCCTGCGCGGCGTCGGCAAGGCGGAGGGGCCGCAGGTCGACGGCGTCGGCCTCGTGGTGCTCGACGAGACCATCCGCCGGCTCGCCGAGGAGGGGACCCGGCGCAGCGAGGAGCGCTTCCGCTCCCTGATCGAGGCCTCGGCGGCGATCGTCTGGACCGCGACGCCGGAGGGCATCCTGCATCCGCGCCAGTCGGAATGGACTCGCTTCACCGGGCAGGACGAGGCGGCCTATGCGGGCCTCGGCTTCCTCGAGGCCGTCCATCCCGACGACCGGGCCTCGACGCGGGCCGCCTGGGGGCACGCGGTCGAGACCCTGACGTCCTACGCGACCGAGCACCGCCTGCGCGGCCGCGACGGGGCCTACCGCCACATGGCGGTGCGGGCCGTGCCGATCCTCGGCGAGGACGGGGACTTGCGCGAATGGGTCGGCACCCACACCGACATCACGGCGCGCAAGGAGGCCGAGGCGCAGATCGCCGCCGCCAAGGAGGCGGCCGAGGAGGCGAACCGCGCCAAGAGCCAGTTCCTCGCCAATATGAGCCACGAGCTGCGCACGCCGCTCTCGGCGGTGATCGGCTATTCGGAGATGCTGCAGGAGGAGCTGGAGGACCTGGGCGAGGCGAGCCTGATCGCCGACATGCGCAAGATCGAGTCGAATGCCCGCCACCTCCTCGGCCTGATCAACGACGTCCTCGACCTCTCGAAGATCGAGGCCGAGCGGGTCGAGATCTTCGCGGAGGAGTTCTCCGTCGCGGAGGTCGTGGCGGAGGTCGCCGCCACCGTCGAGGGGCTCGTCGAGAAGAAGGGCAACCACCTCGCGCTCGAGATCGCGGAGGCGGTCGGCACGGCCCACACGGACGTGACGAAGCTCCGGCAATGCCTGATCAACCTGCTCAGCAACGCCGCGAAATTCACCGAGGACGGGCGGATCACCCTCGCGGTCTCCCGCGATCCCGACGACGTCCTGACCTTCGCGGTCACCGATACCGGCATCGGCATGAATCCCGAGCAGGTCGGGCGCCTGTTCGAGCGCTTCACCCAGGCCGACGCCTCGACCACCCGCCGCTTCGGCGGCACCGGGCTCGGGCTCTCGATCACCCGGGCCTTCGCGCACATGCTGGGGGGCGAGATCGCGGTGGCGAGCCGGGAGGGGGAGGGCACCACCTTCACCCTGCGCCTGCCCGCCGCCTACGCGGCCCCGCAGACCGAGGCGCCGCCGGCCCCCGCCGCGCCCGCCGAGGCGGGGGCGCCCAGCATCCTCGTCATCGACGACGATGCGGCCACCCGCGACCTCCTCGCCCGCTTCCTCGAGCGCGACGGCTTCCGGGTCGCCACCGCGAGCGACGGCCGCATGGGGCTGGAGCGGGCCCGGGCCCTGCGCCCGCGCGCCATCCTCCTCGACGTCACCATGCCCCACATGGACGGCTGGTCGGTCCTGCGGGCGCTCCGAGCCGATCCGGAGCTCGGGGCGACGCCGATCGTGATGGTGACCGTGCTGGACGAGCAGACGCTCGCCTTCTCCCTCGGGGCCACCGACTACCTGCACAAGCCGATCGAGTGGGACCACCTCAAGGCCGTGATGGACCGCTTCCGCCCGGGATCCGGGACCGGGCCGGTCCTCGTGGTGGACGACGACGCGGATGCGCGCGACCGGCTCACCACCCTGCTGGCGCGCGAGGGCCTGCCGGTGCGCGCGGCCGAGCATGGCGGCCTAGCCCTCGCGGAGGTCGAGGCCGAGAAGCCCGGCCTGATCCTCCTCGACCTGATGATGCCGGAGATGGACGGCTTCACCTTCCTGCGGCGGCTGCGCCGGCGCCCCGAGTGGCGCGACATCCCGGTGGTCGTGCTCACCGCCAAGGACATCACGGCCGAGGATCGCCGCCGTCTCTCCGGCCAGGCCGACCGGGTGATCGCCAAGGGCTCGCTGAGCCTCGCCGACCTCGCGACTGAGGTCCGGGGCATCGTGGGGATTGAGGCGCCGAGCGAGCCGGCGTGACGGCCGGCCGCTGATCGCCGCGCCCCGGACGGCGCCGCGCGCGGACCCCTTCGAGACCCGGCCTCAGGCTGACTCCGGGGCCGCCGGTTTCATGCCGCTTCCGCGGCCGCGGCGCGCTCGCGGGCGAGGCGGGTGACGCCGACCTGGTCGATCTTGCCGCTGCCGAGCATCGGCATCGCGTCGAGCACCACCACCTCGGCCGGGATCGCGATCTCGGTGGCGCCGCGGCCCCTGGCGAAGCTCTGGTACTCGGCCCGGGTCGCCCCCTTGCGCTCGGTGAACAGGATCAGCCGCTCGCCCTTGCGGGCATCCGGCACCGCCGCCGCCGCGCTCGGGGCGTCGGGCCAGAGCTCGGCCGCCAGGGCCTCGATGCCGGCGAGCGAGACCATCTCGCCCGCGACCTTGGCGAAGCGCTTGGCCCGGCCCTTGATCGTGATGAAGCCGAAGGGATCGATCGCCACGATGTCGCCGGTGTCGTGCCAGCCGCCCGGCGGCGGCTCCAGCATTCCGGGCGCCTCGGCCCGCAGGTAGCCCAGCATGATGTTGGGGCCGCGCACGGAGAGGCGCCCGCCCTCCGCGATGCCGGGCACGGGCGCGAGCGTCGCCTCCATGCCGGGCATCAGCCGGCCGACCGTGCCGAACCGGTTGAACATCGGGGTGTTGAGCGCCACCACCGGGCCGCATTCCGTGACCCCGTAGCCTTCGAGGATGCGCAGGCCGAACTTCTCCGCGTAGGTGCGGCGGGTGGAATCCTTCACCGCCTCGGCGCCGGCCAGCACGTAGCGCAGCGAGCGCAGGTCATAGGCATGCGCCGCCTTGGCGTAGCCGGTCAGGAAGGTGTCGGTGCCGAACAGGATGGTGCTGTTCGAGCCGTAGATCAGCTCGGGCACGATCCGGTAATGCAGCGGCGAGGGGTAGAGGTAGACCGGCACGCCGGAGACCAGCGGCAGCACCAGCCCCACCGTCAGCCCGAAGGCGTGGAAGACCGGCAGCACGTTGAAGACCTTGTCGGTGCGCCCGAAATCGATGCGGGCGGCCGCCTGGGCGGTGTTGGCCAGCATGTTGCGGTTGGCCAGCACCACGCCCTTCGGGGTGCCCTCGGAGCCTGAGGTGAACAGGATCGCGGCCGGGTCGTCGCCTGTCCGCGCCACCAGGGGCCGGCGGGGGGCGAGGAAGCCCCGGACCTTGTCGGTGAGGCTCACGCTGGCGCGCACGTCCTCCAGATAGACGAGGTCGACCTGCCCGCCGATCGCCTCGATCAGCCCGCCGAGCCGGCCCTTCTCGATGAAGGCGCGGGAGGTCAGGATGGTGCGGATCTCGGCCGCCTTGCAGGCCGAGAGCACGTTGGCGGACCCGGCCGAGAAGTTGATCATCGCCGGCACCCGCCCCGCCGAGGCCAGCGCGAAGAAGGTCACGGCGGCGCCGTTGGCGTTCGGCAGCATCACGCCGACCGGCTTGCCGATTTCCGCCAGCGGCATCAGCTTGCGGCCGAGGATGTTGGCCCCCATCACGAGGCGCGCATAGGTGAGCGAGCCGGCGACCGGGTCCTCCACCGCCGCGCGGTGCCAGCCGTGACGATCGCCCGCCTCGATCAGCGCCTCGGTGAGGCCGCGGTCGATGTCGGTGGTGCGGAAGACGAGGTCCGACATGATGCCGTAGAGAGCCGCCCCTGCGGCCTGCCGGCGGGCCTTGCCCTTCAGGGCCGGATCGACCGCGAGCTTGACCGGCTCCAGCACCGTGACGGTGACCTTCGGCCACCAGCGCCGCCGCACCTGGGCGCGCGAGAGCCGCGAGAAGGCGGTCTGCTCCAGCCCCTCGATGCGCACCGGCACCACCATGGCGCCAGACTTGTCGGCGATGAGGCCGGCGCCGTCATAGACCTTCATCAGGCTGCCCGTGACGGTCAGCCGGCCCTCGGGGAAGATGATCAGGGTCTCGCCGCCCTTCACGGCGTTGATCAGCGTGCGGGTGGCGAGCGGGCGCGTCGGGTCGAGCGGCATCGCCTTGGTGAGTGCCAGGAACGGCTTCACCCACCAGGCTCTCGCGATGCCGTGGTCGATGGCGAAGACCGGCTCCTGGTCGAGGAGCGAGAGGGCGAGCGGCGCGTCCAGGAAGGAGACGTGGTTGAGGGCCACGATCGCGTTCGGCCCCGCCTTCTCGACATTCTCGAGGCCCCGCACCTCGAGCCGGTAGAAGGCCCGGAACAGGATCGACAGGAAGTCGCGGAAGGGGCTCGTCGGCAGCGTCGCCAGGATGATCGCGCCGGCGACGAGGTTCAGCACGCCCACGAGGGCGAGCAGCGCCGCCATCGAGAAGCCCGCGCCCTGGAGCAGGGCCAAAGCCAGGGTGCCGGCCACCATGAAGGCCGCCGTCATCACGTTGACGGCGCCGATGACGCGGGCGCGCTTGGCCTTCTCGGTCCAGGCCTGCACCGCCGCGAAGGAGGGCACGATGTAGAGGCCACCCGCCACCGCGAGGCCGAAGAAGTCGAGGCCGACCCGCAGGCCCGTGCCGCTCGCCAGGAACTGGCCGGCGCCGACCAGCGGCCCCGAGACCGGCGGCAGCTGCGACACCGTCCAGGCGAGATCGAGGCCGAACAGCCCCATCAGGATCGCGCCGACCGGCGTCGGCAGCAGCACGATGCGCCCGCTCGCGAGCCAGGAGGCGAGGCCCGATCCCAGCGCGATGCCCACCGAGAAGGTGGCGAGCAGCATCGTCACCACGGTCTCGGAGCCGTTGAGCCCGGTCTTGACGAGCACGGGCAGCAGCGACAGCACCACCGCGCCGACGAGCCAGAACCAGCTCACCACGACCGAGCCGCGCCACAGGCGCGAATCCGCCCAGAGGTCGCGCAGGAGGCTATAGGTCGAGCGGGCGACGTTCGGGTCGACCCGGAGGTCGGGCGCGCCCTCGCCGGTGCGGGGGATCAGCCGGGCCGAGAGCCAGCACAGAACCGCGAAGCCCATGATCAGGGCGCCGAAGGCCGCCGCGTCGCCCCCCGCCGCCATGGCGAGGCCCGCCACGATGGTGCCGAGCAGGATCGCCAGGAAGGTCGCGGCCTCGACGAGCGCGTTGCCGGCGGGCAATTCCTCGCGCTTCAGATGGTCGGGCAGGATGCCGTACTTGATCGGCCCGAACAGGGCCGCGATCGTGCCGAACAGCCCGAGCGCCACGAACAGGACCGGGACCGAGCTCACCCAGAAGCCCAGGACCGCCATGCCGGCCGCGAAAATCTCCGCGAATTTCAGGCGCTTGGCCACGACGGCCTTGTCGTAGCGGTCGGCCCATTGCCCGCCGAGGCCCGAGAGGATGAAGAACGGCCCGATGAAGACCGCGCTCGCGAGCGTGATCAGCATGCCCGACTGGGCGTGGTCGCCGGCATTGACCTTGAACAGGATCAGGAACGCGAGGGCGTTCTTCAGGAAGTTGTCGTTGAAGGCCGAGAAGAACTGGCACCAGAACAGCGGCGCGAAACGGCGCGCGGTCATGAGTGATCGGAACATGGCTGCCCTCCCCGGCGAGGCGCATGACTGCCTGCCGATCGATGAAGCGTCAAATCCAGCCGCGCGCGCTCGTCGGCGGCGGCGAATTTGAACATCGTGCAAAAGCTACGTCCGGCCGGGCCAGGTCGCAAGCTTGATTTTGAACAGCGTGCAATCTACACCGCGCTGCGCGTGTGGCGGCACACCTCCGGAGAGGATGCCGGGAAAAGGTAAAGGCACCCGTGGCAGGCAAAGGTGGCAGGAGCAGGAAGCTGCGCGCGACCCCGGGCACTCCCGCGGGCGCAGCCCGCGGCGCGGGGCCCCGGGGCGAGCACGACCGCGAGGGCTTCCTCGCCCTCGTGACCGACGCGGCCGAGGCGATCGTGCGGGCCGACGGCCTGCGGGCCCTCGGGATGCGCCGGCTGGCGGCGGCGATCGGCTACGCCCCGAACTCGATCTACAACGCGGTGGGCGACCTCGATCAGGTGGTGCTGCGGATCAACGCGCGCACGTTCGGGCACCTGCGCGACGCCCTCCTGGCGGCGACCCGGCCGGAGGCCTCCCCCCGCGCGAACGCGCTGGCGCTGGCCGACGCGTATCTCGCCTTCGTGGCGCGGGACCCGGCCGTGTGGAGCCTCGTCTCGGAATACACGACGGTCCCGGGCGCCGCCTTCCCGGACTGGTACGCGCAGGTCCTCGCCGAGGCGATCGGCCCGGTGGACGCGGTCCTGGCGCCGGTCATCCCGGATCCGGACACGCGACGGCAGGCGGTCGCGGCCCTCTGGGCCGCCCTGCACGGGCTCGCGGCCCTCTCCACCTCGCACAAGCTCGCCATGCTGACGGCAGAACCGCCGCAGGTGCTGGCCCGGATGCTGGTGGGGCGGTTCCTCGGGTGATCCCGCCGAATCCGGATCCGAACCGGCGGGCTCCCGAACTCTTGATCCAGACCTCTTGCCCCCGAACTCTTGCCTCCGCACTCTTGCCTTGAACCCCCGGCCGGCCTCCCGCATCCTGCGCGGCATCGGCGTCAGCGCGGGTAACAGGACGGAGGCCGCCCGATGGAACGTGGCGAGACCGCAGCGCGCGGATCGGGCGCGTCGCCGGAGGACGTGGTCCGCACGGCGCTCGACGCCATTCAGGATCTCAAGCAGGCCGGCCTGAGCCCTGCGCTCGCCCGACAGGCCGATGCGCTCGCGCAGGCCCTCAGCCGCACGGCGCCCGCCGTCGCAGCATCCGCCCTTGGGTCCCGCCGCCGGTTCGGCGCCTTCGCGGGCAAGTTCACGCTCGGACCGGAATTCTTCGAACCCCTGTCGGACGAGGAGCGGCGCGCCTGGGGCGAGGCGTGAGGCTCCTGCTCGACACGCATGCCCTGATCTGGTTCGCGGCCGGAGACCAGCGCCTGCCGCTCCCCGCCCGGGACGCCATCGCGGATCCACGGAACGCGATTTTCGTGAGCGCCGCCTCGGCCTGGGAGATCTCCGCCAAGCACCGCAAGGGCAAGCTGCCGGAAGCGGGCTTTCTCGTGACCCACTGGGCGGAGATCCTGAGGGAATACGGGATCGTCGATCTGCCGGTGACCAGCCTTCACGCCTTCCGGGCCGGTCTCCTGGCATTCGGTAATGCCGATCCGTTCGACCGCATGATTGTGGCGCAGGCGCAACTCGAGAATCTCGTCGCGGCCTCGAACGAGACGGCCTGGGACGGGCTCGGCATCGTCCGCCTCTGGGATACGGCCGCGTAGTGCTCTCGGGCGGGCTCTCTCTCAGGCCCCTACGGCAGCTCCGCCTGCAGCCGCCGGTATTCCCGGCCGTGCTCGCAATAGCCCTCGACGATGCGGCTCATCATGCTGCGCTTGTCCGCGTCGAGGGGGGCGAGGATGCGGGCGGGACGGCCGCCCCAGAGATGGCCGCCCTCGAGGAGCTGGCCCGGATCGGTGGTGGCGCCGGCCGCCAGCATCGCGTCGTCGGCGATGACCGTGCCGGGGGCGATGGCGCAGCCGATGCCGATCAGGCTGCGGGCGCCGATGCGGCAATCGCCCATGCGGACATTGTGGCCGATCGTGGTGTCCCGGCCGATGACGATGCCCTCGCCCCGGCTGCGCAGGACGCTGTTGTCCTGGATGTTGGTGTCGGCCCCGACCACGATCGGGCCGATCTCGGCCTGGAGCTCGCAGGAGAACAGGATCGTGGCGCCCGCCCCGAGGGCGATGCGCCCGCGCAGGCGGGCCGTACGGGCCACGAACACGCTCTCCTCCACCTCGGGCTCGTCGGCGGGCGCGGCCGGGGCGCCGTCGCCCGCGGCCTCGCGCAGGCGCTCGGCCCGCTCGGCGACCTCCGCCAGGGTGATCGGGCGCTGGGGCTTGGCGGGGCTGCCCGCATAGACGAAGCCGCCCGGCAGGTGGGCGCGGGGGAACACCGTGGCGCCGGCCTCGATCACGACGCCGTCATCGACCTGGGCGCCGTCGAGGATGACGACGTCGTCGGCGATCACCACGTCCGAGCCAACCTGGCAGGCATGCACGACCGCGTTGCGCCCCACCGTCACCCGGTCGCCGACCGTGGTGCCGTGCGTGAAGGTGGCGATGTGCACCGTGGAGCGGTGGCCGAGCCAGAAGCGGTCGCCCAGGACGACGCTCTGGCCGTCGGCGCGGATCACCCCGCCATCGCCGATCCAGGCCTGCGCCCCGATCGTCGCGGCGCCGATGACGGTGCTGCCCCGCCCGCACCAGACCGGGCGGGAGGCGAAGTGCGGCAGGACGCCGTCATGGGGCAGGATCAGGTCGGGCGTCACACGGGTGGTCCTTCGAATCCGGCGCGGCTCTCGCGCGTTCCGTCTGCGAGGCGCGGCCCTGCAAACCCCGTTCCCGGGATGCGGGGCCGGGCCTCGGCGCGGGCGCGAGCCTTGAGTCGCCATGCCATATAGGCGCATGCGGGCCGGCGTTGAGTCGAGCCACGCTTACGCGCGATCGCCCGAGGTTGTCACCCGTCTCGCCGCCGCGCTCATCCGAGGCTCGCCCTCAGGCTCGTTGGAGAATCCCGTGTCCGCCGTTCCCGAAGCGTCTGTCCCAGAAGCGACTTCCCCCGAAGCGCCTGCCCCAGAAGCGCCTGCCCACGATCCCGTCAGCATCCAGGCCGAGCCCTTCGACGTCGCGGCCGAGATCGCGCGGCTCTCGGCCGCGACAGCGGGCCGGGCCGGCGCCGTCGTCACCTTCACAGGCCTCTGCCGGGACGAGGGCGGGCGCCTCGCCGGGCTGGAGCTCGAACATTACCCCGGCATGGCCGAGGCCGAGATCGGCCGCGTGGTGGCGCAGGCGCTGGCGCGCTGGCCGCTCGCGGGGGTGCGGGTGGTCCACCGCCACGGCCTCGTGGCCCCGGGCGACGGCATCGTCCTCGTCCTCACGGCCTCCGCGCACCGGACCGCCGCTTTCGAGGCCGCGAGCTTCCTGATGGACTACCTCAAGACCCGCGCCCCCTTCTGGAAGCGCGAGCACCGCGCCGACGGCAGCACCGGCGGCTGGGTCGAGGCCACGCAAGCCGACGACGCGGCGGCCGAGCGCTGGATCTGAGCGCGCCGGACCGACAGGCTGGAGGCGCGGGCGCGGCCACCGCTCCCATTCGGGGGAGGTCGAGTCGGCGCCAGCCGACCGGGTGAGGGGGGTGCGTTGTCCGGAGAGGTCGCACCCCTCACCCCAACCCTCTCCCGCACGGGAGAGGGGGCTCGTCGCGCCATCAGGGTTGGTTCTGGCACCCGCCGCGCAGCTTGGGCTCACCTCCGGCGCCCCCGAATGACGTTTTGAGCGGACCTCCGAGCACATCACCTCTCCCGTCCGGGAGAGGTCGAGTCGGCGCGAGCCGACCGGGTGAGGGGTGCGACCTTTCCGGATACCGCGCACCCCTCACCCCGGCCCGCTTCGCGGGCAAGCTCTCCCGCACGGGAGAGGGGGCCGGTCGCGCCATTAGGGCTGGTTCTGACAGCCGCCGCGCATCCCGAACTCGCCTCCAGTGCGCCGGAACGGCGGCACGCGTGAATTCGCGCGAGCGAGGCGCGGAGGTGAGATCGGGAACCAACCCCGGCGCCGGGGCCTTCCCGGCAGCGCTTCCGTCGCCGCAAACCTGCGGCCCGATCCGTCACCCGAGAGTTCCAGAGATGCTGCAGCAAGCCCCACGCCCCGCCGACGCGCCGGCCGGTCCCGCCGCGCGGGGCACCCGCGCGCTGGCGCTTGCCGGAATCGCCGTGGTGTCGTTCGCCGCGCTGCTCGCCCTGGCCTGGATGTCGGTGGCGACCCTGATGCTGATCTTCGCCGGCGCCCTGCTCGGCGTGTTCCTCGACGGGCTGACCCGGGGGCTCGGGCACCTGCTGCCCCTGCCGCGGGGCCTCCGGCTCACGATCGCGAGCCTCGCGGTCGCGGCGGCGGCCCTCGGCTTCATCGCCTTCGGGGGCGCCACCATTGCCCAGCAGGGACGCGACCTCGGCCAGACCATCCGCCAGCAATCCGGCACCGTCACCGGCTGGCTCAAGGCCCACGGCGTCGACCTGCCCCTGCTCAACGCCCTCGAGGGCCACGACGCGCCGGATCAGGGCGGTTCGCATCCGGATTCTTCCGATCAGGGTTCGGGCCAGAACCCGGACAAGACCGGCTCGGACAAGACTGGCTCGGACAAGGGCGGATCTGACAAGGCCGAGCCGAAGGCCGGCGCGCGGGAGGACGCGGCGCGCGGGCAGAAATCCGGCGGTCTCGGGGGCCTCGCCTCCGGGGTGCTGGGCAGCCCGAGCTCGCTCCTGTCGGATGCCGGCAGCGTGCTGGGCCCCGCCGCCACGGTGATCTTCGGCCTGTTCGACGCCCTGGGCAACGCCCTGGTCATCGTGTTCCTGGGGGCCGCCTTCGCGGCCGATCCCGGCAGCTACCGCGACGGGATCCTGCGCTTCGTGCCGCCGCGCCACCGGCCCCGGGGCGCCAAGGTTCTGGACGGCATGGGCGAGACCCTGCGCCACTGGCTGTTCGGCCAGCTCATCACCATGACGGTGATCTTCCTCTGCGTCTGGGGCGGCCTCTGGCTCCTGGGCATCGGCGGCTCGCTGATCCTCGGCCTGCAGGCGGGGCTCCTGGCCTTCGTCCCGACGATCGGGCCCCTGGTGGCGGGCCTCGTGATCGTGCTGGCGAGCCTCGCCTCGGGCTGGAGCGCGCTGCTCGGCGCCATCGGGGTCTATCTCGCGGTCCAGACCCTGGAGAGCTACGGCCTGACGCCGTTCATCCAGAAGCGGGCGCTCGACATCCCGCCCGCCACGATCTTTGCCGGGCAGCTCCTGCTCGGCGTCCTGTTCGGGCTCTGGGGGATCGCCCTCGCGCTGCCGCTGCTCGCCGTGATCAAGGTGCTGCTGGAGCAGCTCTATGTCGAGGAGACCCTGGGCGAGGAGGCGGATTGAGCCGGCCCAGGATTCCGTCTCAGGATTTGTCTCAGGACTCTGCCGCGAGCGCGCCCTCGATCAGCCGGGCCACTGCCAGGGCCCGGCCGTCATCGCCGAAGCGGGCGACGACCTGGATGCCGAGGGGCGCGCCCGCGCCCGGCACCGGAACGTTGACGCAGGGCACGCCCATCAGGGTCCAGAGCCGGTTGAAGCGCGGATCGCCCGTGGCAGCGAGGCCCTCCGGTGCCGGGCCGGGGGCCGACGGCGTCAGGAGGGCGTCGACCTCGCCGAACAGGTCCTTGAGGACGCCCCGGGCCCGGTGGGCGTGGCGGCGGGCCCCGTCATAGGCCTCCGCCGTCAGGTCCTGCGCCCGGTCGAGCTGGCCGCGCAGGGTCTCGGACAGGGCGGAGCGGTGGGTGGCGTATTCCCAGGAAAGAGCCTGCCGGGCCTCGTAGTTCTGGATGATGCCGTGCCCGGCCCAGGCCTCGGGCAGGGGCGCGGGCAGGGCGAGATCGCTCACCCGCGCCCCGGCGCGCTCGGCTGCCCGCACCGCCCGCGCCAGGGCCGCCGCCATCGCGGGCTCGGGCGCGCCCGCGAAATCCTGGGTGACGAGGCCGATGCGGGGGGCGCCGGGATCGGGCCCGAGATCGATCGCCGGCCGGTCGGCGAGGAGCGCCAGGGCATGGGCGACGTCGCGGATGCCGGCCCCGAACAGCCCGAGGGTGTCCAGCGCCCACGAGACGGTCTTGACGCCCACCGTCGGCAGCAGCCGGAACGAGGGCTTGATCGCCGCGACGCCGCAGAAGGCGGCCGGGTGGATCACCGAGCCGCCGGTCTGGGTGCCGAGGGCAAGCGGCAGCATCCCGGCCGCGACGGCGGCGGCCGAGCCCGCCGAGGAGCCCCCGGGCGTGCGCCCCGGCGCGCGGGGATTGCGGGTCGCGGTGGGGTCGAGGCTCGCGAAGGGCGAGGTCGTGGTCTTGGCCAGCGGCACCGCCCCGAGGGCCCTCAGCCGCATCACGATGGCGGCGTCCGCCTTGGGCCGCCAGCCGGCATAGAGGCCCGAGCCCATCTCGGTCGGCAGGTCGGCGGTGTCGATGATGTCCTTGACCCCGACCGCGATGCCGGCGAGCGGCCCGGAGCCCGGCACCCGGGGCTCCGCCAGGCGGCTCACGAGGGCGCCCACCTCCGGCTCCCGCGCCGCGATGGCCTCCTGCGCCAGGCGGATCGCGGCCTCCGGCGTCAGGGCGCCGGAATCCAGTCGGGAGCGGAGATCGACGAGGGACAGCATCGGCGTTCAGTCGAGCGCGGCGGCGGCGCTGTCAACCGCGCCGGAGACCGTCCGAACCGCGTCGCGCCCCCCAGCAAAATGCAACTCCTGGTATAAAGTCGCCGGGCCCGGACAGGGCCCGATGTGTCGCGAGAAGGCCCGGCCGAGCCCGGAACCGGCCCGGACGACCAGGAGGAGACCATGGAGCAGGTGCCGCCGGCCCTCGGCCGCGACCAGGCGCCGGAGGCCGCCCCGATCCCGCTGCCCCGCAGCCCGGGCGAGATCATCACGGTGCTGGCCCATTACCACCGGGCCGAGATCGGCCGCATGGCGGGCTGGCGCGACCGCATCGACCGCACCACCAACTGGGCGATTACGGTGGTGGCCGCGATGCTGTCGGTCTCGCTCTCGACGCCGACCGCCCATCACGGCGTCCTCCTGTTCGCCATGCTGCTGGTGCTGCTCCTGCTCGCCATCGAGGCGCGCCGCTACCGCTTCTTCGACGTCTACCGCGCCCGGGTCCGGCAGATGGAGCGCCATTACTACGCGCAGGTCTTCGACCCCGAGCCCGGTCCCGGCAGCGGCTGGATGGGCGATCTGGGGCAGGACCTGCGCCGGCCCGCCTTCCGGATCAGCCTCATCGACGCGCTCTCGCGGCGCCTGCGGCGCAATTACTGCTGGATGTTCCTGATCCTGCTCCTGGCCTGGATCCTCAAGATCACCTCGGCCAAGCTCCAGCCCGCGCCCGCCGCCGAGCCGGGGCCGGACCTCATCCACGCGCTGGCGGCCGGCCTCGACAACGCGGCGCTCGGGCCGCTGCCCGGCTGGCTGGTGCTCGGCGCGGTCGCGGGCTTCTACGGCTGGCTCCTGGCCGCCAGCCTCCGGTCGATCCGCCGCGACCGGGCGGGGGAGGACGGGCAGGTCCATGTCTAGCGACATTGCCCTGGCGCGGGTCCCCCGACCGGGCCCGCCCCCGACGCGGCCGAGGCCCCGGGATTCCCACCCGACGGGAGGCGCGGGGACGCGTCAGCGTTGACGATCCCTTCACACAACCTTGCGCATCTTACGCGCCATGTGGCGTGGCGTAATTGCGTTCTCCGCCCTTGCGCTGTTCGGCGCGGGGCTCACCGGCTGTGCGCTCAACAAGTTCGAGCGGCGGGAGCCTTGGCGCGACCAGGCGGAGCAGATCTGCCTGTCGAAGCGGCTCGTGCAGCCGACCGAATTCATGAGCTTTTCCAAGGAGATCAGCGGTCCGGGGCCCTGCGGCATGCAGCAGCCCTTCCGGGTGACGCGCCTCGGCAACGGCACGGTGGCGCTGAAGCAGCGCATGACGCTGGCCTGCCCGGCGCTGGCCGAGGCCGAGGCCTGGCTCGCCGAGACCATCCAGCCGGCCGCCGAGCTGTATTTCGGCCAGCCGGTCGCGGAGATCAATGCCGGCTCCTATGCCTGCCGGGGCCGCAACAACCAGGCCGGCGCCAAGCTTTCGGAGCATTCCTTCGGCAACGCCGTCGACGTGATGTCCTTCAAGCTCGCCGACGGCTACGTCATCACCGTCAAGGGCGGCTGGCGCGGCACCGAGGCCGAGCAGGGCTTCCTGCGCGAGGTCTTCCTCGGGGCCTGCCAGCGCTTCACCACGGTGCTGGCGCCGGGCTCGAACGTGTTCCACTACGACCACATCCACGTGGACCTCGCCCGGCACGATCCCCGCGGCCTCAAGCGGATCTGCCAGCCGCTGATCAAGTTCACGCCGCAGCTCGGCACCGAGGGCGCCCGCTCCTATGCCCGCCCGCGGCCGCCCGAGCGCCAGCCCGCCCCGCCGCAGGCCCCGATCGACATCGAGGAGGACGATCCCTACGGCCTGACCCCGATGTCGGCCCGCGAGACCCCCAGCCGGGTCGCCCGGGCCCCGGCCCCGGCCCAGGCGCGCGCGGCCCAGGCTCCCTCCGCTCAAGCGCCCTCCGCCTACGCCTCCGCGCCCGCATTGCGCCCCTATCCGGGCCGCCCGGCAGGCCCCCGCGTCGCGGCGGCCTCCGCCTATGACGAGCCGGCGCCCGGGTTCGAGGAGCCGCTGTCGCTCGCCGCGCCCGGCCTCGGAGCCGGCCCGATCTACTGATGCCCGGGGTGTGCCCCGCACACCCCAGTCGGCCCCGAAAGCATGGGCCGGACCGTACGCCAGCTTGACACGGCGGGAGGGCCGGCCATCGTCCGGGGGATCAGGAATTCCAGCGGAAGACGCCGGCATGCGCCCGAACTCCACCTTCGCCGCCTTGAGCATCGGACTCCTCCTCGCGAGCGCGCTGCAGCCCGCCTCCGCCCGCTCGGCGCGGGAGGAGATCGAGCCGTCCGAGGAGCGGATCTTCCCCTTCGACGCGAACATCCCGGGCTGCCAGGATGCCGACGTGCTGGAGAAGGTCGCGACCCAGTTCGCCGAGAAGGAGGCGAAGTACTGGAACTCGTCCCTGACGATCATCTCCTACGACCATGTCGAGCGGACCGCGTGGCGCCCCTGGGGCCTCGATTTCTACCCGCGCCGGTTCTGCTCGGCGACTGCCACCACCTCCGATGGCATCCGCCGCAAGGTCGATTACTCGGTGCGCGAGAGCCTCGGCATCATCGGGGCGACCTGGGGCGTCGAGTTCTGCGTCCACGGCCTCGACCGCAGCCTCGCCTACGCCTACGCTACGGCCTGCCGCATGGCGCGCCCGTAAGCCGGCGCGCCGGAACACGGCGCGGCCAGGGGGCGCCGCAGACTCGCTTCTGCCTTCGGGGGATGGTCATGAAGCCGACAGTTTCGGGCATCCGCGCCATCGCGATGGCGGGGGCGCTTCTCGCGTCGGGCGCGCAGGCGCAGGATTACGGCGGCTTCGGCCGCGGTGGCGGCGGTGAGGGCCGCGGCGGCGGCACGCCGGGCGCCTTCGATTTCTACGTCCTCGCCCTGTCCTGGTCGCCCACGTATTGCGAGATCGCGGGCGCGCGCCGGGACGATCGCCAATGCGCGCCGGGCCGCGGCCTCGGCTTCGTGGTGCACGGCCTCTGGCCGCAATACGAGCGCGGCTACCCCCAGAATTGCTCGGCCGTCGAGCGCGCCCCCACCCGGCAGGCCATGGAGGCCGCGGGCGAGGTCTATCCGAGCGAGGGGCTGGCCCGCTACGAGTGGCGCAAGCACGGCACCTGCTCGGGGCTCGACCCCGCGGCCTATTTCCGCGCCGCCAAGGACGCCCGCATGGCGGTGACGATTCCCGACGACTTCAAGGCGGCGGGCTCCGACCGCAAGGCGGCACCGATCGAGATCGCCCGCGCCTTCGTGCTCGCCAACCGGGGCCTGCGCCCGGACATGATGTCGGTGACCTGCGCGCGCGGCCAGCTGCAGGAGGTCCGGATCTGCTTCTCCAAGGACCTGCGCGGCTTCACGCCCTGCCCGGAGGTGGCGCGCCAGAATTGCCGCGCGCCCGAGATCGCCATCGACGCCGCCCGCTGACGGGCCGCACAGGATCGCCCGCGCCTCTAGACATTGCGCGCGATTCCTCCGAATCCCGCGCCATGAATTACCGGCACGCCTTCCATGCGGGCAATTTCGCCGACGTGCTGAAGCACCTCGTCCTGGCCCGCGTCCTCGCGCATCTGCGCACCAAGCCCGCGGGCTTCCGGGCCATCGACGCCTTCGCGGGGCTCGGCTTCTACGACCTCGCGGGCGACGAGGCCGGGCGCACCGGCGAGTGGGAGGCGGGCTGGGGCCGCCTCGACGAGCCCTTCCCGCTCGTCGTCGAGACCCTGCTCGCGCCCTATCGCGAGGCGGTGGCCAGGGTCCAGGAGCGCCACGGCGCCAGCACCTATCCGGGCTCGCCCGCCCTCATCCGCGAGGCCCTGCGGCCGACCGATCAGGGCGTCTTCGTCGAGCTGCACCCGGACGACGCGGCACTCCTGCGCGAGCGCTACAACGCGGACCCGCGCACCAAGGTGATGCATCTCGACGGCTGGACCGCGCTGAACAGCCTGATCCCGCCGCCCGAACGGCGCGGCCTCGTGCTGATCGACCCGCCCTACGAGGTCCCGGGCGAGATCGACCGCCTCGGCAGCCGCCTCGCCAAGGCGGTGGCGAAGTGGCCGACCGGCATCTTCCTGGCCTGGTACCCGATCAAGGATGTGGGCGCGCTGGAGCGCATGATGACGGCGCTCGACGGCGCCCTGAAGCGACCGGCCCTGCGCCTCGACCTGATGATCGACCGGCCGGACGGCCTGCGCCTCGCGGGCACCGGCCTCGTCGTGGTCAACCCGCCCTGGACGCTCGCCGACGAGGCCAGCCTGTTCCTGCCGGCTTTGGCCGAGCGCCTGGCCCGGGGGGATTACGCCGCCTTCCGGTGCGAGGCGATCGGGGCCCCGGACTGAGGGGGTCGGCCCCCGCGCCCCGCCCGGAACGCAAGCCCCCGATCCGGCGGAGCCGCCTGCAAACATTCGCGTTTGCCCGTTGAATCACCTATATGCGGGGACATCTCCGCTCCAAACTGATCTGGATCCATCATGGCGACGGCGTCGTTCGACACCGCCCGGCGCGAAGGCAGCGCCGTTCCGGCAATCGAGAAGCTCCCCGAGGCGCAGGTCGAGGCCGGCCCGCTCCCGGGCCTGCGCGCCTCCCTCGTCGGGCTGACCCGGGAGGGGCTCAAGGCACATCTCGTCGCCATGGGCGTGCCGGAGCG
The DNA here is from genome assembly GCF_008806385.1 of Methylobacterium soli. GTDB lineage: Bacteria > Pseudomonadota > Alphaproteobacteria > Rhizobiales > Beijerinckiaceae > Methylobacterium > Methylobacterium soli. The sequence goes on from NZ_VZZK01000033.1 coordinate 54,545, forward strand.
CGAGAGCCGCATGCGCACGGGCCAGATCTGGCACTGGCTCTACGTGCGCGGCGCCCAGGACTTCGACGCCATGACCAATGTGGGCAAAGGCCTCAAGGCCCAGCTCAAGCAGCACTACACCCTCGACCGGCCCGAGATCGTGAGCCAGCAGGTCTCCCGCGACGGCACCCGCAAGTGGCTGCTGCGCATGGCGCCGACCGGCCGGCACGACCACAATCGCGGCGCCGAGATCGAGTGCGTCTACATTCCGGGGCCGGACCGGGGCACGCTCTGCGTCTCCAGCCAGGTCGGCTGCACGCTCACCTGCTCGTTCTGCCACACCGGGACGCAGCGCCTCGTGCGCAACCTCTCGGCCGCCGAGATCGCGGCGCAGCTCGTCGTCGCCCGCGACGCGCTCGGCGACTGGGTCGGCCAGATGCCCACGCGCGACGCCACCGGCAGCGGCGAGGCGGGGCGCCTCGTCACCAACATCGTGTTCATGGGCATGGGCGAGCCCCTCTACAATCTCGACAACGTCGTCGACGCGGTGGGCGTCATGGCGGATCCGGAGGGGCTCGGCCTGTCGCGGCGGCGCATCACGGTCTCGACCTCGGGCGTGGTGCCGCAGATGCATCGCCTCGGCGAGGAGGCGCACGCGATGCTCGCCATCTCGCTCCACGCCGTGCGCGACGAACTGCGCGACGAGCTGGTGCCGCTCAACCGCAAGTACCCGATCGCCGATCTCCTCGACGCCTGCCGCCGCTATCCGGGCCTCAACAACGCCCGGCGCATCACCTTCGAGTACGTGATGCTGAAGGGCGTCAACGATTCGGATTCGGATGCGCGCGAGCTGGTGCGGCTCCTCAAGGGCATCCCGGCCAAGATCAACCTGATCCCGTTCAACCCCTGGCCGGGCAGCCGCTACGAATGCTCGGACTGGGAGCGAATCGAGCGCTTCTCCGAGATCGTCTTCAATGCCGGCTACGCCTCGCCGGTGCGCACGCCCCGCGGCCGCGACATCCTGGCGGCATGCGGCCAGCTCAAGAGCGAGACCGAGAAGCTGCGCGCCCGCGCCCGCCTGATGCTCGAGGAGGGCATCGGCGCCGAGCGGATGTATGCCGGCGGCGAGGATTGAGTGCCGGGCGGCCGCACCATCCGAGGGGTAGCCGTCCGGGCTAGAGCGCCCACGCGATCGGGGCGAGGCCCTGTGATGCGAGCCACGCATTCGCCCGCCCGAAGGGCGCCGAGCCCGGAAAATCCCGCGCCCGGTTAAGCGGCGAGGGGTGCCCGCTCTCGATGACGCAGTGGCGCGCCCGGTCGATCAGCCCGGCCCGCGCTCGGGCCTGCGCCCCCCAGAGCAGGAACACGGCCGGCTGCGGCCGGGCCGAGACCGCCGCCACGGCCTCGTCGGTGAGTTGCGACCAGCCGTAGCGCAGATGCGCGCCGGCCTGGCCGGCCTCCACCGTCAGGGCGCTGTTGAGGAGGAGCACTCCCTGGCGCGCCCAGGGCGTCAGGTCCCCGCGCGCCGGCTTGGCTACCGGCTCGGCCGCCGGCGTGGCTGTCGGCTTGTCCGGGTCGATCTCGGCGAGGATCACCTTCAGGGAGGCGGGGAGCCGGCGGGATCCCACATACGAGAAGGCGAGGCCGTTGGCATCGCCCGGCGTCGGGTAGGGATCCTGGCCGAGGATCACGACCTTCACGTCGGGCAGGGGCGTCAGCGCGAGGGCGTTGAAGACGTTCGAAGGGGCGGGGAGCACCTGCGCGCCGGCCGCGATGCGGGCATCGACCCGCGCCGCCACCGCGTCGGCCGCGCCCTCGGTGAAGAAGGGCAGCCGGGCCCAGGGCGAGCCGGAGGCGCGGAAGCGGCGCAGCGCCGCGGCGACGGTGTCTGTCATCGAGGGATCGGGCTGCCTTCAGCGACCAGGATGCGGGCCCCGGCCTCGATGGCGAGGGGCGCGGTGCGGCGGATGTAGGCCATGACCTCGTTCGAGACGAGCTTGCCGTCCGTCGCGCCGATCAGGGTGCGCCCCTGCGCCAGCATGCCGTAGCCGTTGCCGCCGTCATACAGGAAGCTGTTCGAGGCGACCCGGTAGCTGCGGGCGGGATCCAGGGGTTCGCCCGCGACCGTGACGGAGGCGATGCGGTGCCCGGGCTGGGCGGCGGGATCGAGCGTCACCACGAGGCCCGAGACCTGCGCCATGCGGCCGGAGGGGCGGCCGTAATCGGCGAGCCCGTTCTCCAGGGCCGCCAGGACCTGCGCGCCCGTGATCGCGACCAGCACCGTGGTGTTGCCGAAGGGAAGCTCGGTGAGCACGTCGCGCCGGGTCAGTTCCGCCCCGGCCGGGTAGAGCCGGTTCCCCCGGATGCCGCCGCCATTCATGATCGCGATCTCGGCCCCGGTGGCGGCGCGCAGCGCGTCGGCCACGAGGTCGCCGAAGCTCGATTCGCGGGCCCGCACGGTGGCGACGCGGCTGTCGAGGGCCGTCTTGGTCCGCCCGATCGCCACGTCGAGCTCGCGCGACAGGGCCGCCTCGTGGCGCTGGACCACCGCCAGCGTCGCGGGATCCGGGCGCACGAGGCTCGAATCGTGGATGCGGAAGCGCGGGCGCCAGGTGACGCGCCGGGTCCTGCCCTCGCCCGTCACCGTCGCGGTGATGTCGATGGCCGTGACGTAATGGGCGTCGTGGCTCGATTCCGCCAGCACGCGCTGGCCATCGTAATGCACCAGGAGGTCGTGGTCGTGGCCGGATAGCAGGATGTCGACAAGGCCCGCCGCCACGATCGCGCGGTCGGTGGGGCGCGCCGTGTGGGCGACGCCGACGACGATCTCGGCCCCCTCCCGGCGCAGTTCCTCGGCCTGGTCGGCGAGCGTCTCCATCTCGGGGCCGAAGCGCAGGTCCTGGCTCTGGGATTTCTGCGGCGTGCTCTCGAGCGCGATCCCGACGATTCCGACCTGGATGCCCCCGAGGCTGACGATCATGCGGTCGCGCAGGCCCGGCAGGATCTGCCCCTGCGCGTCCCGGAGATTGGCCGCCAGGACCGGGAAGCTCGCCTCCCCCATGCGCTCCAGGAAGGTGGCGGGGCCGAAATCGAACTCGTGGTTGCCCGGCACGAACACGTCCGGGGGCGCGAGATCGAGGAGCTCGATGATGTGGGCGCCCTTGTCGAAGCCCGACATCAGGGAGGGCGAGAGGGTGTCGCCCGCATGCGCGTAGAGCATCGGCACGCCGCGGGCCCGCTCCGCCTTCACGATGGCGTTGAGCCGCGCGAAGCCGCCCCAGCCGTCGGCCTCGGCCATCTGGTAGACGTCGTTGACGAGGAGAAGCGTGAAGGTCGGGTCGGGGGCGGGGCCCTGCGCCTCGGCCGCCCTGGCCGTCAGCCCCGCGGCGAGGCCAGCACCGAGGCCGAGGCCGAGGGTCTGGCGGCGATTGGGGCGCGGCATCGGGGAGCGTCTCCGAGGAAGGCGCCCTTGATAGGCCGCGCCCCGTCACGGCGCTATGGCGCCGCCGGCCATCACGGGCGGCCCCGGGCCCGCCGCCTAGCGCGGCGCGAAGGTGTCGCGCACGGCCTTGGCGTTGCGCCGGACCATCGGCCAGATCCAGGCGCCGGAGGCGAGATAGGCGGCGGCCGGCATCGGCTTCAGCTCGGCGGCGAGGCGCTGGGCGAGGCCCGGCGCGGCGATCGGGCCGGCCGGCAGCTCCGACTTGCGGTAGACCACCGTGGTGTCCTCGCGCCAATACTCGGTATGCGGCACGAGGCCGGCCCGGCGGGCGGTGAGGTCGAAGGTGTCGCGCACGAAACCGTGCACGTGGGCGAAGTGGAAGCGCTCATGCGGCGGCTTGCCGGTGGCGGCCATGTTGGGTACGGCGGCGTAGAGCACGCCGTCGGGCTTCAGCCAGCGGGCGAGGCGCTCCATCACGTCGGCGGGGTCGCGCAGATGCTCCATCACGTGATGCGTCGTGATCACGTCGAAATAGCCCGGGGCGAAACGGTCGTCCTCGGCATCGTCCAAAACCTCGACGCCGTGATGCTCGCGCGCATAGGTCGCGTAGTCGCGGCCCGGCTCGACGCCGATCGCCTCGCAGCCCCGCGCCCGGGCGGCGGCCAGGAACTCGCCCGAGCCCGAGCCGAAATCGAGGACGCGGGCCCCGGGCACCAGCTTCGGCGCCAGGAGATCGGCCCGGAAGGCGGCCTCGCGGGCGGAGCGGTTGAGGTGATGGCGCGGCGGACCGCCCGCGAAGGCGAGCTGGTAATCGGCCCGGTAGGCGGTCGCGTAATAATCCGCGAGCTCGCCCGGCGTCGGCATCGGGTCGGTGCGGATCAGGCCGCACTGGGTGCAGGCGATGGATTTCAGGGTCTTCAGGCGCCGGTCGGTCTCCGCCACCGTCACGCTCTCGCGCGATCCGCACAGATTGCAGGCCGTGGGCGCCCCCGTGTAGGGGTAGCCCGTGAACGGCATGAAGTGGTTGAGGAAGTAGCGGGGAGACGGCATGTCGCGCCCTGTCCTGTCGTTTCTTCGCTGGCAGGCTCCGTGCTCTAGTTAGATATCCACCCGGACACAACTGCGGCCCCGTCCCGTGCGGATCCGCCCCTCGCCCGAGGCCGGGCGTCAGAGATGCGTCGCCGGGCGAGCCGGCGGCGGTGACAGGAAGCGGCGCCAAGCCGGAAAAGCCCGATGAACGAACGCGTCGAACCCTCCTCGCTGCAGGCGCCCCACGCCCGGGAGCCGCAGCGCCCCGGCCCGGGGGCGCCGCTTCCCGGCCAGGGGGCATCGCTCCCCGGCCCGGGGGCGCCGCTCCCCGGCCAGGGGGCCCCTCTGCCGGCCGAGCACCCGCCGGTGCGCTGGGGCCGCGTCGGCGTGCTCCTGATGAACCTCGGCACGCCCGAGGGCACGAGCTACTGGCCGATGCGGCGCTACCTCAAGGAATTCCTCTCGGACCGGCGCGTCATCGAGGTGCCGCGCCTGATCTGGTGGCCGCTCCTCAACCTGATCATCCTGACCAAGCGCCCCGGCCCGAAGGGCAAGGACTACGCGAGCGTCTGGAACAACGAGCGCGACGAGGGCCCGCTCAAGACCATCACGCGCGGCCAGTGCGAGCGGCTGCAGGCGGCCATGGGGGATTCGGTCGTGGTCGACTGGGCGATGCGCTACGGCAAGCCGGAGGTCTCCCTGCGCATCCAGGCGCTCCTCGACCAGGGCTGCGACCGCATCCTGCTGGTGCCGCTCTATCCCCAATACGCGGCGGCCACCTCCGCCACCGCCTGCGACCAGGCCTTCAAGGCCCTGATGCAGATGCGCTGGCAGCCGACGGTGCGGGTCTCGCCGCCCTATCACGACGATCCCGTCTACATCGAGGCCATGGCCCAATCGATCCGCGAGGGGCTGGCCAGGCTCGATTTCGAGCCGGAGGTGATCCTCACCTCGTTCCACGGCGTGCCGAAGAGCTACCTGCTCAAGGGCGACCCCTACCATTGCCAATGCGTGAAGACCGGCCGCCTGATCCGCGAGGCCCTGGGCTTCTCGCCCGAGCGGATGCGCGTCACCTTCCAGTCGCGCTTCGGCAACGAGGAATGGCTGAAGCCCTACACGGACGAGACCGTGCAGGCGCTCGCCAAGAGCGGGGTCAAGCGCATGGCCATCGTGGCGCCGGGCTTCACGGCCGATTGCCTGGAGACCCTGGAGGAGCTCGACGGCGAGAACCGCCATTATTTCGAGGAGAATGGCGGCGAGCGCTTCGCCTACATCCCGTGCCTCAACGATTCGGACCTCGGCATGCGGGTGATCGAGAACGTGGTGCGGCGGGAATTGCAGGGCTGGCTCCCGGCCTGATGCCGGGCCCGGGCCGCTTGCGAAGCCTGCGCCCGCCTCTATCATTCCCGGGCTTGGCCGCAGGGACGGCGCGCTCACGAGGAACGGCGATGGGTTTCTTTATCGTTATCGGCTGCCCCTGGCTCCTCCTCGCCTTTCTCGACCTGATGAAGCAGCGCCGCGAGACGGAGCTGAACCCCTACGAGACGCCGCCGGTGACGGGCTCGGCCTACCTGATGCCGGACGTCTCCTGACGGGACCGGCCCCGAGGCTCAGGCCAGCGCGAACAGGAACAGCATCGCCGCCGCCGCGCCGAGGGCGCCGCGCACCGCGTGGAGCCGCCCCCAGCGCTCGATCAGGCCGCGGCTCTCCGGTCCCGCCTGGCCGGGTTCCATCGCCATCAGGCGCCGGTTCGTCGGCATGATCGCGAGCATCGTGTAGGGCCAGTTGGCGAGCATCAGCACGCCGCCGAGCAGAAACGCGCCCTGCCCGCTCTGCCACCAGGCCACGGCCCCGCACAGGAAGCCGAGGATCGCGAGCGGCGCCTGCAAGGCGAAGCCGCGCCGGTAGGCCGGCTGCCACTGCGTCAGCAGGGCGCGATCGTCGAGCCCGAGGCGCGCCGGCTGCTCCGCCACGTTGATGTAGAGCGCCGCGCCCGTGAACAGCGCGGCGACGGTGAGGGCCGACAATCCGGCGAGCATCGCTGTCCTCCCTGGCGCCCTCCGCCGAACCGGGCGCGGCACCGAGATCGGCGTGCGGCCCCCGCCCCAGCGCGACCGGGACCAGGTCCGGTCCCGGAGGTGATCAGGGCTTCTTCGTCTCCAGGGGGGGCGGCGCCACGGGCGGGGCCGCGTCCGTGCGCTCGACCTTGGCGCCCTCGCGCAGCTTCAGGATGAGGTCCTGCTGGGCCTTGCGGGTCAGGTACTGGTCGACCTGCTCCCGCATCTCCTCGAAGCTCGGGACCGGCTTGGTGCGCTTCTCCTCGACCTTGATCACGTGCCAGCCGAACTGGGTCTTGACCGGGTCGGAGACCTGGCCGACCGGCATCTTGAAGGCGGCGTCGGCGAAGGGCGCCACCATGCGCTCCTTGGTGAACCAGCCGAGATCGCCCCCCTCGGTCTTCGAGCCCGGGTCCTTCGAGACCTCGGCGGCGACCTTCGAGAAATCCTCCCCGCCCTTGATGCGCTCGGCGATCTTCTTCGCCTCGGCCTCGTTGTCGACGAGGATGTGGCGGGCATGGACCTCCTCCTCGGGCTTCATCGCCTTGGCGGTCTGGTCGTAGAGCGCCCGCGCGGCCTCGGGGGTGGCCGCCTTCTTGGCCTCGCGCTCGAGATATTCGTCGAGCAGCAGCTTGTCGCGGAAATAGGCGAGCTTGCGCTTGAAGTCGGGCGTGTCGCTGATCTTGGCGGTCTCGGCGGCCTGGGCGCCGACCTTGAGGTCGATCATGTAATCGACGAGCAGCTTCTGCTTCTGCGCTTCGTCGACGCCCGGCAGCGACAGGGCCGGGTCCTCGCCCGCGATCGTCAGGTCGCCCTGCGTGATCGGGGCGCCGTTCACCTTGGCCACCACCGTGTCGGGGGCGGGAGTCGCGGTCGGAGCCGGGGTTGCGGCGGGGGCGGCCGCGGGCGTCGGCGTCGATTGCGCCCGGGCTGAGGGGGCCCAGGCGACGGCCGGGAGGGCGAGGCTCAAGGCGAGGGTGCTGGCGCGCCAGAGAGGGGTGGGCATCGGCATGGAGGTCCGTCCTTGGGCAGCGGCGCGCCCCTTGTCGGCCGGGCGGCCAGGGTCTTCGGCGCGGGAATCGTGAGCGGCAAGCGCCGCGGGGGCGCGGCGACTCAGGTGGAGCTTGAGCCCCAGAAAGGCAAGCGTCCCGGCCCCGCGCCTGGCCGCGGATCCCGGCTCACGCGGCCCGGACGCTCGCGAGAAAGTGTGCCACCTCGGCGCTCAGATGCTCGGCCTCGCGGGAGAGGTCCGCGCCGGAGACCAGGACCTGCTCGGCGGCCGAGCCCGTCTCGGTCGCGGCGCCCGCCACGCCGGAGACGGTGCGCGACACGATCTCGGTTCCGGAGGCGGCATCCGCGACATTGCGGGCGATCTCCTGCGTGGCCGCGCTCTGCGCCTCCACGGCGGCCGCGATCGCGACTCTGTTGATCGCGCGGATCCGACCCGCCGCGCCGCCTCGGTCATCGCACCCCCGGCGGCAAGGTTGCGGTCGCGCCCGAGAATGCCCGAGGCGGTCTCGGTCAGGGCTTCGAGCTGCGACATGCGCTGCGCCAGGAGGTGCCTGTACTGATCCTGCACCGCGATCAGCCCCAGGGTTGACCAGCCCGCAGGCCGTCAGCCCACGAGCAGCCAGAGTCGCGCCGGCACACTCCACCTCATCGCCCGGGATTCCCTCGTCTTCCGGCGGAACGGATCTGCCAAGACTGGAATGGTCCAGTACAGTTTAGGGCTTGATCTGTCGTGATGCGCTAACGAAAAGTGAAAATTTGAACTTATAGCTATTGTCGATTGCACGAGGCGGCCGGCGCCCGCGATGCCTTGGCGCGGCGGCGCGCGTTCCGCGAGTGGGCCGGGCGCGGGGCCGGAGGCCGCCTCTTTTAGATGCGCCCCCCGATATTTATCTCTATAAGCCCGGCCAATTCGCCTTTTGACGGCTCGCTCGACCGCAGGTTCACGATGCTCGGTGCCCTCGCCAAGAAGATTTTCGGCTCGTCCAACGACCGTCGGGTCAAGGGCTACCGTCCCCGCGTCGCGGCGATCAACGCGCTCGAGCCCGAGGTCGCGGCGCTCTCCGACGACCAGCTGCGCGCCCGAACCGACGCCCTGAAGGCGGAACTCGCCGCCGGCAAGAGCCTCGACGACATCCTGGTTCCGGCCTTCGCCACCGTGCGCGAGGCGGCCAAGCGCGTGCTCGGCCAGCGCCATTTCGACGTGCAGCTCATCGGCGGCATGGTGCTGCACGAGAGCGGCATCGCCGAGATGAAGACCGGCGAGGGCAAGACCCTGGTGGCGACGCTGCCGGTCTACCTCAACGCCCTCTCGGGCAAGGGCGTGCACGTCGTCACGGTGAACGACTACCTCGCCTCCCGCGACGCGGAGTGGATGGGCCGGGTCTACCGCTTCCTCGGCATGTCGGTCGGCACCATCGTGCACGGCCTCGACGACGAGCAGCGCAAGGCCTCCTATGCCTGCGACATCACCTACGGCACGAACAACGAGTTCGGCTTCGATTACCTGCGCGACAACATGAAGTACGAGATGTCCCAGCTCGCGCAGCGGGGGCACAACTACGCCATCGTCGACGAGGTGGACTCGATCCTGGTCGACGAGGCGCGCACGCCGCTGATCATCTCCGGTCCGGTGGACGACCGCTCGGAGCTCTACGTCTCGGTCGACGCGCTGATGCCGCAACTGGTGCGCGAGCATTACGACCTCGACGAGAAGCAGCGCACCGTCTCGCTCACCGAGGAGGGCAACGAGTTCATCGAGGAGGCCCTGCGCGAGGCCGGGCTCCTCAAGGAGGGCGACCTCTACGACGCTCACAACGTCACCCTCGTCCACCACGTGAACCAGGCTTTGCGCGCCAACACCCTGTTCACCAAGGACAAGGACTACATCGTCAAGAACGACGAGGTGGTGATCATCGACGAGTTCACCGGCCGCATGATGCAGGGCCGGCGCTACTCGGAGGGCCTGCACCAGGCGCTCGAGGCCAAGGAGCGGGTCACGATCCAGCCCGAGAACCAGACGCTGGCCTCGATCACCTTCCAGAACTATTTCCGCCTCTACGGCAAGCTCGCGGGCATGACCGGCACGGCCTCGACCGAGGCCGACGAGTTCGCCGAGATCTACAAGCTCGAAGTCGTCGACATCCCGACCAACAAGGAGGTCGAGCGCGTCGACGAGGACGATCAGGTCTACCGGACCGTCGAGGAGAAGTACCAGGGCATCATCGAGGAGATCGACCGGGCGCATCAGCGCCACCAGCCGATCCTCGTCGGCACCGGCTCGATCGAGAAGTCGGAGGTGCTGGCCGAGCTCCTGAAGAAGGCCGGCTACTCCCTCCTCGACTACTCGGACCCGAATGCGCTGACCGACGTCTACGCCGCCGCCCGCGAGGGCCGGGTGACGAAGCGCTTCGCGGTGCTGAATGCCCGCTTCCACGAGCAGGAAGCCTATATCGTGGCCGAGGCCGGCGTGCCGGGCGCGATCACGATCGCCACGAACATGGCCGGGCGCGGCACCGACATCAAGCTCGGCGGCAACCTCGACATGCGCATCGAGAAGGAGCTCGCGGGCCTGCCCGAGGGGCCGGAGCGGGAGGCGCAGATCGCCGCGATCAGGGCCGAGATCGAGGAGAACCGCGCCAAGGTGCTGGCCTCGGGCGAGCCGGCCGATCCCGAGGCCGGGCGCAAGAAGGCGCTGCCCGGCGGCCTCTACATCATCGGCACCGAGCGCCACGAATCGCGGCGCATCGACAACCAGCTGCGCGGCCGCTCCGGCCGCCAGGGCGATCCCGGCCGCTCGAAATTCTACCTCTCGCTGCAGGACGACCTGATGCGGATCTTCGGATCCGACCGCATGGACGGCATGCTGCAGCGCCTCGGCCTGGAGCAGGGCGAGGCGATCATCCATCCCTGGATCAACAAGGCGATCGAGAAGGCGCAGCAGAAGGTCGAGGCGCGCAACTTCGACATGCGCAAGAACGTGCTCAAATACGACAACGTCATGAACGACCAGCGCAAGGTCGTGTTCGAGCAGCGCCGCGACTTCATGGGCCAGGAGAGCGTCCGCGAGACCGTGGACGAGATGCGCCACGGCGTCGTCGACGACCTCGTGGCCGTCCACATCCCGTCGAACGCCTACGCGGAGCAGTGGGACATCGCCGGCCTGCGCGAGCGGGTCACGGGCGTTCTCAACCTCGACGTGCCGGTGGAGGAGTGGGCCAAGGAGGAGGGCATCGCCGACGAGGAGATGCGCGAGCGCCTGCGCAAGGCCGCCGACGAGGCCTACGCGGCCCGCGTCGAGAAGAACACGCCCGACGTGATGACCTATATCGAGAAGCAGGTCCTGCTGCAGACCCTCGACCATCTCTGGCGCGAGCACCTCGTCACCCTCGACCACCTGCGTCAGGTGATCGGCTGGCGCGGCTTCGCCCAGCGCGACCCGCTCAACGAGTACAAGTCCGAGGCCTTCGACCTCTTCAACGGCCTGGTTGCGTCCCTGCGCGAGCAGGTGACGGCCCAGCTCGCCCGCGTCGAGATCCTCTACCAGGAGCCCGAGGGCGAGGGCGCCAACCCGTTCGGCGGACTCGAGAGCCCGGCCCTGCCGCCGATGTTCGCCCAGCACCTCGATCCGGTCACGGGCGAGAACGAGATGGCCTTCGCGGGCTCGGGCAGCGCCGGCGGGGCAGGGGGCGCCTACGGCTACGCCGCGCAGGCGCTCGCGTCGGATTCGGCGGTGCTGGAGCGCGACCCCACCGACGCCGCCACCTGGGGCCGCGTCGGCCGCAACGAGCCCTGCCCCTGCGGCTCGGGCAAGAAGTACAAGCACTGCCACGGCAGCTACACGGCCTGAACCGGCTGCCCGGGCGGAAGTGCCGGTCCATGGCGACCGGCGGGCGGGCCCGGGGCTAGGCTCTCGCGCCGGGACCCGGTTCCGGCGGCGCTGGCGCGAAGCCGGCCCGCCTCGCCGAGGGCGTCGAACCGGGAGGGGCCGGCCGCGTCAGCCGAAGGCCCCGACCTCGTGCTGGATCATCCCGGAGATCTCGCGCACCTGCACGAACATCCGGCGGATCGGCTGGAACAGGCCGGAATGCTCGGCCTCGTAGGTGCCCACGTCCCGGGGGCCGGCGGGCTCGCCGAAATTGAGGCCGAGCGTCGGGTCCGGGGTGATCGGGAAGATCTCGTCGAGGAGGGTGAGGCAGCCCTCGATGTCGAGGCGCAGGAAGCGCTCCAGCAGCTGGTCGCGGGTGACGCCGGCCTGCGGGCGGAAGCCCGGGATGTGGACCGCCAGGAACCAGATCCGGTGGATCAGCGCGAGGCGGATCGCGTGGAGCAGGGTCAGCCGCACCGACATCGAGCGCAGGTCGGGCGCCGCCTGCTGCAGGCTGAGCCAGTCGGTGGTGAGGCGCCCGAACAGGCGGCGGAGCGAGGGGGCGAGGTTCAGGCGCTCCAGCGCCCCCGCGATGACGACGAGCTCGTCCCGGCGGCCGTCCTTCTGGGTGCGGCGCGCCCGCTCGAGCCAGACGGCCGGGTCGAGGGTGTCGATATAGGCGCGCAGCACGTCGAGATCGCTCACGGCGGCGGCGTGCTGGACGAGGCGGAAGGCGCGGGAGAAGCGCACCGAGTCGCGGCGCATGTCGCGGAACAGGTCGGGCGCGCGGCCCGCCGCGCGGCCCATGCCGTGGAGCGAGTTCGCGAGATAGCCGAGCTGGTGCAGGATCGCGTTGTTGGGGATCGCCCGCATCTGGCGCGGGTGGGTGATCATGGCCGGCCCCCCCGAATCCGACTGGCGGGCGACCGGGCGCGAGCCGGTGCGGTCGATCAGGCTCGGGCCGAAGGTGCCGAGGAGCGCGGCGTAGCCCACGTCGTCGACGAGGGATTCCATGTCCTGGCGCGCCACCGTGAAGAACTCGGCGGCGAAATCCGCCTCGCCGTAGATCGGGTCGTCGGTCTCGTCGGCCCCCGCCCTCGGCTCCGACAGGACGTAATCCGCGAAGGCGTCGTCCTCCGCGACGTCGAGGGCGAAGACGTGCTCGGCGATCCGCGCCACGCTCGCGGTGGCGAGCGGGAGCGTGCCGAACAACAGGTAGCCGTCCGTGCCCTGGAAGCTCGATTCGAGGCGCACCGGGATGCCGGCCCCCCGGTTGCGGCGGCGCGCATCCTCGGGAGCCAGGTAGGCGAGGCGGTCGCGCAGCGAGGTCGGGTGGGCGCCGCGGCCGATCGATTCGCCGTGGGTGTCGAAGATCGCGAGCTCGACGCCCGCGAGGTCGTTCTGGACCAGGAGCTCGGTCAGGCGCAGGCGCAGGCGCTCGATCCAGAAGGTGGCGGCGAGCTGGCCGACATAGCGGCCCGAATCCGAGTAGCCGAACTGCACCGTCAGGCGCCCGATGCGCTTGAGGTACTGGCGCCAATGCGGGTTGCGCAGGGCGTCGTCGAGGACCCGGATGCCCTGTTCCAGCGCCGAGGCCGTCTCGAATAGGGGCGTGATCTCGACCTTGTCGGCGATGCCGTAATGGCGCGCGAGCCAGAGGGCGGCCAGCAGCGTGTAGCCCGTCTCGGTCTCGGCGATGAGGAAGCGCACCGGGTGGGTGCCGTCCACGTGCTTGAGGATCTGGGTGATCGTCATCATCAGGCGGGCGGCCGAGGCCCGCTCGGCGGCGAGCGCCCCGAAATCCACCGCCACCGGGCGGACGTCGTTGAGGAGCGTGTGGATGGTCGAGAGGTGCGAGCGGCGCTGGGCGGCGTCGGTGGGCTCGCCGTCGAGGTCGATCACCCGGCGCACGGCGTTGTGGATCTGGCTGGCGTTGAGCCGGAAATGCGGCAGGGCGTTCGAGAGGCCGTGGGTGGCGATGCCGGAGCGCAACACCGCGATGGTGCGCCGGTCGGCCTCGTCCGGGGCCGCCGTGACGGCGCCCGCGAGCCCGGCCAGGATCGCGCCCGCATCGGTCTGGGCCCGCTCGCGCTCGATGATGAGGGCGAGCGCGAAGCGGTGCACCGCCTCCAGCGAGGGCTGGGTGCCGAGGCGCGGCGCCACCGCGAGCTGCCGGTTGACGGCGCTGAGGGCGCCCTGGGTCAGTTCGCGCACCACCCCGGTCGCCGGGATGTCGGGGAGCTGGCGCATCACCCGGTCGAGCTGCATCCGCTTCGATTCGAGGCGGTAGCGCAGGGTGTCCCACCAGCCGATATCGGTGCGCCCATCCGTGTCGCAGCCGACCCAGGAGGCGATGGCGAAGGGCTTGGGGACGAGCTCCGTCCAGCGGTCGGGCCAGCGTTCGCGGGCGGCGTCCAGGAGGGCGCCGTTGAAGGCGTCCAGCGCGTTGCGGCCGTGATTGGCCGCGATGCAGGCCTGCTCGAACTCGTCGTCGAGGGTGATGACGGGGTCGGGCCGGGTCGAGAGCGCGGCCGCCTTGGCGACGATCGGCGCGCGGGCGTCGGGCTCCGCCTCGCTCGCGGCCTGGGCGATCAGGGCCGCCACGGCCTTGGGCATGCCGAAGGTCGGGTGGGCGGTGAAGACCACCGCGAAGGCGGTGCGCCCGACGAGGTCGCGCAGGGTCTCGAGATCGCCCGCCCGCCGGGGGATCGCGGCGACGAGGCGGGCCGGCATGGCGGTGTCGGCGGCCAGGTCCGTCCCCGCATCGAGGCCGACATAGCCGCGCAGGCGCTCGGCGCGCGCGCTTAAGGATTGCTCGCGCAGGCGCACGAACAGGGCCTCGAGATCGGCCGCGTTGATCTCGCCCCGGTCGAAGCGGCGGGTGATCGCCAGCGTCACGGCGAGGACCGGGTTGCGGAACGGATCCTCGCTCGATTGCTCGCGGGACGCCTCGATCAGGCCGAGGAGGTGCTGCTCCAGCTCGTCGGGGTTGCGGCTCTGGTCGTCCGTTCGCATCGATCGGCCTTCGGGCATGGGACATCTCGCGCAGGGACAGGCTTCGGGCCCGCCAGGACCGCGCCGGGTGTTCGGCAGGCAGGCGCGTCCGCGGTCCGGCTCGCCCGCCTTCTCGACGGACCGGGCCCGCGACGCAAGGACCGTTCCGATGCCGGGCCGGGTTCCGCCGCGATCCCGGATCGCCGGCTCGTTCCCGCGCGGAGACCGGGCACGACCAAACCGGATGCAACCGGGCCTGCCATGGGGTAACGCTGGTCCCCGTATGGAAACCCTCATGATCCTTGCGGCCGTGGTGGCCTGCGCGATCGCCGGCGTCACGGTCGTCTCGATGACGAAGCGCGGCCGTCGCGCGCCGATGCGCATGCCGAACGAGCTCGACGACGACGACACCGAGATGCTCATCGGCGCGATGCGCCGGTCCGAGAGCCCGATCGACCGCACGGTCCAGATTCTCGACCTCGAACCGATCGAGCCGGGCCGGATGGCGGAGCGGGGTGCCGACGATCCGCCGCGCAGGATCGCTGGGACGATGCCTGATGCCGCCGGCCGGAGCCCGAGCGAGACACGATGACGCCGACCGACCGTTCCGCCCTCGCCGCGTCCCTCCTGATCGCGTCCCGCACCCGGGCAACGCTGATTCTTGCGACGCTGATTCTTGCGATTCTTGCGCTTCCGGGCCTGGCACCCGGGAGCGCCCGCGCGCAGGAGCCCGCGGCCCCGGAAGCGTCCGAGCCCGCGGCCGAGGCGCCCCCCGCCCAGGCCGGCAAGCCCAAGGCCGCGGCGAAGCCCAAGCCCGTGCCCAAGCCTGCGCCCAAGCCTGTCAACAAGCCTGCGCCCAAGCCCAAGCCTGTTCCCAAAGCGGAGCCGAAGCCGGAGACGCCCAAGGCCGCGGCCA
This sequence comes from Methylobacterium soli, assembly GCF_008806385.1. Taxonomy (GTDB): domain Bacteria; phylum Pseudomonadota; class Alphaproteobacteria; order Rhizobiales; family Beijerinckiaceae; genus Methylobacterium; species Methylobacterium soli. The sequence goes on from NZ_VZZK01000033.1 coordinate 69,838, forward strand.
GGCCGGCTCCGGAGCCCGCCCCGGTTCCCGTGGCTCCGCCGGCCGGCCTCAACGCCGCGATGCCGAGCCCGGTCTGCGGAGCTCAGGCCGCCCGCTACGAGGGAGACAAGGGCTTCGCCCTCTGGGTGACGCGGAAAGGCCGGGCCGAGATCGAGAATCCGCTGCGGCCGCTCACCCCGGAAGTGAGCGAGGTCCTGCAGGTGACGATCGCCGGCAAGGCCGCCACCGCCTATGGGCCGGACCTGCGGGCCCTGCGCCGCGGGCCGGCGCCGGGCGCCCTCGAGGCGCAGGTCGGGGCGCCGATCCGCTGGGAGGCCGCCCTCCCGGCCCTGCCGGACCCCATCACCATCGTGTCCGAGGCCGGCGAGACCCTGGCCCGGCTCGGCTTCCGCGAATGCACCGAGGCGCCTCCCGTCAAGGCGGCTCCCGAGGCGAAGGGCAAGGAACCGAAGGGCAAGGAAGCCCGGGCGGCCCGCCGGACGGGCGAGGCCGGCGCCCCCGCCGGAAAGCCGGCCGCCAAGGCCGCCCCGAAGGCGCCGCCCGGCTTCAGCCTGCCGCAGGGGGCGATCGGCGAGTAGGCGGGGTACCCGCCGGGGCTGAGCCAGGAGAACGCGACCATGTCCGGCACGATGACGGCCGCCGCGGTGATCGCCGCCCTGCGGCTCGCGCCGCATCCCGAGGGCGGCTTCTACCGCGAGACCTTTCGCGATCCGCGCACGGTCGAGGGCCGCTCGGTCGGCAGCGCGATCTATTACCTGCTCGATCTCGGCGATGTCTCGGCCTGGCACCGGGTCGACGCCACCGAGATCTGGCACTGGCACGCGGGGGCGCCCCTGGTGCTCACCGTGAGCCCGAACGGGCACGACGCCACCGCCCGGCATCTCGGGCCCGATCTCGCCCGCGGCCAGCACCCGCAGATCGTGGTGCCGGAAGGCCATTGGCAGACGGCCACCAGCCTGGGCGCCTGGACGCTCGTCGGCTGCACGGTCTCGCCGGCCTTCCGGTTCGAGGGCTTCGAGATGGCGCCCCCCGATTGGCGCCCGCGCCCGCGCCCGCGCGGATGACGCGCCTCAGCGGCGCCCTCGTGGCCGCGCGGCCCGCGCGGCCACGAGGGCGCCCGCCACGATGAGCGCGCAGGCCACGCCCAGAGCCGGCGTCGCGGGCGCGTAGCCGGCTCCCACCAGGATCAGGGTCGAGAGCACGGGGGCGGCGTAGGACGCGATCCCGAGGAGGCGGATGTCGCCCCGCTTCACCCCGACATCCCAGAGATAGAAGGCCGCCCCGACCGGCCCGAGGCCGAGGGCGATCAGCGCCGCCCACGGCCCGGGGCCCTGCGGCCAGACCGTCACCTCGAAGGCGCGGTGGCAGAGGAGGCTCAAGGCCGCCGTGCCGAGGCAGAAGCCCGCCACCGCATCGGTCGGGACGGCCCCGACCCGGCGCGACAGCACCGAGTAGCCCGCCCAGACGAAGGCGGCCGCCAGGGAGGCCGCGTAGCCGGGCAGCGCCCCGGCCTCGAATTGCAGGTCGCCCCGGCCCGCGAACAGGGCGGCGACGCCCGAGAGCCCCAGCAGCGCGCCCAGGATGTGGGCGGGCTTGAGGCCGGCCTCGCCGGGCAGCGCGGCCGAGAGCAGCACGATCAGGAGCGGCCAGAGGTAGTTGAGGAGGCCCGCCTCCGCGGGCGGCGCGAGGCGGAGCGCCGTGAAGTAGAGCGCGTGGTAGCCGAACAGCCCGCCGATCCCGAGCGCCCAGACCGGCCAGGGCTGGCGCAGCGCCCGGATCCCGGCCGGCCGCACCAGCCAGCTGGCGCAGCCGAGGAGCCCGCCGAGGCAGAACGTCATGGCGGCGAGCTGGAACGGCGGCACCGCCCCCGACGCCGCCGTGAACAGGGCGAGGAGCGACCAGAGCAGGATCGCGCCGGATCCGACGAGCGTGGCGGTGCGGGAGGTCATGGGCCGGCCGCTAGCATGCCGGCCGGCGAAGGGCGAGGCGTCAGGCGCCTCGCCCCAGGGTCTTCAGGCGATGTACTGGCCGCCGTTGATGGTCAGGGTCGAGCCGGTGATGAAGCCGGAATCCTCGGCCGCCAGATACTCGACCGCGCGGGCGATCTCCTCGGCCTCGCCGAGGCGGCCCGTCGGGATCGTCGCGATGATCTTGTTGCGGATGTCCTCGGGCACCGCCATCACCATGTCGGTGGCGATGTAGCCGGGCGCGATCACGTTGACGGTGATGCCCTTGTTGGCGTTCTCCTGGGCCAGCGCCTTGGCGAAGCCGATGACGCCCGCCTTGGCGGCCGAGTAGTTGGTCTGGCCGGCCTGGCCCTTCTGGCCGTTGATCGACGAGATCAGGATGATGCGGCCGAAATTGCGCGACCGCATGCCTTCGATCAGGGGCCGGGTGCAGGTGAACATCGAGTCGAGGTTGGTGCGGATGACCGCCTGCCACTTCTCGAAGGTCATCTTGTGGAAGGCGCCGTCGCGGGTGATGCCGGCATTGTTGACCAGCACGTCGATGGGGCCGACCTCGGCCTCGACCGCCTTGATGCCGGCCTCGCAGGCGGCGAAATCGCCGACGTCGAACTTGAAGACCGGGATGCCGGTCTCGGCCTTGAAGGCGTTGGCCGCCTCGTCGTTGCCGCCGTAATTGGCCGCGACCTTGTAGCCCTTGGCCTTGAGGCCCTTCGAGATGGCGGCGCCGATGCCGCGCGTTCCGCCCGTGACGAGGGCGACGCGTTCCTGAGTCATGATTTCCTCCAGTCGTTTTTTGTCGAAGTCTTGCGTGGGATCGAAGGCGCTCCGCAGCCGCGACGCCGCGGAACGCGCTGCCGCCTGTGAGGGGAAGGCGGCGGATGCAGGAATGTGCCTGCCGCGGGGCGCGACCGCACGCCAATTAAATTGGCGGCGGCCTCAAGCGGTTTTTCGCCGGGCCCATCCCGAGGGCCGGCCCGGATCCCCCGGGCGCCCGGCCGTCTCGGCTCAGGGCCGCTCGATGCACATGGCGACGCCCATGCCGCCGCCGATGCAGAGGGTGGCGAGGCCGCGCTTGCCGTCGCGGCGCTTCAACTCGTGCAGCAGGGTGACGAGGACGCGGGCGCCCGAGGCTCCGATCGGGTGGCCGATGGCGATGGCGCCCCCGTTGACGTTCACCTTCGCGTCGTCCCAGCCCATGTCCTTGTTGACCGCGAGCGCCTGGGCCGCGAAGGCCTCGTTCGCCTCGATCAGGTCGAGGTCGGCGGGCTTCCAGCCGGCCTTGTCGAGGGCCTTGCGGGAGGCCGGGATCGGGCCCGTCCCCATCACCTTCGGGTCGACGCCCGCGGTCGCCCACGAGACGATCTTGGCCAGCGGCGTGATGCCCCGGCGCTCGGCCTCGGAGGCCGACATCAGGACGATCGCGGCGGCGCCGTCATTGAGGCCCGAGGCGTTGGCGGCCGTCACGGTGCCGTCCTTCGAGAAGGCGGGCTTCAGCTTGGCCATCGCCTCGACGGTGGCGCCGTCGCGGATGTACTCGTCGTTCTCCACGACGACGTCGCCCTTGCGGCCCGGCACCGTCACGGGGACGATCTCCTCCTTGAACCGGCCCTCCCGGCGGGCGGCCTCGGCCTTGTTCTGCGAGCGGGTCGCGAAGGCGTCCTGCTCCTCGCGGGTGAGCTGGAAGGCCTGCGCCACGTTCTCGGCGGTGGTGCCCATGTGGTAGCCGTTGAAGGCGTCCCAGAGGCCGTCCTTGATCATGGTGTCGACGAGCTTCACGTCGCCCATCTTCTGGCCGCCGCGCAGATACTGCGCGTGGGGCGA
>NZ_VZZK01000034.1 GCF_008806385.1 Methylobacterium soli
ACCTGCCGCGCCTACTGACCGACGCGCAGACAGCGCGCGGCAGCGCATGGCCGAAATCGGCATGAGCCATATCCTGCTGTGGTGGGCGGGCGCAGTCACGCGCGGCTGCGGGACTCGATCCGCTTGGGCGACCCGAGCCATCCTGCCCAATGCCAACCCCCGTGATGCGGCTTCTTCCAGGCTGGTTCGAGGACGACAACACGCTTCGCCCGCGCTTCGGCCTGCGCCTGCCCTCATCGCGAGCGTTCCTGAGCCGGAATGCCTGGATCGGACCCGCCGATAGTCCGGTTAAACAGGGTGGACGACACCAGTAAGCTCCGGCGCAGGCGGCTCGATTTTCAAAGTGAGAGCCAGTCTATGCCGTGCTGTTCCGGGCATGTTTATCGAATGTTTCACATGGGCAAGATCAGCACTTCCAGCTGCCCAATCCTCATCGCGAGCAGCGCTGGTAGCCGGTTCCCGTCGGATCCTGCTCGTTATAGTAGCGTCTGAGGGCCCCGTTCGACTGAGGAATCATGTAAACCCTCACCTCCTGACCCGCCACGGCATTCGCGCAGTCGAGAACAAGGAGCTGACGGTCTCCGGTCGGCCGAACCGACTTGATGCCGCAGATTGCCATCGGGGTTCTGAGGCGCTTGCCGGAGACGATGAAGGCCGGCGCGAAAATGTCGACCGGCGTCTTGAACGAGGCGCCTTTCCCGGCGGATGCGTAGACATCCGCACAGTCGCGGCCCTCCAAGACCCAGGCGCCTTGATAGGCGGAGAGACCACCCCCCGCCGCCAGCGCGTCCGACATTCCCGCCGAGGCTGCAAGGCTCAGCCCGAGCGCTGCGGCGCCCACGAAACCTACGACGCCCATCGCGACCTCCTCCGCCAGTCCTATTGGAACATGTGCCGTGTCTGCGCCGGGTGGGGGCCTCTGGCTTGCTGCCGACCCTGGTACTTCGGTTGATTCTCGTGCCGCCATGCGCTGGGCGTCATGCCCGACCAGCGCCGGAACGCGTGGCTGAAGGCCGCGGGTTCGGAAAAGTCCAGGACGGCCGAAATTTGCGACATGTTCATGCTGGTGTCGGCCAGGAGCTGCTTGGCCACTTGGAACTGCGCCTCGACGGCGAGCTGCCTGAACGTGGTGCCCTCGGCCCTCAGGCGACGGCGCAGGGTCCGGAGGTTCACCAGTCTCAGGCGCGCCACCCGCTCAGCCTTGCAGCGCTGTCGCGTGACCTGGGCTCGGAGGAACTGACGAAGCTCATCCGTCAGACTGGAAGATTGTTTGGCCTCAAGCCCGCGGATGCGATCCTCCGTCCTCCGGCGGACCGCCGGATCCGCACCCTCGATGCGCTGTTCGAGGAGTTGGGTTGGGAACACCAGGGCGGCCACCTCCTGGTCAAACCGGATGGGTGCCCGGAAGAAGTCGCCGTAGGGAGCCGTGTCGCGTGGTGCGGAGCGCGGCAGCAGCACCTCCAACAGGGCCCCATCGGAACTGCACAGCACCCGAAGGACGCTGGTCGTCGTGGCGAGTGCCCTCTCCGAATGGAGGGCGGCGCCCTCGGCTTCCGGGCCATAAGGCGCGTAGCTGAGGACGGCCACGTCACTGTCGACCCCGAGCCCGACGACCGCGCCCCAGTTCCGCATGCCGGAATGCGCCTCGAGAGCCCGCAAGGCGTCCCCAATGGTATGCGAGTGGCGCATCAGCAGGCCGAGCAGGCCGAGCGAGGCCAAGGTGGCGCGCTGCCCGATGAGAAGCCCGAGATGCGGGCAGTTCGTCCGTTCGGCCGCGAGGGCGATCAGGCGACCGAGCAAAGCGTAGGGAATGCGCGTCCCGCCACCGTCGAAGAGCCGGGGCTCCAGGCCTGCCTCGGCAAGGAGGTCGGCCGGATTGGCCCCGAGCTCGACGAGGGCGGTGTAGACCGCCTGCGCGACTCCGGGCCTGGTCAATCCAACGGAGGGTGGGTTCCCATCCACCTCAAGGTTTCCAGCCGCTTGAGATGGACCTGAGCGGCCCTCGGTCTGTGGTCCGGCAGCAGAGGACATCGGACATCCCTTGAGGACGCCCCCCTGATGCTAGACTATATCAGGGTAATTAATTTGCGCTAAGAATGACATCGGTACGAACTGCCATTGTACAGGATTTACTATCCTCCGTACATCTTGCGCCACCGCTTCCCTGCGCCTTCGGTCCGTCCCGTCCGATCAAGCCATCGCATCCCGAAGGCGTATAGATTCGCGGTGGTTGGCGCCCTGTCGAGGGCGACCGGGCCTGCCTGCGAGAGGCGAGGCCGGACGGGTGGGCGGCTCCGGAGCGGGCAGGCCCTGACCGTCCATCCGGAGAGGTCGCCGCGCCCCGGGCCCTTTCCTCGGAATGTCGGAGGAGGCCGCTGTGTCGATTGCCGCCATCGAGCAGGCGCCGGGCGAGGCCCGCCAGCACGAGAAGTACGACCGCCTGATCGCGGCCGCCCGGGCGCAGCCGGCCCTGAAGGTGGCGGTCGCCCACCCCTGCGACGAGGCCGCGCTCGGGGCGGTCCTCGACGCCGCGTCCCTCGGGATCATCGAGCCCGTCCTCGTCGGCCCTCAGGCGAAGGTCGCCGCCGCCGCCGCTTCCCTCGGGGTGGATATCGGCGCCTTCCGCCTCGTCGAGGCCGAACACAGCCACGCCGCCGCCGAGACGGCCGTCGCCCTCGTGCGCGCCGGCGAGGCCGAGGCGCTCATGAAGGGCAGCCTCCACACCGACGAATTGATGGCCGCGGTGGTGCGCCGGGACGGCGGCCTGCGGACCGCCCGCCGCCTCAGCCACTGCTTCGTCATGGACGTGCCGGGGCACGCGACGCCCCTGATCGTCACGGACGCCGCCGTCAACATCATGCCCTCGCTGGAGGAGAAGCGCGATATCGTCCAGAACGCCATCGATCTCGCGCATGCCCTCGGCGTCGAGACGGTCCGGGTCGCGATCCTGTCGGCCATGGAGACCGTGAACCCGAAGGTGCCCTCCACGCTCGATGCCGCGGCCCTGTGCAAGATGGCCGACCGGGATCAGATCACCGGGGCTCTCCTCGACGGTCCGCTCGCCCTCGACAACGCCATCGATCTCGGCGCCGCGCGGATCAAGAGGATCCGCTCGGCCGTCGCCGGCCAGGCCAACGTGCTCGTCGTCCCCGATCTCGCGGCGGGCAACATGCTGGCCAAGAGCCTGACCTTCCTGGCCGGCGCGGACGCGGCCGGCATCGTCCTCGGGGCCCGGGTGCCCATCATCCTGACGAGCCGGGCCGATGCACGGCTGACCCGCCTCGCCTCCTGCGCCGTCGCCTCCCTGGTCGCCGCCGCCACCCGCGCGCGACGATCCCTCCCGGAGGTCTAGCCGATGATCCCCGTCCTGCTCGTTCTCAATGCCGGCTCGTCGAGCCTGAAGTTCCAGGTGTTCGAGTTCGGCGCGGCGGAGGATCCGCGCCGCGTCTTCCGCGGCCTGTTCGAGGGGCTCGGCAATGCGCCCCGCCTGTTGATCCGCGACAGCGCCGGCACGATCGTGGCCGAGGAGACCCTTGAGGCCCCGGCCTTCGGGCATGAGGCGGCGCTTCTGCACGTGGCGGCCTGGCTGCGGGCGCACGGCCAGGGCCTCGAACTCGCCGCCGTGGGGCATCGCGTCGTCCATGGCGGGCGAGCCTATGACCGGCCGGTGCGCGTCGACGCGCAGGTGCTGGAGGCTCTCGAACGGCTCGTGCCGCTGGCGCCGCTGCACCAGCCGCACAACCTGGCGCCGGTCCGGATTCTCCGGCGCCGCTTCCCAGACCTGCCGCAGGTCGCCTGCTTCGACACCGCGTTCCACCGCGCGCAGCCGGAGATCGCCCAGCTCTTCGCCGTGCCGCACGCGATGACGGAGAGGGGCGTTCGGCGCTACGGCTTCCACGGCCTGTCCTACGCCCACATCGCCTCGGTGCTGGCGGAATACGACCCCGCCCTCGCCTCCGGCCGCGTCGTGGTCGCGCATCTCGGCAACGGCGCCAGCCTGTGTGCCCTGGAGCGCGGGCGGAGCATCGCGACCACGATGGGCTTCTCCGCCCTCGACGGGCTGCCCATGGGCACGCGCTGCGGCAGCCTCGATGCGGGCGTCGTCTTCTACATGCTGCGGGACATGGGGCTCGGCCCGGAGGAGGCGGAGCGGATGCTCTACACGCAATCCGGCCTTCTCGGGGTCTCCGGCCTGTCGAACGACATGCGCAGGCTGCGCTCCCTCGCGGCGACCGATCCCGATGCCCGGCGGGCCATCGACCTCTTCGTCTACCGGATCGGGCGGGAGTTCGGCTCCCTTGTGGCGGCGCTCGGCGGCCTCGATGCCCTCATCTTCACCGGCGGCATCGGTGAGAACGACGTGGCCACGCGGGCCGAGGTGCTGCGCGGCGCCGCCTGGGCCGGATTCGAGCTCGACGAGGCGGCCAACGCATGCGGCGGCCCGCGCGTGACGCGCGGGCGCGGCCCGGCCGCCTGGGTCGTTCCCGCGGACGAGGAAGTGATGATCGCGCGCGGCACGCGCGAGGTGCTGGGTCAGGTCCAGCGCCAGCCAGCCCTATGAACAACGGGAGCCAGCCATGGAAGCGCTGAAGACGAAGCCGCAGACCGAGCACGAGCTCGGTGACGAGAGCTTCATGTCCGCCGCCGAGCTCGGCGCCTACACGGCCAAGTTGAAGGCCGCCAAGGGCATGAGGGACCTGCAGACCGAGGACCGGGTGAGCAAGGCGCGGGCCGAGCTCATCAAGACTCTGTCCGAGACCATCGAGGTCACGCCCCAGAAGGTGCACGAGATCACCAAGTCGCTCCTGCACAAGCTCCGGATCGCGGCCGAGCAGGGCAAGAACGAACTCCTGGTGATGCGCTTCCCGAACGTGATGTGCAGCGACGGCGGCCGGGCCATCAACAATTCCGAGACCGGTTGGCCCGAGACCCTGACCGGGCGGCCGCGCCAGGCCTTCGAGTTCTGGCGGGACCGTCTGCAGCCCGCCGGCTACGGCCTCAAGGCGATGATCGTCGACTGGCCGGACGGCATGCCGGGCGATGTCGGCTTCTTCCTGACCTGGGCACCGCGCCGCACCTAATCTCCCCTCACGGTCCGGGACGGCAACCATGACCGACATCCAGACGCTTCCCACCGGCCGAGCGGGCGAGAACCCGGCGCCGCCCGACCTGTTTGCCGTGCAGATGCGGGTCGCGGAGGTCTTCCAGGGCCGCTGCGCGTCCGCGGCCCAGAGCTATCTCGACACGATGGGGGCGGCCGGCCGCGCCTGGCTCGAGGCGGCGCAACCGCTCACGCCGCTTCAGGCCTGGGGTGACATCACCCAGTACTGGGGCGACTACGCCCAGCGCTCAATCCTGTTCTGGGACACGCTCCGGCAGCGCGGCAACAATTGGCTGGAGCACGAGAAGGCGGGCAAACCGCCGCTCCTCGCCTTCGATTGGGAGATGGTGGCCGACGCCCGGACCTTCGCGAGGCCGGTCAATTACGCGCTGGTGCGCATCGAAGCGCCTCCGGGCATCCGGACCGACCCCGAGAAGCGGGCCTACGTCATCATCGATCCCCGCGCCGGCCATGGACCCGGCATCGGGGGCTTCAAGGCAGATTCCGAGGTCGGCGTCGCGCTCAAGGCCGGCCACCCCGTCTACGTCGTGATCTTCTTCCCCGAACCGGTCGAGGGGCAGACCCTCGCCGACGTCGCGCTGGCCGAGGCCGAGTTCCTGCGCATCGTGCGCGCCAGGCACCCCGCACGCGGCAAGCCGGTCATCGTCGGCAATTGCCAGGGCGGCTGGGCCGCGATGCTGGTCGGCGCGCTCGATCCGGACTGCGCCGGCCCCATCGTGGTGAACGGCGCCCCGATGTCCTACTGGGCCGGCAACGATGCCGAGAACCCGATGCGCTACGCGGGCGGCATGCTCGGCGGAAGCTGGACGGCGCTCCTCGCGAGCGATCTCGGGGGCGGCCGGTTCGACGGGGCTTATCTCGTCGAGAATTTCGAGTCCCTGAATCCGGCCAACACCTACTTCGAGAAGGCCTACAATCTCTTCACCAAGATCGACACCGAGCCGGAGCGATACCTCGAATTCGAGCGCTGGTGGGGCGGATACTTCCTGATGAACCGCGAGGAGATCCGCTGGATCGTCGACAACCTCTTCGTCGGCAACAAGCTCGCCGCCGGCAGCGCGGAATGGTCCGGCGGCAACGCCGTCGATCTGCGCGCCATCCGTGCGCCGATCATCCTGTTCGCCTCCCTCGCCGACAACATCACCCCGCCGCAGCAGGCCTTCAACTGGGTCGCGGATCTCTACCCGACGACGCAGGAGCTCAAGGCGAGCGGACAGGTAATCGTGGGCCTCATGCACGAGAGCATCGGCCATCTTGGGCTCTTCGTCTCGGCCGCGGTCGCACGGCGGGAGCACGCCCAGATCGTCGATCTGCTCGAATATATCGAGCACCTGCCGCCGGGCCTCTACGGGATGAAGGTCGAGGAGACGCGCTCGAACGGCGCGACCCGCTACGACGTCATCCTGACGGAAAGGCGGGTCGAGGATCTGCAGCAACTGCAGAAATATGCCCGCAAGGACGAGATCCCTTTTGCCGCCGTCGAGGCGGTTTCGGAGGTCAACGCCGCGCTCTACGAAGCCTTCGTGCATCCGGTGCTCGGAGCCCTCATCACGCCGGAGGCCGGGCGGGCCGCCCGCGCCTGCCATCCCCTCCGGGCGCGGCGATGGGCAATCTCGGACCTGAACCCCCTCCTGGCTCCGCTCAAGGGCTGGGCCGAGTTCGCCCGTGCGCATCGGATGCCCCGCGACGAGACGGGCCCGAGCGTCGCCTCGGAGCGGCTTCTCGCGGCCGGCATCACCGCCTCGTGGGACCTCTACCGGCAATTGCGGGACGCGGCGGTCGAGAACCTGTTCTACAACCTTTACGGCCCGATGAGCCTCATGGCCCCGGCCGCACCGGCGGTCGGGACGCCGCTGTCCCGCCCCGGCGGTGAGGCGCGGGCCGTCCAGGAGGCCCTTGCCCGGATCGAGCAGGGCGGGTTCACCGAGGCTGCCGTTCGGGCAGCTCTGCTCGCGGCCCGTCTCGGAACGCGCGAGAAGCGGCTCTCGACCGCCAAGCGCATCCGGGAGCTCGTCGGCCGCGAGGTCGGCATGCTCGACCTCGCGGCCGAGACGGCGCGGCAGGTCGTGCGGCAGCAATCCTACATCGTCGAGCACGAGCCCGAACGCGCGCTGGCAACCTTGCCGACCCTCGTCCGGAGCGCGGACGAGCGTCGGCGCCTCCTCGGCATCCTGGAGCAGCTGAGGGACAACGTGGACCTCGCGCCGGAGCAGTGGGCCATGATGCGCGAACTTCGGCGTCGGCTGGTGCCGGAACAGGCCCCCGAGGCGGGCCCGGCGCCCATCGGCCCATCGGCGCACGCACCCGGTCGCCAAGCCCCCCGGGGCAGGTCGCAGAGGGCTCATCGATGACACGGATCCCCGACGGTCAGGCGCTTCTCGGCAAGCGCGCGCTCGTGCTCGGCGTCGCCAACGCGCATTCCATCGCGTATGGCTGCGCCCGGGTGTTCCACCGGCTCGGGGCACAGATCGCCCTGACCTATCTGAACGAGAAGGCCAGGCCCTTCGTCGAGCCGCTGGCGCGGGAACTGGACGCGCCGATCTTCGCCCCCTGCGACGTCCAGAATCCGGGCGAGCTCGAAGGCGTGTTCGGGCAGATCGCCGAGTGCTGGGGCGGCCTCGACATCGCCCTGCATTCCATCGCCTTCGCGCCCCGGCAGGACCTGCAGGGCAGGCTCGTCGACAGCTCGCCCGAGGGCTTCAGGATCGCCATGGACGTCTCCTGTCATTCCTTCATCCGCATGGCCCGGCTCGCCGAGCCGCTGATGCCGGATGGCGGCACCCTCCTGACCATGAGCTATCATGGTGCCAGCAAGGTCGTGCCGAACTACAACCTGATGGGACCCGTGAAGGCCGCGCTGGAGAGCGCGGTCCGCTACCTCGCCTACGAGCTCGGCAAGCAGGAGATCCGCGTCCACGCGGTCTCACCCGGCCCCCTCAAGACGCGGGCCGCCTCGGGCCTCAAGGATTTCGACCTTCTCCTGGCGGAGGCGGTGCAGCGCTCGCCCATCGGCGAGCTCGTCGACATCGACGATGTCGGCCTCACCGCGGCCTACTTGGCGACGCCCTACGCCGCCCACCTGACCGGCATGACCATCTACGTCGATGGCGGCCTCAGCATCATGGCGTGAACACGCCCGGGCGCGGCCGCGGCCTCGGGCGGGACATAGAGCGGTTTCGTCCTGTGGCGCAGCTCAGACCTTGCGCGCGTCAGAGGTACTTCGCGTGAAGATCGACGGTCGAGCGCTGGCCAACCTCAGCGAATTCACGCGCCAGCCACGATTCTGCCCGGGCCCGTCCGATTCCGTGCAGGTGAAGCAGGAAGTCCAGGTCGGCGTTGAGCTTCGAGGCGACGCCCAGCGTCTGCATGACAGCCTCGGCATCGATCGCGTGGATGCGGATCAACCTCATCGCGTTGCCCCGCAAGGTGCCATCCTCGATCAGCCCGTTGACGAAGCTGATCGCGCGCATCTCGCGCATCAGCGATGAATTGAAGCTGATCTCATTGATCCGGTTCATGATCTCCGGCGCCGTGGTGGGCACGTCCGGGCGATGGATCGGGTTGATGTGCACCACGACGACATCCGCGCAGTCGCACTCATAGATCAGCGGAAAGACAGCGGGATTGCCCATGTAGCCGCCATCCCAGTAATGCTCGCCATCGATTTCGACGGACTGAAACAGGAAGGGCAGACAGGCCGAGGCCAGGACGGCATCGGCACTGATCTCGTCGGATCTGAAGACCCGAACCTTGCCCGTCCGCACGTTGGTGGCTGAGAGAAACAGCTTGACGGCCGACCGGCGGCGCAGCTCCGCGAAGTCGATGCTGCTCTCCAGCACCTGCCGGAGCGGGTTATAGTTCAGCGGGTTCGACTGGTAGGGCGAGACGATGCGGGTCAGGGCATCGAAGAGTGGAAAGGCGGCCGACATCTCAAGTCCGTAATTGCCGAAGAAGCGGTCCCAGGGAGAGGGCTGGAGCGGACTGAACAAGGCGGCGCGTGCGATCCCTCGCCAGAACGCGTCGAGAGCCTGCCGCGCGCCTTCGCGCCCCCCAACCGTCAATCCGTAGGCGAGAACCACGGCGTTCATCGCCCCGGCGCTCGTCGCGCTGATGCCTTCGATGGCGAGGCCCTCTTCCTCGAGCAGACGGTCGAGGGCGCCCCAAGCGAAGGCGCCGTGCGCTCCGCCGCCCTGAAGGGCGAGATTGACGGACTTGACCCCGTCCGGGGCGGCGCCGGTGGTGAGCCGGTCCACTTCCGCGCGCTTGGCCATGCTGGGGGCTCCACTTCGCAGATCGGACACAAGCGCCTGTCACCGACATCTTAGCGGAGCCGCGACACCTCTTGAGTGTGCCACGCCCGCAGCCGCACTCTGCTGCCGAGCCTCGGCGACCACAACGGCCGTGCCGGTCCCCGCCTTGACCTCTGGCCGGCTTCTGCAACGTCTGCGCGTGCTGCCCCCTTGCGGACATTGAGCGTGGCTCATCCGGAGGTCCGCTTTCGGACGGATCGTGTCGAAGGACTCGGGGCCGGGTCGGAGCCGCACCGCCGAGGGATCCGATCGGAAAGGTTTCTGCGATCGGATCGGCGGGACGTTGGCACACCTTCGGAGTTGCGGAGCCGCCACGTCATTGCCGCGTGCGCGAACGCTTGCCCGCCTCCGCCGTTCTCAGATTATGCGACCACCCTTGATCACCTGGCTCCAAGATCATGTCGCTGACGTTCCCCTTCGCGGCTTCACCGGACGGGCCGGCGACGTCATCGTCGGCCGCTGCGAGTATGACGGGTCGAACCGGCTCTGGACCTGGTGGACCCCGCTGGCGGAGGATGTCTGGGGGCACGCGCCCAATGCCGAAGCGGCGCAGCAGCATTGTGAGCTCTGGTTGCGAGACTGGTTGGAGAACTTCCGGGGGTTCTTCGTCACGTCGTGAACGGGCCAAAAGCCGAGCGTCCCCGGCTTGGGCTCTGCAGGCACAGCTCACGAGGCGAGCAAGCCTCGGACGCCCCTCCAAGGCGGCTTCGCAACACAATCCCAAGGTCCTGAGAACGCGGAAACCTCCTTGCCTCCGGCGATCGACGGGGAAGGCGAAGCGATCGCCTCGCCACTTTCATTCGATAAGCTGCTAAGCGCGATCAGAACTATGCGTTTCCTTCCGCCAGCCGAAGGGAGCAGCCTTCGACCTGAGGGAAGCTCGCCCCCTCCTGCGCGGGGATGACTCGCGCGGGGCGCGGGCGGCCGGAGCGTGGCAGGGGCCACGTTGACGGGCGGTGGCGTCTGCGGGAACGACCCATGCGCGGACAGACGAGGGGCGGGGCGATGCGTTATCCGGATCTCGAGATCGACCTGCTGCGCGCCTTCGTGGCCGTGGCCGAGACCGGCAGCTTCACCGCGGCCGCCGACGTAGTGCACCGCTCGCAATCCGCGGTGAGCCAGAAGGTGCTGCGCCTCGAAGAGATCCTGGGACGGCGGGTCTTCGACCGGACCAGCCGCACGCTCGGCCTGACGCCCGACGGCGAGCGCCTGCTGGCGGCGGCGCGCCAGATGCTGGAATTCAACGACCGGATCATGCGCACGTGGCGCGAACCGGCGGCCACTGGCACCCTGCGCCTCGGCGTTTCGGAGGATTTCATCCCGGGCCAGCTGCCGAAGCTGCTGGCCCGGTTCGGGCGCCTCTATCCGGATCTGCACATCGACCTGATGACGGGCCTGAGCTGCACCCTGCTGGAGGCCTATGACGAGAAACGCCTGGACGCGGTCATCGCCAAGCGCGGCGGCGCCAACAGCCGAGGGCGGGTGATCTGGCGCGAGCCGCTCGTCTGGCTCGCCGCGGCCGACCACGAGCCGGACTTCAGCAAGCCGGCCCGGCTGGTGATGCTGGCGCCGCCCTGCAGCTACCGCGAGCTGATGATCGCGGCCCTCGATTCGGTGCGCCGGGACTGGGTCGCCGCCTGCACGGCGAGCAGCCTGATGGGCGTGCAGGCCGCCGTCGCGGGCGGGCTCGGGGTGACGCTGCTCGGCCGGTCCTTCGTGCAGGAGGGCCTGCAGATCCTGCGCGCGCCGGAGCTCTGGCCTGCCCTGCCCATGACCGAGGTGACGGTGCTCGGCGAGGACCGGGCGCCCGACCTTGTCGCTCCGCTGATCACCTTCCTGAGCCAGAGCCTCGCCGGCCACGACGCCCTGACGCTCGCGGCCTGATCGTTGGCGCGCGGATGGAGACCCGAATGCCGATCCCGATGCCGAACGGATGCGAGGCGGTCCTGCTCGACCTCGACGGCACCCTCGTGGACAGCCTCGACGATCTCACCGACGCCGTGAACGCGCTCCTCGCCGAGGAGGGGCTGCCGGGGATCGATCGCGTCCGGACGCGGGCGATGGTGGGCGACGGCGCCGGCAAGCTCGTCGAGCGGGCGCTGCGGGCGAACGGCGGCGACGCGGGGACGGCCCCCGCGTTGGTCCCGCGGTTCCTGGCCGTCTACGCGCCCGTCGCGACGCGGCGGACCCGCGCCTTCCCGGGTGTGGCGCCCGCGCTGCAAACGCTCGCCTGCGCTGGCATCGCGCTTGCCGTGGTGACGAACAAGCCCGAGGCCGTCGCCCGCACGATCCTGGCGGATCTCGGCCTCGACGCCTGCATCGCCGTGGTGGTGGGCGGCGACACCCTCCAGCAGCGCAAGCCCGCACCCGAACCGCTTCACGCGGCTCTCAGCCGCCTCGGGCCATCATGGTCGGGGACAACCGCCAAGACGTCGAGGCCGCCCGTGCGGCCGGCCTGCGCGCAATCGTCGTATCCTACGGCTACAGCCACGGGCCCGTCGCCGAGCTCGGGGCCGACGCCGTCATCGACGTCTTCGCGGAGCTCCCGGCCCTGTGCGGGGTGCGGTGATCGGGGCTCGAATTCAGGGCTCGAATTCAGGGCTTGGCCGCGTTGCGGGCCATGAAGGTCTCCGGCGAGCCGTCCTCAGGGTTCACGAAGACGATGTCGGTGGGCGCGCGCCGCGGCGTGTCCACCGAGAGGAAGACGACGGGCTCCTCCAGGATCGTCGGCAAGGCGTGCACCGTGCCCCGCGCGAAGAACAGGAGCTCGCCCGGGCCGAATGCCGCCTCGGTGCCCGCATCCTCCATCCAGAAGGTGCCGCGGCCCGACAGCACGTAGAGGTACTCGTCGCAGGTCGCGTGGGAGTGCGGCGGCGTCGGCCTGTAGACGCGGAAGACCCGCGCGCTCGCCGCCTCGCGGTCCGTCAGGTAGGTGTCGACCAGCAGCGTCTCCGCCGATGCCGGCAGCGCCGCCGCGATCGCCTTGACGTCGAATCGACCGGCATTCCGCGTGTGCGACATCAATCCCCTCCTCCGTCGAGGCTTTCCGGCGCCGGTTCGGCACCGGAGAGCCGGATGCCCCCTCAGGCCCATCCTTCGAGCACGATCTTGCCCTTGGCCCGCCCGCTCTCGATGAGCGCGTGGGCGCGGCGCAGGTTGGCCGCCGAGATCGGCCCGAAGCTCTCCGCGAAAGTGGTCCTGAGCGTGCCGGCGTCCACCAGGCGCGCGACCTCGTCGAGGAGCCGGCCCTGCTCGGCGATGTCGGCGGTGGAGAACATCGAGCGGGTGAACATGAACTCCCAGTGCACGGACACGCTCTTGCGCTTGCACGGCAGGATGTCGAGGCTCGCCGGGTCGTCGATCAGCGCGAACCGGCCTTGCGGCGCGATCAGCTCGGCGATCTCGGCAAGGTGTCGGTCGGTGTTGGTCGTCGAGAAGACGAAGCCCGGCGCCCCGAGCCCCAGCGCCGCGATCTCGGCCGCCAGGGGCCGGCCGTGATCGATCACGTGGTGCGCGCCGAGCGCCCGGCTCCAGGCCGCCGTCTCCGGCCGCGACGCCGTGGCGATCACCGTCAGGTCGGTGAGCTGCCGGGCGAGCTGCGTCGCGATCGAGCCGACGCCGCCCGCGCCGCCGACGATCAGGATCGCGTTCGCGGCACCCGGCACGGCTTTGCGCAGGTCGAGCCGGTCGAACAGCGCCTCCCAGGCGGTGATGGCGGTGAGCGGCAGGGCCGCGGCCTCGGCGATCGAGAGCGAGGCAGGCTTGTGCCCGACGATCCGCGCGTCGACGCAGTGCAGCTCGGCATTCGTGCCGGGCCGGCCGAGAGCGCCCGCGTAGAACACCGCGTCGCCCGGCCGGAACCGACCGGCCTCGGCTCCCACGGCCTCGACCAATCCGACGGCGTCGTAGCCGAGGATGTGGGGTTGGCCTTCGGCCGGCGTGACGCGGGCGCGGACCTTGGTGTCGACCGGGTTGACCGAGACGGCCTGGACCCGGACGAGCAGGTCGTGCGGGCCCGGGCTCGGCGCCGCGATGTCGAGATCGACCAGGGCTTGGTCGTTCTCGACGGGCAAGGATGCGTAGAAGCCGACGGCTCTCATGGCTTAAGTCCTCTCGGTTGGAAACGATCAGGAGCGGGAGCGGCGGGCGGGGCCGACGCTCGCCGCGACGCCGATCACGATCGCGCCGCGGATCAGGTCGAGGCCCGGACACCCGTGCAAGGTCAGGGTCGAGAGGCCGAGCCCGGTGACCGGCACCGCCAGCATCAGGGTCGACATCGCACTCGCCGGGAGCCGGGCGCTCCCGAGCCCGAGCGTCATCATCGGCCAGTTGGGACCCCAGAGGAGCATCGCACGGCCGAGCGGGACCACCGAGCCGGCCCGATCCCGCAGGCCCGGCACCATCCCGCCCGCACGCCCGTCCGCGAGGTCGCGGAAGGCCGATGAGAGGCGACGCTTGCTGAGGCGGACATGGCTGGCCTCGTCTGGAACGGCAACAGGGTTCGGGCGCATCTCGATGCTTGGGCCTGCGGCGCGTCGTTGACGACCGCGCCCGACGGGTATGCTGCCGGATGCGCGATCCGATAAGCGCATAGTTCTGATCGTTAGGATCAGGATTCCCGCTAGATCCGCCGCGCAGGTCGGTGTCGGCCGGCCCGGATGAACGCGGTACGGGACCGAAGCCCCGTATGGATGCTTATCGTGCGATCCGCCGTGCCGGGCTGCCCTTGGGATCCGTCATGGCGGCTGGCGGGGATGCGGCTGATCGCGCCGGTCACGCTGGTCGCTTCGGTCGTGAGGGCGACGGCGCTGCCGAAGAGGCCGCTCGGGGCCGGGATGGCGACGCCGCTACGGACGTGCCGGACGGTGGACGGGTGCGGTCACGCCGAAGACCGAACCGCGGTCTCGACGGGAGCGCACGTCGATCGGGTGCGCGAGCGCCAGAGCAATCTGGCGGACGATGTGCAGGTTGAGCCCGAAGCCGGCCCCCGTCGCGGCGTCCGGCTCGGTCGAAGGCATCGAAGATATTCGCGAGGCGTTCGGGCCCGTTGTCGTGCACCGCGATCGTGATGTGCCCCTGCCTGCGCCGACACCCGACGACCACGCGGCCGCCCAGCCCCGCATGTTTCACGGCGTCGCCCACGAGGTTGCGCAGGATCGTCATGAGCATCGCGGCCTCGCTGCTGACCTGCAGCGCCGTCACGCGAACCTGCAGGCTCACCCCGGCGGCATCGGCGTCGGGCTGCCATTCGGCCGCGATCGTGGCCAGGAGCGGGGCCAGCGGGACCGGGCCGAGCCGGGGGAACAGCGAGGGTCATCACAGGAGGGAGGACGGAGCGGTCTCAGTAAAAGGATCGCCCCATTGTCTCCGCTGCGTTGATCAGGAGCGCCCGTGGGTCGGGCGTGCCTCACCTCAGGCCCGTTGGGACCGTTTCGCTCAGGAAGGCGAACTGAGGGAACCGCTCGACCATTCGAGCCATTCGAAACGACAGCTGCATCGACGGGGTGAGTGGAGCGGGCGATCGGGATCGAACCGACGACATTCAGCTTGGGAAGCTGTTGCTTCGTTGCTCCTGACAAACATGGTGGCGGCAAGCCGCTGAGAGCGGTAGCAATTTTCTATCACTTCTCTCATACCTAACTCATACCTCTGTGTGAGACGGTCTGTGAGACGCGCGATGGCGAAAACCTCCGAAATTGACAGCGCCGCGAAGCGAGGAAGGCTGCCGCACGCCAAGAACCCTTATTGGACCGGCATCGCCGGCGGACGGGGCGGTGTGTCCTTGGGCTACAGGAAGCCGAAGCGTGGACCGGGCACTTGGATTGTGAAGTTGGTCCTTGACGGTCAGCGGAAGGAAGAGCGTCTAGCGGAGGCTGCCGACGACGGGGCAGCCGCGGAAGCGCTGAGCTATCCAGCTGCCGTGACGGCCGCGATGACGTGGGCGCGCCAAGTAGTCGCGAAGGCTGAAGGGCAGCAGGCTGGTGTCAGCTCGGATGCCCCTCTGACGGTCGCGGCTGCGATGGATGAGTACGCCGATGCCCACGAGGCGCGGAAGGCGACGCCGCGGAACTACATGCGCGGCACGTTAAAGAGGCACGTTCACTCAGACGTGGTCTTCGCCGACATCCCGCTAGCGAAACTGACTGCTGAAGCCATTCTCGCCTGGCGCCGGCGGCTCGCCCCGAACTTGTCGAAGCGATCCGTGAACTGGATCCTCACCGTCGCTCGAGCCGGCTTGAACCACGCCCTCAACACGCATCGACGCTCACTGCCGGCGACGCTGGCATCTGAGATCAAGGTCGGCACGAAGGCCATTCCCGGTGACACCAACGCCCGCAAGCAAGTGCTCCCGGATGCGGATGTCCGTCGCTTGGTCGACAGTGCTTTCGCGGTCGACGACACCGGCGATTTTGGGCGGCTCATCCTCGTGATGGCAGCGACGGGCGCACGGTTCTCGCAGGTCGCGCGCATCAAGGTCGGAGACGTCCAGGTTGCTCGGTCGCGCATCATGGTGCCGCCTGCCCGGAAGGGGAAAGAGGCCGGATCGCCCTCCCCGATCGCTGTTCCCGTGGGCGGAGATGTCATTGAGCGTCTGAAGCCTGCGCTGACCGGCAGGCGTGGGCAGGAGACGTTGCTCCTGCACTGGCATCACGCGAAGCGGAAAGGGTCTGTCGCTTGGGTGCCGGTCGAGCGTCAGCCCTGGCCGGAGGCGACGACGGCGCGCCGGCACTGGAACGCAGCGCGCGATCATGCCGAACTGCCCGAGAGCACGGTGATGCTGTGCCTGCGCCACAGCTCGATCGTGCGAGGCCTCAGCGCCGGATTGCCGGTGCGCCTCGTCGCGGCTCTCCACGACACCAGCGTGGAGATGATCGAGCAACACTACTCTGCCTTCATCGTCGATGCGACCGAGGAACTCGCGCGGCGCGCAATCACTCCTCTGGCGCCAGTTGAGGCGACGCCACTGCTCACGGTTGCTGGCGCTGCCGCATGAGCGGCTCGCGAAAACTTCCACCCGCCGACCTAACGCGACCGAAGCGGACCCGGAAGCGGGAGCAATACGAGGGTTGGGTGTTGCCGAAGATGGTCCAGGATCCAACGACCGGCGAGTGGGTCCGTCCCTTCGGGCCCAAGCAATTCGTCACGAAGCCGAGGAAGGGCAGACCGCATCTCACGACAGGCGAAGCCATGTCGCGCCTGATCGACGCCGAGGTGGCGATGCGCGGCACTGACGCATTGTCGCGAAAGCCGAAGACCGATTTGGCCGCGGGCTTGGCTGGTCCCGATGGAGCAGATGTCGAACGGGTAGCCCGGTGGATGCGCGATCCCACACGCGGACTGCGGCCGTGGCGTAAAAAACCAAGTTAAAACAGCGGCTTGCTCGCCCGATTTTTCCGCCGCCGTCTTTGCTCGCAGTCCTGTCTGTCATGTCTGATGATGTTGTCAGACAAATCAGACGGGCAGCAGCGATGAAGCAACATTCGGCTAACGCAAAGGCACCCCAGGCACGGTCTCGCTCCATCGAAACTCTGCCTTGGGACAAGCGACCACACGTGCAGATGGCTTTGGCGTCCGAGGTCAGCGGCGTTTCGCCTGCTACCCTCTACAGCGTTGCTGCCAGCGGCGGTCTGAAGCTCTTCAAGCTCGCTGGACGGACGCTCGTTGATACCGCCAGCCTGAAGGCGCTGATCGCCAGCCGCCAGGCTTGGACGCCCTCCAATCGTGGCGCAGCGGCCCGGGCCAAGCGCTCTGAAGTCGCCCGCATGTCCCTGCGGTGAGACGCGTCACCTCAACGTCCGAGCTCGCGGCCTGACGCCGGCCGCCTCGAAAAAAAAACTGCCTGCCAAGACCTGCCCGGAAACGAGCAACGGCGGCCTTCCCGCGCCATCGGGAAGCCGCCGCCTCAACTCTTCAACTCAGGCACGAGCGCTTGTGCAGAGCAGCTCGGCAGGAAATATCTATGGATCGCAGCATTGTAACTCGCGATGGCGAGCCCGTACAGTCCGACGACCTGCCTATACAGGCCGATACAGGCTCCGCGGCCCCGGTCGCCGGTCATGGGCGGGGGATCAATCCGTTTCGGAAGTTATGGGAGATGGGCTACAGGCGCCTCGTCCCCATCGTACCGCCTTTGGCGGAGCTGTCGCCGCACTCGTCGATCTCCCGCCGGCCTCAGTCCCGCGGCAAGGCGGTCGGCGAACTCGGACAGCACGGCTGGCGTGGGTTCAACTGGCACCAGCACGAAACCTGCGAAGCCGATCTGATCCGCTGGTTCACCATGGAGGCTGGTGTCGGTGTCAGGACCGGCGAAGGCCTCATCGCCATCGACATCGACAGTCTGGCACCAGAGCTATCTGAGAAAGCGCGGGCCGCCGCCGTCGAGATCCTCGGCCCCGCGCCACAGCGGGTGGGGCGAGCACCGAAGGTTCTTCTGCTCTACCGCATCACAGAGCCAATGGCCTACGAGCGGGTGGAGTTCACCGGCCAGGAAGGCAAGCGTGAGCGGGTCGAGATGCTCAGCGAGGGCCGGCAAGCGGTCTTGGGCGGCATCCATCCCCACACGCTCCAGCCTTACTCGTGGCCCGAGCGATTGAAGCCCTTTGACGAGCTCACCATCGTCACACCCGAGAAGGTGAAGGCGTACTTCGCCCGGTTGGCTGAGATCCTGCCAGAGGCGACGGTCCCGAGCTTCAATCATCCCAACTCCGAAAAGGTCCTACCGCTCGAGGATCTCATTGGGACAGTCGACGCGGTGCGTAAGGCTGTCCAGGCCATCCCCAACGATACTCGCGATCGCGAGGGCTACATCTGGCTCGGCATCGCCATCAAAACGGCTCTGCCCCACGATCCGGAAGCCGCTTTCGACATCTTCTGGGATTGGTGCGCCAAGTGGACGGCGGGAACCAAGGATCTCAACAACGCTATCTCCGACTTCGGTGGGTTCTTTCCCGGCCGGGTGCTCGGGGCGTCTTACCTCTATAAGCGCGCCGCCAGATACACCGGCGAGAACATGATGCCGGAGGACAAGTTCTTCGAGCCGATCACTGGCGAGCTCGAAACCGGCCCGGCACCAACACCGAAGGTCCAGGCATCCGATACCTTCACGCTGCTCGGCCTCGACGGCCTGCTGCACATGCCGGATCCTGTGTACCTCGTCGACCGGCACTTACCGGAGGCATCCTTGGGCTTCCTCTACGGTGACCCCGGCACCGGCAAGAGCTTCATCGCCCTCGATTGGGCCCTGCACATCGCGTTCGGCCTGAAGGCCTGGCACGGTGATCCGATCTTGGCGCCGGCCGGCGCCCATGTCGTCTACATCGCGGGAGAGGGCGTGGCCGGTCTCAAGCTCCGCGTACAGGCTTGGATGCACCGACATAATGTCGTCGGCGCAGACGCCCGGTTCTCGTTACTCAGGCACAGCGTCGACCTGATGGACAAGGAGCAGGTGCTGAAGCTGGCGCGGACGATCCGCGCCGACGCGTTTGGCACTGTCTTGGTGGTGGTCGATACGGTGTCGCGCTCGATGCCAGGGGCGGAGGAGAACCAACAGAAGGAGATGACGCGCTTCGTCGACGCCTGTGACGTGATCCGCACCGAGTTTCAGTGCGTCGTGCTGGGTGTCCACCATGCGGCAAAGCAAGGCGGTCGTATGCGCGGCTCGACTGTGCTGTCCGCGGCGGGCGACTTCGTGTTCAAGCTCGAACGCAAGCCCGGGAAGCCGGTCGGTCGGCTGCTCAGCGAGAAACAGAAGGACGCGCCGGACGGCTGGTCGGAGCCATACCGCTTTGACGTCGTGAAGCTTCCAGACGGCAAGGACAGTGTTGTGGTGTCGCGGTGCCTGACGTCGGATGGCAACGGCGCGCCGGTGCCTGTTGAACAAGAGGAACGGATCCTCGAATCGATCGACGCTGCATGGCGCTCAAAGGATCCGTGGGGGCAGAACTCGCGAAGCCGCGACCGCTATGCGGTGACACGGCTCGTCAAAGAATTCGGGGTGGATGCGGACCGAGCCAAGGAGCTTCTCCAGACCTGGCTGGATATGGGCGCCATCGCCATCGACACGGTGGACAGCCACTCGAAGCGGAAGGGATATCGCCGGGTGCAAGAAGTACCAGAGGCCTTCCCGTCCGGAAGTGTTTTCGACTGATTGGCTGCGGAGCCCCTGCGGAGCTTGAACCGGCCTTTGCGGAGGTTCGCCGCTAAGTCATTGATTTCATTATGCGGAGGTCGCTTTGCGGAAGTCGTTGCGGAAGTCCTGCGGAGCTGCGGAGCAGGCATCGTAAGTCATTGATTTTGCTTGCGGAGGTTGTGCGGAGGTTCATCTGCGGAGGTGCGGAAGTCGCCTATACTACGTATCCGGGGGCGGCGACCGCTCCGCGCCAGCCTGCGGGCCGCCTGCCCCCTCTCGTGCGTACTGGTCGGTGGCACCGCCAACAATCAGGTTTTTGAGATTGCCGGTTCGACAAATTGTCGGGGCCCTCAACGTGGGGCCGCACTGAACAACGATTGGCGCCTGAGCGTTGAACACGGTAACATGATACCTCACGCCGTTTAGGAAAGTTCAGGGTTCATGGGGGCGCACACCTGCACACATCTCGTCTGGGCGAAATCGCCCGAGTGGCGCGCCATCGCCCGTGCTGCCATCCTCAAGCACCACGCGGAGCGGCACCTGCTGCCGAAGTGCGGGGCAAAGCGAAAGTCGACCGGCACGCCCTGCCAGAGCCTGCCCGCGAAGGGACGCACGCGCTGCCGCCTACACGGTGGCGCCACTCCATGCGGTTCCGGCCCCGCCGGCTGGCACACGCCGGGCTTTCCGCTCGGCCTCGGCATGCCGACCGGCAAGGCTCGCAGCGACGCACAGAAGCGCAGGCGCGCCTTCGCGACCATCGCCCGCGTCGAGGAAATGAGCCCCGACGAGCGCGCCCGCTACGTGGCCTGGCAGGCCTCTCACAAGCCCGGCAGCGCCACGGCGCGGGCTCGGCGCCGCGCCGACCGCAAGGCCGCTCAGTGGCTGCAGGATCTCATGGCAGGCAAGGGCCTGGAGCCGAAGGCTCCTCGCCAACGCAAGGCGAAACCGCCCACCCTTCGTCGCGCTCTGCGCGAAGGGCTCGGCGTCTTTGGCTAGGAGCAGGAACGATGGCGAGAGCAAAGCCGCAGGCCGAGCCTGACAGGGCTCTGGAGCGCATCCGCACTCGAGCCCGCAACGAAGGCCTGGAGATCGCCTACGAAGGCGCCATCGCGGTCTGCAAGGACCCGAAGGCCAGACCCGCCGATCGCCTCGGCGCGGCAAACCTCATCTTCCGCTTGTCGGGAGCCTACGAGGTGGCCGGGCAGGAGGATGCGGGGACAAAAGCGTTGAGCAGCCTGTCGCGCGCCGAACTCATTGCGGCCGCCGACGCCGCGCGAGCGTATCTCGCCGAACTCGATGCGGCAGAAGATGAGCCCGAGGCGCCGAGCGGTTCCGACGTCTTCGACTGAGACGCAATGCTCAGCTCTGGCGGCTGGAGCGGCTTCCGCGCGGCGGAGGCTGCATCGCGGCGCCGATGGCAGCCCCGCCAAGCAAGGCCGGGAGAGAGAACAGCAGGCAGAAGGCGACGAAGGCAATCAGTACGAGCATGGGATGTCTCAGGCGGTCCTCGGGCGGGAAAGGATGTCCCGAACTCGGTTGTGGCTCATCGTGAACCCACGCTCGGACATGACGGCCGCGATAGCGCGCAGCGATTTCCCGGTGGAGCTTAATTCCATCATCTCGATGATGGCAGCCTGCTCAGCATCAACTTCGGCAAGGCTGCCGTCCGACTGTACGGCGAAGCCGAACGGTATGGTGCCTCCGAGATACCGGCCGCGCTCCTTTTGATCGCCCTTCACGACAGCGATGCGCTCGCGGATCCGATCGCGTTCCGCCTCGGCGACGGCGCTGAGGATCGTAAAGACAAGCTTGGATATCCCGTTGCCAGTGACATCGCCGCCCAAGTCGATCATGTGCAGACTGATGCTGCGCGCCTTAAGCTGCGCCAGAACGTCGAGGGCGTTCAGCGACGAGCGGAACATTCGGTCGAGCTTCGCAGTGATGACGACGTCGCCCGGCTGAAGGACAGCAAGCAGGGCGGCGCCTTCTGCTCGCTCGCCCAGCGGCTTCGAGCCGGAGACGCCGCGCTCGACGAACATGCGGTCGAGTGCGAGCCCTTGCATCATCGCGTAACCCTCGATCTGACGCTGTTGAACGTCGAGGCTCTCGCCTTCCGATGCCTGCCGCCCGGTAGAGACCCGGGCATAACCGTAAACCGCCATCGCCGCCTCTGTTAACCCGTTAGCCTGCAATATCGATGGCAATGATTTGCGGGGTTGTCAACCTGCACTAGCAGGCTAACGGATTGAGCGGCCGAACCGACACTTCTGGAGCACAGGGCGTGATGGTCATGGCGCTCGGATCGAGAGCGTCGGCGAGGCGATCGAGCTTCGACTGGACTGAGGCCGCGAGGGCGCACATGCGCTCGCCGATGTTGGTCG
This sequence comes from Methylobacterium soli, assembly GCF_008806385.1. Taxonomy (GTDB): domain Bacteria; phylum Pseudomonadota; class Alphaproteobacteria; order Rhizobiales; family Beijerinckiaceae; genus Methylobacterium; species Methylobacterium soli. Next base: position 21,943 of record NZ_VZZK01000034.1, read on the forward strand.
GGATGGCGTCGCAGGCTAAGAGCATTTCATAGAGCATCTCGCACTCACGGGCGCCATGGTACACATACATGTCGATGGGGCGATGATCGATATTCACGGGGTTTTCTCCAGTTCTGATGACGGCATAGGTACTAAACTGTACGCTGAGTAAAGTAAATACTGTACATAAGTCTGGAGTTAGTCTGATGTTTGTCTGATAAAGAACCGCGCAAGCGCCTGAAATAGCTTAAAGACAGGCAGGGGCAGGATCGCCGTCGACGCACAGATCAGACAGGCACCAGACGGATCAGACGTGACGCTCGCCGCGCCGACAGGGCGTCGCCACCTGCCGGCCCAGGACCCCGGGCCACCCTCCCGGTACACCCGCTCGCCGAGTTCTAGAACGGCGTCAGGGTGCGAAACTAAAATTAGCCCCTGAAAATCTTTTCGACACTTTGTCGGTCCAGCCGATCACTCTCGGGCCACCAGTAAATCTTGCAGTTCAAGCACTTTAGCTGACAAAAAGTACGCCAAAACCCTTGTCTCTCGCGCCCTCATCGCCTAGTCTTCCATTGGTCCCGATCTGAGCGGCACTCGGGCAGCCGCACTCGCCCCTCCGGTGCTTCGGCAGCGGAGATCCGCAAGTCCAAACACGAGCACAGCCACGCAAGGGTTCGGAGCGTTCTCAGCTCCCCTTCGCTGCTCGTTGGTCAGGTCCGATCGCATGTCACAAGGCCGGTTAAACACTGCTTCGTTGCAGCACCAAGACACCCGCAACGACGTCGCCTTCATCCGCCAGTTCCTCGGGCAGGCCGCAGCCTGCGGAACCGCAGCCGATTACGTTTGGTCGCTGGAGCTTGGTCTCGCTAACCTGCGACGGGGCGTAGAGCGCGGCGTTATCTCGGCCCGTGAGTGTGAGGCGCTGCAGCGGCATCTCGTCCGCGCCTACATCGCCGGGTGCCGTCTCATGCCGACCGAGTACGATCGCGGCCGGCTCGAGCGCGGCTTCGCCGGCGCGCGGGGTGTGGTGCAGGCCTGGACCATTCCGCAGCCGCGCCGGTGCGCGCAGAGCGACGAGGTACGCGTCTGCGTCATGCATTCCAAGATCCTGCTGAACGATCTGGAGTGCCTGCGCCGCGCCGACGAGGTGGCGAGGCGCTACGCGCACGTGGTCCTGCCGCCGATGCCGACGGAGATCGAGCCCTGCGAGATCCTCTTCTTCTCACCGCAGGAGTCCGATCAATGACGAACGAACCCGCAGGCGCCGCCGAAGCCTTGGCCGCATTCGAGCGCGCCGCCTCCGAGCCTGATCCTATCTTCGCCTTCTCCGAGGGCTTCGCGGTGGCCTTCCGTAGCCACGGGCGCGGCGTGCTGTCCGAGGATGGCTGCGGCGAACTCGGCCGGGCGCTCACCCGGGCGCAGGAAGCTGTCGGGCCGCACGCCCCGGCGGCCTTCAGGCCGCGCCTGCGGGACGGCGTCAATGCTCTCGCAGCCCTGCTCCAGGCATGGGCGGCCCCGGCCGGCGCGCCTGAGCGCAGCAGCGCCGAGGTCGAGTTCGATCACCTCAACGTCCGCATCGTCGCCAACGACCTCGATACGATCTGCGCCATGCTGGAGATCGAGCGGGGCACTCCGACGCGGCCGGGCCTGCTTGCCGCAGCTCAGCCCATGTCGGCAACGGCTCACTGAGGGGCGGGGCTCATGGCAAAGAAGGACGGCGGCGCCAGCAAGCAGGCAGCCATTGCCCGGCAGGACGAAGCGATCCGGCAGCAGGGCATCCGCGATGGGACGCAGCGGGTCAACGACACGTTCGGGCAGTTCGACGACGCTTTCTACGACAAGCAGAAGCAGAACTTCCTGAGCTTCTCGCTGCCGCAGCTCGAGGACCAATACGGCAAGGCGCAGAAGGAGCTGACGTTCTCGCTCACGCGGTCGGGGAACCTCGACAGCTCTGCTCGAGGCTACCAGGAAGGCGAGCTGCAGAAGCTCTACGATACCAACCGGACGTCCTTGGCGGATCAGGCCCAGACCTACGCCAACCAGGCGCGCTCGAACGTCGAGGACGCGCGATCCAGCCTCATCACGACGCTGAACGCGACAGGCGACGCCACGGGGGCGGTGAACTCCGCCAACTCGCGCGCCGCAGCCCTCTCGCAGCCGACTGGATACAGCCCAATCGGTGATTTGTTCGGCGCCCTTACCAGTGGCCTTGCAGCGCAAGCTGCTCAGGAGAAGGCCATGGCCTTGTCGAACGGAGCCTACAAGAGCCCCTACAACACAGGCCTGTTCGGCTCCACGGCCGGCGCGGTGAAAAACACCGCATGACAGCCGGGTGCAGCGGCGCGTCCCACCACTCATATGTCGATGTTCAAGCTGGCGGGACCATAGAGCAACCGATGACCTACACGCTGCACCCTCTCGCACCCGGCAGCTACGATCTCGCCCTGAACGGGGTAATTGTGGGCGGTGTGGTGCGTGAGGTCTCGCCTGGCGGTACGGCGAAGGGCTGGCGCGCCGAACTCCTCGACGAGATTCCGCCGGAGCAGCGCCCGGCTCCATTTTGTGAGATAGAGCACCAGTTCAGATCATTAGAAGCGGCGGCTGAGTGGCTCGGCGCTGCAATCGTGAACGACAGCCCGTAGCGAAGTTTTCGCTAATGTGCGCGAGGCAATGACCGATCTGGAGCAAGAAACATGCGGGACCGCCGAAGATTTTACGGCATGGCCCCTTGATCTCGTGCGCGCGCAAATGATCTATGCCCGTGAGGGGCTAAGATACTGGATAAGATACGTGTCAGAAGAAACTCAGGGCAGCTCGCCCGAATTCGTAGCGATCGCTGCCGAGATCGTCAGCGCATACGTGGCGAACAACTCCGTGCCGGTCGCGGAACTACCGGCGCTGCTCAGCAACGTGCATGCGGCGCTGAATGGCCTCGCGACTGGCGCCGCGCAGGCCCCAGCCGCGAAGGAAGTCGAGAAGCCCACGGCCTCGCAGATCCGCAAATCGATCACGCCGGACGCGCTGATCAGCTTCATCGACGGCAAGCCCTACAAGACGCTCAAGCGGCATCTGTCGGCGAATGATCTCGACCCGCATAGCTATCGGGAGCGTTACGGCTTGCCGAGGGACTACCCACTGGTCGCGCCGAACTACGCCGCGCAGCGCTCCGAGTTGGCCCGGGCCATCGGCCTCGGCCGCCCTGGCGCTCAGGCTGCAAATGAGAAATCGACAAGGCGGGGCCGCCGCAAGGCTGCGTGATCTAGAGTGGCTCGCCCGCCAAACCGGGCGAGCCGGCATCCGGCGCGTAATAGGGTCCTGCCGACATAAGCGGCGAGACGCTGCCGCAGCAGGGTCTGACGGCACTTCGGACTGGCGGCCGGTCGCTCTTAGCGGATGCCGGAGGCGCGGCGCGCCTACCTCGGCCGCAACAATGCCACTCTGGCCGAGCTGTTCGCGGCGCCTGACAGCGTGGCTCGCATCCGTGAGATTGTGATGCGGAGCGCCGAGGCGCCGTATGCCGATGAGGCGCTTCGGTCGGCGATGCAGGCGCGAGCTGTTCACGGCCGCTAACGTCCACGCTGCATCGCCGAGGCGAAGGGGCTGGGGGGCTGGTGCCGCGCCAGAGGTTGGCGTCGCCTGCGGTTCTGGAGCGGCTTGCCGGGTGAGTTTCGCCGCTCGTACCGTGCCGACATGGCCGAATCACTGACCACCGGCGATCTGTTCAAGGCGAGGGCGATCAGCGCCGAGGACCTGCACGCCGCGATGTGCATGGCGCCAGGATGACGGGGCCTACCGTCAGCAGGCTTGTCTTGTTGGGTGAACTCCAACCTGCGGATGTGACAGCGGCAATCGACGCGTTCTTCGCGCTCGGTGATCCTGGCCTGGTTCCGCTTGGCGAGAAGTACGAGTTGGACGTCGCCTCAGCGGTGGCGGCGCACCCCTTCGCCTCAAAGACGCTGTACCGACGGACCGCTGGTGTCTCGGCCCGCCGCGCCGCGGTGCGCTCAGCGATCCTGCTGGCGCGGCCTGAGAAGCGATGAGAGATGGACCGGCTGCCCTGGGCGGTGCGAGGCCGCGACCTAGCTTAAGCAGGGATGGCATCGACTGCGACGATCGAGACGCTGCTCCAACAGGGAGCCCTGACGGAGGAAGAGGTTCAGGCCGCCGTCAATGCGTGGCTCGCCACACCCTCGGCGACGCGCATTCCCGTAGGTCCCTACGAGCTGATCGTTGGTACATTGTTGCGGCAAAATGGATTTCTGGCAAAGACGATGCGCGATCCGGATGCCAGCGAAGGCTTGAAGAAGGCCGCGCTACGGAAAGTGCTGCTGCAGGGGCGGCCGGAGAAGCGATGAGTGCACGCCCGCCCGACAGGAGCAGTCGCGTCATGATGACGATCGCAGTTGGGCTGACCGTGACGATCGTCGGCATGTTCGCCATCTGGCTGCTCACATGACCACCAACTCGGCCCACCGCATCGGCCTTCTGGTCTTCCTGCTCCTGCTGCCGCCGATCACCTACGGCGTGGCGCAGTGGCTGTTGCAGTGAAGGGCGAGCCGAGCAACAGGTCAAAGCCGTCCGGCTCGCCTGTCCGACCGCTAGGGGGAGGGATTCGCGGGCAGACGCTGGATGATGGGCGCGGCGCGGTTAGCGGGTCGTTACCGGCGCCGGGTTGGGACCAGCGCCCAGACATGAAGAAGCCTGCGCGGGGTGTGGCGACAGCTAACGCCCAGGCATGCGCCTGATCTGACCGACAATTTCGGGAGAGAGATCCGAGTAAAGCCGGCGACCATATCTTTCCGGCACCTCCCTCTGAGGCGGCGCCTGCCGCTGACTTACCGTCCTCGGTTCCGAAGGCAGGCCCGCGTAGCCTTTGTTCTTGACGTAATCGTTCTGGATCGTCTTGTGGTGCGGAGGTGTGTCGCCGCAACCCTCGCAAATCGACACAAGCCACGACTGCCACAGCCCGTTCGTTTTTTCCTGAACTGACGCCGCACGTTCGCGATGAGCCGAGGCAAGCTGCAGTGTGTCGAGATCTTGTGCCTGCTTCGGCGGGGAAGTTGCCCGGAGTTCGTTGAGGCGAGCGGTTTCTCGGTCTGGATCAACCAGAGCATCGCCGTGAGACTGCGCCAGCGCAGGGCCGCCAAGACAAATCACGGTCGCTGAAATGAAGAATAGGCGCATGCTTCACTCCTTTCGAGGGAAACCGCGCGTCTTGAATATAGTTCAGCGTCCGTTAGGGGACGCAGAGTCTGGGCGAACGGTGCCGCCGGGTTGAACAAGGGCATTGAACAGCGGGCCAAGCCTAGGGGGGTTATAAGGCTTGGCCCGCCAATCCAGCCTCGAAACCTGGGCGATGCGCGGCTGGATGCGCAATGATGGCCCTGCGTGGTTAAGGGTGCGTTGCGCGCCGGAAGGCAGCCATCACAGCCTCAGACATGGCAAAGCCTGCGGGGCGGGTGCCGGCGGTACATACCTCGTGCTACGCTGGCCGCATGCCCCACAGGCTCTTCGCCCTCGTCTGCACCATCGTCTTCGTACCGCCGATCGGCATGCTCCTGCTGATCGTGTGGCCCGTGACGCGCATCGGCGGGACTCTCTTCGCGGTCGAGCTCTATCTGATCGCGCTTGCCATGCTGACCGCCGGTCTGAGCATCATACTCGCCAACGCCGCCACCGACCCGAGGACGAGGCGGCGCTGATGCGTCCGTGGGTTCACCTCATCCCACCAGCGATCATCCTTCTCGTCCTGCTCGGCCTCGCGGAGCTGTTCGACATCGGGGTGCTGCGGCTCGGACGCTGATGCTTGACCAACAGGGACGGAGTGCCATGCGGAGACCGAGCGAATGGTCACCAGAAGCTGCCCGGCCCGCATGCCGTGCTGACGGTATGAGCATCCCTTAATCCGACGCCGGGGTATCGAAGGATCGGTACCGGACTTCATGGGAAGCTCCAGACATGACGAAGCCCGCGCGGCGGCGCCGGCGGGCTCTTTTCGATCATCCGCCTGTGTTACGCGGCGACTTTGTAGTTCGACGGATCAGACCCATCGATCCTGAGCGGTGACGTCTCAGCGCTTGGCACACACCAGCCGGCGATGTCGCGCACGCCAGCATCCCTCGGCAGGCCGAGCGTCTCGATGGCTTCCAGCCGGATGATGGCTTCTGCGTTGCTATCGATCTCGAACTCGTTTCGCTCCCATCGGCTCACAGCCAGGGGCTCGCGATGGACGATCGCGGCGAGCTCGGCCTGTGTCAGGCCCATTTCAGTCCGCAGGAATCGGAGTTCCGACCCCGTGATCGCGGAGCGCTTGGTCACGATTCCATGAGCGATAGCCTTGTGCAGGCCGTTGATGTTCGGGATCGTCACACACTCCTCACCAGCATCGTCGTGCACGAGGGTAGCGCCCTCGATGATGACGTTGGTCAGGCCGCTCTCTGTGTAGCGATACGCGTTCATAGCTTCCCTCGGTATTCTATTATCGGGGGCACGAAGTCCCCAAAACGGGGATATCTCACCCCACCAGGCATTACGATTCGTCAACGTACATCACGGTCACCAACTTCATTTCGCAGTTGTTAGAATCGGGGATAGCTACCACACGGACCGTTCGGCTGCCCGAATTCGGAGACCGACTTTCAATGCGATATTTATAGTAGTTGGGTCAGGTCGATTCCTCCGGCTCCTCGTACACGAAGCCGTGCTTGAGCACATAAAGGACGTCACCGATCGTCAGATCGCGCTCAGCCAACCGTTCCCGGATGTGGCGCGTATAAGTCATTGGCAGCCGCTCGTCCCGAGCCAGCTTTCGAATTTCGATGGTCGCCGTAGCCGGCTTCCATGGCTGGCTTGGCGCCATTGTTTCCCCCTGGCAGCGAAAGCACTTATCATGGTGATAAGTTCCTCGCTAGAGATAATACGGGGTAGCGACTCCGCAAGCCCTCCTGTGTTGCAGTGTCGTCACGAGCACCTCATGGGTCTGTGCGGCCTGTCACGCCTCACCAACGAAAAGCCCCGCGAGCCGTGAGGCTGCGGGGCTGCTTTCTTCGTATGGAGGCCGATTAGCCCCCGCCGCCAGGCCCCTGGCCGCTGCCTCCACCGCCGCCGGTCGAGTTGGACCGGGGCTTGTTGTTTCCTTCGGCATTGCCGGATGCAGCCGACGAGCTGTTCGGATCGCGACCTTGAGCGAGAACAGAGCCGGCGCATAACAGCGCCAGCGTCGTAAGGATTGCGAGCTTCTTCATCATGCCTCCCTGCCGGATGGATCCGGCTCAGGGACGGACAACTGGGCCCAGCGTCGGAGGTTGCTCCTGCCCCGCTCGCTTGCCTGCGCTTCTTCGCCTTGGGTTGCTGCGCGTTAACGAAGAAGCCCCGCGCCGTGAGGCTGCGGGGCTGAGTGCCTGTGATGCGAGAAGAGCGGCCCCGCCGGCGCGGTGTGTGGAGAGACGTGCCGGCAAGGCCGTGCCAGGTGAAGGACACCCAACGTCGCCATCCTGCCTTCCGCGGTAGGGCTCGACACTCACGCAGGTGAAACGGGGCCGAAAATAAAGAGCCCCACGCCTGGGTGTCGTGGGGCTGAGTCCGAGTGCAAGGTTCGCGATAGGAAGGCCCCGCCAGGCGCTATCGGGAAATGGAGTGCCGGCGGGCCTACGTCGGGCTGATGGACCTGACACTCGGAAACCTCGATCCGGCAGAAGGTCGGCGCTTCCACAAATGTTGGGCGCCGACCGCACGGAAAAGCCCCGCGCCAGGGGCTGCGGGGCGAAGTCGAGGGGGGATCGTCCGGCTGACTGCGATCGGCAGATGAGCAGTCAGCAGGGCCGTGTCGGGAGTCAACCGACCACCTCACCTTGCGCCTTCATCGCCGAGCGGCAACTCACCTGGATCAGGTTCGGAGCGCACAAAAAGGCCCGCGCCGGCGAACTGGGCGGGCTGGAAGTTCGAAGAGGCTCAGGCTGCGGCAAGTGGCAGATCTAGCGCTCGCTCACGAGGCTTGCCGTCGAAGCCCTCCAGCCAAGCCATGCGTTCCTCCGAGTCCTGCGGATAGGGGCAAGCATCTCGTGGCCGGCCATGAATGCGGGCGTACGCACCTTGCTCGATCGGATCGGCTCGGGTGTGTTGCGGTTCAGCCATCTTGCTGGCTCCGGTTTCCGCCCCCGCCGAACCAACTTGGCTTCGCTCGCGTAGATCCCGCACCAAACCGCTCGGAAGGTGCACAAAGAAGCCCGCCGCGGCGAACCGGGCGGGCTGACGGGCGGGGTCGCCAACTGAGGAAGAGCTTGAATTGCCGGCGACGATGCTGCCCTCACGGGCGGCAGACCAGCGATGGCCGAGCCATGGTACTTAACACATATCAAATGTAATGCTGCATCGTAGATATTCTCACTATGCAGGGCGGGCGAAAGCCACAGCGAATGATGGCCCCACCGACCGCAATTTGAGGAAGAGGTATCGGTGGGGCCGCGCCGGGAGTCTACTCCAACGCGAGCAGGATGGTGCGATCGCAGACAAAGCCAACCCCTTCCCGAGGCACTCCGCACCAAAAAGCCCGCGCCGGCGAACCAGGCCGGCCGAGCGTCTTAGGAATTCGCCAACACGGACCGCGTGCGCGCAGGAAATGCCGATCAGTGGGCGACCCTGAGCATAACTACGTAGCTGGCAGGTGAACCACCACCCTGGGGTATGGACTTTGCTCATCAAGCCTGGAATGTATATCTGAGTACGCCAGGAGTTCCGATTATGAACACCGAGATGCGGAGATTTCTACAGGCGCTCGCAAAACAGTTTAGTCCTGTGCCGGTACGGAACATTGGCATCGGATGCACAGTCCGGCAGGGCACGGCACGGCAGGAAGCTCGGCGACTTGGCTACGCGCTATTTGCGTTCGGCTGCTGGAGCATCACAATCCTCGGGCGAATGGCGCTGTTGAGGATCCTCGGAGGACAGGATGGCAACAAAGTGCCCGCGCCGGGGAACCGGGCGGGCTGAAGGCGATTGCGGCTTGAAGCCAGCATGGAGAGAATTAGGATTCAAACACCTTCGTGCTGTGCCATGTCGCCTGACTGTCTGGTTGGTTTCTGTCGAACGTGATGCCAGTTAAACGGCCATCCAACCCGAAAATGCCATTGTATTCTCCTTTTGATTCATTGCTCCAATCGATGACAAATAAAAAACCTGTATCTGATACGCTGCCGTTTCCTGTTCCGCTGACGCTTCCGTTGCTATGAGTTCCAACTCCTTGCAGCCTATCATCGTTTTGTTGCAGTCTAAAATTGACAATTGGCCCATTGCTCTGAACCGCGTTCCAATTACCACCAACATTTTTCGACATGACACGCCTCCTGCCTACAAGAGTCAGATCAGCCAGAGTTGACCAAATAGATATGGCTTCAGCTCGATTTAAAATGTTGTTATATTCTGTAGGCTAATCAATACTGAAAGGAGTATATGTGATGTGGATCACAGACATGAGAATGCCTTGAAAACTGTTTGGTTCGAGTGACCGGCCGATCTGCAGGTTAGCTCCAGCGATCCCGCGCCACCGCGGCAACCGCGAGGCCGATGTGGTCGCTGGCGCGATCGGCCTCGCCATTCTGTGCATCCTGGAGATCATCGCCAGCGATCTGAACGATACCGGCGCAACGTGAGAGACACGGCGCGCCGGATCTCATCTCACTCAGGCCGTTGCCGGCTCTGCCGCCTTGCGCCTGCCAGCCCGCTTCTTCGGAGCTTCGGCTTCGGCTGGTGCCTCCGCAGCCTTCTTCCGGCCACCATGGCCCTTCGGCGCCTCAGCGGGTGCGGCAGCCTCCGACACGGTCGCAGGCGCGTCGCTGGACTTCGCTGCTGCCGCACTACGCCCTCGTCCGAGGCCAAGGGCCTTGGCGAGGGAGGCGCGCTGCTCCGAGTAAGAGGCCGCAACCATCGGGTAATCGACCGGCAGACCATGCTTGGCGCGGTAGGCCTCCGGCGACAAACCGCGGATCGTCAGATGCCGGCGCAGGGTCTTGTAGGGCTTGCCATCCTCGAAGCTGATGAGCGCGTCATGGTTGATCGACTTGCGGATCTGTGCGGGTGTGGCCTTCGTCTCAGGCTCGCTCACAGCAGGCGCCTGACTGAGGCCGGATACCGCCGCGTGGACATTCATGAGCAGGGCCGGCAAGTCGCCAGCGGCAACGTGGTTATTCGCCAGGTAGGCCGAGACGATGTCAACGGCGAGTTCGATGTGGTTGGTTTGAGGAGCGACTTCGGTTTCGGACATTTTAAGGCCTAACTGTTTTCGAGGTCCCATTCAGTACGCATTTCCTGAGCGCTGGCAATTCATCGGCGGGCTGTCGGAAAGACTTTCCCGTATCCATCGGCGCTTAGCGCGAGAAAATCTCGCCTTTTTGTTTGCTGGAGCTGTTCACCGGCACCCCGTTTCCTAAGCAATCGGATCAGCATGCGGGCTGGCAACCCTCGTTTTGAAGCGCATCGCCGTGATCAGGACGAGCATCCGGTAGCGGAACTCTGAATCAGACGTCGTCCAGCCCGTGCGGTGATGCCCATGTCAGTCGGCAGCCAACCCGGCACCAACGAGAAGCCCCGCGAGCTGTGAGGCTACGGGGCTGAGAAGTCTGTCGCCGATGGCGGAACCTAAGCTAAGTGCCAACCTGCTTCGATGTCATACAAATGGTGCTGTTGTGCCTCAGCACTGAGGCCGATGGTGGTTGTCACACCCACGCGTGAGGCGCCATGATCCAGTTGCCCAGTCCAGAATGCCAATCCACCAGCCTCCGCATGCCGGCCCAAGGCATTCTCGTAGATAGCGTCCACGAACTGTGCATTGGTCATCCCACCGGTCTTATTCTGCACTTCTGGAGTTGCCAAAAACGTCTGCGTTAGGGCCTCGATTGACGCGCCATGCTTCACTTGGTTTGCCCAATAGAAGAGGCCGTCGGCGTCGGGCACGCGATCTAAAACCGCATGGTAGATCCGAGCAACGTCCGACGCGGCTTTGTCGGCGACGAACACTCCAAAGTCAAATGCATCCTTAAGGTTGGCGAGATGTTCGCTGGAGAGCGAGAAGCTAATCGCCACGTCGGCACGCGGGGTACCTGCATTCAGTTGATTAACAAAGAAGCTTAGACCGCCAGCATCCGAATGGCGATGCAACGTTGCGTCGTATAGCTGTTCAACAAAAGTCGAGTTGCTGGAGGCGCCGGCTCTCAATTGCCCTTCCGGCGATGAAAGGAGGCTCCGGGCAACATCCTGCAGTGACGATCCATTAATGACTACATTGTAATAGTGCTCCAGACCCAAGGGATCGGGTGCTCTTCCAAGTATGCCATCATAAAGCGCATAAACCTTACCGCCGATGCTATTTGCATCGTGTGTTACCGTGCCGAACGGAACCTTTATCGAATTAATTTCCGGAAATATTTGCGATACAGGAACTCTATTATCGAAAAACTGGAGAAACTGAACGTCCTTTACGTAATCATTAGAGCCGTTTCCAGTTACCGTGAAGTATGGACCTAAAATGTCATTAGGTGAATACTTGAATGTATAATTAGACATCGTCCCAAGATAAACAGCTGTGTTGCTGCCACCATAGCCAAAGATCTGGTTCTGCCCTATCCCACCCGCCAGATAATCATTTCCCGCACCGCCGCGAAGTGAGTCGCTGCCAGCTGCGCCGTAGAAAACAACACCCTGATTGCCGGCATTCAAAGTATTCCCGCTCGATCCCCCAACATAGATAGCGCGTTGATCGCCGGTGCTACGCTGAGAGAACGTATCTAGAGGATCATCGAGATAAACTCCTACGTGACCTGGAGTATAATGACCCGTCGTCGCGTCACCAAATCCACTAGATCCAGGCTGCGAAAACTTGAAGAGCAGCATCCCGAACATAGATGCCATTTCTTTTGGAACGCCAGCTTGAGCAAGCAAGTCACCGCTAAGCTTCGAGGCAAGTAGGTCGCTCTCAAGCATCAGCTGTGCGGGCGAGATTTTGCCATCAAACATGCGTTCCATCAAATTGAACTGCTTCGACATATGGTCAGACAGCAGATCATACACAGGATTTACTTTGTCGTAAGCTTGCTTAACTTGTTTTACAAAGTTTACGACGTTAGTAAACCCCTTTCTCGAAGCGTAATCCCCGACTACATCGAGGGCTTGATCCGTTATCCCTGATGGATCAAACGAAGGTAGGTCGGACGACAGAACGAAAGTGTCTGGAACACTAAGCACATGCCAATTGCTGCTCGAAAAGAAGTCGGGGGGTTGTTTCAGCGACGCCGCGCTAACCTCCCGGACATCAAGAGCAAGGCCACCGTTCGGATTAAAAGCGGTATTGTATTTCTTGAAACCGGTATCAAATCCGCTAATGTATAGTGGCGGATTTGGGCTCAAAAGATTAGAATTGAGTGGAACTTGCGTTACAACAGAAATTTTGAAATACAAACTTTTCGACATTAAAATCTATGCCCCCCGCCTGTCGCCCTCAGTATTTAATACGGAAGGCTCGAATCCCTTTCGGCAGTGTTAGTGGATTTTTTCGATTTTGCTAGGGGTCTAACTCGTTTGCTCACCGAGGAACTCCATATTCGATCGGCCGATGCTGCATCACGCTTTTGGTACGCGATGGGTGATCTTCCCGGCTATCTTTTGCTGATGTGGTCGGCAGGAAAGCTTGTCCTTAGACTGGCATTTTTGAATGCAAGCTTGCGTTAATTATATCACGGAGAGTCGCTAGCCGAAGCAGAGCTGTGGCAAATGCTAGGTGATCTAATGTTTGTTTTTTCCGCCTGCTTGGCATCAACGCTGCCAGTGGTCCTGTCGGATCTTCCGGAGCACGATTACCGACGCAAACAGCACAGCAGCGGTGTCTCCAAGCGCAACCTTCGGATCGTTGGGCTGCAGCACCAACAAGACGGCCGCCGCGGCACGAGCGACGATCACCGCGCCGGTATTGCAGGCGGGGCAACACCTTTTGCCCCGCTCATTTGAAGACGTCCTTTTCGGCCTTCTCCTGCTCGCGCCGCTTGAGCTCGCGCTCGACAGCCTCGCGGACGAAGTCTGAGCGCTTCTCGCGCTCGTCCAGGACAGCATCGATCCGGGCCAGCGTGCCCTCGGCAAAGCGAGCCGGCATCTGCTCGTGATTGATCTGCTTGCGCCCCACGCGTGGCGATGTGGCTGATATCATCAATTCCGTCAATTCAGCCTCCAATGTGATATCACCTATTGACCCGATATTTGATATCTTCTATTTAGATGATATCAGGTACGGAGGCAAGCCGATGTCCATCCGCCGTCAGATCTCCTGGACCGCTGCCACTCGCGACATGCGCAACGACCGCACCATCGTGGCTGCACCCGCGACGCTAGCCGAGCGCATCGCCCGGCAGCACGCACGCGAGGAGAATGTCCGCGCCTACCGCGCGGCTCAGGCGTCTCTGGCCGTCGCCGCTGCTCAGCCCCTCGCCAGCGCCGGTGGCTACGACCGAGCCGCCATCATGACCCTCGCCAACGCCATCGTCCGCGAGCGGATGACGGCCCGTCTTGGCCAGTCCTACCGCGCCCTGATCGGTAAGGCCCTGAAGCAGGCGTGGTCTGCCGCCCGAGACGCTCGCCGAGCAGCTGCGCACTGATCTAACCGCAGCACCTCTCTCGAACCGGAGAGGCTCCAGCGCCGCACCCCGCATCCCTGACGACCTCAAGCCCCGGAGACACCGGTCATGGCAATGACGAAGTACGCCCGCACAACACCCGCTGCTGCGCAGGAACGCGCCAACCCGTCAGCCCCGCGGGCGCCGCGGGGCGCAGTCCGAGAGCTCGGTGGCTGTGGGGCCTCTCACGTCGAGGCCTGGAAGGCCGTCAGCCCCGTCCGGCCAGACACGACGCACGTGCGCGCCCTCCGCTTCCTCGACGTCGGCGGCGAGCTCCTGGCGGCGTTCGTCCTGATCGCAGGCGGGGCCGGGGTTGTGGGACTGGCTTCGCTGCTTTGAGCTGCCTGAAGCTTTGAGGCTTGATCCCTGTGTCCTGAAATCTCAAAACCCAAGAGACAGACGGGCGCGGGCTCATTGCTCAGCTGGGGCGCGTGCATCGCTGGGGACGGGTTCAGAGCAAGCGAGACTTGCTGAACTGAGCCATGCGAGGCTGAGGGCTCAACAGAGCATGGCATCCTCGTGGACCAGATCACTTTCCGCTTTTTTCAATCCGCTTGGAACGTCCTTGGGGTTTTAGGGCTTCTCTTTGCTCTCGCTAGTGTAGCAACCTACTGGGCGTTCAAAATCCTCAGTACAAAATGGCTCGACGCAAGGTTCAACGAGCGACTGGAAAGCTATAAGCATGCTCAGCAAAGAGAGTTGGAGCACCTGAAATTTGAGATAAATTCTCTATTGGATCGCACAACAAAGATCCACCAACTAGAATTTGAGTGCTTACCAGAGGCTTGGCGGCAGGTTACTGACGCATTTTTCTATGGAAAGGAACTTACTTTATCTTTCCGATCATATGCCGACATAACGAAGCTCGTGGATGCGGAGGCCAGAGAGGTCTTCGCTCGACATGAATTTAGCCCCGGTACAATCAATACTATCCTGACATCGCCAGATCGTCAGCAGGCATATGTCTACGCAACTGATCTCAAGCAATATAACATAGCCAACGAAATCGTAAACAAGTTTCGTATTCACCTACGAAAATACGGAATTTTCATTCGGCCGGAAATTAGATCGGGCTTTGAGAAACTCGAAATAATCATTGCCGAAGCAATGACTGAGAGAATGATTTCATTTCAGAAACTCGGCAAATCGGATCGATGGGATCGGTCCGAGCGGCTCCACTCTGAAGGAGATGAGGCGTACAAAGCGCTTGAGAAGGCCGTCCAAGACAGGCTTTGGAATTCGCTTGGTCAGCCTCGCGGTTGAAACGTCGGCTACTTCGCAACCCAAATTCGGCGCTCGAGGCGACGCCTTCGCAGCCGCAAGGCCCGCGGGCGTTTCCATAGCTCGGTTCGCTCGCGCGTGCGGCCATCCACAGCTCAGCCGCGCCCGGCTGCGAAGACCCGATGGCCTGGTCAGACGCTCCTCGGTAGCTTGGCAGTATGATCCGCATAGCCTCCGCCCTCATCCTCGTCCTGCTTGCATGGCCCGCCATGGCCTGGGACGGGTCCGACAGCTCTAATTGCAACGGCGTCGAGATCGAGAAGGGCCAGACCGTCCGGCGGGGCCGCGAGGTCGAGTTCTATGACCACGGCGCCGGCTCGTTCCGCACGATTGATGTGGACAGCGTTCGCAGAAGCGGCAGCGGTGTGGAGATCGAGGGGACCGACAGCGATGGCAACGCGGTGACGCTCGACATGGATGGAAGCGGGGAGTGACAGCGGCCTGATCGCCTACGGTCGCCCCCTGCCGTTCGAGAGCTGCTCCAGCACGGCCGAGACGATTGCGAGCTCAAGGCCCCCGGAATGGCTGACAGCCTCACTGGCTCCCCTGCCCTCTGACCTCTCGACCCTAGCTGTGCTCGTTTCGGCTGCGAAGGTCATCTGAACCAAGCAGCCGGGCAATGCGGCGGAGGTGAGTAGCAGGGCCGCATCGCAGGCCTTCGCTTCGAGCAGGATGGCGAAGCGCGCCTTCCTGTCCGGCGACTGCTTTCCTGTGCATGCGACCTACACCTCGACGAAAAGCTGGCGCTCGGGCGCCGTCGCATCAGAGGCGCGTTCGCGGAGGCTGCTGATCAGCGAAGGGTTGGCGATCGTGAAGCGCCGTCAGCTCACCGGTGTGTGAGACGACTGTGTGAGACGGAACGGCGGCTGGCCGCTAAATATCTGAAATGATTGGAGCGGGCGATCGGGATCGAACCGACGACATTCAGCTTGGGAAGCTGACGTTCTACCACTGAACTACGCCCGCCTGCGGCGCCCGTGAGGGCGAGCCGCGTGCCGGCGTCTGGCGCCGGGACGGGCGGACCATAACAGAGCCGATTGCGTTGTCCACGGCCTCGTTCGCCGCGCGGCGACTGGCCGACGCCAGCCGTTCACATTGGCGGCGCTTTCCAGTACTGCTCCCCGGCCCTTGCCGAACCGTCCGGGCGCCGCGACGGCTTGCCGTTGGAGACAGATGGACACGATTGCCGCCCCCGAGGGCCTGCTCGCTCCGCCGAGCGACCTGGCTCCGCGTCACGCCCGCCTCGTCCTCGCTTCCGCGTCGCCGCGCCGCCTGGCCCTGTTGCAGCAGGTCGGGATCGAGCCCGACGCGCTCCTGCCCGCCGATGTGGACGAGACGCCGCGCAAATCCGAGACGCCCCGCGAGCTCGCGCGCCGGCTCGCCCGCGCCAAGCTCGAAGCCGCGCAGGAGGCCGCCCGCCGCCGCGACGACCTGAGCCAGGCTTGGCTCCTCTCCGCCGACACGGTGGTGGCGGTCGGCCGGCGCATCCTGCCGAAGGCCGAGATCCCCGAGGAAGCCGCCGATTGCCTGCGCCTGCTCTCGGGGCGGCAGCACCGCGTCTTCACCGCGATCTGCCTGCTCTCGCCCAAGGATGCCCGGCGCGAGCGCATCGTCGAGAGCCGGGTCCGGTTCAAGCGCCTCTCGGGCCGAGAGATCGAGAGCTACCTCGCCTCGGGCGAGTGGCGCGGCAAGGCGGGCGGCTACGCCATCCAGGGCTTGGCCGGCAGCTTCGTCGTCAAGCTCGTCGGCTCGCACAGCGCCGTCATCGGCCTGCCCCTCTACGAGACCGTGAGCCTGCTCGATGGCGCGGGCTACCCGGTTCGCGGGAGCTGGGGCGGCCCGGCATGAGCGCGACCCCTAAGAAGCCCGCCCCCTGCCCGATCTGCGGCCGGCCCGCGGAGGCCGCCTTCACGCCGTTCTGCTCGGCGCGCTGCGCCGACATCGATCTCGGCCGCTGGCTCAGCGACCGCTACGTGATTCCGTCCGAGGATGAGGACGACACCGATCCGCCCCGCGAGCCGGCGGAATAGAACCGGCGCGGATTTGCCCGAAAACCCGCTGGACGCGCGCGCAACGAGGCTGGACAGGTCCATCCGCACTCACTATACCCCCGCTCCAGCCGACGCCGTCAGGCGCTCCGGCGGATGCCCAGGTAGCTCAGTTGGTAGAGCATGCGACTGAAAATCGCAGTGTCGGCGGTTCGACTCCGTCCCTGGGCACCACTCTTTTCCTGAGCGTGTTCCGACACTTAGCGACTCCCGCTCAGAAACTGCTTTTTTCACTTAGCGGCGGTTAGTTCGGCGGGTAGACAATCTCGTCGCTGTTTGTGCTCCGTGACCCGAGCAGATCGATCCGCTCCATCGCGTCTTTCGTCGCCGCCTCCTTCTTGGCCCTCTCGCTGTAGAGCTGCGCCATCGTGAGCGTCTTCTGGCCCAGGACGCGTCGGATCGTGTCGAGGTCGCAGCCCGCATCCGCCAGGTGCCCGCCGAGCGTGTGGCGCAGGCCGTGAATGGTCAATCCGGTGCGCACCTTCCCCTCCGCCTCCAGCTTGTCCGTGAACTTGTCCCAGACCGAGTTGAAACCGCTCTCGGTCCAGGGCGTCCCGCGGGAGGTCGCGGCGATCGTCGGCGCCGTGTGCTGGGGCACGCTCGCCAGGATCGCGGCGAGCTCCGGATGGATCCGGATGAAGATCTCCTCGCCGGTCTTCGAGGTCTCGATCCGCCCGCCCTTGATCGCGTCCTTGCGCAGGGTCAGCGCATCACGCTTCCGGACGCCCGTGAACATCGCGAGCGCGACCGGCACCTTCAGGTGCGGCGGCGCCGCAGCGAGCACGACATGGCGCTCGGCGAGGGACCACGGCCGGTTCGCCTTCGGCTTGCTCTTGTCCCGCTTGGCTCGCTTGACGAAGAAGGCCGGGTTCTGGGTGACGTACTTGCGCTCGATCGCAAAGCCGAACAGGACCGACAGGACGGAGAGCATGTAGTTCGCCGTGCGCCTGCCGCGCTTCATCGCGACCTTGTCCCGGATGACGGATAGCCCCGCCGAATCGATGCTCTTGATCGGCACATCGTGCAGCGGCTTGGCGATCTCGAAGTAGCGCTCGTAGCCGGAGCGCGTCGCCATCGCGAGATCGGCGAAGGCGGGGGTCTTCTTGTACTCGTCCATCACGCCCTTGAGCGTGCCATTCGGCGCCGGGGGCTTCTTGGCCACCACGCCGTCGAGCTCGGCCACTTCAGCGGCGAAGGCAGCGGTGCCGTACTCCGCCTTGATCGCCTTGCCGGTGGCGCGATGGTAATTCCGCCATTTCCCGTGCCGGTCCTGGTATCGCTTCACGCCCGCGATCGGCGCCTTCGCGATCACCCCAGAACTCGGCGATGGCGTCGGCCATCGTCTTTAAGCCGCCCTTCGCAGGCGTCTTGCGATCCTCGATCCAGTTGTCGAGGTCGAAACGGTCGTAGCGCTCCAGCCGCCGGTCGCCGAACGACATGGGCACCACGGGGCACTCGCGCTCGAAGACGCTGGGCGAGAAGCCGCAATAGGCGGCAGCCTCGGCCCGCGTCATCAGCCTTGGTTCGATGTGCGCGCGAGCCATGGTTCAGGCGCCCTCCCCCTTGGCGAGCAAGACCCGCAGCCGTTCGACCGCAGACTCGAGGCGTTTCTCCGCCTCGATCGCTTCATCCACGGCTTCGCGCGCGACCGCAGCCGTCACGGCGTCATGTGCCTCGACGACTTGGCGGGCCCCTTCGCGCAGCGCTTCGTGAGCCGTCTGGTTAGGGCCTAGCTGCGGCTCACCCATGATGCCCCTCCCCCATCGCGAACAGGTCCGGCTTCTCGGCCGCGGCCTGGACCCGGTAATCGGCCGCAATCGCTTCCATGGTCGCGATCTCGCGTTCCGCATTGGCCATCTTCATGCGCCCGCTCGCGACGAGGCTGGCTACCCCACAAGATCCATGGTGACGGCCGAAGTCCGGCTCTACAATGGAGCGACCAGCAGTCTTGTGGTGTGATCCGCCATGGAAACTGAGAAACGCGATGACATGCTCATCGTTCGGCTGGCGCATCTCCTGCTGACCAGTTCGTTCCTGGATTTCGCCAACGAGATTCGGAGCGCTCAAGTAGAAGCCACTCGCAACCATTTGCAGTCCATTGAATACGCCCTCGCGCGCACGCTCTTCCGTTTCTGGACGGAAACAGAGATAGGCAGGGCCAACCCCGACATTGTCGCTGCTGTGGCTTGGCACGTTCGCGCTGTGCTGCGCGAAGGCCGCGAAGGCTCCGGCCCGGGTACCACGGGCGACGATGCGGCCGGCGTTGAGAGGTGGCGGGATGATGCCGCGCTCGTTCAGCAGGCCAGGGTTGGCGAAACGGTATCTTCCCCTTAGCGCACCGCCGGCTAACATCGCTGCGATAAAAAGAACGATGGAGGCAGGGATGGAAGTGAAGCAGCAGGAGCTTGAGGCCCGCATCGTGGCCATCGAGCACACACTGCAGGTGATCGTGAATTGCCTTTCGGATCGGCAGTCACTCGATCGAGGCAAGCTCGTAAACCTGCTCGGAGCCGCAGCGGACGAAGCCAAGGGCAATGCGTCGAACGCCGGCATCCCGGCTGCACTGCGGCGGTTGGCGGAACAGCTCTGACCCCGGCCGCTGTCGGCGAGATCCTGGCGATCGGGCCAGGCATCAGCGCCGAGGCTCAGCACGGCCGGGGTCTGACAGGCGGGGCAGATCGGGGCGGGCATTACTGCAGCCCTCCCGCCTGAGCCTGCTTCCGCGCATCGACCCGCTTCTTCACCAGCAGCGAGACGAAGCGTTGGAGCGCCGCTTCCTCCTCGTTGGCGATCACCTGAGCGACGAACTCCGCCATGACGGTCATGGCGATGTTCTTGTCGTCGACGCTCATGGCTTCGGCGCCGCGCGGATACTGCTCGGTGAGGAAGGCGCTCATCGCGCAGCCGATGCACTCGCAGGCCATGGCGATCACTCGGCCGCAACGAGGAGCGGGAGGCCGGCTGGCCACGTGGTGGGAGCGCGCGTGCTCTCGATTGCCGCGTCGAGCCGGGCGAGGCTCTCGGGGCTGAGTCGGTAGCCTCGGCCCCAGACGGTCTCGACGTGGATCTGGGTCTGCGCCTCCATGAGCTTGCGCCGGACCTTGCACGCGTAGACGTCGATCACCTTCTGCTCGGGCATGTCCTGATCGAGGACGCCGTACATGGCGACCAGCACCCGCTCTTTGTGCGCGACGTTGGGCGCTACAGCGCGGATGGCGAAGAGAAACTTCGTCTCGCAGGCGGTCAGCCGCCACTCGCGCGGCAGCTGCATGACGGGCGCCATCGCCTGCTCCATCTGCCGAAGCGCCTCCTTCAGGGTGTCGCGCTCCTCCGTGAGGGCGATGACCTGCGCGCGAGTGAGGTTGTGCGGATCCATCTCAGGCAATCTCCACGCAGCGGAATCGGGAAGGTGCGGGGCGGCGGCGCGCCGCGAGCGGGAGGCGGCGCAGGTCGTAGCCGTCGCCGTCCGAATCGTCGTCGGGCACGTCCTCGCGGACCTCGTCCGGATCGTCCCAGCAGTCGGGCTCGTCGCAGTGGACGCAGCCGCAGCCCTGGAACTCATCGGAGGCGCAGGAGACCATGTGACAGGCGAGGCACATCTCAGGCGGCCTCCCTGCTGTCGGCCAAGGTGAAGGCGCGCCGGCCGAGCGCTTCGATCCGCGCGACCTGGGCGTCGACTTCGGCGAGGAAGGCGACGGCCTGTTCCTCGAGATCCTGGATCAGCGCGTCGTCGCGCGGCACGCGGACCACGAACAGCTTCAGCTCGTCGGGCACCCGCGGATCGTAGGAGGCGAGGTCGCACCAGGCGCGGCCGGTGCAGGCCATCTGCCACTGCATCTGCGACACGTACTTCTCGGGCGCGGCCTGCGCGAGCCACGTGTCGAGGTGCGTCTCGGTCTTCGGGCACTTGAACTCGACGAGGCCCTCGGCGCCGACGAGGCCGTCCGGGCTGGCCCCTGCCATCGCGATGCGCGGGTGCGGCGCGAAACCGAGGCGATCCACGTCGACGTCGAAGCGGAAAGCGTAGGCGTCGCGCGCGACCGGCTCGTTCTCCGAGCCCCAGTACATTTCAGCGCTGGTGAAGTGCGGGGCGCTGAGGCCAGTTAGCCGCTCGGCGACGAGCTCGCGCAGGTAGGCCGTGCGCGCAGCGCCCCAGCCCTTCTGCGTCTTCGCGATCATGTCGGCGATACGGGAGGCCGTGACCTTGCCGCAGCGCTCGGCCAGCCACTCGGGCGAGCCCTGGACCATGTCGGCCATCAGCGGGCCTCCTTCCGACGAAGCTCGGCCACGGCCCGCTCGAACTTCGCGGCGGGCAGTTCGGGGAGGCTGTCGACCCCCATGAACCGGAGAAAGCGCGGGAGGTTGGCGCCCACGCTCTCGGCCAGTTCGCGCAGCTCGTCCGTTTGTGCCGCCGTGATGCGAGGGCCCGCGCCGGCCCCACGTCCGTCGTCGTCCCGCTCGAATCCGTCGCGGCTCGTAAGGTTGAGCAGGGCCTGGGCTGTGTAGCGCTTGCCGTAGCTGGTGGAGGATCCGACTGCCTGCACGGCGTTCTTGCTTCCCGACGTGTCGACCGGCAGCTCGAGGGTGGTCTCCTCCGAGTGCCCGGACTGATGCATCAGGATCGCCGTGACCGTAACGCGCTCGGACGTCCGTCCCGTCTTGAAGCTGATCCCGAATCCGTGTTGGGCGAGCACAGGCTTGATCGCGTCGTTCACGTCCTCCCAGAGGGCGTACTTCATGCCCTTGTCGCCACGGCCACGCTCGATGATCGTCGGGAGGTCTTGCTGCATTTTGGCGAAGTCAGCCGAGAACGCTTCCTTGGCGGCCCGGGCCAGGACGCGCTCCTGCATCCCGAGGAGCCGTTCCATTTTGTCGATGTCGACGTTCGGATCGCGCGCGGCGCGCTCGATCACGCTGACGATCATCCCGGACTCGCTCTGCATCGGCGCGGGTGTCGACACTCCGTCGACATGGGCGAGAGCTTGGTTGCTGCTGGGCATGATGGTGGTCACTCCGCGGCCTGGGGTGGGTTGAGGCGGTCGTCGTTCCGCCGGCTCTCGGCCTTCACGGCCGCGAGGTGATGCGGGTCGAAGCGGTCGGCGATCGCCGGTTCGAGGATGCCGCAACGCGCGTTCAGCGCCGCCGCGATCTCCTCGGCGAGGAGCATGCGGTAGGCGGGGCTCGGTCCCGGCAGCGCCATTGCGACAGGCGCACCCGTCTCGTCGACGATGACCGGCTCCCAGGATGAGCGGACCGCGAACGGGCCGCGGAAGCCGGCGAGCGAGAGCTTGGTGGCGGGCGTGTTCTGGGCAGCCACGGCCGCCTCCATGTCGAGAGGAAGGATGGCCCGCACCTCGAGGACGAGGGCCTCGGAGTAGGCCGCGAAGATCACGGGTGCGGCCCGAGCGCGTTGCCCACGGCGTTGCCGAGAGCCCAGAGGATGCCGACGAAGGTCGGCCCGGCGGTGATGAAGAAGGCGGCGAGCTGTGGGTCCGTCATGCCGCGCTCCTGGCGGGCTGGATGATGGCGGGAGGGGCGAGATCTGGGTCGCAGGCCTCGAGGTCGGCGAGGCGGGCGCGCAGGCTCTTCACGAGGTACGTCTCGGAGCCGGCCGACGAGGCGCCAATGCGCATCCCGTCGTGGTCATGCATCCAGAGGATGTTCCGGACGACGGCGGCCAGGGCCGCGCCCTTGCCGACTTCATCGATGAGCAGGCGGACGCCGGTGTCCGCGACGGTGCGGGGGCGCGGGGCGGCCATCACGCGGCCTTCCCATAGCGCCCGGCCAGAGCCGGAGCCTCGGTGATCGCGTGCTCGGCCATGACGGCGAGCTGGCGGGCGGCGCGCGTCGCTGCAGAAGCCTGCACCTCGGCGAGCATCGCGTTGACCGCGGGGCTCTCGACGTGGCCGACGGGAGCGCGCGGCTCAGCAGCGCAAGCGGCGCTCGCGGCCTGGATCTTCTTGAACCACGTGGTCAGTTCGAGGGGCTGGGGCACTGGGCGGCTCCATCGCGAGAGGCGATGGATATAACTTACACAGTGTAAGTTAGGCGTCAAGCCATTTAGTGACGTTTTGTAAGTTAAGGAGCAGGGTTGGTCGATACCCTACGATTTCCCCGTTATCCACACCCTACCCCAGGTTACAATCTGTTCCAGTTTTGTTCTCGTACGGCTCCGCACCTTGCGGTTGCACCGGAGAGAACATGACCCGAGAAACGATCAACGTTGTCATGCCCGTGATTCGGTCCAAGAAGGGGAAGTTGGAGCCGGGGACGGCCCTCATGTTCAAGTCCGCTGACGAGGCGAAGCGTCGGGCGGAGCGTGTCGCCCAGAACGGTCCCGGTGCCATCGCTTTCTCCAGGTCTGGAGACCCGGACCTTGGCGAGTACGATGAACCAGTGGTGCTCGGCACTTACGGCACTGTGCCGCCGGCTGTAATGGCTGTGGTCGCGCCTATGCCCTTCTAGGGCGAGAGACGATCATCGCGAGCTTTCCTGCCTTCACAACCCGCTCGTCGGGGCGATCTTCAGCGTTATGAGAAATCAAGTCATAGAGCCCCGGCCCTGTGCCGGGGTTCAACTTCTTGAAGAACCGCCGCTTATCATCGAGATAGACTAGACACTCAGTGCGGAGCAGTTGGGATGGTTCGTATTCCCGCTTTTCGAAAGCGACGAACTCACCTGCATAGACGCGAGGTTCCATCGAGTTGCCGATTACCTCGTACCACTCCAGTTCGTCAGCATCATCGGGTGTGATGCCCAACTCTTCGTAGCGGGCGCTCCCCTCGACGTCCTCGATCTCAGCTCCTGCTCCGATGAAGCCACGGATTTCGACACCCACTGCTGACGTGCTCCGCTCGCCCTGGCCTGTCAGCAGCCAGTTTAGCGAAACTCGAAACCGCCGCGCATACTGCCGCGCGCTCTCAAGTGGGATACCCTTAGTGGCCCGAAGGCCATTTTCGTGAGACTCGTACGTCGACACCGACATCCCGAGAGCCGCGGCCGCCTCCGGCCTGGTTGCATAACCAGCCGCGAGCCGGGCAGACATCAGCCTACCATGCTGCGTCGAGAGATCGGGCGCTGCGGCTTTGCGGGGCATAGCTTGGCGTAGCCAAACGAAACTTACGTTTGGTACTTGTCAGCGTAACTTACGTGTCGTAAGTTTGCCCGCATGACGAAGCCCGCGTCCTTCCGCGATCTGATCGACACGACCTTCGGCGGTCGGGATCGGTTCTCTTCCGAAACCCGCATCGACATCAAGCATGCTGATGTCATGAAGCACCGGGACTCGATTGCGCCAGAGCATTGGCCGGCAATCGTGCGGGCTTCCGAGCGGCTTGGTTCCGGAATCACTCTCGACGATTTGGCTGACCTTCGAGTGAAGCGGAAGGAGGTCATGCTCCGCCGCCGCTCGCCGGTAGGCAGCGGGGATGTCGAACGTGAACTCCCCGCCCCAACGCCCTGCCCTGAGCCGGAAGGTTTCAGCCGTTCGCGTGGGGTGGCGTGATGCGCGCCGCTTACCGCATCCCGATGTCGATGATGGCTTCGAGCCGTCTCTTCGCATTGGCGCGCACCACGTTCTCGTGGCCCTCTGCGACGTTGAGCGCGGTCAGGTCGACTGTTTGCCGCCCGACCTTCTTCCAGTGGGCCGCGAACTCTGCCGGGTCCAACTTCATCATTCGCGTGAGCGCAGCAACGCGCCGCATCATCATGATGAGCGCCTGCTTCTGCGCGATCTGCTCGGCGATGATGTCGTCGAAGTCCTCGGGTCGCAGCGACGTCGGCTCGGGCGCGGCGCGCGTCTTCGCGCAGTGCTGCACGTCGAGGATGTCTCGTCTCTGGGCCCACATCGGCGCCTCCGCTCACATGCGCACGAGCGTGACGCCAGGCCTTCTGGCCGGTCTAAACATTCGAGGGTTTGGGGCTGCTGTTCCCGCCATCGTGCGGTGCCGCGCCGTCGGGGGCGCTGCCTGACATGGCCGCGCTCGCCATCCTCTTCGCCACGCTGTCGGTGCTGAACCTCGCGGCCGCCGGGCTGAACGGTTCGGTGCGCGCGCTGGTGATCGGGCTGGCGGATGCGGTGCCGGGGCTCGCCTGCTTCATTGCTGGAGCGCTCCCATGAGCGCCCTCACCTTTTCGCGCTCCGGCGCGTCCGATCTCGACCAGGGGCCGTTCGGCATGACGCTGACCGGGATAGTCCCTGCGCGGAACCCGTTGCTGGGCACGGGCCGAGAAAGCCCCAGCGCCATTTCGCGGTTCGCCGCGTCCGAGGCCCATCTGGGCAATTCCTCCCTTGAGACTTGCCGGGGCCTTCGGGCTCCGGCCTTTCTCAGGACGAGCGCTCACCACGGCTCACCAGCTCTGCTCAAGGGTGTCGTCGAGCCAGATGGCCAATCCACGCGCGTCGAGCGGCTGCGGTTGTGCCGGTATGGTCTTCACTCGCCGCTGCTTGCGAGCGTGAGCGGCAGCAGCGCGGACGAGGCGCGTCTGCCAACCCAGCATCTTCTTCGTCTTCCGCGTGCGGCCCTTGGCGGGGCTGTCCGCGTGTTCCTGCGCAATCGCCTTGCTGTCCAGACTGTCGATCGCGCCCGTGTGCTGAGTATCCCGTCCAACCTCCTGCATCCGCCCAGCTCCTCTGCTTCGAAGACAGTGAAGCACATGAGGCTGACCAGATGCGGACAACTAAGGACGGCCGTTCGATGATTACGGCTGAACACGAAATCGGTCTTGTCAGACCGAACATCGTCGCCTCGGTGAAAGCTCTCCAAGATCGCGGCCTCTCGCGCATGGAAGCTTACGCCGTTCTCGGCTCGATGCTCGGCAAGTCGCAGACGTGGGTCCGTAAGGTGATCGGGCGCCAGCCCGACGCCGCGATCTACCTGCGCGACGCCCTCAACATCCGGTCGGCCTACGACCGGCTCTGCGCCCGCATCGACGCCGCCTCAGAGCGGATCGAGGGCGAAAACGACCAGCTCAGGGAGGCCATCGATGTCGCTCTATCGGCGAGTGCTGCGCCTCATCCAGGCCGCCCGGGACCGACGCAAGCTCAAGCAGCAGCTCCGCGCGGTGCAGGACCGCCGGCCGCACCGGCACTGGTCCGTCCGCGCGCTCGAACGCTTGTGCCGGCTGATCAACCGTCGGTGGACGTGAACGACCTGCCGCTGTGGCGGGCGATCGAGGGGGAGTGAGCATGACGACGAGTGTGATCGTGATTGTGCCCGCGAGCGCGAGCTACGTGGCGCGCGTCACGACCTTTCAGACCGCGCACCGGCACGAGGAGGACGTCCAGCCCGGGACCGAGCGCACGTTCTGGGCCTCTTCGGGCTGTACCTTTCAGGTAGCCGAGGCGCCGATCGCGGCGTCCGAGAGCCTGGGCACCGCTTCGTCCGTCGACACCGCGACCGCCGAGCGCATCTCGGGTGTCCTCGCGTCCGACGAGCCCCGCCACGCCGGCGGCCTGCCACCCGGCCGGCCTCACCCCTGACCCCACAACGAAGACGCCCGGCGCCTGCGGGGAAGCAGTGGCGCCGGGCGCGGGTCGTGTCCTCGTCCTTGGAGAGCACCATGGAAGCCACAGGTCTGTTCGCCCTTCAAGACGACGTACGCTCCTGCGCTGATGCGGACGAGCGGATCCTGGCGGCTCCCGCGGCGCTGGCCGATCCGAACCGCGTCGTGCTCGGCGTCGATCCCGGCGCCTCCGGCGCCCTCGCCTTCTACCGCCCGGCGCGGCCGCACGAAATCCTGGTGTTCGACGCGCCGCTCGCCGACGGGCAGATCGACGGCGCCGAGCTCGGCCGGCTGATCCGGGATCACGTTGCGACGGCGGCCATCGTCGAGCGGGTCTCGGCGATGCCCAAGCAGGGCGTCTCGTCGACCTCCAAATTCGGCATGGCTTACGGGGCCGTGCTCGGCGCGCTCGGCGCGCTCCACATCCCCTTCCGGCTCGAGACGCCGGCGCGGTGGAAGAAGCACTTCCGGCTCTCGTCCGACAAAGAGCAGTCCCGCGCGCTGGCGATCCGCACGTGGCCGGCCTCGCGCGACTTCGCCCGCAAGAAGGATGACGGTCGCGCCGAGGCGGCCTTGCTCGCCCTCTACGCCTGCGAGGTGGTGCGGTGAGCTGGATTTCCACCGACTGGCCTGAGGGCGTCCAGCGCCCATGTCGCTCCTCCAGGCTGCGGAGTAGATCGATGCCCTACGACCTCAGGCGTCCGACCTCCCCCGTGCCGCTGGAGCGCCAGCAGGCGGTCGTGGCCGAAGCCGCGAAGCGCTGGTGGGACTTCTACACCCGCACCAAGGCCGACGATCAGATGAAGTGGTTCGACTGCGACATCGCCCTGGCTGAGGGCGGGGCGACGCTCGGACTGCTCGCCGAGCTCTCGAAGCTCACGAGCGACGAGTACGTCCGCGACCTGCTCGCCCGCGCGATCGAGAAGCACAGTGCAGGGGTCGCGGCATGACCGAGTCCCTCGACTATCCGGACCTCGACGACAACATCGTCCCGTTCGACGACTATCGCGAGCCCGTGCGTGCCCGCCCGCCCGCCGCCGCGCCGACGGCCCAGCCGATCGCGGACGTCGACACGGAAGCCGGTCTGATCGGCTGCATCCTGACCCAACCGCACGTTTTTTCGACGGTTCAACACCTGATCGCGGCCGAGCAGTTCTTTGAGCCTGTGCATCAGGTCATGTGGGAGGCGATCGGCAACGTCTCGGCGGCCGGCGGTACACCGGACCTGCTGAAGGTGAAGCGCGCCCTCGGCTCGCGGATCACGGAGCAGGACCTCGGCGGCAAGACCGTCATGGCCTACCTCACCAAGATGGCGGTAGAGGGCGCGGTCCCGGCGGCGGCTGAAGAGTACGCGCGGACGGTCCAGCAGCTCTGGCAGATCCGCGCCATCGGCGAGGCCGCAGCCAAGGCGTCGGACGGTACCGGGTTCGTGCCCGGCTCCTTCCTCGAGCACCTCTACGCTCGCGTCGACCAGGTGCGCGCCTCCTTCGTCGACCGGAAGGTGCGCTCGGCCTCGCTGGCGCAAGCCGGCGACGCGCTCATGGCGCGGATCGAGGCCAGCCTGAAGGGTGAGGCACGCGAGCTGCCGCGCTCCGGCATTGTCGCGCTCGACGAGGAGTTGGGGGGCGGACTCGCGCCCTCCTCGCTCATCACCGGCGGCGCCCGGACCTCGATGGGCAAGTCGGTCTGGGGTGTCGAGGTGAGCCGGCACGTCGCCCGCGACGGCGCCGCCGCGATCTATCACTCGCTCGAGATGCCATCCGAGCAGGTCGTGGCCCGCCTCGCGGCGAGCCGCCTGCTCGACCTTGGCCGCGAGATCCCGTTCTCGCGCATCATGAAGCGGCGCGGCGCCACCTCGGACGACGCGAACGCCGTCGCCGGCGCGCTGCATGACGTGCGGAACTATCCGCTCACGATCGAGGACGGCGGCGGCCGGACCATCGGCGACATCGCAGCAGCCTCCGACCGGCTCGCGAACGCCTACGCCCGCCGGGGCATCCCGCTCGGCGTCATCGTCATCGATCACGCGCACATCGTGAGGCCGTCGCGCGCCTTCAAGCGCGAGGACGAGGGCTTCAAGGAAGTCGCCGACGGGGCGCTCGCGCTCGCCAAGCACCTCGACACCTGTGTGCTGCTGCTCGCCCAGCTCAACCGCGGCACGGAAGGCCGAGACGACAAGCGGCCGAGCCTCGCGGACCTCCGCGGCGCCGGCGCATTCGAGGAGGATTCGGACGCGGTGATCTTCCTTTACCGGCCGGCCTACTACCTCGAGCGCTCGGCCGCCTTCCGCAACGGCGAGCCCGCCGCGCTCGATGAGCACCGCGCCTGCCGGCACGAGCTCGAATTCATCATCGACAAGAATCGGGCCGGCCGCTCGAACCAAGTGGTTCGCGCGTGGATCGATCCCGGCCTCAACGCCATCCGCAACCTTCAGTTCGGGGCCTAGCCGCATGTCCGAGCCGCTCGTTCCCCCGCAGGTCGATCTCCGCGACTTCGCCTTCATGCCGCTCGACGTGTCGCGCCTGCGCGTTTCCGCGATCGTGGACAGCATATCCGGCGAGGAGTTCCGGGCGGCGATCCTGCTCTGGTGCGCCTCCTGGCATCAGGTGCCGGCCGGCTCGCTGCCGGACGACCCGCGGCAACTCTCGAAGTTCGCGGGCTACGGGCGCGTCGTCGCGGAATGGGAGAAGGTTGCCGAGGGTGCGTTATACGGCTGGGTGAAGTGCTCCGACGGCCGCTGGTACCACCCTGTGATCGCCGAGAAGGCTATCGAGGCCTGGGAGAAGAAGAGCGAGTACACCGAGCGTAGTGCCGCTCGGACAGAGCGTGCGAAAGCAGCAGCTGAAGCCAAGTGGGGCGAGCGCGAGCCAACGGCTGCGCAAACGCGATCGCAGCGCCTGGCTGAGGCGCGGGAGCGTGGCAAGCACACGAATGAGGAGTGGCAGGTCCTGCTCGCGCTCTTCGACAATGCCTGCGTGCGTTGCTCTGCGTCCGACAAGGTGGTGAAGGATCACATCACGCCGATTTACCAGGGCGGCTCCGACGCGATCGAGAACCTTCAGCCGCTCTGCCCGTCCTGCAACTCTTCGAAGGGACCGGATCGCACCGACCATCGAAGCAAGGCCTTCCCAAATTGGCGAGAGTCCTTCGATAAGGAAATGTCGTTGCGAGCGCCTGCTGAAACGCCTGCTAAAAGAGGAGAAATGCCTGCCGCGCGCCTGCTGAAAGGGACAGGGACAGGTAATAGACCAGACAAGGAAACGCTGCGCATCGCGGCGCGCGAGCCGAGGGATCGGGTTCCGGACGACATCGAGATCTGGGCTCGGAACCTCGTGCCGGGAGACCAGCCCGTTTCCGTGGTCGCCGACGTGACCCCGATCCGGGCGCTCCTCCGGGAGCCTGGCATCACCCAGCCCGACGTCGAGGCGGGAATCGCCGCGTTCCTGGCGAAATCCCGGAAGCGGGCGATGAACTGGGACGACTTCGAGCGCTGGATTCGCACCGCCGCGAAGGAGCGGATCGCCGGCACGCCTCGAGCCCGGCCCGGGGCTCGCGGCGAGCTGCCGGCCGCGATCCGCGCTCCGGACCCGGAGAAGATCCGGCGCGGCCTGTTCATCCTGGCCTGCGAGCATTTTCGTGGACGTTGGTCGGATGGCTGGTCGAACATGACCCGGCCGGGCCACCCCGACTGCACAACGCCCGAGGACATCATCGAGGAGGCGCGGCTCGCGGTTGAGCTCGAACGCAACACTGACCTGCAACGCGCCGAGCGCCAGTACGCCTACGCCAGCTAACCCTAGGAGAACTCACCATGGACCACGCCGAGACCATCGAACACACCGTCGAGATCGTCTGCTCGTACGTCGCCAACAACCCTGTGCCAGCCGGCGAGCTTCCGAAGCTCATCCAGGGCGTCTACGGGGCCTTTGTGGGCCTGACACAGCCCCAGGCGCCTGCCGGGGCCTCCGAGGCCGCCGTGGAGCCTGCCACGGCCTCGCAGATCCGCAAATCGATCACGCCCGACGCGCTGATCAGCTTCCTCGACGGCAAGCCCTACAAGACGCTGAAGCGGCACCTGACGAAGCACGGGCTGACGCCGGAGGGCTACCGGGCGCGCTTCGGCCTGCCCGCGGACTATCCGATGACGTGCCCGAACTACTCGGCGCAGCGGTCCGCACTGGCGAAGAGCCTCGGTCTCGGCACGCTGGGCAACCTGCACCAGGCCGCGGAGTGAGAGCGATGGAACAGGCTCTTACCCCCGTCCAGCCGCTCGGCAACGCCGCCGCCGCGCTAGCCTCCGCGGTATCCACTTTCGTCGTTGCCCTGGGTGCTCTCGTGCTGAGGCTCCTCGTATTCCTGGTTGTCGAACGCGCCCATGTCCCCCGGCTCTGACTCGCCCGGCGAGTTCGGGCCCTGCGGACGTTTCGCTACGCTGCCCGAAGGATATGGCCGAGCACCAGAAGGAGCCTCGGCGATCACCTCCTGCGGTGTTTTCGGGTCGACACTGCTCACGACAAGCTCCTGATCAGTTGACTTGTGATCGGGACAAGGGAGCGCACCCGACTCGGTTCCGCCGTGGCTGCGATGGGGCTCTCACGCTGAGAAAGTTGAACCGCTAGTGCTGACCTACGCCATTGGTGACATCCACGGCTGCCTCAATCATCTGCGCGTGCTGCTCGATAAGATCGAGGAGCACCGCGCCGGCCGCGCGCGGAAGCTCGTGTTCCTGGGCGACTACATCGATCGCGGGCCCGATAGCGCAGGGGTCATCGCGCTCGTTCGGAAGGTGCAGGAGCGCGAGCCAGGGAACGTGGTCTGCCTCATGGGTAACCACGAGGACCTGATGCTCCACGCCCACTATGTGCCAGGGCTCAGGTACAACTGGCTGATGAACGGCGGCAGCGCGGCACTCCGCTCCTTCGGCATCGCCAGCCCTGAGGATCTACCCAGTGACGTCGTCCGCTGGGTCAAAGACCTGCCGACCTTCCATGAGGATGGGCAGCGCTTCTATGTGCACGCCGGTTTCCGGCCCGGTATGGCTACGCCCGACCCAGACGAACACACTCGGCTCTGGATCCGGGAGCCATTCCTGTCCGAGCAGCACGACTTCGGGAAATATGTGATTCACGGCCATACGCCCTTGCACGCTGGCGAGCCTGAGGTCCACCCGTACCGCACGAACCTCGACACTGCCTGCGTCTATGGCGGCGCGCTGACTGCCGGTGTATTCACGGATGAGCGCGGGCCGGCCATCCAGTTTCTCCAGGTCGAGTAGCCTTGCCGAACCGCATCGAAGGACCCGACCCGCCGGTTAGCCCCAGCGGTAGAACGCCAACCTTCGACGCACGTCTCGTTGAGCGCTGGACCGTGATCGCGTGGAGGGCTGATCGTCTCGTCAAGTTCGAGGGCAACCACACCACCGTCGGCAGCGCATTGAATTGGCCAGATCAGTACCTGCCGGTCTCACACCAGATGCGCGGGCAGGCTCGCACCTTCCTCCTGATGTGGGCATGGTGCGAGGCCGGCAACGACACCTGGCGGGGCTACTGCAAGAAGCGGGGCTGGTCTCGCTCGACCGCTGATCGCTGGCGCAAGTGGGCCGCCGAGCTGATCGCCAACGGCATAAACGAGGCGATCATAGCAGCGGCGCAGCAACGGGCAACGTAGTCCGGCTGGAAGGTGTTCTGTCACGCCTCCAGAGCGATTCCCGGTGCACGAGTATCAAGCGTCTTCTGCCAACCGCCAGCGGTTCTACCAGAAGATATGATCGCCTATTTGTGCTGCCTCCCATGCAATCACAGCCGACCACCCTAGAACGCTAAGACCGAGCAAGCCGATATCTGTGAATCTGCTTGAGACCGCAGGGAATTCGAGCGTAGATTTACTGGAAATCACTGAAAAAGTCGAGGCTTTTGGCGACACTGCATTTCCCCCGCAGAGTTTTCTTGCATCCTGCTTTCCGTGCATTACCCCCATTCAGGCTCACCGCGTAACGCTCAAATGTTAATCCTACGTAGTATTTTCACTTAATACACCTTTAGGACTATAGGACATTGCAGCGACCAGATCGAGGAAACATTGGTTCGGAACAGCGAAGCTTACTGTTAGGCTTCACATTTGCGTCCTGAGGATTGCGATGCGCTTCCTTCCGACCGCCATTTGCGCTTGGTGCGAGGCCGGCAACGACACCTGGCGAGGCTACTGCAAGAAGCGGGGCTGGTCCCGCTCGACCGCTGATCGCTGGCGCAAGTGGGCCGCCGAGCTGATCGCGAAGGGGATCAACGAAGCCATCGAAGCCGCGGCACAGCGTCGGACTGCCTGACGGAAGGGCCCCGTCAGCGACCGCCTAGGGGATCAAATGTGACATCACTCGGTATAAGTCTCACCGCCGTCCGGCGTCGCCTTGTGGAAGAGGATGAACGCCAGAGGGTTACCGGGCTCGGACATCGCGTCGCTACGCTGGCCCGTAACCTCCCCGGCCACGCTGCTTGTATATTCCGCAACCACTTCGCCGAAAGTGTTGCGCTGGATGGCCACTTTCTGCCCGGCTTCGACCTTGTCATTGAGCTTGACCAGATGCTCGACGAGCCCTCCCTGGGTTGCAAGGATCGGAAGCGCACTGTTGCCGATGAAGACACCCACGTCTTTCCCTGTGCGCCCCAGTGGCCCGGCCAGGATGCCGTGATGCTTGAGGACATTCATGGTGCCTTCCACGAACAGGGAGATCATCTCGAGGTTCAGGACGCGCGCAGCGCCAATCTCAGGCGTGAAGGCAGGGATGCCCACGTCGACAAACGCATTATGCAGGACACCGGGATAGACATGATTGTCGAAGATCTGGCCGACGGGGTAGAGCTCCGCCA
The DNA here is from genome assembly GCF_008806385.1 of Methylobacterium soli. Taxonomy (GTDB): domain Bacteria; phylum Pseudomonadota; class Alphaproteobacteria; order Rhizobiales; family Beijerinckiaceae; genus Methylobacterium; species Methylobacterium soli. The sequence goes on from NZ_VZZK01000034.1 coordinate 55,270, forward strand.
TCGCCCTGATCTCGGGCACATCCATGCCCGCGATATTGAAGGCGGTGACATCGAACCCGGTTGTCCCGGTATGGAAGTCGATCGCGAAGTCGGCGTTCGGCCGTAGCAGCCGATTGAACAGAAGCCCGGCGTGTCGGCTGGGTGCGGTGGCGCCGTTCTCGTTCCCGGGCCACTCTCGATTCATATCGATCAGATCGATGCCTCGGCCCTGGTTGGGCCATCTGCGCTGCATGCTTTCCAGAGCCGGGCGGGATACGTCCGTGACCGCCATCACCGTGCCCGACATCTGCGCCGGGTTGAGCTGGTTCATCACGGTCTGGACCGTATGCACGGAACTCATCTCGTCGCCATGCACGCCACTGGTCAGGATGCCGCGCTTGCCCGACCTTGCTCCCTTGGCGACCGTAACGGACACATACCAGTGCTGTCCGGTGGGCATCTCGACGCCCTGAAAATACAGAAGGTGCTTCCGCCCGGGCTCCAGATCGTTGACGTTCAGCGCGCTGACGACCCTTTTCCCCTTGATTGTATCACCGGTATAGACCGTTCCTGATGCCGGCCCAGCAGGAGTTGTCGCTGCACCTTGAGCATTCGCGGGACCACCAGCAACGGCGAGGGCAGCTGATGCGCCAGCCACTGTAATTGAAGCGATCAAGAAGTCGCGGCGATCGAGGCGTTTCTCTGGCCCATTCGACATGACGCAAGTCCTTACCTGTGAAACTCAGGAGCTTGCGATCTTGCAGGGTCGTTCGGCAAGCTCCGCAGAGCGCGCACACTGATGTCGCCAATTGAGTTTCGCTGTACGGCGAGAATAATCCTTGACACTGGTGCCAAACGCCCCGGACATCGGAGGGCATATCCCGGTGAACGCATCGGGAACATGCACAGGGGCACCACCGTGACCGCGTCGGCACGCCACTCCGCGTCCACCACCCGCACCGAGACCACGAAGCGTCGCGTCTTCCCGATCGAGGAGGTCCTGCGCTGGGCCATCCGCGACGAGTTGCCGAAGCGCCGGCTCGACCCGTCCATCACCCAGGCGCCCTCGCTCCCGAGCGTGCACCCGATGTGGGGCAACGGCCTCTTTACCCGCGTCGATAACTGGTCGCGCGAGCCCGGCATGCCGCTCGCCCTCGGCGAGTGCCACCCGGACGCCGAGGTGATCGAGGCCGAGATCCGCAACCTCGACGCCGAGGCCCTGGACCTTGCGCCGTATCAGATCGGCCATGGCCTCGGGCCGCAGTGCGAGGTCGAGCGCATCTCCCGCCTCGTCCGGCGCGACGTCATCGCCTGGCTCATCACCTACGCGAAGAAGGGTGGCCGGCCGGATCTTGGCGAGCATGTGATGTGCGAGCCGGCTCTCTCCGCGAACGGCAAGGTCACGGTCTGGCGCACGGTCTCCACTCTCTGTGGCACCGACCTCCACGGTAAGCCGCTGTTCATCACTTCGGACAAGGTCGCCGTCTCGAAGGGCGACGCCCGCGACACCGGGCTGTTCTGTAAGCTCCACTGGACCCGCAATGCTGACGACGTCGCTGAGGACCGAGCCAGATACGCGGTTTGGCACGCCGCCCTCGCCCATCTGACCGAACGTCTCTCCGGTCTCAGCAGCGTCGAGGTGAGGGCGCCGATCGCGCCCGCCACACCATGGATCTCTCAGCCTACACCGCCTGCGGCTCTGCAGCGCCTGATTCCGGCTAATGACACCGATCTACCGCCAGCCCGTCATCCCGCGCAGCGCCCGCGTCCTCGGCCGGCATCTGCGGTTCGGCACATTGATCCGGCGACCTATCCCCTCGTTGCCTGATTAATTCCGAACGAAGGTTTGCTCGCTGTGCGCGGCTCAGCCTACTCGCAAGGCCTGCCTGTACCCATTGCGGACGTTGAGCCGACCACACAAAGTGAAATCCGCCTGTACGGTCGCGCACCAAGCGACAGCATTGTGCAACGCACTCAGCGAGTTGCCGGCTGGGTATAATTTCGGACATATGCAATTAAAAAACCAACCTGGGTTGCAAAGCCCTAATATTAGTCCGTAGCATTCCACTCACCTACTTAGGTGCGCCACGGGAGGCAAAGCAAGTTATTTTGCCGTTTAAGCTCTTTAGGTTTATTATATCCCGCCTTGGCGCTTGGCCAAAAGAGTAATTACGGGAGAATATAAAAATGAGCCTTAACCAGAACACCAGTCATAGCAAGAATGACGAAAAAATCTTAGACGCTGCTATGCATAATGCCGACAAAACCGCCGAACAGGGCTCCCGCCTCGTTGACGTTGCGGGCGACAACGTCAGCAAAATGGTTGATCTGCGTGATCAGGCGGCGGAGAACACCAAACGGATTGTGCAGAAGGGTCTTGAGACAGCTTCGCAGCAAGCACGTGACGTCGCGGATCGATTTACGCGCACGCTCGGCTTTTCTGGAGAGGACAGCGAGCGCTTGGCTCGTCAGTCTAAGCAGAACCTCGAAGCGGTTACACGTTGCGGTACAGTTTTGACGCAAGCCTTTCAGGAATCCTCGCGTCACTGGTTTGACTTGAGCCGGAAGCAGTGGCAGCGCAATCTAGACGGCCTTAACAAGCTAACCCACGCCAAGTCGGTCCAGGAGTTCACCGCTATCCAGAGCGATCTCGTCCGAGAGAGCCTGCAGCACGTGATTCAGGACAGCCGCACCATCGCCGAGACAGCAGTCCGAGCGGTCGATGAGGCGAGCAAGACTTTTTCCCAAGTGGCGCAGCAGAGCCCAGGCCTACCCCGCTGAAGCCAGATAGCCGTGCCTGGGTGAGATAGTCCGGACTCGGAAACAAGCGATGAGCGGTCTTCACGTCCGCCCTGTCTCCCTTTGCGCATTCGAGCGAAAACTGCGGCGACACCACCGCCAACTTCAGCTGTCGCCGACTATCCTTACTTCTACTTTCTCGCCATAGAATTTCCTCAAATGCCGCGAGGCACGCATGACCACGATCAGGCAATTGATACTGGCTAGCCCGGCGAAGGCGAATGAACTTTTCACAGTCCTGGCTGACACCTCCAACAACGCGGTGAAGACGCGTGAGCGAATTCTAGGAGACCTCAAGTCCGAACTGGAAATTCTGGCCAAGTTGGAAGAGGAGCACCTATTTCCGGTTTTGCGAAGGCACAAAGAAACCAAAGATCTTGTTACCGCTGCCCTGAGTGACAACAAACAGACCCGCAAACTGCTGTCTGAGCTTGAGCAGACGCCAAAGGGGAGCGAGGAGTTTGCTCCAAAGGTTGCCGAGTTACGGAAGGTTTTCCAGCAAAGTGTGCGAGATGAGCGCAAAGAGTTGCTCCCGGCGGTCGTACAGGGCCTGAGTGACGAAGAGGCGCAGGCTGTTGTCGCGAAGATTGAGGACAGAAAAGCCGAGGTCGAGGAAGCAAAGCGCGTCGAGGCTGAGCAGCGTCGGGCGGAGCAAAGGCAGGAGCGTGAGCAGGCCGAAAGGCTCTTGGCCGAGCAGAAAGAAGCGGCAGATCGCGAGCGGGAGACCGAAGAAGCTGCTCGGAAGACGGCGGAGCAGGTGGCACGAGCGGCTGAAATCGCCGCCGAGAGTTCCCACAAAATCACCCAGAGTGCTGCAGAAACCGTTCAACGTGTCGCGACCACCTCCTCCAGCACAGGCTCGCTCTTCTTTGACGCGATGTTTGGAATGTGGGGAGTGCCGTCGAGCCGTTCATCAACGCGGTCCGGCGACGCCTCGTCTTCAAGGAGACAGGTTTCTACCCAGGAAGAGGAAGTCATCCCGCTGGCGGAGGAGACGCTGATCGTGGGCAAGCACACGGTGAACAGCGGCACGACCACGGTCCGCCGCTATGTCGTGGAGGTCCCGACCGAGCAGCAGGTGACCCTGTTTGACGAGAAGGTTGTGGTGGAGCGGCGCAGGCCCATCACCGACAAGGCAAGCGGGGAGACGTTGACGGAACTCACGATCGAGATGGTTGAGACCTCTGAAGTGCCGCTCGTGGCCAAGGGGGTCAAGGTGAGGGAAGAAGTTGTGGTGCGTCGAGAACGCACCAAGCGTGTTGAGACCGTGCGGGACACGATCCGGCGCGACGAAGTCGAAATCTCAAACGTGGGCGAGCGCTCCAGCAATAAGCGAGCTGCGCTCGCTTACGGCCGCAAGTAAGAACTGACGACATATCGACGGCCGCGGTCAAAGCACTGGCCGCGGTCAAAGGACCAGCTGCAGTCTTCCATTCCTGTATGAAATCCGACTGACTAAGCGCGCAAATCAGCACCAAGGAAGCGCCAGCCATGGGAAGCTATACCTTCTCGGAAATTGTATATCCTGGTGCCACATACACCTATGCACAGGGCGTCTCCCTCTCGGGCACGGTTTTCGGCTACTACATAGATAATTATGGGTCGCATAGTTTTATTGACGCCAGCGGAAATTTCTCAACATTCACCTACCCAAATGCATCCGCCACCTCGATTCGCGGCATAAGTTCCTCCGGTGAGATCGTCGGCAACTTCACCGACAGCGGCGGTGAGGCCCATGGTTTTGTCTATAGCAGCGGTATCTCCACGGCCATCGATGCTCCCGGCGCCTCATACACATCTGTGGCTGGTATTAACGCCACCGGTCACATCGTCGGAACTTATATCGACAGTAAGGGCCAGCACGGTTTTCTCGACACGAACGACACCTTTACAACCCTCGACGCACCGGAATCGAGATATACGTCAGCGACAGCCATCGATGATGCGGGGCATGTCTTCGGGACCAATTTTGCGAGTCCTGGCGGCGCAACGACTCGGCAGCAGGCGTTCGTCTACGCCAATGGCAGCGTCACTGTAGAAGAGCTCCACCCTCCTGGAGGAAGACCGCCCTCCCTTGGGGGCGTCAACGAGGAGGGGGTGGTTTACGGCACTTATTCGGATACGACTGGCCGGCACGGCTTCCTTGAGACCGGTGGTTCTTTTTCGTCAATCGACATCCCCGGGAGTTCGGAGATCACTGTCACAGGGGTCAGCGCCGACGGGCAGGTCGTCGGGTATTACAGGGATGGCGCCTTCGCGACCCATTCGTTCCTTGCGACGCCCGTGGCACCGGCAAATGGCCCTCCGGTTTCGGCGGACGACGTGGCCAATGTGGCCAAGGGCAGGACGGTATCGGGAAAGGTTCTGGCCAACGACACAGATCCGGATGGTGACAAGCTCTCGGTCACGACTCCAGGCACGGTCAAAGGCGCGCACGGGACGCTGATGTTGAAAGCGGACGGCAGCTACGCCTACACATCGGACGGCAATGCTCTGCCAGCCAGCGGTTATGTGAACGACACCTTTACCTTCGACATCAGCGACGGGCACAGCCATATGGTGGCCGAGCACCTGAGTGTGACGACGACGGCGAACGGCACGACGAAAGTCTTTGACGGAAGCGCGGGTGGGGCGACCCTGACGGGGACCAACGCTGCCGACATTTTGGTCGGCGGGCCTGACGACATCCTGACCGGGAGGATCGGAGCGGACAGGTTTGTGTTCAACGCACATGCGGGTCGGAACACAATCACGGACTTTGACCCAAAGGTGGACAAGCTGGTGTTGGATCACGCGCTGATCCCGAGCGCGAAAGATATTCTCCATGGCAGCGCTCATGTCGACCAGATCGGTGGGGATCTGATCCTTGACGCCGGCCACGGCGATGTTCTGACGCTGCAGCACACAACCCTTGCTCAGGTCCTCCTAAACGCGGGACACGATGTCCTGATCGTCTGATCACTCCTTCCATCACACGTGGCAGGTGGATCTGGCCTGACACTCAGGTGAGCAGGACCAGCGCTGCCGATCCTTGGCCAGTTCGCGGCGGCTCAATCATGCGCGGAAAATGATGAGCGCGCCCTACCAACCCACTCCCCAGCAGTGGCTCTCCCGGTACCATGCCGCACAAAACAGGGCTGAAACAATGTGATTGGCCCCAATCTCGCACTTGCGAGATAAGCAACTTCGGTTCGCTCAAGAGGCACGATCATGGCGTATGACGTCGATGTTCCGACAGTCTTGGTGACGGCGAGTTCGCTCGCACGACAGGGATTGGTTTCGTTCCTCGACGAGACGCATTTTCGAATCGTGGAGCCGGTCATCGCGTCGAACGAGGTCGATGAGACAAGGCGCGCTCGGCTCGCTCCCTTGCTTATCCTCTCGGCACTCGAAGACGTCCAGAGTGTCGAGATGACTCGCGCACAGCATGTGGCTTATCCGGAGGCGAAGCTTGTCATCTTCGGACAGCCCGGTGTTCCCGCAATCCTACCCGGAGATCTCTGCTCCGCAGCCAATGGCATTCTCGCCTATGACACCGCCCGAGAGACGCTAATCAGTGCTCTCGATCTCGTGATGTCAGGCGCGAAGGTCCATTCGCCCGCCCTTCTTTCCAAATTATTTGAAGAGACGCAGCAGCATACCAGCACAAATACTGGTCAGCAGTCGAGCATTGGTAATCAGAGCGCTTTGGACATGCTGCCGGAAACGAACAGGGTTTCGAACCATGCTCTGTCGAGGCGCGAACTAGACATACTGCGATGCCTCGAGGATGGGAGCACGAACAAGATGATCGCCCAGAGGCTCTCCATGTCCGAGTGCACGGTGAAGGTCCACATCAAAAGCATAATGCGCAAGGTCCCGGCGCGGAACCGGACGCAGGCGGCGATCTGGGCACGCGATCACCGCATCTAACTCGCTGGGGATCTCTGGCCATCACGAAAAGGGCGCTCAGAGCGGCAAAGTGAAGCGCCTGTTTCGATAACGCCCAATCCGTGAAGGTCCGCTCCCGCGGGAGATGCAGTCCATCGCGGCCCCTGGCTGAAAGCCGGCTCGCCATCCGTAGGGGACTCGGGGAGAATGTATCAGGCTCCGGGACTCCACAAATGGTTGACCGGGAGATCGGCTTGACGCATATCTCATCACCCAAAGATGTCTCGGCCCCGGCGCACCTGCTCCGGGGCCGTCGTCGTTTCAGGTGCCTTCCTGATCGACGCACGAGCTGGTGCGGCGCGCGGATCGCGCGGAGAACAAGGCCTCGCAGTATCGTCGGTAAGCCAGGACGCCCTACGCCCGGAGGCGACGGCGCGCGAATGCGCGTGCCCGCCCGTTCCAGCTGAGCCCCGACCCGCACCACCCTTCGACGCCGGACGCTCAGCGTTTCCGGCCCCCTCCCCGCCCGCGAACCCGCCCAACAGCTTAGGCGTTGAGGCGGCAGACGCGGTATGGCTTATCTGACATGATCGGCACCCGATGAGCGCTCACGTGATCGCCACCGCGATCGAGGAAGAAGCCGCGGCGTTCTGCCGGCGCCGCTTCCATGGCACCGCCGACTATCTCGAAGCCAAGGATGAGCACTGCAAGCGTGTCGCCGCGCTCGTGCGCCAGCTCCGGCCGCTGATCGGCGTGCCTCCGGCGCTGTCCCTCGGCACCGGCCGGCGCCAGTCTGGACGCTACCAGTTCGAGGTCGTGGCCCGGGCCCGAAAGGCTGCGGCACGAGCCTGATATACGACGGGCCGGACCAATCATCGCGCGAAGCCCGGCCCGCCGGCTGCCCAGGCCCCCCAGGAGGCTGGAGCAGCGCACCAGCCCAACGCCGACTGCCGAGTCGGGCAAGCGTCTCGGACTACTCAGTTGGGACCGCGCAATTAGATCCGGGCCGCTGAGGCACCGGAGCCCTCATCCGAACGGGGGCGAACTCGTTCCTTGGCGGTCCGGACGGCGGAGCATCAGACCCGCTGGGATCAAGGCCGGGGCAGCCCGACGGGTTCGCCTCGGCCTCCCATCTAGAGAATTCGGACGGCCAGTCGCCGCAGCACCGCCGATCCATCCCTTCCATAGGCGGAAATGCCCAGGATTTCCGAACTCTCGGCCCCCTGCCCGCTCTCGGAAATCCGACATCGGCGGCTTTCCGAAATCTGCCCAGAAGCCGGACGGGGAAGAGATGATCGGATCCACTCGCATTAAGCGGCTGAAGGGGCGCTCGACTAAGGCCGGGTCGGCCAGCGCCACGACCAGGATCAAGGCCGTCGGCTACGTCCGCGTCTCTACCGAGGGACAGGCCGAGGACGGCTACGGCGTCGATGCCCAGGACCGCGCCATCCGCGCCTTTGCCGTGAGCCAGGGCTATGAGCTCGTCGACCTGGTGCGAGAAGAGGGTGTCTCAGGCGCTACGCGACCTGCGGAGAGACCCGGCTTCGGCCGCGTATTGGAGCTGGCTGAAGGCGAGGCCTTCACGGTGCTTCTCGTCTACAAATTCGACCGCCTCGCCCGCCACCTGCTCCACGCCGTCACCACGGTCCACGACCTGCGTGACCGCTTCGGCATTGTCCTGCGGAGCGTGAGCGAGCCGATCGATACCAGCACAGCCATGGGCGAGATGATCTTCGCCATTCTAGCCGGCATGGCGGCTCAGGAGCGCATCACCATCACCGAGCGCACGATGGGCGGTCGGAAGGAGAAGGCGATCAAGGGCGGGTTCGCCGGCGGCCGAGCACCCTACGGCTACACCCACGACCAGGATCGGAAGCTCGTCGTCGTGCCGGAGCAGGCCGAGGTGGTGCGCCGGATCTTCGCCGAGCGCGCTGCAGGCCTCACCCTGCAACGGATCGCCGACGGCCTGAACGCCTCTGGCATCCCGTCGCCGGCCGGCGGCCTCTGGCGCGCAGGCGCCGTCCACTACATCGCTGACAACCCGAAGTACCAGGGCCACGTCGAGTACCTGTTCCGCTTCGGCGGCGCCGAGCAGCACGTGCTCCGGCCCGGCACCCACGACGCCATCGTCTGAACCCGCGCCCCGCTCCGGCGGGGTTTTTCCATTTCAGAGTCGCAGCATGCACCACGTGTGGAGGATCGAGCTCGGGTCGAGCCCGGACACGGCGCCCTTGTACCTGGCGGCCGACGGCGAGCGCATCGCCTGGGTGGCAGACCAGGACGAGGCCAAGCCCTTCCGGTCCGACTTCGCGGCTTGGGATTTCGTCGCGGCCAACGTGGCATCGCTGGTGAGGGTGACGTGCTGAACGTCCTCGTCCTGAATCGCACGCTGGCCGGCATCGCGCTGCGTACCCGTCGCCCTGGCCCTTCCGCGGAGCAGTGGGTCGAGGCTCTCGCCGCCGTCGCGGTCTTCCCGCCTCCGGCGGGCTCCTACCGCACCGTGACGCTGACGCTCGGTGGCACCGCCCACGTCGAAGAACACCCGCTGCCCGGCGACGAGCCTGAGCCGGTCGCCTGAGGACTTCCGCATGACACCTGCTGATCGCCTCGCCGACGGATTGTCGGAGCCCGAGCCCGTGCTGTCGATGGAAGAGGCCGAGGCTCTGGCCGAGGCAGCTCCTTCCGACGAAGCGCTCGCGGCGATCGCCGCCGTCGAGGCGCACGAGCTGCGCCGGGCCATGCTGCAGAGGTTTCGCCTATGATGACCGAAGCCCAGCTCGCCCGGCTGCCGGGCATCCTGCGCGAGATCGTCGACTGCGACCGCCGCATCGCCGCGGCTCGCGCGCCTCTCAGCAACCCAGTTGTCGCCGGCTCTGCCGTCGGCGGACCGATCGCGGAGCTACACAGGCTCCGCAGCCTGCGCCGCGAGCTCTCTGCTCGAGCGGCAGGTCTCTACGGCCGAGCGCCGCTGCGCGGCGATCCCGGTCCCGGCCGGCCGACCTCGGCGAGAGCCGCCTGATGCTCACGGTCATCTCGACCATCGTTGCGCTCGCCGCGCCGCCTGCTCCGCCGGCCCCACCCGGCTCGAAGCGTCCGCCCATCACTGTCATCCTGCCGCGCGAGCCCGAACCCGAGGCTCGCCGCCGGCCAACCTGGCGACCGGTCCACTGATCATGTGCAGCATCTCCTTCGCACTCGGCCGCTGGCGCGCCGAGCGCCGCCGTCCGGCCGCCGTCGCGCTCGCACCGCACATCTGCCGCGCGAGCTACGACGCTGGCTTCAGCTACGGCCGCTCGCTCCAGCCCCCGCATCGCGGCTCGCGCCGCTGACCGACACCTCTCCCGATCGGGAGAGGTCCCCCTCCCCTTCACGGTGATGCCGATGGCCGCGACTCTGCCACCTCCGCGCGGGCCGATGCCGCTCGTCCCGCTCGCGTTGCTCGTCGCCTTCGCAGGCGGGCATCTCGGCGTCCGGACGGCGCGCGCCGACGAGGCGGCGACCATCGGCTACCGGATCGAGCTGCAGGCCTGCCGCGGCGAGGTCTGCCTGCCGATCAGCGTACCCACCCCGCTCTGGGAGGGCCGCTACGCGTGCGACGGCCGCGCGACCTGGGTGGCGGAGGACGCCGCCGAGCTCGGGCCCGCCGTCTTCGGCCTGCCTGCCGGCCCCTGGAATTTCCGCGCGCGTTGCGCGCCCGTCACTGGCGACCGGAGAGCCTGACCATGACCGGCTTCCTCGCCGTTGCGCTCGTCTGCGCCTCGACCGTCCTCGCGCCGGACTGCTCCCGCGAGAACGCGCTCGACCTCCTCCTGGAGCCCGTCCAGATCGAGACCGAGTGCCTGAAGCGGAGCCAGCAGCTCGCGATCTACCTCAGCCTGGAGGCGGGCCAGTATCACAAGCTGACCTGCCAGCGGCGGAAGGTGTCGATGAGTCTGCCACCGATGCAGCACCAGGCGCCGCGCCTCCGCCCGATCGTGACGGTCGCCTGATGCTCCGACCCTGGCTCTACCGATTCATCCGCGCTCTCGCGCGAGACCCGTTCCCCGGAAACCGTTGACCCCTATGTCGCTCCTGCACATTCTCGATCCGCGCACCGGCGAGACGGTGATCATCGACACGGCCCGCCCCGGCGCAGGCCGGTGACCTGCAGGTGCGCCGACCGGCGTAACGTGATCGCCGGCGCGGTCCGCGCCGCGGTGCAGGGCGACGTCTCGGGCATTCGGCCCGCCGCAGCGGCGGTCCAGCGAACGCTCCGCGAGGACGCGGATGCACTGGCCCGAGCTCTCGCGCGCAGGATTACACGGCGATGAGCGGCGGTCTCTTCGTGACCTTGGACGCCGCGAGCATCGCGCGTCTCGGCAATCAGATCGGAGCGGCCGGTGCCAAGGCGCCGCTCGCTCTCGCCCGCGCCCTCAACCACACCGGCGACAAGGCCAAGACCCAGATGACCCGGGCGCTGACAGCGCAGACGGGTCTGAAGCGCCGCACGATCGTGAAGGCGCTGCGGATCACCAAGGCTGGGACCGTTGGCCTGACCTACACGATCCGCTCGGCGGGCGGCGACATCAGCCTGAAGTACTTCGGCGCGCGGGAGACGGCCAAGGGCGTGAGCGCGGCACCACGCAACGCACGCGCCATCTACCCACACACCTTCATGAAGGCAGGCTGGTGGCCTCACCGCGTGGTCAAGGCGAACTGGAACGGCCACGTCCTCGAGCGCACAGGCAGCACGACCAAGAGCGGGATGGATCGCTTCCAGAAGGTGAAGTCGGGCGTGTTCATCCCTGAGGAGATGGTGAAGGGTGCGACCGCCGCGGCCTTCAACAACACCGCCGCGTCAGACCTGCCCGCCCGTCTCGAACATGAACTCGGGCGCATCCTGGGCTGATGGGGATCGCGGGGGTGCGTACGGGCTGGGCTTGGAGGGGCACGGGCGCAGTGCCTGCCGCCGCACGGGGCCAGCAGGGCTAGCGGAGCCGAAGGTTGGCGCCCTCCGGATCGTGACATTTGAGCAACAAATGGAACCCGGCGGGTCCTTCCCAGGACCCTCCCCCTCTGCGGGCAATAGACCCCGGATCTCGCGCGTATTTCGAATTTTGATTTCTGCGTTTCGGTTTCGTTTTGGAGGCGGCGGATGGAGGTCTCGACAGCCGACCTCGCCGAGGTCCTGGGCGTCTCGGAGCGCCGCATCCAACAGCTTGCCGGCGCTGGGGTTTTGCGCCGCCAGTCGCACGGCGAGTGGGTGCTGCCGGAGTCGGTCCAGGCCTTCCTCGAGTACCGGGTCCAAAGCGAAATCAAACGCCTGACCAAGGGCAGCGTCACCGGGGCCGATCGGCTGAAGGAGATCAAGGCCCGTCGCGAGGAGCTGAAGCTCGCCCGCGAGGAGCGCGAGCTCGTGCCGCTCGTCGACGCGATCTTCGCCATGGATCAGGTCGCCGGTGCCATCGCGCTGGAGGTCAACAACGTACCGGCCCGCTTCAGCCGGGATCTCGACGAACGCGACCGCTTGCAGGCCGAGATCGATGACGTCCTCAAAACCGTGGCCAACCGCATCCAGAAATGCGGCGCGGCTCTACGAGCGGACCTCGACGCTGATCCGCCCGACGACGAGGACGACGCCTGACGTCTGGGGTGCCGAGAACCGGGTCTACCCGCCGAGCTCGGGCTACCCGGGCCGGCGCAACCCGTACCTGACGCCCTACGATGTGGGATTTGAGCCAAAAACATAGCAATAACTCAAAGGCTGTAATGACTTAGGGTCGCCTGGTAGGGCGGCCCTTTCGCTATGCGGCACTTTTCTATGCTTTCCGTAAATCACTGTTTTCATTGGCATAGCGTGACGCCGCGGCGCTTCGGCGCGACAAGGCTCGCGACAAGAAAAAGGGGCCAAACTGATGCTCACCGAGAAACCTGTGACGACCTCGCCGGAAGTCGCCCCAGCCGACCTTCTCTACGGGGTTCCAGCCATCGCCACACATCTCGGCATTCGCCTTCAACAAGCGCATCATCAAATCCGAAAGGGTGCATTGCCGACCTTCCGTGTCGGCGGCGTGATCTGCGCGCGCAGAACGACAATCGCCAATTGGCTTGCAGAGCGAGAAGATGCGGCGCGGAAGGGTCGTGACCGTCAATGAGGTGGACTTTCGAGTTGGAATTGGAGCGGCCACCGGTCAGGCGACCTGAGGTGGAAGTGTCGCGATGCTCTCCTCGCTCAACGCCGGGGCGTACCCGGCCATGCCTTCCACTTGCATGTAGCGGTGCTGGAGCTGCCACTCGTCGCTTGCCTCCAGCAGCACCGCGCCGATCAGGCGCTGGATCGAGTCGGTGTTGGGGAAACGAGTCTAGCGGCTCGCCACGCACCCGCCTATCCCGGCGCTCCCTCCAGCGCCTCGGATCGATGTCAGCCTCACTCGCCCCGCGACCCACTCCATCCGATGTTCAGGCCTGGCGCGACGCGTTCTCGCGCCTCAAGCCGAGTGTGCCACCCTGCCCAGGGATCTCCGCATCGGCTTGGCCTCCGATGCACGAAGCCGCCCTCGACGCGCTCGACCGGCACGGCGCTGCTCTCGTTGAGCACGGCTGGACGGCCCCAGAGCTTTTCGGGGTGCATCCGACGATCGGCACGGTCCGGGTCGATTTCTGCGGGGCGTTCGTGCTCGGCGGCCGGAAGGTTGAGACCGTCCTGGCTGACCGGATCAACTTCGGACTGATGACCTACTACCGGAACGTGCCGGGCGCCGGCGTCGGCATTCCGATCTGGGATTTCCGGTGGTGAGCCGCGACCGCTGGGCGCGTTGCTGGCCAACGTTCTGGTTCGTACCTTGCGGTCATGGACGAATCACCGACCCTTGGCGAGCTTTACAGTGCCAACACCGTCACCTATCGCGACCTAGAGGCTGCAATCGACGCGTACATGACCGGGTTGCAGACCTTCCGCCTTCCGGGAGCTGAAGGGTTCGAAGTGGACGTGGCCGCAGCTGTGCAAGCCAACTCGTTTGCCCGCTACGTCCAGCGCCGGGGTGATGTGACGGTGGATGCGAAGCGCGCCGCGGTGCGGACCGCGATCCTGCTGGCGCGGCCGGAGAAGCGGTGAGCGTCGTCCGGCTGCCCTGGTCAGGCCGAGGCTGTGACCTAGCTTGAGCGGCCATGACGACACCTGTGACGATCGAGACGCTGCTCCAACAGGGAGCACTGACGGAGGAAGAGGTTCAGTCCGCCGTCAACGCGTGGCTCGCCACACCCTCGACAACCCGTATTCCTGTCGGCTCCTACGAGCTGACCGTCGGCACGCTGCTGCGGCAGAACGGGTTCCTGGCAAAGACCATGCGCGATCCAGACGCGAGCGAGGGCTTGAAGAAGGCCGCACTGCGGAAGGTCCTTCTGCGAGGGCGGCCGGAGAAGCGATGAACCCCGTCGCTGGCTCAATCATGATCGCGATCACGGCGGCCTTCTTCGGACTGATCTATTTCGCCGTCGCGTACGGACATCCCTGGCTGCTCGCAGCTTTGGTAATCTCGTGGAGTGGCCCCCAATTTGACCGGACACCGGGCGCAACCGTGAGGGCCTAGGTGGACGCCTAGGCA
>NZ_VZZK01000035.1 GCF_008806385.1 Methylobacterium soli
TCCGCGCCCGCTTCGGCACGGGCGCGGCCGACGGTCCCGTCGCAACGCGATCGGGAACAGCTCTAGGTCGTTCCGCTATCCGCCCCCGCGCGGCCCCGCGCGGCCCCGCGCCAAAACCGTGCCGAGGCTCGTCCAGCGCAGGTCCGGATAGCGGTCGTTGTCGAGGGGACTGAGGCGGCCCCGGCCCTCGAACATGTCGCGCAGGTATTGCAGGCCCTGCCAGGGCGGGAACACCTGGCCGTGCCCGGGCGCCACGAAGCGGGCGATCCGGATCAGCCCGTCGAGTCGGCGCGGGTCGCCGAGGCGCAGGGTGCGGAACCGCCGGCCCGTTGCCGCGCTCGCCAGGGCGGCGAGGTCCCGTGGGCTCGCCTGCGCGCCCGCGACGCGCAGGAACCGGGGCGTCGTGGGATCGAGGGCGGCGGCGGCCGTGAAGGCCGCGACATCGTCCATGGCGGTGAAGTCGAGGGGCTGGTCGGCCTCACCCCAGTGGATCACCCGGCGCAGGGGGAACAGGATCAGCGGCATCTGGCCGGTGAGCATGTCCGCGAAGGCGCCGTTCAGGATCGAGGTGGCCCGCAGGGGCGCCCGCTCGAGCGCGGCGTGGAAGCGGTGGCGCAGATCGAGGTTGCGGTTGCGCCCCGGGGCCGTCCGGGTGAAGTCGAGGGCGAAATCCGAGGGGATGAATCGCGCCGCCCCGGCCGCCACCGCCGCCCGCAGCAGCACCCCTTGCGTGCCCAGCATCGTCGCCTCGAGCCCGTTCAGGGCCGAGACCACGCAGGGCGGCCCCGCCCCGCCCGGCCCCGTGCAGGCAGCCGTCACCGCGCCGACATCGTCGAGGTCGAGGGCCACCACCCGAACCCCGTCCGCGTCGAGGGCGGGGATCCGGTGCGGCGCGGTGCCGAGGCGCACCAGGGCCGTCACGGAGGCGCCGCGCCGCGCGAGGTCCCGGGCGATGCGGCCGCCGAGGCCGCCGGTCGCCCCCGCCAGGATGATGGGGGCCGGCCCGGGGCCCGGGCGGCCCGTCCTGTCCGTCATGGTGCCGCTCCTTGCGCCCGCGTCTCGGGCCGCGCATCCGGGTGGTCGGTCCCGAATCACCGGGGCGGCAATGGATGGCGCCGCCCCGGGGTTCCGGCCGGCCTCGCGGCGGGGCTGCAGTTGCAACCCCGTCGGACTTCCTGCAGATTTCGCCCAATGCAGGACATCATATCCGGTGCTGGATCGCACGGAGCGGAGGATCCGGCATAATATCCGTGTGATCTCGTACCGAGGCCC
The DNA here is from genome assembly GCF_008806385.1 of Methylobacterium soli. Lineage (GTDB taxonomy): Bacteria > Pseudomonadota > Alphaproteobacteria > Rhizobiales > Beijerinckiaceae > Methylobacterium > Methylobacterium soli. Next base: position 1,273 of record NZ_VZZK01000035.1, read on the forward strand.
GCGTCGTTCGCACAGGTTCCGATCGAGGCCGTTCTTCTGGGGACATGACCGTGACGATCCTCCCTCCGCTGCAGGACGCGACCTCGGACGATCCGTTCCCGGCCGCGGGGCTGGCGCCCGCCGGGGAGCCCCTCGGGGCGCCCGAGGCCTGCCCCCTCGTGCAGCGGCTGATCGCGATCCTGGCGGAGGACCAGTCGGATTCGCCCCGCCGGCAGGACGAGATCCTGCTCAAGCTCCTGCTCGCCCTCGAGATGGAGGCGGAGGATGCCGGCGCGCCCGATGCCTCGCTCCGGGTGATCGCGCGGGTGCGCCGCCTGGCCGGAACGGCCGCCTGCCGCTCGGTGCCCCGGCCCGGCGCGCCCTGAGGACCCCGTGTCGCGCGCCCCAGGGCGTCAGCGGATCGCCGCGAGGTAGCCCGACACGGTCAGGACCGAGAGGATGGTCGAGGCCAGGACGACGCGGGCGGTGATGCCCGCCTCGCGGCGGTAGAACTCCGCCAGCATGAACGGCCCCGTCCCGGTGGGAAGCGCCGCCATCAGCACCGCGGTGTGGAGGAGGAGCGGCGGCAGGTCGAACACGAAGCGGGCGAGGAGCCAGGCGAGGACCGGGTGGACCACGAGCTTCAGCCCGACGAGGAGCGCCGTCACGGCCCGGTCCCCCTCCGGCGCCTCCCGCTTCTGGGCCAGGAAGAGCCCGAGGCCGACCAGCGCGCAGGGGGAGGCCGCCCCGCCGAGGAGCTTCAGGAAGGTCTCGGCGGGCAGCGGCAGAGTCAAGCCGGCGGCCGGCACCAGCGCCCCCAGGAAGGGCGCCACGAGGAGCGGGTTGCGGATCAGCGATCCCGCCACCGTCAGGGCGAGGTCGCGGCGCCGGGCCCGCCTCTGCAGGCCGATCTCGATCAGGACGATCGCGGCCGCGAAGACCACGCAGACCGTCATGATGGCGGCGATGGTGGTCGGCGCCAGCGCCTCGCGGCCGAGCGCCACCAGGGCGAGGGGGAAGCCCATGAACCCCGTATTGGCATAGCCCGCATTGAGGCCGTCGATCGCCGCGTCCGCGAGGGGCCGGCGCCTTCGGGCCCAGATCGTGAGGCCGAACACCGCGAGGCTGCTCAGGCCGAACACCGCGATGAAGCCCGGCTGCCAGATCTCGTCCCAATGGGTGTGGGCCATCACGTCGAAGAGCAGCGCCGGCAGCGCGAGATAGACGACGAAGCGGTTGAGCTCGGTCGTCGCGTGGGCGCTGAGGAGGCCGATCCGCCGGGTCAGCCATCCGGCCAGGATGAGGGCGAAGATCGGGAGCACGACCGTCAGGGTCGAGAGCATCGGGCCCTCACGGAATCAGGAGGCGGGCGGCAGGGGTTCGGGCGGTTCGTGAGGCGTTCCCGCTCGCGTTGCAATCGGGAACGCCGCCCAGCCTCCGCTGTGACGCGCGGCCGAGCCGGCCTCCGCTTCAGCGGAGCGTGCCGCAACCCGGATGCTCCGGAGCCGGATGCTCCGAGGCCGGATCCTGCTTCTGCGGGCCCTCGACGCGCCGGGACATCCCGGCTAGAGGCGCGCCCGATCGCGTTGCAACGGGCTGGAAAATAGGCAGCCCCGGTCCGGTTCGGCGCGACGGACCCCCTCTCCCGTGCGGGAGAGGGTTGGGGTGGGGGGGCGCGTTGTCCGGAGAAGTCGCACCCCTCACCCGTTCCGCTATCGCGGATTCGACCACTCCCGGACGGGAGAGGTGAAGCACAGCGTCATTCCAGGGCTCCGTTTCGCGGTCTCGGGATGACGGCGCGGGCAGCGCGGCGGCCCCCCTCTCCCGTGCGGGAGAGGGTTGGGGTGAGGGAGGTGCGCCTTCAGGATGGAGCATGCGGTCGTATCGCCGACTGGGCGCCGATCGGGCGCACCTCGTTCTGAAAGGTCTCGACCCTCACCCTGTCCCTCTCCCGCACGGGAGAGGGGATCCGCGCCCGCTTCGGCACGGGCGCGGCCGACGGTCCCGTCGCAACGCGATCAGGAACAGCTCTAGAGGCGCCCGCCATGAAAGCGCGCGACGTTTCCCCGAGATCCTCCGTCGATCCCTCCTCCCTCCCGGCGCCCGGGCGCCCGGCGTCGCGGCCGCGATGGCGCGCGGCCCGCCTCGCGGCAGGGCTGGCGTTCAGCCTGACCGGGCCGGTTCGGGCCGACGCGCCGCTGGCCGTCGAGGCCCGGCTCCACACGCCGCCGGATTCGCACGAGCCCCAGCGGGCCCTGGTGGCGGTCTCGAATGCGGGGCCGGACGCCGTCGCCCGCCTCACCCTGGCCTGCACCTTCCTGGGCGGGGACGACGCCACCCTGGAGCGGGGCACGGCGACGATCGGGCCGGTGGCGGCGGGCGAAACGGCGCGCGCGGAGGTGATCTATTACGGCTGGCCCCGGGCCCGGCGCGTCGCCTGCGCGCGGACCGGGCCTTAGGACCCGGCGCGTCGCTGGCCGCCCTACCAGCAGGAGCGGGGAAGGCGCCGCTTCCAGCGCTCGCCGGCCCGGAGGCCCGGCAGGCCCCGGCGCTCGCGGCGCAGCCGGGCCAGAGCCAGCTCGGAGGCGCCCTGGTCGGATGCCTCCGGCGCGGATTGGGCCGGCGGAACGACGATCCCGGAGCGCAGGGGCGCCGGGGCGTCCGGCTCCGCCAGCGCCTCGGCCCAGGCCGGCTGAGCCTGCGGCCGGGGTTTTGCGGCGACGCGGCGCACGCGGGGCAGGCGCGGCTCGGCGGAGGGCGCGGCATCAGTCTCGACCGGCTCGGGCGCGGGCGCCAGGAGGCTCGGCAGCACCCGGCGCTTCTCCGGCTCCGACGCGCGCGTCTCCACCTTCCGGGGGGCCTCGGCCTCGCTGGGGGGCGGCGTCTCGGGACGGTCGGTCAGGTCGCCCTGGAGGTTCAATCCGGCCCACAAGCCCGACGGCGCGGCGGGCGACGGCACGGAGGGTTGATCTTGCAGTGACCCGGTCTGACGATTGCGCGACTTGATCTCAACGGTAAACGGCCGCTGAACGCGACTGCGCTTCATGGTGGTCCTGAATATCTGGCTGCTGTGCAAGCCGCGCGAATGCGCGCGGCCAACACAAGAATGGCCGTTCCAGGCGTTGTTGTCCAGGCAAGCGGATCGAGAAATCTACTCGCCTCATCTCGGAGGTTGCGCTGGCGGTGAGACCCGCGACGATGCCCCGAAGGGGGCGCGATGCGCCCGCCTGCCGCGATATGATCTTTGTAGAAGGCCGGTCAAGACTGTGAAAGATCGTGAACGGATCGTATTCCGGCCGGCTCCGTCCGCGCGCCGCGACGCTCCGGCCCGGCAGACCGTGCGGGCAGGCCCGGGATCCGTCCCGCCCGGACCGGGGCCACCGGGCGGTTCGCCCGCAGGCGCCCGTGCCTCCGGCGGGGATGCGGGATTTTACCCGGGCGCGACCCGCCCGACCCGGAGCGATACAGTATTGGGCGGCGCAGACCTTGCGAGCGGGGCAGCCTCGACTGTCCCGGAATTGCCCGAAGATCCGAGGGGCGGGACGATTTCGCCCCACCCGACGGCACCTCAGGCCGCCGGGCTCGCAATCGCGTGGTTGGCCATCAGCTCCAGGGCCCGCACCAGGGCGGAATGGTCCCAGGCCCCGCCGCCCTGCGCCGCGCAGGTGTTGAAGAGCTCCTGGGCGGTCGCGGTGTTCGGCAGCGCGACGCCGAGGGTGCGGGCGCCCTCGAGGGCGAGGTTGAGGTCCTTCTGGTGCAGGGCGATGCGGAAGCCCGGATCGAAGCGGCGCGTCACCATCCGCTCGCCATGCACCTCGAGGACCCGCGAGGCGGCAAAGCCCCCCATCAGGGCCTCACGCACGCGGGCCGGGTCGGCCCCGGCCTTTCCGGCGAAGACCAGGGCCTCGGCCACCGCCTCGATGGTGAGCGCCACGATGATCTGGTTGGCGACCTTCGTGGTCTGGCCGTCACCGTTGCCGCCGACCCGCGTGATGGTCTTGCCCATCGCCTCGAACAGGGGCCTCGCCCGCGCGAAAGCCGCGTCCGGGCCGCCCACCATGATGGTCAGCGAGCCGGCCTTCGCGCCGACCTCGCCCCCCGAGACCGGGGCGTCGAGGTAGTCGCAGCCGAGATCGTTGATGCGGCGGGCGAAATCCTTGGTGGCGAGGGGCGAGATCGAGCTCATGTCGATCACGGTCTTGCCGGGCGCGAGGCCCTCGGCGACGCCGCCCGGCCCGAACAGCCCCGCCTCGACCTGGGGCGTGTCCGGCACCATCAGGATCACGATCTCGGCCTGTTCAGCGACGGCGCGCGCGCTGTCGCAGGGGCGCCCGCCGGCCTCGATCAGCTCGGCCGGGACCGGCCGCGAGCCGGATTTCAGGAAGAGGTCGTGGCCGGCCCCGATGAGGTTGCGGGCCATGGGCAGCCCCATGATGCCGAGGCCGATGAATCCGATCTTCATCTCACTGTTGCTCCGTCAGGGCTTCGGGGATCAGGCGCCGGGCTTGAACTGGGCCGCGAGCGCCTCGGAGCTGCGCGCGAGCAGGCCCATATCCGAGCCGACGGCGGTGAAGCGGGTGCCGGCCGCGACGTAGCGCCGGGCGAGGTCCGGGTTGGCCGTGAGGATGCCGGCGGCCTTGCCCGTGTGGCGGATGCGCCGGATCGTGTCCTCGATCACCCGCACCACGTCCGGGTGGTTCTGCTGGCCGAGATAGCCGAGGCTGGTGGAGAGGTCGCCGGGGCCGATGAAGATGCCGTCGACGCCCTCGACGCCCGCGATCTCCTCGAGGTTGTCGAGCGCGCGCCGCGACTCGATCTGGACCGCCACGAAGATCTCGGCCTCGCAGCGCGCGTGGTAATCCGGGATGCGCCCGAACCGGGCAGCGCGGGGCGCCTGGGAGAAGCCCCGCACCCCGCGCGGGGCGTAGCGGGTGGCCGCCACCGCGCGCCGGGCCTGGTCGGCATCGTCGATATTGGGGATCATCAAGGATTGCGCGCCGGTGTCGAGGATGCGCTTGATGGTGATCGGCTCGTCGCTCGGCACCCGCACCATGGCGTGGGCGCTGCCCTCCCCCATCGCCTGGAGCTGCCCGTAGATGTCGCGCAGGTCGTTGGCCGAGTGCTCCATGTCGAGGAGCAGCCAGTCGAAGCCGGAGCCCGCCACGATCTCGGTGGAGATGGGGCTCGCCAGGCTGCACCAGAGGCCGATCTGCTGGCGATTCTCGGCGAGCGCGGCCTTGAAGCGGTTCGTGAGGATGTCCATCGGGGTTCTCCAAAGACCAGGATGAGGATCAGCGCACCAGGCAGGGGCGCTTGTTGTCGAAGGTCCAGCCGGGGATCAGGGCCTGCATCGCCTGCGCGTCGTCGCGGGCGCCGAGGCCGTGGCGCCGGTAGAGCTCGTGCGCCGCCTCGACCTCGACCCAGTCGATCGCGATGCCGAGGCCGGGCCGCTCGGGCACCCGCACCAGCCCGCCCCGGATCTGCAGCGGCTCGCGGGTGAGGCGCTGGCCGTCCTGCCAGATCCAGTGGGTGTCGATGGCGGTGACGCGGCCGGGCGCCGCCGCCGCCACGTGGGTGAACATGGCGAGCGACACGTCGAAATGGTTGTTCGAGTGCGAGCCCCAGGTCAGGCCGTGGTCGCGGCAGAGCTGCGCCACCCGGACCGAGCCGGCAAGCGTCCAGAAATGCGGGTCGGCGAGCGGGATGTCGACCGCGCCGAGCTGGATCGCGTGGTTCATCTGGCGCCAATCGGTGGCGATCATGTTGGTGGCCGTCGGCAGGCCGGTGGCGCGGCGGAACTCGGCCATGATCTCGCGGCCCGAGAACCCGTCCTCGGCCCCGCACGGGTCCTCCGCGTAGGCGAGCACGTCGCCGCGGCCCCGGCAGAGGCGGATCGCCTCGGCGAGCGACCATGCCCCGTTCGGATCGAGGGTGACGCGGGCGTCGGGGAAGCGCGCGTGGATGGCGGTCACGGCGGCGATCTCGTCCTCGCCCTGGAGCACCCCGCCCTTCAGCTTGAAGTCGTTGAAGCCGTAGGTCTCGCGGGCCGCCTCGGCGAGGCGGGCCACCGCCTCGGGCGTCAGCGCCTCCTCGTCGCGCACCCGGAACCAGCCGTCGCGGGCCTCGGGCGCGCGGTAGGGCAGGTCCGTGCGGCGCCGGTCGCCCACGTAGAACAGGTAGCCCAGCATCTCGACCGCGTCGCGCTGCTGGCCCTCCCCGAGGAGCGCCGCCACCGGCACGTCGAGGAACTGCCCGAGCAGGTCGAGGAAGGCGGATTCCACCGCCGTCACCGCGTGGATGCTGACCCGCAGGTCGAAGGTCTGGAGGCCGCGCCCGCCCGCATCCCGGTCGGCGAAGCGGGTCCGCATGGCGTTGAGCACCCGGTTCCAGGCGCCGAGCGGCTGGCCGAGGACGAGGTCGCGGGCATCCTCCAGGGTCTGGCGGATGCGCTCGCCGCCCGGAACCTCGCCGAGCCCCGTGGCGCCGGTCGAGTCGGTCAGAACCACGAGGTTGCGGGTGAAGAAGGGGCCGTGGGCGCCGCTGAGGTTCAGCAGCATGCTGTCGCGGCCCGCGACCGGCACGACCTGCATGGCGGCGATGGTGGGCGTGGCCGAGAGGCCGCGCGCGGCGGGATTGAGGGCTTGCGCGGTGGGCGAGAGGCCGCTTGCGGTGGGATTGAGGGCTTGCGTCAGCATGGGGCGTGTCTCCCGGTGAAGGACGCGGCCTCTGGCGTGCCGCCTTGCCCTCCTGTCTAATCCCCGGCTTCGATGTCGGTCCAAGCCAAAGGCTGGATCGATCGATGCGCTGATCGCATCGATCCCTCAGGGCTCCCCCATCGTGCCGAGCACCCGGAGCAGGCCGCCCAGGACCGGGTTGTCGTGGTCGCGCCGCCAGGTCAGGTAGAGTTCGGCCGGGCGCGGCTCGGGCAGGTCGAGGGGCCGGAAGGCGACGCCGTCGAAGCGCAGGCGCTCGGCCGCCGCCGGCACCAGGGCGAGGCCGAGCCCGGCCCGGACCAGCGCCAGGATCGAGTGGATCTGCGTCAGTTGCTGGCGCACGCTCGGCTGCACGCCGGCCTCGGCGAAGAGGCCGACGACGAGGTCGTGGAAGTAATGCGCCTCGTGCGGCGCGTAGGCGATGAAGGGCGCGCCCGCGAAATCGCCGAGGCCGAGGCTCGCCTGCGCCGCCAGGGGGTGCCCGGAGGGCAGCGCGGCGATCAGGGGCTCGGCGAGGGCGCGCGCCGCTCCGAGCTCCGGATGGGTCACGGGCGGCCGGATCAGCCCGGCATCGATCTGGCCCGAGAGCAGGCCCTCGATCTGATCCTTGGTGACCATCTCGCGCAGGGACAGGGTCACGTCGGGGAGGGCCGCCCGGCAGGCGGTGACGAGGCGGGGCAGGAAATCGTAGGCCGAGGCCGCCGTGAAGCCGAGCTTCAGCACGCCGGAGCGGCCCGCCGCCACCTGCCGGGTCACGTGGGTCGCGGTCTCGGCGAGCCGCAGGATGTGCTGGGCCTCGGGCAGGAAGCTGCGTCCCGCCGCCGTCAGCCGCACCGAGCGGCTGGTCCGTTCGAGGAGCTGCACGTCGAGGACCCGCTCCAGCACCTGGATCTGCCGCGAGAGCGGCGGCTGCGTCATGTTGAGGCGAGCCGCCGCGCGCCCGAAATGCAGCTCCTCCGCCACGGCGACGAAGCAGCGGAGCTGGCTGAAATCGAGCATCGGACCACCGGAACGGAAGCGGCCGCGGGACGAGCCGCGGCCGCGATGCGGGTGCTGCGATGAGACGGGGAAGCGCGGCTCAGCGCAACTCCACCCGCCGGATCTCGCCCACGATGACGAGGTAGCAGAACACCGCCACCAGGGCGTTCAGCCCGACGAAGACCAGCGCCCCGTTGAACGAGCCGGTCTGCTGGACGATGTAGCCGATGACGATCGGGGTGGTGATGCCGGCGGTGTTGCCGAAGGTGTTGAACAACCCGCCCGAGAGGCCCCCGGTCTCGCGGGGCGAGGTGTCGGACACGACCGCCCAGCCCAGCGCCCCGATGCCCTTGCCGAAGAAGGCCAGCGCCATCAGGCCGACCACCACCGAATCCGCCTGCACGTAGTTGCAGCCGATGATGCACATCGACAGGAGCATGCCGCCGACGATCGGGATCTTGCGGGCGGCGGTGAGCGAGTAGCCCCGCTTCAACAGGAGGTCGGAGAGCCAGCCGCCGAGAAGCCCGCCGACGAAGCCGCAGAGGGCCGGCAGCACCGCCGCGAACCCGGCCTGCAGGATCGACAGGCCCCGCTCCTTGACGAGGTAGACCGGAAACCAGGTCAGGAAGAAGTAGGTCAGCGTCGTGATGCAGTATTGGCCGATATAGATCCCGAGCAGCATGCGGTTGGCGAGCAGCTGGCGGATGGCGCGGCCGGTCTGCGCGCCGGTGCGCGTGCCGGCGCCGTCCATGTCGAGGAGCGCGCCGCCGGCCTCGAGGTAGTCGCGCTCGGCCCGGTTGACGCCGGGATGCTCCTTCGGCCCGCAGACGACCTGGGTCCAGAGGAGCGCGAAGGCGATCCCGATCGTGCCCATCAGGGTGAAGACGTGGTGCCAGCCGTAATGGTGCACCACGAAGCCCATGAGGGGGGTGAACAGCACGGTGGCGAAGTATTGCGAGGAATTGAAGAAGGCCGAGGCCGTGCCGCGCTCGCTCGTGGGGAACCAGGCCGCCGTGATGCGGGCATTGGCCGGGAAGACCGGCGCCTCGGCGAGGCCGACGCAGAGGCGGAGCGTGAACAGCACCGCCACCGCCGAGAAGCCCGTGAAGAAGCCGACCGCCCCCTGCAGGAGCGTGAAGGCGGACCACAGGAAGATCGCCCCGGCATAGACCCACTTGGCGCCGTAGCGGTCGAGGAGCCAGCCGCCGGGCAGCTGGGCGAGGACGTAGGACCAGGCGAAGGCCGAGAAGACGTAGCCCATCGCGACGGCGTCGAGGCCGAGATCCTTCGCCATCGAAGGCCCGGCGATCGAGAGCGTGGCGCGGTCCGCGTAGTTGATGGTGGTCGCGATGAACAGCATCGTGACGATGAGGAGGCGCACACGGCTTCTCCTCACGGCGGTCATGGCCAGACCGGCGCTCATGGGCGTTCTCCCTGCGGATCGGCCGCCCGGCCATTGCCGTGGCGGACATCGGTCGTTCTCTCGGGCGCGGGTAGCGCCGCCGGCGACCATTTGCGAGGATCAGCCTAGGATCGGGCCGGCCCCGCGGTCCAACTCAAAGCCTGGATGGATTGATGCCGAACGCGCATCGATGAGCCGCGTGCGCGGCCGCCGGGACGATCGAGGGGCGGACAGGGAGACGCGCGCCGAGCCGCCGCCGCGGCCGGAGGCGGAATCCCGCCCGTCAGGGGCCGGGCGCGCGCTTGCGCAGGACCATGTCGCCGCGGAACAGGAATTTCTGCGCGCGCTTGCCGGTATCGACCTCGGTGGTGAAGACGTTGCCCCGGCTGTCGACCGCGAGGTTGTGCACCCAGTGGAACTCGCCCGCCATGCGGCCGTTGCGGCCGAAGGCGCCCACCACCTCGCCGGTGTCGCGCCGGAGCGTGCGCACCTCGTTGTTGGCCCCGTCCGCGTTGAGCAAGTAGGTCTCGCCCGCATCGGGCCAGAGCGCCAGCTCCCAGACCGAGCCGTTCGCCCGGGTGTTCTTCTCGACGAAGAACTCCTTCACGAAGGTCCCGTCCTTGCGGAAGACCTGGACCCGGTCGTTGGCGCGGTCGCAGACATAGACGAGGCCGTCCCGGGCGATCTGGATGCAGTGGACCGGGTTGCGGAATTGCTGCGCGGGGGCGGCGGCCGGATCGTAGGGCGGCAAAGCCGCGTCGGTGGGCGGCCGGCCATAGGCGCCCCACATCCGTTTGTAGGCGCCGGTCTCGGCATCGAACACGATCACCCGGTGGTTGAAGTAGCCGTCGGCGACGTAGAGCTCGTTCGTCTCGGGATCGACCTGCATGGCGGCAGGCTTGCCGAGGCGGGTGATGTCGAGGCTGTTCGTCTGCGGGCCGGGCTTGCCGATCTGCAGGACGAAGCGCCCGTCCTGCGTGAATTTCAGGATCTGGCCGTCGGTCTCGCCGTTGCCCGCGAGCCAGACGAAGCCCGCAGGGTCGATATGGATGCCGTGCTCGTTCTGGGGCCAATCGTAGCCCGCGCCGGGCCCGCCCCAGGAGCTCACGAGCGTTCCGGCCTGATCGAAGACGAGGACCGGCGGGGCCGGCTTGCAGCATTTGGTGCGCGGCGGGTCGAGGCTCGCGGCCTTCTCGTCATCCGTGAGGGTCCGGGGCCGCTGCACCACCCAGACCCGGTCCTGTGCGTCGACCGCGACGCCGGCCGCCTGCCCCATGATCCAGTCGTTGGGCAGGCGCTTGGGCCAGGCGGGGTCGACTTCGAAGCGCAGCGGCTCCTCGGCCGCTGCGCCGGACAGGCTGGCGACGAGCACGGCGATCCCGAGCCACGACCTCATGCGATCCTCCCGGGGACGCGTCTTCTTGGGCGGAGTATCGGTCCCGCGCGCGACCGCGTCTAGGGACCGATTCCGATCGCGTTGCAACCGGGGACGGCTCTCAGCTTTTCATGGGACGCGGCTCTACGCCGAACCGGTATCCGTCTCGGCGGAGAGCGCTCTAGAGGACGCGGTTGCGCACCGCCGTGACGACGATCTCGGCCAGGATGACGACGAGGAAGATCGCCCCGAGCACGACCGCGACCTGATCCCAGTAGAGCAGGTTCAGGGCGGTATCGAGGGCGACGCCGATGCCGCCCGCCCCCACCAGGCCGAGCACGGCCGATTCCCGGATGTTGATGTCCCAGCGGAACAGGGCGATCGACCAGAAGGCCGGCTTCACCTGCGGCCAGTAGCCGAACAGGAGGGTGGCCGGGCGTCCCGCGCCGGCCGCCGTCAGGGCCTCGATCGATCCGGCATTGGCCTCCTCCAGCGCCTCCGCCAGGAGCTTGCCGGTGAAGCCGATCGACCGGAACGCGATCGCCAGGGTGCCGGCGAGCGGGCCGGGCCCGAACACGGCGACGAACAGCAGGGCCCAGACCAGGGAATTGACCGACCGGGAGGTCACGAACACGAACTTCGCCAGCAGGTTCAGCGACCGGCTCGGCGTGATGTTGCGCGCCGCGAACAGGCCGATGGGCAGCGCCATCGCGAGCGCCAGCAGGGTTCCGAGCGTCGCGATGTGCAGCGTCTCGACGAGGGCCGCCAGCGTGGGCGCCAGGTAGCGGGCATCGGGCGGCCACATCCGCCCGAACAGGTCGGCCATCTGCTCGGGCGCGTCGTAGAGGAATTCCGGGATGATCTCGATCGTGCGCAGCGACGCCACGACGGCCGCGATCGTGACGAGGTAGAACGCGAAGCGCGCGAGCCGCTGGCCGGGCGTGAAGCGCGCCCAATGCGGGGCGGAGGCCATCGTCCTCATTGGAACACGCGCCGCGCCCAGCCGGAGACGATCTCGGCCAGCATGATCATGGCGACGATCACGATCAGGATCGCCAGGACCACGTCGAAATCGAAGCGCTGATAGGCGGTGAACAGGGTCGCGCCGATCCCGCCCCCACCCACGATCCCCACCATGGTCGAGTTGCGCAGGTTCGAATCGAGCTGATAGGTCGAGAAGCCGATGAAGCGCGGCAGCACCTGGGGCACGACGCCCATGATCAGGATTGCGAGAAACCCGGCGCCCGTCGCCCGGACGGCCTCGACCTGCTTCAGGGAGATCTCCTCGATCGCCTCGGCGAAGAGCTTGGCGATGAAGCCCACCGAGGCGACCACGAGGGCCAGGATTCCGGCCAGCGCCCCGAAGCCGATCGCCTTCACGAACAGGATCGCCACGATGATGGGATGGAACGAGCGGCAGAGGGCGATGAAGGCGCGCGCCGACCAGGAGATGGAGGGCGGCATGAGGTTGCGCGCCGCCAGGAAGCCCAGCGGCAGCGCGAGCAGGATCCCGGCCACGGTCGCGATCACGGCGATCTGGATGCTCTCGATGATGCCGGACTGGATCAGCCCCCACCGGTCGAAATTCGGCGGGAACATCCTGGCCAGGAAGCGCTGCCCGTGGGCGAGGCCGGTCGCGAAGCGCTCGGGCACGAAGCCGAGGCGGTGGGCGGCATAGACGACGTAGACCGCCATGAGCGCCCAGCCGAGGCGGGCCCACCAGTTCGGCGGAAAGGCGGCTCGGCGGGCCGCTTTCATGCTCCGGGCCGCGCTCATGCTCCGGGTCGCGCTCATTCGAGCCAGCTCTCGCCGCCGTAGATGCCGCGCAGGTCCCCCTCGCCGAGGCCCTCGGGGGGGCCGTCATAGACGACGTGGCCGCCCGACATGCCGACGATCCGGGAGGCGAAGCGCCGGGCGAGGGCGACATTGTGGATGTTGACGACGACCGGCACGCCGCGCTCTGCGGCGAGCCGGGACAGGATCTCCATGACCTCGACCGAGCTCTTCGGATCGAGGGAGGAGGTCGGCTCGTCGGCGAGGATGATCTCGGGCTCCTGCATGATGGCGCGGGCGATGCCGACGCGCTGGCGCTGCCCGCCCGAGAGCGCGTCGGCGCGCCGGGTCGCGAAGCCGGGCAGGCCCACCGCGTCGAGGAGCGCGAAGGCGCGCGCGATGTCGGGCTCCGGGAAGCGCCGCAGCCACGCCCGCCAGACCGGCACGTAGCCGAGGCGCCCACAGAGCAGGTTCTCCATCACCGAGAGGCGCTCGACGAGGTTGTATTCCTGGAACACCATGCCGATGCGCCGCCGGGCGCGCCGCAGGGCGGCGCCGGACAGCTTGGTCAGGTCCTCGCCCCGGAACAGGATCTCGCCGGAGGTGGGCTGGACGAGGCGGTTGACGCAGCGGATCAGCGTGCTCTTCCCGGTGCCGGAGGGCCCGATGATCGCCGTCAGGCCCGTGCTCGGAACCACGAGGTCGATGCCGCGCAGGACGGGCTGCCCGGGCCGGTATTCCTTGACGAGCCTGCGGATGACGAGCGCGCGCCCATCCTCCGCCCGCGCGTCGGCGGGCGCCGGGACGACCCGGCCTTGCGCCGTCACGGCCCGGCTTTGGGCCGTCACGGCCCGGTCTTGTGCCGTCACGGCCCGGTCTTGTGCCGTCACGGCTTTTTGCCCGCCTCGGCCTTCTTGCGCGCCGCCTCGGCCTCGCGGGCGGCTTCCCGCTCGTAGGCGGCCTTGTTGTAGGGCGTGCCCGAATCCTCCGCGACCTTGCGGACGATGGCCCAGTCCTTGGCGTAGGTGATCGGTGCGAAGCGGTCGTCGCCCTCGAAATCCTTCACCATCTCGGGCGGGAAGCGGAAGTCGTAGAAGCACTGCTTCAGCTTGTCCGCCAGGTCCGGCTTGAGATCATGCGCGTAGGCGAAGCCCGAGGTCGGGAAGCGCTCGCTCCGGTAGATGATGCGGTAGGCGTCACCCTTGATCGTGCCGCGCGCCACCATGCGGTCGTAGACGTCGGAGGCCACGGGGGCCGCGTCGTAATCGCCGGTGCCGACGCCGAGCGCCGACTTGTCGTGCCCGCCCGAGTAGAGGATCTGGTAATCCTCCCCCGGCTTCAGCCCCTGTTCGGGAAACAGGGCGCGGGGCGCCAGGTTGCCGGAATTCGACGACGGGGCCGTGTGCGCGACGCGCTTCCCCTTGAGGTCGGTCAGCGTCTTGAACGGGCTGTCGGCCTTGACGACGACGATGAGGTTGTAGCCCTGCGGGCCGGCCTCCGTGCCCTTGGCGGCGAAGGGCACGGCGCCCGCCATGTTGACCGCGAAGCCGACGGGGCCGGTGGAGAAGCCCGCCACGTGCAGCCGCCCGGAGCGCATGGCCTCGATCTCGGCCGAGTTCGATTGAACCGGGTAATAGACGACACGCTTGCCCAGGCACTGGCTCAGATGGGTCGTGAAGGGCTTGAACGCGGTCTCGTAGACGGCCGGATCCTCGACCGGCGTGTAGGCGAACACGATGACGCTGGGATCGCGCGTCTTGGCCGGAACATCCGCGACGAGGTTCTGGTCGGCATCGCAATAGGCATCGTCGAGCTGCCCGCGCTGGGGGCAATCCGCGGCCGAGGATGGGGACACCGCGAGTGCGGCCAGGATTGCAGCGAGGGCCGTTCCGATCCGCACAACCGTCACGCAGCATCCTCCGGATTGCGACGGCATCTGGCGACCGTCTCTCGCGGCCGGCTTCGCGAGCGCTTCTCGCGCCCTGACGCCACCTTCGGTTGTTCTTAAGCTCCGTGACAGGCGGGATGCAAGGCGATCCCCGCGCCGCTCCCCCATCGGACGCGCCTGCTCGGCCGCGCGGGCCGGGCCGAGGCTTCCAGCGCCCCGAAAAGACTGGAAATCCGGCAAGAGAGCCAGGACGGCTTCGCTTCACAACTGAAGCAGCACTGCGAGGAAGGTCTCTGCGCCCTAGGGCAGTTCGCCCTCGATAGTAGGACGTCAACCCTGTTTTCCCCCTCAAAATGGCTGGAAAGGATCTTTCCAAAATCGCGGGTTTCGCGAAACCAATTCCGATCATCAGTATAGATCAGCGAGGTAACACCGCTAAAACTTTAGCAAAAGGATCGTGTCATGGCATCTCTTCTTGGTGGCCTTTTGGGGACTGTCGACGAGACGCTGAGCGGCGTTCTTGGGGGCAGTTCCTCCAACAGCGGCACCATTCTTAACCTGGATCTCGGAAATCTCGCCAATATCGGTATCGGCGCAGGCGGCACGACATCGGTCATTGCAATCAACGGCACGGTCGGAACGACCGCGGCGACGCCGACATCGCCCGTGATCGATCTCGGTATCGACCTCGGCACGGGGACGACGGGCGGAGTCGGCGGCCTGCTCACGGGTCTTCTCGGCGGCGGAACCGCCGGCAATGGCGGCGGCCTTATCCCCGACACCGTCGATGCCCTCCTGGGCACCGTTGGCAACCTCACCGGCGTCCTCACCGGCGGAGGAGCAGGCGGTGGGGCGGGTGGTGGCGCTGGCACAATTCCATCCAATCCTGGCACGCCGGGACAGGTGATTACGGGTACGGAGGGCGCTGACACGCTCAATGGTACGAATGGCAATGATACCATCAAGGGTTTGGGTGGGCGCGATGTGATCGTCGGCAACGGCGGCAACGACGTTGTGGATGGCGGGGCCGGCCTCGACTCGTTCCTGGTGGGAGCCCCGATCAGCTCCTACAATGCCGCTTCGCAGAACGGGGTGCTGGCGCTTCAGAACAAGAGTACCGGTGAGATCGACTACCTGATGCAGGTCGAGCGCATCGGCTTCTCCGACAGCAAGGCCCTGGCTCTCGACTTCAACGGCAATGCCGGTCAGGGTTTCCGCCTCTACCAAGCCGCTCTCGACCGCGCACCGGATGCCGGTGGTCTGAAATTCCATGTAACCGAGCTTGACCGAGGGTTGAGCCTTCACGACGATGCGCAGATCTTCCTGAACTCGACTGAATTCCAGCAGAAGTATGGTGCCAACCTATCCAATCAGGATTACGTTACGGCCTTGTACTCCAACACCCTGCATCGAGGGCCGGACGCCGGCGGCTTTGCCTACTGGACTAACCAGCTCGCGACGAATGCTCAGGACCGCGCCTCGGTTCTCGTTGGGTTTTCCGAGAGCGTCGAAAACCATCAGCAGACCGACCATCAGTTGCAGAACGGCATCCTGCTCGATTACGGCGTAGCCTGAGCCGGGATCCGCTCCACAAAGGGCGAGGATGTTGGCAGCCTCTTCGCCCCGCCCGGTTCGCCGGGCGGGGCCACGCCTCAAGGTCTCGAGCCTCTGGCTTCGTGGCCTCCCGAAGCATCAGGGCGACACACCTCATTGCGCCTAAAATACCTCGGTCGTGCTGGACCGACTCTTCGCCATCTGAACGGTCCTCCGCGTCGTCTCGCAGAGGACCGTCCTCGTGTTCACCGTTTCGATGATGGCTGGCCGGGCAACTGTATCTCGCCCTGCCTCGCTCCGGTGAAGTCCGTCTTCGAGGTGTAGGCCACCGAGAAGGTGCCGGTGCCCGTCACGCCGGCCAATTCGCCTGTTCCCTGGGTCACCTGATAGGTGCCTTGCGCGGTGACCCGCCCTTGGGGATCGGTCGTGGCCGTGCCCGTATAGGCGCTGGATGTTGCCCCGGAGGGCGTGGTGAACGTGATGCTGGCCTGGACGGGGCCCTGCCCGTCCTTGAGCGTCACGGTCTCGACCCATCGCACCTTGGCGCCATCGAGCGGCGTGCCGGGACCTTGATTCATCCCGGAGACCGTCTGCTTGATCCTCACAGCATTCGGCCCGGGCGGTTGCGGTGTTTGGTTGTCGACCTGCCCGTGTATCTTCCTCCCATTGGCATCGCGAGGGCAGGTGTCACGGGCGCCATCGCAGCACAGATCAGGGCGGCCAGCGTCGTTGAGCGGTCCCACCTGCGGCGGGCCTGTCCAACCATCGTCGTGCGCAGCAACATCGTCTTGCTCAATATCGTCCTGCTCATGGGGCCTCCTGCACGGAATGGTGTCGGTCGAGGCGCGCAGTCCCGCCGCAACCAGCACGATGAACATGAAGGCCGGTGTCCTTCAGCCTTCGCGATGCAGATCGCAATGAACGACAATCCCTGTCGCGGCAGGACCGCTGAATTGTGCTGAAGGCGTCTGAAATGCGTGTCAGTCGGCCCGCGTGCTTCGGCTGCGCAGGTCGTGAGATCGGCCCTGGGTTGCGGAGCATCGCCGCCGGACTCTCGATCAGGCCCGGGACAGGGTGCGATCCTGACCCACGCGAACGCGCTGGCGAATGCCCTCATCCTGGGATCGTAGTTCGCCGCCATCGGGACCGAGCGCAGGGAAGCCTATCTCGTCGCGCTGCCGCTCTTTCATGCCCTCGCGCTCATCTGCCAAGCCATTCACCGCTTCCTCCTGGGCGGCTGCGGCGTGCTGATCGCAGATCCGCGTGGTCTCCGTCGCGGAGATGCGGCGGCACCGCTTCCGGAGCATCGCCGGCGTGCCGAGCCTGTATCAGGCGCTGGCGCAGCTCCCCGACATCCGGAAGGTCGATTTCAGCGTAGACCGCCGTGTGCTGTTCCGGCGGGGCGCCCCTGCCAGCCTCCGTGGCCGAGGCCTGGAGGGCGGCGACCGGGCTGCCGCTCATCGATGGATACGGATTAGCCGAGGTGGCCGGCGTCGCCGCCATGAATCCGTTCGGTCGAAGCCTGCAGCGCGGCGGAATCGGCTTTCCCGTCCGCTCGACCGAGATCGAAATCCGCCGAGAGGACGGCGCGCCAGTAGGACCGGACGAGCTTGGGGAGATCCAAGTCCGGGGCCCTCAGGTCATGCGCGGCTATTATCGTCAGCCGGAGGAGACGGCCCGCGTCCTCGACGCTCGCGGCTTCCTGGCGACCGGCGACATCCCCACCATGGGTGCAGACGGATATCTGACCCTCGTGGACCGCGAGAAGGACATGGCGATCGTCGGCGGGATCAATATCTATCCGACCGAGATCGACGACGTGCTGTTGCGCCACCCGGGAATCCGGGATCCGGTCGCGGTGCCGGACGCGCTCGGGCAAGGCGATCCTCGCCTGCGTGGTGCGGCGCGATCCCAATCTCACGGAAGCGGCGGTGATTGTGCACGCCCAAGCCGCGCTGACGGGCTACAAGGTGCCGCGTCGTGTGATTTTCCGCGACCCGCTCCCGAAGACGCAGGTCGGCAAGGTGCTGCGCCGCGCGCTTCGCGAGCGGGTCGCGGATCCCGGCAGCGCGCCCTCGGGCCGGAGCGCCAAGCCGGACCTGCCGTAGCGCCGGCCTCCGGTCGCTCCGCGTGAGGCTTCGCATCTGTCGGCGAGCGCTGCTCAGGCCTCGCACTGGCACCGCGCAGGTCGCCATGGTCGAGGGGCCTCGGCCTCCAGCCCAGCTGGGGGCTCCATGGCCACTGACGCGAAGCCCTGCACCCCCATCCTGGAAAATCCTGGCGCTCACAGGATCGCGGGCATACGCGAAGTCATCGCGGTTGCACTTCCTCCTGCCCAACGCGCCAGACTTCGACCCGATCGAGCCGGCCTTCACGTCAGGAGCCTGCTCGGGACGGCAGCGCTCTGGAGGGCTTTCGCCCCATTCACCGCTCAGGACTGACAGACCGACCACGCTGATTCCGGTGACGAGAACGACGGCGCGGTCGCGACATGACCGGGAACGGCTCCGGCATGTCTGCCGTTTCAGGCGTTCCGGACAGGGATCACCGAGCCGCGATAGCGCGTCCGGATGAAACCGGAGACCTCGGCGGAGGTCAGCAGGTCGCTGAGGCGCAGCACGCGCGGATCCCGCGCCAGCGCCTCCGTCGTGACGAGCACGTTCGCGTAGGGGTTGCCCTCGGCGCGCTCCAGGGCCAAGGCGTCCCGCGCCGGTTCGAGCCCCGCCTCGAGCGCGTAATTGCCGTTGATGACCGCGAGCGCCACGTCCTCGAGGGAGCGCGGCAGTTGCGGCGGCGCGATCTCGACGAAGCGGAAGCCCTTGGGGTTCTCGGCGATGTCGTCCAGGGTCGCCGGCGCGCCCTCCGCGCCGGTGCGCAGGCGGATCAGGCCGTTCTCCTGAAGCAGCCGCAGGCCGCGGCTCGAATTCGTGACGTTGTTCGACAGGGCCACGACGCCCCCCTGCGGCAGGGCGGCGAGCGCCCTGGCGCGCCGGCTGTAGAGCCCGAGGGGCTCGATATGCACCGCCGCCACCACCGCGAAGCGCGTCCCCATCGCGGCCTCTTCCGAGCGCAGGAAGGGCACGTGCTGGAAGAAATTGGCGTCGGCGTCGCCGTCGCGCAGCAGCGCGTTCGGGCGGAGATCGCCGCTGATCTCGATGGTCTTGAGCGGCAGGTCGGGGGCGAGGCTCCCGCTCACGAATTCCAGGATCTCCGCATGGGGCACCGAGGAGGCCACCACGCGCAGCGGCGCGGCGGCGCGCGCCGTGCCGGCGGCGAGCGCCAGCGATCCGGCGAGGAGGGTGCGGCGGGTCAGGGCAGTCATGGGCGCGAAACGATCTCTCGACGATGATGTTGGGTTGAAGACCGGATATGATCAGAGGCGGCGCCGTGCAGGCAAGAAAATCCTCTCCCGAATTTCCCTGCGTTCGAAGATCTTGGTCCTATATCTTGGCCTGAAAACGCAGGAATGTTTCATTGACGCTCGGCCTCGTCCGGGAAACCATCGGCTGGCCCGACACGGGGTCACAGCCCGACAGGAGATTTCCGGTGCCGACCGAGTTTCGTCCAACACACCTCGCGGCCGCGGCGCGGCCGGTCCGGCCATGATGGGGCTCCTCCTCCGCCTCGCGCGCGCCCTGGCCGTCCCGTCCGGGCGCGCCGGACCATCGCCCGCCGCGCTCACGCCGCTGGTCCCGTTCCCGATGCTCGACGGGGGCGTGCTCGCCTGCGCCGACCTCGCCCCGCACCTCGCCGCCCTGCCCGACCCCGCGCGCCGGCGCCGCCCGGGGGCCTGAGAGGGCCGGGGCCGGTCAGGCGAAGACGCGGCTGCGCCAGGCCGAGAGGGTCGCGATGCGAGGGGTCGCGATGCAAGGGGTCGCGATGCAAGGGGTCGCGATGCGAAGGAGCGCGATGATGGTCTTGCTTCGGCCGCCGCAGCCGGGAGATCCGCCCTCCCCGTCTTGCCGAAGATTTGGCAGCACTTTTCGCGTTGATCTGGCTAGTCTTGTAGGATGAAGTTCGGTCTTCGGTCGCCTTTATCCTCAATTCGGCGCCCGGCGCGCGGATCGTCGCGTCGGCCATCCGCGCCCGCCCATCCCTGCACGGATCGGACGGAGCGGCCCGGCCGGACCCGGAGGGTGTCGGATCTCCGGAGGCCGGGGGTGGCGGCCCTGGCGCTCCTGATCGGGCTCTGCGCCGCCCCGGCCTGCCGGGCTTCGGCGAGGGCGGAGTTTCCGGCGGATTCGTCGGCTCCGCGCCTCGCGCTCCTCGTCGCGTTCCCGGCGCCGAGCCTGTCGGAACCCGAGGAGGATGCCCAGGAGGCGCGGCTGGAGATCGGCCCGGACGGTCGTGATCTCCGGCTGACCGGCGACCTGACCGAGGGCGTCGCCGACCGGGCCGCGACCCTGCTCGCCGCCCATCCCCTGATCGAGCGCCTCCACCTGACGAGCGACGGCGGCCTCGTCCAGGAAGCGCTCGCGCTCGGCGCCCTGGTGGCGGCCCATGGACTCGCGACCTACGTGCCGGAGACCTGCGCCTCGGCCTGCACCCTGGTCTTCGTGCGTGGCCGCGGCCGCTTCATCGCCGCCGGCGGTCGCCTCGGCTTCCACGGCCCCTACGAGGTCGGCTTCTTCGAGGCGCTTCGGCAGGTCGATGCGGCCCCGGAGCGGACGGCCTATCTCAATGCCGGGCTCGCGCCGGACTTCGTTGCCCAGGCGCTCGCCGTGCGGGCCCAGGCGATGTGGACACCGGACGCGACGCGGCTGCGCGCGGCCGGCGTCGTGACGGAGGTCGTCGCACCCGACCGCTTCGCGGGCCGGGATCGATAGGCCGCATCCCCCTGGGCCGACAGGCCCGGACCGCGCGCTGGCGGCAGGCGGGCCCGCCGGAATCGCGTCACCGCTCCTGCCGTGGCGGCGCGGCGGGCGGACGCGAGCCGAGATGTCCGCGCAGCGTCCGGGCCTCGTAATCCTGCCGGAACAGGCCGCGGCGGCGCAACTCGGGCAGGACCAGGGCGATGAAGTCGTCGAGCCCGCCGGGGAGCGTCGCCGGCATGATGTTGAACCCGTCGGCGCCCCCGGCCCGGAAGCGCTCCTCCATCTCGTCCGCGATCTGGGCCGGCGTTCCGACGATCTGCGCGTGGCCGCGCGCCCCGGCGATGCGCAGGTAGAGCTGGCGCAGGGTCAATCCCTCGCGCCGGGCGAGATCGAACATCAGCTGCTGGCGGGACTTGGCGCCGTTGGACTCGGGCAGGTCGGGCACCGGCCCGTCGGGATCGTAGCCCGAGAGATCGAAGCCGCCGATCATGCGCTCGAGGAGGGCGAGGCCCACCACGGGATCGATCAGGGCCTGAAGCTCCTCGAACTTGGCGCGCGCCTCCGCCTCGCTGCGCCCGACCACGGGGAAGAGGCCGGGCATGACCTTGAGATCCTCCCGCCCGCGGCCGAACCCGGCCATGCGCTCCTTCAGGTCCCCGTAGAATTCGACCGCTTCGGCCAGCGTCTGGTTGGCGGTGAAGACGATCTCGGCGGTGCGCGCCGCGAGGTCCTTGCCGGGCCCGGACGAGCCGGCCTGGACCAGCACGGGCTGGCCCTGCGGCGTGCGCGAAATGTTGAGCGGCCCCCGCACCGCGAAATGCTTGCCCCTGTGATCGAGGGGCCGGAACCCGTCGGGCTTCGAGAACTGGCCGCTGGCCCGATCGATCACGACGGCATCGTCGTCCCAGGTGTTCCAGAGGCCGAGGACGACGTCGACGAATTCCTCGGCCCGCTCGTAGCGGTCGGCGTGGAGCGCGATTCCGTCGTTGCCGAAATTGGCGGCTTCCGCGTCGCTTGCCGAGGTGACGAGGTTCCATCCCGCCCGTCCGCCGCTGAGATGGTCGAGCGAGGCGAAGCGGCGCGCGACGTTGTAGGGCTCGTTGAAGGAGGTCGAGGTGGTGGCGACGAGCCCGATCCGCTCGGTGACGGCGGCGAGCGCCGAGAGCAGCGTCACCGGTTCGAAATGGGTTGAGCGCGCCGTGCGCTCGCTGGAGCGCAGGCTCGCGTCGCGGATCCCGGTCCCGTCCTCCAGGAAGACGAGGTCGAATTTCGCGGCCTCGGCCCGCCGCGCCCAGCCGATATAGCGCTCGAGGACGAGCCCCCCATCGGCCTCGCTCGACGGGTGTCGCCAGCCCGCGACGTGATGGCCGGTCGCGTAGAAGAAGGCGCCGAGGCGCAGGGTGTCCTGGGTCGGGGTGTCCTGGGTCGGGGTGTCGTGGGTCATGAGCCGATCTGTGTGATGCGGTGGCCCGCATCCTGGCGGGCCCTTCGGGATGGGCGCGGCCGCGCTCGGCTCAGCGGACCATGCCCCAGCGCCGGACCGTCAGGCGCTCCAGGCTCGCGAAGACGAGGTTCTCCACGACGAGCCCGATGGCGATGACGAGGAGGAGACCCGCGAAGACACGATCCGTATAGAGCTCGTTGCGGTTCTGGAAGATGTACCAGCCGAGGCCGCCCCGGCCCGAGGCGGCGCCGAACACCAGCTCCGCCGCGATCAGGGTGCGCCAGGCGAACGCCCAGCCGAGCTTGAGGCCGGACAGGATGGCGGGCAGCGCGGCTGGGATCAGGATCTGCCGGACATAGGGCAGGCCCGTGAGCCCGTAATTGCGCCCGGCCATGCGCAGGGTCTCGGGCACGGCCTGGAAGCCCGCATAGGTGTTGAGCGCGAGCGGCCACAGCACTGCGTGGATCAGCACGAAGACGAGGCTGCCGGAGCCGAGGCCGAACCAGAGCAGCGCCAGCGGCAGCAGGGCGATCGCCGGCAGGGGGTTGAACATCGCCGTCAGCGTCGAGAGCAGGTCGCGGCCCAGCTGGGTCGAGACCGCGAGCGTGGTCAGCCCGAAGGCGAGCACGATCCCGGCGAGATAGCCCTGCGCCAGGATGGCGAGCGAGATCCGGACCCGGTCCAGAAGCTCGCCGCTGGCCAGCCCTTCGCCCAGCGCCTGCAGGGTCTGGAGGAAGCTCGGCAGCAGCAGATCATTGTTCTGCCAGCGGGCGAGCGCCTCCCAGAGAAGTGCGAGCACGGCCAGGATCAGGCCCTTGCGCAGCCAGCCCTGCTGCCAGAGCCGGGTCGAGAGCGGCAGCGCGCGCGCGACCGGCGCCTCCAGGAAGGGCGCGAGGACCCGGTCGTATTCCGCCCGGATCGGGGGCAGGACGTGCTGGTTCATCGCGGGACCGCGGGGGCTGCGGGTTCGGGGGCTGCCTCGAACAGGCGCTCGTGCAGGCGCTGGACCGCGGCCTGGAACGCGCCGCTGCCGAGGCTCGCGAGGTTGAACGCGTGGGCATTGACCTCGCTGCGCACGCGCCCGGGATGGGGCGAGAACAGCGCCACCCGGTTGCCGATGACGAGCGCCTCCTCGATCGCGTGCGTGACGAAGAGCAGCGTGAAGCGGACCTCCTCCCAGAGGGCGAGCAGTTCCTCCTGCATCCGGCGCCGGGTCAGGGCGTCCAGCGCCGCGAAGGGCTCGTCCATCAGCAGCACCTTGGGCTGGGTGGCCAGCGCGCGGGCGATGGCCACGCGCTGCTTCATGCCGCCCGAGAGCTGGTGCGGGTAGCTGTCGGCGAAGGCCGTGAGCCCGACCTTGTCGATGTAGTGGCGCGCCCGCGCCTCCGCCTCGCGCCGGCCGAGGAGCCCGGCGGCCCGCAGCGGGAAGGCGACGTTCTGCGCGACCGTCTTCCAGGGCGGAAGCTGGTCGAATTCCTGGAACACGACGATGCGGTCCGGACCCGGGCCCCGCACCACCTCGCCGTCGAGCCGGATCTCGCCCTCGACCGGGGCGTGGAAGCCGGCCACCGCCTTGAGCAGGGTGGACTTGCCGCAGCCCGAGGGCCCGAGCAGCACGAAGCGGTCGGCCGCGTAGACGTCGAGATCGATCCGGTGCGTGGCCCGGACCACCCGATCCGGCGTGCGGTATTCCAGGCTGACGCCCTGCATCTGCAGGAGCGGCGCCGGCAGAGGGTCGGGGTCCGGCGGGACCGCGGCGTCGCTCCGTCCCCGCGGGGCGGACGCCGCCGCCCTCGCCCGGTCCGCGGAGAACGCCTCGCGCGCGGCGACCAGGGTCATGGAGGCCACGCGCTCAGCTGCCGGCCGCGACACGCGGATTCACGAAGAAATAATCCTCCAGCGCCCTGGGCTCGTTCTTGATCGCGCCGACGCGGTGCATGAACTGGCCGAGGCCGAGGGTGTTCTGCGGCGCGATCTTGAAGGTCACCTCAGGGTTCTTGATCACCTTGAGCAGCAGCGCGCGGTCGATGCGGCTGTGATTGGCCCGGATGTAGATGTCGGCCGCCTCCTCGGGGTGGGCCGTGATGAAGGCCGCCGCCTCGTCCAGCGCGTCCACGAAGGCCGCGTAGGTCCTGGGGCTGTCCTTGTGGAACCGCTCGGTGGCGTAGAGCACGGTCGAGGAGGCGGGGCCGCCCTGGACGTCGTAGGAATTCAGCACCACGTGCGCGTTCGGGTTCTCGGCGAGCTCCTGGTCCTGGAAGGGCGGGTTGCCGAAATGCCCGGTGATCTCGGTGCCGCCCTTCACGATCGCGGCGGCCGCCTCGGGATGCGGGACCGCCACGCTGATCCGGTCGAGCTTGGCGAAGTCCTTGTCGCCCCACAGCTTGGCCGAGGCCCATTGCAGGATCCGCGCCTGCACCGAGACGCCGACGGCCGGGAGCGCGATCCGGTCCTTGTCGGTGAAATCCGCGATCGTCTTCACCTCGGGGCGGTTGCTGACGAGGTAGTAGGGGAAGTTGCCGAGCGAGGCGACGCCCTTGACCCCCTGCCGGCCGCGGGTGCGGTCCCAGAGCGTGAAGAGCGGACCGACGCCGGCGCCGGCGACCTCGATCTGGCCGGAGAGCAGCGCGTCGTTGACGGCGGCGCCGCCCGAGAGCTGGACGTACTCGACTTGGATGTCGAGCCCGGCAGCCTTGCCGTGCTTCTCGATCAGCTTCCGGTCCTCGGCCACGTTCAACAGGAGGTAGACGACGCCGAATTGCTTGGCGACGCGCAATTGCCCCTCGGCGGCGGCCGCCGGCCCAAGGACCGCCCCCGCGATGGCGAGCCCGCCGAGCAGGGCGGCGGCTTGCCGGCGTGAGAACAGGCTGCGTCGCTGGAGCGTCATGGGGGCCTCGGTCGCGCCGGTTGTCGGGACAGGAAGGGCGCGGATCGTGCGGCGCCATGGTGGAAAGTTTTGCCAACGCTTCTCGATCAGGTCAACAAAATGTTCCTTTTAAAGAACGGCGCGCGCGGAGGACATCACCGTTCTGCTGGTGGCACTTGGAAGGAAAATCTTCGATTACCTGAGATTTACCGGCGTTTCTCGAAGTTTTTCACCTGACCGAGGCCCGTTTGCTGCGCGGCTCGCCTTGCATCCGGAGCAGATCGTTCTCTATACCGGACGCGAGGCCGCCCCGAGCGGCGATCGGCGCGCCGAGGCGGCCGACGCAGACGCGCGGCCGAGCCAAGGCGGATGGTGGCCCCCGGCCGCGCGACCGAGCAGGAGACATCATGGACGCGATCGACCTGAAGATCCTGGCTCTGCTTCAGACGGACGCGACCCTGTCGATCGCGGCGATCGGCGAGCGGGTGGGCCTGTCGCAGACGCCGTGCTGGAAGCGCATCCAGCGCCTGGAGGCGGACGGCGTCATCGACCGGCGGGTGGCGGTGCTCGACCCGGTCAAGCTCGGGCTCGGGCTGTCGGTGTTCGTCTCCATCGAGACCGCCGACCATTCCCAGGGCTGGCTGGAGCGCTTCGCCGACACCGTCTCGGCCATGCCGGAAGTCCTGGAATTCTACCGCATGGCCGGCGACGTCGATTACATGCTGCGGGTCGTGGTGGCCGACATGCAGGCCTATGACAGTTTCTACAAGACGCTGATCGCCACCTTGCCGCTCAAGAACGTGACCTCCCGCTTCGCCATGGAGAAGGTCAAGTCCACCACCGCCCTGCCCCTGCCCGTGCCTCAGGCGGCGCCTCGATCCCTGCCGAGGCTGGCGGCTGCCGGGTGACTCGATCGCGGCCCGGACCCATGGTTCGGGCGGGATATTCAGTTCTTTTCTGATCTCACGGCAGGTTTCGCCGTGGCGGGCTCGTCCAGGCGAGACCGGAGCGCGGCCGATCCCGGCCGGGCCGGCACGGAGGCCTCTCCGGTCCGGCCTTGATCGCGAGGCGCCCGCTCAGGTTCCGAGGCAGCGGCCGATCGCCCAGCGCACGAGCTTGCGCACGTCCGGGTCGGGATCGTCGTAATCCGCTTCGAGAGCGGGCAGCGCGCGCGGGTCGGCGATCTCGCCCAGGGCCGCCGCGGCTTCCTTCCGGAGATTGCTGATCTCCGATCCGAGGGCGCGGCCGAGCACCGCGACGGCGTCCGGCGCCTTGATGCGGCCGAGCGCGTTCGCCGCCTTGGTGCGCACCTGCCAGACCGGATCGTCCATGCGGGCGATCAGGGCCTCGACCGCCTCGGGCAGGCGGATCTTGCCGGCCGAGACCGCGGCCTCTTCGCGCACCTGCCAATTCTCGTCCTGGAGGCCGGCGATGAGCGTCGCGACGCCCGGGCCGCCCGGACGCAGGAAGACGAGGGCGGCCATCGTGGCGCGGCGCACGCTCGCATCCGGGTCGCCCGCGGTCGCCATGAGGGCGGGCAGAGCCGCCTCGGCCTTGAGATAGCCGACGACGCCGAGCCCCTCGCGGCGCACCTCGGGCACCGGGCTGCGCAGGGCCTTGAGCGCCGCGGCGAGCGCGTCCGGCAGGACAAGCTCGCGCAGGGCCCGCAGCGCCGCGGCCTGCACGAAGGGGTCGGCATGGGCCGCGCGCGCGATGAGCAGCGGACCGCAGGCGGGCTCCTTCTTCTCGGCCAGCGTGTCGGCCGCGATGCGGCGCACCTCGGCCTCGGCATCTTCCAGCGCGTTGATCAGTCCCTCGACCACGTCGGGCCCATCATGCTCGTCGAGCGCCTTCGCGGCCGCGGCCCGCACCGTGGCGTCGTCGTCGGCGAGACCCTTGAGCAGCAGCACCCTGGCTTCCGGGCCGACCGCCTCGGCCAACGCCATCATCGCCACGCGGCGGATGCCGGAATCCGGATCGGCGCAGCGCTCGGCCAGATCGTCGAGATCGTCGTCGAAGGTGTCGAACACGGGCATGGCGCTCACCGCAACAGGTAGGGAATATGGACCGTGACGGCGTTCGTCGGGCAGTCGACCTCGCAGGGCATGCAGTACCAGCACTCGTCGTACTTCATGTAGGCCTTCTGTCGGTTCTCATCGATCGCGAGGATGTCGAGCGGGCAGACGTCGACGCAGACGCGGCAGCCCTTCTCGGCGATGCACTTCTCGTCGTCGACGACGACGGCCGCGCTCTTGGCCTGGTTGATGATCGGCATGCGGAATTCTCCGGATAGGCGGGCGACTTACTCGGCAGCGGCCGGCGTCTTGATGCGGAGCTGGTGGTAGGCGCCCATCTCGGCCTCGGCGACGGGCACGATGAAGGGGTCGACGGCGCGCTTGGCGTGGGCCATCCGGCCCCGCGCGTCCTTGTAGAGCACGGTGTGGCAGTTCCAGTTCGCGTTGTCGGTCTCGGGGTGATCGGTGCGCAGGTGGTAGAATCCCCAGCGGCTCTCGGTGCGGTAGAGCGAGGCCGCCGCCGCCATGTCGGCGCAGTCGAGGATCGTCTGCATCTCCAGCGCCCGGAGCAGCTCGTGCGGGTCGCGCGCGCAGAGGTGCTCCAGATCCTCGCGGATCTCACCGAACCGCCGCTGGCCGAGCTCCATCTTGGCCGTGACCTTCGGGGGCTCCAGATAATCGTTGACGAAGCGCCGCGTCTTGAACTCCATCTCGTGCGGCGTGAGCCCGTCCGCGCGTCGGGTCGGGGCCAGCACCCGCTCCCGCTCGGCCAGGACCTCACCCTCGTCGTAATCGGCCAGGCGCGTGCCCGCGCAATACGCGGCCGCATCCGCACCCGCGATGCCGCCGTTCACGAAGGCGCCGAGCATGTAGTTGTGCGGCACGCTCGCCATGTCGCCGACCGCGTAGAGGCCGGGAATCGTGGTGCGGGCATGCTCGTCCACCCACACGCCCGAGGCCGAGTGGCCGGAGCAGAAGCCGATCTCCGAGATGTGCATCTCGACCGGGCGCCTGCGATAATTGGTGCCGCGCCGCTCGTGGAAGCGCCCGCGCGAGGGCCGCTCGTTCGAGTGCAGGATGGTCTCGATCTCCGAGATCGTCTCCTCGCGCAGGTGGTCCATCTTGAGGAAGACGGGGCCGTTGCCGCCCTGCAATTCGCGCCAGAACTCGAGCATCATCTGGCCCGACCAGTAATCGCACTCGATGAAGCGCTCGCCCCGGTTGTTCGCCGTATAGCCGCCGAACGGACCGGTGACGTAGGCGCAGGAGGGGCCGTTATAGTCCTTGATCAGGGGGTTGATCTGGTAGCATTCGAGGTTCGCGAGCTCGGCGCCCGCGTGATACGCCATGGCATAGCCGTCGCCGCAATTGGCCGCATTCTCGTAGGTGCCGAACAGGTAGCCCGAGGCCGGCAGCCCGAGCCGCCCGGCCGCGCCGCAGGCCAGCACCACGGCCTTGGCCTTCACCACCAGGATATCGGAGGTGCGGGTGTTGACGCCGAGCGCGCCCGCGATGCGCCCGTCCGGATCCTTCAGCAGGCGGGTCGCCATGTAGCGGTTGGTCACGCCGACCTGGAGGCGGCGCAGCTGCCGGTAGAGCACCTTCTTGACATTGTGCCCCTCGGGCATCGGCAGCACGTAGGTCCCCATATGGTGGACCTTGCGCATGTTGTACTCGCCTGAGCCGTCCTTCTCGAACTTCACGCCGAGCCGGTCGAGATACTGGATCATCGGGAAGGAGCCCTGCGCGTAGGCCATCACGGCGCGCTGGTTCACGATGCCGTCGTTGGCCACCGTGATCTCCTTCACGTATTGCTCGGGCGTCGCGTAGCCCGGCACCACGGCGTTGTTCAGCCCGTCCATGCCCATGCTGATCGCGCCCGAGCGCTTGACGTTGGCCTTCTCCATCAGGACGACGCGGAGCTTCGGGTCGGCCTCCTTGGCCTTGATCGCGGCCATCGGGCCGCCGGTGCCGCCGCCGATCACCAGGATGTCGGCCTCGATGATCTCGGTCTTGGGGTCGATGGCGCTCATGCGGGCCTTCCTGCGGATGGGGCGCGGGCGGGCCGCGCACGGATGGGGAAGTCGGGCTCAGGCCGCCCGGGGCGTCCGCTCCGCCGCGGGCGTGATACGGGCAAGCTCGCGCAGGTAGACGAAGGGGTAGATCCCGCGGGCATGCCCGTCGGAGAAGCCGAGATGGAGGGCGTAGCCGCCCATCGGCGCGATCTGCGTCACCGCGACGGCCGCGAACCCGGCCGGGAACCGGCCCTGGATGCGGTCGCGCGTGCACCAGGCGCAGCGGCAGCCGAGGCGCAGGGCCTCCGCACCGAGCGTCGCCGCGGTGCGGTCCGGCCAGGCGAGGCGCAGCGCCCGGCCGCCGGCGGAGAGCACGATCTCGGTCGGGGCGGCCTCGGGATCGAAGGGCGGTTCGGCGGGGTATTGCATCGGAACATCCGTCATCGGTTCGCTCCGATTAGGGACCGTGCGGCCCATGCGAGATAGCAATTAGTTTCCGGGCCCCCGGGGCAGGACGTTCGGGGCAGCCCCGATGGCCGCCCGGCCGTGAACCCAGGCCCCCCGAGGCGAAGGGGAAGCCCGGCTCATCCGCCCGATGGTCATGGCCTGTTCGATCCGGCACGCAACAGCGCCTCGAGACGCGAGCGACGGCGCCGCTCGAGCGGTGCCCGATCACGTCGCACCGGGTCATGCCTCCAGATCCCGATTTCTTGCGCGCTCTGCCGGTCTCGACCCCGCGCCGGCAGAGCGTGCTCAGGGTCCGCGTTGTTTTACGGACACCGATAGAAGAGGATGTTTCGGTTGCTTGATGATCTTCCAGAAAGACAGGAGGCATCGGACAAGCACACCGATCCTGAGCGATGCGGGGCCCCGGATGTCATCGGAAACAATCGTGGAGCACTTCCGCCACATCCTGCTCTGGCCACTCCAACTCGTTCCGACCGGTAAGGAGCCGATGGCCCGCCATTGGCAGAGGCTCGGACCGCCCTGGCACAATCTTGAAGATCGATTTGCGCTCGGCCGCGGGTTGTTTCAGGAGCGCCATTATCGGGAATTCGTCTCGTTCCTCCCGCACGTTCAGCATTTCCTCTACGGCGAGGCCTATGAGCGCGAGGCTGGCCGGGGCTACGGGGAATCACCGATCCATATCGTGCGCCGTGACGATGTGAAGACGGCTCGGGTCACGCTTGGCGACGACACGTCGCCGATCGATCTCGAAGTCGTGCATGTCGACCTGTATTTCTTCCATGACTTGGACATCGCCCTGCTCAAGCTCGAGCTCGTTGCGGGTCGTCTCCCGCTTGCCGTCGCGCAAGACCTCATGTTCCGCATCGGCCGCACGTATCCGTCCGGTTGGGATGAGCAGGGGCGCGCGCTCCATTGCCCAAAGCGCGTGGAATGGCTCGGGCCCGACGGCGGCGTTCTCGCCGCCTCCGATTTCGAGAGCCGCGAACGCTATGTCGCTGCCGTATGCCGCAACCGCTCGGCTCAGGTCGCGGCACATTGGGATTTCCTGCTCGCGCCGATGGTCCCTCACCACTCGAAGGGAGCCGGGGCGCTCCGCTACCGGCACCTGGAGGACTACCGGATTCCCGGTATGGGCTTCTTCGCGATGCGCGATCCAAAGGAGATCACGCGCACCGATTACGTCCGCCTTGGGCTCAATACCGGGCCAGGCACCTCGGAGGAACTACCCTACTCCGACGCCTACCTGGCGCGTTTCGAGGAGGAGTATTGTCACGACCGGTTCTTCGACCCGGCGCGCGGCGGGACATCGGGCATGCGGCTGACCTGCAGCGGGTGGGGTCTGACCATGGTGACGGGCGTGTCACCTGCGGCGATCGACCTCGAACGGGGGCTGCTCGGCGAATTCCGGCACCGCTATCTTCAACTCTTTCTCATCGCACGGTTTCACAAAGCCGCGCTTCTCATGATGTCCGACCGGCTGGCGGTTTCGGTGAATTCCCTCGACATCACCGACCGCCGCAGCGTGGGCCGCTTCGCGCAGGATATGCGCCTTTCCATGGAGAGCTTCCTCCGCTTCAACCATCGCTACTGGTTCCACCAGGCCTCGAACCAGACGCAGGCCAGCGAGATCTTTTCGCTGCTCACGAGCAAGCTCGGCACGGAGCGTCTCTACGATGACGTGAAACAGTCTTTGGGCGCCATGTCGTCCTATCTCGACAGCGAGTCCCTGCGCCGGCAATCACGGTTCTTCCTGAAGCTCACCGTGGTGACGATCTGCTTCATGGTCGGCGCGATCACCGCGACGGTGCTGGGCATGAACGTGCTCGATTTCGCGCATGCGACACGCCTCGAAAAGCTGGTCGCCGTCATCATCGTGTTTGTCGGCGTGTTGCTGCTCACGGCCTATACGGTCGTGAAGTCGCGACGCCTCGCTGCATTCGTCGATGCCCTCTCGGACGAGCGCATGCCTCTGCGGGCGAAGACACGGTCGTTCGTCGAAATCTGGCGCAAACTGGAGCGCTGAGGCGGCGTCCGCCGCCAACGATCTGGGGCGCACCCTCGAAGCCCGCCTCAGGTTCGCTTCGCGCCCGCGTGCTGGTGAGGCTGTCTCGATACGCCGCACAGGGTCCCACCCGATCGAAGGCGGCTCTAGGCCGCCCCCGGCAGCGGCAACCCGAGCGGGGTCAGGCGCGGCAGCGAGGGCTGCCCGTCGTGGGGGCGCAGCAGGTCGAGGCAGCGTCGCTTCAGCGCGACGAAGTCGGGGGCGGTGACGAGGTCGCGCCCGCGCGGGCGCGGGAAGGCGAGCGGGATGTCCTCCAGGATGCGGCCCGGCCGGGCCGACATCACCAGAACCCGGTCGCCGAGGAACAGCGCCTCGTCGATGTCGTGGGTCACGAAGACCACGGTCGTCGGCAGCCGCGTCCAGATGTCGAGCAGCAATTCCTGCATCATCAGCCGCGTCTGCGCGTCGAGGGCGCCGAAGGGCTCGTCCATCAGGAGGACGCGCGGCCGGTTGATCAGCACCCGGGCGATCTCGACCCGCTGCTGCATGCCGCCCGACAGTTCGGACGGGTAGCGCTCGGCGAAATCCGCGAGCCCCACCAGCGCCAGGAAATCCCGTGCCCGGGCCAGCCGCTCGGCCCTGGGGACGCCCCGCATCTTCGGCCCGAAGGCGACGTTGTCGATCACGCGCCGCCAGGGCAGCAGGGTGTGATGCTGGAAGACGATGCCGCGCTCCGGATGCGGCCCCGCCACGGGCCGCCCGTCGAGCGCGAGGCTCCCGCGGGCGAGGCCGAGATGGCCCGCGAGCGCGCCGAGCAGGGTCGACTTCCCGCAGCCCGACGGCCCGAGCAGGCAGACGAACTGGCGCGGCGCTATGGCGAGGTCGATGTCCCGCACCACCTCGAAGGCGGCGGCGCCGGTCCCGAGCCGGATCGCGGCGCCCGCGATCTCGATGCGGCCAGCGGCCGGGGGCGGGGCGGCGCTCACGCGCGGCCTCCGCGCGTCCACGGCATGGCGAGGCGGCCGAGCGCGCGCACGGCGACGCTCGACCCCATGCCGAGCAGGCCGATCAGAAGCATGCCGACGACGATGTCGTCGTAGTTCTGCAAGGTGTAGGATTCCCAGGTGAAGTAGCCGATCCCGTACTGACCGGAGATCATCTCGGCGGTGACGAGGCAGAACCAGGCCGTTCCCATGCCGATGGCCGCCCCGGTGACGATGCTGGGGAGCGCGGCCGGGATCACCACCTCGCGCAGGATCGCGGCCCGGCCCGCGCCGAGGCTGCGGGCGGAGGCGACGAGGCGGGGGCTCGCGGCCTCCGCCCCGTGCACGGTGTTCAGGAGGATCGGGAACAGGGCGCCCGTGAAGGTGATGAACACCATCGAGGCCTCCGAGGACGGGAACATCAGGATCGCGAGCGGGATCCAGGCGACCGCCGGGATCGGCCGCAGCACTTCGAGGGGCGGCAGCAGCAGGTCGCCCGCCAGCCGCGAACGGCCGATGCTGAGGCCGAGGGCGATCCCGAGGGCGAGCGCGCCGAGGAAGCCGCCGAGCACCCGCGCCAGGCTCGCCCCGACATGCGCGCCGAGCTTCGGCGATTGCGCGAGCGACCAGGCCGCGCGCGCCACCTCGGCAGGCGCCGGCACGTTGCCGAAGGTGACGAGGCCGAGATCGACCTTCTGGCTCGCGGCGAGGTGCCACGCGAGGAGGCCGAGGCCGAGCGCCCCTGCCCGGATCGCCAGGCGCCGGAGCGGGAGCCGGGCGTGGCCGTCCCGGCCGTCCCGGCGCCTCTCCTTCGCGTCCGGCCGGGCCGCCAGGGTGGCGCCGGGCGCTTCCAGGGCGCCCGCGCTCATCGGGCGCTCAGCCGCGCGACGCCCGCGCGGGCGGCGGCAAAGTCGAGCACCTCGCCCCCATGCGCCTTGGCGAAGGCTTCCGCATCGCCCTTGAGCAGGAAGGCCCCGAGGCGCTGCCCGGCATCGCGCACGTACCAGGCTTGGTTCGCGAAGAGCTTGATGCCGCTCTGGCGGTCCTGCGCGTAGATCACCCGCGCGCTGCCGCCCTCCCGCTCCAGCGCGGCGAGCGCGGCGAGCGCGGCCTCGGGCGAGGCGTAGTGGCGGACCTTGTCCTCGCCCTTCACCCAGATCTGGGCGACGCGGGAAACATCCGTGATCGGCTGACCGGTCGCGGCGTCGGCGGCCGTGAGCGGCGCCTGCGCGTAGTTCGTCAGGCGCGCCTCGTAGTCGAGGCCCGCTTGCGCGGCGGCTCTGCGCACGAAGCGGTCGTCGACGAAGCGGTCCACGTCGAGGTCGCCATCCGCCTTCTTGAGCAGCGTCAGGGTCTCGATCGAGGTCTTCAGCGCCTGCCGGTACTCGGGCTTCCAGGTGATGTCGCGGGTCTGCAAGCCGAGCGGCCCGTGGAACAGGTAGGCGACCTCCGCCTCGATCCCCGTCACGCGCTCGATCAGCTCGGCATAGCGCTCGGGCTCGGCCGCGATCAGCCGGTCCGCCTCGATCGCGGCGCGCAGATACGCGGTGACGATCTCGGGATAGCGCTCCGCGTAAGCCGCGTCGACAAGCGAGCCGTGAAAGGTCGGCGCGTCGGATTGGGCGCCGTCGTAGATCTTCCGGGCGATGCCGCGCCAGGGGAACAATTCGGCGAAGGGCACGAAGTCGGCATGGGCGTCGATCTTGTTGGCCTTGAGCGCGGAGCCCGCGACCTCCGGCGCCTGGGTGATGATGGTGACGTCGCGCTCCGGATCCCAACCCTGCGCCTTCACGGCGCGCAGCAGCAGGCCGTGGGAGGTCGAGGCGAAGGGCACCGAGATGGTCTTGCCCTTCAGCTCGGCGAAGGATTGCACCGGCGAGGCGACCGGCACCACGACGCCGTTGCCGCTGCCCTTGATGCTGCCGGACAGGACGCTCAGGAACAGACTGCGCCGTCCGGCCTTGGCGAAGGCGGCCCCGTTCAGGGAGCCCGGAAAGTCGGCCATCGCGCCGAGATCGAGCTTGCCGGCCACCATCTCGTTGGTGAGTGGCGCGCCGCTGGTGAAATTGCGCCACTGGATGTCGTAGGTGGCGTCCTTGTACTGGCCGTCCCGCGGCAGGAACTTCTCGAGGAGTTTCAGCTCGCGGATCAGGAGGCCACCGGTCGCGCAGTTGATCGTGGTGTCCTGGGTGCCCACGGCGACGCGGATGGTCTCGGCCCGCGCTGTCGTCACGAGGGCGGAGGCCGCCAGGAGGGCGGCGGCGAGGCGGCGAAGGGGGATCACGCGGGCGGCTCCGTCATCAGGTGAGAGGCCCCGGCCGCAGGAGGACGGCACCGGACCGTCCGCTCTCCCGATGTCGGAACGGCTTGAATGTTCGCTCCCGGCCTGCACCGAAGAACAGCAATTAATTGCGCCGCCCCTGAAGATCGTCCCTGAAATCGACTTGGTGGGTCGATGTAAAAGATCTGTCTCCGCGATGCTGAGGTGAGAAGAGGGAATTCTCTCCGCGCGGACATGTTTGGAATGGTTCGAGACGGCGCCGCGCGCATAGTAGTGGGGCCGATCTCCCGATCCCGGACATTCGTTCCATGCCGCCAACGCTCGCGACCCTGCCGAATCCGACGCGCGCGCCCGCGCCGCTGATCGTCAGTGCCCTGTTCCTGAGCGAGAGCATCGAGGGTCTGGACGAGGGCGCCGGCTTTCTCGATGCCCTGCCGCCCGCCGACGTTGCGCGCCTGCGCGCGGCCGGGCGCAGCCTGAGCCTGAGGCCGGGCCAGAGCGTGTTCCGCCAGGGCGAGCCGCATTCCGGCATCTTCCTGATCGAGACCGGGCGCGTGCGGGTTTTCTACACCGGGCCGTCCGGCCGGCAGATCACGCTGGCCTATTGGACGCCGGGGCACTTCATCGGCGGTCCGAGCCTGACCGGCGGGGGTGTGCACCAATGGTCAGGCGAGGCGATCGAGCCCTGCGGGGTGACGGCGCTCTCCGCCGCGACCCTGCGCCAGCTGATCCGCCAGCTGCCCGAATTCGCCCTCTGCCTGATCGAGGCGCTGGAGGCGAAGGGACGGTGCTACACCGCCATGGCGCAGATGCTGGGCACGCGCTCCGTGATCGAGCGTCTGGCGCAGCTTCTCCTGAACCTGGGTGATCTCTACGGGCGACAGGAAGCGGGTGCTCGCGTCATCGAGCGCCGGATCACGCATGACGAGATCGCAGCCCTCATCGGTTCGACGCGTCAATGGGTGACCATGATGCTCAAGCGCTTCCAGGCGGACGGCATCGTTGCGGTCGACAAGGAAGCCATCCGAATCCTGCGCCCGAAGCGGTTGACGGCCATCGTGCAGGCACTGTCCTGATTCGGGATGCTGGAAGTCCAGGACAGATCTTCGACGGAGTGGCTTCCGCTTGCGCGGCATCGGACGATGCATCGCACGGTATAGACTGGTACAAAACTCCCATCCTCTTGTTGGTACGATGCCCCGCGAGCCTTGAGGCTGCGGGTTTGCGTGTGATTCAGAGCACAGATCTGGTCGTCTGAAGGCTGCACCAAAACAATCCGTCACGTCGCTTCGCCGGCCAGCGTCGCTGGACTCCGTGTTGCGGGTGTGAGGAAGCGCCACCATGTCTCGTATCAAGAGCGGACGAGCAAGGGCTGGCTGTCCAGGATTGAGCCAATGCCTGTTCTTCAAGCGTCATGTCCGATCGAGCCGACGGGTCTCGCAGGCCGGCGTGCGGTGGCCGTCGCCAATGCGAAATGGTTTCGCGCCCTCGCCTGGAGAGCCTTGCGCGATGGCCATCCCAACGGTCCATTGCGCGCGGCCAATGCCCGCGCGGCAGCCCGCATCGTCATCCAGCAGGCGCGGCGGGAAGCCCTGATCCATCGCATGGCGATCGACGCGCTGGCGCCCGATCGGCCTCCGACGCGTCCACGAGCTGGCGAATGGCAGCACGACGGCGAAGCCCTGACGCCGTGAGGCCGCTCCGTGCCTGCGTCAGGCGAGTCCGTCGTCCGGCGTGAAGCCGAGTTCCACGACAACGATCTCCGGCGGCACGCCGATGCGCAAGGGGCGCCCGGCCACGAAGTGGGAGCCGAGCCCGCCCGAGACGACGAGGTGGCGTCCCGCCTCGACGACATGGCCGTAGGCGTAGCGCAGGCCGTAGCGGGACGGGATCCAGGGGGACCAGCCCAGGATGCGGATCTGGCCGCCATGGGTGTGACCCGACAGCGTCACGGCTATCCTCGGATCCAGCTGGCTGCCGAAGATATCCGGCTCATGAGCGAGCAGGATCACCGCGGCATCGGCCGGCGCGGCACCGAGCATCCGCGCGAGGATATCGGTCCTGTGGCGATCGAGCCGTTCAGGATCATGGCGCAGCTTGCGCGGATTGCTGCGCGTCGCTTCGCTCTCGATCCCGGCGATCCAGAGCTTCGGGGCAGAGCCGAGCGGCACCGCCTGGTTCTCCAGGAACGCGATGCCGGCGGCCCGGAAGGCCCGTTCCACGCGCGTCGGCCCGCTCTTCCGTCGCATCGCATCAGGATCGTCGGTCCAGTCGTGGTTGCCTTGGATCGCGTAGACGCCCGCCGGGGCGACGAGGCCCCGCATCAGCTCGGCCACCACCTCCGGCGCGACCGGGCCGGGGCTCTGTGAGCCGTAATCGCCGAGGAGCACGGTCACGTCGGGCTGCAACCCATTGGTGCGGGCCACGATGCTGGCAAGGTCCGCTTCGTTCATGTTGCGGGGATGCGCGTGGAGGTCGGTCAGAATCGCAACCCGCAACGTGAGGCCGGCGGGCCATCGGCTCGGCGTGACGCGATAGCGCGTGACATGGACGCGATGGGGCTCGATCGCGGTCGCATATCCCACCCCGGACAGGGTGCCGGCGGCGGTGAGCGCCGCCAGTCGCGAAGGCCGGGAGAAGAGCGCGCGTCGCGTGAGCATGCGAGGGAGAGTTCCTGAGGCTGTGACGCTGATCGATCGGCCGGGCGATGGGTGCCGGCCTGCCCCAGCTTGTTGGCACAGGTCGCCTTTAGAGCGCGCAACGATCGTTCCTGGCGGATGGTCTCTCAAGCCCTTGTGAGGCTCGCTTCGCCCCTGACATCCCCGTCGCTGCCGGGCGAACGTCGCGCACAGGACGCCGTGTTCGCGCCCGTGCTGCGCGACGCCCCATCGTCGCGCATCGTGACATCGCGGATCGTGCTGCGGGTGCGCGCAACACGATCCAGGGGGAGAAGGATATCAAAAATCCCGCTAAGCCATTGACGATGCGGGCAAACGGGTGGTGAGCGCGCTGGGACTCGATGGAGTGGCCCCCAATTCGACCGGACACCGGTCGCAGCCGTGAGGGCCTTGGCGGAAGCCTAGGCGTGCGCCTATGCCGAACGACACGCAGCGGATCGAGATTATCACCGGGCGCGAGCGCCGCAGGCGCTACACCGTCCACGAGAAGGTGCGCTTCGTCGAGGAGACGATGCAACCCGGCATGACCGTCTCGGCGGTGGCGCGGATCCACGGCCTCTCACCGAGCCTTCTATTCGGGTGGAGGCGTCGCATGGCCGAGGGCGGACAGGTGGCAGTGCAAGCCGACGACGAGGTAGTCGCGGCTAGCCGGATGCGCGAGTTGGAAGCCCGCGTGCGCGATCTGGAGCGGCTGCTGGGGCGCAAGACGCTGGAGGTCGAGGTGCTCAAGGAGGCGCTGGCCGTCGCACGGGTAAAAAAGCCGCGTGGCCGCTGCCGTCGCCACCCGCGGGCTCTTCCCGGTGAAAGTCGTGGACGACGTGCTCGGCGTGGCCCGCTCCAACCTCGTCGAGCAGATGCGGGGCGGGGCTCGGTCGCGCGGTCCCTATCGCCGTGCCGACGACGAGGCCGTCCTGATCGCCATCCGCGCCATCACGGACGTGCGGCCGACCTACGGCTATCGGCGGGTGACGGCGATCTTGAACCGAACGCGGCGCGCCACTGGCGAGCTCGCGCTGAACCACAAGCGGGTGTTCCGGCTGATGAAGCGGGACAGCCTGCTCCTTCAGCGCCACACGGGCGGACGACCCGTGCGCGCCCACGAGGGCCGTGTGATCGCCCCGGCCTCGAACCGGCGCTGGTCCTCGGACGAGTTGGAAATCGGCTGCTGGAACGGCGAGGTGGTGCGGGTGGCCTTCGCCATCGACACCCATGACCGCGAGGTGATCGCCTGGGTGGCCTCGACGGGCGGGGTCACCGGCCAGATGGTACGCGATCTCATGCTGACCTGCGTCGAGGAACGCTTCGGCGGTCTGCGCGCGACCCACCCCGTACAGTGGCTGGCCGACAACGGCTCTGCCTACACGGCCGCCGAGACGCTGTCCTTCGCGGCAGCCCTAAATCTCGTGCCCTGCTTCACGCCGGTGCGCTCGCCCGAGAGTCACGGGGTTCAGCGAGGCGTTCGTCAAAACGCTCAAGCGCGACTATGCCCGCGTGCAGCCCCGTCCCGATGCCGACACCGTTCTGGCTCGGATCGGCGCCTGGATCACCGACTACAACGAACACCATCCCCACCGTGGGCTCGGCATGCGCTCGCCGCGCGAGTTCATCCGTGCTCAGATCCAACCAGCCCCGTGTCCGGTTTGATGGGGGCAACTCCAGCAAGCCGCTTCGCCTTTACGAAGGCCCCCTCCCCGGGCCGCACATGCCGTGGCACGCGCCCAGCGATCTTCACGTAGGTTTGGGTATGCCGCCGGACCTCTGCCGTCACTTCCAACGGATGAACAACACTTCCGAGTGGGCGTCTGACGTCCGCACTGTAGCCACTAGCGACGGCATCGTGACGATAGCGCCGAATTGGATGGCGGAGGCGCTGATCAGCTCGCCCATTCTGTTCCGGCGCGCCGACACGTCGGCAAAGTCGGCGTACGTTGCGCTGTGAGCGTCCGGTGGTGTCGGCATCGACCACACCGCGTTGTATGCCCGGGGCGCGGCCTTGATCACGGGTCAGGGCTCGCAATTGTGGATTGGGCTGAACTAACTGGCCAGGATATGGGCCTGCAGCCTGAGATTTGAGGCATGCCGGGAGTCGTGGGGCTGTGGTTCTCATTCCACAATACGCCAGCCCGTTCACTTCGCAACGCTGACTGCAAACTGTTCGATGCTCCGGACCTGAGACTCCGTCTTGGCCCGCGAGACGAGCACCAGAGCTGCAATCAGGCACAGCGCCACAGCAGCTAGAACCACCGTCGCCCTGCTCGGCGAGCCTCGTTTCCGTCCGCGCATCATCGCCGCATCTTTCGGAGACAGATGCGGCAATAGCTTGGCCGTTTCGCTGATCGGGATGACGCTCGGCAGCAAAGAGCGACGGCGACCCCACAGGGTCCGATCTCTATTCCGCGTTCAGAGGCTGAAGCGACGCTGCAATTTCGCGCGCCGCTAGGTCGTGCAGGCACATCGCCCCCGAAACCGTAAACGTGCCGACGGTCAGGAGGAGAGCGGCCCCGAGAAGTCCGATGGCGGTCGTGCCGGAATGCGGGTGCTGGATGAGCTGCATGACAGCCTCCCAAATCCCCCTATCACCGGGAGAGCATGGACCTGTTGCCGCGAGATGGCGGTGACAGATCGCACGCGACGATGGGCTCGGTGAGCACAGCGTGACCGTGGACGGCCGGCAGCTTCAGGCCGGACCTAAGTGCCGAGATCCAGAAAAGCCCGCCCAGCGCCACGCTGAGCGAAACTCTGAGCCGGTCTGATCCCCCAGTAGCGCTATCTGGTCTCCGCGAGCACGTGCTTCTCTGCCTTGCGGACGACCGAGACCGGATCGCAGCCCCTCTGCTGAGCGAGCAGGAGCAAATCGGTGATCAGGTCGACGATCTCACAGATGGGAGCACCATCCACCCCACGCCGGGCGGCCCCTTCCGCGCGAAGGTAGGCGTCGAGTGCAGTCTGCGCGAGACCCGTTCGGCTGGCATCCGCAGGCATGGGGCCCCTCCTCGACAGCGCGTCCTAGTGAACGATGTCCCCCGACACGCTGTCCGGCGACATGCGACATTCATTGATCAGATATCCGGCGCAGTCGAAAACGCCCTGCCAGGCGGCCTCCCGGCACCGGACCGTGACCTGCGACCGGCCCTTATCTGCACCGCGGCCCGCCACGACGCGTGTCTGGACGAGCCCCAGCATCGTCTCGGTCTTCAACTGCTCACACGAGATGCCGAGCTTGCGTGCGAGTTCGTCCGGGTCGACGACCCAATCGCCATGGGCATTGCAATTGAAACGCATCGGTATGCCCTCCATCTGCTCGGCGGCGGATGCGGACTGAGACTGAGTTTACCACAGAAGGCGCAGGCGAGAGCGGGAACTACGCCCTCCCGAGACCAGGGACAGCCGGTCGGCCGTTATGCGTTGCGTCTCAGCGGGCGAAGATCGGGCTGGTTCACTTCGGATGGTTCATGCGCTCACGGTCTATTTTGAATGGACCTGAAGACTTCTTGAACCAGTCCCGATCCGGTTCAGCAGCGGCATACCCAGAGCGAACAGGCACCAGTCCAGTGTGATGCCGCAGGCGACCGGGAAGCTTGCACAACCCATCCGGTGCGCAATCCTGCGCCAACAGGGCTGGACAGAGCAGACCGCCTCATCCAGCCATAGGCTCGGCCTCAAAGCCCCGCATCGAAGGGCTGAGGTAATGTGAGGAATGGCCATGATGGCAGGCTCGATCCTGAGACAAACACGGCTGGGTTTGGTGGGGTTCGCCCTGCTGGGGGCCCACGCACAGGCCGCTGAACCGCCCAAGATTGCCGTGGTTGCAACCGGCGGCACCATCGCGATGAAACTCGACCCGACCACCCATGCACCCGTGCCCGCACTCTCGGGCGAGGATCTCGTCTCAGCCGTGCCGAAGCTGAAGGACATCGCCACCATCAAGGTGACGGAGTTCAGCAACGTCCCGAGTGATTACATGGGGCCGGACCGCTGGCCCGCTCTGTCGCGCAAGATCGACGAGATCCTGGCCGATCCCGAAATTCGCGGTGCCATCGTCCTTCACGGCACCGACACCCTCGACCAGACCGCCTACTTCCTCGACTTGACGTTGAAGAGCGAGAAGCCGGTTGTCCTCGTGGGCGCCCAGCGCAACGCATCCGACTGGGATGCAGACGGCTCGCGCAACCTCCTCAACGCGGCGCGTCAGATCCTCGCGGATGGATCGACCGGAGCGGGCGTAACGGTGACGCTCAATCACCACATCAACGCGGCGCGTGAGGTGCGTAAGACCCATACGAGCAACGTCGAGACCTTCAACTCGGGCGACGCCGGCTTCCTCGGCTACGTGGACGAGGACCGGGTCATCTTCAGCCGCAAATCGCTACGGCGTCAGACTCTGCCGCTGCCGGAGCGCATGCCAAGGGTTGATCTCGTATCGATGTATGCGGGGGCCGACGGCAGCCAGGTTCGCCATGCTGCCGCGACCGGAGCCGAGGCTATCGTGGTCGAAGCGTATGGCTGGGGCAACATGAATGCGGAGATGCACGACGCGATTGTGGACGTGATTGCCAAGGGCGTGCCGGTGATCGTGGCCACGAAGGTCTACAATGGCCGCGCTCTGCCGGTGTACGGCTTCAAAGGGGGTGGCAACACGCTGCTGAAGGCGGGTGCCGTCTTCGCGGACGACCTCACCCCGGACAAGGCCCGGATCCTCACCCTCATCGCGTTGCCCGCGAGCAAGGACCGTGCGGCACTGCAGGCGCTGTTCGACAAGTAGGGGGCCGGCGCGCTGGCAGCCAGCCTCTCCCGGCACACTCAGCGCGCCCTGCCCATTCGTGCATCAGCGCGCTGACACGTTCCGATGGATCGCAGGCGTGGCGCCTTTGCGTCTGTCAGGATCACCGAGCACCGTTTTGCCAAGGATTGATGATCCGCCATGCTTTCCCGACAAGTCTTGGCCGATTTCGGGCTCGGCTTGAGGTTCCATCCACCCAGAGCGAACCATCAATGGCTCAACGCCGAGGCAGCGCCAAGGCCTTGCGACCATGAGGATGAACACCGAGATCTCGTCCTGTGCTAGTGCCGGGCATGATCGCCACGCCCTTCCGACATATCGTCCCGGCCCAGGGCTCCGTCTGATTCCAT
Organism: Methylobacterium soli; assembly: GCF_008806385.1. Lineage (GTDB taxonomy): Bacteria > Pseudomonadota > Alphaproteobacteria > Rhizobiales > Beijerinckiaceae > Methylobacterium > Methylobacterium soli. Next base: position 43,631 of record NZ_VZZK01000035.1, read on the forward strand.
GGCATCGGACGCATCACTCTTTGCCGGCGGCGGCGCCATGGGCGCCCTCATGCGTGACCATGACTGGTCGGCCACTTCCCTTGGGCCTCAGGAGCGATGGCCCCCGTCGCTCGTGACCCTCATCCGGGTCATGCTCAATTCGCGCCAGCCGATGTTCATCGCCTGGGGCACTGACCGCACTCTGGTCTACAATGGTACTTACGTGCCCATGCTGGGCGCACGACACCCGGCAGCCCTCGGTCGCCCGTTCTTCGAGGTCTGGCCCGAAGTCCGAGACGAGGTGGGAGCGCTGATGGATCGCGTGTTTGCGGGGGATCCCGTGCACATGGACGATCTCCAGCTCACCCTGCATCGCAACGGCTACCCGGAAGAAGCCCACTTTGCGTTCTCTTACACCCCCGTGCCCGGGGACGACGCTTCGATCATCGGCCTGTTCTGTGCCTGCACTGAAACCACGCGCCAGATCCTGGCCGAGCGCCGGGCCGCGTCGGAACGCCAGCGCCAACAAGCGCTGCTGCAGCAGATGCCCGGGTTTGTGGCGGTGCTGCGCGACCCGGGCCACATCTTCGAGTACGTCAACGACGCCTACATCACGGTTGCTGGGCAACGGGATTACCTCGGACGCACCGTTCGCGAAGTCTTTCCGGAGCTGGCCGATCAGGGGTTCTACGAGATCCTCGACCAGGTCTATTCAACCGCTGAGGCGTTCGCGGCCCGCACCTTGCCGATCCGCCTCGCCGGCGAAGACCGGGAGCGCTACCTCGACTTCCTCTACCAGCCCGTCCGCGATGAGGCAGGCGCTGTCACCGGCATCTTTGTCGGCGGCTACGAGGTGACTGAGCAGGTCCGCTCGCGGGCTGCTCTGGAGGAAAGCGAGGGCCGCTACCGGACCCTGTTTGAGGCCATTGATGTCGGGTTCTGCATCATCGAGATGAAGTTCGATGCGGCGAACCAGGCCATCGACTACCGCATTCTCGAAGCCAACCCCGCCTTTGAACGGCAGACCGGCGCCAACGTGGTGGGCGGCTGGGTCAGCGAGTTCGCCCCCAATCTCGAACAGCACTGGTTCGACCGTTACGGGCGCGTCGCGCTCACCGGTGAACCGATCCACTTCGAGAACAGTGCTGAGGTGTTCGGGCGCTGGTTCGACGTGCGTGCCCTGCGCGTCGGCGATCCGGCGGCGCGCAGGGTCGCGGTCTTCTTCAGTGACATCTCCGAGCGGAAGCGCATGGAAGAAGCGCTCCGCATTCTGAACACGACGCTGGAGCAGCAGGTCGTTGAGCGCACGACGGAGCGCAATCTTCTCGCCACGATCGTTGAGAAAACCGATGTCATGGTGATGGCGGTGGATCTCGGCTTCAACATCCTGGCCATCAACAAGGCCAACGTTGACGAGTTCGATCGCGTTTACGGCATCCGTCCCAAGGTTGGCGAAAACATCCTCGATCTGCTCGCCGATCGCCCGGAACACCAGGCCCAGGTCCGCGCCGGCTGGAGTCGGGGTTTGGCGGGGGAAGAGGTCACCATCATCGAGGATTACGGTGACCCTGAACGGGCGCGCCCTTCCTATGAGATCAACTACCGCACCCTGCACGACGACCAGGGCGAGGTCACCGGCTGCTATCAGTTTGTGACGGACGTTACCGAGCGGCTGCGCGCCCAGGCCGAGCTGGTCCAGGCTCAGGAAGCCCTGCGCCAGTCCCAAAAAATGGAGGCGGTGGGTCAGCTGACGGGCGGTCTGGCCCACGACTTCAACAACCTGCTCGCCGGGATTTCCGGTTCGCTGGAGCTGATGCACACCCGGATGCAGCAGGGCCGTCTCACCGACGTGGATCGTTATATGACCGCCGCCCAGGGCGCCGCGAAGCGGGCGGCTGCCCTGACGCATCGCCTGCTGGCGTTCTCCCGCCGTCAGACGCTGGACCCCAAGCCGATCGATGTGAACCGGTTGATCGCGGGCATGCAGGAGTTGATCCAGCGCACGGTCGGGCCCGCCATCGCCGTCGAAACCGTCGGTTTTTCCGGGCTGTGGCCGGCGCTGGTTGATCCGTCTCAACTGGAGAATGCGCTGCTGAACCTGTGCATCAACGCCCGTGACGCAATGCCCGACGGCGGCCGCATCACCATCGAGACCGCCAACAAATGGCTCGATGCACGGGCTGCCCGCCAGCATGACATGCCCGAAGGCCAGTACCTGTCGCTCTGTGTGACCGACACCGGCACAGGCATGACGCCCGATGTGATTGCCAAGGCCTTCGATCCGTTCTTCACGACCAAGCCGATCGGCGAGGGCACAGGCCTCGGCCTCTCAATGATTTACGGCTTCGCCAAGCAATCCGGCGGACAGGTGCGGATCTACTCCGAGGTCGCCAATGGCACGACGGTGTGCATCTATCTTCCTCGCCACTATGGGGAAACCGAAGATGAGGAGCAGCCTGCCAGGCAAGCAGCCCTGTCGCGGGCCGAGCAGGGCGAAACGGTCCTGGTGGTCGACGATGAGCCCACCGTGCGGATGCTGGTGACCGATATCCTAGAGGACCTTGGCTACACCGCGATCGAGGCCGCCGACAGTGCGGCAGGGCTGAAGGTGATGCAGTCGGATGTGCGGATCGACCTGCTGGTCACCGACGTCGGTCTGCCAGGCGGCATGAATGGCCGGCAGATGGCGGATGCCGGCCGAGAGCGACGGCCGGGCCTGAAGGTGCTGTTCATCACCGGTTATGCCGAGAACGCGGCGGTGGGCAACGGTCATCTCGCGCCTGGTATGGCGGTGCTGACCAAGCCGTTCGCCGTCGATGTCATGGCAGCGCGCATCCGGGCGATGATCGAGGCGCCCTAGTTCAGCCTACCCTCAGGCATCAAGAAGGGGCGGCTCAAGAGCCGCCCTCCGCTCAGGCGAGCTGAACGCGCCCGACCATGCCGGCCGAAGCGGCACAGCCCACCCCGGCAAGAGCCATTCCTGCCGAGGGCGTCGATGTTCGGGTAGTGGCTTCCTTCGGCAAAGGCCAGGAAAGCATCGAACCTTTTGAACGCCCCAGTGGTTCATCCTCCTCGGAAACGCTCATAAGGAAACAATCCATGCGCTTGATCACAGCAGCGGCCGCCGCCTCGCTCGTCCTGTCACTGTCCGGGGCTGCGTGGGCACAAGGTGCTCCAGGCGGCAACGGCTCTGGCGGCAACGTCACGGGTGGGTCCACGACCAGCTCGTCTGCCGCCGACACCGCGCGTAAGGGCGCGACGACAGGCTCAACAATCACCACCCAGCCTTCGACAGGAGGTGCCGGTTCGATGGGAGCAGGCAGCGGTGCAGGTGGAGCGGCCGGTCACAGCGGAGCCGGCGCAGCAGGTGGCACGTCTAGCGGCGCTAGCGCACGCTGAGCCGCAGATTCTCATCGCCTCTCAGGGCAGGGCTGGGTCAATCCCAGCCCTTTTTGCTGCCTGCATCGCCCTGCTGACAAGAAGCGTGGTGCAACAGTCAGCTATGATGTCGATCGAACGAAGCACGCGGCGAACTCGCGCGGCCCATAGCTCCGCCCCGTAATATCCGTGATGTGGACCCCATCGAGGCCTTCACCTTGCAGCTTCTGGGCCTTTTCCAGCGCAGCGTCGGCAGAATCCTGCTTGAAGGAAACGGCTCGGCCATTCTCCATTCCGGTCACGATCAACTTCACGCTGTCCTCCTCATTCCAAGACACCCATGTTCCCAAGACGCTCAAGTTCCTGGCCGCACCGCTCATTGCGGCTGGCGGGAAAGGGAAGGAACGCGCAGGACGGCTGAAGGTTGTTGGCCGACCCGGCGACCGGCTGGATCGAAGTACCGAAACCCACAGGCGCAAAGCGCGCTCCGGTGAGGCAGCCGACCGTGAGGAGGTCGTCATGTTAGCGTTCTGATCGCGACGGCCCATCCTGCCGAAGAATCAATTGGCGGAAGCCGTATGTTGGGCGTTGTCTTCGTTGGCGACCCGCACGACATCGCCTGTCCGGATGAATTCCTGCGGATTGTCGATCAGCCGCGAAGTCAGCGCAACGCCGCTTCGTATCTCCACCTCGTTCCCGAGATTGCGTCCGAGATTCACTGGCTTCAGCTCGACCTTGTGACTGGCCTGCACCTCAGCAACGAAGGTTCCGTTTCTGTTGAACATCAGCGCAGTCGTCGGGATGCGCAACGTGTCAGGGTTCGACGGGATCTGGAACTGCACCTCGGTGAAGGCGCCCGGCCAGAGGTCGCCGCTTGGATTCTCAGCCTGCAACTCGACCAAGCCCTTGCGGGATTCCTCAGATACGGAATTTGCCGTAGCTACGACCTCGGTCGAGACCGTCCGATCTTGGCCCGGCACGCGCAGGGTCGCCTTCAGGCCGGGCTTCATCGCGGCAAGGAAAGCCTGCGGAACGTTCACGTAGACCCGGATGCGACGGATGTCGGAGACGCGAAAGAGGGGGCGGTTCGACGTGCCGCCGGCCGTTAGCAGATCTCCAAGATTGACGGTCCGGGCCGTCACCACGCCGTCGAACGGGGCCCGGATCTCCTTGAATCGCGTTAATTCCTCCAGGCGGCCGACCACCGCCTGCTGGGCGGCGCGGTTGGCCTTGGCGACCGCCAGCGCCGCGAGACGCGACGCGGCGGTGAAGCGGTCCGTATCGCCCCGCTCCTCGCTCGACCAGCCCTGCGCCACGAGGCGCGAGGTCCGCCGGTTGGTGGCCTCGCTCATGTCGGCATTCGCCTGGGCCTGCTGGACGGCAGCCTCGAGTTGGACGACGGTGGCCCGCGCCTCGACGAGCTGCTGGTCAAGGTCGGGGGCCGAGATCTCCGCGAGCACCTCGCCCCGGCGAACGCGCGCGCCGATATCCGCGTGCCAGGCCGTCACGTAGCCGCTGGCGCGAGCATAGAGGGAGGCGGTCGAGAGGGCGTTGATGGAGCCTGGCAGGGACAGGATCTCAGCCTGAGGCCCGCGCTTCGCCTGAACGACGCTCACCGTCGGCGTCGCCTGTGCCTCGGTCCAGTCTTTCGTTTCCTGAAAGCTCCTCGCGCGACCGGTGACCCCCGAATAGACGAGGACGCCTGCAGCGATGGCCGCGCCGGTGAGCAACAGGGCGATGCTGCGGCTCGAGGGCGCGGGCGCTGCGACGGGAGGCTCGGCGGGATGCATGGGCTGCCAACTTAAACGGGGAACGAGGGGAAGGCTGTGGTCAGATCCGCGTCGCGACGCCTGCTGGCACGCCCATGAACGATGCTGAACACCACCGGCACGAAGATGAGCGTCGCCGTCGTCGCGAACAGCAGGCCGCCGATCACGGCGCGGCCGAGCGGTGCGTTCTGGCCGGGCTCAATGGCCATCGGGGCCATGCCGATGATCATGGCGAGCGCCGTCATGATGACCGGCCTCAGTCGCGTCGCCCCCGCCGCCAGCGCCGCCTCGACCGCGCTGCGGCCGGCGGCGAGCTGCTCGCGCGCGAAGCTGATGACCAGGATCGAGTTTGCCGTGGCGACGCCCATGCACATGATCGCGCCGGTCAGAGCCGGGACCGAGATGTGGGTTCCGGTGACGAACAGCATCCACACGATCCCGGCCAGCGCGGCCGGAAGCGCCGTGACGATGACGAACGGATCAAGCCAGGACTGAAAATTCACGACGATGAGGAGGTAGATGAGCACGACCGAGAACGCCAATCCGGTGAGGAGCTGCTGGTAGGCGCTGGCCATCGTCACGGCCTGGCCGCGGATGGTGACACGCGACCCCTTCGGCAGGCTCGCGCGCGTCTCGTCGATGATCCGCTGCACGTCGGCCGCCGTGCCGCCGAGGTCGCGATCCTGTGTGGCCGCCAGGATGTTGACCGTTCGCGCGACGCTGTAGTGGGTGACGACGGCGCTGTGCGGCTCGGGCGAGAAGGTCGCCAATCCGCCGAGCAACTGCATCGAATTCTCTGCGGTAATCGGGAGGTTCCGGAGATCCCCCAGGGTGTCGATCGCGTATTGCGGCATCTGCACGGAGACCGGATACGAGACGCCGTTGCGTGGATCGAGCCAGTAGGTAGGGGCCGTCTGGGTACTGCCCGAGAGACTTGCCTGGATGTTCGCAGCCGCATCGCGCTCCGTCAGCCGGACAACTCCGGCAAATGCGCGGTTGAAGTCGACCTTCAGGCCCGGCCCCTTCGATTGCTCCTGGATGCGCGCGTCGGCGATGCCCGGCACGTGCCGGATGCGCGAGAGCAGTTCGTACGCGTAGGCCCGGTTGTCCTCGGTCTTGTTGCCGGCGACCTGGATGGCGAGCGGGGCCGGCGAGCCGAAATTCAGGATCTGGCTGACCATGTCCGCCGGCAGGAACGAGAAGGTCACTCCGGGAAAGTCGCGGGGCAGGCGGTCGCGCAGGGACCGGGTGAGCTCGGCAGCGGATGTCTCGTCCTCGCGAAGAGTCACGAGCATGTCGGCATCGAAGGACCCGATGGTGCCGCTATTGCCGTAGGAGATGTTGATGCCGCTGTTCGGCAGACCGATATTGTTGACGATGCTCGCCACGCGCTCCGGCGAAATCAGGGCACGCACGCGCGCCTCGACCCGTCCGGTCAGTGCCGTCATCTCCTCGATGCGCGTCCCGGTCGGCGCCCGGATATGGATGCGCAGCGCCCCCGCATCGATCGAGGGGAAGAAATCGGTCCCGAGGAAGGGCAGCAAACCGAAGGACAGGAGGATAGCGGCGAGGAAGCCCGCCGAGAACAGCTTGCTGTTCGCGAGCGCCAAGCCGAGCAGGCCGAGATAGCTCTGCCTGAGGCTCTCGAAGCTCCGCTCGAAACGCTGCTGGAAGCGGGAAAAGAGGCTGGCCCTGGCCGAAGCGAGAGCCGCCGGATCGTGGGCATGGCTGGCCAGCAGGTAACGGGCGAGCGTCGGCACCACCGTGTAGGTCAAGGCGTAGGACGCGATCATCGCGAACACGACCGCCATCGCCAAGGGCCGGAACAGGAAGCCCGCCACGCCGCCGAGCGCCAGCAGCGGCACGAAGACGATGCAGATGCAGAACAGCGCGATCGTGGCCGGCGGCATGATCTCCTGGGCGCCGCGCGTGATCGCCGTGACGATGTCCTCGCCAAGTTCCTCCATATGGCGGTTGATGTTCTCGATCGTCACGGTGGCGTCGTCGACGAGAATGCCGACCGCGAGCGCTAGGCCGCCGAGCGTCATCACGTTGATGGTCTGGCCGAGCGCCGAGAGCGCGATGATCGCGCAGAGTACGGCGAGCGGGATCGATAGGGTGATGATCAGCGTCGAGCGCCAGCTGCCGAGGAACACTAGGATCATGAGGCCGGTGAGCGCAGCGGCGATCAGGCCCTCGCGCACGACGGAGACCACCGAATCCTTCACGAAGTCGGACTGGTCTGCCACGTATTTCAGGTCGACGCCGTCGGGCAGCGTGGCCTGGATAGCGGGGAGGCGCGCCTTGACCTCCGCGATGATGTCGAGCGTCGAGACGGTGCCGATCTTCAAAATCGACATCAGCACGCCCTTCTTGCCGTCGAGTTGGACGACGTTGGTCTGGGGCGGCGAGCCATTGCGGACATGGGCGACGTCGCGGATGAAGACGGTCGCTCCATCAACGACCTTGATCGGAAGGTTGTTGAATTCCTCGACCGTCTTCGGCGAGTTGTTGAGTTCCACAATCCACTCGTAGGAGCCGATTTTCTGCGTGCCGGCCGGCGTGATCAGGTTCTGGCGCGCCAAGGCGGCGCCGACATCCGCGGCCGACAGGTTGTGCGCATGCAGGGCGGATTGATCGAGATCGATCTGAACCTGCCGCACCGCGCCGCCATACGCTGAGGGAAGCTGCGCCCCCGGCACCGTGCTCAGCGCGGGCCGGATGAAGTTCTGCGCGAGATCGTTGAGGGCGCTCTGCGAGAGGGTACTGCTGGAGAGTGCGAGCTGGATGATCGGCACGCTCGACGCGTTGTACGCGATCATGAAAGGCGGCGTGATGCCGGCCGGCAGCTGCTTCAGAATGGTCTGCGAGATCGACGTTACCTGCGCCTGCGCTGCCGTGATGTCGACGCTCGGTTGGAAATAGACCTTCACGATCCCGTAGCCGGGGAGCGATTGCGACTCGATATGTTCGATGTCGTTGACGGTCGTCGTCAGGGCCCGTTCGAAGATGGACACGACGCGGCCCGACATGTCCTCGGGCGGCAGCCCGGAATATTGCCAGACGACGCTGATGACAGGGATGCCGATGCTCGGGAAGATGTCGGTCGGTGTCCTGACGATCGACATGATTCCAAAGATCAGGATTAGGATCGACATCACCACAAATGTATAGGGCCGAAGAAGCGCAAGCCGGACAATCGACGTCATGATATTTGTCTAGCTTATCGCTTGAAATATTTTCGGGCGCTCAGTCTGGACAGAGAGAGCAGGCATCGGAATACAGGAAACTTTGCGGCCGTTTTGTGTCTGCTAGCGGCTGCCCAGGTTCGACGACGATCGTTGTCGCGATTACCCGTTCGCAACGCTCGAGCCGAAAGCTGGAGCGACGATCAACTGATCGCCGATCGAAAAGACACCGAGCCCCGCCCGACCGCCACGAGCCGTGCTGCTCTCAGCAACCCGGAGCCAGCAGAGCCCCTGCGGTCAGAAAAATGGACGTGACGATCGCTCCGAGAGCGATGTCCGTGATCCATACGGTTCGGCTGTACTCGAGATCTTGGGCCATGCCCTCCCGCTCGTCTGGAACGCAGCGCCACGGTATGGGCGCCGTGTTGCGGGTTTGTGTCGCCGCGCGCCACGACCTTCGATCGCCGGCAGCGCTCGGCGCGAGCGAGCGCGCACGTGTCAGCCGAGCTCGACCGAGCCGCTCTGCACCCAGCAGGACGGACGGAAAGTCGCCGCCCGTCCAACTGTCCCGACGGCGAGGCGCCGCATGCCCTCAAGCGTGCTTGAGGTCGTCGGGCACCTTACCGCCATTCTCGGCGAGCTTCTGGATGACCTGCTTGTGCAGCCAGACGTTCATGGTGGCCGAGTCCTCCTTGTCGCCCGTGTAGTGCAGCTCGTCGGCAAGCTGCTTGCGGGCCTGCAAACTGCTGTCGAGATCGAGCAGCTTCAGCAGGTCGACGATGGAGCGCTTGTAGTCGAGGGCCTGGCCCTTCTTCGAGGCAAGGTCCGCCAGCACTTGGCCGACGTCGACGCTCGCCTGCCCAGTGCCGGACGGGCCGGTGGCGACCGGTGACGGTGCCCCGCTCATCGAGGGAGCGGCCGCGCTGCTGGCCGAGCCGGTCGGCCCGTCAGAGCCCTGCGCCGCCGCCGACACGCTGGGCGTCTCCGTGGCATGTGGGGCCGCCGCCTGGGCGCTGGCGCTGCCGCCGAAGATCTTCGACATGATCGACCCGAAAATGCTCATCCCGTTTTCCGTTCCTGAGGCCCCGTTCGAGGCCACGTGCTCGACAACGGAGCGGTTTGCGCGTGCGTTCCGGGGCTGGACAGCCGCGCGTACGAGACCTGCGGGACGTCGGACGTGCGGGTTGCGGCAACGAAAGTCGGCAACCGGCGCGCCTGTCACAGGTTAAACCGCAGGCTCGCGAGCATGGGGCCGGGCGGGGGAAGATTGTGGCGGACGAGGACGAAGCAAGGCCGCCCGGGCCTGACCTGCAAGTGCTCCTCGCCGCGGTCGAGGCGACGGGGGAGGCCATCGTGATCACCTCGACCGACCTCGATGAGCCCGGACCGCGCATCGAGTATGCCAACCCCGCCTTCACCCGCATGACCGGCTACAAGGCCCACGAGGTGGTCGGGCGCTCGCCGCGCCTGCTGCAGGGCCCCGGCACGGACCGGGCCGTCCTCGACAGCCTGCGCGCGAGCCTGGAAGCCGGCGAGCCCGCCCAGGGCGAGGCGCTCAACTACCGCAAGGACGGCACGACCTACATGGTCGAGTGGCTGATCACGCCGGTGCGGGATTCCGCCGGGCGCATCACCCGCTGGGTCTCGGCGCAGCGCGACATCACGGACCGGCGCGCCTCCGAGGACCGGCAGAGCCTGTTGGTGCGCGAGCTCCACCACCGCGTGAAAAACACGCTCGCGACCGTGCAGGCCGTGCTCAACGCGAGCCTGCGCTCCTCCCTGAGCCTTCCCGAGTTCCGGCAGGCCTTCACGGGCCGGATCGCCTCGCTCGCCAAGACGCACGCGCTGATCACCGAGGACCATACGCAGGCGGTGCCGTTCCGGGATCTCGTCTCGGCGGAACTGAGGGCCTACGACGAGCCCGGGCGGCAACGCGCGACGCTCGAGGGACCGCCGGTCGTGCTCGCATCCGAGTTGGCGGTTCCTGTTGGCATGGCCCTGCACGAGCTTGCCACGAACGCCCTCCGCCACGGGGCGCTCGCTGACCCGGACGGGCGTGTCGAGGTGACCTGGTCCGTCGAGGATGGCGTTGACGGGCGGGTGCTGCGCTGGACCTGGAACGAGCACGACGGACCGCCCGTCGCGCTGCCGACCCGCGAGGGCTTCGGCTCGCAACTTCTCAACAGGGTCCTCACCCTGCAGGCTGGTGCCAGGGTCGACATCGCCTTCGACCCGGACGGCTTGCGGGTCACAGTCGCCGTGCCGCTGCCGAGCCACGCCTGAAAGCCTGCCCGGCCGGGCGAGCTTCGGCAAGGCCGCTGACCGCTTCCCCGAAGGCAGTCAGGCGTTTCGGTCGCGATCCGAGACAAGCCTCAGGCGCGGCGTCGGGGGCTTGCGAGGGTTTCCGCGACCTTCCGTTCGCGTTCGCCATCTCGGAAGTTTTTCCGCCCGATGCCGACGGCTCCGGCCTCCGCCAGCATGGGGGACGAGACCGCTAATCGTATGCACGGTTATCTGGTGGACGGCGCCGTCCTGCGGGGCCTGCAGATCGGTGCGGTGGAGTTGGTCGAGGCTACGGTCGAGCAAATCTGAGATGTTTACTCGATCACCCTATCAGCGCTGATCATCAGCGCGGGCGGAACGGTGATGCCGAGGCCATTGGCGGTCTGCAGGTTGATGAACAATTCAACCTTCGTGACAAGCCGAACCGGCAGGTCGGCGGGGCTGTCGCCTTTGAGGATCCGTCCGACATAGATGCCTGCGTCACGGTGCGACTGCGTGAAATCGCCCCCGTAGCTCATCAGGCCACCGGCCAGCGGGAAGTCGCGGGATTGAGTGATCGCCGGGACGCGGTGGCGCAGGGTCAGATCCGCGAGCCGCTGGCTGCGATTGGCGAAATACGGGTCTGAGGTGAAGACGAGGCCGCCTGCCCGTTGGCGTGGCAGATCTGAGAACATTGCCTCCAACTCTGCTTCCGTGCTGGCCTGCAGGATCTGAAGCTGCACCCCGATGGTGCCTGCCGCCTCTTGAAGGTTGCTCAGCTGTAGGGCCGCGGTGGGGCTGGTTGGATTGGCAACGACCGCGATAACAGGCGCGCGGGGCAGGATTTCGTGCAAAAATTCGAGCCGCTTGCGCGAGACTTCGACGCTCAGGCTGGATACGCCAGTGAGATTCCCGCCCGGCCGCGATAGGCTGTCGACCACGCCGAGCGCGACCGGATCGCCCCCCATCTCGAACACGATCGGGATATGCGACGCCGCGGATTTCGCCGCGAGTGCCACGGGTGCGCCCCCCGGCGCGGCTAGGACCGAGACCCGTTGCTCGACAAGATCCGCCGCGAGCGCGGGCAGCCGCTCGTAGCGCCCCTGCGCCCACCGGAACGCGATGACGACATTGCGGTCCTCGCTGTAGCCAACCTCCGCCAACCCCTCACGGAAGGCACGCAGGCGGCTGGCATAGATCTCCGGGGATTCCAGGCCGAGATATCCGACGACCGGGATCGCCGCCTGCTGCGCTCGGGCCGGACGCGACAAGGCCGCCGCCCCGAGCAACAGGATGACCTCGCGTCGCCTCATGGGATCCCCATCGTCCGATCAGGATCTTGGCCCAGGCCGGATCTTCAGGCGCGCGGGCTACCGGCGATCGCGCGCCGTTGGGCCTGCTCAACGGAGCGTCCGCCTCGGGAACCCGCCGCCCCATCGGTACCATAGCCCCACGGGATCGCCTCACCAATCCGATTCGGGCAAGCCGGAGCGTTGTGTCGGGCTCCGCTCGGTCCCTCCTTGCCGAGACGCAGAGGTGTCGGCTCGCATTCGACCGCCGACCGTAATCTGCGTCGCACAGGAGCGCCCGCATGGATCCGACCGCTTCACCGCATCGGCATGTGCGGGACTTTCGTACACTGCGAAATGGCCTCAAGGTTTCGTCGCATGGTCCGTCCGCAGACGCTCCACTGACGTCGGGACCGCCCCGTGCCATAGTTGGCCGACCGTTGCAGGCCGCTGGGAGGCCATGGCATGGGGCGGCGCGATACCCTCTTCAGGCGAGGCGGCCTCGAGCTGTGCGCCATCGCCAGGACCGAGCCAGATCGGCATCCCTGGCGATGAGCGGTTCACCGACCCCGTCCGGCAGACCCCTTCTACGCAAGTCACTCCTGCGTAAGTACTTCCTCGTGCTGTTCGCCGCCGTGATGGTGCCGCTCGTGGGGAGTGGGGCCACGGAGGCGTGGTTTGGCTATCGGGACCAGCGTGAGCGCCTGAACGAGCTGCTGGGCGTCGAGGCACGCGCTGCCGCTTCTCGCATCGAGAGCTTCATCGACGGCATCCGGGACCAGCTCGGCTGGATGGTTCAGCTCTCCTGGAATGCGGAGGCCGAGGAGGGGCAGCGGCTCGATTCCCTGAGGCTCATGCGTCAGGTGCCCGCGATCGTGAGCCTCACCCTCGTCGACGGCGCCGGAAGGGAGCGCCTGCGCGTCTCGCGCGTCGGCCTCAACCGGGTGGGCAGCCTTGTCGACCTCTCCGCCGACGTCGCGGTTGTGAAGGCCCGGGCAGCCCGGGTCTGGTATGGGCCGGTGACCTTCTATCGCGGCTCCGAACCATTCATGACGATCGCGGTCGCGGGCAATCGCGCCGCAGCCGGCATCGTGATCGCGGAGATCAACCTCAAATTGATCTGGGATGTGATCTCGGCGATCCATATCGGGCGCACGGGCCAGGCCTACGTGCTGGACGCGGAGGGCCGGCTGATCGCGCATCCCGATATCAGCCTCGTGCTGCGCGGCGGGGATCCTGTGGCAGCCCGCCCGCTCCGGACACTGCGCGACGCGATCCGGGCAGAGGGCGGCTCGGCGATCGGCCAGGATACCTCTGGGGCCGCGGCTGTCGCGGCAATGGCGGTGGTTCCGGAGGTCGACTGGACCGTCATCGTGCACCAGCCCCTGGCCGAAGCGTTTGGCCCGATCGATCGGGCGCTGTTGCGTACAGCCACCCTGCTCCTCCTCGGCACCGCCTTCGCGGGCGTCCTCGCGTTTTGGTTGGCGCGCCGGATGACGGGCCCGATCCGCCAACTCGAATACGGGACAGAGCAGATCGGTGCCGGCCGCTTCGACCACCGCATCGCCGTCGCCTCAACGGACGAGCTCGGCCGTCTGGCACAGCGCTTCAACGCCATGGCGGGTGAGCTTGCCCTCTCGCAGGAGCGGCAGGAGCGCATCGCGCGCCTCCGGCGCTTCCTTGCCCCTCAGGTCGCGGAGCTTGTTGACCGGACCGGGGACGACCGCGTCCTCGAGGGGCGACGCGTTGAGGTCGCGGTCATCTTCGGGGATCTGCGTGGCTTCACGCCCTTCTCGGCAAAGACCGCCCCCGAGGAGGTCATGCAGGTACTCGCCGCGTATTTCGATGCGCTCGGCCGCGTGATTACCGAGCACGGCGCCACCCTTACACATTTCGCGGGTGACGGGCTGATGGTCCTCGTCAACGCGCCCGTTGCTTGCCCAGAGCCGGGCCCGAAGGCCATACGGCTGGCGACCGCCATGCAGGATGTCGTGCAGGCTCTCGTGACAGCGTGGCACCTTCGAGGCTACGCCGTCGGTTTTGGCGTCGGCGCCGCGATGGGGCCTGCAACTGTCGGGCAGATCGGGTACGAGACGAGGCTCGACTACACGGCGATCGGCCCTGTGGTGAACCTGGCCGCGCGCCTGTGCGCAGCCGCGGAGAATGGACAGATCCTGATTGATGCCGTCTTGGCTGGGCGTGTCAGCGGGCTCATTGAGATTGTCCCTCTGGGATCGCGCGCCCTGAAAGGGTTCGAGGCAGGCGTCGACGTCTACAGCATCGTCCGCAATGCACCGGTCATCGCTAAGTAGCGACGTCCCGCCGGCTCGCCTCGGGCACAATCGCCCGGAACTTGCCGAGCCCCTACTCGATCACCGCGTCGGCGCGGGCCGTCAGTATCGACGGGATCGTCAGACCAAGCGCGCTCGCGGTCCTGAGATTGATCACCAGTTTGAAACGGCTTGGCCGCTGGACCGGCAGATCACCGGGTCGAGTTCCTCTGAGGATCTGGCCTGCATACTGTCCGACGACGCGGAACAGCTCGGGGAAATTCGAGCCATAGGAGATCAGGCCGCCGGCGTCCGCGAATTCACGACGGAAGTACAGCGTTGGGATTGCCTGCCGGGCGGCGACGGCGACAAGCTGATTGGCGCGCGCGAAGAAGAACGGGTCGGCTGCGACGAGGAGTGAATCGGCCCTTACGGCTTTCAGCCTGTCGAAAGCAACTTCGATCTCGCGCGCATTCATGGCACTCACGATCTCGATGCGCTGGCCAAGGGTGCCGGCCGCCACCCGGATCTCGTCAGACTCCGAGATTGCCGCAGGATTGGCCGGGTTCACCAGGAACCCGATCGTGGACGCTTGGGGCAGGAGTTCGTGGAGAAGCTCCATCCGCTTAGCAGCCGCTTCGATGAACGAGGCGGTGATGCCGGTGAGATTGCCGCCGGGCCGGGCGAGGCTCTCGACGAGACCGGCAGCCACAGGGTCGCCGGCAGTCGTGAAAACGATGGGAATGGACTGCGTTGCCGCCTTGGCGGCGCGGGCCGCGACGGTGCCGCCAGTCGAGACCAGAACCGCCACTGGCCGTGCAACGAGTTCAGCGGCGAGCGCCGGCAACTGGTCGTATTGGCCCTCCGCCCAGCGATACGCTATGGTCACGTCGCGACCTTCGACGAAACCCAATCCAGCAAGCCCCTTGTGGAACGCGGTCAGGAGCGTCGCATCGACTGTCGCCGATCGGCTGCTCAGGAAACCGATCTCAGGTCGGGCTGGCTGTTGCGCGCGCAAGCTTCGGGGTAGGACGATGGCCGCCCCGCAGACGAGCGAACCGAAGTCGCGCCGCCGCATCTCAAACATCGTCTCGCACGCTCAATGGTATGCTGCCGAGCAGCATTACAGTAACGAAAAACGCACCAGTACGGCGACCGGGGAAGCATAAATATAAATTTTGCAGGAGGCGACCTGTTTTTACATCTTCGCAGCAGCCGCGGACACTGCATACTCCAGCAAGCCCCCTTGCTTATGGGATAGGGTCGCCCGCATGGCAATGAGCGCAAACAGCCCGAAGCCGATGGCTTATGGTCTTCCGAAAGGCGGCCGACGCGTTCTGGGTTATGCTCTCGGCCGTGGACGCCTCCGTGCCCATCATGAAGGGTCTCCAAGACGTCATATGGCATTAGCGTTCGCGCCCATCCCACGATGGTCGTCTGCCTCCCCAAAGGAGAGCCGAGACCTATCGTTGGCCGCTCGCTCTTTTCTCACGGTCGCCAGCCCGAAGGCGTACCTCTTCGGCCTCCTCGCGGCCAATCCGTGAGCCAATGAAGGCCGCCGGTTGACCCATTAATCGCTTTGATCACTCTGCAGTGAGCCATATCAGCCTCGTTGCTGCCTCGCAGAAAGCGTGCTGCATTGAAGCAAAACAGCGAGGGCGAAGCTCCCCGGATAGCCCTTAGGTGTTTCGCTGAGGCTCCATAGCGCCCATTCCAAGGCCAATGCTGAGACGCTCAGTCCCAGAGCGAGAACTCCGTGCCAAAATCTGTTGTCTTGAGTCGCGTGCAAGAACTCGGCTCAGCACGGCAATCGGCTCTGGCCCTGAGGGCCAGCGTGCCATCGCGTCCCATCTCAAAGCGAAGCTTAATGGGTAGATCGTCTTCCTTCTCGTAAGCGAGGCTCACCTCGAAGCGCACGAAGTCGTATCGGGTACGATCCGCATAGACGATGAGATCGCGTGAGACGGCCTCGCCCGGGTTGAGATCGGACGCCTCGGCTTCATTTTCAGTCGCTCCGGCAAACAGCACGCCCTGTTGCAGGAGCACCGTTCCAGGCTCGGTAAGGGTATAGTTGTGCGCGATAGCCACGGAGTTCGTATTGCCAAGATCGCTTGGCAGGCCTGTGGTTTCGGAGGGCTCGTCGCGGAACTGGGCTCGGATGCCGATCACATTGTAGGCGAGGCCGAGAAAACGCACGCCTGCCTGGCCGACGTTCCTACGGGTCACCGTGGAGCGGATTGCGATGTAGTTGTCCCGCTCGCCTGCCTTCACAAGGTTTGTCGCGACCGACACGGCCGGCGGCTCCAAGCTCGGCTTGATGCGGGCCTCGTAGATGAAGGTGTAGACGCCCCAGGCACCAGCGCCGAGGATCGCGAGGGTCTGCACGACAGTGTTGATGCGCTCGGCATGGAATCTGCGTGCGGCCCTGATGCTTCCTGATCTTTCCGCTCGCATGCCATGCTCCACACCTGCCCAAGCGAGGGAAGCTACGGGTGCCGATACGGTTCCGGGCTCCATGACCGGCCCCACGCGAGCCGGGTTGCCCCATGATGCCCAACCTACGAACGTCTGCTCATGGGCAACACCGGTCCTCCGCAGCGAGGCCGACGAAGGTCTGCAGATGGCGCCAAGTGGAGTTGGCGAGACATTGGCTCTACTTCTTCAACTCGCGACTCTGAGGCCAATGATGCCCAGGACCGTCACAACGACGAACAAGAGCCGGATTGCGTCGGCTGGCTCGCCAAAGAGGAGGATGCCAGCCCCGACGCTGCCGACCGCACCGATCCCAGTCCAGACGGCGTAGGCCGTGCCCACCGGAAGCACCTGTAGCGCCTTCGTCAGAAGCCAGACGAAGAGTGCCAGGAGCAGAAGCGACATCAGCGTCCAGCTCAGATCCCTGAAGCCATCCGCCTTCTTGGTCGCGAGTGCCCAAGCCACATCCACGACGCCGGACGCGACGAGCATGATCCAGCCCCACCCCGTGCTCATGTGCCAGCTCCCGCGAAGCCACGTGCCAAGCAACATAGGCGCTCGGCTGCAACCTCGGCGGCCTCCTCTGCTCCTGAGCCGATCGTCGGCCAGATGGGAACGATGGTCAGATCGGTCAGTCCGATGAAACCGAGGGCGGCCCTGAGATAGGGCGTCGCGAGATCGGGCCGGCCGCGGCTCTCGCCTGTCGTGTAGTCGCCCGCGCTCGCCAGGATCGCGAGCGCCGGGCGCGGTCGCAGCACCGGTGTGTAGCCGGTCGCCGGGTTGAACGAGAAGGACAGGCCCGGTTGGGTGATCAGATCGATCCAGTGCTTGAGCCTGTAGGGGATCGAGAAATTCCACATCGGCGTGGAGAGCAGAAGGCAATCGGTCTTGTCGATGCGGCCCACCATCGTCTCGATCTTTGCCCACGCGGTCGCCTCCGGTCCGTCGTGGTTGCGCCCGGCCAGGCGAGCGTACTTGGCCGTGAGAGCGGCGCCGTCAAACGGCGGTAGATCGGCCTGCCACAGATCAAGATGATCGACCGCGAGGGACGGGTCGGCCGCTTGTAGGGCCTCAATGAAGAGGCGGGCGGCCTGCGTGGAGCGTGAGACCTCACCTCGCGGCGAGGCTTCGACATGCAGAAGCGTCGTCATGCGCGGCGAGCCTCCAAGTCGACGGTCCGGTGGGTCGGAATGCCCGACAGCGCACGGGTGTTCGAGGTTTCGATCATCGCTGTGACCGCCCTTGGCCAAGGGCTTCGTGGCCCCGCCCTTCCGACGTAGGCTGTGCGCACCGCTGCTGGGAGTCGGCTACTTTGCCAAGTTCATCTGCAGAGAAGCACAGAGGTGACTGGGATGATCTCAGGATCGTCCTGGCCGTGGCCCGGGCTGGCTCCCTTGCCGCTGCTGCTCGGTCGCTTGGGGTCAATCACACGACCGTGCTGCGTCGTTTAAGTGCCTACGAGAATCGGCTCGGCGTGCGCCTCTTCGACCGGCTTCCTTCAGGCTACGTGCCGACTGCGATAGGCGACGCGATGGTCAGCGACCTCGCGGTCATCGACGGGGCGATTCATGACGTCGTGCGCCGTGCGGCCGGACAAGACCGCCAACTCACCGGTCTGGTGCGCCTCTCGACGACGGACACGTTGATGGCCTCAATCCTGCCCAGCGCGCTCGCAGCGGTGCGGGCGGCCCACCCGGGTATCAGGCTCGAAGTGTCCACAGCGAATGCGTTTGCGATCCTGACGCGTCGGGAGGCGGACATCGCCCTGCGGCCCACATCATCGCCGCCGGAAGGGCTGATCGGCCGCCGTCTGATCTCGGCGATCTATGCAGCCTACGCGGCACCCGCCTACTTGGCGGACCAACCAGCTAACACACCACTCCACCTGCATCGATGGCTTGGGCTCGATGTCTCTCTGCGCGAGACGAGTGCCGCCCGTTGGCTTCGCGAGCACCTGCCTAACGTCGAACCCGTGGCCCAAGCGGACTCGTTCGTCACCCTGCGCGAACTTGCGTCTGCGGGCTTAGGTGTTGCGATTCTACCGACTTATCTCGGCGATGCTTCCGTCGCGCTGGTTCGTGTACCAGGGACGGCTGATCTGGACCTCGGTGCTGCTCTCTGGCTGCTGACGCACGAGGATCTGCGCCGGGTCGCGCGCATCGACGCCGTCGTCACTGTGTTGGTGGCAGCGCTGACGCATCGCGCGACCTCGCGAGGGACCGCAAAGACCTGAGGCCGTCTCGCCGGAAGTACGCTGCGCCCTGAGCTTCCACGAACGACGCGGCAGCCTGCAGCTGGCGCGAAGCCGAAAGATGCGCAGGAGAACTTCTGCCCCCTTCCGGACCTTCACGGCGCACGGGAGGAGCGTCCGGTCACGAGCGTTCTCCAGAAATTTCGTTTCCTGACAAGGTTTCCCGACACCTGCGGCCTGCCTCACGCTTGACACGTGCGCCCCAACCGACCTGTCGGACTTCCCGTCGTTCCTCTTCCGAGCGTTCTGCGCCGTTTGGAACGTTCCACACGGGCAAGAGGGCGCCTACCTCAACAACGTGAACACCGCGCACGCCAACATGGCCCCGGGAGCCCCCCGCAGCCTCCTGCCAAAGGAGGCGCTGTCAGGGTTCAGCTTCTGGTTCTGATCTATCCTAAGGGCCAGCACGACGCCATGGAATGAGCAACCAGCTACCTCGATCCCTTCGATTGCGGTAGGGTTCCAGCGTGCCAGTCGGGGCAACTACCGAGACACATTGCGACGCCTTCTAAAATTCCTCCACACGATGGGGGCTATTGGCCTCATGGGCGCGATGGCGTCCCTGCTCGTCATGCTGAGCCTCACTCCTTCGCCGTCCTCTTTGGCCGAGTATGCTTTGATGCGCGGCACGATGGGCGCCATTGCCACCTGGATCTTTTTCCCGTCGCTTGGGCTGACGCTGATTGCTGGTCTTCTGGCGATTGGCCTGAACCGCGGCTATCACGACGCTGGCTGGGCTTGGTTGAAGGCCGCCACTGGCATCTTGGTCTTTGAGAGCGGCTTCGTCGGCGTTCTGGGCCCGATGCAGCAGGAAGCCGAACTCAGCGCCGGTGCCTTGGCAGGGCGGATCGATCCCGCGACGCTCGCTGGATCGCTTGAGGCGGAGCGAAACACGCTGTGGGTGCTGCTCGCGGTCGCGACGGTCAATGTTGTGCTTGGCATCTGGCGGCCACGATTGATGCGGGTTTCCAAGTAGGTGCTAACCTGAATCACGGGGCGGGAGGCAGAGCGCTTATAGCGATCCGGATTCGCATCTACGTTGATACCGTACCGTTCGACAGAGGGGCGCAGCCACGCTAGATATTAACTTGAATTAACATCTGAGTGGGCGGTAGCCTCATGACATTCGTGCAGCTTCGGGAAAGCGTCATGGATGCTCAAGACCGTTGCCTCAGCTTGATGCTCATTCATGAGAGCGAGTTCGCTCGCTCAGAATTGGAAAATGCAATTCGTCACTCGCATAAGCTGATTACACAAGTGCGAGCGCTTCTCCTTGACATTCCTGAGCCTCTACAACGGCGCGCAAAGCGGGTGAAGTCTTCGACATACAGGGATCGCTGAAGGCGCGCTCGCTTGTGGATCAGGCAGGCATGCTGAGGCTTCGTAGATTTCGATCTAAGAGCGCCTCTTCACTGTCCCGATGTGGCCGTAGGGGCTGCTATCTCTGGATCGGAGCGCTCCTCGAAGCGGCGCCCCGGCTGCATGGAAGGCCGCCATGACCCACCTCACACGCCCCCGTGTTCCGCACGGATAGTTCGCTCCGAATGCAAGGTGAATCATCGTCGGGCGCCTTGAGCGCAACACCTGCACAAGACGCGTGCCTCGTAGCTAGGCTAATTCCCCCGCTAAACGCTCAAGTTTAGAATTGCTTCAGATTCGAAGTGTTCTAAGTGTGTGATTTACAACACGTTTTCGACTTGCGTCTTAATTCGCGAGCAGCAATGTGATCGACACAGCGCCGTTTGAGGCGCGGGTCAGCGTGCTCCATGTCCAAACGCTCTTTCCGCTTCGCTCTGCTCCTCGCGACGACCACTCTTGCTGGGGCAGCAGCGGCACAGGACACCTCCGTGCAGCTCGAACAGCTCTCGGTCGAGGGCGCAGCGCTGGGGCCCGCGGTCGGTAACAACCTCAGTGCCGGTGACGGGGGCACGGCGGCCACGAGCGGTGGCGGCGGCGGCCCCTCCGGGATCACCGGTTACGTTGCCCGGGTCGCCACAGCCGCCACAAAGACCAACACCCCGCTGATCGACGTTCCGCAATCCGTCTCCGTCGTCACCCGCGAGCAGCTCAACGACCGCAACGTCCAGACCCTCAGCGAGGCGATCAATTATGTCCCCGGCGCGATATCCGCCCGTTCAGGCTTTGATCCTCGCTTCGACCAGATCTTCATCCGCGGCTTCGACGTACTCACCAACCAGGGCATCTATCGAGATGGCCTGCGCGTGATCGGCAGTGGCTTCGCCTACCCGAAGACCGAGCCGTACGGCGCGGAGGCGCTGACCATCTTGCGCGGCCCGGCTTCCGGCCTCTACGGCCTCGGCTCGCCCGGCGGCATCCTCGATATCACAACCAAACGCCCCGTGTTCGTGCCGTTCGGAGAGGTGCAGTTCCAGGCCGGCAGCTTCGACCGCTTCCAGGGCAACTTCGACGTCGGCGGTCCCGTCCCTGGCTCGGACGGCACCATGGCCTACCGCCTCACCGGCGTGCGAAGGGAAGCCGGCACCTTCATCGGCCTCGGCACAACCGACGACCAGCTCTACCTCGCGCCCGCCTTCACCTGGAAGCCGTCGGCCGACACCACGTTTACCTTCTTGAGCGAGTTTCAGGTCACCAACACGCCGGCGGCGACGTTCTTCTACAACGATCCAGGCTTCCGGGTGTCCAACTTCTACCAGGGTGACCCGCGCTTCATCGGCCTCGACCAGACGCAGTACCGGGTCGGCTACGCCTTCGAGCACAAGTTCACGCCGGACCTCATCTTCCGCCAGAACTTCCGGCACTACGGGCTGTTCCTGGTCGGCAAGTACGTCGACATCAACAACATCAACGAAGCGCGCACGGTCGGCACGCGCGATACCGGCTACATCCGCGAGGGTCTGGTGCAGCAGACGCTGGATAACCAGCTGGAGGCGCGCTTCACCACCGGTCCCGTCGCCCACACCGTGGTCGGCGGCGTCGACTACGCCCGGTACAGCCGCAGCCAGCGCGTCGGCTTCGGCCTGGCTCCGGACCTGAACCTCGTCACGCGCAACTACGGCCAGCAGTTCATCGCGACGCCGGCCCTAGGGCCCGCCTCGCGCCAGACCCAGGACCAGATCGGCATCTACCTGCAGGATCAGGCCAAGTTCGGCGACTTCATCCTGACGCTCAACGGACGCCACGACTGGGTCTTCCAAGACAACTTCGCAACACCCGACAGCGCGGTCTCGCGCCAGGACAATTCCGCCTTCACCGGCCGCGTCGGCCTTGGCTACGTCTTGGCGCCGGGCCTCGTGCCCTATGCCAGCTACGCCACCACCTTCACGCCGCAGGTTGGCTTGGACAGGAACGGGCAAGCGTTCAAGCCAGCCACCGGCGACCAAATCGAGGCGGGGGTGAAGTATCTGATCCCCGGCACCAACATCCAGGCCGCGTTCGCGGGCTTCGACATCAACCAGTCGAGCATTCTGGTGCCCGACGCGACCAACATCGCGTTCCAGACCGCTGCTGGCGCCGTGCGCTCGAAGGGCTTCGAGGCTGAGGCAACCGCCAACATCGCGCCGGGCACGAACCTGACGATTGCCTACACGCATGTCGACATTCGCTTCGTGAACTCGACCTCGTTCGCCGGCGAGTCCCTCAACGGGAACCGCGTCTCGGGCATCCCCAGTGACACTTACGCCTCGTTCCTGACCTACGCCTTCCCGCCGTCCTCGCCCCTGCGCGGCCTGCAGATCGGGGGCGGTATCCGCTTCATTGGCACGAGCTTTGCCGACGACCAGAACACGGTGCGCAACACGGCCGTGACGCTCTACGACGCGCTGGTCGCCTACGACTTCGCGGCCCTTGATCCGAAGTACAGGGGTTTTCGCGCGCAGATCAACGCCTACAACATCTTCGACCGCAACTACACAACCTGCTCGTTCGGCTTCTGTAACTACAACCAACCGGCGACCGTCATCGGCAGCCTGATCTATCGGTGGTAAGTTACAGCTCACGTGGTGGCGTTTGCCAGGAGCCTGATGACAATGCTCAATTCTATCGCCGGCCGTTTTCGGTGAGGGCGCTTCTCTCGCGGCGCGCTTTCGTTGGGCTTTTGGCGACGGCCTGGTCAACGTTGAGCGCGCGCTCAGTCGCATCGATGGCAGGTCCGGACGAGCCTGTGCGACTTCCCGGCGCGATCAGCTTCGATCTCGGTGGTGACGGGCAGCGGGCACCCTGGCGTATCACGCTCTATGTCCCTCCTGGCGAGGCTCCCCCTGCTGGCTGGCCCGTCCTGTACCTGCTCGACGGCAATGCAGTGACCGCGACCGCCATCGATATCGAGCGTGTTCAGGCTCCCTATCCGGACGCCACAGGGATCCGGTCGCGCTTCGCGGTCGTCGGGATCGGCTATCCGACGGATGGTGCCTACGACAGCGTACGCCGCTCTTGGGACTACACCCCGCCGCCTGGCCGATCGTATCCGCCCCAAAGGCCTGGCGCTCCCGAGGTGCAGACAGGGGGCGCCGAGGCATTCCTCCGCTTCGTTACGGAGGAACTGAAACCTGAGGTTGAGCGGCGATGTCGGATCGACCCTTCGCGGCAGGCCCTGTTCGGGCATTCCTTCGGCGGCCTCTTTGTCCTCTACGCCTTGGCCAACCTGCCGGCGGCCTTCACGCATTGGATCGCGGCGAGCCCGTCCGTTTACTGGGAGGATCTCGTACTGCTGAAAAGCATCGAGCGTCTCGAGAAGGGACCGCCCGTTCGTGCAGACGCGCTTCTTCTGGCCGGGGCTTACGAGGAAGAATTGGCGCCGTTTCAGCGCGACGCCCCTGATCGCGAAGCACGCTTGAACCGTCTGAGTTCGGCACGAATAGTCGAGCTTGCCCGTGTGGTGGCGGATCGGCTTGATAAAATCCCGGGATTGGCGAGTCAGTTTCGATTGATCCCCGGACGAACGCACATGACCGTTCTTCCCGAAGCCGTGAACGATGCCGTCGCGTTCGTCATGCATCGCTCGGAATAGCTTCATCCGCCTCGGCGCTCGCCGGAAACTTCCGCCCTCGACGGGCGCGCGGAGCGGGCAGCGCCATGCCTCGCCGACGAGCGACCGCTGTACTGGCGCGTGCCTCGCGCATTTCCCCCGGCCAGACCAGCATCGGGTTGGCTGAACCTGTGAGCGCCTCGTCCCGCTACAGGATCGACGAGCGCAGCTTCTCGTAGCGGTCAGCCTCGCGCAGCTAGTCGAACTGCGCATGTGGAGTTGCCCTCATCAAACCGGACACGGGGCTGGTTGGATCTGAGCACGAATGAACTTGCGAGGCGAGCGCATGCCGAGCCCCCGGTGGGGATGGTGTTCGTTGTAGTCGGTGATCCACTCGCC
>NZ_VZZK01000036.1 GCF_008806385.1 Methylobacterium soli
CTTGGCCCATAGCGCATCCTTCCACTCGCGTGAGAAAACTGCACCATCAAACCCTGGGATCAAACACCTAGGGATCTTCGTCCCCTTGCGCGATGAAGCCGCCGGCCTCCTCGCCAGCCTTGCGCCAGCGCGGCCGACCGGGAGCGCATCGGCCGGGCCGTGAGACCGCCCCACATCGCCTGCGGATCGCGCTCCAGGAATTTCGGCTCGCGAGCGTCTCTGCGCTTGTGTCATGTATGGTACCAACGCTAGTGTTCGCGGAATGGCTGGCCGGATCGTGAAGCATTCGATCCGGCCGAAAGCGTCTTCGAAGGAGCGGCATCTGTCGCGTTTGGCGGATGCGAAGTCGGTTACCAGAGGAGCGGCACCGAAATCTCGCAGACGTCGAGACAAACGGGCCAGGCCGCGCGGGCGGCGGCGTATCGTTTCAGCGGTTCACCGGACCAATCCCTGATCTTGCCGAGAGGCGGCATCGCACGGGAGGGCACAGGCGGATGCAGGGCAGCGGGTCCACCGTCTCGTCGGACGCCTTCGTCGCGATGATCGAGGCCGCGGGCCTCACCGGACATTGGAGCTGGTGCTTCGCGACGCGCGCCCATGTCTGGTCGGCGGGCTTCTTCCACATCCTCGGGCTCGCCCCCGGGGCGATCGAGCCGGGCTGGGAGATTCTGCGCGATCGCGTCCATCCGGAGGATCGGCCGGGGCTGCCGGCCTGCGATGCGGCGCTCGCCGAGACCCTGTGCGACCATACCTTCCGGGTCCTGCGCTGGAGCGGGTGCGAGCGGACCTTGAAGAGCCGTGGCGAGCTCGTCCGGGATCTGGACGGTGCCGTGATCGGCGTGGCCGGCGTCGTCTTCGACATCACCGAGCAGGATTCCCTCTGGCGCAGCCGCGAGGCCGACCTGCGGCGCAACCGCGCCCTGTTCGATCACGCCAGCATCGTGTTCTCGTCGATGGACAGCTTTCCGCCCGACGATTACCCGCCGGAGCTTCGGGCGCTCACCGGCCTGCGCAACCTGGACCTGTTGAAGGATTTCGCCCGCTTCGTGCTGCCCGAGCAGCGGGCCTATCGGCGCAACCGGCTGGCGCAGCTGGTCCGGCAGGGCCAGCCCTTCTCCATGACGCCGACGCTCGCCCTCGCGAACGGCCACGGCAAGGCCTTCACGGCCGTGATGGTGCCGGTGGAAGATCCGACCGGCCGGGTCGAGGGCTGGGCCAGCCTGATGGTGCCGGCCGGCCCCGAGCGGACGCCGCCGGACACGGCCCGCGACGTCGATCCCCAGATCGCGGCGCCGCACCTACGCGCCGCCCGCAACCTGCTCGGCTGGTCGATGATGCATCTCGCCAAGGCGAGCGGGCTCACCTCCGCGGTGATCCGCCGGCTGGAGGCGCCGGATGCGCCCTCCGATCCTGATGCCTGCGCGGAGGCGGCCCGCGGGGCCGTGATCCTGGCGCTGCGCAATGCCGGGATTACGTTCGCGCTGATCGAGGGCGGTGCGATCGCGGTGGCGCGCCTCGACTGAACGGCCCTCAGGCGGCGTTGGCGATCCCGGGGCCGGACGCGGCGCCGAGCGCCCGCCCGGCCGGGCTCGCCGCGTAATGCGCCCGCTGGGTGCGGGGATCGCGGCGCGTTACCGTGACGAGCGCCGCTTCCTCCAATTCCGAGAGGCCGCGCAGGGCGTGCGCGTGCGCGAGGGCGAAGGTCCGCGCGAAGGCGCGGGTATCGGCCGCGACCCCGAGGCGTAGGCCGGCCAGGAGCCCGGCGGCCAGCGGCGACAGGTCGGGCCGCTACCGCGCGAGCGCCTCGGCCGCGGCCAGGAACGCCGCGTCGGAGATCGGCGCGGGTTCCGCGTCCCGCCGCGCCGGCATCAGGCCGCCACCGCGGCGGCGCGGGCGCGCAGCGTCACCAGCACCGATTTCGAGGTCGGTGTGTCGCTGCCCGTCCCGAAGGAGGAGAGCGGCACGAGCACGTTCAGCTCCGGGTAATACCCCGCGAGGCTGCCGCGCGGCATCTCGAAGGGCACGAGGCGGAAATCCTCCGCCACGCGGTCGATCCCGTCCGGATGCAGCCCGACGATGTCGACCCGGTCGCCGAGGCGGGCCCGGATCTCCGCGAGGTCGTCCGGATGGGCAAACAGCACCCGGCGCTCGCCGTAGACGCCGCGGTAGCGGTCGTCGAGGCCGTAGATCGTGGTGTTGTACTGGTCGTGCGAGCGGAAGGTCTGCAGCACGAACGTGTCGGGGGCACGCCGCGCCTGCTGGTGCTCGGTCGATTCCGGCAGGGCCTCGGCCGCGAAGCCGGCCCTTCCGGTCTCGGTCTCGAACACGCGCTCGGCCGCGAGGTTGCGCAGCATGAAGCCCCGTGGGCGTCGGACCCGGACATTGTAGCCAGTGAATCCCGGGATGGTGGCCTCGATCAGCGAGCGGATCCGGTCGTAATCCTCGCTGAGCCCGGCCCAATCGACCTTGTCCGAGCCGATGGTGGCCGCGGCCATGCCGGCGATGATGGCGATCTCGGAGCGCAGCGCCTTCGAGGCCGGCTTGTTGATGCCGCCGGAGCCGTGGACCATGCTCATCGAATCCTCGACGGTCACGATCTGGGTCTTGCCGGCGGCGTTGCGGTCGATCTCGGTGCGGCCGAGGCAAGGCAGCAGGTAGCCGACCGTGCCCGGGAGAAGGTGGGAGTGGTTGAGCTTCGTGGCGATGTGCACCGTGAGGCGGCAGCCGGCGAGCGCCCGCGCCACCCGGCACGAATCCGGCGTCGCCCGCGCGAAATTGCCGCCGAGCCCGATGAAGGCCTTGGCCGAGCCGTCCAGCAAAGCGTTGATCGCCGCCACCACGTTGTGGCCGTGCCGGCGCGGCGCCGGGAAGCCGAAGGTCCGCTCCAGCGCGTCGAGGAGGGCGGCCGGCGGGCGCTCGTTGATGCCGACCGTGCGGTCGCCCTGGACGTTCGAGTGGCCGCGCACGGGGCAGAGGCCGGCGCCGGGGCGGCCGATATGCCCGCGCAGGAACATCACGTTGGCCATCTCGCGGATGGTCGCCACCGAATGCCGGTGCTGGGTCACCCCCATGGCCCAGGTGCAGATCGCCTTGTCCGCCCCGAGATAGACCTCCGCGGCGGTCTCGATCTCGTCGCGGGCGAGGCCCGACTGATCGAGGGTGGTCTCCCACGCGGTCGCCTCGACGAGGGCCCGGTAGGCCTCGTAGCCGGCTGTGTGGCGGGCCAGGAACGGCCGGTCGAGCACGGAGGGGCGGCCCGCCCGCAGGGCCGCGTCGTCGGCCGCGAAGATCGCCTTGGCGATGCCGCGGAACACCGCCATGTCGCCGCCGAGGCGTGGCTGGAAATAGTGGCTGGCCACGGGCGCGCTCGCGCCGCGCAGCATCTCGACGGTGTTCTGCGGGTCGGCGAAGCGCTCGAGCCCGCGCTCGCGGACCGGGTTGAGCACCACGACGCGGGCGCCGCGCTGGGCGGCACGGCGCAGGTCGCCGAGCATGCGGGGATGGTTGGTGCCGGGATTCTGGCCCACCACGAAGATGGCGTCGGCCTTCTCGAAATCCTCCAGCAGCACCGTGCCCTTGCCGATGCCGATGGCGGCCTGCAGGGCGACGCCGCTCGCCTCGTGGCACATGTTCGAGCAATCGGGGAAGTTGTTGGTGCCGTAGTGCCGGGCGAAGAGCTGGTAGAGATAGGCGGCCTCGTTCGAGGCGCGGCCGGAGGTGTAGAACTCGGCCTGGTCCGGATGATCGAGCCCGCGAAGCGTCGCGCCGATCTCCGCGAAGGCCGCCTCCCAGGTGACCGGAAGGTAGCGGTCGGAGGCCGGGTCGTAGCGCAACGGCTCCGTCAGGCGGCCCTGGCCCTCGAGGGCGTAGTCGCTCCAGCCGCGCAGTTCCTGGACGGTGTGCCGGGCGAAGAAGGCTGGGGGCGTGCGCTTGTCGGTCGCCTCCCAGGAGACCGCCTTCACGCCGTTCTCGCAGAACTCGAACGAGGAGCCGTGCTCCGGGTCGCCCCAGGCGCAGCCGGGGCAGTCGAACCCGTCCGGCTGGTTGGCCTTCAGCATGGCGCGGGCGCCCGAGAGCGGGGCGCGGCTGCCCAGCAGGTGCTTGCCGCAGCTCTTCAGGGCCCCCCAGCCGCCGGCGGCCGAGGAGCGCTTGGTCCCCTCGACCTTGGCTTCGCCTTCGGTCTCGCCCCGGCCGGGTCCGGCGTGGCGCGTAGCGGTCTTGCGAGACCCGACCGGGTGATCCATCGATGCATCCTGAAACGGGGGGAGCGCGGGCCCCGTCCGGAGGCGGCAGGTCTCGCAGCCGCGAGATAAGCGTCGCTCGGGACGGCGCTCAATCGCACGCGAACGCAGGCCCCTCATGCACCCGGCACCTGAGCGGCGGCTTCCCTTCGGTTTCGCCCTGCGGGGGCGCGCGATCCGAGCGCGCGGAATGGGGGGCATGCGCTGAGGGACGGACGCCCGCGCCCGGTTGAGCCCAGGGCACCGGCGGCCTAACCCATCGCGGTGATGCGGAGGAGCGCGGATGCAGGTGCGGGTGCGGGTTCTGGCGGCGCTCGCGGCGGGAATCGCCGTCGGGCTCGCGGTCATGGCCTATGATCGCGGGCGCGACATCGAATGGGCCGTCACCGCCGCGCAGATCGCGGATGCGCGGACCTACGGCAAGCCCGGCGTCGAGGTGTCGCCCGGCCGCTTCGTCACCGAGCCGATGCGGGCCGAGGGTGCCGGCTGGCTCCCGCTGAAATGGAGCCTGCTCGGCCTCGCGGCGGCCTGCGCGGTGCTCGCCGGGACGGGGGGACGCGGCCTGCGGTGAGGCCTAAGCGGCGGAGCTTCAGAGCCGGTTAAGGCCGGCGATCGAGCGCGCCGGAGCGGTTCCCGATCGCGTTGCCGTCGCGAGCGGCTCTAAGCCTTCGACGCGCTCCCCGCCGCTGAACCGGTCTCCGCTTCGGCGGCGAGCGCTCGCGCGTCGCGCCCGACCGCCTGCGACAGGCCGGTCAGCCCCTCGGCCTTGATCCGGGCGAGGAGGCCGGCCTTGATCTCGGGGATCAGGCCGGGGCCCGCATAGACCAGCGCCGAGTAGAGCTGCAGCAGGGTGGCGCCGGCCCGGATCTTGGTCCAGGCCGCCTCGGCGGAATCGATGCCGCCGACCCCGACGAGGGGCAGCCGGCCGCCGACCCGCAGGTAGGTCTCGGCCAGGAGCCGCGTCGCGGGGCCGAACAGGGGCCGCCCGGAGAGGCCGCCGGTCTCGCGCGCGAGGGTGGTCTCGGCCAGGCTCGCGGGCCGCGCGATGGTGGTGTTCGAGACGACGAGCGCCTGCACGCCCCGCCGTTCCGCCGTGGCGCAGATGGCGTCGAGGGCGCCGAGGGTGATGTCGGGCGCGATCTTCAGGAGGATCGCGGTCGCCGGATGGACCGCGTCCCGGGCCTCGACCACCCGCGCCAGCAGCGTGTCGAGGAAGGCCTCCCCCTGCAGGTCGCGCAGGCCCGGGGTGTTCGGCGAGGAGACGTTGACGGTCACGAAGGCGACGTGCGGTGCCAGCGCCCGGGTGCAAGCGACGTAATCGGCGAGGCGATCGGTCGCCTCCTTGTTCGCCCCGATATTGACCCCGACGAGGCCGGGACGCCGCGCCCGCGTTGCGAGCCGGCGCGCGACCACCGCGAGCCCTTCGCTGTTGAGGCCGAAGCGGTTGATGACGCCGCCGTCTTGGGTGAGCCGGAACACCCGGGGCTTCGGGTTGCCGGGCTGAGGCTTGGGCACCACGCCGCCCACCTCCACGAAGCCGAAGCCGAGGCCGAGCAGCGCGTCCGGCACCTCGGCGCCCTTGTCGAAGCCCGCCGCGAGGCCGACCGGGTTCGGGAAGCGGTGCCCGAGGCAATCGACCGCGAGCCGCGCGTCGTCGGCCGGTGGGCGCCGGGGCGGCATCAGGGCCAGCGCCCGGAGCGTCAGGTTATGCGCGGATTCCGCGTCGAGCCCGTGCAGAACCGGGCGGATGAGAGGGAACAGGCTGCCGATCATGCCGCGATCTCCGCCGGGAACAGGTGGCGGCCATCCGGCCCGAGGGGCAGTTCGGCGACCGCCCGCACCGCGCTCAAGGGGAGGGGGCCGTAGAGATGCGGGAACAGGTCGCCGCCGCGGGAGGGCTCGTAGCGCAGGGCGCCGCCCAGGGCCTCGGCCTCGACCGAGACGAGGAGGAGGTCTTGGGCGCCCGCGAAATGCCGCGCTGCGGTCTTGGCGGCCTGCGCCGCGGTCGAGAAGTGGATGAAGCCGTCGGCGTGGTCCACCGGCGCGCCGTCGAAGCGGCCGGCTTCCTCGGCCTCGCGCCAGAGCGCTCGGGGACAGATTTTGTAGATGAGGGGCATCGGCACCGTCCGTATGACGGGGCGTCGATAGAGCGAGTGGCCTCCGCTGCGCAACAGCGCCGCGCCGGCCCGCCCGGCTCAGCCCCTCTCCGCGAAGTCCCGGGGACGCGTCCGGAGCGTACGGATTCGGGTGCGAAATACGCAGAACGCCGATTGCATTTTGAGCTGTTTAGTTCTACTTTCCTACAACTAGGCCGTGCGTCTTAGCGGCCCGCGCAGGCTCGAACCCCTCATGCTGTCCCACGAGCAGATCTGGACCGCGATCGACCGCCTGGCCGAGCGGCACGGTTTCTCGGCCTCGGGCCTCGCCCGCCGCGCAGGGCTCGACGCCACGAGCTTCAACCGCTCGAAGCGGATCGGACCCGACGGGCGCAAGCGCTGGCCCTCCACCGAATCGGTCTCGAAGGTGCTCACCGCCACCGGCGCCAGCCTCGACGAGTTCCTGCGCCTGATCGAGCCCCGCGAGGGGCCGCCCCGGGCGATGATCCCGCTCATCGGCATGACCCAGGCCGGCGCCGGCCGCCTGTTCACCGACGAGGGCATGCCGACGGGCGGTCCGGGCTGGGAGGAGATCGAGTTCCCCGATCTCGGCGAGGAGCGGGCCTTCGCGCTGGAGGTCCAGGGCGATTCGATGAACCCGCTCTACCGGGACGGCGACGTGCTGATCGTCTCGCCCTCGGCGAGCGTGCGCAAGGGCGACCGGGTCGTGGTCCGGCTCCATGCGGGCGAGGTTCTGGCCAAGGAGCTGCGCCGCCGCACCGCCCGCACGGTCGAGCTCTCCTCCCTCAACCCGGATCACCAGGACCGCGTCGTCAATGTCGGCGAGATCGCCTGGATGGCCCGGGTGATGTGGGTGCGGCAATAGTCCGAGCCTCCGGCAATAGTCCGAGCCTGCGGGATGGGCCGGTGCGTCACCGCGCGGCACCCCGCGCCGGCACGCCTTGGCCATGCCGCGCGTTGCCGCTATCGAGAGCGGGTCGGGAGCGCGGACCCGTCGAGCCGGGATCGATCATGGTGCAGCCCGAAGCGGACGGCCGGTATCAAGCTCCCGCCGACCGCGCGCCGCCGGCAATCCCCGGTGCCTGGGAGCCGATCCTCGCGGCCTCGCCGGTCGCGACCGCCCTGACCGCGCCCGACGGCGCCATCCTGTACGCGAACCCCGCCTTCCTGGTCCTGACCGGCTTCGCGCCCGAGGCGGTGCGCGGGCAGGAGATCCGCGCGCTCCTGCGCGAGGGACCGGGCGCCACCGGTTCGGCCGAGGAATTCCTGGCGCTCACCCGGGACGGCATCGGGTTCTGGGCCTGCGTCAGCCTCGCGCCGATCGCCGGGAGCGATCTCAGCCTGTGTCAGGTCCTCGACGTGACCCGGCGGCGGGAGGCCGAGGGGGCGCTTGCCCTGTCGCGCCAGCGCGAGGCCCTCGGGCTCCTGACGAACAGCGTCGCGCACGAGTTCAACAACTTCCTGCAGATCCTGATCGGCTACGTCGACGGCCTGACGCGGCGGCTCGGCGACCGGCCGGAGCCCTTCATCCAGCGCGCGCTCACGCGCTCGACCGACGCGGTCGAGCGGGCCACGATCCTCACCCGGCAGCTCCTCGCCTTCTCCCGCCGGATCGCCCCGGACGTGTGCCCCGTCGATCTCGCCCGGCTGGTGCGCGACGTGGCCGAGCGCCTGCGCCCGGGCCTGCCGCCGAGCATCACCCTGGACCTCGAGATCGCCAGCGACCTCCCGCCCGCCCTGAGCAACCCGACGCAGGTGGAGCTCGCCCTCGGCCACATCGTCGCCAATGCCTGCGAGGCGATGCCGAGCGGCGGCGCCCTCACGATCGCGGCCTTCCGGTTGCCGCCGGGCGACCGGACGATCCAGCGGCCCGGCGACGGCGCCGTGGGCATCCTGGTGCGCGACACGGGCTCGGGCATGTCCCCCGAGATGCTCGCGAGGGCGCTCTCGCCCTTCGCCACCAGTCACGAGGCTGGGCGCGGGGCGGGGCTCGCCATCGTGCACGGGCTGATGAAGCGCCAGAACGGCACCATCACGCTCGAAAGCCAGCCCGGGGCCGGCACCAGCGTGCGCCTGATCTTCCCGGCCGTGGTGTAGAGGCCGCGCAGGCCTCGATCCGGGCGTACGCACGCTGAATTAACCACCCACGGTCGAAGACCGGGTTTCATCCGAAAAAACTTAGCGGTTGTGCGGACTAAAACTCCGGCACGCACGTCTCCATATTATCGTCGGCGATCACGCCACGACATTTACTCTCGCAGAGGCGAATCGATGCTCACCTCCACCACGCGCCGCAAGCGTACGGCGACCATCCTGGCGCTCGCGGCAGCGCTGACGGTCGCGGCGCCCGTCGTCGAGGCCCGTCCGGGCGGCGGCGGCAGCGCCGGCTCGCGTGGGTCGCGCACCTTCAACGCGCCCTCCGCGACCACCACGGCGCCCGGTGCTGCCGCGCCGATCCAGCGCTCGCAGACCCAGCCCGGCCCGGGCATGTCCAACCCCGGCATGCAGGCGCCCGCCCAGGGCCGCCGCTTCGGCGGCGGCTTCATGGCGGGGCTCCTCGGCGCGGGCCTCCTCGGCGCGCTCATCGGCGGCGGCTTCTTCGGCGGCCTCGGCGGCATCGCCTCGTTCCTCGGGCTGATCCTGCAGGTTGGCCTCCTCGTCCTGCTCGTCTCCTTCGCGGTGCGGTGGTTCCGCCGCCGTCAGGGCCAGCCGGCCGGCGCCGGCGCGCCCTACGCCCGGACCGGGCTCGACAACGGACCGGGCGCGCCGAACCAGGGGCTCGGCAATGCCGGTCCCGGCCTCGGTGCTTCAGGTCCGGGTGCGTCCGGTCCGGGTGCGTCAGGTCTTGGCGGCATGATGGGCGGGGGCGCGCAGCGTCCCGTGCAGCAGCGCCAGATCCAGATCGGCCCCAACGACTTCCAGTCGTTCGAGCGGCTGCTCGGCGAGGTTCAGGACGCCTATTCGCACGAGGACAAGGTCGGCCTGCGCAACCTCGCGACGCCCGAGATGGCGGGCTATTTCGAGGAAGAGCTTCAGGCGAATGCCGCCCGCGGCATCGTCAACCGGATCTCGAACGTCAAGCTCCTGCAGGGCGACCTGTCGGAAGCCTGGGGCGAGGGCTCGTCGGAATACGCGACCGTCGCGATGCGCTATGCGCTGAACGACGTGAAGCTCGATCGCAACACCAACCGGGTGGTCGAGACCGAGCCGGCGGAGGCCACCGAACTCTGGACCTTCGTCCGCCAGCCCGGCCGGCCCTGGATCCTCTCGGCGATCCAGCAGACCAGCTGACGCACCGGTCGGGTCCCGACCGAGCACGGGCCGGCACCGCGCGCGCGGTGCCGGCCTTTTTCATGCGCGTCGCGGGCGTCTTCCGAGTCGCCTCGCCGGGCTCACGCCGCGCCGAGAGTCCGGCGCGCGTCGTAGGCGTTGGCCAGAGCCACGAAACCCGCCAATGGCACCTCCTCGGCCCGGGCGGTCTCGGCGATGCCGGTCGCCGACAGGAGGGCGCCGGGCTCGGGCGTCAGCGCCTTCAGGCTCTGGCGCAGCATCTTGCGGCGCTGGCCGAAGGCCGCCCGGGTCACGGCCTCGAGGGCGCCCGCCCGGCAGGGCAGGGGCGCGGCGCGGGGCACGAGGCGCACGACGCTCGAGGTCACCTTCGGGGGCGGCACGAAGGCGGAGGGCGCGACGTCGAACAGGATGTCGGCCTGCGTGCGCCAGCCGCAGAGCACGCCGAGGCGCCCGTAATCCGCCCGCGCGCTGACATCGGCGACGATCCGCTCCGCCACCTCGCGCTGGAACATCAGGGTCGCCGAATCCCACCAGGGCGGCCAGGCCTCGCCCTCCAGCCAGCCGGTGAGGAGGGCTGTCCCGATGTTGTAGGGCAGGTTCGCGACGATTCGGGCCGGGCGGTCGCCGATCAGCGGGCGCGGATCGAAGGCGAGCGCATCCGCGTCCACGACGGTGAGCCGGCCCGGATAATGCGCCGCGATCTCCGCGAGCGCCGGCAGCGCCCGGGAATCGCGCTCGATGGCGATGACGCGGCCCGCGCCCGCCGCGAGCAGGGCCCGGGTGAGGCCGCCGGGGCCGGGGCCGACCTCCACCACCGTCACATCCGCGAGGGGCCCGGCACTCCGGGCGATGCGTCCGGTCAGGTTGAGGTCGTAGAGGAAATTTTGCCCTAGCGCCTTCTTGGGCTCCAGGCCGTGCCGCTGCACGACCTCGCGGAGCGGCGGCAGGCCGTCGCCGGTGCTCATAGCTCGTCGGTCGGGTCGAAATGGGAGGGCGGCGCCGAGGCCGGCCGCACCCGATCGGCGTAATCGTTGAACGGGACGATCTCGGCGGTGGGGGCCTTGGCCGGCGCGGCGTTCCGGGCGAGCCGGTCGGCGAGGCGCAGGGCGGCGATCAGGCTGTCCGGCCGGGCGATGCCCTGGCCGGCGATGTCGAAGGCGGTGCCGTGGTCGGGCGAGGTGCGGATGAAGGGCAGCCCGAGGGTGACGTTGACGCCATCGTCGAACGCGATGGTCTTGATCGGGATGAGCGCCTGATCGTGGGTGGGGGCCAGCGCCGCGTCGTAGGTCGCCCGGGCGCGGGCGTGGAACAGGGTGTCGGCCGGCAAAGGGCCCCGGATGTCGATGCCCTCGGCGCGCAGGCGCTCCACCGCCGGCGCCAGCACGTCGCGGTCCTCAAAGCCCATGGTGCCGGCCTCGCCCGCATGCGGGTTGAGGCCCGCGAGCACGAGGCGCGGCGCCGCGAGGCCGAAGCGCGTCGCGAGGTCGCGGGCGACGATGCGGGCGGTACGCTCGACGAGGTCCTGCGTCAGCAATTCGGGGACGCGGCGCAGCGGCACGTGGATCGTGACGGGCACGACCGCGAGGTCCTGGCTCCAGATCATCATCACGGGCAGCGGCGCGGGGCTCCCCGGCGGCACCGCGAGCGCCGCCAGGAACTCGGTATGGCCCGGATAGGCGAAGCCCACCTGCGTCAGGACGTATTTGGCGATCGGGTTGGTGACGACGGCCGCGGCCCGCCCGGCCTGCACGAAGCCGACCGCGGCGGTGATCGATTCGAGGGTGGCGCCGGCATGCGCCGGATCGGGCTTGCCGGGCTCCGCCGCGATGGTCGTGCCGCTCGGCAGGGCGACCACCGGAAGGGCGCGGGGAAACACCTCCGCGGCGGTTTCGGGGTCGATCTCGGCCACCGGCACGTGCAGGCCGAGGCGGCTCGCGCTGCGCTCGACGAAATCCGGGTCGGCCACGAGGAAGAACGGCCGCAGGGCCGAATGAGCGCCTTGCGCCGCGCGCCGGGCCCAGGCGGCGAGCGCGAGCTCGGGCCCGATGCCGGCCGGGTCGCCGAGGGTGAGGGCCAGGGGTGTCATGGGCTACCCGAGCGGGTTCGAGGGGGAGGCGGGCCGCCCGGACCGCCTGCGCAACACCCAAGCTCGGCCCGAGCCCGCGAAGCCGGGGCCGGTCGCGTCTGCGACGCCCGGTGCCGGGCTTGCGGCGGGTCCCCGGCTCGCGGCGGGCCCCAGGCCCGCGGCAGGCCCCCGGATGAGCGTTTGGCGTGGTGGCATCCGGCGCTTCTAGCAGCCCCGGTCCGTCGCCGCGAGCGGTTGCGGCTCAGCGGATCGCCGCGATGCCGTCGGCGGTGGTGGCGGTGCCGACGTTCTGGCGCAGGTCCGCCTCGCCGAGCGTCTTCAGCTCGACCCGCAGCAGCACGGTCTGGTTGCGCTCGCGCACCCCGATGGCGGTGGCGATGGGCGAGACGATGTAGTTCAGCGAGACCGTGGTGCACTCGTCCTGGTAGCCGCCGCCGAAGCTCATGCCCGAGAGGTAGAAGCGGCCCGGATTTTGGTAGATCGGCGCGACCCCGACCGGGTTGGCGAGATAGGCGTTGAGGGCGTCCGCGTAGACGTCGCGGGTGTCGAGATAGTGGGTCAGGTCGATGAGGGCCGAGCCGGTGACGAACCAGTTCGGCGTGATGTTGTAGGTGGCCGAGGCGGTGATGCCCTCGCGGCGATGGCTGAAGCCCAGCAGCGGCTGCGCCTCGTAATAGGAGTAGAAGGCCGAGACCGAGAGGGGCAGGAACGGCGCGAAGCGCGCCGTGATGCCGGTCTCGAAGCGGTTCACGCTGAAATCGTTGTGGTCGAACCGGGCGCGGCTGATCAGGCTGATGTTCTGGTTCGGCGAGAGCTGGAAACGCCCGACGAAGTCGGAGCGGCGGGATTCGAGGCCGGAATCGAAACCCACATTGGCGAGGTCGCCCCGGCGGAACGAGTTGACGCCCGCGAGCTGGATCGACTCGCCGAACAACACGTTCGCGTACCAGCCCGCCGGCGTGACCACCGAGTACTGGCCGCCGAGATTCGTGCGCACGCCGCCCTCGACCCGGTCGTAGCCCGAGAACTTGTCCCACTCGAAGAGCGAGGTGTCGTCGAAGACGAGGCTCTGCGCGTCCTCGTTGGGGAGGCGGCCGATGCGGGTCTCGCTCGGGCGCGCGATGATCTGGGCGATCGGCTCGATGGTGTGGACGCCGAGGCGCCCGAAATCGCTGACGAAGGGATAGCGGTAATCGATGCCGAGTGCCGGCATCACCCGGCCGGACGAGCCCTCGCCGATATTGGCGATCGTGGGCGCCAGCGCGTTCTGGTAGCCCGAGAGGCTCGGATTCACGAAGAAGGTGTCGGCGCGCAGATACGCGAAGGGCGTGATCGCCTGACCCAGCGGATCGATGAAGGTGCGGCGCCAGGAGACCTGCGCCGAGGCGCGGGTATCCGTGCCGGCCAGCCCCCGGATCAGGCAGGACGAGTTGTTGAAGATCGTGCAGGTCTCGTAGAGCGGGTAGCTGACGCCGTTGAAGCTTGGGCTGAACAGGTAGCTGCCGGTGCGCGGCAGGCCCTGGAAATCCGTCGCCTCGCGGGTCAGGCTGGTGAGGTTGCCCTCGAACCGGACCTCGCCGCCCAGGAAGCCGGGACCGTTGATGCGCTTGTCGTAATCGATGACGGGCGCGACGACGGGCTGCTCCTTCTGCCAGTCGAAGCTCGACAGGCCCTTGAAGTAGTAGCCCCGCGCCTCGAACCAGGAGCGGTCACCCTGGCCGATCAGGTAGGCGGTCGAGACCGCCTCGCGGAAGTAATCCGTGGTGATGTTCTGGTTGCGGATCCGGTAATTGTCGAGGAACCACTTGTCGGTGACGCCGACTACGTCCCAGCCGGTGCGCCAGCGGTCGTTGATGTAGAACCGGCCCCGGCTCTCGATCGAGCCGCGGAAGTCGCGGTCGCCCGCGCCGAGGGGACCGGGCAGGAAGGCGCTCGGCGTGGTCTGGAAGATGCCGCTGACGCGCAGGTTGTAGAAGCCGGTCTCGAGCCGGTGGCGGAACTCGGCCTGGCCGAGCACGCCCTGCCGGCTCACGAAGGCCGGCGAGAGGGTCAGGTCGTAGTTCGGCGCGAGGTTGAAGAAGTAGGGCACAGCGGCGCCGGTGCCGAGCGCCGTCGAGGAGATGAAGCGCGGCGTCAGGAAGCCGCTCTTGCGCTTCACGGTCGGGTCCGCGGCCTCGAAATAGGGCAGATAGGCCACCGGGATGCCGGCGAGCTCCAGGGTCGATTCCTCGAACGAGACCGTGTGGGTCTCGTTGTTGTGGATGATCTTGGCGGCGCGCACCTGCCACAGGGGCGGCTTCTCCGGGTGGTCCTTACAGGGCTCGCAGGCCGTGTAGGTGCCGTAATCGAAGCTCGTCTGCTCCCCGTCGACGCGCTCGGCGCGCGGCGCCGAGAACCGGGTACGGACCACCTCGCCCTTCTTCTCGACGGTCTGCTGGATGCGCAGGGAATCGATGAAGCCGTTCCGGAAATCGTCCGTCAGCTCCATCCGCTCGCCGGTGACGACGGCGCCGTCCTGGTCGGTGAGGCGGACATTGCCCTCGGCGAAGACGCGGCTCGTGGCCCGGTCGTAACGGACGCGGTCGGCCTGGAGGGTGCGCGGGCCGTAATGCAGCTCGGCATTGCCGCGCGCCGTCACGGTGTTCTTGTCGTTGTCGTAGATGAGCTCGTCGGCCTCGACCAGGAGCTTGTCGCCCGGCTTGCCCGTCGCGGCTTTCGGCAGGGCCTGAGCGGCCGCCGGCACGGGCAGCCCGAGCGGCAGGGCAGCCGTCAGCAGCGCCAGAACGGCGGCCATCCTCGCGATGTCGGCGACCTTACGCAACGCGCGTCACAACTCCAGCCACGGTCATCCCTTCGTCTCCCGTCCGGGCCGCAGCCTCAGCCGTCTTCCTGGTACAGAAGCGTGAGCGTACCGAGAAGACTCCCTACCACGGCCGGGAACCACGCCGCCACCGGCGGAGCCACGATCCCGGACGCACCCAAGCCTTCCATGACCTGACGGGCGACGTAGAGGGCAAACCCCGCCGCCACCCCGCCGAGCACGAGTTTGCCCACACCACCAAAGCGGAAGAACCGTAAGGAAACGGTTGCCGCCACGAGGACCATTGCGACGAAGAGGATCGGCCGAGCCCACAACACATCATACTGGAGTCGGTATCGGGTCGCATCCAACCCGGCCCGCTCGCTGCGCGCGATGGTCTCGGGAAGTTGCCAGAAAGGCACAGATTCCGGGGGTGTGAAGCGCTGCCGCACCTGCCCGGGCTCCAAGGTCGAGGCGATCAGGTAGCTGCCATAGCTCTCGGGAGGCACGCCAGGGGCGAGAACGCGCGCCTCGCTCAACTCCCAGTAGCCGACGTGCAGACTCGCCCGCGCAGCCTCGATCTGGGAGACGAAGATGCCCGCCTCGTCGAAGGTGAAGACCGAGACGCCGGCCAGCGTCGTGGTCCCCTCGATCGCGGTCTCGGCCCGGATGATGGCCTGCCCATCGAGGCTCTTCTGGCGGATCCAGAGGTCCTTGCCGGAGCTGGCCTTGGTCGAGCGGGCGAAGATCTTCGCCTCGATTTCTGTGGAGCGCTGCTTCAGCACCGCCGAGAGCGGGTTGTAGACGCCCACCGTGAAGGCCCCGAGCGCCAAAGCCACGAAGATCCCGGGCTGCAGGAACTGCCAGGCCGAGATCCCGGCGGCGCGGGCCACCACGAGTTCCAGCTTGCGCGAGAGCTGCAGCAGGGCCGCCATCGAGCCGAACAGAACCGCGAAGGGCAGCACGCCCTCCGCCACAGCCGGCGTCCGGTAGAGGGAGAGCTGCGCCATCAGCCCCGTCGTCGCGCCCTCGGCATCGCCCGCGCGCCGCAGGAGCTCGACGAAATCGAGGGTGTAGACCAGGGCGAAGACGGTGAGGAACACGCCCAGCACCGTGCGCACGAAGCGCATGGCGAAGTAGCGCCCGAGGGTCAGGCCGATCAGCATGGGGCCGGCTCCTCAGCGCGCCGCGAGGCGGGGCACGCCGAGGCGCCCGCTCACCGACCGGCGCAGGCCGGCGCCGAGGGCGCGCATGGCGGCCCCCTGGAAGATGATCAGCGCCGAGAGCGCGATGGCCAGGAGCGGCACCGCGTAGACGGCGATGACCGCGCCTTGGCTGCGCGCCGCCGCGCTGCTCGCCGCGAAGCCCGCGATGCGCAGCACCACCACCGCCAGGACGGCGCCCGCCACCGCGAGGCCCCGGCCCTGGCGGGTGGTGCGCGGGTCGCCGAGGGCCGCGAAGGCGATGAAGGCCAGCGCCAGGGGATAGAGCCAGGAGGAGAGCCGGTCGTGCAGCTCCGCCCGGAACCGGCCCTTCTGCAACTGGTAATAGCCCTCGCTCCGGTCGGGGAAGAGCAGCTGCATCGTCGAGCGCTCGCGCGGCTTGTAGACCACGTCGGCATCGGGGGGCGCGAAGGCCGCGAGGTCGATCGTATAGCGCTCGAAGGTGAGGATCGAGGAGTCGCGCGAATCCTTCTGCTGCTGGTGCACGCTGCCCTTCTCGAGGGCGAGGTAGCTCTGGCCGTCGACGTCGATCGCCTGACCGCGCTCGGCGAGGTAGACCTTGGTCTTGCCGGCCTCGCGCCGGTCCTGGATGAACAGGCCGAGCAGCATCCCGCCCTGGCCGCGCTCGCGGAAGTGGAAGGTGATGCCGTTGTCGAGCGCCGTGAACTGCCCCTCCTTGACGACGTTGGCGATGAAGTCGCCGCGCACGCGGGTCACGACGTCGCGCAATTCCTGGAAGCTCGACGGCATCACCTGGATGGTCAGGAAGGACACGAGCACGCTGATCGCCAGCGCCAGGGTCAGGAACGGCCGCAGGAGGCTGCGCGGCGTCATTCCGGCCGCCGACATCACGATCAGCTCGGAATCGCCGTTCAGCTTGTTCAGCGCGTAGATCACCGCGATGAACAGCGCCATCGGGGCGATCACAACCACGAGGGTCGGCAGCGACAGGCCGGTGACGAACAGGAAGATCAGGAGTGTCTGACCCTTGGCGGTGATCAGGTCGAGCTCGCGCAGGGCCTGCGTCACCCAGATCGTGCCGGTCAGGCCGATCAGGCAGGCCAGGAAAGCCGAGAGCGCGATGCGGAATATGTAGCGCTCGATCTGCGTCATCGGGTCTCGCGATCAGGCACCCGCCGGGCTCCTCCCGGCAGATCCCCCCTTGCGTGCGGTGCGCCCCCCACACGGTCGAGCCCCTCTCAGGACCCGGAACTTGGGCCGTTTTAAGGGCAGGCCGGTCGCGTTGCGTTCTCCGCCTCAGCGGCTACACAGGAAGCCGGCCGCGCGCCCGACCGCGCCAGAGACATCATCGCAGGACGGAAAGCAACGACATGGCGGACGGCATCACCATCAGCTTCGGGCCGGTCGGCCCGGCAGGCCCCGGCGATCTCGTCGTGTTCGTTGGCGACGACCTGTCCCTCAGCGGAGCGGCCCGCGACCTCCTCGGCTCCGCCGGCGCCGACCTCGTGGCGCGCGCCGCCGCGAGCGAGCGCTTCAAGGGCCGCTCGCTGACGGCCCTCGCCCTGCCGGCGCCGGCCGGCATCGAGGCCGAGCGCCTCGTGGTGATCGGCCTCGGCACCGAGAAGGATAGGGCCAAGCTCGACTGGCCGGTCCTCGGCGGCTTCACGGCCGGCAAGGTCTCGGGCCGCACCGCCCGGGTGCTCCTCGACTGGCCGGGCGCCCCGGTGAGCGGCGAGAATGCGGGCGAGTTCGCCCTCGGCGCCCGCCTGCGCAGCTACAGCTTCGACCGCTACAAGACCAAGAAGAAGCCCGATGCCGACGAGAATGGCGGCACCAGCCTGACCCTGATGCTCGCCGAGCCCGCGGGCGCCGAGGCCGCCGCCCGGGCGAGCGAGGCCGTCGCCGAGGGCGTGGTGCTCGCCCGCGACCTCATCAACGAGCCGCCGAACGTGCTCTTCCCCGAGGAATTCGCCCGCCGTGCCGCCGAGCTGACGCGCCTCGGCGTCGAGGTCGAGGTGATCGAGCCCGAGCGGATGCGCGCGCTCAACATGGGGGCGATCCTGGCGGTGGCGCAGGGCTCGGCCCGCGAGCCGCGCATCGTGGTGATGCGCTGGAACGGCGCGCCCGACCGCTCGGACCCGCCGCTCGCGCTGGTCGGCAAGGGCGTGGTCTTCGATTCCGGCGGCGTCTCGATCAAGTCGGCCGGCGGCATGGAGGACATGAAGGGCGACATGGGCGGCGCCGCCGCCGTCGTCGGCACGCTCCACGCCCTGGCGAGCCGCAAGGCCAAGGTGAACGTCGTCGGCGCCATCGGCATCGTCGAGAACATGCCGGACGGCGCCGCCTACCGGCCCTCCGACATCGTCACCTCGATGTCGGGCCAGACCATCGAGGTCATCAACACCGACGCCGAGGGCCGCCTCGTGCTGGCGGACGTGCTCTGGCACGTCCAGAGCACCTACAAGCCGAAATTCATGATCGACCTCGCGACGCTCACGGGCGCCATCATCGTGGCGCTCGGCCAGGACATCGCGGGCCTGTTCTCGAACGACGACGAGCTCGCGGCCCGGATCACGGCGGCCGGCGAGGCCACCGGCGAGAAGGTCTGGCGGATGCCGCTGATCCCGGCCTACGACAAGGCCATCGACTCGAAATTCGCCGACATGAAGAACACCGGCGGGCGTCACGGCGGGGCGGCCACCGCCGCGACCTTCATCAAGCGCTACGTCAACGACGTGCCCTGGGCCCATCTCGACATCGCGGGAGTCGGCATGTCGTCGAGCGCCAACGAGATCAACCGGAGCTGGGGCGCCGGCTGGGGCGTGCGCCTCCTCGACCGGCTGGTGCGCGAGCATTACGAGGCCAAGTAGCCCCCGGCGCCCGCGCGTCCTCGGCCGCGGGATGCGGCGGATCGCGTACCGGGCCTTTCGCCCCGCGCCGGGCGGAGCCATCCTCCGGCCCTCCGCATCCCGAGGGCCCGCATGAGACCCGCGACCGTCGCCGTGCCCGC
The DNA here is from genome assembly GCF_008806385.1 of Methylobacterium soli. GTDB lineage: Bacteria > Pseudomonadota > Alphaproteobacteria > Rhizobiales > Beijerinckiaceae > Methylobacterium > Methylobacterium soli. The sequence continues at coordinate 18,730 of NZ_VZZK01000036.1, forward strand.
CGCGCCCCTCGCCGCCGCGCTGCTGGCCCTCGCCGCCGTGGCCGCGACGGGCTTCGACCAGCGCAGCGCCCTGCCGCCGGCGGCGGAGCGCGTGTTCTACGGCTTCTTCCTCGACCGCTACCCGCTCTTCGCCTTCGCGCTGGTCTACGCGCTCGCCCGCATCCTGGCGGTCGCGGCGGGGCCCGGGCCGGCGGGGCCGGTCCGGCGGATCCTCGGGGCGCTCGTGGGCCTCGCCCTGGTTCTGACGCTCGGCCTCTACCCGACCTTCGGCGGCATGGTCCTGCGCAGCGGCTTCGCCACCGGCGGCATCGCCTTCTTGAACCAGGCGCCGATGTGGCTCGCCTATGCCCTCGGGGCGGCGGCGGCGGCCGCGAGCTACGGCGCCGCCCTCGGTCTCGGCGTCCTCCTGACGAACCGCGACCCGCGCCCGCGTTCGGGCTGGGGGCGGGCCCTCGCCGCGGGGGCCGGCCGCCTCGCCCTGGGCTTTGGCGCCCTCTGGTTCGCCCTCGCGGTGCTGGGCCTCGCGCGCGACGCCGGGATCGGCCCCTGGCCGCGCCGCGCGCTCACCATACCGGAATTCGGAATTTCCGCCGTCCTGCTGGTCCTGGCCTTCCTGCCGCACAGCGTGGTCGTCACCGGCCTTTCACATACTCGAACCAGTAATCCCTTGATCGAACCACCCCGATCCCGCTAAGCCCTGACTCAAAGGGGCCATAACCCGAAGGCAGATCCATGCTGCCGCGTCATCAGGGAGGATCGCCATGATCCAGGAGTGCCGAGCCACGCGCCCGTGGCTCTCCGCCTATCCGCCGGGCATGCCCGCGGAGATCGACGTCGAGCGGCTGGGCACGCTGGTCGACCTGTTCGAGACCAGCATCGCCCGCTACGCGGACCGGCCGGCGGTGACCTGCTTCGGCACGTCGGTGACATACGGCGCCCTCGGGGCCACCTCCGAGGCGCTCGCGGCCTGGCTGCAGGGGCAGGGCTTCGGCAAGGGTGACCGCGTCGCCATCATGATGCCGAACGTGCCGGCCTACGCGGCGGCCCTGTTCGGCACGCTGATCGCGGGCTGCACCGTCGTCAACGTCAACCCGCTCTACACCCCGCGCGAGCTCACGGCGCAGCTCCAGGATTCCGGGGCCCGGGCCCTGTTCGTGCTGGAGAACTTCGCCCACACGGTCGCGGCCTCCCTGGCGAACCTGCCGCGCCTCGAGCAGATCGTGGTGGCGGGCCCGGGCGACGGCCTCGGGGTCAAGGGGAAGGTGATCGACCTCGCCTCGCGTCATCTCAAGAAGGCAGTGCCGGCCTTCGCGCTGCCGCCGAGCCGCACCACGCGCTTCTCGGCCGCGGTGAAGCGGGGCAAGTGCCTGACGCGCCGGCGCGTGGCGGTCACGCCCGAGGACATCGCCTTCCTGCAATATACCGGGGGCACCACCGGCATCGCCAAGGCGGCGATGCTGACCCACCGCAACATCATGGCCAATGTCGAGCAGAGCCAGCTCTGGTTCGAGGCGACCGACGCCGAGGCCGGCCGCACCATGGTGACGGCCCTGCCGCTCTATCACATCTTCGCGCTCACCTGCTGCTTCTTCTTCTTCATGCGCCTCGGCGGCTGCTGCCTCCTGATCCCGAATCCGCGCGACGCGGACGGCTTCATCCGGACGCTGTCGAAGAGCCGCTTCACGCATTTCTCGGGCGTGAACACGCTCTTCAACCTGCTGGTGAACCACCCCAAGATCGGCACCATCGATTTCTCGCACGTCGATTACGTGGTGGCGGGCGGCATGGCGGTGCAGAAGGCCGTGGCGGCGAAGTGGAAGGCGGTCACCGGCCAGACCATCATCGAGGGCTACGGCCTCTCGGAGACCTCGCCCGTCGTCTGCGTGAACCCGTACCGCCTCGCGGAATGGTCGGGCACGATCGGCTACCCGCTGCCCTCGACCGAGGTGTCGATCCGCGGGCCGGACGGCATGCCGGTTCACACGGGTATGCCGGGCGAGATCTGCGTGCGCGGCCCGCAGGTGATGCGGGGCTACTGGAACCGGCCCGACGAGACCGCCCGCGCCACCACCGAGGACGGCTTCTTCCGCACCGGCGACGTCGCCGTGATGACGGCGGACGGGCAGGTCCGGATCGTCGACCGGATGAAGGACATGATCCTGGTCTCGGGTTTCAACGTCTACCCGAACGAGGTCGAGGACGTGCTGGCCTCCCACCCCGCCATCCTCGAATGCGCCGTCGTCGGCGCGCCCTATCCGGAGACCGGGGAGATGGTGGTCGCGCACGTGGTCCTGCGCGACAAGAGCGTGACCCAGGACGCCATCCGGGCCCATGCCCGGGCGCAGCTGACGGGCTACAAGGTGCCCCGCCAGGTGGTCTTCCACGAGGCCCTGCCGAAGACGAATGTCGGCAAGGTGCTGCGGCGGGCATTGCGCGAGGACCACCCCTCCGCCTGAGCCCGCGTCGCCGGGACGCAGCGCCCGCGCGAACTTTCGGGCCCCGTGCGGCGTAACCCGCGCGGACGCCGCGCCGAATGGCGAGGCAGTGTCACAGGCCCAGCCAATTGCCCCGGCGCGCGCGTCGAGACGGGGCGCGCCGGGAGGGCGCCGGGCGCCCGGAGGAGCCACCATGTACATCAAGCGTCAGCGCGGCTGGGAGATCCCCGAGCATCTCGCGACCCCGGAGGCGGTGTTCCTGAGCCGCCGCACCCTGCTCGGCGGTGCAGCGGGCCTCGCGGTGGCCTCGGCCTTCGGCGGGGGGCGCGCCGTCGCGGCCGCGGAATCCGGCGCCTATCCGGCGCCGCAGAACGGTGCCTACACCCTCGACCGGCCGGTGACGCCCGAGCGCTATAGCGGCGACTACAACAACTTCTACGAGTTCGGTACCTCCAAGACGGTGCTGCCGGCCGCCAACGCCCTCAAGACCGATCCCTGGACGATCAAGATCGACGGCCTCGTGGAGAAGCCCTTCGAGATCGGCGTCGAGGACCTGATCCGGAAGATCGGCCTCGAGGAGCGCCTCTACCGCCATCGCTGCGTCGAGGCCTGGTCGATGGCGGTGCCCTGGACGGGGTTTCCCCTGTCCAAGCTGGTGGCCCTCGCCAAGCCGGCATCCGGGGCGAAATACGTCCAGTTCCAGACTTTCCTCGACAAGGCGATGGCGCCGGGCCAGCGGCAATTCTTCTACCCCTGGCCCTATATCGAGGGGCTCACTTTGGCCGAGGCCGACAACGACCTCGCCTTCATGGTGACGGGCGTCTACGGCAAGCCGCTGCCCAACCAGTTCGGCGCGCCGATCCGCCTCGCGGTGCCGTGGAAATACGGCTTCAAATCCGCCAAGTCCCTGGTGAAGGTCTCCTTCGTGGCCGAGCGCCCAAAGACCTTCTGGGAGGGCCTGCAATCCGCCGAGTACGGCTTCTGGGCCAACGTGAACCCGGCCGTGTCCCATCCGCGCTGGAGCCAGGCGAGCGAGCGCGTGCTCGGCACGGACCAGCGGGTGCCGACCTTGATCTATAACGGCTACGGCGAGCAGGTCGCCGGCCTCTACAAGGGGCTGGAGAAGGAGCGGCTGTTCGTCTGAGCTTAGGCCGTCCCGAGGCCTGCCCACGGGCGGCGGCCTCGGGGGCGCTCAGTAGGTCCAGCGCTGCGCCTTGGTCACCAGGAAATCGCGAAACGCCTGGACCCGGGCCACCGTGCGCATCTCCTCGGCATAGACGAGGTAGCTCTCCAGGTTCGGCATCTCGCTGTCGCGCAGGACCTGGATCAGGCGGTCGTCGCCGTCGATGGCGTAATCCGGCAGGATGCCGATGCCGGCGCCGGTCTCCATCGCGAGTTGCAGGGCCGCGACGTTGTTCACCGTGAAATGGATCGGCCGGCGCTCGCGCCCCTCCCGCCCGACGCTCGCCAGCCAATGGGCGGCCAGCAGGTAGGACGGCTCGTTGCCGCCGAACGACACGAGGCGGTGGTTGTCGAGATCCTCGATGCTCTTCGGCTCCCCGAAGCGCTTGATGTAATCCGGGCTCGCGAAGGCGTGGTAGTGGACGGTGAAGAGCCGGCGCTGGATCAGATCCGGTTGGGCCGGGCGCCGCATCCGAATCGCCACGTCGGCCTCGCGCATGGCGAGATCGAGCTCCTCGTTCGTCAGGATCAGCTCGATGCGCACATCCGGGTAGAGGTCGAGGAACTCGGCCACCCGCTGCGCCAGCCAGGCGGTGCCGAGGCCCACCGTCGTCGTCACCCGCAGGTCCCCGGAGGGGCGCTCGCTCGTCTCGACGAGGCGCGCCTTGGTGTTCTCCAGCCGGAGCTTCATGTCCCGCGCGGCGCGAAACAGAAGGTCGCCCTGCTCCGTCAGGATCAGGCCGCGGGCGTGTCGGTGAAAGAGGGGCGCCTTCAGCTCGCGCTCCAGGGCGCTGATCTGCCGGCTGACGGCCGACTGGCTCAGGCCGATATCGTCACCCGCCCGCGTGAAGCTGCCGGCCTCCGCCACGTTGAGGAAGATCCGGATCTTGTCCCAATCCACGGCGTAAACTCCCGAACCTAGACCGGTCCCGCGGACTCACCTGCCACGCCGCCGGCCCGTGCCGTCGGATGGAGCGCGCCCCATCGCCCTGATCCCGCCCCGGCCCAAGCATTCGCCGCAGTGCCCACAAGGTCCGGGGCGCCGCGTGCGGGACGAGACGGTGCCGGCGCAGGCCGACACCCTGAGGATAGGACTTCCCTCTTGCGGTTTGGTTGCCGCGCAAGGCAAGTCCATTTGCGAAGATATTGTTGACGACCGATCGCGGACGCCCCCAATGAGGCCGGAAAGCGTTCATCGATGTGGCAGGGTTCGGGGCCGGAGCGGCGCCCCGCCATCACTCGGCGGCGGCCTGCCGCGGGGTCTCGCCGATCTCGAGATTGGCCAGGTACTTCTCCGCCTCGAGGGCGGCCATGCAGCCCATGCCGGCCGCCGTGATCGCCTGCCGGTAGACGTCGTCGGTGACGTCGCCCGCCGCGAAGACGCCGGGAATCTCGGTCTCGGCGGTGCCGGGGCGCACCGTCAGGTAGCCGCCGTGGCGCATCGGCAACTGGCCCTCGAAGATCGCGGTGGCGGGCTGGTGGCCGATCGCCACGAACAGGCCGTCCGCCTTCAATTCCGAGATCTCGCCCGTGCGGGTGTCCTTGAGGCGCAGATGCGTCATGCCGGGCGCCGGCTGGGTCTCGCCGCAGACCTCCTCGATGGCCTGGTGCCAGCGCACCTCGACATTCGGGTGCTTGAACAGGCGCTCCTGCAGGATGCGCTCGGCCCGGAACTCGCCGCGGCGGTGGATCACCGTCACCTTCTTGGCGAGATTGGCGAGGTAGAGCGCCTCCTCGACCGCGGTGTTGCCGCCGCCGACCACCGCGACCTCGCGGCCCCGGAAGAAGAAGCCGTCGCAGGTGGCGCAGGCCGAGACGCCGCCGCCCTGGAACTTGGCCTCCGAGGGAATGCCGAGCCACTTGGCCTGGGCGCCCGTCGCGATGATCAGCGCATCGCAGGAATAGGTCTCGCCGGAATCCGCCTCGAGCCGGAAGGGCCGGGTCTTCAGGTCGACCTTGGTGATGAATTCCGAGACGATCCGGGTGCCGACATGCTCGGCCTGCAGGCGCATCTGCTCCATCAGCCAGGGGCCCTGGATCGCCTCGGCGAAGCCTGGGTAATTCTCCACATCGGTGGTGATCATCAGCTGCCCGCCCGGCTGGAAGCCGGAGATGAGCAGGGGCTCGACCAGGGCGCGGGCCGCGTAGATGGCGGCCGTGTAACCGGCCGGTCCGGAGCCGATGATCACGAGCTTGGCATGGGTATGGGCCATATCGTCCTCAACTCCTCGGGCCGTCAGCGGGCCCCGCGATGCGCCGCGTAAGCCTCCGCCAGCGCCCGCGCGATCACGGGCGTCGCGTCGATCGGCTTGTAATCCAGAGGCTCCAAACGACCGATGAAGGGCTTGAGGGCCCCGGCCATCGCGAGTCCCGCGAACATGCGGCGATGACGGATATAGGTACGCGGAAGGTCGAACAGCAGGACCGGGGCGCCGGTGCTCACGGCCTCGCTGACCATGTTGGCGGAATCGGAGGTCACCACCACGGTCTCGGCGAGCGCCAGCATCGCCACGTAGGGGTTCTCGCCGGTGCCGTCCCAGAAGAAACCGCCGGTGCCGAGGACGAGCTTGCGCAGGGCCTCGCTCAAGGGCGCGGGGGTCCGGCGCGACACCGTCACCATCAGGCGGCAGCCCGCATCGGCGAGCTTGCGCAGGTCGCTCACCAGCCGCTTCATGTCGGCCTTGCGGTAGCTCAGATGCCGGCTGTCGCCGCCGATCAGCACCGCGACCCGGCGGCCGTCGAGCCCGGCCAGGCGCGGATCCAGCTCGGCCCGCGCCGCCGCGATCCGGATCGGCGTGACGAGGTGGGGGGCGGTCAGGGTGGTGAAGACGTTCGGCCCGCGCAGGTCGTCGTAATCCGGCACCCAGATGAAGTCGGCGCTGTCGTGCCCGGTGCGGGGATCCTTCAGGAAGGCCGTGAAGGTGCGGCCCCCGGTGGCGCGGCGCACGGCGCGCAGATAGGGCACCGCGCGCCGGCCCGAGGCGATCAGCAGGTCCGGGAAGGGTCCCGCGAGGGCGCCCCGCGCCCGCCCCGGCGCCTCGCGCGGGTCGATCGGGCCCCAGGGCGCGGTCCAGCCGAAGGGGCCGCGGGCGGGCACGCGGCGGATCTCGTAGGAGAGGCCCAGCGTCTCGGCGATGCCGACGCACTGGTTCTCGTCCCCGGCCTTGCCGTCGGTGACGATCCAGCTCCGGGCGCCGGCGAGCGGCGGGAGGGCGTGGATATCCGTCGCGGGAGGGCGGGCGAGCGTGTCGGCCACGGGGCTCAGTCGACGGGAAGCTGGCGGCGCAGCCACTCGGCGTAGATGTCCGCGATCACCGTGACGCGGCGGCGCTCGGAGGCGGGATCGTACCAGGCCCCGCCATAGCTCGACGGGGTCGCGGTGAGCTGGGGATGACGCCCGAGGACCTCGCCTCGGCGCCCGACTAGGAGTGCCTCCCCGTCGAGGTAATCGGTCTGGGTGCCGCCGCCGATGCCGCGTCCCATCGTCTGGCCGCCCGCGTAGGGAGGCAGGGACAGGCCGCGGATCAGCACCACCAGGCTCGGGCCGCGCCCGCCGAGACGATCGGCGAAGCTGCGCCGGAGCGCGGCGGTGAGATCCGCCCGCAGGGCCTCGGCCTGCGGACCGTTGCCCTGCGCGATCAGCGGCCGGACATCGACCCGCACATCGGCGTAGCGCTCGCCGTTGAGATTCGGGAAATCGCCGGCCAGCGCCGCCCCGCCGAGCGCGAGCGCCGCGAGGCCGGCGGCGAGGCCGCGAACGAGCGGGCCGAGCCGGCGCACGCGCAGGATGTGCAGGACGTTCAGGCGCATGGGGCTTCGATGCATGGGGCTCAGGCGCCGTACTGGACGCCGACGACCTCGTAGGACTTGCCGCCGCCGGGCGTCGTGACCTCGACGGTGTCGCCCACGCCCTTGCCGATCAGCGCGCGGGCGATCGGCGAGGTGATGGAGACCCGGCCCGAGCGCACGTCGGCCTCGGGCTCGCCGACGATCTGGTAGGTCTTCTCTTCCTCGGTGTCCTCGTCGACGAGCTTCACGATCGCGCCGAACTTGATCTTGTTGCCGGACAGCTTCGTGACGTCGATGATCTCGGCGCGCGAGATCATGCTCTCCAACTCGAGCACGCGGCCCTCGTTGTGGGACTGCGCCTCCTTGGCGGCGTGATACTCGGCATTCTCCGAGAGATCGCCCAGCGCCCGCGCCTCCGCGATCGCCTGGATGATGCGCTGCCGCTCGACCTGCTGGCGGTGCTTCAGCTCCTCCTCGAGGGCCGCGAAGCCACGCACCGTGATCGGAACCTTGTCTATCGCCATCGTCTCGCGCCACAATGAATAGGCCCGGCCGGGAACGCCTACGCTCCCTCCGGGCCATGATGAGAAGGCCCTGAACCCCGGACGCCGCGGCCGGCGCGAAATGCGCTGGCCGCTCAGTGGGTTCAGGCCGCGAAGTATTCCTGCAAGGCGCGGACCTGAAGATCGCCCTCGAGGTAGGCCTTGATCCCCTCGGCCGCCGCCATCGCGCCGGCTAGAGTGGTGTAGTACGGCACTTTATGCAAGAGGGCCGCCCGCCGGAGGGAGCGGGAGTCGGACAGCGCACCGGCTCCCTCGGTGGTGTTCAGGACGAGCTGGATATCGCCGTTCTTGATGGCGTCGACCACGTGCGGCCGGCCCTCCAGAACCTTGTTGATACGCTCCGTCGGGACGCCGTTCTCCACCAGGAAGCGCTGCGTGCCGCCGGTGGCCAGGATCGTGAAACCCAGATCCGACAGGAGCTTGATCGAGGGCAGGATGCGGTCCTTGTCGGCGTCCCTGACCGAGACGAAGACGGTGCCGGATCGCGGCACGGGCGAGCCGGCGCCGAGCTGGCTCTTGGCGAAGGCGACGCCGAAGCCGCCGTCGAGGCCGATGACCTCGCCCGTCGAGCGCATCTCGGGGCCGAGCAGCACGTCGACGCCGGGGAAGCGCGCGAAGGGGAACACCGCCTCCTTCACGGCGATGTGCTTGAGCGGCTTCGGCCTGAGGCCGAAGCTCGCGAGAGTCTCGCCGGCCATGATCCGGGCCGCGATCTTGGCGATGGGCTCGCCGATCACCTTGGCGACGAAGGGCACTGTCCGGGAGGCGCGCGGGTTCACCTCCAGCACGTAGATGACGCCGTCCTTGATGGCGTACTGGACGTTCATCAGGCCGCCGACCTTGAGGGCGAGCGCCATCGCCTTGGTCTGGCGCTCGAGCTCCGCGATGATCTCCGGGGAGAGCGAGCGGGAGGGCAGCGAGCAGGCGGAATCCCCCGAATGGATGCCCGCCTCCTCGATGTGCTCCATGATGCCGGCGATGAACACCTCGGTGCCGTCGCAGACCGCGTCCACGTCGATCTCGACCGCATCCGAGAGATAGCGGTCGAAGAGGAGCGGGTTCTTGCCCAGCACCGTGTTGATCTGGCCCGTCTTGTCGTTCGGGTAGCGGGCCTTGACCTCGGAAGGGATCAGGCTCGGAAGGGTGTCGAGGAGGTAGTCGGCGAACTGGCTCTCGTCGCGGATGATCGCCATGGCGCGGCCGCCAAGCACGTAGCTCGGGCGCACCACGAAGGGCAGGCCGAGATCGGCCGAGACCAGGCGGCTCTGCTCCACCGAGTAGGCGATGCCGTTCTTCGGCTGCTTCAGCCCGAGCTTGTCGAGGAGGCGCTTGAACTGGTCGCGGTCCTCGGCGAGGTCGATGGCGTCGGGCGCGGTGCCGAGGATCGGCACGCCCGCGGCCTCCAGCGCCCGCGCGAGCTTGAGGGGCGTCTGCCCGCCGAACTGCACGATGACGCCGTGCAGCGTGCCGGCCTGCCGTTCGGTCTCGATGATCTCGAGCACGTCCTCCTGGGTCAGCGGCTCGAAATAGAGCCGGTCCGAGGTGTCGTAATCGGTCGAGACCGTCTCCGGGTTGCAATTGACCATGATGGTCTCGTACCCGGCCTCGGTCAGCGCGAAGCAGGCATGGCAGCAGCAGTAATCGAACTCGATGCCCTGGCCGATCCGGTTCGGGCCGCCGCCCAGGATGATGACCTTCTTGCGCTCGCTCGGCAGCGCCTCGTCCGCGACGGTGCCGGCGAACGGCGCCACGTAGGTCGAGTACATGTAGGCGGTGGGCGCCTTGAACTCGGCCGCGCAGGTATCGATGCGCTTGAAGACCGGGCGCACGTCGAGCGCCCGGCGCATCGCGCGCACCTCCCCTTCCTCGGCCCCCACCAGCACGGCGAGACGCGCATCCGAGAAGCCGGCCGCCTTGAGCTGGCGGAAGGCCCCGGGAGTGCTGGGCAGGCCGTGGGCCTTCACCCGGTTCTCGAGGTCGACGATGGCCTGGAGCTGCTCCAGGAACCAGGGATCGATCTTGCAGGAGGCGTGGACCTCCTCGTGGCTGACGCCGAGGCGCAGAGCCTGCGCGACCTTGAGCAGGCGGTCCGGGGTCGGCGTGCCGATCGCTGCCTTGATGGCGTTGTGGTCGTCGCCCTTGCCGAGGCCCTCGATCTCGATCTCGTCGAGGCCCATCAGGCCGGTCTCGAGGGAGCGGAGCGCCTTCTGCAGCGATTCGGCGAAGCAGCGGCCGATCGCCATGGCCTCGCCCACGGACTTCATGGCGGTGGTCAGCGTCGGCTCGGCGCCCGGGAATTTCTCGAAGGCGAAGCGCGGGATCTTCGTGACCACGTAGTCGATGGTCGGCTCGAAGGAGGCCGGGGTCGCGCCGCCCGTGATGTCGTTGGCGATCTCGTCGAGGGTGTAGCCCACCGCGAGCTTGGCCGCGACCTTGGCGATCGGGAAGCCGGTGGCCTTCGAGGCGAGCGCCGAGGAGCGCGAGACGCGCGGGTTCATCTCGATGACGATCATCCGGCCAGTGGCCGGGTCAATGGCGAACTGGACGTTCGAGCCGCCGGTCTCGACGCCGATCTCGCGGAGCACCGCCAGCGAGGCGTCGCGCATCACCTGATACTCCTTGTCGGTGAGCGTCAGGGCCGGGGCGACCGTGATCGAGTCGCCCGTATGGACGCCCATCGGGTCGATGTTCTCGATGGAGCAGACGATGATGCAATTGTCCGCGCGGTCGCGGACCACCTCCATCTCGTACTCCTTCCAGCCGAGCACGCTCTCCTCGATCAGGACCTCGTTCGTCGGCGAGGCGTCGATGCCGCGCTCGACGATCTCGAGGAACTCCTCGCGGTTATAGGCGATGCCGCCGCCGGTGCCGCCCATGGTGAAGGAGGGCCGGATGATCGCCGGCAGGCCGACCTCGGCCAGGGCCGCCAGGGCCTGCCCGAGGGCGTGCTCGCCGTAGCGCTTGCGCCGCTCGCTCTCGCCGGCCTGCCACTTCTTCTCGAAGGCCGCGAGGGCCGCCTTGCGGGCCTCCGGATCGGCGATGTCCGCCTCGATTCGGGCGACCTCGTCGAGGTGCTTCTGCTTGTCGGCCTTCTTGGCGGCGGAGGCGTTGGCGAGCGCGGATTTCGGCGTCTCGAGCCCGATCTTCGTCATCGCGTCGCGGAAGAGGTGGCGGTCCTCGGCCTTGTCGATCGCCTCCGCGGTGGCGCCGATCATCTGCACGCCGAACCTGTCGAGCACGCCCATGCGCTGGAGCGAGAGGGCGCAGTTCAGCGCGGTCTGGCCGCCCATGGTCGGCAGGATCGCGTCGGGGCGCTCCTTCTCGATGATCTTGGCGACGATCTCGGGCGTGATCGGCTCGACATAGGTCGCATCCGCCATGTCCGGATCGGTCATGATGGTGGCGGGGTTCGAGTTGACCAGCACGATTCGGTAGCCCTCCTCGCGGAGGGCCTTGCAGGCCTGGGTCCCGGAATAATCGAACTCGCAGGCCTGCCCGATGATGATCGGACCCGCACCGATGATCAGGATCGAGGAAATGTCGGTGCGCTTCGGCATCGTTGGCCTTCGGTCAGGCGCGCGCGCCCGTCCTCGGGCGGCGCCGCGGGAGCGGAGCCGCCTGGAGGCGAGCGCATGCGGCGTGGATTGTCGTTGAGGCCCGCGTTTACACGCAGCCGGGCGCGTTTGAAAGAGCGCGCGGAATGCCGGGAGCGGGGGGCCGGGATGTCGCGGACGGGACGCGCCCGGGCGCTCGGGCCCGGGGCCAGTCTTCGAATGCCCGCGCGGCGCTAGAGACCGATATAGAGGGCCGCGACGGCCCGGTCGATCGACAGGTAGAACACCCCGAAGGCGACGACCGCGGCGGCGGCGAATTCGAGGGTGAGGTTCGAGAGCGTCTGCGAGCGGCGCATGACCTCGCGGCCGAAATAGACGCTGAGCCACGCCACCGTCAGGACGGCCGGCATCACGAACAGGAAGGAGAGCGTGCTCTCGACGCGGCCGAGGCCGGCAGGGTCGAGGAGGGCGCGGATGTTGCGCACCCACGGCGCGTAGCAGGAGGCGTACAGGGTGGTCATCCAGGCAAGGCCAACGGCGACGCCGAGATGAAAGGTGAAGATGCGATGCAGGCGCGAGAAGTCGTCGCGCGCGTCGTCTAAGGTCATTCGCCAGCCCCCTGAATCAGCCATGCGCCCCGCGACGAACGTTGTGGCATCGTCGTTAAGGAGCGGTTGACACGGGGTATGTTGAGGAAAGCCGGGTTTTTTGTGACGCCGGCGCGCGCGCCGGCGCCACGGATGTGGCGATCCGTGGGCGCTCAGCCCTTCTGCATCGCGGTCTCGGGCTTGTTCTCGCGCATCAGCATTACGAAGCGCTCGAACAGGTAATGGCTGTCGCGCGGGCCCGGCGAGGCCTCGGGGTGGTGCTGCACCGAGAAGGCCGGGCGGTCGCTGAGCGTCAGGCCGCAATTCGAGCCATCGAACAGCGAGACATGGGTCTCGACGGCGTTCTCCGGCAGGCTCTGCGGGTCGACCGCGAAGCCGTGGTTCATCGAGACGATCTCGACCTTGCCGGTGGTCTTGTCCTTCACCGGGTGGTTCGCGCCGTGATGGCCCTGCGCCATCTTCACGGTGCGCCCGCCGAGCGCCAGGCCCATGAGCTGGTGGCCGAGGCAGATTCCGAAGGTCGGCACCCGCTCCTCCAAAAGCTCCCGGATGACCGGCACCGCGTAGGCGCCGGTGGCGGCCGGGTCGCCCGGCCCGTTCGACAGGAAGACGCCGTCGGGCTTGAGGGCCAGGATCTCGGCGGCGCTGGTGGTGGCGGGCACCACCGTCACGTCGCAGCCGGCCTCGGCCAGGAGCCGCAGGATGTTGCGCTTGACCCCGTAATCGATCGCCACGACCCGGTAGCCCTGGCCGGGCTCGCGCCGGCCGTAGCCGCCCTTCACGGCCCAGACGGTCTCGGTCCAGTCGGAGGTCTCGCGGCTCGTCACCGGCGGCACGAGGTCGAGACCCTCCATCGGGGCGAGCGCGGCGGCGCGCGCCTTCAGGGCCTCGCGGTCGAAGCGGCCCTCGGGATCGTTGGCCAGGACCGCGTTCGGCATGCCGTGGTCGCGAATGCGGGCGGTGAGCGCGCGGGTGTCGATGCCGGTGATGCCGGCGATGCCGCGGGCCTTCAGCCAGCCGTCGAGGTGGCGCGACGAGCGCCAGCTCGACGGCTGGGTCACCGCCGAGGCGATCACCACGCCGCGCACGCCCGAGGCCGGGGCCGCGTCGAGGCTCTCGAGATCCTCGTCATTCGTGCCGACATTGCCGATATGCGGGAAGGTGAAGGTGACGATCTGCCCCGCATAGGAGGGATCGGTCAGGATCTCCTGATAGCCCGTCATCGCGGTGTTGAAGCAGACCTCGCCGTCGGCGATACCGGTCTGGCCGATGCCGAACCCTTCGAGGATCGTCCCGTCCGCCAGGACCAGGAGGGCGGTGGCGACGGGCTCGGCCCAGGGCTCCGGCGAAGAGCGCTCGGGCGCGGGGCGGGGATGCGCGGGGGCGCCATCGTCTTGCAGCATCGGCGTGATCTCGCTTATGTCCGGCCGGACCCCGCGCCCCCGAAGGCGCGCGTGCAGGTGGCTTGAAACGTACGGCGCTCATACCGAGCGCGCTGTCACGGGGTCAATGTGGTCCCGGCGCGCCGGTCCCTCAACCGCCGCAAATCGCAGGCCACCCAACAGATTTTCGAATTGGAGACGAACATGCCGTTGCGCGAGCGCTTCACCGCCGAGATGAAGGAGGCCATGAAGGCCGGCGAGAAGGCGAAGCTCGCCACCGTCCGGATGATTCAGGCGGCGCTGAAGGACAAGGACATCGAGGCCCGCGGCCTCGGCAAGGACCCGGCGAGCGACGAGGACATCCTGGCGCTGCTGCAGAAGATGATCAAGCAGCGCAACGAATCGGCCAGCGTCTACGACCAGGGCGGCCGCCCGGAACTGGCCGGGAACGAGCGCGCCGAGATCGCCATCATCGCGGGCTTCCTGCCCCAGCAGATGGACGAGGCCGAGACTGAGGCGGCGATCGCCGCCGCCGTCGCGGAGACGGGCGCGGCCGGCCCGAAGGACATGGGCAAGGTCATCGCCGTCCTGAAGGGCAAGTATGCCGGCCGCATGGATTTCGGAAAGGCGAGCGGGCTGGTCAAGGCGGCGCTCTCCGACAAGGCCTGAGGAACTCAGCCCGGGGGGCCTCAGGTGCGGCCCTGCTTGCCCCGGGCCTTGATGTAGCTGCGCAGCACGGCGTTGATGCGGCCCTGGTAGCCGCTGCCGCCGTGCTTGAAGAAGGCCAGGATGTCCTCATCCAGCCGGATCGAGATCGGCACCTTGCGCGGTGGATCGATGGCCTCGGCCTGCGACCAATCGATATCGAGGGGGGCCGCATCCGGATCCTCGGCGACGGCGGCGGCGATGGCCTCGTCCGACAGGCCCGCGATGCGGGCCGTATCCGTCAGCCCCCTGGTCAGCCCTTTGAGCCGCTCATGTCTTGAAACGCGCGTCGTACGCTTCCCGCTCATTTCGCCTCGCCGCTCTGGCCGAGATGATCCGCACGACGCCGTCGCGATCGGTCCAAACCACCGCCGCGAGGGCCGGCCCGATCCGGCCCAGGCTGACCTGTCGCGGCTCGCCCGCATGCTGCGAGGCGAATGTGAGGTGTGGATAATCGAAGATCGCGATCGCATCGCGAAAATCGATGCCATGCTTCTCCAAGTTGCTGATTCGCTTGCGCTCGTCCCACGCGAACGCTTCGGGCATGGGTGCGTGACGCTCTCGGCGGAATCGCGTGGTGGCCCAGCTTGGCGGGACGAATTGTTAAGCCATTTTTGACGATGATGAAGAGGCCGCTCAGAGCCAACGTGACGTCCTCGATCCGGGCTCGATCCCGCTTGAAAATACAATTGTATATACAAAGCCGTTTCTCGGCAATCGCACGTCATCCCTCACGCAAGGCGCCGACCCGCGAACTGGCCATCTGATGCGCTACCCGCCCCACCTCCTGGACGAGATCCGCGCCCGGCTGCCGGCCTCCGACGTGATCGGCCGGCGCGTGCGGCTGAAGAAGGCCGGCCGCGAGTGGCGCGGCCTGTCGCCGTTCAACGCCGAGAAGTCGCCCTCCTTCTACGTGAACGACCAGAAGCAGTTCTATCACTGCTTCTCATCGGGCAAGCACGGCGACGTCTTCACCTTCCTGATGGAGACGGAGGGGCTAAGCTTCCCCGAGGCCGTCGAGAGGCTCGCCGGGGAGGCGGGCGTATCCTTGCCGGCGCCGAGCGCCGACACCCGCGAGATGGAGACCCGGCGGCGCGGCGCCATCGAGGTGATGGAGCTCACCGCCGCTTATTTCGAGGAGCAGCTACGCGGCGCGGCGGGGGCGCAGGCCCGGGCCTATCTCGACCGGCGCGGGCTCGGGACCGAGATCCGCACCCGCTTCCGGCTCGGCTACGCCCCCGGGGCGCGCTACGGCCTGCGCGACTTCCTGGCGGGCAAGGACGTCGAGAAGGACCTGATGGCCGAGCTCGGCCTCCTCGTCACCGGCGAGGACATCCCTGTCCCGTACGACCGCTTCCGCGACCGGATCATCTTCCCGATCGCGGACCTGCGCGGCCGGGTCATCGCCTTCGGCGGCCGGGCCATGCAGGCCGATGCCAAGGCGAAGTACCTGAACTCGCCGGAGACCCCGCTCTTCCACAAGGGCCAGGGGCTCTACAACCTGCACCAGGCCCGCAAGCCGGCGCATGAGCGCGGCACCCTCATCTCGGTGGAGGGCTATGTCGACGCCATCGCGATGACGATGGGCGGGCATCCGAACGTGGTGGCCTCCCTCGGGACGGCACTGACCGAGGAGCAGATCGCCCTGCTCTGGCGCCACGCCGACGAGCCGATCCTCTGCTTCGACGGGGACGGGGCCGGCCAGCGCGCTGCCTTCAAGGCCCTCGACGTGGCGCTGCCGCTGCTGGCGCCCGGAAAGTCCCTGCGCTTCGCGCTCCTGCCCGAGGGGCAGGACCCGGACGACCTTCTGCGCTCGGGCGGCCCGTCCGCCCTCGATCGGGTGCTCGACACGGCCAAGCCCCTGGTCGAGGTGCTGTGGTCGCGCGCCACCGAGGCCGGCCCGCTCGACACGCCCGAGCGCCGTGCCGGCCTCGCCAAGACCCTGCGCGAGATGGTGGCGGGCATCCGCGACGAGACCGTCCGGCGCTTCTATCGCGACGAGATCGAGGAGCGGCTGCGGGGCATGTCGCCCCGCGCCAGCGCCCAGCGCGCGCCCTATCAGCCGGGCGCCCGGCCCGGCGGGTTCCAGCGCCGGCCCCGCCCGGGCGACCCGCCGCCCTCGCCGCGGCTCACCGCGGGCCCGAGCGCGCAGCTCGCCCGCTCGACCGGGTTTGCCGGCAGCGGCAGCTCGCGCGAGGCCATGATCGTCGCGAGCCTGCTCGCCCATCCGGAGCTTCTGGGCCTCGGCGCCGAGGATCTGGCCGAACTCGATCTCGAAGACCCGGACGCGCAGGCCTTGCGCTCGTTCCTGCTCGACCGGGCGGCCGATGCGGCACAGCCGGACGCGTCCGTGGTGGAGAACCGCCTGAGCCGCTCCGGACTCGAGGCGGCCGCCGAGCGCCTGGCCGCCAGGGTGCGCCCCGGCGACCGCTGGACCCTCGACCCGCATGCCGATCCCGTGCGTCTCGAAGACGCATTGCGTCAGGCCGTGATCTTGCACCGCAAGGCCGGCGCGCTAAATAGCGAACTCCGCCAGGCTGAACGGGCATTGGTCGAAGAGGAAACCGAGGCGAACTTCGCGTGGCTGTGCGACGTCAAGGAGCGCTTGGCGGTGATCGCCGGAGCGGAGGCGGAGACGGACTTGCCTGACACGACCGACTCGACCGCGCCTTGAAGCTCGTGCAATGGCAGGGTTACGCAACGCCCCGGCGTCGCATAGTTAACAATCGGTCAAGCGTCTTGCTTGCATACCGGGATCTGAGATCGACGCGGCCGGTGGGTGAGCGGGCTGCGGTTCACATGCATTGCGGCGTCGATGGCGCGGGGCGGCCCGAAAGCTTCGGCATCACGCTGCCACGAAAACAATAGGCTGATCATGGCGACGAAGGCAACTGAACGGGACGAGACGGACACCGCTCCGGAGCAGCAGACCGACGGGCCGCTCCTCGACCTGACGGATGCCTCGGTCAAGCGGATGGTGAAGCTCGCCAAGAAGCGCGGCTACATCACCTATGAGGAGGTCAACGAGGTCCTGCCCGACGGCCAGTCCGACCCGGACCAGATCGAGGACGTGCTGTCCCAGCTCTCCGAGATGGGCATCAACGTCGTCGAGGCGGAGGAGACGGACGACGCCGCCAACGAGCGGCCGGCCGCCGGCGAGACCGCGGAGGACGAGGAAGGCAGCGAGGGCACGGAGGTGGCCGAGGTCGCCCCGACCCGCGCCGTCGCGGTCGCGACCACCACCAAGGAGCCGACCGACCGCACCGACGACCCGGTGCGCATGTATCTGCGCGAGATGGGCTCGGTGGAGCTGCTGTCCCGCGAGGGCGAGATCGCCATCGCCAAGCGCATCGAGGCCGGCCGCGAGGCGATGATCGCGGGGCTCTGCGAGAGCCCGCTGACCTTCCAGGCCATCATCATCTGGCGCGACGAGCTCGTCGACGGCAAGGTGCTCCTGCGCGACATCATCGATCTCGAGGCCACCTATGCGGGCCCCGACGGCAAGAACGCGCCCCAGATCGCCGAGGGCGAGGAGGCCGAGGAGGGCGACGGCGAGCCCCCGGCGGCGCCCGAGGGCGGCGACGACGAAGACGACATGGAGAACAACGTCTCGCTCGCCGCGATGGAAGCCGAGATCAAGCCCCGCGTCCTCGAGACCTTCGACGCCATCGCGGACAATTACCGCAAGCTGCGCAGGCTCCAGAACGAGCATGCCGAGCTGAAGGCCGGCGGCGGCGCGGCCACGAGCGGCCAGGACCGGAAGCGCTCGGAGCTGAAGGACGCCGTCGTCGCCGACGTGAAGTCGCTCTCGCTCAACAACAACCGTATCGAGGCGCTGGTCGAGCAGCTCTACGACATCAACAAGCGGCTCCTCTCGCATGAGGGCCGGCTGATGCGATACGCCGAGACGCACGGCGTCGCCCGCGAGGAGTTCCTGCGCCATTACCAGGGCTGGGAGCTCGACCCGAACTGGATGGAGCGCGTCGGCACGCTCGGCGGCAAGGGCTGGAAGAACCTCGTCGAGAAGGGCGGCAACCAGGTCGCGCAGCTGCGCGAGCAGATCCTGACGCTCGCCTCCGAGACGGGCCTGGAGATCGGCGAGTACCGCAAGATCGTCAACATGGTCCAGAAGGGCGAGCGCGAAGCCCGTCAGGCCAAGAAGGAGATGATCGAGGCCAACCTTCGCCTCGTGATCTCGATCGCCAAGAAGTACACCAACCGCGGCCTGCAGTTCCTGGACCTGATCCAGGAGGGCAATATCGGCCTGATGAAGGCGGTCGATAAGTTCGAGTACCGGCGCGGCTACAAGTTCTCGACCTACGCCACTTGGTGGATCCGGCAGGCGATCACCCGCTCGATCGCCGATCAGGCCCGCACCATCCGCATCCCGGTGCACATGATCGAGACGATCAACAAGATCGTCCGGACCTCGCGCCAGATGCTGCACGAGATCGGCCGCGAGCCGACTCCGGAGGAGCTGGCCGAGAAGCTCGCCATGCCGCTCGAGAAGGTCCGCAAGGTCCTCAAGATCGCCAAGGAGCCGATCTCGCTGGAGACGCCCATCGGCGACGAGGAGGACAGCCACCTCGGCGACTTCATCGAGGACAAGAACGTCGTCCTGCCCATCGACGCGGCGATCCAGTCGAACCTGCGCGAGACCACGACGCGCGTGCTCGCCTCGCTCACCCCGCGCGAGGAGCGCGTGCTCCGGATGCGCTTCGGCATCGGCATGAACACCGACCACACCCTTGAGGAGGTCGGCCAGCAATTCTCGGTGACCCGCGAGCGCATCCGCCAGATCGAAGCCAAGGCCCTGCGCAAGCTCAAGCACCCGAGCCGCTCGCGCAAGCTCCGCAGCTTCCTCGACAACTGAGCCGGACCCGGCACAGGCCGGGCCCGGACATTCGTGCCGATGCCCGAGGACGCGAAACCTCCACGAAGTTTCGCGTCCTCGGCCTGTTCTCGTCGTCAGGTTTCGCCGCGTCGCTGCATTTACGACAGGGTGCGACCGTCAGTAAGGTTTCGGCGTCGCGAATCCGTCCGTGACCATTGCCGCCTTCCCGCCGCCGCACCACCTTGGCCGTATGCTCGACCTTGGCCCGCAGAAGACGCCGTCCTTGCCGACCGCCGAAGCCGACGGCTCGGAGGCCGAGGGCGTGCCGTTCGGCCTGATGCAGGATTGCGTCGCCCTGCGCGACTGGCTCCTGAGCGAGGGCACGCGCGTGCTCGCGGCGGATGACCTGCTGGCCGGTCTCGCCGAGCGCCTCAACGAACTCGACGTGCCGGTGGACCGGGCGAGCACCGCCATCGATACCCTGCACTCGGAATATGCCGGCGTCGGCCGTTCCTGGAGCCGCGAGGGCGGCGCGACCGTGCGCCTGTTCCCGCATGGCGAGGCCTCCGACGCGGCCTACCGGGCGAGCCCGTTCTACACGGTCCACCAGACCGGCGCCTGGCTGAGCCTCGACCTCGACGAGACCCCGGACGAGACCTACGCGATCCTGCCCGAGCTGAAGGCCGCGGGCTACCGCCACTACCTCGTGGCGCCGCTGATCTTCACGAACGGGGCGCGCAACGGCATTACCTTCGCCACCCGGGCGAAGACGGGGTTCCGCGACGACCACATCGCGATCCTGCGCTTCATCATGCCGACGCTCGCGGCCGTGATGGAGATGCGCCTCGTCAACAAGCAGCTCGATCAGGTGCTGCGGATCTATGTGGGCGACGAGCCGCACCGGGCGATCCTGTCGGGCTCGATCCGCCGCGGCCACGTGCAGCGCATCCGCTCCGCGATTCTCTTCGCGGACATGCGCGACTACACCCACATCTCCGCCGACATGACGCCCGAGGAGGCGGTCGACCTCCTCAACATCTTCTTCGATTGCCTCGTCCCGGCGATCGAGCGCGAGGGCGGCGAGGTCCTGAAATATCTCGGCGACGGCCTGTTGGCGATCTTCCGCGAGCCCGGCGACGACCTCGGCGGCGCCGCCAAGGGCGCGCTCACCGCCGCGCAGGCGGCGCTGACCGCCCTCGACGAAGCGAACGCGCTCGGGCGCTTCGCCGACCCGGTCGCGGCCGGCATCGCGCTCCATCACGGCGAGGCCGCCTACGGCAATGTCGGCTCGGGCACGCGCCTCGACTTCACGGTGATCGGGCGCGACGTGAACCTCGCGAGCCGCATCGCCCGTCTGAACAAGACGCTCGGCGAGCCGCTCCTGATGTCGAAGCCCTTCGTGGATTTCCTCTGGGGCGATCCCGAGCCGCTGGGCGAGCACGTCCTCGACGGCTTCCCGGAGCCGATGCTGGTCTACCGCCCCGGGCGCAAGCCCGCCGCCTGCCGCGATCGGGCCTGAGGCGGGCCCTGCGTTCGGGCGCCCCCGGGCCTTGACCCGACGCCGCCCGCGTCCCAATCTAAGGGCGTTCCAGGGAGATCCCCGGCAAGGGGCTGAGAAACCGATGGACCTTTCCTTCGCGGAAAGGTCGGCGCGGAAATCCTTCGAACCTGATCCGGCTCATACCGGCGTAGGGATTGGACCGCGGGTTTCGAGAAAGCCCGGTTGCTTCGAAGAGAAGCTGCAGGACACCAATCTCTGCGGGCCATCGCGGAGATCGATCCTTGGCATCCGTGCCGACATCCCCCATCGGACTGCGCCGCGCGGCGTCCCCGCCCGCCGCCGCCGCCGCCCTCCTGCCGGCGCGCGCCGATTGCGTCGTGGTGGGCGCCGGCGTCATCGGCCTGTCCATCGCCTGGACGCTCGCCGAAGCCGGACGCTCCGTCACGGTGGTCGAGCGCGGCACGATCGGCGCGGGCGCGAGCCTCGCGGCCACCGGCATGCTGGCGCCGGCCGCCGAGCACGAGCCGGGCTCAGACCGGCTGCTGCCCCTGGCGCTGGAGAGCCTACGCCGCTGGCCGGCCTTCCGCGACGCCCTGCAGGCGGCCTCAGGCCTCGACATCGATTATCGCCAGGAGGGCACCCTCGTCCTCGCCATCGGACGGGACGAGGTGGAGCGCCTGCGCTTCCGCCACGACCTGCAGCGCCGCTCCGGCGTCGAGGCGCAGTGGATCGCCGCCACCGAGGTGCGCCGGCGTGAGCCGATGCTGCGGCCCTCGGTGACGGCCGGCCTGTTCTGTCCCCTCGATCATCAGGTCGATCCGCGCCTCGTCATGGCGGCCCTGATCGAGGCCTGCGCCCGGGCGGGCGTCACCATCGTGGAGGATTGCGCCGCCGAGGCTCTGGTCTGGACGAACGGGCGCGTCACGGGCCTGCGCACCGGCCCTGGCGCCGGCTCCCGCACCGGCGCTGCCGCCGGCGCGATCGAGGCCGAGAGCGTGATCCTGGCCACCGGCGCCTGGAGCGGGGAGGGCGGGCTGCTGCCCGAATCCCTGGCGCTGCCGGTGCGGCCGATCAAGGGCCAGTCGCTGGCGCTGCGGACCACGCCGCGCACGGGCACGCTCAGCCACATGGTCTGGACCGAGCAGGTCCACATGGCGCCGAAGAGCGACGGCCACCTCATCGTCGGCGCCACCGTGGAGGATTGCGGCTTTCGCCCGGGCGTCACCGCGGGCGGGCTCTACGCCCTCCTCGAAGGCGCGCGCCGCGTCCTGCCCGGCATCGAGGAGATGGAGGTGGAGGCCGTCTGGAGCGGCTATCGCCCGACCTCGGACGACGATGCGCCGATCATCGACGTGATCGCCCCCGGCCTCATCGCCGCCACCGGCCACCATCGCAACGGCTACCTCCTCAACCCCGCCACCGCCGACGCCGTGGCGGCCCTCGTGATGACCGGGGCGCTTCCCGATTTCGCGTGCGATTTCGGCCTGTCGCGCTTTGCCCGAACCGAATCCCTGCGCGCATCGGCGTGAGAGCAGCATCATGAACCTCACCGTCAACGGGCAGCCCCGTGCCTGCGAGGCCGCCGACATCGAGACCCTGTTCCGCCTCGAGGCTGAGGAGACCGGCATCGAGAGCCCGCAGGGCATCGCTATCGCGCTGAACGGTCGGGTCGTGCGCCGCCGCGACTGGGCCGCGACGCCCGTCAACGAGGGCGACCGCATCGAGATCGTCCGCGCCATGCAGGGAGGCTAGAGGACCATGAACCCGACCGACACCGTCACGCCGATCCGCCCCCCCGACGACGATGCCCTCGTGATCGCGGGCGTGCGGCTCTCCTCGCGCCTCTTCATCGGCACCGCCGGCTACCCGACGCAGGCGATCATGCGCGACGCCGTCGCGGCCTCCGGCGCGGAGGTCGTCACCGCCTCGATCCGCCGGGTCTCCCTCCAGGGCCACGGCTCGGACACGGTGCGCATCCTCAAGGGCAGCCGCTTCCTGCCGAACACCGCCGGCTGCGAGACGGCCCGCGACGCCATCATGACGGCCGAGCTCGCCCGCGAGGCCCTCGACACCAACTGGATCAAGGTCGAGGTCATCGGCGACCGCGAGACCCTCTACCCGGACGTCACCGAGCTGATGGAGGCCTGCCGCCACCTCGTGGATGACGGCTTCGTGGTGCTGCCCTATTGCAACGACGACCCCGTCATCTGCCAGCGCCTGCAGGATATCGGCTGCGCGGCCGTGATGCCCATGGGCTCGCTGATCGGCTCCGGCATGGGGGTGGCGAACCCGGCCCAGATCGAGCTGATCTGCCGCCGCGCCAGCGTGCCGGTGATCGTCGATGCGGGCATCGGCACCGCCTCGGACGCGGTCCTGGCCATGGAGCTCGGCGCCGCGGCCTGCCTGATCAACACGGCGGTGGCCAAGGCCGACGACCCGGTCCGCATGGCGCGAGCCATGCGCCACGCCGTCGAGGCCGGCCGCCACGCCCATCTCGCCGGGCGCATCCCCCGCCGTGGCCGGGCCGACCCGTCGAGCCCGCAGCTCGGCCTCGTCGGCTCGTGAGCCTGCCGTCGCCGCTCCTCGCGGCGACGGACCGGCACGGCTGCGCCGACCTCGTGGCGCGCGTGGCGGCGATCCTGGCCGGGGGCGGGCGCTGGATCTGGTTTCGTGAGCCCGATCTCGCCCCGCCCGAGCGGCGCCGCCTGGCCGAGGCCCTGCTCCCGCTGGTGCGGCAGGCCGGGGGTGCCCTCAGCATCGGCCGCGACGTGGCGCTCGCCGCCGCGATCGGAGCCGACGGGGTGCACCTGCCCGGCGACACCGCGCCGGACGCGATCGCGACCGCCCGGCGGGTTCTGCCGCGGGGCGCCCTGATCGGCGTCTCGACGCATGGGCCGGCCGAGGTCGCGCGCGCCGCGGGCGCCGATTACGTCACCCTCAGCCCCGTATTCGCGAGCGCGAGCAAGCCGGGCTACGGTCCGGCCCTGGGGCCGGAAAGCCTCGCGGCCGCCGCGAGATCGGGCATCCCGGTCCTGGCGCTCGGGGGCCTGGATCGCGACACCCTGGCACCGTGCCGGCAGGCCGGCGCGGCGGGATTCGCCGTGATGGGCGGCCTCATGCGGGCGCGGGACCCGGCGCGGGCGACCGCGACGCTCCTCGCGGCCTGGGATCGGTCCCGCCCGCCCGCCGGGTCCTATTTCGGCGCCGGACCGTAGGGCGGGCGCGGGATCGCGCGATGGGCCGCCCGGAGGGCCGCCGACCAGCGCTCGCGCAGATCGTGGAAATAGGTCTCGCCGGCCTCGATCCGGTGGTTCACCTCGAGATCGAGGGCGCCCCGGCGGGCGACCGCGATGTCGATCGGCAGGCCGACGCCGAGATTCGACCGCATCGTCGAATCCATCGAGACGAGGCCGACCTTCAGGGCGTCGTAGAGGTCGGTCTGGAATTTCACGGCCCGGTCGAGAATCGGCTTGCCGTATTTGTGCTCGCCGATCTGCAGGAAGGGCGCGTCGCCGCTGCACTCGATGAAGTTGCCGGCCGAGTAGATCAGGAACAGCCGCATCGGCTCGTCACCGATCTGGCCGCCGAACAGGAGCGAGACCGAGAAGCGTAGGTTGGCCGCCTCGAAACCGTCCCTCTCGATGATCCGCACCCGCCGGATCGCCCGGCCGATGAGCTGGGCCGCCTGGAACATGGTCGGAGCCTCGACGAGCTTCATCTTCGGCTCGCCCGCATCTCCCTCGACGCCCTCCGCCAGGAGGCTGAGGACGGATTGGGTGATCGAGAGGTTGCCGGCCGAGGCCAGCATCATCACCCGCTCGCCGGGCACGTTGAAATGGTGGAGCTTGCGATAGGTCGAGATGTCGTCGAGGCCCGCATTGGTGCGGGTGTCGGCGATCATCACAAGGCCCTCCTCGACGAGGAGACCGACGCAGTAGGTCATCGCGAATGGCCTTAGACAGGATCTGGTGTCGAGGATGCCGGATGGCACGTCGGTCACAGGCTGGCAAGGCCGCCCGTCACCGGCGCCATGCATCGTGCGGACCAACCGGATCGGACGCCGCCTCGGCCGGTCCAAATCGGCCGGCGAAACGCCGTTCCTGAGCGTCGGCAACGGCCCCGGGGGCGCAGAATCGCCCCCGGGGCCACCCGGATCACATCCTCGGGACCGTGGTTCGCACCAGGCCTCAATCGAAGGTCGCGCTGTCGGTCAGGTAATCGACATAGGTGCACAGGCGTCCCTGGTACGGGCCGCCGATCGGACCGACCTGATATTCCTTGAGCCGGTCGACCGCGTTCGGCGGAACGAGGTTCGCGATCGTGACCGGGGCGTGAAAGTTGGCCGCCTGCCCCTGCGCCACGATGCGGGTCCCCGCCTCGCTCAGGATCTCGGCATTCGCCACGGTGTTGGTCGCGCCCTGTGCGGCGTTGGCGCCGAGGGCCAGGAACGACGCGGCGGATTGCACGTCCCAGGTTCCGTCCGGGTTGTAGCTGACATTGAAGGATTGATAGCCCGGCGTCGCGTCGCAGAGCGCGGCCGACCGCGACGAGGAGGTGAAGTTCATCACCGTGCCGGCCGTGTAATTCCCGGTCGCGACGTAGAACTTCAGCACGGGCTGGCAGTCGAGATTGCTGTTGGGCAAGGCCGTCACGAAATTCGAGAGCGTGATGCCACCCGACACGTTCTGGATCGCCGAACCCGCATTGTATTTCTGCAGGGTGGGATTGAAGGGCGGCGTGACGATCCGGAAGGATCCGGCCTGAGGACCCTGTGTCGAGACCGGCGTCGACAAGCCCAGCGACGGCTGCACCGTCATCGAGGTCGTGTTGTTGGTTTCCGCGCCGCCGGCCGCGGGCGTCAGGCCGATGGCCTGGCTGGCCGCGAGTTGCCCGGAGGGCTTGCCGACGACGGGGGGAGCGACTTGCTGCTGAACGCCGGCGACGAATTGCAGCACGAGCGAGAAGGTGAGAACGGCACCTGATGTGCTGTAGGGCAGAACGGTCTGTGAGAAGAGGCTATTCGTGTAGACCTCGGATCCACCGGTATAGATCGCCGGCGCCTGGAAGAAGAAAAAACTCTGGGCCGTGTCGCTGTTGTTCCTGACATTGATCGTGATCGGCGTTGCCATCGAGATATCTCTTCATGTTCAATGCGGGCACGTCGAGCCTGTGCTCTGCGTCTCACCCACAGAAATCATAGAATGGATATTTTCGATGTGGCCTAATTTGCATTGCTCCGCGAGCAATTTCAGGAGAATAGTCTTGCATCGCGCGCAACATTCGGTGCCACGCAACCTCAGCCATCCGTGATTGAATCGAAGAACTGCAGGAGCAGGGATTTCGACGTATCGGTCAGGGGCCGTGCCGCCCGCCGAAACGACACCGCGAGCTTCTCGTCCGCATCACCGCCGGGCAGCGACGTGAGCTTGTGCTGATCGATCAGGCCCTTTCCGGTCAGGAACCAATCCAGCGATATATCGAGGCAATCACAGACCGAGATGGCGTGATCGATGGACATGGGCCCGTCGTTCTTCCATCGCGTGATCGTGCTTTCATTGACGTTGACGTCGTAGGCCAAGGCGAATTGTTTTCGAATTCCGCGCCGTTTCATCGCCTCGACAAGCCTTTGCCCGCGCGTGGACATTCCAAGCGTCTTGCCCTCGTTCCGGGTGCCGGCCGCTCTGAGAAGGACGATCAGCAACCTGAACGGTATTTCCTAGACGTAAAATCGTTTAGGTATAGTTTGGCTGCTCGCACGTGAGATCACACGCGTTGCTTTCGCGCATAGAGTGCGCTGCAGTGAAATAGCAATTTATAGTCGTAGTGCGCGGCGCATGTGACCGGCGTGTCGCTCGCGCTCGGTCACGTGCGCCACCTCGCCCGTTCGCGAATGATCGAACCCGCGATCGCGGAGTGGTGAGGGATGCGGCCACTCCAAGTTCGGGCAATCAAGGGCCAAGGACAGGAACGCGCAGACGACGCCGCTCGTATCGGCCGATCACGTTCGAGAGACGCCGCCCGCCGGGATCGCGGATTCGAGCCAGCCGAGACCGGCCGGGAGGGCGAACGCTCAGCTCTGGCTTTGCCGCTGCTGGATTGGCGCCTGCGCCGGCTCCACCCGGAGGCGCACGTCCAGGGTCTCGGTGCCGCCGCCCGTGCGGCTGCCGCGGATCGGCGCGGCACCGAGATAATCGAGGCCGATCGCCACCCGGATATAGGCCTCGTCGGTGCCGAGACCCTGCGACGGGTCGAACCTGACCCAGCCGAGATCTGGCACCAGCGCCTCGGCCCAGGCATGCCCCGCCTCGTGCTCGGCCGTCCCGTCGGGGCGCAGATAATAGCCCGAGACGTAGCGGGTCGGGATTTGGAGGTGGCGGGCGGCCGCGATGAAGACGTGGGTGAGGTCCTGGCAGACGCCCTTGCCGGCCTCGAAGGAGCGCGCCGCCGTCGTGCTGGCGCTCGCAGGGCCGGGCTCGAACGCCATGTGGTCGTGCACGGCCGCGAGCAGGCGGTGCAGGCAGGGCAGGACCGACCGTTCCCCCGCGGCCTGCGTGCGCTCGGCCAAAGCCTGGATCTCCGGGCTCGGCGAGACGAGGTCGGTCTCGCGGAGATAGAACAGATCGGGCAGACGCTCGACCACGCCCCGCACGATGCCGTGCGTCTCGTTCGTGTCGACTTCGCCGGAGACCCGGATCGTCAGCGCGCTGGCCGGCTCGTCCGGCGTGAACCAGTGCACGATGTTGCCGAATCCGTCCTCGCGCTCGGTGAGGCGCCCGTCCACCGAGGGCTCGATGCGCCAGCGCCGCACGTATTGCCCGTCATGGTCGCGCGGGGTCAGCCGCATCACCTGGATCAGCCCGCGCGCCGGCTGCTCGTAGGAATAGATGGTCTCGTGGACGACGTGGATGCGCATGCCTGGATATTACCGTTCAGATCCGCGTCCGCCAGAACGGGAGCAGCGCTCACGCGTCGCGGAATCGCGAGGTCGTCGAGGGTAGCCGCGGGCCCGGAGGCTCGACAAGGCGTCCTGGTCAGACAAGGTACTGGGCGATGATCGCCTCGCCGACCCGGCCGTTCTCCTCGATGAAGGCGCTGACGAATTCGTGCAGGCCCGAGGCGAAGACCCGGTCGATATCGTCGCCCTCCAGCCGCGCCAGCAGGTTGCCGGCCAGCCGCTGGCTGGCGCCGCGCCGGCCATAGGCGTCGGCGATGAGGTCGAGATGCTCCACCAGCACCCCGTAGCAATTGGTGAAGGAGCGCGGCATCTGCCGGTTCAGGATCAGCAGGTCGGCCACCAGCAGCGGCTTGATGCTCTCGCGGTAGACCCAGTGATAGGCGTTGAAGGCCGAGACCTCGCGCAGGATCGTGGTCCACTGGAAGTAATCGAGGCTGCCGCCGACCTTCTCGGAGGCCGGGAGCAGGATCTGGTACTTCACGTCGAGGATGCGGGCGGTGTTGTCGGCCCGCTCGATGGCGGTGCCGAGCCGCGTGAACCAATAGGCATCGTTGCGCAGCATCGTCCGGTAGGCCGAGCCGTCGAAGGTCAGCGAGATGCCCTTCACCCAGTCGAGGAAGCGCGAGAACTCCTCCCGGTTGAGGTCCCGGCCCTCGTAATTGCGCAATTCGAGCCAGGCGCCGTTGATCGTGTCCCACATCTCGGTGGTGAGGGCGGTGCGGACGCTGCGGGCATTCTCGCGGGCGGTCTCGATGCAGCTCCGGATCGAGGAGGGGTTGTGCGGGCTGAAGGCCAGGAAGTTGCTGACCGTGTCGGCGTTGATCCCGTCATAGAGGGGCTTGAACACCGCGGTGTCGCCGGCCGAGGCGAGGGCCGAGGCCCATTCATTGGTCTCGCCGCCGCCATAGGCGCTCGGCAGGGAGGCGAGCCGGTGCGCCGCGTCGAGGATGCGGGCCACGAACTCGGCGCGCTCGACGTAGCGCGAGAGCCAGTAGAGGTTGTCGGCGGTCCTGGACAGCATGGGCACTTCGCTACGAACGCTTCGGCCGCGACCGAAATGAGGGAATGCCTCGGATCGAGGCAGGTTAGCCTGCCGAATTTTGAGGCGGGCGCTCAGGCATCGAGGACCCAGGTGTCCTTGGTGCCGCCGCCCTGGCTCGAATTCACCACGAGCGAGCCTTCCTTCAGGGCCACGCGGGTGAGGCCGCCCGGCACGATCCGGATCTCGTCGGCGCCGCAGAGCACGAAGGGCCGCAGGTCGACGTGCCGGGGCGCGACGCCGGAGGCCACGAAGGTCGGGCAGGTGGAGAGCGACAGGGTCGGCTGGGCGACGAAGCCCTCGGGCGCGTGGCGCAGCCGCCGGCCGAACTCCTCGATCTCGCGCTTCGTCGCGTGCGGGCCGACAAGCATGCCGTAGCCGCCGGAGCCGTTGACCTCCTTCACGACGAGTTCGTGCAGGTTGTCCATGACGTAGCTGAACGCCTCCTTCTCGCGGCAGCGATAGGTCGGCACGTTGTGCAGGACCGGCTCCTCGCCGGTGAAGAACTTCACGATCTCCGGCATGTAGCTGTAGACCGCCTTGTCGTCCGAGATGCCGGTGCCGACGGCGTTGGCCAGCGTCACGGTCCCGCGCTCGTAGGCGTTCATCAGGCCGGGCACGCCGAGCACCGAATCGGGCCGGAAGACCAGCGGGTCGAGGAAGTCGTCGTCGAGGCGGCGATAGACCACGTCGACCCGGCGCGGCCCCTCGGTGGTGCGCATGTAGACGACGTCGTCCTTGGTGAAGAGGTCGGAGGCCTCGACCAGTTCGACGCCGAGCTTGTCGGCCAGGAACGAGTGCTCGTAGAAGGCCGAATTGTAGCGGCCGGGCGTGAGCAGCACGACGGTCGGATCGCGCGTCGCGGTCGTGGGCGCGAGGCTGCGCAGGGTCGCCAGCAGCGCGTCCGGGTAGTTCTCGACCGGGGCGACCCGGTGGCGGGAGAACAGATCCGGGAACAGGCGCAGCATCACCTCCCGGTTCTCCAGCATGTAGGAGACGCCCGACGGGATGCGGGCATTGTCCTCCAGCACGAAGAAGTCGTTCTCGCCGGTGCGGACGATGTCGATCCCGGCCACGTGGACATAGAGGTCGTGCGGCACCCGGAAGGCGCGCATCTCCATCCGGTAATGGGCGTTGCGGTAGACGAGGTCGGCCGGGATGATGCCGGCCTTGATGCATTCCTGCGCCCCGTAGATGTCGCGCAGGAAGGCGTTGATCGCGGTGACGCGCTGCTTGAGGCCGCGCTCCAGGAAGCCCCATTCGGGCTTCGTCAGCACCCGCGGGATGATGTCGAACGGGATCAGGCGCTCGGTGGATTCGTTGTCGCCGTAGACCGCGAAGGTGATGCCGATGCGCCGGAACAGGAGCTCGGCCTGGCTGCGGCGGGTGTTGAAATGTTCCGGGGGCGTCGCGTCGAGCCAAGCCTTGAGCTGGCCATAGGCCTCGCGAACCGCCGCGGGACTGAGCCCAGAGCCGTCCAGGCCCGTCATCTCGTCGAACGCCACGCCCGCCATTGCCCGCCTCCCTGACATCTCACGCTAGAGGCAAGAGGCGCGCCACGCAAAGGCAAAGACGGGCCCCGACATGACGTGCGGGTGATCGCGACACCGCCGCGGCGGAGGCCTCGGGATCACCCGGCTACGGCGGGCCATGTCGGGTCCGCCGGTCCTCAGATGAGTTTCAGGCCCTTGAGGCTGGCGTGGCCGTTGCGGCCCAGGATGATGTGATCGTGAACCACGATGCCGAGGGGCGCGAGGACGGCGGTAACCTCGCGCGTCATCTTCACGTCGGCGGAGGAGGGCGTCGGGTCGCCGGACGGGTGGTTGTGGGCCAGGATGATGGCGGTGGCGGAGAGTTCCAGCGAGCGCCGCGCCACCTCGCGCGGATAGACCGGGGTGTGGTCGACGGTGCCCCGGCCCTGCACCTCGTCAGCGATGAGGTGATTGCGCTTGTCGAGGAACAGGATGCGGAACTGCTCGCGGGGCGAGAACGCCATGGTGGCCCGGCAATATTCCAGCACGGCGCCCCAGGAGGACAGGAGTGGGCGCTCCGCGATGGCCCCGCGGGCGAGCCGGTGTCCCGCCGCCTCGATCAGCTTCAGGTCCGCCACGATGCCGGCGCTCATGCCCTCGACCTCGGCGAGGCGGGCGGGCTCGGCGCTGATCACCTCGGCAAAGCTCCCGAAGCGGCGGATCAGCCCCTTGGCCAGGGGCTTCACGTCCCGGCGGGGAATCGCCCGGAACAGGGCCAGTTCCAGAAGCTCGTAATCCGGCAACGCGTCCGCGCCCCCTTGCGCGAAGCGGGCGCGCAGGCGGTCGCGGTGGCCGAGATAATGCGGCGCCTCCCCGGGCTCGGGCGCGGCCGGAGCGTCGGCCCCGGCGAGGAGATCGGGTTCCGGCTCCGGCCGCCGCACCGACGCGGCCTCAGGCCGGAAGGTTCGACGGCTGGTGGTAGCCCTTGGGCGAGGCTGTGAAGATCTCGACGCCCGTCTCCGTCACCGCGACGGTGTGCTCGAACTGGGCCGAGAGCGAGCGGTCGCGGGTCACCGCCGTCCAGCCGTCGGAGAGCACCTTCACGGCCGGCCGCCCGAGATTGATCATCGGCTCCACGGTGAAGAACTGGCCGGGCTTCAGGGGCACGTCGTAGCTCGGCTCGACATAGTGCAGGATGGTGGGCGCGTCGTGGTAGATGCGCCCGAGCCCGTGGCCGCAGAAATCGCGCACGACGGAGCAGCGCTCGGCTTCGGCGAAGCTCTGGATCGCCCGGCCGATGTCATTCGTCGAGCCGCCAGGCTTGATCGCCGCGATGCCGCGCATCAGCGCCTCGTAGGTGATCTCGCAGAGGCGCTGCGCCTTGCGCGGCACCTCGCCCACATAGGCCATCCGGCTCGAATCGCCGTGCCAGCCATCGAGGATCAGGCAGATGTCGAGGTTGATGATGTCGCCCTCGCGCAGCGGCTTGTCGTTCGGGATGCCGTGGCAGACCACGTGGTTGATCGAGGTGCAGATCGATTTCGGGTAGCCCCGGTAGAACAGCGAGGCCGGGTAGGCGCCGTGGTCCATCGCGAAGGTGTAGACGAGGGCGTCGAGATGCTCCGTCGTCACGCCGGGCTGGGTCGCCGCCATCAGGAGGTCGAGGGCCTCGGCGGTGAGGCGGCCGGCGCGGCGCATGCCCTCGAAATCCGCCGGGCCGTGGATCGGCGGCTCGGGGGCGCGGCGCGCGCCCTGCACGGACGCTTGGTCTTGCTGGGTCATGGAATCGGGAGTCTTCGTGAAACCGGCTTGGTTCAGCCCCTATGTACGGTGCGGGCGCGGTGACGCCAACCCGCCGGCGGACCCGACGCGGCCGGACGCGCACTAGGATTGCGCCGCGCGAGCGGCTAGAGCCTGGGCCGCCCGTGGCGCCAGAGCCCGGGCCCGGATACGATGCACCCACGATGGACCCTGCGCGGCGCCGACGAGCCCGCGCCCCGGGAAGGCAGGACGGCGCGATGGCTGACAAGGCGGTACCGCACTTCCACAACGATATCGGCGTGGCGGTGATCCATGTGGGCTCGCGCGAGTTCATGTGCATCGGGGCGCTGCCGCCCTTCGACCACCCCCACGTCTTCCTCGACATGGGCGCCGATCACGAGATCATCTGCCAGTACTGCTCCACCCTCTACCGCTATCGGCCGAGCCTGAAGGCGGGCCATGCCGACCCCGAGACCTGCGTCTGGAACGATCGCGCCAAGGCCGCGGCTGAGTAGGGCCGGGCTCGCCGCGCGCCGTGAGCGCCCTCGATATCGTCATCGTCGGGGCCGGGATCGGCGGCCTGACGGCCGCGCTCGCCCTCAACGCCGCCGGCCACAGGGTGACGCTGGTCGAGCGCCGCACCGGCTTCAGCGAGGTCGGCGCCGGGCTCCAGCTCTCGCCGAATGCGAGCCGGGTCCTGATCGGCCTCGGCCTCGGCGCGGCCCTGCGCCGGGCCGCCTCCGAGCCGCCGGGCGTGATCGTGCGCGCCCTCGATTCGGGACGGCGCATCGGCGGCGTCACCCTCGGGACCACGGCCCGCGAGGCCTACGGCGCGCCCTACTACGTCATCCACCGGGCCGACCTGCAGACGCTCCTCCTCGACGCGGTCCGGGCCCGGCCGGGCATCCGCCTGCTCGTCGGGCGCGACGTCAGCGGCCTGTCCGAGACCGATGCTTCCATCGCCCTGACCCTCGCGAGCGGCAATGGCGGGCGCAGCGAGACTCTGACGGGCGATCTCGTCATCGGCGCCGACGGCCTGCGCTCGCGCATCCGCCAGCACCTCGATGCGCGCCCGCTCTCCCCCGGCCGCATGGGCGCGTGGCGGGCGGTGGTGCCGCGCGAGGCGGTGCCCGCCGACTTGCAGGGGGAGGCGACGGGGCTCTGGCTCGGGCGCGGCCGGCACGTGGTGCATTACCCGATCCTCGGCGGGCAGCGCCTCAACGTCGTGGCGATCGTGCCCGAGCGCCAGGGCGACGAGGATTGGGGCCGCCTCGGCGAGCCCGCGGTGCTGCGGGCGCATTTTCGCGATGCGGCGCCGCCCCTGGCCGAGCTTCTCGGCCTGCCGGATTCCTGGCTGGTCTGGTCCCTCGTCGAGCGGCGCGTCGCCCGCCCGATGGCGCGGGGCCGCGTCGCGCTGCTGGGCGATGCGGCGCATCCGGTCCTGCCGTTCCTGGCTCAGGGCGCCGCCCTGGCGATCGAGGACGCCGCGGTGCTCACCCGGTGCCTGTCCGTCGCGGACGTGTCGGGCGCGCTCGCGGCCTATACGGGCGCCCGCACGCGCCGGGCCCGAAGGGTCCAGCGGGCGGCGCGCCAGAACGGGCGCACCTACCACGCGCGGGGCATCACGGCCTTCGTGCGCAACGCCGTGATGCGCCGCCTCGGGCCCGACCGCATGCGCGAGCGCTATGCCTGGCTCTATGGCTGGACGCCCGAGACCCGCTGAGCCGCGCTTGATCTACGCAGCCGCTCTCGCTACCGCAGGGACGGATGCGGACGTGGCGAAACCGGTAGACGCACGAGACTTAAAATCTTGCGGCCGTGAGGCTGTGCGGGTTCGAGTCCCGCCGTCCGCACCAACACTTAGTTCGGTTTCGGGGTTCAGGCTGAAGCGGCTGGGGTAACGCTGAGGGTAACAGCGCGACCAGTCGCTTAGGAGATTGGGCTCACGGGTTTGTGAGCACCTGGGTCGGAAAAGACTCAGCTGCCGGCGAAGCTCCGGCGGGCAAGCAGGCTCGATCTGCCCAAGTTTGCGCCACTCTCATACGCGATTACCCTCGGTCGAGAGCAGCCCCAGACCATCGACCGAGCAACAGCGAGAGCCGCATCTCGGCCATGGCCCAGCGGGCGTGCGCGAGGGCAACCCGAGCAAGGATTAGGCGCATGGGTCCGCTCCCGCCTCACACGCCGATTCGTTCTCCAGCTGGAAGAGGCGATCCCAATCAAGAATGATGCGCTCTGCGAGTTCTTTGAGCGCATCGCCCATGACGTCGACCCCGCTGGGATCAAGGAGGCCTCGAGCGGAGCCCATGGTCTGCAGAGCTAGCGCCCAAGAGCGTATTTTGTACACGTCCATCTCCATGTCGGTGACGATGGAAGCGACTTCCTCGCGACGGCTCGCACTCATAACTCGGCCCTCCGCCAGTCGCAGCGGAGGGGCTCAAAACGAGGGCGGCACGGGATGAGGGCTGCGCTTGCACGGCCGGGTCGTCAGATGCGTGGTACCCACCGCCCCCGTTGGCGACCGGCAGATAGTCGAACACCTGATCTCGCTTTTCGTCGTACCAGACGCAGCGAAAACCAGGGCCATAGTCGCTCTGCCCTCCCTTCCGGCCGCGCTCCCATTTCAGATAGCGCCGCTCCATCGCGAGCCAGGTTTCGTAACTGTCGAGAAGTTCGTGAGTGACGGGTTCGGCGACAGCGGTAGGGGCGCCGATGTGAGTGATTCCTCCACCGACGAGTGGAAGGCGTGCGAGGCCGCGAAGAAAGCCGCGACGGGATGCGGGGCCACTCATGCGCGCCTCCCATCGAGCCGATCTAATAAGGCGATGTCGTTCTCGATCCGGTCGGCGATGGCTTGGCGCAGCTCGCGGAGGCTCTGCCGGTCCGGATCTGCAGCATGCATGGCCGCGAGGGCGACCGTGACGAGACCCGGCCGGCGCGAGGGTCCCGTGGGTAATAAGCCTCGGCGCTCGCCACGGCCGAAGCGGATAACAGGACAGCCCCGGTCGCCAAGATCCAATCTCGTTCCATCGAGCCACCCCAACCCCCTGCCGGCCATCTCAGACGCAGCGTAGTGCAGACGTGGTTGCAGGCTCGTTGCCGGGAGCATTCGCATAATCAGCGCGATTTCCTTCGCGTAAGTTCCAGTATGGAGCTGCTCCCGCTCACAGCCCCGGACCAACCAATCCGGGTACGTCTCGATCCGCTTGCCGCCGCAGGCCGTGCACCACAGCGGAAGGGCGATATCCACGTACCGGAACCGTTGAGGAGCACACAGCGCTACTAGCCGTATGACTCTGCTCGACGACACCGTGCTCTCACTCCTCGCATTGGCAGCTTCTTACAAGCCTGGAACCATCATCGAGGCTGAGCGAGCGGTAGATGCCTACCTAACCCAGTTCCAAGGCATCCAAGCGCGTCTGGCTGCGATGGATGCCCTGTTCCACGAACTCGCATTGCCGGAGCATCGCGCTCGCAATCGCGGCGGCTTGTTCGAACTGATCGAACTGCACCTGGAGCGCAGACACCGCGAGATCGTACGCCAGTTTCAGTAGGCGTCGGCCGCGCGAGCTTCGGAAGGGTTGGGCGGGACAGCTATGACTGGCAGCCCGACGTGAGCAGCGCCGTTCTGAGATTGGATATTACGGAACCTGAAGAGCGCCGGCTTCCGAAATTCAAGAACTTTGTGTCTTGGGCACTTGCCCGCGTTTTTACGGCTTCGCCATTGCGAAACCCTGATCCGCATTGCCGCTGCTTCTCAAACCTGTGGCGGCTTACCCGCGTCGAGCTGCTGCAGGAGCTGAGCGATGCGGGTGCTCTGGGGCTCCTCAAGCACAGGGGCGTAGAGCTTCTGTAACTGGCGACCGAGGCCTAGGCGGATGGCCGCCTTCAGCATCGGACGGTGAGGCCCTTGCCACCCCCGGTCATTATTCCCCGGCTTGTCGGGCATGCCGTGCTCCAGCCCCGCCATCAGACTGCGCGGGACGAAGGCCCGAACCTGCGGTCAAGTTTGCAGCCGTTCAGCTAAGGTCGCGTTAACGCTATTCGAGCCGCGCGCTCGTATCGCCTGATTGCGCGCGTGCGCGAGGCACTCAGGCAGCTCCTCCATGCAACCCTGAACGACATCATCGCTGAGGAAGGCTGCGCCCGGGAACTCAGCGAGCTGACTTTTGAGTTGCCCCGCGACGGACACGAACGGGTTAGCCGACGCGGTCCGGATGGCTATCCGTCAGCATCACACCAAAGAGCGGGACTGCGCGGCAAACCGGCCGCGCCCATTGAGTGGCGGTGGGTAGCGCAAGCTGGGGGCCTCCGGCGGCGCGCTGCTTCTGAGGGCAAGAGACCACGTATTTTTCCCTTATTGTCACGCTTTCCTTGACCAGTGTCCTCGCCTAAGAGGCCCCCCGCTGAGTAGGGACCTCACTAAGGCTTAACCGTATGCCCGCATGTCGTTGAACGGCGCTGTATCCGCCCCCGTCGCTCTGGTGGTCGAAGACGAGGACCTCGTGCGCATGATGGCCATGGACATGCTGGAGGAAGCCGGCTTCGCTGTGCTCGAGGCCGCGACAGCGGATGCGGCCCTGCAGATCCTAGAGGGCCGGGCTGACATCAGCCTGGTGTTCACCGACGTGGAGATGCCGGGGTCGATGAACGGCTTTGCCCTGGCGCGCCATGTCGCCTCGCGCTGGCCCATGATCCGTGTCGTTGTCGCATCTGGACGCTGCTATGCGACGCCCGGTGAGATCCCACCCCACGTGCCGTTCCTACGCAAGCCGTACTACGAGGCGCAGCTAGCCGACGCGATCAAGGGTGCCGCATGAAGAAAGGGAGCATCAGGCTGCAGGTCAGAGTGTTCTCACGACCCAGCGAATTCCTGCGCCACGACAGCCCAGCTTTTCCAGGCGTCCTTCAGCAGTGGGGGAT
This sequence comes from Methylobacterium soli, assembly GCF_008806385.1. Taxonomy (GTDB): domain Bacteria; phylum Pseudomonadota; class Alphaproteobacteria; order Rhizobiales; family Beijerinckiaceae; genus Methylobacterium; species Methylobacterium soli. Next base: position 55,433 of record NZ_VZZK01000036.1, read on the forward strand.
AAGAACTGGAACGGATGTTCGGGCACCTTTACGGGAGCAGGGCCGTCTCTGAATGGGAGCAAGTTCCACGAAGTTGCCGACTTTGCGCCCGGGATGATCTGGCGCTTCCGCCTCGACAGTCTGTGCGACTGGTTCAACAAGCCCCGGCTCGGCGTCAGCGATCAAACCATGGCTGGAGAGTTCGGCAATGGCTGGGCCAGGCGAGCGCTCGGCGCTGGGCGTCTCAGCCGGCCTTTCCGGTCTGCGGTTCGGGGTGACATTCAGCGTCGAGGTTCAGAGAGACGGTGCAGAGCACCTGCCCGTTGGTATCGCGAACATACGCCAGGAAGTGGCGCCGTCCGTCCTTCGGCGGGGCTTCCCGACCCACGTCGGGCAACGCAGCGATCGCCGCGTCACGCGCGGCTTGCAGGCCATCAAACTCCTGCCCCTCCTCATCCGCCAGACGCAGGCCGCCGTCGTCATAATCAATGAAATAGCGCGGCATGGGTTGAGGTTTATCCAGCAAGGGCCTGACGGGCGTCCGGAGCTAAAAAGCCTGTCCAGGCGGTTGGTTGCGTTGCTCACTCCGGCGAACGCCAGCTCTCATCACCAGCGCATGAATGGCTGGCTGATTTTGCATCCAATGTGCACTTGTAGACAGACAGCCGCCAAGGCGCTGCAGTAGGGTGATTGTGCCAGACTACCATCGAACAAGCTGCCGCTGCCTTCATGACCTTTCCCCATGAACTCTCCCCCAGCGGCAACCTTCTCTTGGAGACGCTGCGCGCGAAGGATCGCGCGCTCCTCGTGCCCTATCTGGAACTGAAGGAGCATCAGCGCGGAGACGTGCTGTTTGAGGTGGGCGAGAAGGTCTCCTGCATCTCGTTCCCGTGCGGGCAGAGCGTGGCAGCGCTGGTGATCACCATGCGTGACGGGCGCACTGTCGAGACTGCCACCGTCGGTCACGAGGGTGCAATCGGTGGGGTGGTCAGCCAGGGTTACCTACCAGCCTTCAGTAGAGCTGTGATGCAGATTGGCGGACCAGTGCTGCGCATGGATGCCGTGCATCTGCAGGAGGCCAAGAAGGCCTCACTCGCGCTCCGCAACCTGTTCACACGCTACTCGGACTGCCTGCTCGCTCAGGTCTTGCAGTCAGTCGCCTGCAACGCCGTGCATCCGATCGAGGCGCGCTGCGCCCGCTGGCTCCTCAGCCTGCAGGACCGAATTGGTGGCGACGTTCTACCGATCACGCACGAGCTGCTCGCCGAGTTGCTGGGGGTGCAGCGCACCTACCTGACCCGCACCCTCAAAACCTTGCAGAAGCAGGGCCTGATCCAGGCCGGGCGCGGGCGCATCATCGTCTGTAACCGTGTCGAGATGGAAAAAGCAGCTTGCGAGTGTCACGCCGCGATCAAGCGGCACTTCCAAGCCGTGTTGGGCGCGGTCTACAGCGACAGCGGCACGCTGGTGGCGATGCACCCCATCCCCCGCAACGCAGAGGTAGCCCATGCCGTCTGAATGGGTGTTTACCGGCGTGGAACGGAACAATCATCAGGGCTTAGGCCTCGCATCGTGATGACCCGGCCGTCTGACCTCTCCACCGAGCAGGCCCGGCTGGAGGCGCTCGCGCGCTATCAGGTGCTCGACACGCCGCGCGAGGAAAATTTCGACAGCATCGCCGAACTGGCGGCCGAGATCTGCGGCACGCCGATTGCCGCGGTGAACCTGATCGCTGACGGGCGGCAGTTCTTCAAGGCCGAAGTCGGTCTGGGCGTGCGCGAGGCCCCGCTCGACACCGCGTTCTGCCGGCAGGCCATTCTGCAGGAAGACTTCCTGTACGTGCCCGATGCCACGCGTGATCCGCGCTTCGAATGCAACCCGCTGGTCACCGGCGAACCGGGAGTGCGCTTCTATGCCGGCGCTCTAGTCAAGACGGCCGAGGGCCACCCGATCGGCACGGTCTGTGTGCTCGACACCAAGCCGCGCGAGTTGAGCACGCGCCAGCAGGGCAGCCTGAAAGGTCTGGCACGGCAGACAATGGCGCAGCTGGAACTGCGCCGCACCCTGCGCGAGCAGCGTGAGCAGCAACTCCTGCAGGAGCGCATCCTCGACAGCGCCAGCGACTACGCGATCATCGCAATGGACTGCGGTGGGCGGATCACCCTCTGGAACGCAGGTGCCGAGCGCGTTCTTGGCTGGACTGAGAAGGAGATGTTGGGCGAGCGGACCCATGCCTTCTTCACGCCGGAGGACCGGGCAGCCAACCGGCCCGAGATCGAGATGGGTCTGGCGCTGGAGCACGGCAGTGCGCCCGACGAGCGCTGGCACCGGCGCAAGAATGGCGTGCGGTTCTGGGCCAATGGCGAGCTGATGCCGCTGAAGGCGGAGAACGGTGAGATCCAGGGCTTCCTGAAGATCCTGCGCGATCGCACGCAGCAGCGCCTGGACGTGGCGGAGCGGAATGCCAGTGAATTGCGCTTCCGCTCACTCGTCGAGGTCAGCCCGCAGGTGGTCTGGTTCAGCGACGCACACGGCAACATCACCTACTGCAACCCGATCTGGTACGAGTTCACAGGGCTGAGCCCGGGCGACACCAGCGGTGATGGCTGGGCCAGCGTCATCCATCCCGGCCATCGAAATCGGGTGCTCGGGGTCTGGAAGCATGCCGTCGAGGCCCTCGGCTCCTACGAGGTCGAGATCCCATTCCGCCGCGCCTCGGATGGCCAGTACCGCTGGTTCCTGGCGCGCGGCAAACCCGTCTTCGATGCCGCCGGCCACGTCGAGAGTTGGATCGGCATTGCGGTGGACATCCACGAGCGCAAGCAGGCGGAGCAGCGCTTCGAAGCGCTGACCGAGCTGGCCCCGGCGATCATCTGGTTCGGCAACCCAGACGGCAGTCTCAGCTACCTCAATGACTTCTGGTACAGCTACACCGGGCAGACGGCAGAGCAGGCCCTGCCGCTGGGCTGGGCCGACGTGATCCATCCGGACGACCTCGCGCCCCTGCAGCGGATCTGGGATGATGCCCGAGCACGTGGCGTGCTGTACGACACCGAAGCTCGTCTGCGTCGGCGTGACGGTGTTTACCGCTGGTTCCTGATCCGAGCCGAGCCGCTGGTGGACGAGGGCGGCCAGGTGGTCGGCTGGCTTGGCAGCAACACCGACATCCAGGATCGCAAGCATACCGAGGACGCCTTGCTGAAGGCGCAGGACAAGCTGCGTCTGGCGATTGAGGCGACGGACATCGGCATCTTCGACTACGACCTGGTCACCGGCGATCTGGGCTGGGACGTGCGCACCCAGGCGTTGTTCGGCCTGCCGCCGGGCGCACCTGTCAGCTACGAGACTTTTCTGGACGGACTGCATCCGGAGGACCGCAGCCGGGTTGATGCCGCGGTGCAGGCGGTGCTCGATCCCGCCAACACAGGCCTCTACGACATCGAGTACCGCACCATCGGCTTAGAGGATGGGATTGAGCGCTGGGTGGCGGCCAAGGGGCAGGCGATCATCGAGAACGGCCGCGCGGTGCGCTTCATCGGTACTGTCCGGGACGTTAGCGCTAGCCGGCGCGCCGAGCAGGAGCTGCGCGAGACGGAAGAGCGCCTGCGCCTGGCCGCGCGCGCGACCAATGACGCAATTTGGGACTGGAACCTCGGCAGCGACCACATCCGCTGGAACGAAGCGGTGCAGACCCTGTTCGGCTACGCCGCGGACGAAGTCGGCCCAAGCGGCTCCTGGTGGAAGTCACACATCCACCCCGATGACCGGGACCGCGTGAAGGCCGGCATCTACGCCGTGATCAACGGCCGGTCCGAGCACTGGAGCGACGAGTACCGCTTCCTGCGCGCTGACGGCTCCTATGCTGACATCCTCGATCGCGGCTACGTGCTGCGCGACGAGCGCGGCCATGCTGTGCGCATGATTGGCGCGATGCTCGACATCAGCGCCCGCAAGCGCGCCGAGGAGCACCAGAAGCTGCTCACCAACGAGCTGCAGCACCGGGTCAAGAACAGCCTCGCGCTGGTCCAGGCGATTGCCAGCCAGACGTTCCGCAACGCAACCGACATCGACGAGGCGCGCGAAGCCTTTGCCGCGCGGTTGATCTCGCTGGGCCGCGCGCACGACATCCTCACACAGTCGAGCTGGACGGCCGCGCCCATCGCGGAGGTAATCGAGGGTTCGCTCAGCGTGCATCAGCAGGCTGGGGCCTCGCGCATCCGGATCAACGGACCTAACGTGCTGCTCGGAGCCAAGCCGGCGCTCTCGCTCGCGCTGGCCCTTCATGAGCTGGCGACCAACGCGGCGAAGTACGGCGCGCTGTCCATTGAGACGGGCGTAGTTGAGCTGCGCTGGCACGTGGTGCACGAGGCTGATGAACCCCGGTTTTGCTTGACCTGGTCCGAGCACGGCGGCCCGCGGCTGCAGGCGCCCCCAACGCGCAAGGGCTTTGGCTCTCGGCTGATCGAGCGCAGCTTCGCAGCCGAGGTCGGTGGCGGGGTGAAGCTGACCTACGCGCCCACAGGTCTGGTCTGCCGTCTGGAGGCGCCGCTGGCCTCGATGCAGGAGCAGCGCAGCGAGATCGCGGCCTAGCTGTAACGGCTTAGCTCGTTTTGCGCTTCGCTTTCTGTTGAGGGTCAGCAGCCCTGCGCGAATTGGGCGTTTCGGAACCACCTCCTTCGCCGGGTTGTCGCAAAAATCAGGAATTTCGCGACAGACGCTCGGCTTGGCGGTATCCTGCGGCAAAGGCTCGGTGAGCGCGCAGTGACGGACATCGAGGAGCTGAAGGGCATAGCCAGCGAACTGGCGGCCATGAAGGGGAGGTTTGTGAAAGGGAACGGCGAGCTGTTCCTGCGCACGGATGATCAAGCCAGCTTCTCAGCCCTGGAGGCAGAAGCTAGGTCGATACTAGGCAGCGAGAGTGCCCAGTCGCTCGCGTGACCGGGGCTGCAGAAGGTTCTTGACCTGAGTGTAGGGGCGCGGCCGATTGATCACCTCGTCCAGGCGCGACCACAGCGTCTTGGGCGAGAACGGCTTGGCGATTATCTCGTTTACGCCGAGCCGCACAGCTCGCTCCACCCGGTCCTTGCGGGGCTGAGCCATCATCAGGACGATTGGGATCGTGGAACACGGCGAGGTGCTGAAGTCCCGCGCAAGCCGAATGAACTCCTCACCGGAGAGGATGGCGAGGTCCCAGTCCAAGACAACCAGGTCCGGCTTGCTCTCGGCAAGGACGCCCAGTGCCTCGGCTCCATCCGGTGCCTCCAGAACGCGTCGAATGCCGGTGCGCATCAGCATGTCGCGCACGATGCGGCGGATGTAGAGCCTCTCATCCACCAGGGTGGCGAGATCTGGAAAGGTCGGGGCTCCAATCATCGCCAGCAGAACCTGCTCGAACCGGCTCGGCTCCGTCGTCCTTCAGCCCGCCAGGCGCTGGCTCTGGCGCTTCGCCTGCTCAAACGCTTGCAGATCCAGCGCAAGCGCCACGAGCTGCGTGCTCTTCAGCCGCGCAGGGTCCATTTCGGTGCCGATCCCGTGCTGCAGGTAAACCTCCTGCATCTCGGGCGTGCGCATCGCGCCGCCCATCGTCCAGTTGGGAAACAGCCGCACCTCAACGTCGCGCACGTTCATGATGGTTGTGCTCGTGTGGCGCGTGTCCCGCGCGATCCGGTTGTATGTTTCCGTCACTCGGGCTCGCTCACCCTCCAGGATCTGCACGAACCATGTCTTGTCGAAGATCAGGAAGCCGGTGATCCCGTCGCGGCTGTTGTTGCGCTGAGAAGCTGAGACGATCTCGCGCAGGTTCGTCAGCATGGCGCGGTCGCCACCGGGTACCGTGTTGCGGCTGAAGTAGACGAGCTGATGGATCATGAGCGACGCGCCTGCTGCGAGTTACTGGGGCAATCACCGACGGCTATGCAGACCTGCCACTGACGGCGGCGTTACATCGACTCGTCATGCCGGCAGAGTGCCCTTTGACTCGCTAAGACATCCTGAATTTCTGCGTGAGTATTCTGCCATAAGAGCATGCCTCTGAGGAGAAGCGGGCAACGATCTCTGATTTAGGCTTAGGTCTTGGAGAATTTATGCTATGACCATCGTGGAGCTCGTCAGGCCGTTTGCCGAAACGCTCGATCTTGCTGTGCTGGTGACCGACGGCGATCTGGATCGGCCCGGCCCGACGATCCTGTACGCCAACTCGGCCTTCGCGCGGATGAGTGGCTACCCCGTTGCGGAGATCCTGGGTCAGGCGCCGCGACGGCTGCAGGGGCCGGGCACAAGCCGGCAGGCGGCACGCGCGGTCACGCGCCAGTTGCGGACTGGGGGGCGCTTCCACGGCGTACTGGAGAACTACCGAAAGGCTGGCGAGGCTTATCTGTGCGAGATCGACGTGCGCCCAATCCGAGGGCCAGATGGGCAGCCGACCGCCTTCATCGCCTTCGAGCGGAGGTAGTACGCCGCCGTGGCAGGCCTTCACAGGGTGGGGCGGGGCGATACCGCCCGCTGGGTGAGACAGCATCAGAACCCTTGTCGCTCTACGGAGAGCCGGGGCTGTTCACCTGATGTCACGCGGGATGCACTTGAGTTTGGCCACAGCGCTCGGTCAGCCCAATCAGGACGGGCAGAGCGATCCGACTAACTGGCAGCACGCACGAAGCAGGCGGCGAACTCGTGGGGGCCATAGGTCCGGCCTGTGATGTCGGTGATGTGCACCTCAGCCAGACCCTCGTCCCGCAGGTGCAGGGCTGTCTCCAGGGCCAAATCGGGTGTCTGCCGCTGGAAGGAGACGGGTCGGCCGTTCTGCGTTCCGGTGACGATCAGCTGCACGGTGTTTTCCTCAATCTACCAAGCCGGAGGGTGCCGCTGGACGGCGAGCTTCCATGGCCCAGGAAGAGTGAACGCGGGCATGCCGCAGAAAGTTACCGCACCTGCCCCGTCCATGCGCCCCTGGTATGCCGGGCATTCCAGCGGGTGATTGTGTGCTGCGAACTGGTGTGTGAGAAGCCGGCCATGCACCGCAGCGATGGCGTCGCGGCGGTGCGCGCTCTTCATGAGCGTTTCCTCCCTAGACTTCGGGCCGCTCCCTCACCGGGGCGGCCTTTTTTATGCCTTGGGTGGCAGGCTTTAAGCCCCTTTATCCGCCGGCCGACAAGCACCATTTTGCGCCACCAGCTTCCATGTGGCGTTTTACTGCGCATGACAGGTCCGTGATGCCCTACGCCCTTCACCGACTCGCAGCCGGCAGCTTCGACCTGCTACTCGATGGCACTGTCATGGGTAGCGTGGTTCGCGACATCACCGCAGATGGGGAGGTCAGGCATTGGCGCGCCGAGTTGCTGGACGATCTTCCGCCCTTGCAGAGGCCGCAGCCCTTCACGGAGATCGAACATCGCTTCGACACTCTCGAAGAGGTTCTGGCTTGGCTCGGTGATGCCCAGATCGCCAACAACTGAGCCGAACTGAAGCCGGTTGGACCGCCTCATACCAACTCTCACTGATCAGAACTCATGGGCCCAGGCGCGCTGGCCGATGGACATGATAC
>NZ_VZZK01000037.1 GCF_008806385.1 Methylobacterium soli
GGACATCGACAACGTGCGCCTCACCCAGAAGGCGATCCTGCGCTTTCCCGCCTTCAACCAGCGGGTAACGCCCGAGATCGACGGCCAGGTGAGCCGGGTCTCGGCGGATGTGACCACGGACCCGAAGAGCGGGATGAGCTACTACACGGCCCGGATCCGGGTGGCGGAGGACCAGCGCGAGCGCCTTGGCGGGGTGCGGCTGGTACCGGGCATGCCGGTGGAGGCCTTCATGCAGATCGGCGAGCGCTCGGTGCTGAGCTATCTCACCAAGCCGCTGACCGACCAGATCGCCAAGGCTTGGCGTGAGCGGTAAGACCTGGCGCGAGCGGTAGAGCCCGGCGCGAGCGCTCGGCCCATCGCGCTTGCGCCGGTGGGCCGCGTCTGCCAAGGCGCTTGCGCAGCCTGCATCCGGTGCCGCCGCACCGGTCCGCGGCGGGTGCGCGGAGCCGCTTGAGCATGCAATGCCTCGTCATCGGCGCTGGAATCGTCGGGCTCGCCGTCGCGCGGGCCCTGGCGGAGCGCGGCCACGACGTGATCGTCAGCGAGACCGAGAGCGCCATCGGGACGGGCGTGTCCTCGCGCAATTCCGAGGTCATCCATGCGGGCCTCTACTACCCGACCGGCTCCCTGCGGGCCCGGCACTGCGTCGCGGGTCGCCGGATGCTCTACGCGTTCTGCCAAAGCCACGGCGTCGCGCATGCGCGCTGCGGCAAGCTCGTGGTGGCGACGCGCGAGGCGGAGACAGCCAAGATCGCGGCGATCCACGCCCAGGGTCTCGCCAACGGCGTCGAGAACCTGCATCTCCTCGACGGTGAGGCCGCCCGGGCCCTGGAGCCGAACCTCGCCTGCGTCGGCGCCCTCCTGTCCGAGGAGACCGGCATCGTCGACAGTCACGGCCTGATGCTGGCCCTGCAGGGCGACCTCGAGGCGCGGGGCGGCATGATCGCGTTCCGCACGCCCGTCGAGGGCTTGTCGCGCCGGGACGGGGTCTGGATCGCCCGGTTCGGCGGCGCGAGCGCGGGCGAGATGGAATGCGACGCCGTCGTCAACGCGGCGAGCCTCGGGGCGCAGGGGATCGCCGAGCGCACGCAGGGCTACCCGCCGGAGCGGCTGCCGCGCCTCGTCCTCGCCAAGGGGCATTATTTCGGCTGCACCGGCAAGGCCGCGTTCCGGCACCTGATCTACCCGGCCCCCGTCGATGGCGGCCTCGGCACGCACCTGACCCTCGATCTCGCGGGGCGGATGCGCTTCGGCCCCGATGTCGAGTGGGTCGAACGGATCGACTACAGCGTCGATCCGGGCCGGAGCGCGGCGTTCACCGAATCGATCCGCCGCTACTGGCCCGGCCTTCCGGACGGCGCGCTCGTGCCCGATTACGCCGGCATCCGCCCGAAGCTCGTCGGACCCGGCGAGGCACCGGTGGATTTCCGCGTCGACGGGCCGGGCGAGCACGGAATGGCCGGCCTCGTGCACCTGTTCGGCATCGAGAGCCCCGGCCTCACCGCCAGCCTGTCGCTGGCCGAGGACGTCGCGGACCGCCTCGGCGCCTGAGCCGGCCCCTCAACGGGCGGGCGGATCCAGCACGCTGGCGGCGACGGCGTTCAGCGCCTCGCCGCAGCTCGCCGCCTGCTCGGGCGTGAAGCGCAGGATCAGGCGGGCCCCTCCGAGCAAGGTCGTCACCAGGACGGGCAGGCGCGCCGCGCTCAAGGTCCCGGTCTGCCAGCCCAGGACCGGCATGTGGGCGGAATGGATCGGCTCGCCCGGCGCCGGGCGCGGATGCCCGGGCGAGCACACCGCGCTGGCGGCCAGGAGGGCGAGGCCGAGTTCGGCCGCCTGCTCCGGCCCGATATCGACGGGAATCGAGCGTTCCCCGATCTGGATGCGGATGCGCGGATCGCCCGGCCCCATCTCGACGCCGAAGGTTGTTTTCGGCGGTGTCCCACTCTCGCTCACGACCGTGACCCTGCGCAGTTTCGACGCTTCTGCCATGCCGGCCCCGCTCGCGTCGACCCATTCCCTCCGCCGGGGCAGGCCTTGCCGGGCCGCGAGCGCCGCGCCGCCGTCGAGGCGAACCAACAAAACGATCCTCCCGCGCGGCCGATCCGGAACGGGACGGTTTCGTCGAATTCGCCCCGAAAACAGCTTTTGCTTCCGTTGACGGAGGAAGTCTCCCCGGCAATGCTTGTCGAGACGAGCCACCGGTGAAATCTTATAGACGCATTCTGAATAAATGTATTCGGAATGGGATCATTCATCGATCGACAGCCGGATCTCGACTTATTGACGACGCTCAATCCAGGAAACGCGCCATGTTCCAGCCGCCCAGCCCCGAGCCGATCCGCTTCGCCTATTGGGTCCCGAACGTCTCGGGCGGCCTCGTCATCAGCCGCATCCCGCAGCGCACGAGCTGGGATGCGGCCTACAACCGGCGGCTGGCGCAGATCGCCGAGGAGGCGGGCTTCGACTACGCGCTGACGCAGATCCGCTTCACCGCCGGCTACGGCGCCGAGTACCAGCACGAATCGGTCGCCTTCAGCCACGCGCTGCTCGCTGCCACGACCCGCCTGAAGGTGATCGCGGCGCTGCTCCCGGGCCCGTGGAATCCGACGCTCGCGGCCAAGCAGATCGCGACGATCAGCCAATTGTCCGAGGGGCGCATCGCCATCAACGTGGTGAGCGGCTGGTTCTCGGGCGAGTTCCGGGCGATCGGCGAGCCCTGGCTCGACCACGACGAGCGCTATCGCCGCTCCGAGGAATTCATCCGCGCGCTGCGCGGGATCTGGACCCAGGACGACTTCACCTTCCGGGGCGATTTCTACCGCTACGCCAACTATACCCTGAAGCCGAAGCCGGCCGAGCCGCAGCCCGAGATCTTCCAGGGCGGCTCCTCCCGGGCGGCGCGGGACATGGCGGCCCGGGTCTCCGACTGGTACTTCACCAACGGCAACACCCCGGAGGGCATCCGCGCCCAGGTCGAGGACGTGCGGGCCAAGGCCGCCGCCAACGCGCGCCGGGTGAGGATCGGCGTGAACGCCTTCGTGATCGCCCGCGACACCGAGGCGGAAGCCCGCGCGGTGCTGCAGGAGATCATCGACCACGCCGACCCGGAAGCCGTGAAGGCCTTCGGGCACGAGGTCAAGAATGCCGGCAGGGCCTCGCCCGAGGGGGAGGGGAACTGGGCGAAGTCGAGTTTCGAGGATCTCGTCCAGTACAATGACGGCTTCAAGACCAACCTGATCGGCACGCCGGACCAGATCGCCGAGCGCATCGTCGCGCTCAAGGAGGTCGGCGTCGACCTGGCGCTTCTGGCCTTCCTGCATTTCCAGGAGGAGGTCCAGTATTTCGGCGAGCAGGTGATCCCGCGCGTGCGCGCTCTGGAGGCGGTCCGGGACGCCGCCGCGGCACGCCCGGCCGCGGCCTGAGGCCGGCGCCCGGGGCGCGCCCGAATTCGGCGCCAAGAAACGCGGTGCCAAGAAACGCGGTGCCGGGCGCGCCCGCCTCGGCTATCGGGCGCGGGCCCGGAGGCCTATGACAGTCCCATGCGACGCGGCCGCACAGAGCCATCGAGCCGCCCGACCGTCCCGGGCGGCCCCCACCCGATCGCCTGCACGGCGCCCTACGATTGGGAGGGGATCCGGGCCTTCCTGGCCGCCCGGGCGGTTCCGGGCCTCGAACGCGTCACCTCCGGTGCCTACGCGCGCACGATCAGCCTCGGCGGGCGCCATGGCACGCTCCGCGTGCGCGAAGCGGGCGCGGCGGGCCTCATCGCGGATCTGCGCTTCCCGGATCCCGGAGCCATTCCGGCGATCCTGGCGCGGATCGGGCGCCTGTTCGACGTCGCGGCCGATCGCGCCGCCATCGGGGCGCAGCTGTCGGGCGATCCCGATCTCGCGCGCCTCGTCTCGGCCCGGCCCGGCCTGCGCGTGCCGGGCGCCTGGGATGGGTTCGAGCTCGGCGTGCGGGCGATCCTCGGCCAGCAGGTCTCGGTGACGGCCGCGACCCTGCTCGCCGCGGCGCTCGTGGCCACCTACGGGCCTCCCCTCGCGGCCGAGGCCGAGCCCGGTCTCAGCCACGTCTTTCCCGCGCCGCAGGACCTCGCCGAGGCCGACATCTCTCGGGCGCTCAACATGCCGCGCGCCCGCGGCGCGGCGATCCGGAGCCTCGCGGCGGCCGCGGCCGCGGACCCGACCCTGTTCGCACCGGGCCAGGGTCTGGCCGCCGCGGTGGCGCGGCTGACGGCCTTGCGGGGCATCGGTCCCTGGACGGCGCAGTACATCGCGATGCGGGCCCTGCGCGAGCCCGACGCCCTGCCGCCGGGCGATATCGGCCTGCTGCGCGCCCTCGAAACCGGGCAGCGGCGCCCGAGCCGCGCCGAACTCCTCAATCGCGCCGAAGGCTGGCGGCCCTGGCGCGCCTACGCGGCGATGCATCTCTGGGCGGCCGACGCGGATTCGGCGCCAGCGCGATGCGGGAGCAAGGACCGGGATGCGGGCGCTCCGCGAACCGGTGAGAGTGCGGCCTCGCGGGGTGCCGACGGCGCCCCCTCGGAGGAGATGGCGATGCCGATCACGGACCTGCAGACCGAGACCCGGGCGGAGGACGACGCCGGGCGCTGGGCCGCGCTCGCCAGCCGGGACCGCCGCGCCGACGGCCAGTTCGTCTACGCGGTGCGCACCACCGGGATCTATTGCCGCCCGAGCTGCGCGGCGCGCGCCGCCCGGCCCGAGAACGTGCGCTTCCATCCCACCTGCGAGGCCGCGGAGGCGGCCGGCTTCCGGCCCTGCAAGCGCTGCCGCCCGAACGAGGCGGCGCCGGAGGCGCGCCAGGCCGCCGCGATCGCCCGCGCCTGCCGGCTGATCGAGACGGCCGAGACGCTGCCGGTCCTCGACGACCTCGCCCGCGCGGCCGGGATGAGCCCCTTCCACTTCCACCGGGTCTTCAAGCGGATCACCGGGGTCACGCCCAGGGCCTATGCGGGGGCGCGGCGGGCGGAGCGCGTCGCCGAGGGCCTTCAGGAGGCCGGGACCGTGACGGAGGCGATCTACGCGGCAGGCTACAATTCCGCGAGCCGCTTCTATGCCGGCGCGCGCCTCGGCATGACCCCGACGGCCTATCGCCGGGGCGGGGCCGGCACCCGGATCCGCTTCGCGCTCGGCGCCTGCTCGCTCGGCGCCATCCTGGTGGCGGCGACCGAGCGGGGTGTCTGCGCGATCCTGCTTGGGGACGATCCGGACGCCCTGCTGCGGGACCTTCAGGATCGCTTCCCCGCGGCCGAGCTGGTGGGGGGCGAGGCCGATTTCGAGGCGCTGGTCGCGCGGGTCGTGGGCTTCGTCGAGGCGCCGGCCGGCGCCTTCGGGCTGCCCCTCGATATCGGCGGCACCGCGTTCCAGCAGCGCGTCTGGGAGGCCCTGCGCCGGATCCCGGCCGGCACCACCGCGAGCTACGCCGAGATCGCGCGCGCCATCGGGGCACCCACCGCCACGCGGGCGGTGGCGCGGGCCTGCGGGCAGAACGCCCTCGCGGTGGCGATCCCGTGCCATCGCGTGGTGCGCCAGGACGGCGCCCTGTCCGGCTATCGCTGGGGCGTCGCGCGCAAGCGCGATCTCCTCGCCCGCGAGGGCGTCGCCCGACCTGATGGCGTCGCGCTCCGCGAGAGCGTCGACCGGTGAGCGATCGCGTCGAGGCGCTCGACTGGGACCGGATCGCGGCCGATCTCGACGCGTTCGGCTGCGCCGCCATGGGCCGGCTCCTCGAACCCGAGGCCTGCGCGGCCCTGCGCGCCCTCTATTCGGAGGAGGCGCCGTTCCGCAGCCGGATCGTCATGGCCCGGCACGGGTTCGGGCAGGGCGAGTACAAGTACTACGCCTATCCCCTGCCGGCCCCGATCGCGGCCCTGCGCCCGCGCCTCTACGCGCGCCTGGCGCCGGTCGCCAATCGCTGGAATGCCGCGATGGACCTGCCGACCCGCTATCCGCCGGCGCATGCGGAATTCCTGGCGCGCTGCCACGAAGCCGGCCAGGAGCGGCCGACGCCGCTGCTGCTGCGCTACGGGCCGGGCGACTACGATTGCCTGCACCAGGACCTCTACGGCGCGCATGTCTTCCCGCTGCAGGTGGCGATCCTGCTGTCGCAGCCGGGCGAGGATTTCACCGGCGGCGCCTTCGTCCTTACCGAGCAGCGGCCCCGGATGCAGTCGCGGGCGGAGGTGGTGCCGCTCGCCCGCGGCGAGGCCGTGGTCTTCGCCGTCCACACCCGCCCGGTCGAGGGCCGGCGGGGCACCTATCGGGTGAATCTGCGCCACGGCGTCAGCCGGGTGCGAACGGGCGAGCGCTACACCACCGGCATCATCTTCCACGACGCCCAATAGGAGCGTTGCCCGGACAAGCCGGGGCGCACCCGGCCGGTGGCGCGCGGAGCCTCGCGAGGTCCCGCGCGCGAGGCCGCTCAGGCCGCCGAGGCGATCGTGGTCTCGCGGCGCTCCGCGGCGTCCAGGAAGGCGTGCGCGTCCTCCTTGCGCTCGAAGATGTGCGGGGCGAGCCCGCGCTTGCGCAGGGCCTCCTGCATCTTGAGGCGCAGGAAGGCGCTCGTCGCGTAGCGCGTCGAGGTCACGTAGTGGTGGCGCATCATGTACTCGATCATCTCGGCGTAATCGTCGTACAGGTTCTCGGTGATGCGGAACCCGTCGTGGTTGACCACCGAGTTCACCCGCTGCCCGGCCTTCAGGCAGGCGGTCTCCAGCACCTGCCGCAGGGCCTCGATGTCGCCCTTCGAGCGGACCTGCCAGCCCTCGAGGTTGACGAAGAGCAGGTTGCGGCCCGCATCGTAGCTCACCCGCTCGCAGAGGTTCAGGTTGAGGAGGTCGGCGAGCAGCTCCATCGGCTCGTCCCGGAAGATCCGGAGATCCATCGTGATCGGGTTCTCGATGATCGGCGTGAACGCCATGTGGGCGAGGATGTCCCGGCCGATATCGATGCCGGGCGCCACCTCGATCAGTTCGAGGCCGCGCTGAGTCAGGTGGAAGACACAGCGCTCGGTCACGTAGAGGACGGGCTGGTTGCGCTCCTGCGCGAAGGGGCCGCTGAAGGTGTTCTGCTCGACCTCGGCGACGAACTTGCGCGAGCGGCCCTCCTGCAGGATCCGGAGCTTGCCGTCCTCCACCTTGGTGACGAGGCCCCCCGCCGTGAAGGTGCCGGCGAAGATCACCTTGCGGGCGTTCTGTGAGATGTTGATGAAGCCGCCGCAGCCGTTGAGGCGCCCGCCGAAGCGGCTGGTGTTGACGTTGCCCTGGCCGTCGCACTCGGCCATGCCGAGGCAGGTCATGTCGAGGCCGCCGCCGTCGTAGAAGTCGAACATCTGGTTCTGGTCGATGATGCAGTCGGCGTTGGTGGCCGCCCCGAAGCTCGAACCGCTCGCTAGCACCCCGCCGACGGCGCCAGCCTCGGTGGTGAGGGTGATGTAGGGGGTGACCTTCTCCTCGGCGGCGATCGACGAGATGCCCTCGGGCGCGCCGACCCCGAGATTGACCACGCCGTTCGGCGGCAGCTCGAAGGCGGCGCGGCGGGCGATGATCTTGCGGGCGTCGAGGGGCATCCGCGCCATGGCGCCGACCGGCACCCGGATCTCCCCCGCCAGCGCCGCGTCGTGCATGATGCCGTAATTCATGCGGTGCTGCTCGGGCTCGGCCACGACCACGCAATCCACCAGCATGCCGGGCACGCGCACGTCCTTGGGCTTGATCGAGCCCTGCTCGACGATGCGCTCCACCTGCGCGATGACGATGCCGCCGTTGTTGCGGGCCGCCATGGCCTGGGCGAGGTTGTCGAGGGTCAGCGCCTCCTTGGCCATGCAGAGGTTGCCCGAGGGGTCGGCCGAGGTGCCGCGGATGAAGGCCACGTCGATCTTGGTGGCGGTGTAGAACAGCCACTCCTCGCCCGCGACCTCGACGAGCTTGACGATGTCCTCCCGGGTGACGTCGTTCACGCGGCCGCCGCCGTGGCGCGGATCGACATAGGTCTTGAGGCCGACCTTGGAGAACAGGCCCGGCTGGCCCGCCGCGCAGGCGCGGTAGAGCTGCGAGATCACGCCCTGGGGCAGGTTGTAGCCCAGGATCTTGTTCTCCTGCGCGGCCTGCGCGACCTTCGGCATCCGGCCGAAATTCGCCGCGATGACCCGGCTGAGGAGCCCGTCATGGTGTAGGCGCCCGGTGCCGAGCCCTTTGCTGTCGCCCGCGCCCGCGGTCATGATCAGGGTGAGGCCGCGCGGGGCGCCCGTCTCGACGAAGCGCCGCTCCAGGGCCGCGTGGAGCGCCTCGGGGATGCAGCTCTGTACGAAACCGGTCGTAGTGACGACGTCGTCGTTCCGGATCAGCGCGATCGCCTCTTCGGCGGTAATGACCTTATTTTTCCGCATGAGACCTCTATTCCTCCTGTCGCCCCCTCTCGCGGCCGGTTGCGCAAGTATTATCTTGCTGAGGCGGACACGGCGGAAGTCTTTCTTCGACGGACAGGGCGAGCCTAGAGAGCGGAGCCGTTCTCCGCAAGTGCACAAGGGCCCTTCTTGCGTCGCGGCATAGTCTTGTTGCGATGCACTTGCGTAACGGCCGAGAAGAGGCGCGAGGCTGGCCATGATGGCAGGCATTGTGTATGCCAAAAGATGGTGGCGCGGTTCGAAGAAGCCTTGGCCTGAAGCCCTGAATTGGCATTCTCGACCAGCCTGGGCTCCGTCCGCAACTTGGCGCCCGCGTCTTTTGTATATTGAATTATCGCAAGCGCCCGCCGCGCGCGGTGCTGATCCTCAATCCTTGAGGATCAGCTCCTGGATGCGCGCCGTCAGGGTGTCCATCACGAAGGGCTTCGTGAGGACCTGCATGCCATGTTCGAGCTGGCCGTTGCCCAGCACGGCGTTCTCGGCGTAGCCGGTGATGAACAGGACCTTCAGGTCCGGCCGCCCGGCGCGCCCCGCATCGGCCATCTGGCGCCCGTTCATGCCGCCGGGGAGTCCGACATCGGTGACCAGGAGGTCGATCCGCGCCCCCGATTGCAGGATGCGCAGGCCGATTGCGCTGTCGGGCGCCTCGATGGCGGTGTAGCCGAGCGCTTCCAGAACCTCCGTGACCAGCATGCGCACGGTGGGCTCGTCATCGACGACCAGGACGGTCTGGCCCTGCTCGGCCCGCGGCACGGCCGTGACGGCGTGCGGCAGCTCCGCCTCGTCCGTCTCGCCCCGATGGCGCGGCAGGTAGAGGCAGACCATCGTGCCTTCGCCGATCTCGGAATAGATCCGCACCTGCCCGCCCGATTGACGGGCGAAGCCGTAGATCATCGAGAGCCCGAGCCCGGTGCCCGCCCCGATCGGCTTGGTGGTGAAGAACGGGTCGAAGGCGCGCTTGATCACCTCGGGCGTCATGCCGGTGCCGGTGTCGCTGACGCAGAGCGAGACGTACTGGCCGGGCGGCAGGTCCTGCTCGCGGGCGGCGCGCGCGTCGAGCCAGCGATTGCCGGTCTCGATCGTCAGGCGCCCCCCGTCCGGCATGGCGTCGCGGGCATTGATGCAGAGGTTGAGGAGCGCGTTCTCCAGCTGGTTCGGATCCGCCAGGGTGCTCCACAGGCCGCTCGCCGTGACGACCTCCAGGGGGATCGCGGGGCCGACCGAGCGCCGGATCAGCTCCTCGATGCCGGTGACGAGCCGGTTCACGTTGGTGGGCTTCGGGTCGAGCGTCTGGCGGCGCGAGAAGGCGAGCAGGCGGTGCGTCAGCGCAGCCGCCCGCTTCGAGGCGCCCTGGGCGGCGTTGATGTAGCGGTCCACATCGCCGTAGCGGCCCTGCGCCAGGCGCGATTGCAGCAATTCGAGGCTCCCCGAGATGCCGGTGAGCAGGTTGTTGAAATCGTGCGCGATGCCGCCCGTGAGCTGGCCCACCGCCTCCATCTTCTGGGCCTGGCGGAAGGCGTCCTCCAGGTCGCGCTGCTCGGTCACGTCGCGCCCGACCGCGTGGAGATGGCCCTCGCTCGGCACCGCGGTCCAGGACAGGATGCGGTAGGACCCGTCCTTGTGGCGGTAGCGGTTCTCGAAGCGCGGCGTCGCGGCCCCGTCCCGCAAACGATGCAACTCCTCCAGCGTCCGTTGCCGCTCGTCGGCATGCACGTAATCGAGGAAGCGCGATCCCATCAGGTCCTGCGCCTCCCAGCCGAGGACCTCGGTCCAGGCCGGGTTCACGGCCTGGATCATGCCGTCGAAGCCCGCGATCAGCATGATGTCCTTGGACAGGCGCCACATCCGGTCGCGCTCGCGCGTCCGCTCGGCCACCTGCGCCTCCAGGCTCTCGTTGAGCTGGCGCAGCACGTCCGCCGCCTCCCGCCGGGCGCGGGCGAGCTTCAGGTTCGATTCCACCCGCGCCAGGAGCTCGCGGGCCGAGAAGGGCTTCGTCAGGTAATCGTCCGCGCCGGCGCCCACCCCCTCGATCTGCGCCTCCTCGCCGGCCCGAGCCGAGAGCAGGATGACCGGGACGGCGCGCAGGGCGGCGTCGGCGCGCAGGGCCGCGAGCAGGCCGAACCCGTCGAGGCCCGGCATCATCACGTCGGAGAGAACGAGGTCGGGGGGCGCGGCCCGCGCGGCCCGCGCGGCCGCGAGGGCGCTCGCGCCGTCCGCGACCGCCTCGACGACGTAGCCCCGGCTGGTGAGGAGCCGGCGCACGTAGTCGCGCATGTCGGCGTTGTCGTCGGCGAGCAGCACCCGCTCGACCCGCGCCGGAGCGACGGCCCGGTCGCCGACCGGCGGCATCGCGGCCTCCTCGGTCGTGGCGATGGCTTCGCTGCCGGCATTGGCGAGCCAGCGCGTCGCCTCCTCGACAAAGGCCTGCGAGCGCGTCGCCGTCGAGGCCTGGGTGCGCGCGGCGTGGATGCGGTCGGGCGGCAGGTGTTCGCTGCCCAGCGGCAGCGCGACCCGGAAGGTGCTGCCCGCGCCCGGGCGGCTCTCGACGCTGACGCGGCCGCCGTGGAGATGCGTCAGCTCCTGCACCAGCGCGAGGCCGATGCCCGAGCCCTCGAAGCTGCGCCCCTGCGCACCCGCCACCCGGTGGAAGCGCTCGAACAGGCGCGGCAGCTCCGCCTCGGGAATGCCGGTTCCGGTGTCGCTCACCGTCAGGCAGGCCTGCCCGTCCGCCGTTTCCAGCGCCACCCGGATCCCGCCCGCGAGGGTGAACTTGAAGGCATTCGAGATCAGGTTGAGGACGATCTTCTCCCACATCTCGCGGTCGACGAAGACCGGCTCGGAGAGGGGCGCGCAGGCCACGTCGAGGCTGAGGCCCGCCCGCTCCGTGGCCGAGCGGAAGCTCGAGGCGAGCTCGGCCGTATAGGCGCCGAGCTCCGTCGCCTCGAACACGGCCTGGGCCCGCCCGGCCTCGATCCGCGAGAAGTCGAGGAGCGCGTTGACGAGCTTCAGGAGGCGCAGGCCGTTGCGATGCGCGACCTCGACGAGGCGCCGGTTCGCCGGCATCACCTCCGCCTCGGCCTTGCCGATGACCTCCTCCAGGGGCCCGAGCATCAGGGTCAGGGGCGTCCGGAACTCGTGGCTGACATTGGAGAAGAACAGGGTCTTCTGGCGGTCGATCTCCGCCAGCGCCTCGACCCGGCGGCGCTCCTGCTCGTAGGCGTTCGCGTTGGCGAGCCCCGTGGCGATCTGCCCGGCGAAGAGATCGAGGAAGCCCCGGTAGCCCTCGTCGAGGGGGCGGTAGGGGTTGAGCCCGGCCAGGATGAGCCCGGCCGGCCGGTCCTGGCCCTGCTGCGCGATCGGCAGGATGAGGACGTGGCTCGGGGGGAGGTCCCAGGGCCCGGCGGGCAGGCCCGCGAAGGCGAGACCGAGATCCGCGACCGCGACGATCGCCGGCTCGCTCACTTGTCCGGCGCGCGCGGCGATCGCGGCCAGAGCCGCCGGGCCCGTGGCGGCGTGGCCGGCGGGAAGGCCGGCGCGGGACAGGAGGGACGTGTCGGCCTCCTGCGGCCCGGTCAGGTAGGCGAGGAAGACCGGGATGTCGTGCGCGCCGCCCGAGAGGCAGCTCTCGATCACCGCTCCCACCTCCGGGACGGAGCGGATGCCCGCCATGCCGGCGCCGAGGTCGCGCAGCTTGCGCAGGCGGCGCTCGCCGATGACGCGCTCGGTCTCCTCCGAGACGACGCAGAGCATCCCGGTGACCGTGCCGTGATCATCCGCGAGGGGCGAGTAGGAGAAGGTGTGGTAGGTCTCCTCCGTGAAGCCGCTGCGCTGCAGGAACAGCAGCAGGCCCTCGTCCCAGGTCGCCTCGCCGGTGGCGAAGACCCGATCGATGCGCGGGCCGATATCGGGCCAGATCTCGGCCCAGACGGCATCGGAGCGCGAGCCGAGCGCCCAGGTTTCCTTGACGCCGAGGGTCGGCAGGTAGGCGTCATTGCAGAAGAAGATCAGCTCCGGGCCCCAGGCCATCCACATGGCGAAGCGGGAGGCCAGCATCACCCGCACGGCGGTGCAGAGGGATTGCGGCCAGGATTCCATCGGCCCCAGCGGGGTCGCGGCCCAATCATGGGCGCGCAGGCGCTCTCCCATGACGCCGCCGCCGGGAAAACGCGTCCGGTCCGGCGTCTCTAGGCCCTCTGGCATGCGCGAATACAGCCTCGCTTCAGGACGGCTCAGCCGGGATATCGACGAGCCCTATGCACCATGATGCCGGAGATCGCCAGAATACCGCGAAGCCGGGCAGAAAACCGTAGAGCCGGCCGGGGGTTCCCGGGGGCCGTGGCGAGCGGCCCCGGGGCTCGTGACGAGCGGCCCCGGGGTCCCGGATGTTCGGCGCGTGCCGGTCAGGCCATGGCGGGATCGGCCCGCTTGGCCACCGTCCGGCGCGGCTTCGGATCCGCGCGGCGCTCCTCCCGTCCTGCCGGCTTTTCCGACTCCTGCCCCTCCTCATTTCGCGCCTCCTGCCGCGCCTCCTGCCGCGCCTCCAGCAGGCGTTCGAGGAAGGCGGCCGCGAGGGTGGCCCGCTCCGTCGGGTCGGCGCTGCCGCGGGGCAGGATCAGCCGGTTGCCCCGTCGCGCCATCTCGGGATCGAGGGCTGTCAGCGCATCCGCCGAGCCCGCCCGGAAATCCGCCGCGATCCCCTCCGGGCCGCCGCTGAGGCGCGTGATGCCGAGCTGCGCGCAGGCCGTGCGCAGCTCCGCCAGGGTCATCAGGTCCTCGACCGGCCGGGGCAGCGGGCCGAACCGGTCCTCGACCTCGCCCCGCAAGGCCGCCACCTCGTGGCGCTCGCGCAGCCGGAGCAGGCGCGTGTAGAGGCCGACGCGCAGCTCCGGCTCCGGCACGTAATCCTCCGGGACGCAGCCCGAGACCCCGAGGCGGATCTCCGGGCTCCAATCCTCGGCGGGCTCGCCCTTGGCGGCCCGCAGGGTCAATTCCAGCAGGTGCTGGTAGAGGCCGAGGCCGATCAGCTTGACGTGGCCGGCCTGGGCGTCGCCCACGAGGTCGCCCGCCCCGCGCATGTCGAGGTCGCGGGCGCTGATGGCGAAGCCCGCTCCGAGCCGGTCGAGGGCTTCGAGGGTGCGCAGGCGCTTCTCGGTGGCGGGCGCGAGCGGTTGCTCCGGGTCCCCGAGCAGGTAGGCGACGCCCCGGCGCTGGCCGCGCCCGACCCGGCCCCGGAGCTGGTGCAGTTGGGCGAGGCCGAACCGGTCGGCGCGCCAGACCAGCATGGTGTTGGCCCGCGGCACGTCGAGCCCGCTCTCGATGATGTTGGTGGCGAGCAGCACGTCGCCGGCGCTGTCGGCGAAGCGCACCATCACCTCGTCCATCGCGGCGGGCTTGAGGTCGCCATGCGCCACCAGGATCTCGAGTTCCGGCGCGATCTCGGAAAGCCGCGCGCGCATCGGGGCGATGTCCTCGATGCGCGGGCAGACCACGAAGCTCTGGCCGCCGCGCCGGTGCTCGCGCATCAGCGCAGCGCGCACCGGCTCCGCCGCGAAAGGCGCGATCACGGTGCGGATCGGCTGGCGCACCGCGGGCGGCGTCGCGATGACGCTGAGGCTCTGCAGGCCGACGAGGGCGGATTGCAGGGTGCGGGGGATCGGCGTCGCCGTGAGGGTGAGGACATGCGCGCCCTGCGACGCCGCGCGCAGGGTCGCCTTCATCTTGGCGCCGAAGCGCTGCTCCTCGTCGATGATGGTGAGGCCGAGATCGGAAAAGCGCACGCCCCGCCCGGCAAGCGCCTGCGTGCCGACCACGAGGCGGATGCTGCCGTCGGCGAGGCCCGCCTTCACGCGCTTGGCCTCCGTGGGACTGGCGAGCCGCGACAGCTGCGCCGCCTCGATGCCGAACCGGGCGAAGCGCCGGCGGAAGGTCTCGAGATGCTGGCGCACCAGCACCGTGGTGGGGGCCAGGACCGCGACCTGCTTGCCGGCGAACAACGCCGCCGCCGCCGCCCTGAGGGCGATCTCGGTCTTGCCGAACCCGACATCGCCGCAGACGAGCCGGTCCATCGGCCGCCCGCTCGCGAGGTCTTCGAGGACGCCGTCCACCGCGCTCGCCTGATCCGCCGTCAGGGCGAAGCCGAAACCGGCGGCGAAGCGCTCCATCTCCCGGTCCGGCGGCACCAGCGGCTCGGCCGTGGCCTCCTGACGGGCCGCGGCCTCCTCCAGCATGCGCCGGACCGTGTGGGCGATGGCGGCCTCCGCCTGGCAGCGCCGCTTCTCCCAGGATCCGCCCTCCAGCCGGTCGAGGCTGACGGCGTCGGCCTCGGAGCCGTAGCGCCAGATCCGGTCGGCCTGGGCCACCGGCACCATCAGGGTGTCGTCCCCGGCAAAGCGCAGGCGCAGGGCATCCCCGCTCTCGCCCTCCGCGAGGCTCAGCCGCTCCAGTCCCTCGAAGATGCAGAGGCCGTGGTCGCGGTCGATGGCGACGTCGCCGACCCGCAGGTCGACCTCGCCCATGGGCAGGACCGGGGGGACCGCCCCGATGGCGGCGTCGCCGCGCTGCCCGAGGAGGTCGGCCGCCGCGATCGCCGTGACGTTGCGCTCGGGCAGGCGGAAGCCCGCATCGAGGGGCGCCTCGATCGCCACGATGGCACCGGGCTCGGCCGCGAGCACCGCCGACCAGTCGGCCACGCGCCGCACGTTGCGCTCGGTCGCCTTCTCGGCCTGCCGGATGAGGCGGCGCAGAGCCGGCGCCGGACCCGCCAGGAGAATGCGGTCCTGGGCCGCCAGCCGCTCGCGCAGGCAGCGCGCGAAGGCGAGATTCGGCCGCCGGTCGCGCGCGAAGACCGGGATCGTCGCGGATTCGCCCGCATCCTCGCTCGCGGTCGCGACGCGGCGCTCGGCGACCTGCGCGGCCCAGGCCGCGGCGTCGAGATAGAGGCCATCCTGGCCCGCCTTGCTGCGGGCGGAGGGGACGGCCGTCTCCTCTCCGTCGGCGATCTGCTCGAAGAAGGCGGCGGCCCGCTCCTCCGCGCCGGTCTCCACCACGAGGCGGGCCTCGGGCTGATAATCCAGGGGGCTCGCGAGACCCGGGTAGAACTGCGCCAGCCGGTGCTCCTGGCCGCTGAAGGGCACGAGGCACGCGGCGGAATCCGGCGCCAGGATGATCTCGGTGGCGGCGTCGACGACCAGCACCGTCACCTCCGCGACCGAGCGCTGCGAGACCGCGTCGTAGGAGCGGATCGCGGTGATGCGGGCCTCGTCGTGCTCGATCCGGCAGGGGCGGGGGGCGGCCGCCGGGAAGACGTCGATCACCCGGCCGCGCAGGGCGACCTCGCCGGGCTCGTCGACCCGGTCATCCTCGATATAGCCGAGGCGCCGCAACTCGGCGACGACCCCGCTTGGGTCGATCGCGTCGCCGACGCGCAGTTCGAGATGGGCCCCGGACCAGATCTCGGGCGGCGGCACGCGCTGGATCAGGGCGGGCGCCGTCGTCAGCACGAAGTCGGGCCGGGCCGCGTGGTCGGTGAGCCAGCGCAGAACACCGCAGCGGGTCCCCATCACCCCGCGGGAGGGCGAGGCCCGGTCGTAGGGCAGGCAATCCCATTCGGGGTAGATCGCGACGCCGCGCTCGGGCGCCAGCGCGCGCAGCAGGGCGGCGAGACGTTCGAGGCGGCGGTTGTCGCGGGCAACGTGGACCAGGGGACGGGCGGAGCGTTCGAGGTCGAGGAGCGCGACCGCGAGGGCGCCGAGGGGCACGCGCGGCGCGATCGCCTCGGGCGCCACGTCCGGGTTCGTCTGCTGCTTCCGTTTGGCCAATGGGGGCTCCGCGCGACCACGATCTGAAGTTGCATGCAACGCGCGACCTCGGCGGCGAGGTCCCGGCCGGCCGAGCCCGATCCCCAGGATTTACGCGGCGTCCCGAACCGCCCCGACCGATCGCCGCCGCCGCGCGTTGGATCGTCGCCCGCCCGCGACGCCGCACCCGCGGCGGCGGGCCCGAGAGGATTTGCGGTCCCATGAGTCTCAAGCACCCGCTCTACGCGAGCCAGAACGGCGACCGCTGGTCGCTCTGCCGCGGCCAGGACGCCACCGACATCCACGTCCTGCACGAGGCCAACCCGGCCTCGGGCGGCCAGATGTCGCGCATCTCCCTCGGGGCCTTCCTGGCCGGCCCGGCCGGGGCACCCGAGCGGCAGGAATTGCTGCGCCTGATCGGGGCGCTCCTGGAGCAGGCGGCGCAAACGCCGCCCCCGACGCCCGCCGCCCCCGAGCCCGGCGCCGCCGCGGCCGAGCCGACCCCGGGGGAGGGGCTGCGCTGAGGCGCCGCCCGGCGCTGCGGCGCGCCTCGCGCTCCAGGCTGGCCGGGCCGGACTTCACGGCTCTACTGGACCAAGGTCGAATTGAACCGGTCCCTCAACCGTCTAGCTTGAGCTCGTTCCCCCGGGAACGTTCCTTCTGAACTCCAAGCCCGCCCGGTTCATCTCCGACCGCGGCGGGTGTCTTTTTTCCGGTGCACCCGATCCTTGATCCTGTGATCCCCGCATCCTCGGATCACCCGATCCGCGCCGCCGGCATCCTGCCCTTCGCGATCGAGGCCTGAACATTGAACCGATCCATGTCGTCGATCGTCATGCGCCGCTTTATTGAATGCAAAATTTGATCAAACGGACGCCACCCGCCTTAAGATCTTGATCACAGCCGCCGCGTAAGGTGCGGACACTCTTCCTTCACGTGGGCGGTCAGATGGCTAAGTGGATGCCCGGGGTCGCCACGTTCGGGTTGCTGTGTCTCATGATCATTCCGGCTCCCGGAATCTGGGGCGTTCTCATCGGCGGCGTCTGCGCATTGGCGATCGTCATCAGCGCGATGCTGTGGCTGCTTGATCGGATGGCCACCCGCCTCCTGGCCTGGCGTGGTCGGCACCGCGCCCGGCCGGCGCCCCGGCGGCGCGTCGTCCATGCGGGCCCGGGCATAACCAGGAAGGTCTGAAGCGTCCGGCACGGGCCAGGGCGGGCCAGGTCGCTGGGCCAAGTCGCCAGGTCAGGTCGCCAGGTCAGGTCGCCAGGTCAGGTCGCCGGGCCAGGTCGCCGGGCCCGCGCCGAGACGATACGCGGTCGGGCCTCAAAGCGGCCGTACTCGCAGGCGAAACGCGGCAAGCTCTGCCGTACCGGCCGCCGCCTCCAGTGAATCGATGCCCCGTCACGACCGACCCAGCCTGTCGACGCGCTCCATCGTCGACGCGGATCCCCTGTTCCCGGAGTCCGAGGGCGCCCTCGGGCGCCACCATGTCAGCCTGCGCTGGCTCGGCGCCAGCGTCCTGATCGGCACCGTCGGGGCGGCCCTGATGGCCTCCGCGCTGTTCCTCTCCCTCGACGGCAGCAGCACCGCGCCGGCGCTCTCCGCCCCGCGGGCCGTCCACGCCCTGAACGCCGCGGGGGAGGACGAGGGCCCCGACGCCAAGCCGCGCGGCGACCGCCTGGTGCGGGACGCGATGATCGCCTCCGACAAGGACAGCTTCAGCGCCCGCGTCACGCAGGAGGCCGGCGACCACGAGGTGGTGAAGGTCCGCCCCTTCGTGCGGCTCGCCACCAGCCTCGCCGCCGCGATCGGCCCCGAGGCCGGCGAGATCCCGCGCTTCGATCCGGTCCGGCTCTTCGCCCGCGCCGACGATGCGGAGCGCCCGTCCGAGCCTGCCGCCGACCCGTCCGACGCCGAGGTCACCATCGCGCGGGCCGACCTGTCCGAGGACGCCGCCGCGGAGGCGATGCCGGCCATGTCGGACGACGAGGTCACGGCCCTCGTCGAGGAGGAGCGCCGCCGCGCCGCCGTCACCGGCCGGGCTCTGGCGCTCCCCTTCGCGTCGCAGAGCCTGCTCGCCCGCACGCTCGGCGCCGCCCGCCCCGACGCCGCCGACGCGGCCATCGCGGCCGGGGCCGAGACCGACCCGTTCCGGGCGATCGAGGTCCATGTCATCCCGGAGAACGTGACCGCCATTTCCAAGGCCGACTCGGCCGCCGCCCTCATCGCGCAGCGCGACCTCACCCTGAAGCGCGGCGAGACGCTGGCGGCCGCGCTCGCGGCCAGCGGCGCCGGCGAGGGGGTGGCCCAGGCGGTCGTCGGCGTGCTCAGCGAGCACGCCCGCACGGGCCTGTCGGAGGGGCAGCACCTGCGCCTCCTGTTCGCGCCGGGGCCGGAACCGGGCGAGCCGCGCCAGCTCCGCCGCGTCACGCTCTACGGGCCCGAGGGCATCGAGGAGATCGCGGCCGCGAAGGATCGCGGCGGCTTCGTCTCGGTGGCGCCGCCGCCCCGCACCACGGCCCGCGCCCCGAGCGAGGCCGACGATGCCCAGGGCGCCACGCGCCTCTACGAGAGCCTCTACGCCACGATCCTGCGGAACGGC
This sequence comes from Methylobacterium soli, assembly GCF_008806385.1. Taxonomy (GTDB): domain Bacteria; phylum Pseudomonadota; class Alphaproteobacteria; order Rhizobiales; family Beijerinckiaceae; genus Methylobacterium; species Methylobacterium soli. The sequence continues at coordinate 18,829 of NZ_VZZK01000037.1, forward strand.
CTGCCGCCCGCGCTGGCTGAGGATCTCGTCGGGATCTTCGGCTTCGGCATCGATTTCCAGCGTGCGGTGGCGCCCGACGACCGGCTCGAACTCCTGTTCAGCCCGGCCGAGGACGCCAATGACCGTCCGGACGTGCTCTATGCCAGCCTCGTCCTCGGGGGCGAGACGCACCGGGCCTACCGGTTTGAGGCGCCGCGCACCGGCGCCGTCGCGTATTACGACGAGCGGGGCGGCTCGCTGCGCAAGTTCCTGCTGCGCAAGCCCATCGCGGACGGGCGCATCACCTCGCCCTTCGGCACGCGCTACCACCCGATCCTCGGCTACGCGAAGTTCCACAACGGCGTGGATTGGGCCAACAAGGCCGGAACCCCGATCCTGGCCACCGGCGACGGCAAGGTGGTCTCGGCCGGTCCGCGCGGCGGCTACGGCAACCGCATCGAGATCCAGCACGCCAACGGCTACGACACGGCCTACAACCACATGTTCCGCTTCGCCAAGGGCATCGCGGCCGGGCAGCGCGTCCACCAGGGTCAGGTGATCGGCTATGTCGGCTCGACCGGCCTCTCCACCGGGCCGCACGTCCATTACGAGGTCAGCATCAACGGCCACTTCGTGGACCCGATGAAGATCCGCCTCCCCGACGGGCACGGCCTCGACGGACCGGCGCTGGCCGCCTTCCAGCGCCAGGAAGAGCAGGCCAACACGCTTCGCCGCCACGCGACCCTCGCGAGTTCCTCCGGCTCGCTCTGAGCCGCGCGGGCAGTCGGCCGCACGGATTGGAGGGCGCTTCAGCGCAGCGGCCTGACCGCGAAGCTGTGGGCGATGTGGCCGGGGATGAGCCGGAAATCGGTCTCGCGCGCGATGGCCAAGCCGTCGGCGTCGAGGGTCTCGACGGCGCCGCGGGCCTTGGTCTCGGACATGTTGGTCCGCGCCGCGATCTCGGCGCAGCTCAGGCTCGCGACCGTGCCGCGCCGGTCAGCGAGGGCGCAGAGCAGCGCGTAGAGCTTCAGGGCGTTGCAATCGCGCGCGTAGCGGCTGGTGAAGCGGTGCAGGTCGGACAGGCTCGCGTCGGGCGCGCTCGGGTCGATCGGAGCATGCGCGATCCGGGCGTAGCGGGCCGGGCCCGGCGCGTCGGTGAGCCGGTACCGGACCCGGCGCCCCTGGCCCTCCTGCGACACCGCGATGAGCCCCTGCGTGGCCAGGAGGCGCTTGCCCGCCGAGAGCACCGGCGAGGACAGGCCGGCCAACGCGCCGATCTGCGCGTAGGAGAGGAGCGCGGCGACCGGTCCGTCCTCCTCCGGGTCGCCGTCCTCGGCCGCGAGCGCCACCGCGAGCAGGATCTTGAGGGCCGCGGTCGAGCGCCCCGCATAGGCCGGCTCGCTGCGGAAGCTGCGCAGGCCCCCGTCGAGGATCCAGCGGCAAGGCAGGCGCGAGATGGAGCGGGGCGCCGGCCGCCCGCCGAGCCGGGCCGCGACGTCCTCCGGGGGACCGGTGCGGCGGGCCTCGCGCGCTTCCGCGCCGGGAAGCAGGCAGTTCATCCGACCAGGCACCCCTGCCGGCACTCGGCCTCCAGGCTGCCGCCCGCGAGGCTGCGGGCGAGACGCCGGGCGATGCCGATGAGCGCCGAGACCATCGGGGTGCCGGGCTCCTGCTTGGGCGCCACGAGGCCGATCGTGTGGCAGATGTCGGGCGCGACGATCGGGATGGCGCGCACGCCCTCCATCGGCCCGAGGGTGTCGGCCAGGATCGCCGGCATGATGGTGGCCCATTGCAGGGTGCGCACGTGGCTCATCAGCACGATCATCGAGTTGGATTCGAGCGTCGGCGCCGGCTCGCTGCCGGAGGCGCGCAATTGCTGGTCGATGATCCGCCGGTTCTGCATGTCCGGCGTCAGGAGGCAGAGCGGGATGCGGCTGACCTCGGCCCAGGTCACGGCGTCGCGCCCGTCATAGGCCCCGCCCGCCGCCGTGAGCAGGCGATAGCGCTCCTGGTAGAGCGGCACGACCGTGACCCGCCCGAGGGGCTCGTTGTCGAGATAGGTGAGGCCCGCATCCGCCTCGAGATTCTCGAGAAGCGCGAAGATCGCCGTCGAGGTGGTGGATTCCACGCTGAACCGCACATCGGGGTAGCGGGCCCGATAGGGGGTGGTGAGCGAGGCCACCATCGGCAGCGCCGTCGGGATCGCGGCGATGCGCAGGTGCCCGGCCGGCCCGTGCCGGAGCGTCGCCACGTCCTCCCGCATGGCGCGGGCATCGGCGACGATGCGGCGCCCCCAGGACAGGACCCGCTCACCCTCCGGGGTGAAGCCCTGGAAGCGCGAGCCGCGCTGCACCAGGCGCACGCCGAGCCGGTCCTCCAGGCTCTTCACGCCCGCCGACAGGGTCTGCTGGGTCACGCCGCAGGTTTCGGCGGCGCGGCCGAAATGCTGCTCGCGCGACAGGGCGAGGAGGAAGTCGAGCTTGTCGATCACGGCGACGCGATGCAGTTCCGTCCAGGCCGATGCGGCGGGTCGCATCTGTGGTATAATGACGTTTCGGTGCGTTCAATATGAAGCAATCTTCCGTTATGATCCGGGCGGTCGAGGGGCCGGGCCCGGAGAGCCCTGCGCCCTCGGCCGCATAGGTGAATTCCCGCAGGGCCGTTACGCTGCGGACCCGATTACGAAGGTTCAGCCCCCGCCCCATGACGATGCGTAGACGCGACGGCGCCCGGATCCCGCGCCTGCTGGCCGGCCTCGCCCTCGCCCTCGCGAGCCTGTCCGGCGCCGCGCAAGGCCGCCCCTTCGTGGATGCGGCCGGGCGCAGGGTCGAGATCCCGGAGACGGTCGGGCGCGTGCTCGCCGCTGGCCCGCCGGCCTCGGTGCTGCTCTACACCCTGGCGCCGGGCAAGATGGTCGGCTGGGTCCGAAGCCCGCAGGCCGACGAGAAGCCCTTCCTGGCCCGGGAGACCTGGGATCTCCCGGCCTATGGGCGCCTCACGGGCCGGGGCAACACCGCCAATATCGAGGCGGTGCTCGCCCTCAAGCCCGACCTCATCGTCGATATCGGCGCGACGGGCCCGACCTACGCGTCCCTCGCCGACCGGGTGCAGGCCCAGACCGGCATCCCCTACATCCTCCTCGACGGGAGCTTCGCCCGGACGCCCGAGACCTATCGCCGCTTCGGCGCGCTGATCGGCGCGGAGGCGCGGGGCGAGGCCCTGGCCGCGGATGCGGAGAGCCTTCTGGCGGAGGTGCGCACGAGGCTCGCCGCCCTCCCGGAGGGAAGGCGGCCGCGCGTCTATTACGGGCGCGGGCCGCGCGGCCTCGAGACGGGGCTCGCCGGCTCGATCAACACCGAGATCCTGGATTTCGCGGGCGCCCGCAACGTCGCAAGCTCGGAGGGGCCGGGCGGGTTGACCACGGTCTCGCCCGAGCAGGTGCTCGGCTGGAATCCGGACGTGATCCTCGCCCTCGATCCCGCCTTCGGCGAGGCGCTGACGCGCAACCCGCTCTGGCGCGGGCTGTCCGCCGTGAAGGCCGGCCGGATCTACCAGATTCCGCGCCTGCCGTTCGGCTGGTTCGACGCGCCCCCCGGGGTGAACCGCCTGATCGGCCTGCGCTGGCTCGTCGCCCTCCTGTACCCGGACCTGTTCCCGCAGCCGCTGGCCGCGATCACCCGCGACTTCTACCGGCGCTTCTATCAGGTGGAGCTTGACGCCAGCCAGCTCGACGCTTTGCTCGCCGGAGCCGGCCAGCCGACAGCCGGCCAGCCCGGAGCCCCGCCGTGACGCGCGCCGCCGCCGGGGCCGGCGCCAGCGACAAGGCCGGGCGGCGCCTCGCCCGTGTCCTGCGCCGGGCCGGCCCGCTTCTCGCGCTGGCGCTCCTCGCAATCGTCTCCCTCTCGGTCGGCAAGTACGGCGTGCCGGCCCGGGAGGTGTTCGCGGTGATCGGCGCCAAGCTCCTGGGGCTGGCCTCCGGCGTCGATCCGACGGCCCAGACCGTGGTGCTGCAGGTGCGCCTGCCCCGGGTCGCGGCGGCGCTCGTGGTCGGCGGGGCGCTGGCGGCGGCCGGCGCGACCTATCAGGGGCTGTTCCGCAATCCCCTGGTCTCGCCCGATATCCTGGGCGTCTCGACGGGCGCGAGCCTCGGGGCGGTGCTCGGCATCTTCCTGTCGCTGCCCGTCTGGGCGATCCAGGGGCTCGCCTTCCTGGGCGGGCTCGGCGCGGTCGGGCTCGTCTACGCGGTGGGGGCGGCGGTGCGCCGGCACGATCCGGTGCTGACCCTGGTGCTGGCGGGCGTCGCGGTCGGGGCGGTGCTCGGGGCGGCGATCTCGCTCCTCAAGGTCCTGGCCGACCCCTACAACCAGTTGCCCGCCATCACCTACTGGCTGCTCGGCAGCCTCGCGGCCGTCACCCTCGGGGATGTCGGGGCGATCCTGCCGGCGATCCTCCTCGGGCTCCTGCCCCTCTGGCTCCTGCGCTGGCGCATGAACCTGATGAGCCTCGGGGAGGAGGAGGCCCGCGCGCTGGGCGTCGAGACCCGGCTCCTGCGCCCGCTCTTCATCGCCAGCGCGACGTTGATCACCGCCGCGGCGGTCTCGGTGACGGGGGTGATCGGCTGGATCGGCCTCCTCGTGCCGCACGTGGCCCGCCTCCTGGTCGGGCCGGATTTCCGGCGCCTCCTGCCGGCGGCCCTGGTTCTCGGGGCCGGCTACCTGCTGGCCGTCGATCTCGCGGCCCGCAGCCTCGCGGTGATCGAGGTGCCGCTCGGCATCCTGACGGCCCTGATCGGCGCGCCCTTCTTCCTCTGGCTCCTCGCCACCGCGCGGCGGGGCTGGTCGTGAGCACGGAAGCGCTGCTGAGAGCCGAGCACCTGGCCTTCGGCTACGGCGCCCGGATCGTCGGGGCCGAGGTGAGCTTCGCGCTCCAGGCCGGGGAGGTGCTCTGCCTGCTCGGGCCCAATGGCAGCGGCAAGACCACCCTGTTCAAGACGCTCCTCGGCCTGCTGCCGGCGCGCGCCGGCCGGGTCCTGGTCGACGGTCTCGACGTCGCGCGCTGGTCCCGGGCGCGGCTCGCCCGCACCATCGCGTATGTGCCGCAGGCCCACGCCGCCCTGTTCCCCTTCACGGTCCGGGAGGTGGTGCTGATGGGCCGCGCGAGCCGGCTGCGGCCCTTCGCGGCCCCGGGTCGGGCCGACCACGCCGTCGCGGAGGCGGCCCTGGCGAGCCTCGGCATCGCCCATCTCGGCCCCCGGATCTACACCGAGATCAGCGGCGGCGAGCGCCAGCTCGCCCTCGTCGCCCGGGCGCTCGCCGGGGAGCCGCGCCTCCTCGTCATGGACGAGCCGACCGCGAGCCTCGATTTCGGCAACCAGGTGCAGGTGCTGGCCCAGATCCGGCGCCTCGCCCGCGACGGGCTCGGCGTCATCCTGTCGACCCACGATCCCGACCACGCCTTCCTGTGCGCCGACCGGGTGGCGCTCCTGCACCGGGGGCGCCTCGCGGCCCTGGGCCCCCCGTCCGAGACCGTCACGTCGGAGAGCCTGCGCCGGCTCTACGGCGTCGAGGTCGCGGTGGTGCCGCTGGCCGGGCAGGGGCGCTCGGTCTGCACCCCGGTGCTCCCGTGAGGAACGGTCCGGTGCCCGCAGCCGTTGCGGGGCTCGACGCGATGCGCGCGAACAGGCGGTGACCCGAGCATGACCGAGCCTGCCAACGAACGGCCCGTCAGCGTGGCGCTGGGGCTCGGGGGCCTGCTGCGGGTCGGCGGCCGCACGGTCGCGGTCGCGGATGCCCTCACGCTGCTGCGGGCGGTCCAGTCGGCCGGCTCGGTCCAAGGCGTCGCCGGCGCGCTCGACCTCTCCTATCGCGCCGCCTGGGAGCGGCTCCGCAGCCTGGAGTCCGGCCTCGGCCGCCAGCTCGTGCAGAAGACCCGGGGCCATGGCAGCGCGCTCACGCCCTTCGGCCTCTCCGTCTGCAACGCGCTCGGCGATGCCAGCGCGGGCCTCGAGGCCGCCCTCGCGCGCGAGGGCCGGGCCGTGGAGGCGCGCCTCGTCGCGCTCTTCACCGAGGCGCCGCGGCGCCTCGCCATCGCGGCGAGCCACGACCTCCTGCTGATGGAGGCGGTCGAGGCGCTCGGCGGCAGCGAGGTCGCGGTTCTGGGCAGCCGGGACGCGGTCCAGCGCCTCCTCGACGGGCAGGTGGACGTGGCGGGCTTCCATCTCGGCGCCGAGCCCCTCGCCGAATCGGGCGTGCCCTTCTCCGACCTCGCCGACGCCGCCACCCTGCGGGTGCGGCCCGTCTTCGAGCGCGAGCAGGGCCTGATGCTGGCGGCCGGAAACCCCCTCGGCATCCGCGCCTTTCCGGATCTCGCCGGCCGGCGGTTCCGCTACGTCAACCGCCAGAAGGGCTCGGGCACCCGGCTCTGGTTCGATCGGCTGCTGGCCGAGCACGGCCTCGCGCCGGCCGAGATCCAGGGCTACGGCGTCGAGGAATTCACCCATCAGGCGGTGGCCGCCGTGATCGCCACCGGGGCGGCGGATGCGGGGCTCGGGGCGCGCTCGGCGGCCGAGCGCTTCGGCCTGCACTTCCTCAGCATCGGCTGGGAGACCTATTACCTCGCGGCGAGCGCGGCGCTGCCGCCCGAGACCCTCGACGGCCTGATCGCCGCGGTGGCGGCCCGGGCCGAGCGCAGCCCCGGCTATAAGGCGCCGCCCCGGGCCTGATCCTCCGGCGGCGGGGCCGCCCCCTTGCCGAGGGCGGCCCGCGCCACGGTCGAGCGCGCCGCGTCGATGGCGATGCGGGCCGCACTCAGGCTGCGCGGCTCGGTCGGGCGCGTGAGGGCGTAGCGGGCGATGTTGGCCGCGAGGCTGTCGATCTCGTCGGCGAGACTCGCGAGCTTGCCCGCATCCTGGATGCGGCGCGCCTCCGAGCGGATCTCGAGGAGGCGCCCGGTCGCGATCTCGATCCGCTCGCGCCGGGCCCGCCACAGGCGCCGGCGCAGCCACGCGACCGTGGAGCCGATGCCGCCGCCCAGGAAGGCCACGAGGTAGATCCAGGTCTCGTAGCGCTCGATGAAGCCCTGCTGCTCGCGCTCGAAGTAATCGATCGCGCCGGGGTGGATCGGCAGCCGGGCGCTGGTGGCGGCGGCGGTGGTGTCGTAGGCCGGCGCCGCCATGTCGTTGGCCGCCGGCACGCTGTCGGCGAGCGCGCTGCGCAGCTCGAACAGGTGCTCGGTCGCCTCAGCGGCCACGCTCCGCGACAGGGTCGCGCGCGCCACCAGCCGATAGGACGCGCCGACGCTCGCCACATCCTCGGCCGGCAGCTTCGGGTTGCCGCCGAACAGGCCGGCCGGCACGCTCACGGCCTGGAGCCGCGGCATCCGGGCGAGCGCCGCCGGAACGTCGGGCACGCCGACGAGGCTGACCGCCCGGCCCTCGCTCGCCTCGCGCACCGCGCCGACGAGGCGCCGCGCCGCCGCACTCGTCGGGCTGGTCAGGACCGCGATGGCGGCGATGCGCCCCTGCGACAGGGCGGCGCCGATCTCGGCCTCCTCGACGGGCACGAGCTGCACGGCCTCGCCCGCAGTGCCCGCGTCCGGGCTCTCCGCCGGCAGATCGAGGCCGCTCTGCTCAAGGAGCGTTCGGATCAGGGCGAGGTCGGCGCCGCGGCGGGCCAGCGTGCCGACCCGCTTGCCCGCGAGGTCGGTCAGGCTGCCGATCCCGGACGCCTCCGGGCTCACCACCAGCACCGCCTGCTCGCGCAGGACCGCGAGGGTCAGGCCGTTGGCGGGGAGCAGGATGTCGGGCCGGACCACCGCGAGGTCGACCTTGCCGGCCTGCAGCGCCTCGGCGCTCTCGCGGACCCCGTCGAAGGGCACGATCTTCAGGCGCAGGTTCAGCCGCTTCTCGGCGAGTGCCGCCGCGTAGGCGCGCATCAGCGCCGGCTCCGTCCCGCCCGCCGGCGCCACCGCGACGGACAGGGTCGTGGGCAGCGACAGGTACAGGATGGAGGCGAGCGCCACCGCGACGAGCAGGCCGATGACGAGGTAGCCGCGCTCGCGCCGCGCCGCGGGCTTCGGGCGCGGCTTCGGCTTGGAATCGGGGGAGGCTTTGGGCGAGGAATTGGGCTTCAGCATCCGTCCTGATCCGTTCCGCGCTCCGGCCGCCAGGATAGGCCGCCCGCCCGGGATGCAGGAACGCGCCGCGCGCGCAATCCGACGCAGAGCATTTCGCGGTGGACGCCGCCCCAAGGCGGGTGGGCTCGATCGCCGGCGGCGCCCCCGGCCCCCCTCAGACCGGGTCCGCGTCGATGCGCAGGCGCAAAACCGCGTAGGGCGGCGTCTGCTGGTCCGTCCCGCCATTGTATTCCGGCCGGCGGTTCACCTGCGCGGCGGAGACGTAGAGCCAGCGGTCGGGGGTGATCCAGAAGGTGTCGGCCCAGACCAGCCGGTCATCGGAGGCGATCACCGTGATGGTGCCGTCCGGGTCGCGGCGGCCGACGGCATTGTGCTCCTGCAGGCTGAGATAGACCCGGTCCCGCGAATCCGCGATCAACCCGCCGGTGAGGCCCTTCTCGCCGAGATCCTCGACGCCCGCCGCGACCTCCGCGTCGGAGGCCTCCGGGTCGAGGAGGCTCGCCGTGTCCACCGCGTAGAGGCGCCGGCCCATCAGCGGCGCGTAGTAGAGGCGGCGCCCGTCCGGGCTCAGCGCGATGCCGTTGGCCCCGCCGCTCACTGGCTGCGGCTTCGCGCCAGGCGGCCGCAGCATGACGGGGCGCTTCTCGACGAACTTGACGATGCCTTTCTGCGACTTCGTGCTGGCATGCCCGTCGAGGCGGCGCACGACGCGCCCGCTGGCGAGGTCGACGGCCAGGATCGCGCCCTCCTGGCCCTGGCCCTGGTCGGTGATGTAGGCGAGCGCCCGCCCGTCCCGGATATCCACCCGCAGGTCGTTGAGGGAGGAAGCCGGGGTGATTCCGGCCTCGAGCGGCACCACCTTGCGCACCGCGTTCGTTCCGAGATCGACCTGCACGAGCTTGGCGCCCCCCGGCACCGGCGGTCCCTTGCCCTCGGGCAGGCCGGCATCGAGGAGCCAGAGGCTGTCGTCGCGGTCGAAGACGCCGTTCGGCACGTGGAACAGGGCGGATTGCGGCCGGCTCCGGTCCGGCGCGTTGGCGGCGGCGCTCGGGTAGGGCGTCACGCTGCCGTCCGGGGCGACTTCGCCGACCGTGATCGGCACCTCGGCATTGAAGCGCGGCATCATCACGAAGACCCGGCCCCCGCGCGAGATCGCGAGGCCGGTGGGCGTCGAGGGCGCCTGGACGAGATGCGCCAGTTCCATCGCGCCGGCCGGGCGGCTCGTCGAGGCCGCGGCCGCGGCCGCGGGGGCCGCGTCCGCCTGGGCCTCGGCCGGCCGGGTCGTGCTGAGGGCGGCGGCGGTGAGGCCGCCGGCCAGGAGGTCGCGTCGGGCGATCGGCATGGGATCCTCGTGAGGGGGCGGTCGGGTCAGCGGCGGCTGCCGCCCGCCGCGACCTTGAGGTCGACGGCCAGGATGGCATCGCCCGCGGCGATGAAGAGGCGGCGCCCGTCCGGGCCGCCGAAGGCGAGGTTGGCGGCGGCCTTCGGAGTGGCGATGCGGCCGAGCGGCGTTCCGTCGGGGGCGTAGAGGCGCACGCCGTCCTCGCAGGCCGCGTAGAGGTTCCCGTTCGCGTCGACCGCGAGACCATCGGGCACGCCGGCTTCGAGCTCGGCGAAGACCCGGGCCGGGCCGAGGCGCCGATCGGGCCCGACCGCGAAGGCCAGGATGCGGCGGGCGGCCTCGGGGTTCAGGGCCGCGCTCGCGTCGCTGACATAGAGGATGCGCCCGTCCGGCGCGAAGGCGAGGCCGTTCGGCTGGCCGACCGCGTCCGTCACGGCGCCGAGCTGCCCTGAGGGGTTGATCCGATAGACCCGCCGGGCGGATTGCGCCGGCTCGGCCATCAGGCCCTCATCCGCCTGCCGGATCCCGAAGACCGGATCGGTGAACCAGAGCGCGCCGTCGGGCCCGAGGGTCACGTCGTTCGGGGCGTTGAGCGGCTTGCCGTCGAAACTGTCGGCCAGCACCGTGAGGCTGCCGTCCGGCGCGCGCCGCACCACCCGCCGGCCGCGATGCTCGCAGGTGACGAGGCGGCCCTGCGCATCGAGCGCGTTGCCATTGGGGTTGTTCGCGGGATCGCGCAGGGTGCTGACCCGGCGCTCCGCGTCGAGGACGCCGATCCGGTTCGCCCGCACGTCGCTGAAGACCAGGCCTCCGAGGGCGGGGGCCCAGCACAGGCCCTCGCACCAGCGCGCGCCCCGGTGCAGGGTCTCCAGCCGCGCGCCCACGTCGATGACCGCGTCGAGCCGCGGATCGAGGCGGCGCACGATTGGCGCGGCCCGCGCAGGGCCCGGACCCGCGAGGGCCGACGCCGCGAGGCCGGCCGCGAGGAAGTCCCGTCGTCTCAGGGGCGCCATGCGCGTTCGTTATCCCTCCGCACGCATCCTCGGCAGGCGCGGTCCTGGTCCGATCCCAACGCCCCGTCGGCGGAGACGATCCGGCCGCTTCGCACCCCGATCGGCTTGAGCGACAAAACCTCGCGGCAAAAATTGCGGATCCGGGTCGAACCGCTTCTAGGACTCTTAGTTGTAGGCAGGACCCTGGCTGTATCGCTCCGGGCAGCCGGAGTGTCGTGTGCCGATCGAGGACGAAGCCGAGCCGTCTCATCCCGGGCACGATGGGCAGCCGCGCGTTCCGCTGCGGGCGGTGGTGGCCATCCCGGTCCGCAACGAGGCCGAACGGATCGCTCCATGCCTGTTGGCGCTCGAAGCGCAGGACGTCGCGCCGGACGAGGCCTACGGCGTCGTGCTGTTCCTCAACAATTGCCAGGACGGCACCGGGGCGGTCGTGGCGGCCTTGCGGCCGCGCCTGAGTTTTCCCCTCCGGGTGATCGAGCGGAGCTTCGCCGGGGCGCAGGCGGGCTGGGCCCGCCGCGCCGCCATGGAGGCAGCGGCCGCCTGGCTCGACGCCGAGGACGCGCCGGATCCCGCGATCCTCACCACCGATGCCGACAGCCGCGTCCCGCCCGACTGGATCGCCCGCAACCGCGCGGCCTTGCGCGGCGGGGCGGATGCGGTGGCGGGGCGGATCGCCCTCGACGCGGAGGAGGCCGCGCGCCTGCCCGACGCCCTCCATGCCCGCGGCCGCCTGGAGGGCCGCTACGAGGCCCTGCTGATCGAGCTCGCGGCGCGGCTCGATCCGGAGCCGCACGATCCCTGGCCCTGCCACGGCACGGCCTCGGGCGCGTCCCTCGCGGTGCGCCTCGGCGCCTATCGCCGGGCCGGCGGCATGCCGGCTCTGCCCGTCGGCGAGGACCGGGCCTTCGTGGCGGGTCTGAGCGCGATCGGCGCCCGGCTGCGCCACTGCCCCGACATCACCGTGATCACCTCGGGCCGCCTCGACGGGCGCGCGCCGGGGGGCGCCGCCGACACGATGCGCCTGCGTTGCGCCGAGCCCGCCGCCCCCTGCGACCCCCGGCTCGAAGCCCTGCCGCGCGCCCTCGTCCGCATCCTCTGGCGGCGGCGCCTGCGCCGGCTCCACGCCCGGGGCGCCCTGGCGCGCACCGCGCGCTGGGCCCCGCTCCTGGCGATCCCGCGCGACGAGGCCGAGCGGATCGCCGGGCTCGGCGAGGCCGGGGCCGTGCTCGCCGCGATCGAGGCGGCGAGCCCGCGCCTCGCCCCCCGGCCGCTCACGCCCGGGGACCTCGCGCCGCAGATCCGGCGCGCGGCCGCGCTCCTCGGGCTGATCCGGGCCGCGCAGCACCTCGGCGCGGGGGGCTGGCGCGCCAGGATCGCGGCCCTGCGCGCCCGTGGCCGCGCGGGCCCGGCCCCGGAAGCTGCGCCCTCGGTGGAGGGCGGGGGGATCGGGTGAGGCGATGGGGCTGATCTACTCCGTGCAGAAGCACGCCGCGCGCCGGCTCCACTACGATCTGCGCCTCGAACTCGGGGGCGTGCTCAGGAGCTGGGCCATCACCCGCGGCCCGAGCCTGGTGGCCGGGGAGAAGCGGCTCGCGGTCGAGGTGCCCGATCACGGGCTCGATTACGCCGGCTACGAGGGCGTGATCGGTGCCGGCCAGTATGGGGCGGGCGTCGTGCTCCTGTGGGATCGTGGGACTTGGGAGCCGGAGGGCGATGCCGCCGCGGCCTTGGCGGCGGGCTCCCTCGGCTTCATCCTGGCGGGCGAGAAGCTGACGGGCCGTTGGCACCTGCGCCGGATGAAGCCCCGCTCGCGCGAGCGCCGGCCCTCCTGGCTCCTGATCAAGAGCGAGGACGCGGCGGCCCGGCCGCCGGGCGCGCCCGACATCCTGGAAGAGCAGCCGCGCTCCGTCCTGACCGGGCGCAGCGTCGAGGACATCGCCGCCGCGGCGCCGTGAGGGGGACAGGTTCGTTGGATCCGAGATCGTCCGGACAATCCCCGCGCGCGGCGGCGGAAGCCGCCTCCCGCCGGGTCGCGCGCTCGGCGGCCGCCCGCGCCGCCGCTGAGGACCACGATGGCGGCTTCCCGGCCGAGGACCTCGCCGATCTCGCCCGCCTCGGCCTCCTCGCCGCGCCGGTGCCCCGGGCGGCGGGCGGCGCGGGCCTCGGCGAGGAGCCGGGCGCGGAAAGCCTCGCGGCCGTGCTCCGCCGCATCGGCTCGGGCAGCCTCGCGCTCGGCCGGGTCTACGAGGGCCACGTCAACGCGCTGCAGCTCGTGGCCCGCTACGCCAGCTTAGGCCAGCGCGAGAGCCTGTTCTCGGATGCGCGGGACGGGCACCTGTTCGGGGTCTGGAACACCGAGCCGGAGCAGGGCGGGCTGAGCCTTGTCGCGGCCCCGGGCGGTTACCGGCTCGAAGGCCGCAAGACCTTCGCGTCGGGGGCGGGCCACGTCACCCGCGCCCTCGTGACCGCCCGGACGGAGCCCGGCGCGCCGCCCCTGATGCTCGTCGTGCCCCTCGAACCCGGCACGCGCCACGACCTTTCGGCGTGGCGCGCCCAGGGCATGCGCGCCTCGGCCACCGGCACGATCGATTTCAGCGGCTTGGCGATCGGTCCCGACGCGATCCTCGGCGGCCCGGACGATTACCATCGCCAGCCCGAATTCTCGGGCGGCGCCTGGCGCTTCGCCGCGGTGCAGCTCGGCGGCATCGACGCGGTGCTGGATGCCTGGCGCCGGCACCTCGACGCCACGCAGCGCGGCGCCGACCCGCACCAGCTCGCCCGCCTCGGCGAGGGGGCGCTCGCGGCCGAGACGGCGAGCCTCTGGGTCGGGCGCGCCGCCGCGATCGTCGCGCAGGGCACGCGCCCGCCGGAGGAGATCGTCGCCTATGTCAACCTCGCGCGGCTCGCGGTCGAGCGCGCGGGGCTCGACGTGCTGCAGCTGGCGCAGCGCTCGGTCGGGCTGCAGGGCTTCCTGCGCGATCATCCTCTGGAGCGGCTGTCGCGCGATCTCGCGACCTATCTGCGCCAGCCCGCCCCCGACCGGGCGCTCGCGGGCGCAGCCGAGCACGTCCTCGGGTCCGGCGCCGAGGCCGGCGATCTCTGGGCCGACCGGCCGGAGGCCTCCTGATGCGGGCATCGGAATTCCTCGCGCAGGCCGACCGCCTGCCGGTCGGGGACCTCCACGCTCTCACCGGGGGCGGGGGGCTCGTCGTGGTGGCGCCCCATCCCGACGACGAGAGCCTGGGCTGCGGCGGGCTGATCGCCGAGGCCGCAGCGCGCGGGCTGCCGATGCGCCTCGTGGTTCTGAGCGACGGCGTCGGCTCGCACCCGAACTCCCGACGCTACCCGCCCGAGCGCCTGCGGTGCCTGCGCGAAGCGGAGACCCTGGCGGCGGTCGCGCGCCTCGGCCTCGCCCCGGGCCATGTCCGCTTTCTGCGCCTGCCCGACCGGTTCGTGCCGAGCGAGGGCCCGGCGGCGGAGGCCGCCGCCGAGTCCATCGCGGAGGCGGCCCGCGACTGCCGCGCGGGCGCCCTCTTCGTCACCTGGGCGCACGACCCCCATTGCGACCATCAGGCCGCCGCCCGCCTCGCCCTGCGCGCCCTGCGCGCCCGCCGGATTCTGCCGGGCCTTCGCGCCTACGCCTATCCGGTCTGGGGCTGGGCTCTCGCCCCGGACATCGAGGTCGGGCCGCCGCCCCGGGGCCTGCGCCTCGACATCGCCGCGCATCGGGAGGCCAAGCAGGCCGCGATCGCCGAGCATCGCTCGCAGGTCACCGACCTGATCGACGACGATCCCGAGGGGTTTCGGCTCGAGCCCGCGATGCTCGCCCGCTTCGCAGGGCGGCACGAGATCTTCCTCGCCATCCCGCCGGAGACCGAGCCGTGAGCCGCCGCGCCGCCTCCCTGACGCCCGCCTATTTCGCCGGCCTCTATGCCGAGGATCCCGATCCCTGGCGCTTCGCCACCAGTCCTTACGAGCGCGACAAATACGCGGCGACGCTCGCGGCCCTTCCGCGCGCGCATTACCGCTCGGTCCTGGAGGTCGGCTGCTCCATCGGCGTGCTCACCCGGGCGCTCAGCCTCCGCTGCGACGCGCTCCTCGCCCTCGACGTCGCCGAGGCGGCCCTCGCGCAGGCCCACGCCCGCTCGGCCGATGCCGCGCATGTCCGCTTCGCGCGCCGCCGCGTGCCGGAGGAATGGCCCGACGGCCGCTTCGACCTGATCGTCCTGTCGGAGGTGGTCTATTACCTCGATGCCGCGGATGTGGAGCGCCTGGTCGCGCGCCTGCGCGCGGCGCTCGCGCCCGGCGGCGACGTCGTCCTGGTGCACTGGACCGGCGAGACCGATTACCCCTTGAGCGGGGACGAGGCCGCTGAGCGGGTCATCGCGGGCGCGCGGGATTTCGCCTCGATCCGTCACCAGGCACGCGCCGATGCCTACCGGCTCGACGTGCTGTCGCGCACCGGAGCGTAGATCCGGCGCCGAGCCGTCAGGGCTCCGCGCCGAGCCGTCAGGGCTCGGCCAGAAGCGCCGCCGCGATGGCGGCCCGCTCCGCCGGCAGCGGTCCCGCCGCCATCGGCCGGCCCGCGCGGCTATACCAGTAGGCCGCGTTGCCGAGATCGCCCTCGGCCCGGTGCAGATGCGCGTGGACCCAGGCCGCCACCGGCCCCGCCGCTTCCTGCACCAGAGCGTGGGCGCGGCCCCATCCGGCCTCGCCGCGCTCGGCCCACCACAGGGCCGCGAGGGGCGCCGACAGGTCGGGCGGCGGCGCCTCCGAACCGAGCGAGGCGTGGAATCGATCGAGATCCATGCGGGTCAACGCGGGACCGCGCGGGAGGATGCTCAACCGCCGGCGGCGCGCTCGGGCATCCAGCGGCCCCGGCGCTGGCGCTCGGACCAGGCGTAGCGGGCATCCGCCTCGATGAGGTGGGCATGATCGGAGAGCCGGTTGCGCTCGAGCCAGGCCAGCGCCGCCTCCAGCTCCGCCAGCGTCATGACGGCCCGGCCCTTGCCGAGGGCGCGCTTGAGCACGGCATTGTAGCGGTGGACGAGGCTGCCGCCCCGCGGCATCCGCAGGTTCGCCTCGTCCTCCACCGCCTGCGCGGCGACCTGCGCGGAGAGTCGCTGGCGCAGGGCACGCTCGGAGAGCGAGGGCGGCTCCGCCTGCAGGCTTGCCCTGCTGGGGGTTGCGCCGCGCGCGGGCGCGCCCTCCGCCGGATCGGGAATGCGCGGGCGCAGCATGGCGTAGCGCATGCCGAGCGCGTTGCTCTCGAGCGGGGTGATGCCGCCGGGCTCCTCGTCGCGCCAGATCACCCGCTCGGGGTTCTCCGCGCTCGCGGGCCGATCCGGGCGCGGCCGGGTCGCGTGGCCCTGCTCGGTCTCGAGCTCCGCCCGGAAGCGGGCGAAGAGCGGGTCGTCCGGGTGGAACACCAGGGCCTGCTGGCCGGAATAGGGCCCCGCATGCGGGTCGACCCGGGTGGCGCGGGCCAGCATCTGCTCCAGCCAGGGCCGCGAGCGGACATGGGTCAGCGCCGCCACCACGGCGACCTCGGGCGCGTCGAGCCCCTCATAGGCCATCGCCACGGTGACGAGGATCGCGGGCTCGGGCAGCAGCCGGAAGGCCGCCAGCGCCCCGGCGGCATCCTGCGCCGAGGAGGTCGCGAGGCGGACATCGCGCTCGCCCTGCGCCGCCGGCATCCAGGCGCGCAGCGTGCCGAGATAGCGCCGGGCGCTCGCCTGGTCGGGCGCGACCACGAGGAGCTTGCCGAGGCCCGGCGCCGCCTCGTGCGCCCCGAGGCCGCGCTCCAGCCGGCGCCGGGCCCGCAGGCGGCGGGTGGCGTGAAACGCCTCGCCGAGGAGCTCGCTGGCGAAGCCGGTGCGCAGGGCCGTGAACAAGGCGGGCCGCGTCGTCACGCGCACGCCGCCCGCCGAGAGCCGGTGCGGCCCGACCCGCGACTGCCCCGCCGCGCGGCCCCCTTCGAGCCAGCTCGCCTCCCCGTCGAGCGCCCCGAAATTGACCGGCAGCACGGCCCGCTCGGCCAGGGCCTGGGCGCGCGAGTAGCCGATCACCGCGAGGCCCGGCGCGTCGAGGTCGATCTCGGGCGGCGCGCCCGTGCGCACCGGGTGATAGGGCAGGCCGAGGATGCGCCGCCCATCCGCCCGCTCAAGCGTGCCGGACAGGAGCAGGCGGAACGCCGCGGCCGCGAGGAGCGGGCGCATCGCCCGGCTCCAGGCCCCCGCCTCGTCCTCGTCCGGCGCCTCGCCCCTGCGCGTCGCCGGCATCGGCAGGTGGTGGACCTCGTCGACGACGAGGAGCGTGCGGTGCCGCAACGCCTCCGCGAGGTGAAGCTCGGGCGCGGCCGCCACCGCCTGATAGGTGGTGACGTAGCCGGAAAGTCCGCGGGCCGGGTCCGGCTCGTTGTCGGCGGCGCGCAGGCTCAACCCGTGGCCGAGCGCCCGGCGCCAGACCGGATCCGCGAAGGCTTCCTCCGCCTGAAGCCGCAGGGAATCGCGCGGCACCACCCAGACCACGCGCTCGATCCGCCCCGCCGGGATCAGCTGCGCGGCGGCGATGACGGGCAGGAGCGACTTGCCGCCCCCGGGCGTGACCGCCGCCAGGATATCGGTGACGTCGCCGGCCTCGCCCTGCGCGATGGCCGCCACGAGGCTGCGGAGCGTGCGCTGATGCGCGCGGAACGGGGGATGCGCGGTGCTCAAGACACCGCGTCGGGCTGAGGCGTGACCATGGCGCCAACCTGCCGGAAGCCGGCCGGCTTGTGAATCCCGAAACGGGACATTGGCACCGCCGATCCGAAGCGGAGAGGGCGCGCTTCGCGCGGAGCCGGGTAAGACGGCAAGATGGCATGACAGCAAGACGACAGGCGTCGCCGCGATCGTCCGGCGCAAGGTCTACTCGCCCCGGGCCTCAGCGCCCGGTCGCGTTCCGCGCGGCAGGTCCCGGCTTGCGGCCCTTCGGCGCCCGGGTGCCGCGGGTGCGCGCCGTCCGGGTCTTGCGGGCCGGGTCGGCGGCGCGCTCCGGCGCCTGGTCCGCGCCCGGCCGATCGCCGCGCGCCTCCGCATGGACATCCAGGAAGGCGCGGCAGGCCGCGAATTGCGTCTCGACCTCGGGCGGGCAGGCAAGGCCCTTCGTTCGTGCCAGGGATTGGGCGTAGCGCAGCATCGCGGGGCTCGGGGGCCGCTCGGCGCCGCCCATGGTGCTCCCCGGGTCGCCGCCTTTTTCGCCCCCCGGGTTCCGCTGGGTCGCGTGAAGGTCGAGGAAGGCGCGGCAGATGCTGGCGTTGCTCTTGAGGCCGCGCGGCAGGGCCAGCCCCTTGCGGTCGGCCACCGAGACCGCGAAGGCCACCATGGCGGGGGTCGGCGGCCGGGCCTCGCGGCCTCCCGCCGGGGCGCGCGCCGGCGCGAGGCTCGGGTCGAGGCTGACCACGCTCGCCGCCGAGATCGCCGCGATCAGAGCTTCGAGGCGCGCCCGGGTGCGCTGCCGGAAGGCGTCGGCGCGCCGCTCCGCCTCGGCCCGCGTCGCCGCCCGGCCGATCTCGGCAAGCTCCGATTCGAACACCGCCCGGCCGACCGGATCGCCGTAGGCCGGGAAGACCCGCCGGACCGCCGCCATGAAGGCGAGCCCGACCTCCGTCACCGTGATGGCCGGGTCCTTGCCCGCGTTCAGGGCGACGTAGTGGCTCTTGAGCAGCTTCGGCAGGATCGCGTCGCGGGTCGCCGCTGTGCCGAGCCCCTTCGGCTCGTTCGGGTTGACCGGGTTCTCCAGGGCCCGCTTCACCGCCGGATCGTCCACCTGATCGATGAGGCGGCCCATCACCACGGGCAATTCGCCCCGGGTGATGCGTCGGGGCGGCTCGGTCACGGCGGTCTCGACCCGGGCCTCCGTGGCCCGCGCCTCCGCGCCGTCCGCCACCGGCGGCAGCCGCGCCAGCACCGCCTCGTCCTCGCGCCGCGCCTTGCCCGGCACTGCCTCGGCCTCGCCCTCGGCCTCGGCCCCGTAGACGGCGCGCCAGCCGGGCGCCTTCACGACGGAGCCGGTGACGCTGAAGCGCTTCTCGCCGATCGGCGTCGCGATCTCGGCCGAGACAATGGTGCGCGCGTCGATCCCGTCGGGCAGGTGCGCGGCCAGATAGGCCTTGGCGACGAGCTCCCAGAGCCGGGCGAGGTCGCGGCCGAGGCTGCCGGGCCGGGGCATCTTGCGGAGGGGCACGATGGCGTGGTGCTCGCCCGGATCCTTGACGTAATGCCCCTTCGCGCCCCGGCGGAACACCAGCGCGCCGGCCTCCGGCACCAGGCCGGCGAGATCGGGCAGGGTCTCCGGCAAGGCGCCCAGGATCGCGCCCGCATCCCCGGTCTGGCTCTCGGGCAGGTGCTCGGATTCGGTGCGCGGATAGCTGAGATAGCCCTGGTCGTAGAGATCCTGAGCGAGGCCCGCCGTGTGCTGCGGGTCCCAGCCGAAGCGCTTGGCGCAGCGCCGCGCGAGGGTGTCCTTGGAGAAGAGCTTCGGGGGCGCCCGGCGCACGTCCCGCTGCTCGACCCGGAGCGGGCCGGCCCAGCCCGCCGCCGCCGCCCGGATCGTCTCGGCGATCTCCGCCTCGAAGATCCGCTCCTTGGGGGCGTGCCACAGGGTCAGGGCCGCGCCGGACCCGGTTTCGGCGGTCAGCGCGACCTTGAAGAAATCCTGCGGCACGAAGGCCCGGATGCGCGCTTCGAGGTCGGCCAGGATCGCCAGGGTCGGCGTCTGCACCCCGCCGAAGCGCCAGGGATCGCGGAAGGCCGGCGGGCGCAGCCGCAAGGAGATCGCGCGCGTGCCGTTCAATCCGAGATGGTAATCCTCGTATTGGCGGCAGAGCGCCTCCAGGTAGGCGGCGTAGTCGCGCTCGCCCGAATCCGGCTCCCGCGCCAGGGCCGCGAAGGCGCGCCGGATCGAGACGTCGTCGAGGGCCCCGAGCTTGAGCCGGTCGACCCGGCCGCGCCAGCCGAGATGCTCCAGCACCTCCCAGGCGATCATCGAGCCCTCGCGTCCGGGATCGGTCGCGATGATCACCCGCTCGACGCCCGCGAGCGCCCGGCCGATCGCCGCGACCTTGCCCGCGTGGGATTGGCCGGAGCGGTTCGCCCCGTAGCCCACCGGGATCGTCTCCAGCACGATCGGCAGCGCGTCGAGCCGCCACGACTTCCATTCCGGCCGGATCCGCCCCGGCTCCTCGGCCGCCAGGAGATGCCCCTCCGCCGCGACGCAGACCGTATCCGGCGATTTGAAGAAGCGCTGAAGCTGCCGCATCGCCGACGGCTTCTCGAAAAAGAACAGCGTGCGACCGGACCCGCGCGGGGCCGCGGCGGGTTGGCCCGGCGCCGGCCGAGCGGGCGTCCGCCGCTTCGCGGTGCGGGGTTGCGTGGCGCGGGGTTCCTCGGGGCGCGGCGTCATGCTGTCCTGCGGCCCTTGCGCGCGAGGCGCGGCCCAACGGCGTGCACGATCCCGAAACCGTCGGGGCTGGGAAGGCGGTCGCGGGCCATGGAACAATTCCAGCGTCGCTGCTTGCGCGAAGATGCGCATTTGTTCATGAATTGTTCCGATTAAAGCCCAGGATTTGATAAGGTGCAAGGGGGGTCGGCGGGGGGATGTCGTCACGATCGGAGGTTGCATGCGACGAGCGGCGGGCGGCGCCTTCAGGGCCCGTCCTGGCGCCGCGTCCGCATCAGGTCGCGGCCCAGCGGGCGATCCTGGCCGCCCGCGCCTCGGGCCGGCCGGGCTTCCTCCTCGGCGACATGACCGGCCTCGGCAAGACCCTCTCGGCCTGGAGCGCGCTCGCGGCGATGCCGGAGTCCGAGGTGCTGATCGTCTGCCCGAAGGGGGCGATGCCGCAATGGCGGCGCACCATCGCGCTCTCCGGCCTGCCCGAGAAGACCGTGACGCTGATCAATTACGAGCGGACCAAATCCCTGATGGCGCCCCCGGCGGCGAGCACCCGGCGCTCGACCCGGGCCCGGAACAACGCGCTCGCCAAGCACGGACAGATCAAGCGGCATTGGCCGCTCGTGGTCTTCGACGAGAGCCACCGCATCCGCAATCCCTACGCGCAGCAGAGCCTCGTCTGTCGCCAACTCGCTGACGCGGCAAGCTTTTCGATCTACATGAGCGCCACCGCCGGCCAGGCCCCGCACGAGCTCTCCTATCTCGGACGGCTGCTTGGCGCCGCGGTCGGGGCATCCACCGAGACCCTGGCCGAGTTCCGCCTGCTGATGCAGCGCCTCGCGATCGGGCGGGCCAAGGGCCGCTGGGTCAACTGGTCCTGGGAGGCGAATGCCCGCGATTGCGCCGTGATGGCGGACCTCCTCTACAAGGGCGCGCGCGCCATCGGATTGCGGCGGCGCCCTGGCGACATCGCCGGCTGGCCCGAGGTGCAGCGCGAACTCGCCCCCACGGCGCTCGGGCGCGACGAGCGCCGCCTCTACGACGCGACCTGGCGGGAGTTCCGCCGGGAATGGGGCTTGCTCGGGGGCAGCACCCGCCGCCCGGCGGGCTGGGCGGCGGACCTGCGCTTCCGCCAGAAGGCCAGCCTCCTGCGCACCGCCGGCAGCGCCGATTTCGCCGAGCTGCTGCTCGATGCCGGCGAGCAGGTTGCGATCTCGGTGGCGTTCCTGGAGACGAGCGCTGCCCTCGTCGAGATGCTTCAGGGCCGGGGCTGGCGCGTCGGCGCCATCAACGGGGCGCAGAGCGGGGAGGACAACGAGGCCGTCCGGGTCGCCTTCCAGACCGGCGCCCTCGACGTCGTGGTCTTCACCGTCACGGAATCGATCTCGCTCCACCGCAACGAGCTTGCGGGGGGCGGGCGGGTCCGCGCGCTCCTGATCCACGACATGCGCCACAGCGCCATCCAGCTTGCCCAGATCGAGGGCCGCTGCCACCGCGATGGCGAGGCGGCGACGATCTATTACGCCTTCGCGGAGGACACGGTGGAGGAGGCGATCGCCGCCACGGTCCTGCGCCGCATGCTCGCGATGGACGCGATGGCGGGCGAGGATACGGCACTTCTCGACACTATCGTTGATTGCATCGATAGAGCCTGCCAGGACCGCCCGTGATCAGGGTCCTGCTCCGGCGGAGGCGGTACCAGCGCCGCCAAGACCGATCTCTTGGTCTCCTAAACAATTGTTAAAAGAAGAGAAAGCCAGCCGATGGAACCTCCGACCCCGATCACCTTCGAGGACATTCGCGAGCGCGCCTATGAGTTGTGGGAGCGCAACCACCGACCCGAAGGGCTCGAGATCCGGTTCTGGCTTCTCGCAGAGCGGGAGCTGAAGGCCGAGCGGGACCGGAAGCTGACCGGATCGGTGCAAAGCCCTGCCGAGGACAGCGCCGCCAGAGATCCCGCACCCGCGGAGAACTCGACGCAGACGATTGCTGCGCCGAAGAGCGCCGCATCCGAAACCCCTGTGGAGAAACGCGCCCGATCGACCGTCTCGCGTTGATTGCAGCCGGCTCCCGGCGGCTCCCCGTGCGTTGATGGTTCGGTCGCCGACCCGACCCCGTGGGGGATGCCGGTGCGGGACCGACAGGTGGATTCATGGCACGCAAGCGCGTCGAACGCACGGCCGACATCCTGATCGATGCCGTCTCCCGGCTCGGCCTTCCGCCCCGCTCCGTCGATCTTGAGGGGCTGCGGGCTTTCCTCGAACTGCCCGAGTTCGGAGGCTACGTCGAGGATGCCCGGGTCGCCCGGGCGCTGCGGGCGATGGCCGGTCAGCGCGCCTTCGCGGAGCGCGGCGCCGCATCGGTGGCCAAGGCGGTGCCCGGCCTGAAAGCCGTCGTGGCGAATGATCACAGCCTGACCTGGACCATCCGGGTCACGATCCCGCTCCTCGACGACGGACGCATGGAGCTTCGGCTCGAGACCGTGCCGGATGGCACGGCCGCCGAGATCCTCGACGGCATGGCCGAGCGGAACGATCCGGCCTGGCGGCTGGATGAGCTTCGCGCGGCCGTGAAGGCCGTCTCGGCGCAGGTGGCCCGGGCGCTCCGCAAGCCCGTCGACCGGCTGCGGGAGCAGGTCCTCGGGGATCTGCACGAGGTCGGCGCGGATGCCGGAACCTATATCGAGCACATGGACCGCTCGCTGCGCTCGCGGCAGTTCCGCCTCGGCCCCAATCTGGCCCGCTCCCTCAGCGACACCCTGATCCCCGTGCGCCGGCGCGCCAAGGTCGTGGCCCGGGAGGATTCGCGCCTGCGCCGCCTGCGCGATCAGGTCGGCTTCGGTGCCTATATCGAGAAATTCACCGCGGCCCGCCGCCTGAACCGCCGCATCGTGTTCCACATGGGCCCGACCAATTCGGGCAAGACCTACGCGGCGCTGGCAGCGCTCACCGCCGCGGCGACAGGGACCTATCTGGCCCCGCTCCGGCTCCTGGCCCTCGAGAACTACGAGACCCTGCTGGAGCGCGGCCTGCAGGCCGGGATGGTCACCGGCGAGGAGGTGCTCAGCGTCGACAGGCCGACGCATACCTCGCGCACCATCGAGACCGCCGACCTGATGCGTCCGGTCGATGTCGCGGTCATCGACGAGATCCAGATGCTGTCCGACCCCGACCGCGGCTGGGCCTGGACCAATGCGCTCTTCGGAATCCCGGCCAAGACCGTCATCGTCTGCGGTTCGGACGACGCGCTGTCCGCCCTGCGCCGGGCCGCGGAGGCGGCCAACGAGTCCCTGGAGGTCGTGACCTTCGAGCGGAAGACGCCCCTCGTGCTCCTCGACGAGCCGGTGCCGCTCGAGATGGTGGAGCCGGGCGATGCCGTCGTGGCCTTCTCGCGCAGGGCCGTGCACGAGAATCGCGAGGTTCTGGTCGCCCGCGGGCACAGCGTCGCGACGATCTACGGCGCACTCTCGCCCGAGGTGCGGCGCGCGGAGGCCGCCCGCTTCCGCACGGGCGAAGCCAACGTCCTCGTCACCACCGACGCGATCGGCATGGGCTTGAATCTCGGGCCCCTGAAGCGGATCGTGTTCTCGGCGGTCCGCAAGTGGGACGGCACGGGCGAGCGCGCCTTGACGAACTCGGAGATCCGCCAGATCGCCGGGCGCGCGGGCCGTTTCGGGCACCAGGAGGTCGGCTACGTCGCGGCCACCGACGAGACCGGGATCGAGCCGATCCGCACCGCGCTCGGCGGTGCCCCGACGGCTCCGGCCATCGACACCCGCTTCTTCGTCCGGCCCGACCTCATCGCGATCAATTCCGTGGCGCAGGAGATGCAGACCGACAGCCTGCGGGAGGTCCTCACGCATTTCGCCCGCGCGACCTTCTATGCCGGATCGCCGTTCCAGCCCTCGGCGCTGGAAGAGATCCTGGAGGTCGCCCGCGTGGTCGATCGGGCGCGCCTGCCGATCCAGGAGAAGTTCGCCTTCTCGGTCTGCCCCATCGACCGGCGCGACGAGGTCTCGATGGGCCTGCTGGAGCGCTGGACGCAGGCCCGCGCCGCCGGCGTCGCCGTGCCGGCCCTGCGGGCGAATCTCGGCGGGCAGCTCGATTATCAGGAGCGCAGCGTCAAGCTCGCGAGCGCCTATCTGTGGTTGTCCCGCCGATTCCCGGAGACCTTCGACGACGTCGCGGCGATCCGGGACATGCGCGCGCGCTCGAACGGCGTCATCGAGCGCCACCTCCGCGAAACCGCGACCCGAAAAGCAGAGCGCCGGTCGCGTCGCGCCGTCGGAGGCCGCTGACCCTCACGCCGCGAAGGACGCGAGCGCGATGTCCGCGCCTTCGAGGCGCTGGCGCACCGCGCGGGCGGTCGCCACCGCGTGCTCGCTATCGCCGTGCACGCAGATCGAGCGGATCGGCGTCGGCAGACGGGCTCCGGCTGCGGTGATGATGGCGCCCTCGCGCACCATCGCGAGGACCCGCTCGGCCGCAGCATCGGCGGTGTCGATCAGCGCCCCGGGCAAGCCGCGCGTGATGAGCTGCCCGTCCTCGGTATAGCCGCGGTCGGCGAAGATCTCCTGATGAACCGCGAGGCCGGCGGCTTCGCCGGCGGGCACCTGGGCTGTCAGGGCTATGGCCAGGAGCGCGAGACCCGGGTCGACCGCCCGCACCGCGCGCGCGATGGCATCGGCGACCGGCCGCTCCGCCGCCGCGAGATTGGCGAGGGCCCCGTGCGCCTTGACGTAAGTGATGCGATGACCCGCATAGGCTGCGAGGGCCTGCGCGGCGCCGACTTGGTAGGCGACGAGCCGCTCGATCTCGGGCGCGCTGAAGGGCATGCGGCGCCGCCCGAACCCCCAGAGATCGGGAAAGCCCGGATGCGCCCCGACCGCAACGCTCCGCGCTCTCGCCAGCGCGAAGGTCGCCGCCATGATTTCGGGATCCCCCGCATGCAACCCACACGCGACGTTGGCGGAAGTCACCACGTCGAGCATCGCCGCGTCGTCGCCACACCGGTAGGTGCCAAAGCCCTCTCCAAGATCGGCATTGAGATCGACGGACAGCATGCAATTCTCCCTGACTTGGCGACGCAATCGGCGGCGAACGGAGCGAGCCTTGACCATGTCGGCTCGAGCTCACGCTTGTCGGTCCTCGGCTTCACGCACTTCGCCGATGGGTCGTCCGCTTCGAAGCGCGCTTCAGGCGGTGGCGGGCGCCGCGATCGGCCGATCCGGAACAGGCTCCCCGTCGGCCTCGAGTTCCCGTCCGGCCGTCTCCGGCAAGATCAGGGCCGACACGATCACCAGAAGATAGCCGCTCACCGCCATCACCCCGATGGCGACGCCGAGCGTCAGCGAGGCGCTGAGATATCCCACGAGCGCGGGACAGATCGCTCCGACGGCGCGCCCGAAATTGTAACAGAACCCCTGTGCCGAGCCCCGCACCCGGCTTGGAAACAATTCACTCAGGAAAGCGCCCATCCCGGAGAACACGCCGGAAAGGAAGAAGCCCAACGGAAAACCGAGGAACAGCATCGAGGTGTCGTTGATCGGGATCAGCATGTAGATCGACACCAGCGTTCCGGCGCAGGCGCCGAACAGGATGAAGCCCTTTCGCCGGCCGATGCGATCGGACAGATAGGCGCTGGTGAGATAGCCGAGGAACGAGCCGACGATCAGCACGAGAAGGTACCCGCTCGTGTTGAGCACGGAGAGGTTGCGTTCCGTCTTCAAATAGGTGGGCAGCCAGGTGGTCACCGAGTAATAGGCACCCTGCATGCCGGTCGCGAGCAGGCTCGCCATGATCGTGCGGCCGATGAGTTCGCGCGAGAAAATGTCGAGGAAGTTGCCCTTGTCGCCGGCCTTCGACATGCGTGCCCGCGTCTCACGGTAGACGGCCGGATCCTCGATGTTGCGGCGGATGTAGAAGATGAGCACTGCCGGCAGGGCACCGAGCCAGAACAGGACGCGCCACGCGAGCGCCGGCTCGACGAAGGCGAACACCGCCCAATAGGCGATGGCCGCCATGCCCCAGCCCACCGCCCAGCTGCTCTGCACCAGTCCCACGGCCTTGCCGCGGTAGCGCGCCTGAATCGCCTCGGCGATGAGGACGGAACCGACCGACCACTCACCCCCGAAGCCGAGCCCCTGCATCGCGCGGGTGAACAGCAACTGCTCGTAGGATTGGGTGAAGCCGCTCAGCACGGTGAAGACGGTGAACCACGCAACCGTCACTTGCAGGATCAGGACCCGACCGTAGCGGTCCGCCAGGACACCCGCGAGCCAGCCGCCGATCGCCGAGGTCACGAGGGCGGCGGTGGCGATGTTCCCCGCCTCCGTTTTGGTCAGCCCCCAGACGAGCGTCAGGGTCGAGATCATGAAGGTGTAGACCATGTAGTCGAACGCATCGACGCCGTAGCCCGCGAAGGCCGCAGTCAAAACACGGCGCTCCTCGGTGTTCGTGTCTCTCAGCCACATCGCTGTTCTCCTGAGGAAGGATGGACGGAACGGGCGCGGCCCATCGGGGACGTGCGTGGCAGATCCCGGTTCAGGCGAACGGAAGATCGCGGTTCAGGAGGTCGGTGATCAGCATGTGCCCGGGCGAATGCGTGATGCAGAGAGCGGGCGCCGCCGCCGTGACGACCGCCTGGGGCGTGACCCCGCAGGCCCAGAAGACCGGGATCTCGTCCGCCTCGATCGCGACCGGATCGCCGAAATCCGGGCGATCGATATTCTCGATGCCGATCAGGCGCGGATCCCCGAGATGGATCGGTGCCCCGTGCACCGCCGGCATCCGCGCGGTGACCTGCACGGCACGGATCGCGGCCGCGGCCTTCATCGGGCGCATCGAGACGACGAGCGGGCCGTGGAAGGGCCCGGCGGGGCTCGTCGGGATGTTCGTCCGATACATCGCGACATTGCGTCCCTGCGCGACGTGGCGGAGCGGGATGCCGGCGGCGAGAAGGGCCTCCTCGAACGAGAAGGAGCAGCCGAGGACGAAGCTGACGAAATCGTCCCGCCACAGGCCGGACACGTCCGAGACCTCGGAGACGGGGTGTCCGTTTTCGAACAGGCGGTACGCCGGCACGTCGGTGGCGATATCCAGGTCCTCTCCGAGGGCCGGCAAACCACGCGCACCCGGAGCGGAGACGGCCAGGAGCGGACAGGGCTTCGGGTTCTGCTGACAGAAGCGCAGGAAGTCGCTGGCCAGCGCAGCCGGCAGGATCACCAGATTGCCCTGAACATGGGCCGGAGCGAGTCCGACCGTGTGGCCGCGCCAATCCCCGCGGCGAATGGCTTGGCGCGCCTCGCGCGCCGACCAGGCGGGCATGCTTGCCGCGATGGGGGCGGCCGCCGCGAGACTGCCCTGGTCGATTTGCCGGTTCATCGGGTCCTCCAAGGCGCGCATCGTCATCCGACCACGCCGTCGATCAGGTTGAGCCCGAGCAGGTACTCGGAACTGAGATTCGTGCGGATCACCGGGGTCAGAACGACGGGCTCCGCGAGCGCCTCTCGCTCGGCTCGCCGCGCCGCGACCGCCTGCTCCAACGAGACCGATGCGAAATGCAGGACGCTGCCGGCCTGAGCCTGGGCCAAACGGCCGAGATCGGCGCCGATCACGGTTGCGATCTTCGGATAGCCGCCCGTCGGCTGGCGGTCGGCCATCAGGACGATCGGCAGCCCGTCGCCGGGCACCTGGATCGCTCCCATCGCGATCCCGTCGGAGACGATGTTGTAATCGCCAGCATGGCTGAGCTTCGTGCCCGCGAGGAAGCAGGCCATCCGGTCACCGCGCGCCGTGACCGTCCAGGGATTTGCCAGGAAGGCGTCGATCTCGGAAGGCGGGAAGAAGTCGGCCTGTGGCCCGAGGACGACGCGAATTCTATCAGCCGGCCGTTCGAGCCAGGGGGACACCAATTGTGCCGGTTCGCCGATCGCGGGTTGCGACCGAATGATCGGAATTACATCGCCGGATCGGAGGGCACGTCCTTCGAGGCCACCGAAGCCAGAACGCGTGTGGGTGGCGGTCGAGCCCAAAGTATCGGCGACCTCGATCCGGCCCGCGGCCGCGAGATAGCACCAGGCGCCGCTTCGTCCTGCCTTGATGGTCAGCACTGCGCCGGGCCGCAGGGTCAACGCGACGGCCGTCGGAAGCGGGCGTCCGTCGAGATCGATCCGGAAGCTGCCTCCGGCGACGGCGAGGTCGAGAGGTGCATCCTCGGCCGTCAGGGAAATGCCGCCGAGCGAGACCTCGATCGCCGTGGCGGTCCGCTCATTGCCGAGCGCCCGGTTGGCCGCGGCGTGGGCCAGCGGGTCCATCGGCCCGGCGGGCGTGATGCCGTAGCGCATGTAGCCGTGCCGTCCCGCATCCTGCAGCGTGGCCCCGCCGCCGGTCGAGAGGATCCGAAGGTGAGCATCCGGCACGGCCATCACCGAGTCTGCCGCGCGATGATCTCCCCCGCCGCGGCGCGGCGGTCGAGATTCGCGAAGGTCGACGCGTCGATCGCTTCGAAGCGCAAGCTGTCCCCGCCTTCGATCAGGAAATTCGGATTCCGGCTCTTAGAGAACAGCCGTTCGGGCGTGCGGGCGAGCACGTACCAGCCCGTCGGCATGGGAAAGGTCGCGACCGCCGCGAGACCGCCGCCGATCAGAAGCGCGCTCTGCGGGTGCGGCGGCCTCGGACGCGCTCGGCGCGAGATGGCGAGTTCGGCGGGCAACCCGCCGAGATAGGCGAAACCCGGGGCAAACCCGTACATGTAGACCCGGTACTCCGCGGTTCGATGCAGCGCGGCGACGCGCTCGACTGTCAGTCCGGCAATCTCCGCAACCTCGGCGATATCCTCGGCAAAGCCCGGATCGTAACAGCAGGGAAGCGTCCAGATCCGGCCCGGAGCGCGAACCGCGCTCGCGCGGGCGCTGATCGTCTCGACGAGCGCGACGAGGCGACT
Organism: Methylobacterium soli; assembly: GCF_008806385.1. Classification (GTDB taxonomy): domain Bacteria; phylum Pseudomonadota; class Alphaproteobacteria; order Rhizobiales; family Beijerinckiaceae; genus Methylobacterium; species Methylobacterium soli. The sequence continues at coordinate 47,671 of NZ_VZZK01000037.1, forward strand.
GCGTTCGAGCACGAGCGGATCGTAGTGGATCATCAGCGAGCGATAAGTCGGCACCGATTCGCAGAAGCCGTCCGGCCGTTCGTCTCGCAGGGCTGCGTCGAGGGCCAGCACCCGGTCGTTGATCGCCGGATCGACGACGGTGCCGAACTCGACCACGAGGGCGGCCTCGCCCGCGTCGAGAAATCGGGGCGATGTTCGATCTGGGCTCGCTGCCGGTGGCATCATTTGCGCACCTCCTGCTTGCGGGGCCTGACGCGGGGTCCGTGCGGCCCGGGCGTCCGGCGAGATCCTCTCTCAGGGGCGACTCTCGCCTTCAGATGTGGCAGCGTCCCACCGAGCCCGGGCCTGCGCCAATCGTGATTGCGAATGGAGGCCGATAAGCGCCGGTTATCCATCGGCTGACGCGGATCGCGCGACCGCCTGGGCAATCCGCGCAGCCTCCTCGACGAGGTGATAGGCCGGTCGGCTGGCATAGGTCGCCGTGAACGTGATCGGCGACAGGTTCACGGTGGTGGGGAGGACGTGCAACGCGCCCGCCGCGAGCTCGCGGCCAATGACATCGGGCGGGATGAGGCAGATCCCGAGTCCCTCGATCGTCATCTTGATGATCGTCGCGAGAGACGCGCTGGTGTGAATCTGCGGCGGCGGATGGTTCGCGCGCAAGATCAGGTCGCGCAATTCGACGTAGGGGCTCGTGTTCTTCGGGTATGTGATGAGGGGATGGCTCAGCAGGTCCGCCAGGTCCAGTGTCCTGCTCGCATCGACGAGATGCGGTGAAGCGATCCAGGCGACGGAGACGCTGCACAGCGAGCGGTTCACGAGGTTCGGCAGGGTGATCGGCCCCACCAGAAGTGCCAGATCGATGTCGTTGTTGACGAGGGCCGCCTGCATGTTCGGCGAGATATCGACCGCGATGTCCACGCTCACGCCCGGGAAGGTCGCCCGCATGCGCTCGACGAAACGCATCAGCCACGTTTGAACGATCGTCTCCGAGACGCCGAGCCGCAGCGTGCCGGTCATCGTGGCGGGGCTCGCCAGAGCCGTGACCATCTCGGCGCGCAGGGCGAGGAACCGCTCCGCGTAGCGGAGCAGTTCGCGGCCTGTGTCGGTCAGGGTCACATCCCGGCTGCGTCGCTCGAGGAGCGGCCCGAATTCGTGCTCGAGCGCCGCGATCCTCTGGGAGACGGCCGGTTGTGTCGTGTTCACCTGCTCGCTGGCTCGCCGAAAGCTCGAAAAGGTCGCCACCCAGTAGAAGATCTCCAGGCTTCGCAGATCCGCCATCGCGTCATCGATCCGTGGTTTGCCGGTACGCGATGCACCGTCCGAGCCATGAAGGCTCGATCAGTGTGTGCTGGAAACCGATCGCCGCGAAAGGGCGATTTCAGATCGTGCTCGCAAGTACAGCGCATGGCGATGCGGCTGCCCGGCGGAAAGTCTCGATCGCCAGGACAGACATCGACCGACGATCGCGGGATATGAGATCCGTAGCACGCTGGTTTTCGTTCCCTGTGAGCCTCCCGTGATGTGGATCACGGTGCGGGAGATTCCACGGGTCCATATCGGTCGGCGAGGCCTCGCGGCGCGATGCGCCTCAAGCGGCAAGGATGCCAAAGTCCAGCCTTCCGGAAGCCCGAAGCCCTGGCTGGCGGCACCACCGTCCCGTCGACGTGATCGTCCAAACCGAGCCTTTGGACCGAGACCTTGGAGACGCTCCATGTTCAGTCTTTTCAAGCGCAGATCGCAAGCGCAAGCCGCCCGCCGCGTCACCGAGGTCGGCTGGGCGATCACGGACAGCAAGGCATCGCTGATCTGGGATGATCCGGAGCCATTCCGCCGGGATTTGCCCAAGGCTGCCTCGGCGAAATCGGTGCAGGGCTGCCCAGCGGCGATCGATTTCGATGCGCGGCACTACATGATCCGCTGCCCGGTCGATTTGAACCTGCGCATTCGTCTCGAGGAGGGCCAGGCGCCGATCCTCGAGAACGCGGACGGGGCGCGGAGCACCATCCGTCCGAAGCAGATCGGCCAGATGGTGAGCATCGTGAACCCGGCGGAGTGGCGCCATCCGAAGCGACCGATCCTGCAGATCATCACGCCCTATATCTTCCTGGCGGACGAGGTTGCGTATCTCAATCAGGTGCCGCCCTATCTGGATTTCCTGCCGGATCCGCTCCCCGGCGTGCTGATCAGCGGGCGCTTCCCGGTCCATGTCTGGCCGCGGCCCCTCATGTGGGCGTTCGAATGGCACGACACCTCGAAGAACCTGGTTCTCCGCCGAGGCCAGCCCTGGTTCTACGTCCGGTTCGACACACCCGATCCGTCGAGGCCGACGCGCCTCGTCGAGGCCGACATCACCGCCCCGGTTCAACGATACATCGACGAGCTCAGCGGCGTGACGAATTACGTCAATCGCACCTACGCGCTGTTCGAGCGGGCCAAGAAGCGTCGCCCGGAACAGCTGCTGGTGCCGCGGGTCCGGCGTCCCGCGGCGCGATCGACCGCGAAGTGCCCTGTTGCGGCGTGAGCCGATTTATGCGAGAGCGAGTTCGTTCCCGCCGCCCAGTCCGGCGTCGGGGAGACCGCTGCTCAGCCGAGGTCGGGATTCCTCACGGAATCCCGCGAAGTTCGAGCAACGGACGATTGGTTTGGCGAAGTAGCTCAGTTGGTTAGAGTACCGGCCTGTCACGCCGGGGGTCGCGGGTTCGAGCCCCGTCTTCGTCGCCAAATTGTAGGAACTGCCAGGCCGGAGATCGCTCCGTTGCCGGCTTTCCCAAAGACCACACCGCCAAACTGGCAGTTTTCCGGCGTCAGCCGACGGGCCGAAGGCCGCACGGATCCCCCACGCCGTCACGCGCCGGCATGACGCCCGGCGGATCCGCCGAATTCCCGCACACCGCAATCGCGCAGGCCCGACCCGACCGAGCCCGGCATCCCGGTCCACGCCGCCGCCAGGGCGGCCCGGTGTGACCCGCCTCACGGACCCTCGGAGCCGAGATCCTACAAGGAGAGCATCCCGGTCTGAGCGGGTGTCCCGGTTTCAGCATCGCCGCCTTCGCGGGTCTGGGCCGGGCTCGTCCCGGCCTGATCATTCTCTCCAGAGGAGCGATGCGCGATGAAACCCAACGTCCCCGAACTCGGCGCGGCGCTCTCGACCTGCCGCTCGGCGCTCGTCAGCCTGGTGGTCGTCAGCGGTCTCCTGAGCGTTCTCTACCTCACCGCATCCTTCTTCATGCTGGTCATCTCGGACCGCATCCTTCCGAGCCGCTCGGTGCCGTCGCTCGTCGGCTTGGTCCTCCTGGCCTTGATGCTCTACGGCTTCCAGGCGGCACTCGAGGCTCTGCGCGGCCGAATCCTGACGCGCATCAGTGCCGTCCTGGACGATTGCCTGAGCCAGCGCGTCTTCCACGTCATGGTTCGGAATACGCTCTCCGGCACCGCGCCGGGGGCCGGCCATCTGCCCCTGCGGGATCTCGATCAGATCCGTGGCTTTCTCGGCAGCTCCGCCCCCGCGGCCCTCTGCGACCTGCCTTGGATGCCGCTCTATTTCGGCATCTGCTTCCTGTTTCATCCCCTGATCGGGCTCGCCACGGTCTCGGGCGCATTGCTTCTCGTCGGCATCACGGTGATCGCCGACCGGCTGACGCGCGGACCCTCCAAGATTGCGAGCGAGCACGGCCAGCGCCGCAGCACGATCACGGATGCGGGCTGCCGCAACGCGGACGTCCTGATCGCCATGGGGATGCAGGACCACTTCGCGGGCCGCTGGGAGGACGCCAACCAGAACTACCTTCTGGCGCAACAGCGCGTGGCCGATGTGGCGGGATCGTCCAGCGCCGTCTCCAAGGCGGCGCGCATGGCACTCCAATCCGGCGTCCTCGCGATCGGTGCGTATCTGGTGATCTACGACAAGAGTTCGCCCGGGATCATCATCGCGTCCTCGATCCTGCTCGGGCGCGCGCTCGCGCCGCTCGATGCCACCATCGCGAACTGGAAAGGCGTCATTGCCGCGCAGCAGAGCTGGACCCGCCTCACCGCATTGCTCGCGAAGATGCCGGCGGCGCAGCACAACGGCTCATTGCCGGTCCCGATGCATCTCGTGAAAGTCGAGGGCCTGAGCGTTGCCCCTCCGGGCAGCACCCGCCTCACCGTGAAGGATGCCAGCTTCACCGTGAAGGCCGGCCAGGCGCTCGCCGTGACGGGCCCGAGCGGATCGGGCAAATCCACCCTGGTGCGGGCGCTCGTGGGCATTCTCCCGGCCGCGCGTGGGAGCATTCGCCTCGATACCGTGCCGATGACCCAGTGGGCGAGCACGGATCTTGGCCGCCATATCGGCTATTTGCCCCAGGAGGTCTCGCTCTTCGCCGGGACGGTCGCGCAGAACATTGCCCGCTTCACCCCCGATGCGACCCGGGCCGAGATCGAGGCGGCGGCGCGGCAGGCGGGCGTGCATGACCTCATCCAGCGCCTGCCCGAAGGCTACGACACCGAGCTCGGGGAAGGCGGTCTCGGATTGTCCGGCGGTCAGCGACAGCGGATCGGACTGGCCCGTGCGCTCTACGGATCGCCCTTCCTCCTCGTGCTCGACGAGCCGAATGCCAGTCTCGACGGCGACGGCGATACGGCACTCACCGACGCGATCCTCGGCGCCCGGGCGCGCGGCGGGATCGTCATCGTGGTGGCCCACCGGATGAGTGCCTTGGCGGGGGTGGATCTGATGCTGACGATGGAGGCCGGCGAGATCCAGGCCTTCGGGCCGAAGGACGAGGTCCTGCGCCGGATCCGTCGGCCGGCACCATCGCAGCCGGTCCCCGCGCAGAACGACCGGGCGCCCGCGCGCACCGCTGGCCAGGTGCCGATGCGGATTGTCGAGAGCGCCTGATCCGGCGCCCCGCGAGCGGGCCGCGGGGGAGGCCATCGCGGCAATCTCGCCAGCACGCGCTCGCGGGCCGAACGATCGATCACGGATGCCGGACCCGCCTCGCGCGGGTCCGGCCGCAATGCTGAGGGCGAATGCGACGTCGCCAGGACTTCGGGCGAGGCACATCCCACGATCGCCGCGGCGTGACGCACGGCAGATAATCTCGCTTCGAGCGCAAGACGAAGAACACTGGCGTTGGCTAGAGTACTCGGCTGAACTTACGGTTTTTCAGAAGCCGATGATCTTCTCTATCGCTTCCTCGATTTTTCTACGCTGCTCCTCACAATGTGGATGCACGGCCGGACAACGCTCCACCATGTCGAGCGCAGCGCCTCATCTGCCTCTTCTCATACCGAGCGGGTTGGACGGCGCCACGCTGGGGCGAGCCGTGATCTCAATGCAAAACCTTCACCACCGAGCGCACCGGGCCTGCTCGGCTTCGAATCCTTGCGGTGCACGGGGGCACGCACACCCAGCGTTCCTGATCTTTTTTACGCGGAAATAGCGCGGTCCGCCAAAAACGTGATCGGCATCACAGTATCGATCTTCAGATCATCCTAGAACGAAATCGACTTCGGCGGAGACTTTATCCAGCACAAGTCAGAACGACCGTGACGGACACGTCGCGATCATCGCAATCAACAGAAACTCTCATGCGGCGCAGAGCGCCAGCTAATCATCGAATGGAGCGCGGATCATGGACAAGATTTATGGCGGCGACGGCAATGACACCATCTACGGTGGCAAAGGCGACGATGTGATTTACGGCGGTGGCGGTAACGACACCATTTATGGCGGTGGCGGCAACGACACCATCTACGGCGGGAAGGGCAACGACACGATTTACGGCGGCAAGGGCGACGACAGCCTCTACGGTGGGAAGGGCAACGACACCGTCTACGGTGGCAAGGGCGACGACACCATCCACGGCGGCAAGGGTGACGACACCCTCTACGGCGGGAAGGGCAACGACACCGTCTATGGTGGCAAGGGCGACGACACCATCCACGGCGGAAAGGGTGACGACACCCTCTACGGCGGAAAGGGCAACGACACCGTCTACGGTGGCAAGGGCGACGACACCATCCACGGCGGAAAGGGTGACGACACCCTCTACGGCGGGAAGGGCAACGACACCGTCTA
>NZ_VZZK01000038.1 GCF_008806385.1 Methylobacterium soli
CGCGCCGAACCGGACCGGGGCTGCCTGTTTTCCAGCCCGTTGCAACGCGATCGGGCGCGGCTCTAGAGGATGAACCGGCTGAGATCGGCATTCGCCGCGAGGCTCTCGACCCGGTCGCGCACGTAGGCGGCGTCGATCGTCACCGTCTCGCCCGAGCGGTCGGTGGCCGTGAAGGAGATCTCGTCGATGACGCGCTCCAGCACGGTCTGGAGGCGGCGGGCGCCGATATTCTCCACCGAGCCGTTCACCTCGACGGCGACGCGGGCGAGCGCGTCGACGGCATCCTCCGTGAAGGCGAGGGTGACCCCCTCCGTCTCCATCAGGGCGACCGTCTGCTTGAGGAGGCTCGCCTCGGTGCTGGTCAGGATCTGCTTGAAATCCTCGACCGTGAGGGGGTTCAGCTCGACCCGGATCGGGAGCCGGCCCTGCAATTCGGGCAGGAGGTCGGCGGGTTTCGAGACGTGGAAGGCGCCGGACGCGATGAAGAGCACGTGGTCGGTCTTCACCGGCCCGTGCTTCGTCGCCACCGTGGTGCCCTCGATGAGGGGCAGGAGGTCGCGCTGCACGCCCTCGCGGGAGACGTCGGCCGAGGAGCGGCCCTCGCGGGCGCAGATCTTGTCGATCTCGTCGAGGAAGACGATGCCGTTATCCTCGACCTCGCGGATCGCCTCCTGGATCAGGGCGTCGGCATCGACGAGCTTGTCGGATTCCTCGGCGAGCAGGGGCGCGTAGGCATCCCGGACGGTGATGCGGCGCGGCTTGCCCTTGGAGCCCCCGAAGGCTTTGCCCAGCATGTCGCCGAGATTGATCGCCCCCATCGAGGCGCCCGGCATGCCCGGGATCTCGAACATCGGCAGGCCGGCGGGCCCCGGGGCGGCGATCTCGATCTCGACCTCCTTGTCGTCGAGCTCGCTCGCACGGAGCTTGCGCCGGAAGCTGTCGCGCGTCGCCGGGCTCGCGGTCGGGCCGACCAGGGCGTCGAGGATCCGGTTCTCGGCCGCGGCCTCCGCCTTGGCCTTCACGCTGCGGCGCTTCTCCTCGCGGGTCAGGCCGATCGCCACCTCCACGAGGTCGCGCACGATCTGCTCGACGTCGCGCCCGACATAGCCGACCTCGGTGAACTTGGTGGCCTCGATCTTGAGGAAGGGCGCGCCCGCGAGCCGGGCGAGGCGCCGGGCGATCTCGGTCTTGCCGCAGCCCGTCGGGCCGATCATCAGGATGTTCTTGGGCGCCACCTCCTCGCGGAGCGGGCCCGTCAACTGCTGGCGCCGCCAGCGATTGCGCAGCGCGATCGCGACGGCGCGCTTGGCATCGTGCTGGCCCACGATGAAGCGGTCGAGTTCGGAGACGATCTCGCGGGGGGAAAAGGTGGTCATCGCGCTCCCGGCAGGGCTTGTGGCCTCGTGACGTCACCCCGGAATGGTGTCACGACGCCCCGGACGCAAGAGGCGCAACCGGTCGGGAGGCCGCCACGAGGGCACCTCCCGGCCCGGGACGCCGCGCCGGAGGCGGAACATTTCCATGCCGGGCGCGGGCGCCGAAACCGGCCGATCGTGCATGATTTCTTCCGCCGGTCCGGCAGGAATATGGGCGGGAAACCGGCATGAAAAAACCCGGCAGGGGCTGCCGGGTTGTTCCACGCTCGGTTGTGCTCTGCCGGGTCTCAGGCGGCCCGGACCCCGCCGACGAAGCCCTCGACCTCGTTCCCGAGGCTCGCCGATTGGCGGGCGAGATGGCCCGCCGCCGCCAGCACCTGGGAGGCGCCGGCCCCGGCCTGGAGGGCGGCCCGCTGGACCTGCGCCATGCTCTCGGTGACCCGCTGGGTGCCCCGCGCCGCATCGTTGACGCTGCGGGCGATCTCCTGGGTCGCCACCTGCTGCTCCTCGACCGCGGCGGCGACGCCGAGCGCGATCTGGTGGACGGTGCCGATCGTGTCGCTGATCTCCTCGATGGCCCCCACCGTCTCGCGGGTCGCCTGCTGGATGGTGGCGATCTGGGCGGTGATCTCGTCGGTGGCCTTCGCGGTCTGTGAGGCGAGCTCCTTGACCTCGCTCGCCACCACCGCGAAGCCCCGTCCCGCCTCGCCGGCGCGGGCCGCCTCGATCGTGGCGTTGAGCGCCAGCAGGTTGGTCTGGCCCGCGATGTTCGAGATCAGCGCCACGACCTCCCCGATATTGGCGGCGCTGCGGGCGAGCATCTGGACCCGCTCGTTGGTGCGCCGGGCGCTCTCGACGGCCCCGGCGGCTGCGGCCGACGTCTGGGATACCTGGGACCCGATCTCGTTGGCGGTCGCGGCCAGTTCCTCCGTGGCGGTCGCAACCGCCTGGACGTTCATCGAGGTCTCGTTGGCCGCCGACATCACGGCGCTCGATTGCTGGTTCGTCTGCTCGGCATTGGCCGCCATGGTGCGGGCGGTCTGCTCCATCTCGACCGCGGCCCCGGAGAGATCCTGCACGAGGCCGCCGACGCTGCCCTGGAAGCGGTCGGCGAGATCCCCCATCTCGGCGCGCTTGCGGGCGCTCGCCTCGAACCCGGCCTGATCCTGGCTGCGGCGCAGCTCCGCCGTCTCCCGCATCGAGCCCGCGAAGACCCGCATGCTCTGCCAGATCGCCCCGATCTCGTCGCGGCTCGGCTTCACGTCGGGGAGGTTGTGGTCGCCCTCGGCCAGCCGCCGGATCGCACCCGAGACCGCCCCGAGGGGACGGGCGATCTGCCGGTGCCCGACGAGGCCGCCGATCAGCACGCAGGCCAGCGCCCCGCCGAGCGCCAGCGCCAGCAGGAGGGTCAGGCGCTCCTGGTAGAGGGCGTCCGTGGCCCGGTCGATCGCTTCGACCTCGGCGCGGCTACGCGCCACCAGGAGATCGACGCCGTTCTGGAAGGCACGCCGGTTGACGCGGTTATCCTCGTTGAAGCCGAGATCGGCCGCGGCCTTCGGGGAGACCTCGACCCCGCGCCGGGCGAGCTCGGTCCGCAGGGTCGTGAACGCACCCGCATCCTTCACGGCCTGCTCGAAGGTCGCGCGCTCGGAGGGCGCCACCAGGGGCGCCCAGTCCTTCAGAAGGGCGTTCATCGCCGCGAGGCTCTTCACGACGCCATCGGCGTATTTCTTCGCGTCCGCAGTGTCGGTTGCCGCGTAGATTCCGCGCGACTCAACCACAACCTCGGTCACGAGCCGATTGAGGTTGGCGCCGTTCAGCGCCCGCGTCGAGGCGAGCTTCACCTCGGTGATCGCGTCGTTGAAGGTTCGCAACGTGGCGATGCTGACACCGGCCACGACAAGCGTCACGAGGCTGCAGGCCCCGATGAAACCCAGTATCTTCGTTCTGATCTGCATTTTGCAACCTGAAGGCGAATTGCTCGCGGCAGACGTTGCAATACGATGCTCAAAACGAAGTTAACGGCTGAACCGAATTTAGGCAGGCGCGCTGTCGAGCGACTCGATTACGAGGTTTTCGTTCGTGTAGACGCAGATCTCCGCCGCAATCCGCATCGCCTTGCGCACGATCGTCTCCGCATCATCGGCACCGTCCTCCAGTGCCCGCGCGGCGGCCAGGGCGTAATTGCCGCCGGACCCGATCGCCATCACGCCGCCTTCCGGCTCAAGCACGTCACCGGCGCCGGACAGGAGCAGGCTCACGTCCTTGTCGGCGACCAGCATCATCGCCTCGAGGCGGCGCAGGTAGCGGTCCGTGCGCCAATCCTTGGTGAGTTCGACACAGGCCCGGGTGAGCTGTCCGGGATATTGCTCGAGCTTGGCCTCGAGGCGCTCGAACAGCGTGAAGGCATCCGCGGTGGCGCCGGCGAAGCCGCCGATGACCGAGCCCTTGGCCAGGCGGCGAACCTTGCGGGCATTGCCCTTCACGATGGTCTGCCCGAGGCTGACCTGCCCGTCGCCGCCGATCACGACGCGCCCGTTCTTGCGCACCATCAGGATCGTGGTCGCGTGCATCCGCGGGGGGGCGTCGTGCTCTGCCAAGTCTGTCTCCCATGCATCCGGGCGCGGCGCGCCCGGGCCGGAGGTAAGCGCTCGCCGTGCCGAATGCCACCGGGGCGCTTGACGGGCGCCGTTTCGCACCCGAAGGGCAGGGACCGCACGCGGACGTACCGCAGGAGACGCGCCATGCCGCCGCTGTCCGAATTGTCGCCCGCCGCCCTGGAGGATCTGCGCGCCGGGCTGCGCCGGGAATACGAGGCCCTGCGGTCGGAGAAGCTCACGCTGGACATGACCCGCGGCAAGCCGGCGCCGGAGCAGCTCGACCTTGCCGCCGCGATGCTCGCCCTGCCGGGCAACCGCGACACCACCGCCGAGGATGGAACCGACGCGCGCAACTACGGCAACCTGCAGGGTCTTCCCGAGACCCGGGCGCTGTTCTCGAGCCTCATGGGGGCGCCACCCGGACAGATCGTGGTCGCGAATAATTCGAGCCTCGCCCTGATGCACGATACCCTCGTGTACGCCCTGCTCAAGGGCCTGCCGGGTGGGCGCGGCCCGTGGTCCAAGGAGGAGCCGATCGCTTTCCTCTGCCCGGTTCCGGGCTACGACCGCCATTTCGCCCTCTGCGAGGGCTTCGGCATCCGCATGATCCCGGTCGCGATGACCGGCGCCGGGCCGGATATGGACGCCGTGGAGCGGGCGGTCGCCGACCCGGCCGTCAAGGGCATCTGGTGCGTGCCGCAATATTCGAACCCGAGCGGCGAGACCTACGGTGCCGACACCGTCCGGCGGCTCGCCGCGATGCGAGCGGCCGCGCCCGACTTCCGCATCTTCTGGGACAACGCCTACGCGGTGCACCACCTCACCGCGGAGCGGCCGGCGCTGCCCAACATCCTCGACGCCTGCGCGGAGGCCGGCCACCCGGACCGGCCGATCGTCTTCGCCTCGACCTCGAAGGTCACCCTCGCGGGCGCCGGCCTCGCGCTCTGGGCCTCGTCTCTCGACAACCTGCGCTGGTATCTCACCCAGGCCGGGCGACGCAGCATCGGTCCGGACAAGCTCAACCAGCTCCGCCATGTCCGCTTCCTGCGCGACGATGCGGGAATCGCGGCCCATATGGAGCGGCACCGCGACTTGATCGCCCCGAAATTCGCCGCCGTCGCGGAGGCCTTCGCGGCCCGCCTCAGTGGGCTCGAGGTTGCGCGCTGGAGCAACCCGAAGGGCGGCTACTTCGTCACGCTGGAGGTGCAGGACGGGACGGCGCGCCGCGTGGTCGCGCTGGCCAAGGAGGCCGGTATTGCTCTGACGCCGGCCGGCGCCACGCACCCCTACGGGCGGGATCCGCACGATCGTACCCTGCGCATCGCGCCGACCTTCCCGAGCCTTGCCGAGGTCCGCAAGGCCGCCGAGGCGGTGGCGCTCTGCACCCTGCTCGCCGCCTGCGAGACGGGTCCGGCGTGATGCCGCGCGATGGGGCAGGATCGGCCGCCGCCTAGACCACGACGGTGATCGCCTGGGCCGCCCGGGTCAGGCCCGTATAGAGCCAGCGCGCCCGGTGCTCGCGGAAGGCATAGGACTCGTCGAACAGCACCACCTTGTCCCATTGCGAGCCCTGCGCCTTGTGCACGGTGAGGGCGTAGCCGTAGGTGAACTCATCGGTCTCGCGGCGCAGGAAGGCCGGGATCTCCTCCTCGGAGCCCTCGATCACCGCACGCAGCACCTTGATATCGATGGGGCGCCGGCGCAGGGCCGGATCGTCCTCCGGCACCACGTCAAGGCGGATCGTGTCGGGACGCGGCGGTGTGCGCAGAGCCTGCACGGTCCAGGTCGAGCCGTTCAGAAGGCCCTTGGTGCGATCGTTCCTGAGGCAGACGAGCTTCTCGCCCACCGCCGGCATCGGGTCGGTCTGCCCCGCCAATTCCCGGATGCGGTTGTTGTAGAGCCGGCGCGTCTTGTTGAGACCGACCAGCACCTGATCGGATTCCAAAACCATGGCGGGATCGATGGCGCGGCGCGAGACGACGCGGCTCTGCCCGTAGGTGCCGAGGTCGAGTCTGCCCCCCTCGCGGATCGTCATCGCCATGCGGACGATCGGGTCGTCGGCGGCCTGCCGGTGCACCTCCGTCAGCATCACGTCGGGCTCGGCTTCCGTGAAGAAGCCGCCGCCGCGCACGGGCGGAAGCTGGGCGGGGTCGCCGAGCACGAGGACCGGCTTGTCGAAGGACAGGAGATCGTGCCCGAGGTCTGAATCGACCATCGAGCACTCGTCGATGATGATCAGCTCCGCCTTCGCGGCCGGCCCGGAGCGATTGAGCGTGAAGGCGGGCCCGCCCTCCTCGGTCTCCTTGGTCCGATAGATCAGGCTGTGGATCGTCGCCGCGTCGTGGCAGCCCTTCTGGCGCATCACCGATGCGGCCTTACCCGTGAAGGCGCCAAAAACGACGGCGCCGTCGACGTCGTCCGCGATGCGCCGCGCCAGCGTGGTCTTTCCCGTGCCGGCATAGCCGAACAGGCGGAAGACCTGCGCGTCCCCGCCCTTGCGCCAGGCACTGATCGCCTTCAGCGCCGCATCCTGCTGCGGCGCGAACCGGGTCGGCAGCGTCTCGGTCACGGCCAGCGGACGGTGGGCGGCAGGGAGGACAAGATCGAGGCGACGTTGCCTCCGGTCTTCAGGCCGAAAATCGTGCCGCGGTCGTAGAGCAGGTTGAATTCCACGTAGCGGCCGCGCCGAACCTGCTGCTCCAGGCGGTCCGCCTCCGTCCAGGGCGTTTCGGCATTGGCGCGCATGATCGGCGGATAGGCCTTGAGGAAGGCCCCACCGACTTCACGGGTGAAGGCGAGATCCGCCTGGGGCTCACCGGTCCAGTGATAATCGTAGAAGATGCCGCCGATGCCGCGGGGTTCGTTGCGGTGCTTGAGGTGGAAGTACTCGTCGCACCACGCCTTGTAGCGGGCGTAATCCGCCGCGGGCGCGTGCGCCTCGCAGGCCTCCCGCAGGGCGGCGTGGAAGGCTTGCGAATCCGGGTCGTCCTGGGTGCGCCGGCGCTCCAGGACGGGGGTCAGGTCGGCACCGCCCCCGAACCACGCCTTGGTTGTGACGACGAAGCGGGTGTTCATGTGGACGGTGGGCGCGTTCGGGTTCCACGGATGCGCGATCAGCGAGATGCCGGTGGCGAAGAAGCGGGGATCCTCCGCGGCGCCGGGCATCTGAGCGCGAAATTCCGGCGCGAACTCGCCGTGAACCGTGGAGATGTGGACGCCCGCCTTCTCGAAGACGCGACCCTTGAGCATCGCCATGGTGCCGCCGCCGCCATGGCCACCCGTATGGTCGGTTCGGGTCCAGGGCGTCTTCTCGAACCGGCCAGGCTCCGTCGGCGCATCCGGATGGAAGGGGCCGGTCGCCTCGTCTTCCAGATCCTCCAGCGCGACGACGATCCGGTCGCGCAGGGTCGAGAACCAGGCAGCGGCCTCGCTCTTCAGGGCGGCGAGGTCGGCCTCGGAGGGCAGGGGACTCGGGGTCGGGTTCGGAATCGTCATGCGCGAAGGCTTTCCCATTGGGCGCAGAGCGCGTCAATTCTGGACGAACGACCGCCGGGCCGCACCGACAGGCGCCGGAATGTGGATCGTCGTCAAACGTGGGCGCCGCGGCGGATCCGCCGAATCCCGGCCTCTTTGGCGAGCGGGTGTCACAGGCTGATCTGCCGAAGACCCTCGCCGAGGATCATCGCGGCGGCGACCGCCACATTCAGGGAGCGCATGCCTTCGCGGATCGGCACCACGACGCGGGCATCGGCCGCCGCGTGAACCACCTCCGGCACACCGGCGGATTCGCGGCCGACCAGGATGCAATCGCCACGTCGGAACGCGAGGTCGGTGTAGGGGAGGGCCCCGCGGGTCGTCGCCAGGACGAGGCGGGTCCCGTTCTCGCGGCGCCATGCCGCGAAGGCCTCCCAGGAGCGGTGTCGCGTGATCGTGACGTGATCGAGATAGTCGAGGGCCGAGCGGCGCAGATGACGATCCGAAACGTCAAATCCCGCAGGCTCGATGATCTCGACGCTGACGCCAAGGCAGGCCGCCATGCGCAGCATCGTGCCGGTATTCTGCGGAATGTCGGGCTGATACAGGGCGAGGCGGAGCATCCGGACGCATCTCGGGGTTGAGCCTGCGGCATCGCTCCCCGGTTGGCAGCCCGTCAAGGGCACCTACATCGAGAGCCTCAACCCAGATTCCGGAATCACTCATGTTCCTCGATTGGCTCGAGCGCCGCATCGATCCGTTCGCGCCTTTCGACGAAGGGAGAATGCCGCCGAAGACCGTGCTGGGCTTCGCCAATTTCTACCTTCGGCCGATACGGGCAGCCCTCGTCGTGCTGCTCCTGATCTCGATCGTCGCCGGAACAATCGAGGCCTCGCTCTACCTCCTGATGCGATGGTTTATCGACCTGATGAACACCGCCGATCGCGCGAACGTGCTGCAGGAGCACGGCGTCGCCATCGCTCTTTCCGTCGTTCTGGTGCTCGTCGTGCGCCCGGTCGCGATCTGGCTTCACGAGGTATTTTCGAACCAACTCGTGGTCCCGCAATCCACGAACCAGATCCGCTGGCGCACCCATCTCTACACCCTCGGGCACTCGCTCTCGTACTTCCAGGCGGACTTCGCCGGGCGACTCGCGAACCGGGTGGTTCAGGTCGGGCCCGCGGTGCGGGAGCTTGCCGTCGTTTTCATCGACACGCTCCTCTACGTGGCGATCTACGCCGTGACGGCGGTCGTGCTGTTCGGCTCGATCTCGCCGTGGCTCGCCTTGCCGGTCCTCGTCTGGGTCGTCGCCTACGCGGTCCTGACGCGCTGGTTCGTGCCCCGTGCCCGCAGGCGCTCGCATGCCACCGCCGATACCCGCTCGACCCTCATCGGGCGCGTGGTGGACAGCTACACCAACATCCTCACCGTCAAGCTCTTTGCCCGCGACCGCGAGGAGCGTGCTGCCGTCCGCGACGCCGTGGACATTCACACCCGTGCTTATCTCCACCAGTTCCGCCTCGTCACCTTCACCACGACGCTGCTCGGGATCATGAACAGCCTGCTCCTCCTCGCGACGGGTGGGGTGAGCTTTCTCCTGTGGCAGCGTGCCGGCATGACCACCGGCGAAGCGGCGGCCGGGCTTGCGCTCGTGCTGCGTCTCATCGCGATGTCGGGCTGGGTGATGCAGACCGTTCGCGGCGTGTTCGAGAATGTCGGGGTGATCCAGGAGAGCATGCAGACCATCGCCCGGCCGCACGCCATCACGGATGTGCCCGATGCAGGAATTCTTGCGGTCAGCGGCGGGGGCATCCGGTTCGAGCATGTCAGCTTCCACTATGGCCGTGGCGACGCCAACATCATCGAGGACCTGAACCTGACGATCCCGCCGGGCGAGAAGGTGGGCCTCGTCGGGGTCAGTGGAGCGGGCAAGACCACGATCACAGCGCTCCTCCTACGGTTGCACGATCTCGAGGGCGGCCGCATCCTGGTCGACGATCAGGACATCGCGCGCGTCACGCAGGCTTCCCTGCGCAGCGCCGTCGCCATGGTGACGCAGGATACCTCGCTTCTGCATCGCTCGATCCGTGACAACATTGCCTATGGGCGGCCGGACGCCACCCAGGATGAGATCGAGCGCGCGGCGCGCTTGGCCCATGCGGATGAATTCATCCGCGACCTGGTCGACCACAAGGGGCGCCGCGGCTACGACGCCCAGGTGGGTGAGCGCGGCGTCAAGCTTTCCGGCGGCCAACGTCAGCGCATCGCCATCGCGCGCGTCATCCTCAAGGATGCGCCGATCCTGATTCTCGACGAGGCGACGTCCGCCCTGGACAGTCAGGTCGAGGCGGCGATCCAGGAATCCCTCGACACCCTGATGCAAGGCAAGACCGTCCTGGCCATCGCGCATCGTCTCTCGACGATCGCGGCTCTCGATCGGCTCATCGTCATCGACGAAGGTCGCATCGTGGAGGAGGGCACGCATGCCGAGCTGGTCCGAACCGGCGGCCTCTACGCGCGGCTGTGGGCGCGACAATCGGGGGGCTTCCTCGGCGACGTGAGCTCAAACGAACCGCAGGGCCGGATTTCCGACACGGTCGCGCGGTAGGGCTCCTCGCCTCCAGTCAGAAATCCGGTCAAGGGGTGCATCGGCGGATCTCGCGCGGTGACCGGCCTTGCCCCGCACCGCATCCCGCAGCCAGGATCAAGACGATCATGACGCCACTTGGCCTCGCGGCGCCCGCCGCGCGAGGATGGACTCCCTTTGGCGGCCCGCTCATCGGTGAGCTGGGCGCAACGCTGGCGCTGGCGGCGCCTCTCGTCCTGACCAACCTCGCCCAGCACGGGCTGATGGCGACCGACGTGATCCTGCTCGGCCGCCTAGGGGCGGCAGAGGTGGCGGCAGGAGCCCTCGCGACGAGCCTCTACTTCGTCCTGTTCATCTTCGGCATTGGCCTCACGGCGGCCGTGTCACCCCTGATCGCGGGCGCGATCGGACAGGACCGAAACGCCACGGACGAGGTGCGCCGCACCGTGCGTGCCGGTCTGCGGGCGGCCACGCTGGTGACAATCCCCTTGATGCTCCTCCTGTGGCACACGGGCCCGATCCTGACCGCCATCGGCGAGCCGGCGGAACTGGCGGCCGCGGCTGGTGCCTACATGCGGGCGCTCCAATGGTCGATGGGACCGGCACTGCTGTTCATGGTGCTGCGCGCCAGCCTCTCCGCCCTGGAACGGCCGGGCTGGCCCCTATTGGTCAGCATCGCGGCGCTGCCGGTCAATGTCGGTTTGGCGCTCTGGCTTGCCTTCGAAGGACCCGGCAGGCTCGGAATCGGGCTCGTGGGCGTCGGCCTCGCGACGACTCTCGCGTCGATGTTCAGCGTCGCAGTCCTCTGTTTGATCGTGATCGTTGACAAAGCGCTGCGTCCCTACCAGCTGCTGCGGCGCGTTTGGCGCTTCGACGCCAAGCGACTCGCATCGGTCTTCCGCCTCGGTCTCCCGATGGCGGCAACCGGGCTTGCGGAGGCTGGCCTCTTCGAGGCGGCCGTGCTCGGCATGGGCCTGTTCGGTACGGCCCAACTCGCCGCACATGCCGTCATCATTCAGATCGCCGCTCTCTGCTTCATGGTGCCGAACGGCATCGCTCAAGCCGCGACCGTGCGGGTCGGCCTCGCCTACGGCGCGCGCGACGGCGAAGCCTTGCGCCATGCGGGCTGGGTGGCGCTGGGACTCGGCTTCGGCTTCATGGCCCTCTGCGCCGTGGGACAATTGAGCCTTCCGCGCGCCATGATCGGGCTCTTTCTCGACCTCGATGACGCCAGGAATGCCGCGGTTCTTCCCTTCGCGATCGGATTCCTCGGACTCGCCGCGCTCTTCGCCATCGCGGACGGCGTCCAGTCCGTGACCCTAGGAATGTTGCGCGGCCTCCAGGACACACGGGTGCCGATGCTGATCGCGCTCTTCGGATATTGGGGCATCGGGGTACCGACGGGGATCGGCCTCGCCTGGGGCCTGCGACTCCAGGGCTACGGCATCTGGATCGGTTTCTGCGCAGCCCTGTTCGTGGTCGCGATCCTTCTGGTGGCGCGGTGGCGCCGGCTCACCGGAAGGCGGATGCCGGCCCTGTCGTGAGCGAAGCGGGCGAGAAACAATCATCGGGTTTGTGCAACGCGGTCGCGGCGGTCAGCTTGACTTCGGGCGACGCGCGGTCGCATTGCACACCTTAGAACGATAATGCTTCGGTCCTACGCGGGCTGGCATATCCTCGACAGCCCCTGGGGGACCGGCGCCGGCTTCGGCGTGCTCGGGACCTAGATGTCCGCATGCTTGGAGTTTGAGCCTTGGCGAACACCGCGGCCACCGGCGATGCCACCCCGCATGGGGCCGAAGGCACCCGTCGCGATTTCCTGTTCCTCGCGACCGGTGCGGGGCTCGCGGTCGGCGCGGGCGCTGTCGCATGGCCCTTCATCGCCTCGATGGCGCCTGATGCCGCGACGATCGCGGCCGGCGCCCCCATCGAGGTCGATCTGGCCCCGATCCAGGAAGGTCAGATCATCAACGTCTTCTGGCGTGGCAAGCTGATCTTCGTGCGCAGCCGCTCGGAGAAGGAGATCAAGGAGGCTCAGGACGTGAAGATGTCCGAGCTGATCGATCCGCAGCCCGATTCGGCCCGCGTCAAGGAAGGCCATGCCAAGTGGCTCGTGGTCTACGGCAATTGCACCCATCTCGGCTGCGTGCCCATCGGTCACCAGGGCCAGTACGAGGGGTGGTCCTGCCCTTGCCACGGCTCGCTCTACGATACCTCCGGTCGCGTCCGCCGCGGCCCCGCCCCGACGAACCTGCCCGTTCCCCCCTACGCCTTCCAGTCGGACACCAAGATCCGGATCGGCGAAGAGGGCGGCAAGGCCGCGGCCTGATCACTCGAGAAGCGGGTTAGCCCCATGAGCGCACACGCGACGACCTATGTGCCGAAGAGCCGCCTCGCGAAGTGGTTCGAGTCACGCTTGCCGATCGTCGGCCTCGTCCATTCGTCCTTCGTGGCCTTCCCGGTGCCGCGCAACCTGAACTATTTCTGGACCTTCGGGGCGATCCTGATCGCGATGCTCGCCTCGCAGATCATCACGGGCGTCTGGCTCGCGATGCATTACGAGCCCTCGGCCACCGCCGCCTTCAACTCCGTCGAGCACATCATGCGCGACGTGAATTATGGCTGGCTGCTGCGCTACGCCCATGCGAACGGCGCCTCGATGTTCTTCGTGGCCGTCTACGTCCACATCTTCCGCAACCTCTACTACGGGTCGTACAAGGCCCCGCGCGAGGTGCTCTACATCCTCGGCGTGATCATCTATCTTCTGATGATGGCGACCGCCTTCCTCGGCTACACCCTGCCGTGGGGCCAGATGAGCTTCTGGGGCGCCACCGTCATCACGAACATTCTGGCGGCGATTCCGGTCGTCGGCGACACCATCCAGAGCCTGCTCTGGGGCGGCTACTCGGTCGGCAACCCGACCATCAACCGCTTCTTCTCGCTGCATTATCTGCTGCCCTTCATGATCGCGGGCGTCGTCGTGCTCCACGTCTGGGCGCTGCACGTCACCGGTCAGAACAACCCGACGGGCATACCGATCAAGTCCGGCAAGGATGCGGTGCCGTTCACGCCCTACGCGACGATCAAGGACGTGTTCGCCACCGTCGTCTTCATGATCCTGTTCGCCTGGTTCATCTTCTATCAGCCGAACTATCTCGGTCACGCCGACAACTACGTCCCGGCCAATCCTGCCGTGACCCCGGCCCACATCGTCCCCGAATGGTACTTTCTGCCGTTCTACGCGATCCTGCGGGCGGTGCCGGACAAGCTCGGCGGCGTGATCCTGATGTTCGGCGCGGTGCTGATCCTCGCCTTCGCGCCCTGGCTCGATACTTCGCGTGTCCGCTCCTGCAACTACCGGCCGATCTACCGCCAGTTCTTCTGGGTGTTCCTGATCGTCTGTGTCGTGCTCGGCTGGCTCGGTGCCAAGCCTCCGGAAGGCGGCTACGTGCTCGCGGCACGCATCTGCACGGCCTATTACTTCGCCCACTTCCTCATCGTGATGCCACTGGTCGGTCTGTTCGAGACCCCCAAGGCGCTGCCGGGCTCGATCCTGGAAAGCGTCACGGGCCCGGGCAAGCAGGTAAGCGGATCGGGATTACCGACTGGCGCCGCGGCGGCGCCGACGACCAAGGGCTGAGGGCAAGGGTCTCAAGAACCATGAAAGCCACACGACTCCTCGCCGCCTCCCTTCTCGCGGTCCTGCTGGGCACCGCGGCGGCCTCTGCCGAGGATGCCCACGGAAGCCCGCAGCCCCCGCGGGTGAAGTGGAGCTTCGCCGGCGTTTTCGGCAAGTTCGATCAGGCTCAGCTTCAGCGCGGCTTCCAGGTCTACAAGGAGGTCTGCTCGAGCTGCCACAGCATGAAGCTGGTCAGCTTCCGCAACCTTGCCGAGCCCGGCGGGCCGGACTACTCGGCAGGGCAGGTCAGGGCGCTTGCCGCGACCTATCAGGTCAAGGACGGCCCGAACGACGCCGGGGAAATGTTCGAGCGCCCGGGCCGCGCGGCCGATACCTTCCCGCCGCCCTTCCCGAACGATCAGGCCGCAGCCTCCGCCAATGGCGGCAAGGCCCCCCCCGACTTCTCGGTTCTCGCCAAGGCGCGCACCTTCGAGCGGGGCTTTCCCTGGTTCGTCTTCGACGCGCTGCCCTTCATGGGCTATTCCGAGCAGGGCGTGGACTACATCCACGCACTTCTGAACGGCTACGAGGATCCGTCTGAGGGCAAGGAAGTTCCGGCCGGAACCTACTACAACACCTATTATCCGGGCCACCTCATCGCCATGCCGAAGCCTCTCAGCGACGGCCAGGTGACCTACGCCAAGAACGACAAGGGTGAACCCGTCGTCCCGGAGACCGTCGACCAGTATTCCAGGGACGTCGCAGCCTTCATGGCCTGGGCGGCCGAGCCGCATCTGGAGGCCCGCAAGGCTCTGGGCTTCCGGGTGATTCTGTTCCTCATCCTGCTCTCGGGCCTGCTCTATTACGTGAAGAAGCGGGTCTGGGCGGATGTCGGCGGCGAGGTTCACGGCCTGCAGCCGGAACTTCATAAGACCTACTGAGCCAGATCGAACCAGGCGAAGCATTCGCCGCATATGAGACCGAACGGGCCCCTTCGCGGGGCCCGTTCACGTCTGGGCGGGTCCGGTACGTCCGGCCTCGATCGTGGTAGCGCTGCCCGGCGACGCGTGACGTCGATGTTCGAACCGAAGGAGTACCCCATGACGGCAGCCGTGCTCGGTGTGATGGGCGGTTCCGGTGTCTACGATCTGCCGGGCTTGGAGGATGTGCGGGAGGAGCGGATCAGCTCGCCTTGGGGCGAGCCGTCGGACGCGCTGCGGATCGGCCGGATCGGTGAGACCAAGGTCGTCTTCCTCGCCCGCCACGGTCGCGGCCACCGTCTCTCCCCGTCCGGAATCGATTACCGGGCCAATATCGATGCCTTGAAGCGGGCAGGCGTCACCGATCTCATCGCGCTCTCCGCCTGCGGCTCGTTCCGCAACGAACTGCACCCCGGCCTCTTCGTCCTCGTCGACCAATTCGTCGACCGTACGCATGGGCGCCCCTCGTCGTTCTTCGGGAATGGCTGCGTCGCCCACGTGTCGCTGGCCCACCCGGTTGGTCCGGCACTGCAGAGGCGGATCGCGGCAGCCGCCGAGGTCGAGGACATTCCGGTCCATCGCGGCGGAACGTATGTCTGCATGGAAGGCCCGCAATTCTCGACGCTCGCGGAGTCCAAGACCTACAAGAGCCTCGGCTATGACGTCATCGGCATGACGAACATGCCGGAGGCCAAGCTCGCACGTGAGGCCGAGATTACCTACGCGACGATCGCGATGGTGACGGATTTCGATTGCTGGCATCCGGGCCACGACGCGGTCGACGTCGCTGCCGTCATCGCGGTCGCCCGGGCGAACGCCGACAAGGCAGCGCGGCTCGTTGCCCGCATCGCGCGCGATTTTCCGCGTGAGCGCGAGGCCTGTCCGGCCGGATCGGATCGAGCCCTGGAGGGCGCCATCATGACGGCCCCACAGCACCGCGATCCCGCACTGATCGCCAAGCTCGACGCGGTGGCCGGACGCGTCCTGCGCGGCTGACCGGCACCGCCTGCAAGCGGGGACAACGCGTTTTCTTGACGGAAACCCTTCCCCCAACGGCGAAATCCGCACTAGAAGGCGGCTTCGGCCGCCTTCGGCCCGAACGAGAAGCGAAACCAGTGATGCGCGCGGCCAGTATCAGCCGTCGGACGGCAGAGACCGACGTCACCGTCTCGATCGACCTTGACGGGACCGGGAAGGCCGCGATCGCCACCGGCGTCGGCTTCCTCGATCACATGCTGGAATTGTTCGCCCGCCACGGGCTATTCGACCTCGAAGTGAAGGTCGATGGCGACCTGCATGTCGATCAGCACCACACCACGGAAGATGCCGGTATCGCGCTCGGCCAGGCTTTCGCCAAGGCGTTGGGCGAAAAGCGCGGTATCGCGCGCTACGCCGACATTCACCTGCCGATGGACGAGGCGTTGACGCGCATCGCCATCGACATTTCGGGCCGCCCCTTCCTCGTCTTCCGCACGGAATTCCGGGTCGAGAAGATCGGGCAGTTCGATACCGAGCTCGTGCGCGAGTGGTTTCAGGCCTTCGCGATGAACGCGGGGATCACCCTGCATGTCGAGACGCTGTACGGTGACAACGCTCACCATATCGCGGAGAGCTGCTTCAAGGGGCTGGCCCGCACCTTGCGGAAGGCGGTGTCCATCGATCCGCGGGAAGAAGGACGCGTACCGTCGACGAAAGGTACACTCTGAAGGCAGCTGGTGTGCCTTGGGAAGGCGGACCAGGCTCCTGAACGCGGCGTTGCGGGATCGGCCAGCCGGTCGGCGGCCGGGAGCTTACGGAAGGGAGTGACGAGGATGCGAAGCTACACGCTCCATCTGCCGCGGGATGCTCGCGCGGGCGAGTCGCACGAGCTTGATCGGGCGCAGCTCGTCCCGGACGGATTTTCCTGGGCGGCATTCGCGTTCACGGTCCTGTGGTTCTTCTATCATCGGCTCTGGATTGCCGGGATCGGTGTCCTGATCGGCCTCGCCGCCGCGGCATTCGCCGGACATGCTCTCGGCCTGTCGCCGTTCATGGGTTTCCTCGTCACGCTCCTGCTCTCCATCCTGATCGGCCTCGAAGCTTCGAGCCTGCGTCGCTGGACCTTGGCCCGCAGGGGCCGCCCGGTCCGCGACGCGGTCGTCGCGCGCGATGCCGCGGAAGCGGAGACCAAGGCGATGACGCGCTGGCTCGATCCCGCATCGGCTCCGCGCACCCTGGCGCCGGCCGCTTTCGCGGGGGCGGCGAGCCGACCGAGCGAGCCGGTCATCGGCTTGTTCCCGTTCAACGAGGGTCGCCGGTGAGACGGCTGATCCTGGACGACATTGGAATGAGTGAGGCAGGCCAGTCGTGACGCAGGAAATGGTCGCGATCATCGATTACGGCTCCGGGAACTTGCACTCGGCAGCCAAGGCGTTCGAGCGTGCCGCCCGCGAGGCTGGGCTGCATGACACGCGGATCCTCGTCACGAGCGATCCCGAGATCGTGCGGGGGGCGGATCGGGTGGTTCTGCCGGGTGTCGGCGCCTACGCGGATTGTCGTCGTGGGCTCGATGCAGTGCCGGGTATGGTCGAGGCCATGTCGGAGGCCGTGCAGGGCCGTGGGCGCCCGTTCCTGGGCATCTGCGTCGGCATGCAGCTGATGGCGAGCCGAGGACTCGAATACGAGGTGACATCGGGCCTCGGTTGGATCCCGGGCGATGTCGGGCCGATCCGGCCGGCTGATCCCGCGCTCAAGGTCCCGCATATGGGCTGGAACACGCTGGCCCCTGAGCGACCGCACGCGCTCCTCGATGGAATCCCGACGGGCGAGGATGGCATCCACGCCTATTTCGTGCACAGCTACGCCCTCAAGGCGGATCGCCCGGGCGATGTCGTCGCGCATAGCGAGTACGGTGGGCCGGTGACGGCGATCGTCGGACGGGACAACCTCGCCGGGACGCAATTCCATCCGGAGAAGAGCCAGCGCCTCGGATTGGCGCTGATCGCGAATTTCCTGCGCTGGCGCCCCTGACCGATCGGTCCCAGCTTCCCGTACTCTGAGGCGAGTATCCCGCGTGATCCTGTTTCCGGCCATCGATCTGAAGGAAGGGCGTTGCGTCCGCCTCGTGCAGGGGGACATGGAGCAGGCCGTCGTGTTCAATGACGATCCGGCCGCGCAGGCTGCGACCTTCGAGGCTCAGGGCTTCTCCTGGCTGCACGTGGTCGATCTCGATGGGGCCTTCGCGGGTGCTCCGATGAACGCGGCCGCAGTCGATGCGATCCTGGCGCGGGTCAGCTTGCCGGTGCAGCTCGGCGGCGGCATCCGGGAGATGAAGACCGTCGAGGCGTGGCTCGCCAAGGGCGTCAGCCGGGTCATCATCGGCACCGCGGCCGTGCGCGACCCTGCCTTCGTGCGCGAGGCGGCCCGCCTGCATCCCGGCAAAATCGCTGTCGGCATCGACGCCAAGGATGGGCGCGTGGCCGTCGAGGGCTGGGCGCAAACGTCGAGCATGACCGCGGAGGAGCTCGGCCGGCGCTTCGAGGATGCGGGCGTCGCCGCCATCATCTACACGGACATCGCCCGCGACGGCATTCTCAAAGGCCTCAACATCGAGATGACGCTGGCCCTGGCCAAGGCCGTGAGCATCCCGGTGATCGCCTCCGGCGGTCTCGCTTCCATCGATGACGTGCACCGGCTGCTCGAGCCCGATTGCGCGCTGCTCGCCGGTGCCATCACGGGCCGCGCGCTCTACGACGGCCGGATCGATCCGGCGGCGGCCCTCGCCGCCATCCGCCGGGCCGGGGGCTCACGGGCCTGATCCAGATCGGAAGGGACCACGTCCTTGCTGAAGACCCGCATCATCCCCTGCCTCGATGTCAAGGACGGCCGTGTCGTCAAGGGCGTGCAGTTCCTTGAGCTGCGTGATGCCGGGGATCCCGTCGAATCCGCCAAGGCCTACGATGCGGCGGGCGCCGACGAACTCTGCTTCCTCGACATCACGGCAAGCCACGAGGCGCGCGGCACGCTGCTCGACGTGGTGAGCCGCACGGCGGAAGCCTGCTTCATGCCGCTCACGGTGGGCGGCGGCGTCCGCACCGTTGAGGATATTCGCACCCTTCTGCTCGCGGGCGCCGACAAGGTCTCGATCAACACGGCGGCCGTGAAGGATCCGGACTTCGTCGCGCGTGCGGCGGAGAAGTTCGGCAACCAGTGCATCGTCGTCGCGATCGATGCCAAGCGCACCTCGGCGCCCGGCGAGCCGGAGGAATGGCAGATCTTCACGCATGGCGGCCGCACCCCCACGGGGATCGACGCGATCGCATTCGCCCGCATTGTGACGGCGAAGGGGGCCGGCGAACTCCTCGTGACCTCGATGGATCGGGATGGAACCCGGTCCGGCTACGACCTCGCGCTCATGCGCGCCATCTCGGAGGCCGTACCCGTGCCGGTGATCGCCTCTGGCGGCGTCGGCGGCCTCGATGATCTGGTGGCCGGTGTGGCGCAGGGTGGAGCAAGTGCCGTCCTGGCCGCTTCGATCTTCCATTTCGGGGAAGCCAGCATCGCAGAAGCGAAGGCTCACATGGCGGCCGCGGGTCTCTTCATGCGGCTCGATGTGTAAAGGATAACAATTGTCAGGCGTCCGACTTGCTCGCTAGTCGGCGTTGACGCAGGTTCACTGCCTCAAACGGCGCTTCGGCGCGCCTGGTATTTTCGGCATCTCGCCGCCCGGGCTCGCGGCAAGACGAAGCGACACATTAGGAGAGATGGGGCCGTTTCGTCGGAGAGGGCCTTAGCACCGCATGATCGATTTCACGCTCAGCGACCTCGTCGACTTGGTCGCCGCCCGCGCCGAGGCGCCGCCCGACCAATCCTACACGGCAAAGCTCCTCGCGGGAGGCCCGGCCAAGCCGGCGAAGAAGCTTGGAGAAGAGGCAATCGAGGCCGCGATTGCGGCCGTCCAGGGGGACCGGGCGGGCCTCGTCTCGGAGGCAGCCGATGTCCTCTACCATCTCGTGGTCCTGTTGCGTGCCGGTGGGGTCGAGCTCGATGAGGTGATGGCGGAGCTGGCGCGCCGCACGGCCCAGAGCGGCCTCGCCGAGAAGGCAGCGAGGCGCGAGACGTGAGCGGCCGGACGGGCGGGCCGACGCCGCTTCCCGAGCCCGATCCAGGGCCGGGCCAGGATCCGGTCACCGGACAGGGGCCGGAGAGCCTTTCGCCCTATCGGCTCTTCCGCCGCGAGGAATGGGCCCAGCTGCGCGCCGACACGCCGCTCACGCTGACGATCGAGGATATCGAGCGGCTGCAATCGCTCAACGATCCGATCTCGGTCGAGGAAGTGGTGGCGATCTACCTGCCGCTGTCACGCCTGTTGTCCCTGTATGTTGCGGCCACGCAGGGCCTTTTCAAAGCGACCCAGCGCTTCCTGATGGCGGAACGGGAGACCAAGGTCCCGTACATCATCGGGCTCGCGGGTTCGGTAGCGGTCGGCAAGTCGACGACGGCGCGCGTGCTCAAGGCCTTGCTCGCCCGCTGGCCGAACACCCCGAAGGTCGATCTCGTCACCACCGATGGGTTTCTGCTGCCCAATGCCGAGCTCTCGCGCCACGGCGCGATGGAGCGCAAGGGCTTTCCGGAGAGCTACGACACAGCCGCGCTGCTGCAGTTCCTTCACGACATCAAGGCGGGCCATAAGCGAGTCACCGCCCCGCTCTACTCGCATCTCGTCTACGACCGGGTTCCGGGCGAGGAGCGCGTGGTCGAATCGCCCGATATCCTGATCGTCGAGGGCTTGAACGTGCTGCAGCCCGCGCGTCTTCCCCGCGACGGTACGGCGATTCCGTTCGTGTCGGATTTCTTCGATTTCTCGATCTACCTCGATGGCCACGAGGACGACCTGCATCGCTGGTACGTCACCCGCTTCATGAAGCTGCGGCAGACGGCCTTTCGTGATCCGCGCTCCTATTTCGCCAAATACGCCGAAGTGCCGGAGGCGGAAGCCCTCAAGATCGCCGACCACCTCTGGACGACGATCAACCTGCCAAACCTGCGCGAGAACATATTGCCGACGCGCCAGCGGGCGAGCCTGATTCTCGCCAAGGGTGCGAGCCACCGCATCGAGAGCGTCGCACTCCGGCGCCTCTAGCGGTCAGGCGAACGGGAACACGGCTTCGATGACGTAGGGGCCGCCTCCGACCGAGTCCCGCGCCGAGAACAGTGCAATCCGGCTCACGCTGAAGCGAAGCGGGTCGAAGATTCCAGCCTGCGTCAGGTACATGGCGACCGCTTCGGGCGTCGCCTCCCGGCGCAGGCGCGCGAGGGTGACGTGGGGCGTGAACTTGCGCCGCTCCGGCTCCGCACCGGCGCGGCGGCAGATGCGTTCCTGCTCCGCTTGAAGATCAGCCAGGGCGGTATTGCTCGCGACGCTCGCCAGCACCGCACGGGGTTTGTCGCTACCGAAGCACCCGAGACCATCCAGAATGACCTCGACGGGATCGCGCGCTCGGGTCTCTGCCAGAGCTTCGCAGAGATCGGCGGCGAAATCCTCCGGGACGTCACCGAGGAAACGAAGCGTGATGTGGTAATCGGTCGGCTCGACCCAGCGGGCCCCCGGGATGCCGCCACGGAAACGCGCCAGCGCCGCACCGATCTCGGGCGGGATTTCCAATCCGGTGAAAAGGCGTGGCATCGGTCCGCGTTAAAATTCGATCGGAAGCAAATCCCTAACGCGGGCCGCCCCGGATTTGCTGCAGGAAGTTCTCGACCGTGGGCAGGATGCCGACGACGATCCTCTCCACGCCGCTCACATTGGGATGCATCCCGTCCTCGAGGTTGAATGAACGGTTCCCGGCGATGCCTTCGAGAAAGAACGGGTACAGGACGAGGCCGTATTGCTCCGACAGGCTCGGGTAGATCGCGTCGAAGCGGCTGATGAAGTCGGGGCCGAGATTGGTGGAAGCCCGCATGCCCGCCATCAGAACCGGGATGCCCCGTGCCTTGAGGCGGCTCACGATGGTGTCGAGGGCCTTCTTCGTGACGCCAGGGTCGGTGCCCCGCAACATGTCGTTGGCACCGAGTTCGAGGATGACCCCGTCCGTCCCATCGGGCACCGACCATTCGAGCCGGTCGAGCCCCCCGGTCGTCGTGTCACCGGAGACTCCCGCATTGGCCACCGTGACGGCGTATCCTTTCGCCTTCAGGGTGCGCTCCAAAACAGCCGGGAACGCCGCATCTGCGGGCAGCCTGAAGCCCGCCGTGAGACTGTCGCCGAAGGCCACGAGGTTGAGTGGGCGTTGGTCCGGCGACGCCCGGGCAGGGGATTCCATCAGGACGAGTGCGGCAAAGAGCGCGAGGAGCGATGCCGTGAGGCGGCCATCATGGCGTGGCAGCTTTCGCCCCACCATTTGGCCGAAGCCGGCGACACGCGCCGCGAGACGTGCCAATGCGCACTGAATCATTCGCCACCAACCCTGACCCTCGTTCGATGCCCGCTCCTGCGCACAGATCGGTTTCCCGTTGATGTCCGGCAAGGCCATTGCCTTATCTCAAGTCGACCTCAGCCTCGGGCGTGGAGCGGCCCGCGTCCATGTCCTGCGCGGTATTTCGCTCGATGTTGACAGCGGCGAAGCCGTCGGTCTCGTCGGCCCGTCGGGTTCCGGCAAGTCGACGCTGCTGATGGTCATGGCGGGATTGGAGCGGCCCGATTCCGGCGCGGTCTTCATCGAGGGCGCGGATCTGGGCAGACTCGACGAGGATGCGCTCGCGCGTTTCCGCGGACGACGGATCGGAATCGTGTTTCAGGCCTTCCATCTCGTTCCGACCATGACGGCCCTCGAGAACGTGGCACTTCCGCTCGAACTCGCGGACAAACCCGATGCCCATCTCCGTGCCGAGGCCGAGCTCGGCGCCGTCGGCCTCGGCCATCGCCTGCATCATTATCCGGCGCAGCTTTCCGGCGGCGAGCAGCAGCGCGTCGCCATCGCACGCGCGCTCGCACCCGATCCGGCCATCCTCGTGGCGGACGAACCCACCGGCAACCTCGACGAAGCGACCGGGCGGCAGATCGTCGATCTCCTCTTCGCACTGAAGCGTGATCGCGGGGTCACCCTGGTGCTCGTCACCCACGATCCGGGTCTCGCCAAGCTCTGTGACCGCACGGTGCGCCTGCGCTCCGGCCGCATCGAGACCGCGGTGAGCGCGTGACGAGCCCGCTTCCCGTGCACGCGCACCCGGCATCGGACATCTGAATGCACGGCACCCTTCCGCAGACGGCCGAGCCCGAGCGACGCGCGCCCATCACCTTCGCGCGGCTTCCGCTGACCTTGCGTCTCGCCTTGCGGGAGTTGCGCGGCGGCCTTGCGGGCTTCGCGGTCTTTCTCGCCTGCATCGCGCTCGGCGTCGCGGCGATCGCCGGCGTCGCATCGATCTCGCGTTCGCTCTCGGACGGGCTCGGGCGTGAGGGCCGACGCATACTCGGGGCTGATCTCAGCTACTCTCTGATCAACCGGGAGGCGAGTCAGACGGAACGCGCCGCCCTCGATGCCGAGGGCCGGGTGGATGTGATCGCGACCCTGCGCGCGATGGCCCTCGCAGGCGAAAAGGGCGCGGCCCTGGTCGAGCTGAAGGCCGTCGACCAGCGGTACCCGGCTGCGGGCGAAGTCATCACCGAGCCGCAGGTGCCGTTGGAGAACCTTCTCGCGGAGCGCGATGGAGTCTTCGGAGCGGTGAGCGATCCGGCTCTCCTGACGCGTCTCGACCTCAAAGTCGGCGACAGGATCACCCTCGCGGGCCGGCCCTTCACCATACGGGCGAGCCTCCTGTCTGAGCCTGACCGCATCGCCAACGGCATCGGGTTCGGTCCTCGCCTCATCATCTCGCGGGCTGCCCTCCGCAGCACCGGGCTCATTCAGCCGGGAAGCCTGAACCGCTGGAGCTACCGCCTGCAGGTGCCGGGTTCGAGCGACGCCGACCTCATTGCCATGGCGGAGCGGATCGCCAAGGCGGCGCCGGATGCAGGTTGGGAGATGCGCTCGCGCGCCAACGCCGATCCGCGCTTTGCCAAGAGCATCGAGCGTTTCACGCAATTTCTGACGCTGGTCGGGCTCACCGCCCTGATCGTGGGCGGTGTCGGTGTGGCGAACGCCGTCCACGCCTTCGTCGAGCGCAAGCGCAGCTCAATTGCGACTCTGAAAAGCGTCGGAGCGCCGGGCTCCCAGGTGGTGACCCTCTACCTCACGCAGGTGATGCTGATTGCGGGCTTCGGGACCGCGATCGGGCTCGCCATCGGAGCGAGTCTGCCCTTCATGCTCGACGCGCTGTTCCGAAACGATCTCCCGCTGCCCCTCAATCCCACGCTCGCCCCGGGCGAACTCGCCCTCGCGACCGCTTATGGTCTTATCACCGCACTCGCCTTCGCCATCACGCCCCTCGGGCGTGCTCACGACATTCCCGTCTCGGGTCTGTTTCGCGACACCGTCGATCCGTCTGGGCAACAGGTTCGGCTCCGATACCGGCTCGTCCTCGCGGGTGCCCTCGCGGCGCTGATCGGTCTCGCTCTCTTCACCGCGTTCGACCGCCGGGTAGCTTTGATCTTCATCACCGCCGCGGGTATCGCGTTCGGGCTGCTACGCCTGGTGGGATTCGGGCTGATGGCGGGCGCACGGCGTCTGCCGCGGCCGAAGCGCGCCGCGCCGCGGATGGCACTCGCCAATCTCCACCGTCCCGGAGCCCTGACGCCGGCCATCGTCCTGTCTCTGGGCCTCGGCGTGACCCTCCTGGTCACTCTGAGCTTAATCGACGCCAATGTCCGGCGAACCCTGACCAGCACCCTGCCGGCACACGCTCCGAACCTGTTCTTCCTCGATATCCCGGCCGCCGAGGCGGATGCGTTTCACACCTTCCTCGGCCAAGCCGCGCCCGGCGGCAAGATCGAGCGGGTGCCGATGATGCGCGGTCGCATCGTGGCGCTGAACGGCGTGCCGGTGGACAAGATCAAGCCTCCGGAGGACGCGGCCTGGGTGCTCGATGGCGACCGCGGCATCACCTACGCGGAGGACATGCCGGAGGGCTCGACCCTCGTGGCAGGCACCTGGTGGAGCGCGGAGGAGGCGCGAACTCCTCTCGTCTCGTTCGATGCGGAACTCGGACGCAGCCTCGGTCTCGTCGTCGGCAGCAGCGTGACCGTCAACGTGCTCGGGCGCAACCTGACTGCCCGGATCGCGAACCTCCGCAAGGTCGAGTGGCGGTCACTCGGCATCAACTTCGTAATGGTGTTCTCACCGGGCACCTTCCGCGGGGCGCCCCATTCGGACCTCGCGACCCTGACCCTGTCAGGCGCCGGCGATCCGAAGGCCGAGAACGCGATCCTGCGCGATGTCGCCCGCAGCTTTCCCTCGGTCACAAGCGTAAGGGTGAAGGACGCTCTTGAGACCGTGAGCGATCTCGTCGGAAAGCTGGTTCTCGCGATCCGCGGTGCGAGCGGCATCGCGGTGATCGCGAGCCTGTTCGTACTTGCCGGCGCGATCGCGGCCGGTCACAGAGCCCGCCTGTACGATGCCGTCGTCCTCAAAGTTCTCGGGGCCAGCCGCGGACGGCTGCTCGCGGCGTACAGCCTCGAATACGGTGCCCTCGGGCTCGTCACGGCCCTCTTCGGGCTTCTGGCCGGCACGCTTGCGGGCTGGGTGATCGTGACCAAAGTCATGCGTCTGGAATTCACACTCGACCTTACGGGTGCGCTCGCCGCCGCGGGCCTTGCCGTAATCTTCGCCGTCATCCTGGGACTCGCTGGAACGTGGCGTATCCTGGGGCAGAAGCCCGCCCCCTACCTCAGGCAGTTTTAGGATCACGTTACCGGTTGTCCCGTTTCGCACGAAACGGCGGCCGAGCGATAATGGCTCAGTCGAATTTGCGCCAAATGCAGGGTTAACCCGATTTAATCCCTGATTTATCGAAGAAAATACCGCACTTCCGCCCTGAAAAACCGCACCCGCAAGCTCGGCTGGCCTCTTGTGCCTGGGCGCGCAACGCAACATATTTGGAGCCGAGGCGCTCGCGACGGCGCCAGAGGTTGTGCGTGAGCCTCGTTCCCAACAGCACGCTGAGAGAGCTTCCAAAGGAAACTCCCATGGCATTCGACAACTCTCCCTTCCGGTACGGCGCGCAAGCCCCCGGCTACGCGGGCACCCAGGTCGAGGTCGACCAGGGGCTGCGGGCCTTCATGCTCGGCGTCTACAACAACATGGTCGTCGGCCTCGGCATCTCGGGCCTCGTCGCGCTCGGGCTGAACATGGCCGCGACGGCGCAGACCGAGACGGGCCGGCTCGCCCTGACCCCGTTCGGTCAGATGCTCTACAACAGCCCCCTCAAATGGGTGCTCATGCTCGCCCCGCTGGCGTTCATTTTCGTCTTCTCGATGCGGATGGACCGAATGTCGGCCGCATCCGCGCGCCTGACCTTCTTCGCCTTCGCGGCGGTGATGGGCGCCTCGATGTCGACACTGCTCCTCGTGTTCACGGGGGCCAGCGTGGTTCGGGTGTTCTTCATCACGGCAGCGACATTCGGTGGCTTGAGCCTCTATGGCTACACCACCAAGCGTAGCCTGTCCGGCATGGGCTCGTTCCTGATCATGGGCCTGATCGGCCTGATCATCGCATCGCTGGTCAACATCTTCCTGCAGTCCTCCGGCCTGCAATGGGCGATCTCGCTCCTGGGCGTCGGCATCTTCGCCGGTCTGACCGCCTACGACACGCAGAAGCTGAAGGAGATGTATCTCTACGGCGGTGGCGACGGAGAGGTCGCGGCCAAGATGTCGGTGAACGGCGCGCTGACGCTCTATCTCGACTTC
Organism: Methylobacterium soli; assembly: GCF_008806385.1. Classification (GTDB taxonomy): domain Bacteria; phylum Pseudomonadota; class Alphaproteobacteria; order Rhizobiales; family Beijerinckiaceae; genus Methylobacterium; species Methylobacterium soli. Next base: position 26,455 of record NZ_VZZK01000038.1, read on the forward strand.
ATCAACATGTTCCAGTTCATGCTCTCGCTGATGGGCGACCGCCGCTAAGCGACGACATCGTTTCGAGAAGAAAGGCCCCGGCGTCGAGCGCCGGGGCCTTTTTCTATGGCATGACCATCTGTGCGGGCTGCCCGGTTCAAGTCCAGGATCGTCGCCGACACCGCTGTGGAGCGCGTGAGCGGCGTCAGACGATCCGCAGCGGCTTCTCCAAAACGGCCAGCACCCGACCGAGATCGGTTCCACGCTTCAAGACAAGGCCGCTCGCCGCGACGACGGCGTAGGCGCCCTGTCGCCGGGCGAGTTTGGGATCCTTCTCGACCCGGTAGAGCGGCATCTCCGACGTCCGGCGATAGATCGAGAAGACCGCCTTGTCCCGGCGGAAATCGAGTGCGTAATCGCGCCACTCGCCGTCGGAAACCATGCGTCCGTAGAGATTGAAGATCGTCCGGAGTTCGTCGCGGTTGAAGGAAACTTGGGGACCTGGCGAAGAGGCCGGGAAGGGGACCACATGGGCCGCTGAATCATTCGGGCGGGGCTCGGCACTCGTCCTCTCGCTCATCGTCGCTCCATCGTCGGGCAGCTTCGGTTAGCCGAATGATGGGCCGCGCCGCGCCGGGTCGCAAGGGCGCTGTCTAGGGCACCACGGCCACGCCCCAGAAACAAACCACCACGGTTTTGCCGCTTTAGCGCCTTTCGCGAGCCTTGTTGCGACGACACAACAACTCCCGAACCTCGTTGGACAGTGTCCGGTTCGCGTCCGAAACCCGAGCTCCCCAGCCCTCGGACGCCGAGCCGCTACGCACCGACCGACATTCCAGAGGTTTCGAGACCCAAGGACTTCAGGCCGCCTCTTCGGAGCGGCCTTTTTTCTGCGCGCCCCGGCGGAACCGGCTAAGACACGTGCTTTCGTGTCCGGATCGTTGCTCTGTGCCCTCCTTCGACGATTGTTTCCGCGCAACGCTTGGCGACCTATTCGCATGGCGCCGGGATGTGCGGCGCTTTCGCCAAGATCCCGTCGACGAGGCGGCGTTGCGGGCCTGTCTCGCCCTTGCGAATCTCAGCCCCTCGGTGGGCAACAGTCATCCCTGGCGTTTCGTGCGCGTGTCCGATGCGGACCGGCGCGGCGCAATCCTGGCGAGTTTCGAGCGCTGCAACGCGGATGCGGGCACGCGCTACACGGACGCACGCCGCGAGCTCTATCGCCGCCTGAAGCTTGAAGGATTGCGTGAAGCCCCGGTGCATCTTGCGGTCTTTTGCGACGAGGCGACGGAATCCGGGCACGGGCTCGGACGCAGGACGATGCCTGAGATGCTGCGCTACTCCGTGGTGGGCGCGGTTCAGGGATTCTGGCTCGCCGCCCGGGCGTACGGGCTCGGCGTCGGCTGGGTCTCGATCTTGGAACCAGATCGCGTGAAGACCGTCCTGGAGGTCGCAGATGCATGGCACCTCGTCGCCTATCTATGCGTCGGCTACCCCGTCGAGGAACATCTCGACCCGGAACTTGAGCGTCACGGCTGGCAGGGGCGCAGCGAGGACGCATCGCGCTTGATCGAGCGCTGACGGCGATCAAGGTTACATTTTGGTTTGCGGAATGCGTGACCTTCGATCGAGGCGTTCTGCGCAGTTTTTACCGAAACAATCAGTCGTAGTGGGCAAATTCACCCGACACTCTGCTTCGACCGGAACAGCAACCTTCGCCGTGGATTATCGACATGCGTAAGGTCACGCTTTCGAGGACGATCCGATGTTCGGGCAGAAGGGATGGGGAGCAGTTGCCGCAGGGGCGGTGCTCGTCGGGTTGGGAGCGATCGCCCCCAGCCATGCGCGCGAGATGGTGCCCTTTCACGAGGGGTCGATTTCGCCGGGGTCGGTGGTGATCCGGATTTCCGAGCGGCGCCTCTACCTCGTCAACGGCGACGGCACAGCGATCCGATACCCGGTCGCGGTCGGGCGCCCCGGGAAGCAGTGGGTCGGTGCCACGCAGATCGACGGGAAATATGTTCAGCCCGCCTGGTCACCACCGCGCGAGGTCAAGCGTGACAATCCACGCATCCCGAATCTCATCGCCGGCGGCTCGCCGCGCAATCCCATGGGCGTGGCCGCCATGACGCTGGCGGGTGGTGAATACGCGATCCATGGAACGAACCGGCCGAGTTCGGTCGGCACTTACGCGTCCTACGGCTGCGTCCGCATGTACAATCAGGACATCGTCGATCTGTACGACCGCGTCTCCGTCGGCACACAGGTCTACATGATCCGCTGAGCCGCGGAGTCCGATGGCCTGCCGCTCGGCAGGCCATCGCAACAGCGTCGTCGATCGGGTAGCCGAGCCGCACTAGGAAGACGCGGGGGGAGCGGTGGCTTCGACAGCCGTGAAGGCCTCAAGAATCTTGTAGGTGTGCTCAGTTCCGGCCGGCACGAGCCAGGAATCGCCGGGCTCAAGCCTGACGGTCTCTCCGCTCAGCGTCAGTTCGGCCCGACCAGAGATGACATATCCTACGGTCTCGTAGGGCCGGCTCCCGCTCGGCTTGTGTTCGGTCGGGGGTTCGTCGCGCCACATCCGCATGGAGAGCCTCTCGCCGGCGGCGAGTTTGACTTCGCCCTGCGGTCCTGCCGGAGCCGCTTTGCTCGAGATTTTCGTTGTCATGGTCGGGTCTCCCTCATCTGCCTGACTGAGGGCCCAACAGCATTGCCGGGCGGACGTTCCTGCGTTGATCGATCGACGCCGGCGATCAGAAATCGACGGCGATGCCCTTCACCTCCCAATCATCGTAGCGCACCGGCTCCAGCCCGCCACGACCAAGCCGCTCGCCCTTCGCGGCAATCCCGGCGGCGTGCGCATCCACGGCGGCACGCCGTTCGGCGGCCTCGGCCAATGCCCGCTTGGCAGCAGGTGTCAAAGGACGCGCCGGTGATGCGGCAGCGGTCTCGACGGCGTCGCCAGGCTCGATCGGGTCTTGCATCGTGTCCGCTCAGGTGAAAGGGCATGGAGGTGATCCGGCATATCCGCCGGTGACCACGGGAAAGTATGTTTCATGGCGACACGCCGCAATGTGGGCGGCCAGGGTCCTGCCGTCGATGGCGATGTGGCGGGCCTCGCGGCTCGCAGGGTTGCGCAGAACGCGGTGGCCGATCTGATCGGGAAGAACCGTGCCTTCGCGCTCGAAGATGCTCTTGAGCAGGCGGGGCGGAACGCCCAACTCGAGCCGGCCGACGCGGCTCTGGCGCGCGCCATCGCGACGGTCACCTTCCGTCGCTTCGGCTTCCTGAAGCGTGCGCTGGCCGCGCGGCTGGCGCAGGGGCTGCCCGAGGAGCCGCGCCTTCTCGCGCTCCTTGCCACGGGCGCGGCTCAGATCGTCGATCTGAACGTGCCCGATCATGCCGCCGTCGACCTCGCTGTCCGGTTGGCCAAAGCCGATCCGCAAGCCCAGCACCTGGCCGGTCTGGTCAATGCCGTGCTGCGCCGAATCGTGCGCGAGCGGGACGCCGTCCTGGCTGAGGCGACGGACCCCTTGGAGAACAACACCCCGCTCTGGCTCGCGACGCGCTGGCGCGCGGCCTATGGGCCGGATCTGGCTCAGGCGATCGCGAGGGCACATCTGAGGGGCGCCGCGATCGATCTCAGCGTGCGCGGGGAGATGCAGGCCTGGGCCGAGCGCCTTGGGGCGGATCCCCTGCCGATCGGTTCTTTGCGCTTGCGCGATACGCGGACATCCGTCGTGGACCTGTCGGGCTACGCCGAGGGGGAATGGTGGGTGCAGGACGCGGCCGCCGCGATCCCGGCCCGGCTCCTCGATGTCGCGCCCGGCGAGCGCGTCGCCGACCTCTGCGCAGCACCGGGCGGCAAGACTGCCCAACTCGCCGCTCGCGGCGCACATGTCACCGCCATCGACCGCTCGGCGCCACGGCTGGAGCGCCTGCGGCAGAATCTGACCCGGCTCGGGCTGAGTGCGGATATCCAGGTTGGCGACGCGTTGAAGATGACGGGCGAGGGCACGTTCGATGCGGTGCTCCTCGATGCGCCGTGCTCGGCCACCGGCACGATCCGTCGGCATCCGGACGTCGCCTGGACAAAAGCCGAGCCCGATATCGCACGGCTCGCATCGCTCCAATCGCGCCTCCTCGACCGGGCCGCTCTCTTGGTGAGACCGGGGGGGCGGCTTCTCTACTGCACCTGTTCGCTCGAGCCGGAGGAAGGGGAGCAGCAGGTTGCTGCCTTCCTGGCGCGCAACGGCGATTACGAGCGCCTTCCGGTGATGCTGAACGAGGTCGGCGGGCTCGGCGAACTGATTGATCGGAACGGAGATCTCCGCACGCTCCCGGCCCATCTCGACGGCAACGGAGTGACGGAGCGCGGGGGTCTCGACGGGTTCTTCGCGACTCGGCTCAAGCGGCGCGCGGGTTAGAGGAGGCCGAGTTGCCCGCTTCCGTCGTCCCGCTCACGCCGTTTGGGCCGATCGCCGATGAGCACCCCGGCGCCCGAGACGGACGCCTTGAAGGCTGCGATGTCGGCATAGGCTTGGACCTGCGTCCGAAAGCGCGATGGTGAGCAGACCACGGCGCCGGAGCGGTCATCGGACAGGGTCCAGAACCACAGGCCCGTTGGGTCTTCGCTGAGGTCGAAACGCATGATCGTTCGGTGTCCCGGTGACGAACGCTGATCACGGTAACCGAGAGAAAGCCCTGACGGGTAAATGTCTTAGGTGGATCAAGAGATTGCCGGCTACGGGCCGCGATTCTGTCTTCGTTGTCCCCGCAATCACCGCTCTCCACATGCTCCGGACATCTGCCTTTGAGAGCACAACCGCGAACCGTCGGATCGAGCCGGTGGCGCAGGACCTGACCGGCACAATCATCCCCGCCCACTGGGCATATGCTTAACCGATGGTTAAGAGGCCCACTCTAGCTTCGTTCGCTGTGAAAACGGGCCGGGCGCATTCGGGCGCGATGGCCCGGCGGGGAGATTACGTGCGTTGGGGGCCTGATCGCTGGCGCTTGTATCGGCTCGTCGGACGCGAAATCGCGCGGTCGATGCGCGGTGCATCGGCACGGCTGACATCGTCGCCCGATATCCTCGCTCGTGTCCGGGTGACGGGCCTTGTCATCGCGCCTCAGGATCTGCGCACCAGCGATGCGACCTTCGCGGACGATATCTATTCCGGGCTCTTCGTCTTCGCCGGCCGTTCGCTCGCGGTGAGCGGACGCTCGCCGTTCGACTACACGCCGCCCTCGCCGGAATGGGCCGACATTCTCTACGGCTTCGGCTGGCTCAGGCACCTGCGTGCCGCCGACACGGCCCTTGCCCGTGCGAATGCCCGTGCTTTCGTCGCCGACTTCATGGCGGGCCGGGGCGATCCGAACCTTGCGCGCTCCACTCCGGTCGCCGCCCGGCGCCTGATCTCGTTCCTCAGCCAGTCGCCCTTGGTGCTGGAGGGGGCTGACCGAACCTTCTACCAGTCGTTCCTTAAGACCATCGGCAGATCCGCTCGCGAGTTGGAGCGGGAGCTCCGCAGGGGTTTGCCTCCGCAAGGGCGGCTGAGTGCGGCGGTGGCGCTCTGCTACGCTGGTCTGTGCTGTGAAGGGATCGAGCCGATCCTCCGGCGCGCGACCCGGATTCTCTCGCGGGAACTCGATCGACAGATCATGCCCGATGGCGGCCATCGCAGCCGCGATCCGCGTTTCGCCATGGAGCTGCTGCTCGATCTCCTGCCCCTGCGTCAGAGCTATCTGAGCCGCAGCGTCGACCCGCCAGAGGCGTTGCTCCGCGCCATCGACCGGATGCTGCCGCTCCTCAGACTCCTGCGCCACGCCGACGCGTCCTTAAGTCATTTCAACGGCATGGGGGCGACAGCCGCGGACCACCTCGCCACCCTCCTGGTCTATGACGGCACGATGGCGCAGCCGATGTCGCACGCGCCGAATTCAGGCTACGAGCGACTGGAGAGCGGACGGATCGTCGTGGTGGCCGATGTGGGTGCGCCACCTCCGCTGCCCTTTTCCCGCAACGCCGCGGCAGGCTGCCTCTCCTTCGAGATGTCGAGCGGCCCGCAGCGAATCGTCCTCAATTGCGGCCTGCCGGCGAGTGGGGCGGAGTTGCGACGCCTCGCACGCAGCACCACCGCACACTCGACGGCCACGATCGCCAACACCTCTTCCTGCCGCTTCCTCGTCGGCGGGGGCTGGTGGGGCGAACGCTTCGCCGCGGAATGGCTGTGCCGCCGCCTCGGCTCAGTCATTCTGCGCGGTCCCGGCGACGTGAAAGCGGAGCGCACCGATGCGGGGGAGGCCCGCATCCTGGCCGCCCGCCACGACGGATACGCCGAGGATTTCGGCATCGTGCATGAGCGCAGATGGCAGTTGTCGGGCGCTGCCGGACGGCTCGATGGCGAGGATGCGTTCGTGCGGACAGGCAAGGGCCGCCACAGGGCACAGGACGTCGCGATCCGCTTCCACCTCCATCCTGCCATCGTGGTTCGGGGCGAGGCCACCGACGACTTGACGCTGACGTCACCTCTCGGCGAGGTCTGGGAATTCCAAGCCGAGGGCGCCGCGATCGCGATCGAGGAAAGCGTCTACTTCGCAGGACTCTCGGGGGCGCGGCGCACTGATCAGATCGTGCTGCACCTGCGCGTCGAGGAGACCACCCAGGTGCGCTGGTCATTCGCGCGCCGGATGGGTCCGGGAGCCTGAGCCCGGGCCAACATCCGCACAAAGGGCTCTGGCCGTCGCCTCCTGGTCCACCCCACCCTGGCCCGCTTGCCCGGATTCATGTTACCGCGCCGGCGAAACCTCGCGATTGCCAGGACGAACGACTGATGCCCCATGACAAAGTGCGGGTGACCCGCGCGCTCCTTTCCGTTTCGGACAAAGCGGGCCTCGTCGATTTCGCCCGCGCCCTGAATGCGCGCGGCATCGATCTCGTCTCGACCGGCGGAACGCACCGGACCTTGAGCGAGGCGGGACTCCCGGTGACCGAGGTCGCGGACCTGACCGGCTTTCCGGAGATGATGGACGGGCGCGTCAAGACACTCCACCCGGCGGTGCATGGCGGCCTCCTGGCAATCCGGGACAACCCGGAGCACCAGGCGGCGCTCGCGGCGCACGGGATCGGAGCCATCGATCTCCTGGTCGTCAATCTCTACCCCTTCGAGGCGACGATCGCCGCAGGCAAGCCCTATGCGGAATGTGTGGAGAACATCGATGTCGGCGGGCCGGCGATGATCCGTGCAGCCGCCAAGAACCACGCCGATGTCGCGGTCGTCACCGATGTCTCGGATTATCAGGCACTCCTTTCCGAACTCGAGAGCGGCAGCGGTACGCTCTGCGGAGAAACGCGGCGGCGCTTGGCCCAGAAGGCGTACGCCCGCACGGCTGCCTACGACGCAGCCATCGCGAACTGGCTCGCCGGAGAGATCGGGGTGGCCGCCACGCCGGCCTACCGCGCCTTCGGGGGCAACCTCGCGCAGGGGCTCCGCTACGGCGAAAATCCGCACCAGCCGGCGGCCTTCTACAGAGCCCCCGGCATCGTGCGGGCCGGTGTGGCGAGCGCCCAGCAGCTCCAAGGCAAGGAACTTTCCTTCAACAACCTCAACGACACGGATGCGGCCTACGAATGCGTGGCGGAATTCGATCCCGTCAGGACGGCGGCGGTCGCGATCATCAAGCACGCCAATCCCTGCGGCGTCGCGGAGGGCAACGATCCGCTCGCCGCCTATGAACGGGCACTGACCTGCGATCCGACATCGGCATTTGGCGGAATCGTCGCGTTGAATCGCACCCTCGACGCGGAAGCCGCCCGCCGGATCGTCGAGATCTTCACGGAAGTGATCATCGCACCCGACGCGTCCGAGGAGGCGAGGGCGATCGTCGCGGCGAAAAAGAACCTTCGCCTTCTCATCGCCGGCAGCCTGCCGGACCCGCGCGCGCCGGGCGAGACTGTGCGCAGTCTCTCGGGCGGCCTGCTCGTGCAGGGTCGCGACAACGCGGTCGTCGACGACATGCCACTCAATGTCGTCACGAAACGCGCGCCGACGGAGCAGGAATACGCGGATCTGCGCTTTGCCTACCGGGTCGCCAAGCATGTGAAGTCGAATGCGATCGTCTACGCCAAGGATGGGGCGACGATCGGGATCGGGGCCGGGCAGATGTCGCGGGTCGATTCCTCGCGCATCGCGGCCTGGAAGGCCGCCGAGGGCGCCAAGCGCCTAGGCCTCTCCGAGAGCCTCGCTCTGGGCTCGGTCGTGGCCTCGGACGCATTCTTCCCCTTTGCGGACGGCCTCCTGACGGCAGTTGAAGCCGGCGCCACGGCCGTGATCCAACCCGGCGGCTCCATGCGCGACGACGACGTGATCCGCGCTGCCGACGAGGCCGGTCTCGCCATGGTCTTCACAGGGCACCGCCACTTCCGGCATTGAACCGGTTCACGGCGTTCTCCGCTTCGATGCATCAAAAGGAAAGGCCCCGCCGGTTGGCGGGGCCTTCTTGTTTCGCCGGGGCCTTGACGTCAGCGCGCGGGCTGGTCGTCGAAGGTGAAGATGTCGCGATCCTTGGTCTCGGGAATGAAGATGAGACCGATGACGAAGGTCACCAGGGCGATCACGATCGGGTACCAGAGACCGAAATAGATGTCGCCGGTCTGGGCCACCATCGCGAAGGCCGTTGCCGGCAACAGGCCGCCGAACCAGCCATTGCCGATGTGATAGGGCAAGGACATCGAGGTATAGCGGATACGGGTGGGGAACAGCTCCACCAGTGCGGCCGCGATCGGACCGTAGACCATCGTCACGTAGAGGACGAGAATGGTCAGGATACCGACCACCGCGAGCTTCTGGCCTGAGAAGATATCGATCGGGTTCGAGGCCTTGATGATGGTCGGGTTGTTCGCCGCAGGGTATCCGGCCTCGGTCAACGCCGCGGTGACGGACTTGGCGAAGGTCGCATCGGAGACCGGGAAGTCCTTGCCGGCGACGTTCACCACCGTCGGCGAACCGGCCGGTACCGCCTCGGTCCGGTAGGACACAGCGCTCCGGGCAAGAAGCGCCTTGGCGATATCACACTCCTTGGTGAACTTCGCCGTGCCGACCGGATTGAACTGGAACGAGCACTCCGCAGGGTTGGTCTTGACCACGACAGCCACGCGAGCCTGAGCTTCGTGGAGTGCCGGATTGGCGTTGGCGGTGAGCAGGTTGAACAGCGGGAAGTAGGTCAGGGCCGCGATCAGGCAGCCGCCGAGGATGATCGGCTTACGGCCGATCCGATCCGACAGGCTGCCGAAGAACAGGAACCCGCCGGTGCCCAGGATCAGCGACCAAGCAATCATGACGTTGGCCGTAAACTGATCGACCTTCAGGATGCTCTGGATGAAGAACAGGGCATAGAACTGACCCGTGTACCACACGACGGCCTGACCGGCTGTGAGGCCGAGCAGTGCGAGAAGTGCCCACTTGGCATTGCGCCATTGTCCGAAAGCCTCCGAGAGAGGAGCCTTCGACTGCGTGCCTTCCGCCTTCATCTTCTGGAAGGCCGGGCTTTCATGCATCTGAAGCCGGATCCAGACCGAAATAGCGAGAAGCGCGACGGAGACGAGGAACGGGATGCGCCAGCCCCAGACCTGGAAGGCCGTCAGCGTGGTGGTGGTGCCGTCAGCATTCGTCACGACGGTCGGCGCGTAGGCGCTGTTCACGTAGCCCTGCGTCGACAGGATGATGATCAGGGAGAGCAGAAGCCCGAGCGTCGCCGTCGTCTGAATGAAGGCCGTGTAGAACCCGCGTCGTCCGCGCGGAGCATGTTCGGCCACGTAGACCGCGGCGCCACCATACTCACCGCCGAGCGCGAGGCCCTGCAGCATGCGCAGGCCGAGCAGCGTCACCGGGGCGACCCAGCCGATACCGTAGGCATTGAGCGTCGTGTAGGAGGGCAGCAGACCGACGCAGAAGGTCGAGATACCCATGATGAGGATCGTGATGAGGAAGGTGTACTTCCGTCCGACCATGTCACCCAGGCGGCCGAACACCAGAGCGCCGAAGGGCCGGACGAGGAAGCCCGCCGCGAAGGCCAGCAACGCGAAGATGTTGCGCGTCGCCTCAGGATAGACCGAGAAGAATTGAGCGCCGATGATGGCAGCAAGAGATCCGTAGAGATAGAAATCATACCACTCGAAGACGGTGCCGAGCGACGATGCGAGGATCACTCGCTTTTCGCTGGACGTCATGGGTCTTGCCGCTTCATCCGCCCGCGGCACCGCGGTTCCCACTGTCATAATGGTTCCTCCACACGATTATGACCGGTCGCCGGAGGTCCCGGCGCCGGCTACGGATAGCGTCTGGACGCGATCCGGCCTGTTCTTGTTCAATCCTTCGGCCGAACTGGGCAGACCGTCCTGGTCATCTCCATGCTCGGATGGACACGCGACGCTAGCGCAAGTCAGGTCGGCACCCAAGTGGCGCCAGCGCGCAAAAACGACGTAGGTGTTATTAATGACAGGATTTGTATTCCAGTGCGGCTCAATAATGCTGGGTAGTCCAGCAGCACGCGCTGACACGTCTTGGCAGATTTAGCTCAATCGCTTCACACTGGTTCGAGACATCGCTCGCAGCCTTACGACAACGCTCGATGCCGCCCCTGTGTGCGATAAATTCACCGAACTGGAAGTCGAAATCTGAGACGTTATTGCGATCAGAAGTTAGGAGTGCGGTGATTCTCGAAAATCGGGCCACCATGTCCGGTCTTGAGCGCGCTGAGGCAAGCCTTGCGGAGACAATCGGGCTTCAGCCGAGGAGCCCGCCCGCCCAATCCTACGCGCAGGCTCCATTGATGTTGAAAGACCGGGCGCCGGCTCGTCACGCCCGGTCCTTGGACCCGTGCGGATCAGCGACGGTTCTGTCGATTCTCGATCAGATCATCCACCACTGCGGGCTCGGCGAGCGTCGAGGTGTCGCCGAGGGATGAGAACTCGTTCTCGGCGATCTTGCGCAGGATCCGGCGCATGATCTTGCCCGACCGAGTCTTGGGCAGCCCCGGAGCGAACTGGATCAGGTCCGGCGAGGCGATCGGCCCGATATCCTTGCGGACCCAAGCGACGAGCTCCTTGCGCAGCGCATCCGAACCTTCTTCACCCTCGTTGAGGGTGACGTAGGCGTAGATACCCTGACCCTTGAGGTCATGGGGGTAACCCACCACGGCAGCCTCAGCGACCTTCGCGTGAGCCACCAGAGAGGATTCGACCTCCGCCGTGCCCATCCGGTGGCCCGAGACGTTGATCACGTCGTCCACGCGACCGGTAATCCAGTAAAAGCCGTCCGCATCCCGGCGGCATCCGTCCCCGGTGAAATAGTTGCCCGGATAGGTCGAGAAATAGGTCTGCTCGAAGCGCTCGTGATCGCCGTAGACGGTCCGCATCTGGCCGGGCCAGGAATCCTTGATGCAGAGGTTGCCCTCACAGGGTCCCTCGAGCGTCTTGCCCTCGGCATCGACCACGATCGGCTGAACCCCGAAGAAGGGCCGTGTGGCGGAGCCCGGCTTGAGGTTCGTGGCACCCGGCAGAGGCGTGATCAGGATGCCGCCGGTCTCCGTCTGCCACCAGGTGTCGACGATGGGACAGCGCGAATCGCCAACGACCTTGAAGTACCAATCCCAGGCTTCCGGGTTGATCGGCTCACCCACGGAGCCGAGCACGCGAAGGGAGGCGCGCGAGGTCTTCTTCACCGGGCCCTCACCGCCGCCCATCAGGGAGCGGATGGCCGTCGGCGCGGTGTAGAAGATGTTGACGTTGTGCTTATCGATGACCTCCCAGAAGCGCGAATTGGAGGGATATGTCGGGATGCCTTCGAACATCAGGGTCGTCGCGCCGTTGGCGAGCGGACCATAGACGATGTAGCTGTGGCCCGTGACCCAGCCGACATCGGCCGTGCACCAGTAGACCTCCCCCTCGCGATAATCGAAGACGTATTGATGCGTCATCGAGGCGTAGACGAGGTAGCCGCCCGTTGTGTGGACGACGCCCTTCGGCTGCCCGGTGGAGCCTGACGTGTAGAGGATGAAGAGCGGGTGCTCGGCCTCGACCGCCTCGGCCGGGCATTCGTCGGTCACCTGCTCCGCGGCTTCGTCGTAATAGACATCGCGGCCCGGCTCCATCGGAACATCCGATCCGGTACGGCGCACGACGATGACGTGATCGACGACCTCCGTGCCGAGCCGCTGGATCGCCGCATCGACATTGGCCTTCAGCGCGACCTTGCGGCCACCGCGCAGACCTTCGTCGGCGGTGATCACCACCTTCGATGCACAACCTTCGATGCGGCCCGCGAGGGAATCCGGGGAGAAGCCGCCAAAGACGATGGAATGGATCGCTCCGAGCCGCGCGCAGGCGAGCATGGCGTAGGCCGCCTCCGGGATCATCGGAAGGTAGATCGTGACTCGATCCCCCTTCGAGACCCCGCGATTGCGCAGCACGTTCGCCATCCGGCACACTTGCGCGTGCAGTTCCCGATAGGTGATGTGCTTGGACTCGTTCGGGTCGTCGCCTTCCCAGATGATCGCGGTCTGATCGCCGCGGGTCTCGAGATGGCGATCGACGCAATTATACGCGACGTTGGTCCGGCCATCCTCGAACCACTTGATGGAGATGTTGCCCGGCTCGAAGCTCGTATTCTTCACCGTGGTGAAGGGCGTCATCCAATCGATGCGCCGGCCGTGCTCCGCCCAGAACGCCGCGGCATCGCCCACGGACGCCTTGTACATCTCGAGGTACCGGGCATTGTCGACATGTGCCCCTTGACGCCAGGCATCACGAACCTCGACTACCTTCTCGTCCATCACGCTTCTTCCCTGAGTGGTGCCCGATCGTATCGCGGTTTGCCCGCGCAGCCGAGACTTCCGAGACTTTTCTTAATCGCAGCCAGAACCTGACGGCAAGCGCTCGCCGATGTGGAACAACGGTTGAACGCAACGAATGGGTGCTATGCGTCACGCACCACCCCTGTCAAGGGAACTGGAGGACTGGAATTATCCTTCGGCGGTAATGCTTTGGCATGCCAAACCACAAGCCTCGCGACCAGCCGAGCGCGTCCCTCCGCCATAATCGAAAAGGGCTCAGGAACCGACCGGATTCCGTATCGTCGCCGAAAGTGGCATGGCGCCTTGAACAGATTCTCGCAGGGCCGCGTCCAGCTTCAGGACATCTCTGCTCATTTGCGGCATCGGTTCCGATGCAAAAAGTGACCCGGATCATCATCGAAGCCACCTCTCGTCGGAGAGGCCGTTCTTCCCGCAAGATACGCGCGAGCCGTTCTGACAGAGCGCTGCCTCTGTCTCAAAACCTGTGAGCCGCGGAGGCGCTGGCGATCTGGGTCTCCCGCCAAGCCACAAGCCACTCTGGCCACGTCCGTCTTCTCGGAAAGGTCGACAGAGGCAGGTTTCACTCAGGCGCTTCTCGCCTGTCGGGCCGCCGGAAACATCATCTCGACGAGTGTTCCTCCGTCCTTTCGGCTGGTGATCCGGAAGCGGCCGTAATTGGCTTCGACGAGCGCTTTCGTCAGCGGCAGGCCGAGACCTGTGCCGCCGCCCTTGCGTGGGCCGGAAACTGACACCTCGCGAAAGGGCTCGAGGGCTGCTTCGATCTCGTCGGTGGTCATGCCGATGCCTGTGTCGCGCACTCGCAACGCAACCTCGCCCCGCTCCGCGATTGTCGTGGAGACGATCACCTGACCGCCGGCCTCCGTGAACTTGATAGCGTTCGCGATGATGTTGAGTGCTGCCTGGCGCATCGACCGTTCATCGACCAACAGCATCGTCGCGTCGGCCGCAAAGCTCGTCCGAACGACGATTCGGTTGCGGGCCGCCTGCGGCTGAAGCAACGTCACGCAACTCGAAACGAGATCGTTGAGAGAGACAGGGCCGAAGGCCAGTTCGAACCGCCCAGCCTCGATCCGAGCGAGATCGACGAGATCATTGACCAGAGCGAGGACCTGCTCGCCCGAAGCATGGATGTCGCGCAGGTAATCCCGATAGCGATCCGTGCCGATCGGACCGAATTGCTCCTTGAGCATCACGTCGGCAAAACCCAGGATGCCGTTCATCGGCGTCCGAATCTCGTGGCTGACCTTCGCGAGAAAGTCCGCCTTCCAACTCCCCGCAACGTCAGCGGAGCCGCGCTCATTTTCGACCGGATCGACGGTGTTGAGGTCGGTCCCAAGGCCGCGCAAAATCGCGATCCGGCTTCCTTCCCCGTCGCTTCGCACGACGCGCAACGAGAGCCTCGGCGCTCCGGTCGCTCCGCGCACGGTGACTTCGCGCGCGGGGCCTCCCGGCGCCTGCAGACCAGCCCGCACCGCGATGACGCTGTCTGGATCGAACAATCCGATGAAATTGCTACCGACCACCTCGCGCGCCGCGCAATCGAGGAAGGCCGCTGCCGCCCGATTGACGGTCACGATCCGGTCGGCAGCATCGAGCGTCAGAACGCCGTCGTCGAGGGCATCGAGTGCGGTGCGCGCTTCGGCGGCGTGGGCTTCGCGGAACGTCTGCGCGACGCGCTCGGCCGCGAGTTGGCGGGCGGGATCGTCGCCACGGGTCTCCCGAATCAGGAGACCTTCCGCCGGCATTTCGTCCCATTCCACGGCAAACGCGGCCAGGTCGATCTCGCGGCTGCCACCATCGCGCGTCATGAGCGCGACGGGCCCGGTCGTCTGCCCAGCCATGTCGGCGGCAGGTCCGACGTGCAGACGCGGTGGCAGGCCCTTGAAGAGGACAGGCATGCCGCCTCGTGCCTCCAGATCGGCGAGGTCGCTGAAACCCGCAAGATCGAGGAGGGAGCGGTTGGCGTAGAGAATCGAGTCCCCGCGGGCGACGAGAAGCGCGACCGGCAAGCCGGCAAGGAGAGCCGCGACCTCGGTCCGGTTCGGCTCGGCGCTTCGGGCATCGATCGGGCGCGGCACCGGGAAGGGCATGACCGCTCCACCGGCTCCCCTTGTGGCTAGAGCCGCGTCCTGCGCCAGGAAAGGCTCGTCGCCCTCGAAGCGGGCACCGAGCGCACGCGCAATCTCACGGAAGGCTGCGTGCTCGTTGAGCGTGAGATCCGGTTGCGCATCCGCGATGGCGGCTTGCGCGTTCTCGCGCGCGCGATCGGCAGCTTCGATGACCGCCGCCGGAGCATCCCCTTCGTGCGACACAGGCTCCCGCTCGCGGCGGCGATTGGCCGGAATCGTTCGGCTTCCTGAGGTCCAGGTCAGCCCGAAGCGGGCCGCCGGCACAAGAGCGACAAGGGAAAGCGCCGCAAGGGTCAGGGCTGCAGGCGCCAAGGTGCTAGCCCGTACGGGAGCATCCTCTCCATCGGACCGAGGGGCAGGCTCGCTCGCATCTGCCGCCTGCTGATCGAGCGTTGCCATACCGAAAGAAATGAGGTCTGGCGCGTTTCGAGGCAATGCAGGTGGAGGACTCGGTACGGAGACCGCCCGAATCAGGCCAAAACCCGCATAGCCCGCGAAGGGCTGGCCAGCGCGTGCCCGAGGCGATCCAGACAGGTCAAGCTCGAACCGGTGCTGCCCTCCACCATCTACGAGAATGACCGGGATCGCCCGGAAGGTCTGGCGTTCGGCGATGGCGGTGAGCAAAGGCGCAGCTCCCGCGAGGTGGCCTTCAGCCGCCAGGGATTTCCAGCTTCGGCCGGCCAGCATTGTCCGAACCTTGTCAGCGCCTTTCCCGGAGATCTCCGCAACAATCTCGCGGTGGTCGGTACGCCAGACGAAGCGATCCCCCACGGCGGCCTCCGCCGAAGCAGGTTGCTGCAGGAGGGGCGGGGCAGGTGGCACATCCGTTTCCGCAGGCCGGACGGTGTTACGGCCGGCGTCATGCAGACTTGCGGCCCGGCCCTGTCGCAACGCCCGCGCGCGCAGACCGGGTGCCTTCTCCATCAAGACGACGAGCAACAAGGCGTCATCGCCGATCGCACGACGCGCCAGAAGGCACGTCGTCGGGGCGGCGATCCAGCGATCGTCGAGACGCAGGCGTGCGAGCCGAGGCCTGTCGGCAAAGTCGCCGAGCCGGTCGATCTGCGAGCTCAGCCACCCCGGTAGCGTCCGGTCGGCGTCCGAGGGTGTCAGCCCGGCGGCGAGGCCTCGGGCACCGGCTGAGGCGTGGAGGAGGCGTGTTCCGGCGTGCCCGAGCACGAGATAGGCGGCATCGGCATCCGTGAGGAGGTTCCGCAACTGGGAATCGTGCGCCCACAACTGCAACGCGGCATGAACCGCCTCGTGATCCTCCAAAATTGCAGCCTCAGCCCCGCCGTCGGTCATCCGGACCCGTATCGTTGAAAAAACTTCGTTACCGAGACCTTATTGTAGGCCGGACTGCCTCGTGGCGCTGGACACTTCAAGAGCCCGTCACACGTTTACGTCATGTCAACCTTAATGCCCCCGGCCAGGGTGGCATAGGCCGGCAGGTGTGTTATTGTGCAGCGCACAACGATGCATCAACACCGAAGAACGAGAGGAGACGAACATGAGCAATACCCCCAATTATGAGGTGCCGGGCGAGATGCGGGACTTCGCCGAGAAGAGCGTCGATCAGGCCCGTAAGGCGTTCGACAGCTTCATCGGTGCGGCGCGTCGCACGGCGGACACGGTTCAGGGTTCGGCCGAAGCCGCCCGGACCAATGCTCAAGACATCTCCTCCCGCGGGTTCGAGTATGCGGAGCAGAATGTGAACGCCGCTTTCGATCTCGCCCAGAAGCTCGTGCGCTCCCGCGACATTCAGGAAGCCATGCAGCATCAAGCCGAATTCGTGCGGACGCAGTTCGCAGCGATCCAGGCTCAGGCCAAGGAGTTCGGCGGTCTCGCCCAGACGGCGATTCAGCAGGGCGCCGAGAAGGCCAAGTCCGTGATGCAGGAGAGTGCCGACCACGCCCGCAAGGCGATGGATCAGGGCACCGATGCGGCTCGTCAGACCGCGCAGGACGCCGAGCAGGCTGCGCGCAACACCAATTCCTGAGGCGCGGCACGCCGGCCTCCGGCCGGCTCTGGCTGACGACACGAATGGCCCGTTCCGCAGAGCGCGGGGCGGGCCGTCTCGTTTTCGCCCGCATTGCCGGAAATGGCAGAGCCCGGCCCGCGCGAAGTGGGACCCCGGCATCCAAGAGGACGAATTGCCATGCGACCCGCCTATCGAATCGGCTTTGCCGCCGTGATCCTCGCCGGCGCGTTGGGATCGCAGACCGCGCATGCGCAGTATGACGACGAGGGTTACGATCGTCCGCCGCCGCGCCGAGGCTATTACGAAGAGCGGGCGCGTCCTGCCCCGAGGCGGGCAGCAGGACTGAATTGCGACGCAGTCCAGCAAGGACTGAGCGGTCCGCAGCCCTATTCCTGCCCGCTGCCCGGCCCCAGGCCGCTCGGCGCGCGCTGCTTCTGCGACCTGCCGATCGCCTCCTTCAGCACGCCGCAGACCGCCATCGGCCGGGTCGTTCCCTGAGGGGGCGTGGCTCGCATCGTGAATGACATGAAAAAGGCCGCTCCATCAGCAGGATGGCGCGGCCTTTTCATTCAGGCTCTCAACAAGAGCCCTCAAGTTTTGAAATCAGAAACTCAATTCATCACAACGACTTTGGCGCCGACCTTCACACGCTCGTAGAGGTCGGTGACATCGTCGTTGGTCATCCGGATGCAGCCCGAGGAGACCGCCTGCCCGATCGTGTCCGGCTCGTTGGAGCCGTGGATGCGATACTCGGTGTTGCCGATATACATGGCGCGGGCACCGAGCGGATTCTCGATTCCGCCAGCCATGTAGCGCGGCAGGTCGGGACGGCGGGCGATCATGGCGGCCGGCGGGGTCCAGGACGGCCACTCGCGCTTGGCCGTCACGGTCTTGACGCCCGACCAAGTAAATCCGGGCCGGCCGACGCCGACGCCGTAGCGAATGGCCTCGCCGTTCGGGAGCACGAAGTAGAGGCGGCGCTCGGCGGTGGAGACCACGATGGTGCCGGGCTTGTAGTTGGCGTTGAACTGCACGAGCTCGCGCGGGATCGGCTGGACCTGAGCTTGCGGCGCGGCCTGGACACCTTGTCCGTAGCCTTGCGGATAGTAGCCCTGGCTCGGGCTGCGCTGATAGCCGTAGGGCTGATCGTCGCCCGCGTAATAATCGTCGGCGCTGCTCGCGCCGAAGGGGTCGTAGGACGAGGCCGCCATCGCGGGGGACGCGGCAAGAACACAGACACCGAGGATGCCCGCGAATGCGCTAGCAAGGGTCTTCATCGTGGAGCCTACCTGTGCAGTAACCTTTGCTATACAAGCGTAAGCATAGGCTGGCGGTTCCACCGGCATCGAAGATTTTGGATCACCGCGCAGGACGGAAGGCCGAAACGCCCGCCGCAGTGCGGGAACGTACGGCCTCTAGGGCCTCGCCCATGGAACAAATCATGAGCGATTCCGCATTTTCGCTCAGGCGACCGCGTCGGTGTGCACGTCGAAGCGGGCGAGGTGGGTGAAACCGAAATTCGTCGTGATGGCGACGTCGGTGGCGTCCCGCCCGCGAGCCATCAGGATGCGGCCGATCCGCGGCGTGTTGTGGCGGGCATCGAAGGTGTACCAACGCGGCCCCTGAGGCCCGTCGAGATAGACCTCGAACCAGGCCGAGAAATCCATCGGGTCCGGCACCGGCGCGATGCCGATATCGCCGAGATAGCCGGTGCAGTAGCGGGCCGGGATGTTCATGCAGCGGCAGAAGGCGACGGCCAGATGCGCGAAGTCGCGGCAGACGCCGTGGCGCTGCATGAAGCCGTCCCAGGCGGTGCGGGTGGCGTCGGCGCGCTGATAGTCGAAGCGGATGCGCTCGTGGACGTAGTCGACGATGGCCTGGACCCGGGACCAGCCCTCGCGCGTGGTGCCGAACAGCGACCAGGCCGTCTCGGAGAGCTTGTCGGTGTCGCAGTAGCGGGAGCCGAGCAGGAAGACCAGGACCTCATCGGGCAGATCCTGGACGGCGATCTGTCGGGCATCCGGGGCGACCTCGTCGGGCCGGCCGCTATCCTGGACCGTGAAATCGGCCGAGATCGTCAGGCGCCCGGGCGGCGTGACGATGCGGGTGCAGATGTTGTCGAAGCCGTCGCGGAACGCCTGGCTCGGAATCGGCGGGTCGAAGTGGAGCTCAGAGGAGGTCAGCACGTCCGGCATGCGCGAGGGGTGCACGCTCAGCGCCAGGATCATCGGCGTCGGCTGCGGCGCCTCGAAGGCGATGTCGAACCCGGTCCTGATCTTCATGGCGGGCAACGCCTCTCTGGATGGGGAGCCCCTGCCGCGAGGCCGTCGCGCCGGGGACACCTCGTGGGCTTAGGCCGAGGATCCGTCGAGGGGCTCGGCCGGCGGGGTCGCGACGGCGCCGAATCTGGCGCGTCAGCGGGTCGGCAGCAAGGCGGGCGCACGGGAGCGCGCCTGCGCCGGATCGATCTCCACCACGTCGACCTCGACGCGCATGCCGAGGTCGTCGGCGGGAAATCCGAAGAAGGACCCGTGCAGCGGCACGGCCTGGCGGGCGTCGCGCGCCACCGCGACGCGGATCAGGTCGCGGTTGCCCACGATGCCGTTGGTGGGGTCGAACTCCACCCACCCCGCCCCGGGCAGGTAGACCTGCAGCCAGGCATGGGTCGAGCCGCCGCCCACGTGCCGCTCGCGGTCGCCGCGCGGGTTGTAGAGGTAGCCGGAGACGAACCGGGCCGCCATGCCGAGGGCCCGGACGCCTTCCATCATCAGCACCGCGAAGTCGCGGCAGCTACCGCGCCGGATCCGCAGGGTGGTGACGGGATCCTGCACGCCCTTCTCGCTGCGGGCGTGGTAGGTGAAGGTCTGCCGCACGCTGCGGGTGATGGCGGCCAGGAGCTCCTGGGTCGGGATGCGCCCCTCGGCCGGGATGAAGCTGCGGGCCCAGGCATCGACCTCGTGGCGCGGGTCGGGATACTGGCGCTCGATGGTCCGGATCAGGTCCGGCATGTCCTCGGCGCCGTAGCCGAAGGGATAATGGGTCGCGTGGGGCGCCAGGGGGAAGACCGGGATGTGCTCGGGGGTGTGGTCGAGGGTGATGCCGCAGGTGAAGCAGAGCGTCGTCGCCCGGCCCTCGAAGGTCGCCACCGCCACGCAATTGCCGAACACGTCGAACAGCCAGCGCAGGGATTTCGGCGGCGGCTCGATCGTCAGGCTGGTGTCGATCAGGCGCTGATCGTAGCTGTCCCGGGGCCGGAACATGATCCGGTGCTCCCCGAAGGCGACGGGCTGCCGGTAGCGGTAGGTCGTGACGTGGTGGACGGACAGGATCGGCAAGGGTCGGGCTCCGCCGCGGCCCGGCGCGGCAACGCAGCCCGGATGCAAGAGGCAGGCCCGTCGAGGATTGTGCCGGGGCGGGAATCGGGGCGGGGCCGCGGGAGCCTTGAGCGTCGTGCCGGAAGACCGGTGCCGGCCCTTGGAACCTGCCAGCCGGGGATCACCGCAGGGGCGGTTTTGGCGTGCAGGCCGCGCGCTCGGCCTCGACGAGGACGTCGAGGGCGCGCCAGGGTTTTGGGATGAACACGGCCTCGGCCGGCACCTCGGGGCGCGCCACCGGCTGCCCGGAGGTGATCACGAGGCGCGCCCGCGGCCACAGGGTGGAGACGGCGCGGGCGAGTTGCAGCCCGTCCATCTGCCCGGCGAGCCGCACATCCGCGAAGACGAGGGCCACCTCGCCGCCGCGGGCCTGCAGAACGTTGAGGGCCGCCTCGGCGCTGTCGCAGCCGATGACGCCGAGCTCGGTCTCCTCCAGGAGCGCCTCCGCGAGGGCGCGGACCTGTGGATCGTCCTCGACCACGAGGGCGAGGCGGTTGGTCCGTTCGCTCTCCTGGGGGGCGGGCGCGGCGCTGCCGGCGGCGTAATCGGTCTCCGATTGCCGAACCTGGCGAACGAGGCTCGCGAGATGCTCGGGAATGCCCTCGGCCACCAGAGCGTCGTAGAAGGACGCGAGGGTCTGGCCGATCTGGTCGAGGGGAATGCCGGGCGTCAGCGTCTCGGCCGGCCGCTTGCCGCGGCCGTCGATCTCCGATCCGTCATGCTTCGCGATCATCGAACGCTGCCCCCGATCTGCCCACCCGAACCCGCGCGGATGCGCGTTCGTCCCTGGAGAAAAGTCGGCAAGCGGCCGTCAGTTGCGCGCTGGCGGTGAAACGGTGCCGTTCCGCAACTCGGGCGGCCGCTCGTCGGCTGCCGGCTGTCAGTCGGCCCGTGGCCGTCAGTCGGCCGCCGCGTAGGCCATGACGCCCGAGACCGCCCGGACGTCGCGGTAGCGCGCGCCGCGGGCGCTCATCATCGCCTCGAACTTCTCGTGGACCTGGGCCACCGAGAGGCTCGCCGCCTTGCGGCGCCCGCGGCCCGCGGCGAAGAAGATGGAACGGTTCGCCCGGGCCGGGCCGGGCAGCAGCTGCGCCGCGGCGGCCTTGGGCTTGTCCACGACCTTGGCGAGGAACGCCTCGGCATCGTCGGGCCCGAGGAAGTGGGCGAGGTAGACCTCGCCGAGGGAGAGCTCCCGCCCGATCCGCAGGGCGATGCGGCCAGCGTCGCGCTTCAGCATCTCGCCGGCCATCAGGGCCGAGAGATAGGGGTCGCGGCGCAATTCGAGGATGCGGGCGCGCTCGGACGGGTCGCTGACCGAGGGCTTGTCGTTGGGGTCGTTGACGACGAGGGCCGCGTCCTGGGCGAGGCCGTACTTGCCGCCGAAATCCCGCACCACGCCGAGCCAGGTGCGCTCGATGAACTGGTAGAGGCCGGTGGCCGAGGAGGTCTTGGCCTGAACGGCGGTGATGAAGCTCGATTCCTTGTCGGCCACCGCCATCAGCAGCACCGGATCGGTCTGAACGGCCTGGGCCGCCTTGACGATGGTCTGGACCAGGTGGCGGCGGATCTTCATCGGCCCGAATTCGATGATGTCGTTCGGGTCGCCGACCGCGCTCTCGGACAGGAGGAAATCGTAGGAGACCCGGTCGACCGCGTTGGAGCCGAGTTCGGTGTCGAGGTCGTGGACCGGCGCGAAGGCGGCCGAGGCCGTCAGCACGGCGGGGGGCGGGGCGAGGATCGGCACGGCGCTGGTCTGGACCCGGGGGCGGGGCATCACCAGCTCGGTGGCGGCCTGGGCGGAGGGCACCGCCTGCTCCAGCCCGATCTTGCCGAGCTCGACGCCCGACCCGATCAGCACCGCGCTGAGGCCGCCCGCGAGCAGCGACATGGACAGGATCGAGCGGGTGAGGGCAGGGCGGCTGCCGTGCTGGCGCCCGACCTTCGGGGTGACCGTGAGGGCGTCGTTGCGAGGCGCCGAATGACGAGCGGCCGGTCCCGCGCCGAAGCGCGCGGCGGCGGAAGCGTTCCGAGACGACCCTACGGTGCGACCCTGCATCTGTGACCCGAAGCCCCTTCACGCGCCGTTAACGACGCCGACGAGCCCGTTGTATCTTGACAGATGTGGCGACAACACGGCCGAGGTTGTGGCCTCCGCGTGACGGTTGTGGGCAAAATGCGGCGCCCGCTTCGGCGCCCGCGTGGTGTCACCCCGGCGCGACAGCGCGCCGATTCTCTCGGGGCCCGAGAACCGGGCCGGCGCAGCGCCGGATCCACCACGTGTTGTCAGGATCGCGCAGTCTTTCCGGCGGCGTTTGCTCGCTCCGCGATCACCCCGTCCGCCGGGTCTCGGCTCGGCGCCCCCGTCTCAGGCGGCGAGCTCGACGATCGGCGCGGGCGTCGGCGCGGGCGCCGGCGCGGCCGGCTCCGCATACGCGATGCCGCGGGCATAGATGATGGAGACGATCCGCCAGAAATCGGGCCGCTGGTCCTCGGGCAGCCGGGCCAGGCGCGCATCGATCGCGTCCCGCGCGGCGCGCGCCGACGCCTCGACCTCCGTGACCGCAATCTCGAGCGACATCGACATGCGACGATCCTCCCGCGCCGGCAACCTTAACCAGCCCTACGAGAACTGCGCACCGGCGTCATTCGATCCCGCAATGCGGTAGGTCCCGAACGCACGAAGCCTCGTGCACCGCCATCGGATTCGGCCCCTGCCGATCCGCTATCAGGATCACGCGCGCGGCGGCCGGTGATGGGCAACGATCCGGACACGGCGTCGGCTGCCGCACAGGAAGGACTGCGCGCGAAAAAGGGCCGGCAGGCGGCCGACCCTTCGGACAATTCCGGAACGCGCGCGAAAACGCGATGGTACCACCGCCCCGGCTCGAACGGGGGACCCCCAGATCCACAATCTGGTGCTCTAACCAACTGAGCTACGGCGGCACTGGGGCGGGGTTTATCGCGGGGCCGCCGGCATTTCAAGCGTCCTCTCGCACCCGATCGCGCCGCTGTGGACGGCCGCGCCGGTGGGGCCGTAAGGATGGCGGGTGAGTTCGTATCCGCCGTACCGCCGCCGATGACGCCGACCCGCGCGACGCCGCGCCGCCGCCTGGCCGGACGCACGCTGATCCAGGCGCCCGGCCGGCTCAGGTCCCTCGTGCGCGCGAGCGAGAGCGGGCTCGTGCTGCTCGCGGCCCTCACGGGCTGCCTCGCGGGGGTCGCGATCTCGGGCATGGGCTACGTCACGCAGGCCCTGCGCGAGGCGATCTATCGGCTGCCCGCCGGCATCCGTCTCAGCGCGAGCGACGCGGTCTCGCCTCTGGCCCTCCTGCTCGGCCCGGCCTTCGGGGGCGTTCTGCTGGGGCTCCTGATCTTCGCGGCCGGGCGCTGGCGCGGGCGCCGCAAACGCCCGGTGATCGACCCGATCGAGGCCAACGCGCTGCATGGGGGGCGGATGTCGCTGCGCGATTCCGTCTACGTCTCGGTCCAGAACGTGATCTCGAATGGCAGCGGCGCCTCGGTGGGGCTGGAGGCCGGCTACACCCAGATCTCGGCCGGGATCGCCTCGCGGCTCGGCATCGCCTTCGAGATGCGGCGGGGGGACCTGCGCACCCTCGTCGGCTGCGGCTCGGCCGCCGCGATCGCGGCCGCCTTCGGGGCGCCGCTGACGGGCGCGTTCTACGCGTTCGAGCTCATCATCGGCACCTACACGATCGCCACCCTGACGCCGGTGGTGGTGGCCGCGCTCTGCGGCAGCGTGGTGGCGCGCGCCCTGTTGCCGACGCCGCCGCTGGTCGAGATCGAGGGGATCCGGGCGATCACCACCTCGACGCTGACCAGCGCCGACACCCTGCCGAGCCTCGCCCTCGGCCTCGTCTGCGCGCTGCTCGGCATCCTGATCATGCGGGGCGTGACGCTCGTGGAGCAGGGGGTTGCGGCGAGCCGCCTGCCGCGGGTGGCGGGTCCGGCGCTCGGCGGCCTCTGCGTCGGCGCCCTGGCGCTCGCGGCCTCGCCGCAGGTTCTCTCGAGCGGGCACGGCGCGCTCCACCTGCTCCTCGGCGCGCAGGAGCTGCATCCCGGGGCGGGCGCCCTCGCGGTGCTGTTCGCCGCCAAGGCCACCGCCTCGGCGATCTCGATCGGCGCGGGCTTCCGGGGCGGCCTGTTCTTCGCTTCGCTCTTCCTCGGGGCGATCGCCGGCAAGCTCTTCGCCGCCCTCGCGCCCGAGATCGCGCCCGGCATCGCGGTGTTCGGGCTGACGCCGCTCGCCTACGCGGTGATCGGCATGAGCGCCCTGGCCGTCGCGGTGATCGGCGGCCCGCTCACCATGACGTTCCTGGCGCTCGAGCTGACCGGGAGCTTCCCGGTGACCGGCCTCGTGCTGGTGGCGGTGATCGCTTCCTCGCTCACCGTGCGCAAGACCTTCGGGTATTCCTTCGCCACCTGGCGTTTCCACCTGCGCGGGGAGAGCATCCGCTCCGCCCACGATGTCGGCTGGATCCGCAACCTCACGGTGGGGCGGCTGATGCGCAAGGACGTGCGGCCGGTGCCCCTCGATACCACGATGGCGACCTTCCTCAGGGCGCATCCCCTCGGCTCGCCCTCGCGGGTGATCGTGGTCGACGGGCAGGACCGCTATGCCGGCATCGTGCTGGTGCCGGAGGCGCACGCGGCGACGCGGGAGGCCGAGAGCGGCGCGGAGCCGCGCCTCGCCGACGTGCTGCGCTACCCGAAGGACTTCCTGACCGCCGAGATGAACGCCAAGCAGGCCTCGGCCGCCTTCGACCGGGCCGAGAGCGAGGCGCTGGCGGTTGTCGACGGCGAGGCCGACCGCCGGGTGATCGGCCTCCTGACCGAGAGCCACACGCTCAAGCGCTACAGCGAGGAGCTCGACCGCCAGCGCCAGGCCATGGTGGGGGAGGCGGTGTGAGGCCGGGGCTCAGCGCGGACGGCGGCCGACGCTGACGACGTTGACCTCGCGGGCCTTGCGCTCGGGCAGGGTGTCTCGGACGAGGGCCACGATGGCGTCGGCGTCGAGGCCGGCCTCGGCATACATGCGCTCGGGGGTGTCG
>NZ_VZZK01000039.1 GCF_008806385.1 Methylobacterium soli
CTTTCTCTAGCCAACTTGTCAAAGAACCGCGCTCGTCAAAGGAGCACGCCGTCCATCTTCGCGGACGACGACGCCCCGGGACGAAGCCCGTCGCATCCTGCATCCGATCCGGTGAACCTGCCTTGGCCGGACCAGAGCCTCAAGGGCCGGTCCGCCGCGGCGGTGGGGCCGTCTAAGGCCCGCTCGTTCCGGTGTCAACCCTGTCCGGATCCTCGCGGACCCGAACCCCGACACCGCCCCGACACGAACGGCAAAGCATCCGGCTTAACACCGGACCCCGCCAACCCGCATCGGACAGAAAACAGCGGCGCCAGAACCGCTCCCGCAGCTCAGCGCCGTTGAAAGCGATATACGGACGCCAATCCGCTTCGTCAACCGGCTTGGGGGCGGTGCGGCAGAATGGATCGCGTGCGATGCTGGTGCATGCCGGATTAGAGGCAGGTGAAGCGTTGCGGCTCGTCGGTTCTCGTGCGGTGCCTTTCGCGACGACGCGCGTCGCTCGGCGATGCTGCGTCATGTGCATGCGCTTGGCGAGGAAAGGGTTGCCTTTACCGGGCGCATCAATGTCCTTAACAGCGCCGATTGCGCGTCCGTGGTGATCCCGGAACGTACACTTTTCGCTTGGTCTCAAGATGGTTGACCGATGAGCAATGTCATTTCTCACGATTTCGGCCGGTCCCGGCGCGAAGACGCTGGCGAGAACGAGCGGCAGGAGGTCAAGGCCCTGTGCATCTACGGCGAGGAAGCGGGTTACCGGGTCGGCCTCGTGGAGGATGCGGGTGGGCCGGAAGGCTCGGTACTGAAAGTCTTCGTCGGTGAGATCGACAGTCACGAGGTAGAAGCCGTCGCTGTCGTGCCCTCGACGCCGGCAGGGCGCATGGATGCCGATGCGATTGGCATTGCGATCTGCCGGACCCTTGAGATCATCGCCGGCACAGGGGATGCCTGAATCCGGCGCCCAAAGGCGATTTCCACTGTCTGCGACGAGAGAGCAGCGGCAGGAAGACAAGGCTCTTCATGTTTTAACGCAAATTTATTGTATAATTGTGTATTAATTAGCATTTTTCGCGATTTCATGATCAGACTTCTCGGAAAAATCGGCATTCTGTAAGCCTGGAATTTTTCGGAAAATGATCAAGTGCTGCATCCTGGCTGTATTCAGCCGCGCGGCGTCCGACGAGAACTGCCCTGCCGGACCCGTGGCCAAGCGCTCACGATGGCTGGAGAATTCGACTTTGCGCCCTTCCGTGATAGAACAAATCATGAACGAAGTGCGGGTTTGGCCCTCCCCGCGGCGGGGCCAGGACGGCGCGGATGATGATGCAATCAGAGGCTGCCATGGATGCGGTTCGACGCGTGGGACACTATCTCCAGGTTCAGGACGGGGATGGCTGCCGCCATCTTCTGCGGGTCACCAGCGTGCAGGCGCTGAGCGACACCGATCCCCTGCATAACGAGACCTTCATCACGGCCGCCGGCCGGACCATCCGGGTGCTCCAGCCCCTCGACGCGATTGCCGCGCTCATCGCGCCGGGCGAGAGCCTGGGGAATGCGGATGAGACCGCCTGGCCGTTCTGAAGGGCGCGGCCGGCAACTCTCGAAGAGCCCCCTCCCCTGCGGGCCCGGGCCGCGCCTTGGATTTAAGGATCGAGACAATTCGAGCATTCGGCTTCAGCCCCCGGCGAGGGGCCTGAGCCAGGATGCGGCATGTCGTTCGATCCGCTCAGCGCCAGAACCTTGGCGGCGGCGTCGGCCCTCGGGGGCCTCGCCGTGATGATGCTCGAGCCGGCCCCGAATTGGCACGCCGTGGGGCTCGGGCTGCTCGCCGTGCTGGCCTTCGCGGGTCTGTCGCTGTGGGGCGAGCGCCGCCCCCCGGACAGACGTCGGAACCCGGCCCGGAAACCGCGCCGGATCTGGGTCGAGGTGATCGTGCAGGATGGCCCGCTGCCCCTGCTCCGCCTGTCCGGACCGCCCCGGGAGCCGGAGCGGCTCGCAATCCTCCCCTCGGAGTTCAAGGGCATGCGGTCGCGGCGGATGCACCGGTAGCTCCGCCGGGATTGTCGCGCGTCGCGCTCGGCCGCCGGAAGGTCAGTGGCCGCCGCAGACGGCGTTGAAATGGCCCTGCCACCAGGCGTGATGCGCCTTGAAGTCGCCCGCGCCGTCCCGGTAGGTCGCGCCGTTGCGAAGGCGCGCGGCCTCGCAGGTCTGGCGCGGCATCACCTCGAAGTCGCTCAGCAGCGCCATGCTCACCCGGTCGAGCGCCGCCACCAGGCTCTTCGTGCTGGCGCCGGCGATCTCCTCTTCGGACGGGTAGCCGACAAGGGCCCGGTAGGCCCGCTCGATCTCGTGGATATTGCCGCTCGCCACCATGTCGGGAATGTCTTTGATGTGCACGACCGCACCTCCCAGCGTAATCGGCCGACGGCCGCGGCCGGTCCGTACAGTCTACGCCACGCCGGAGGGGGTTGTGTAGGGTGGGGCGTCGGCGCGCCGGCAGGCCCCTGCCCGCTCGGCGGGCTTCCGCCCGCTTATCATGCAGAGATCGACCAGGATCGTCCTGCCCCCCTCCCCGCGGCGGTTTTCTCGCGGCCGTGTCCGCGGAGCAGGGCCGGTGGGCTCCCCTCCCCGACCGCCGCAGGCATTTCACCCGATCGCAACCGGCGGATCAGCGGGCCTCCGGCGGCGCGTTCAGGGACGCGCCAGGGTGAGAATCAGGGCTGCGGCACCCGCCAGCACCCGGCCCGGCAGGGTGAGGACCCGCCGCACGAGGGCGCGCAGGCTCTGGCCGTTGTCGTTGGCCGCCCGGCCATGCGCGGCCGACAGGTAGCGGCTCAGACCGTGCATCGCGGGCCGATCCCCGCCAAGGATGATCCTACGAGAGCGAGCCGCCGGCATCCGTGACCTCGTTCGCGCCACCGAGCGCTGTTCACGAAATCTTAACCCCAATCACCCGCCCGTGTCTCGCCCTCTCTTCGCGCGCTCGTGATTTGCAAATCGCTTGCTCGCGGGTCGTCGCGCCCGGGCGAGTCGTCGGTCGCGGAGGCGTGCCGGCCCTTGATGAACGCGCCGATCCCTCATGCGAGGACCGGCACCGGCCGGCGGCGGGCCCCGGCGGCGCTCCTGCGGGAGGGTTCGGGCCTCGGCGCAAGAAGAAGGGCCCGCCAGCGAATGCGCTGACGGGCCCGTCGCAGGGTCCACGCTTCTCGATCCGACACGGGAGCTGTCTGCCCTGCTGGCGCCGGACCAGGGGGAGCTCGACCGATCGTCGCCCGAGAAGCCTCTATCCCTGCCGGTTGCTGTCCGGCGGATTGTCCTGGTCCGCTTCTGCGGTACGAGACGACAGGGCGCATTTGCCGTGATGGCGCATCGCTGACCTCCTTCTCTCGGTTCGACGCCGAGACCGCGCGTCGAGACCGGGAGGCTAGGCCCGTTCGGCGGGGGATGGCAAGGGGGTGTGCAGCGAAAGCCGGACGGATGCTTGCCGCCTCGCCGCCTCGTCATCTTGCCGTGGTGCGGCGGCCCCGCGATGGGCCGGGCGGGCATCCTGGCGGGTATCCTCGGCGGCGGAACACGGCCCGCCGAATGCGGACGGGGCGCCCCTGCGAAGGGCGGCCCGCGCGGGCCGGCGGGTTCGGCGAGCGGGTCTTGGGCCCGGGTCCGACCGGCTCGGGCCGGTCGTGCCGCCCGGGTCTTGTTCGGATGCCCTCGGCGCGACGTGCTCGCCTGCGCCGAACCGGTCTCCGCTTCGGCGGAGAGCGCTCTAACCCTCCCCCGGCTCCGGCCGGTCGACATTCTGCTCGGCCTCGTCGGCGGTATAGCCGGAGAGCCAGTCCGCGCTCTCCTGCGAGCCGGCCTCGTAGGGGTTCGCCCCATCGGGCTGGCCGGCGGCCTTCGCGGATCTGCCTTCTGTCCATTGCGGCGAGACGTTCGATGCCATGGCTGTTCCTCGTTCGTTGTTGCTGCGGCGCAGGGCCGGTATCCGGTCGACGCGCGACCGGCCCCCGGCAACGCGCCGGGCGGCGGATCGTCACCAAGTGGGCGACGGTCGCCAGCAAGCCCCCCTCGCCCCGTCAGAGGACCGGCATGGCACCCGCCACGGTGACGAGCGCCCCGGACGTGTAGCTGCTCGCCTCGCAGGCCAGCATCACGTAGGCCGAGGCGAGCTCCGCCGGCTGCCCGGGGCGGCCGAACGGGACTTGGGTGCCGAAGCTCTTCACGGAATCCTCGCTCATCCCGGCCGGAATGAACGGGGTCCAGATCGGGCCCGGCAGCACGCCGTTGACCCGGATTCCCTTCTCGGCGAGCAATTGCGCGAGGCTCAGGACCATGTTGCTCAGCGCGCCCTTGGTCGCGCTGTAGGCGAGGAGCGACGGCATCGGGTGCTTGGAATTCACCGAGGAGGTGAAGATCACCGAAGCGCCGGGCTTCAGGTGCGGGAGGGCGGCCTTCGTCACGTAGAAGGGGCCGAACACGTTCGTGCGGAAATGGTCCTCGAAGACCGCGTCCGCGATGGCGTCGAGGCCCTGGTTCGGCTGCTGGAAGGCACTGTTGTTCACGAGCACGTCGAGACGGCCGAAGGTGTCGATCGTGCGCGCGACGATGTCGCGGCCATGGGCGGCCTGTTTCAGGTCGCCGGGCAGCAGCAGGGCACGCCGGCCCGCCTTCTCGATCCAGGCCCCGACGGCCTCGGCGTCCTTCTGCTCCTCGGGCAGGTAGGCGATGGCGACGTCGGCGCCCTCGCGCGCGAACGCGATGGCGACCGCGCGCCCGATGCCGCTGTCGCCGCCGGTGATCAGGGCGGCCTTGCCGGTGAGCTGCCCCGAGCCCCGATAGCTCTCCTCGCCGTGATCGGGCTCGGGCGCCATGCGCCCGGTCATGCCGGGGAAGCTCTGCGGCTGGCCCGCGAAGGGCGGACGGGGGTACTTCGTCAGCGGATCGGTCGTCACGGGGGCTCTCCGGTTGCTCTGCCGCGTCAACCGAGGCCCCGCCGGGGCGTTCCTGAGACGTCGTGCCGCGAGGCCCGCACCGGCCGCCGCCGCCGCCACGGGATTTCGCTTTGGGAATCTCGGCGGTGACCAGTATGCTCGGACCATGGCTGACCCGCTCGACGACGATCCGGTTCACGAGGCCATCGAGGCCCTGAAGGCGGCCGGCCGCAGCGTGCTCCCGGCCGAGGATGCGCCGGGGCTCTATCGCGTGGATCACGGTCCCGAGATGACGGGCGGCGACATCCTGGCCATGGCGATCCAGATGGGGCTCCTGGACGGCCGGGAGGAGGACGGCCGCGATGGCTGAGGCCCCGACCGTCGGCGACCGCCCGGAGAGCGACCAGAGCAACGATGCGGCCTCTCGGCGCCCCCGCCCCGACCCTGCCGGCGCGGCCTGGGACCTGACGAGCGATCGGGGGCGCCGGCGCTGGCCGCACGGATGGGCCATCATCCTCACCTGCGCCCTGCTTGCCGGCGCGATCGGGTGGTCCTGTGCCGAGTGGATCGACGAGGATACCGATGACCCGCCGGTCTGGGTCGCGATCCCGCCGCTCCTGGTCGGTCTCGCGGCGCAGGTCGCCATGTGGCGGCGGGCCAAGAGCGCGGGCGTCTGAAGCGCAAGCGTCTGACGCGCGGGCCTACCGGACGCGCCGCGATTCAGGGCTTGCGCAGGAAGCGCTTGAGGCTGCTATCGGCATGGGGATCCGCGTAGTGGAACAGGGCGGTCGACCGGATCTCGTTCGGATCGCAGGGCTCGTTGGTGTGCAGCGAGCGGTAGCCCCAGAAGAAGTAGAGGCTTCCAGGCCGCATCGCGATGCTGACCATCTTGCCCTGTCGGTTCGCATAGGCGCGCCGATAGATTTTCTGAGACCATGAATTCTCGATCAGCATCTTATCGCAGAGATTGCTGATGTAATACTTGCGAATGGTGCGGTTGTTCGGAAGCACGATGAGATTGCCGCGCTGGCCGTTGACCGGCATCAGGATCGGGATCAGCGCCGTCAGGACGTAGGAATCGTAGTGGAAGCGCATGGAATGCTCCGCCGCGCCTGTCCCCGAGAGGCAACGCAGGATCTGGTAGAATTCGACGTTCGGCGGGTTCCGGTGCGTGCCGGCCTTGTAGATGCCGCGGCACAGATTCACGAAGTCGTCCGATCGGCCCAGATCGCGCAAGAACGTTCCATCAAGCTGTTCGGACCCGGAAAACATGGTGTAGTTGTTGCCGGCGGCCGCGACATTCTTCCGAACGAATGCTTGCGCCTCATCCAGATCCGCCCTGCCGACATAGTCGGGGATGACCGCAAACCCGTGATCGTCGATTTGTCGAGCCAATGCGGACGCCGCGATGGCGGGGGTGTCTTCGACACGCATGGTCATGGTCATGGTGCACCGTCCTTGAGCGCGCGACGATCTGCTGTTCCTCGCGCCTTGGGGTCCGGCGGTAATCAAGCAATTCGCCGGCCAATTGCCAAAATTCTAAACAAATGCTGATGAGACGGTCGTCTCAGCTTCCGCGAGCGTACGCTTGATTGTGGAATGATTATAAACCACGGATGGCGCAAGCCATTCGCTCAAGCGTCGCGATGAGGCCGTCGCGCGGACCGGCCGGCATCCCGGCGGCCGGCGCCAGGATCCGGAAGCCGGTTCGGGGGCGTGGTGTGCGGGTCCGCCGGTCAGGCCATCCCCGGCGGACCCGGGGTCAGCGGGCGTAGCGCGTGAAGACGTAGTCCCGGTCCTTCACCCGCGCCTCGTGGCAGGCGAAGCAGGTCTCGTGCTGGGCCGCGTCGACCGGCTTGCCGTCGATGAAGCGTCCGAAGCCCCAGCCGCCGGTCTCGGCGTAGCGTCTGGCATCCTTCACCATCACCTGCACGGTCGTCGCCCGGCCCGGCACGGTGGCGGGCGCGAATTCGGGCGAGGGAGCCTGTTTCCAGGCGAGCTTCACCAGGATTGTTCCGTCCGGAAACGGCAGGGTCCCGCCCTCGTAGGCCTTCACCGCGACATCGTTCCCCAGGACGGCGCGCAGCTCGTCGAGCGGCTCGCCTTCGAGGGCCGGGGCGATGAGCTGCCAGGCCCGGTAGCCATCCGGGATCGTGACGCCGAAGATCGGCGAGGCCGGCTTCGGAGCGTCCTGCGCGGCCCCGCCTGCGGCGAGGGTCAGGCCGGCGGCGAGGATGGCAGCCGGGACCAGCCGGGGCCGGCCGGTGGGGCGATCAGAAGCCATCGACGTCGACCACCGCCTGCGCGAAGGCCTGCGGGGCCTCCTGCGGAAGATTGTGGCCGATGCCGCCCGTGATCAGACGGTGCGCGTAGCGGCCCGAGAACTTTCTGGCATAGGCCGACGGCTCGGGGTGCGGCGCGCCGTTCGCGTCGCCCTCCATCGTGATCGTCGGCACGCCGATCGTCGGAAAGGCCGCGAGCTTGCGCTCGATCGGGTCGAAGCGAGGCTCGCCCTGCGCAAGATTCAGGCGCCAGCGGTAATTGTGGATCGAGATGGCGACGTGGTCCGGGTTCTCGAAGGCCGGTGCCGAGCGGGCGAAGGTGTCGTCGCCGAACTGCCATCGCGGCGATGCCAGCTGCCAGATGAGTTGGACGAAATCGCGGGTGTAGCGGGTATAGCCCTCGCGGCCCCGCTCGGTCGCGAAGTAGAACTGGTACCACCATTGCAGCTCGGCCTTCGGCGGCAGCGGCATCGCGTTCGCCTCCTGGCTGCCGATCAGGTAGCCGCTGACCGAGACGAGGCCCTTGCAGCGCTCCGGCCAGAGCGCGGCGAGGATGCAGGCGGTGCGCGCGCCCCAATCGTAGCCCGCGACGAGCGCCTTCTCGATCTTCAGCGCGTTCAGGAATTCGAGCGCGTCGACCGCGAGCGCCGCCTGCTGGCCGTTGCGCGGCGTCGCGTCCGACAGGAAGCGGGTCGCGCCGTATCCCCGCAGATACGGGATCAGGACGCGGTAGCCCGCGGCGGCCAGCACGGGGGCGACCTCGACGTAGCTGTGGATGTCGTAGGGCCAGCCGTGGAGCAGCAGGACGGGCTGCCCGGTCGCGAGGCCGGCCTCCACGTAGGCGATCTCCAGGTCGCCGGCGGGAATCCGCTTCAGCGCCGCGAACGGTGTCGAACCGGGAGGGCTTGCCCGGACGTCTCCGTTCGGCGCGGGTGACTGAGCGCTGGCCGGGCGCGCCTCGGCGAGCGCCCGCACCGCAAGGAGTGCGCCGGCGCCCCGAAGCAAGCCCCGACGTTCGATGTCGGTGGGTTCGGACATTTGACAGATCCTCAACGTGCAGGGGCCGGCCTGCGGATGAGCGCCGATGCGAAGCCGGGCCAAGCCAGCGTCAGGACATTATCGATATTCCCACAAGTTGCTTTCGAACAGGGGCGGATCCGATGCGCCGCCTCGCGATCGAGGCCCGGCAGGCCGGGGATCGGCCGCCTCCCGCGCGCGGCGGCGTCAGCGCGTCGGCGGCTCCCACAGGCCGAGCGCGGCGGTGTCGACGGGACGCGGGAGCAGGCCCTCCGCCCGGAAGGCATCGGCGATCGTCTGCTGCTCGGACAGTCCCTCGCGCGTGACGCGCTCGACCCGGTAGGAGCGGCGGTCATTCGCCTGGCGGACGATGGCGGGCTCGATCTTCCAGAGCTTCGCGAGCTCGGCCGCGGCCTCCTCCGGGTTCGCCTTCACCCAGGCTCCGGTCTCGCGCAGCTTGTCGAAGACGATCGCCAGCACGGCCGGCTGCTTCTCCGCATAGGCATCCGCGGCGAGATAGTAGCGCTTGTACAGGGAGAGGCCGGGGCCGTCGCGCAGGATGCGGGCGCCGGTCTGCGCCTGCGCCGCGGACAGGAAGGGGTCCC
Source organism: Methylobacterium soli (assembly GCF_008806385.1). GTDB lineage: Bacteria > Pseudomonadota > Alphaproteobacteria > Rhizobiales > Beijerinckiaceae > Methylobacterium > Methylobacterium soli. Next base: position 8,830 of record NZ_VZZK01000039.1, read on the forward strand.
AGGCGACCCAGGCGTCGACGCTGCCCGAGGCCAGCGCGCTGCGCCCGTCGGCGGGCGTCAGGTAGGCCGGGGTGATGCTCTTGAAGGTCAGGCCCTCCGCCTTGAGGGCGGCCAGCAGCAGGTAATGGCTGCCCGCCCCCTTGGTCACCGCGACCTTGCGCCCTTTGAGTTCCGCGACGCTGCGCAGGGGCGAATCCGCCGCGACCAGGATCGCCTGCGCGGTGGGTGAGGCCGCCTCCTCGGCGAGGTAGGTGATGCGGGCCTGCGCCGCCTGGGCGAAGATCGGCACCGTGTCGGCGACGTCGGCCGAGACGTCGATGCTGCCGGTGTTCAGGGCCTCCATGATCGGCAGGCCACTCGTGAATTCGTGCCAGGTGACGGTGACCTCGCGTGGTGCGAGCGCCTTCTCCAGGGCGCCGTTCTGGCGCAGCAGGGCGATCAGGGTGGAGGAGCGCTGGTAGCCGATCCGCAGAGCGGAGGGGTCCGCCAGGGCGGGCCGGCCCGCAAAGGCGAGGCAGGCGAGGCAAGCGAGAAGGGTCGTGAGGCGGCGGATCATGGGTTGGGGTCTCGTCGGTTGCGGCGCCGGGCGCGACGCCTTCGGGGGGCGCAGGCACCCGGAATGCGGGAGGGCGGCCGCGCCTCAGGCAGCCTCGGCCCGGTCGAGATCGGCGGCCACCAGGGCCGCGACCTCGACCGCCTGATTGCGGATGTCGGGCACCGCGATGCACTCCCACAGCACGCCGCGCAGGAGCGGTCCGAGCGTCCAGAGGCGGCCGCCCCGGGGCCCGAGGGCGCGGTAATCGGGGCCGGCATCGAGCCCGAGGCCGAAGGGGCCCGGGCGCACCAGGCCGCGGGCCATCAGGCGGCGCAGAAGCGGGTCGGGCGTCTCGGACACCAGGCCGATGCCGGTGGCATCCAGGATGCACTGGACCGCGAGGTGCCGATCCTCGCCGGCGCCGCGCGGGCGCAGCGTCACGAGCGCCTGCGCCTCCGCGTCCCGGATCGTCCGGATCCGTCCGGCGAGAACCTCGAGGCTGCCGCGGGCGATCTCGTCGGCGATCGTCCGCGCGGCCGGCGGCGCCGTCCGGTGGCGGTGGACGTCCCAGAAGGGTCTCAGATGGCGCAGGAACCGCGCGCGCTCCGCCGGCGGCAGGCTGCGCCAGATCAGGTCGGTGATCGGCCGCAGCCCGTCGAGGACGCCGCGCCAGTCGGACCCGGCCGCATCGGCGGCCGCCACCTCGCGCCGGATCCGGCCGAGCAGCACCGACAGGGAGGCGAGATCCTGCGTGGTGAGGTTCGGGGCCGGCCGGGCTTCGACCGGCGCGTGCACGCGCGGCAGCAGGCCCCGGCGCGAGACCGCGACGATGCGGCCGGAGAAGCCGTGCGCGCGCAGGCTCGCGACCGTGTCGACCATGGTCAGCCCGGTCCCGACGATGAGGACCGGCAGGTGCGGATGCAGCCGGCCGAACTGCTCCAGCTGCCAGGGGTCGACCCGGTAATGGCTGTGCGGCGCCCCGGGGCCCGCGAGGTTGCCGGCGGCGAGCACCGCTCCGGCGACGCGGTGCACCGGCCCGCCCTCGGTGTGCAGGATGTAGCCGGCGCCGGCGGGTTCGAGATCCGTGACGGCATCGTTGACGAGGTGCAGGCGCGGCACGCCCCCGGCGGTGATCGCCCGCTGCAGCAATTCGGCGAGGTAGCGGCCGTAGAGCCCGCGCGGCGCGAAGGTGCCGGCGGGCGTGCGCTGCACGCCCTCCTCGGTCTGGCCGGCGAGCCACGCCTCGAAATGATGCGGCCGGTCCGGGAAGGCGCTCATGTTCGCGGCGCGCAGGTTGAGCAGGTGGGCGGGCGCGGGCGTCGCGTAGGCGAGGCCGCGCCCGAACGCCTCCGCCCGCTCGCAGAGCAGGACCGGCCGGCTTTGCGGCAGCGCCGAGAGAAGCTGGATGGCCGCCATCGTGCCGCTGAACCCGGCACCGATCACGGCGATGGGGAGCGTGGTGTCCGTCGCGGGCATGCGTAATTCGTTCCTGCCTGACCGGCTCGCTTCAAGGGTGACGCGGCAAGGACCGCCCCTGGCGCCTCCCTGAGGCGCCGTCGCCGACCGCGTCAGGAGGCTAGTTATGTTCTTTTAAAAGAACAAGAGGCAGCCTCACTGAAGGATTTTAGCGCGTCAGTTCAGTCCGAACGGCAGGCTCGGGCGCAACACGAAGGTAAAGACGAAGAACTTTTCCCGGTTCGCGATCGAAAGCGAAGATCGCCCTCCCGGAGCGCGTTCTGAAGAAAGAACGAACTGTGGATCCCCCCAGGCCGCAACCGGACGCCGCTCCGGGTCCGGCCGGCGGAGCGGAGGGCGGCCGTCTCATCGCCCGGAGAGCGGCGGCGCGACCGGGGCGGCCGGGCCGAGCCCGGACGGGCGCGTCATGCGCCGATGCAGGACCATGCCGGCCAGCATCGCGGCGACGAAGATCAGGACGGGGAGCAGGCCCGTCGAGAGGGCGGCGACCGCCGGTCCCGGGCAGAGGCCCGCCAGGCCCCAGCCGACCCCGAACAGGGCCGCGCCGAGGACGAGGGGCCGGTCGATCCGCTGCCCCGTGGGAATCGCGAAGGCGTGGTCGAAGGCCGGCGCGCGCAGGCGGCGCGCCACCGCGTAGCCGAGGGCCGAGACGCCGACCGCGCCGGCGAGCACGAAGGCGAGGCTCGGGTCCCAGGCCCCCGCGACGTCGAGGAATCCGCGCACGCGCGCGGGATCGAGCATGCCCGACATAGCGAGGCCGAGCCCGAAGGTGAGGCCGGCGGCGAGCGCCGCCAGGATCTGCGCGGCCGGTCTCATCCGAAGAGCACCCGCACGAGGAAGACCGTGGCCACGCCGCTTGCCAGAAAGGTGAGGACCGCCACGAACGAGCGTGGCGACAGCCGGGCGAGCCCGCAGACCCCGTGGCCGCTGGTGCAGCCGGAACCGAGGCGAGCCCCGAAGCCGACGAGCAGCCCGGCAAGCGCCAGGATCGGCAGGGAGGCGACGATCCGCATCTCGGGCCAGTGCCCGCTCAGCGCCGCGAAGGCGGGCGGGCCCAGGATCAGCCCGGCCACGAAGGCGAGGTCGGCGAGCCAGCGCCGGTCGGGCCGCCGCCCGAGCCCGGCGACGAGTCCGCTGACCCCGGCGATGCGGCCATTAAGGAGAAGCAGCATCACGGCCGACAGGCCGATCAGCACGCCGCCCGCGAGCGAGGGAAGATAGGTGCCCATCGATGTCCTGCTCAAACCGCCGCGCGACGAGCGGCGCGACCCGGCGTAGCGCGAGAGCGGAGGCGGAACAAGGCTTGCCAGCGCGCGTTCTGTCTGCAATTATCAATATATAACAATAACTTAGCGAAAGATTTGCTCTCTACCGCGCCGTTCGCAGCCGAAATCTTCTCCCGCGGCCGCGGCCATCCGGAAAGCCCTTCTCGCCCGTCCGGATGCGGCACTCCCCCCACCCTCACGCACACGATTCGGCCGACCTGCTCGGCCCGTTTCCGAAGGATGATGCCATGGCCTCAGCGACGATGACGCGCGGCGATCAGGTGGTGTTCGAGCGGCTCGATGTCGCCGAGGTGTTGGGAATCTGGCGCCATGCGCGGGGTCGCGTCATCAGCATCCACGGCCAGGGCGGCCGCCCGGAAACCGTCGACGTGAAGTTCGACGGTCACGAGACCCTGCGGCACTACCTGCCGGACCTGTTCCGGCGGGTCCAGTAACCCGATGTCGCGCGCAGCCGATCCCACCGCCGCGGGCGGCAGGCGAGCCCGCGGCATGCCGAGGTCCCGGCCGTGACCGCGGCGATCGCGACCCAGCCTCCGCTGCGCGCCACGAGCCGCAGCACCGCCGAATGGGACGTCTGGGCGGAACTCCGCGCCGAGGCGGAGGCCGCGCTCATCGAGGAGCCGCTCTACGCGGGCATCATCCAGGCGACGGTGCTCGACCAGCGCAGCCTCGCCCAGGCCCTGGCCTACCGCCTCGCGCATCGCCTCGGCGACGGCGACCTCGCGCGGCTCTCCATGCGCGACCTCTGCCTCTCGGCCTTCGAGGCCGACCCCCATGCCGGCGCGCACGCGGTGCGCGACCTCGTCGCCATCCGCGAGCGCGACCCGACCTGCCGCCGCTACCTCGACCCGTTCCTGTTCTACAAGGGGTTCGCGGCGCTTGAGGCCTACCGGGTGGCGCATTGGCTCTGGCATCAGGGGCGGGCGACGCTCAGCCTGCACGTGCAGAGCCGGATCTCCGAAGTATTCGGCTGCGACATCCACCCGGCCGCCCGAATCGGATCGGGCGTGTTCATCGACCACGCCACCGGCGTCGTCATCGGCGAGACCACGGTGATCGCCGACGACGTCTCGATCCTCCAGTCGGTCACCCTCGGGGGCAACGGCAAGGAGAGCGGCGACCGCCATCCCAAGATCGAGCGGGGCGTGCTGCTCAGCGTCGGCGCGAAGGTGCTCGGCAACATCCGGGTGGGCGAAGGCGCCAAGGTCGCGGCCGCGGCCGTCGTACTGCACGACGTGCCGCCGCACACGACCGTCGCGGGCGTCCCGGCGCGCGTCGTCTCGCGCCTGCCCCCCGACGAGCAGCCGGCGCTCACCATGGACCAGTTCTTCGGCTTCGGCGACGGAATCTGAATCTGCGTTCGGGTGAGGGAAAAACGTCCTCCGCGAGATCCTCCGCAGCATCCTCCCTTGCGGCCGCAACAGAGAGAGACATTTTCTACCTGTGACTGAATATGAAGAATATGATTCTGCATATCCGTAATTCAGGGTGACGTCGTTCCACAGAAGCGGCAAATTTTAGAAATCGCTTCCATTGACGCTTCGGCTTCGACGGAGCTAGACCGCTTTAACCCGGGATAAGGCCCAGTGCAGCCCCCTTCCGGGACAGAGTATCGATGAGCTTGTTCGGGTGCGCTCCAGTACAGCGCAGACCTGGCGCTGTCGCTCGACTGCGCTTGGCCCGGCAGATGCGTAACGTAACTTTCAGGCGCATTCGGACCGGCCGGGCTCAAGCCCCGTTCCGGAGGCGCTTCCTCGTGCCTTGAGCGAAACGGAGACGACAGACGATGAGCGGACCGGGTTTGAGCGTGAGTGCCTCTGCGGCACGCAATCTAGCGACGGCGACCGTCACATCGGTCCAGAACGCGGCCAACACCCCGCGCTGGCTCCTGCGCCTTCTGCCCTTCGTGGACGTGCCGGGCGGCGTCTACCGCGTCAACCGGCGCGCCGTCGTGCTGGCCAAGCCCGGCCGCATCGACCTTGGCACGGAGGAAAAGGTTCGGGTGATCCGCTCCGGCTCCCTGCGGGCGGTGCCGCTGTTCAGCCGGCTGGGTGATGCCGAGCTCGCCACGCTCGCCGGCAAGTTCACGGAGAGCCACCATCAGGCCGGGGAGGTCATCCGCCAGGAAGGCTCCGCCGACCACAGCCTGACGGTCGTCGCCGACGGCACCGTCGAGCTGAGCCTGTCGGGCCCCTACAAGGGCCGGGTGCGGCAGGGCCTCGCCACCCGCGGCGACTATTTCGGCGACGGCGCGCTCGCGGGCGAGACCGGGCCGACGCCGGCCGTCAAGGCCCTCTCGGCGGTGACGCTCCTCACGCTCGATCGCGCCGCCCTCGAGGACGAGGCGATCCGCTCGCGCATCGCCCAGCACATCGAGGAGCGCGACCGGCTCAAGGGCCACACCAATTCCTACGGCGAGCAGGGCATCGAGCTCCTGGCGGTCCATGCGGGCGAGCCGCGCCTGCCCACCACCTTCGTCGACTACGAAATCGACCCGCGCGAGTACCACCTCTCGACGATCCAGACGATCCTCAACACCCATACCCGCGTCACCGATCTCTACTCGAACGAGATCGACCAGCTCCGCGAGCAGATCCGCCTCACGGTCGACGCCGTGAAGGAGCGCGAGGAATGGGAGCTTCTCAACAACTCGCAGTTCGGCCTCCTGAACGAGGTCGGCTCGCGCCAGCGCATCCCGACCCGCGGCGGCCCGCCGACCCCGGACGATCTCGACGAGCTGCTGACGCTGGTCTGGAAGAAGCCCGCTTTCTTCGTCGCGCATCCCCGCGCCATCGCGGCCTTCGGCCGGGAGGCGACGCGCCGCGGCGTGCCGCCGGTGGTCGTGCACCTGTTCGGCGCGCCCTTCCTCACCTGGCGCGGCGTGCCCCTGGTGCCGAGCGACAAGCTGCCCATCGACATCGATCCGGTGACCGGCGCCCAGACCACCTCGATCCTGCTCCTGCGCGTCGGCGAGGGTGAGCAGGGCGTGGTCGGCCTGCACAAGTCGGGCGTCACCGGCGAGATCGAGCCCGGCCTGTCGGTGCGCTACATGGGCACGAACGACCACTCGATCGCCTCGCACCTCGTGACCCGCTACTTCTCGGCCGCGGTTCTGGTCGAGGACGCGATCGCCCGTCTCGATAACGTGCTGCTCGGCAACTACCATGACTACGCCTGAGGCACCCGCCTTCGCCCTGCCGACGGGCAGCCCCGGCGAGCTCAGCCACGCCGATCTCGTCGGGCGCCTCGCCCGCGAGATCTACGGGCAGGGGCAGGCCCTGAGCCAGCCCTTCGCCCCCGAGCTGCCGGCGAGCCCGCAGGGCTTGCCGGGCCTGCCGCAGGGCCTGCCGCAGGGCTTGCCGGGCCTGCCGCAGGGACCCGGCGGCGCACCGCTGCCGGGCGCCAATCTCGGCCTTTCCTCGGCGCCTGCAGCCGGCCTGCCCCAGGGCCTGCAGCCGGATGCCTCGCAACTCGGCGCCCGCTCGCTCGGCGCGCCGCCCGTCGGCCTGCCGGGGGTGACGGGGCCCTCGGTGCCGAACCTTGCGCCCGCGGGGCCGGTCGCGTTCGATGTGGCGGCGATCCCCTCGGTCCACCCGCTGGCCGATCCCTTCGCGTCGCGCCGGAGCCTGCCCGAGTTCTTCGTGCCGCGCGTGCCCGAGATCGCCGCCGCGCTGCCGGGCGGGGGCGATCTGCACCGCCAGACCGCGGCCGACCACCCGCGGGCGAACGCGTTCGCCCACGCGCTCGCGCCGCAGAGCGTCCCGGCCGATCCGTCGCGCCAGGCTGGCGACGCGGCGCAGGAGAGCGCCCGGCGCACGGGGCGCCTCTCGCGCGCGCCGGAGCCCGCGGCGCCTGCCTCCGACTACTACTTCCTGGCGCCCGCCGCCGCGCGGCCGACGCGGACGACCTACGCCCAGCCCCGCGTCGAGCCCTCGCGCCAGCCCGGCCCCGCCCCGCGCCTCACCGCGCAGGGGTCGAGCCCGGTCGCCGCGCCCTTCGACGTGGAGCGCGTGCGCCGGGATTTCCCGGCCCTCCACCAGAGCGTCAACGGTCACCCCCTCGTCTGGCTCGACAACGCGGCGACGACCCACAAGCCGCAGACCGTGATCGACGCGACGAGCGCGTTCTACAGCCGCCACAACTCGAACATCCACCGGGCCGCGCACACGCTCGCCGCCCGCTCCACGGACCTGTTCGAGGGCGGCCGCGAGAAGGTGCGCCGCTTCCTGAACGCGCCCACCAAGGACGATATCGTCTTCCTGCGGGGCACCACGGAGGCCATCAACCTCGTGGCGAACTCGTATGGCCGCGCCAATGTCGGCCCGGGCGACGAGATCATCGTCTCGACGATCGAGCACCACGCCAACATCGTGCCCTGGCAACTCCTCAGCCAGGCGACCGGCGCGACGCTGCGGGTGATCCCGGTCAACGACCGGGGCGAGATCATCTTCGAGCAATTCGCGGCCCTGCTCTCGGGGCGCACGAAGATCGTCTCGGTGACCCACGTCGCCAACGCGCTCGGGACCATCAACCCGGTCTCGGAGATCATCCGGCTCTCGCACGCCTACGGGGTGCCGGTGCTGGTCGACGCCGCGCAATCCTCGCCGCACATCCCCCTCGACGTGCAGGCGCTCGACGCCGATTTCCTGGTCTTCTCCGGCCACAAGGTGTTCGGGCCGACGGGGATCGGGGCGCTCTACGGCAAGACCCACCTCCTCGCGGCGATGCCGCCCTGGCAGGGCGGCGGCCACATGATCGAGGACGTCACCTTCACGCACACCGTCTACAAGGGCGCGCCGGAGAAGTTCGAGGCGGGCACGCCCGATATCGCCGGGGCCGTCGGCCTCGGCGCCGCCCTCGACTACCTGGAGGGCGTCGGCCTTCCCGGCATCGCGGCCTACGAGCACGACCTGCTCGAATATGCCCAGGCGGGGCTCGCCGAGGTGAAGGGCCTGCGCCTGATCGGCACGGCGCGGGAGAAGGCCAGCGTGATGTCCTTCGTCATCGAGGGCCTCGAGAACGAAAAGGTGGCCCATCATCTCGACGCGCGCGGGATCGCGGTGCGCTCGGGCCACCATTGCGCCCTGCCGGCCTTGCGCCGCTTCGGCGTCGACCAGTCGGTGCGCGCCTCGCTGGCCTTCTACAACACGAAGGCGGAGGTCGACGTCTTCCTGCGGGCCCTGCAGACGCTGCCGCGCCACTGATCCGCGCCACGCGGCGCCTCCCCCGCCCCGCGGGGAGAGGCTCCGCGTGGCGTCCGCATCGCGTTCGAGGCTGAACGGGCGCGGATCCGGCGATCAACCGGAGTGAGACGCGCTCAGGCCGAGGCCGAACAGCCGGTCGGCATTGCGCCAATAGGCGTGCGCCAGCGCCTCGTCGGAGAGGCCGAGGTCGCGGAAGTCCTCGACGCCCTGCCGCATCGGCCGGAACGGGAACGAGCTCCCGAACAGGAACTGGTCGCGCATGAAGCCGTTGGCGGCCTCGACATAGAGCCGGCCACCCGGCGCGAACGTGTACATGTCCGGCGACACGAAGACGTTCTCGTTGCGGAACGCGACGGTGACCATCGCGTCGACATGCGGATAGAAGCCGTGGCAGCAGACGATTGGCAGCTTCGGAAATGTCCTCGCCACGCGGTCGACCGCCAGGGGGTCGTTGAGGCGCAGGTCCGGCGACGTCGGGCCTGACATCACGAAGGCCGGGACGCCGAGCGACTGGCACAGCTCGTAGAGCGGCATCAGGCGCTCGTCGTCGGCCTTCATCGGATCCGCGTAGAAGCCCGCATCGAGGTTGATGCCCCGCAGCCCGAGATCGGACACGGCCCGGCGGGCTTCCACGAGGGCCTGCTCCCGGCCGAGCTCCAAGGGATCGACCGAGGCGATCCCGATGAACCGCTCCGGATCACGCCGCGCGATGGCCGCGAGCGCGTCATTGTCGACCCGGACGCCGGGCACGCTGCGGGCAACCATCACGGCGACCGCGATTCCCGCCCCCTCCATCTCGGCCGCGAAGCCCTCGAGGGTGCGCCCGCGCGTGTAGTGATCGACCTCCCGCGCGCCGACGCGCCGGTTGAGCCAGCGCACGACCTCATCCTCCGGCGCGTCCGGATCGGCGCCGAAGAACGGGTGCAGAAAGGTGGGCCGGCTGCGCATGTCGACGATCGGTGCAGGCATCGCTCGCATCCTGGGCTTGCCGCGGACAAGGGGTGACGGGGTCTGGCCGTGCGGCGTCCGGTCAGATCCTGGCTCAGTGAGAGACATTCTCGAGGATTTGCCCGCGGGTCTCGACCCCGAGGGTGACGACGAGCAGGGCCGCGATCAGGAAGCCGCCGGCGCCGACCTGGAAGGCGACGGCCGTACCGCCCGTCTGGACGAGGATCGGAACCACCATCGGCCCCAGGATGGCCCCGATCCGGCCGAAGGCCGAAGCGAAGCCCGCCCCCGTGGCGCGCGCCCGCGTCGGGTAGAGCTCCGGCGTATAGGCGTAGAGGCAGCTCCACATGCCGAACATGAAGAACTGCATCACGAAGCCCGCGACGAACAGCCAGGTCTGGTCGGCGGCGTTCCCGTAGAGGTAGGCGGCGCCGGCCGCGCAGACCAGGAAGGTCGCGGTCGTCGCCTTGCGGCCGAGCTTCTCCAGCAGCACGGCCGCCGTGAAGAAGCCCGGGATGCCCCCGATGGTGATGAGCGTCACGAAGCCGACCGACCCCACGATCGAGAAGCCCTTGTCCTTGAGCAGGACCGCGATCCAGGAATTCAGGCCGAAGAACCCGATCAGGGCGAAGAACCAGAGCCCGAACGCCATCACGGTGCGCAGGCGATATTCCGGCGAGAACAGCGTGGCGATCGCGCTCCGGTGCGGCACGGGCTCGGCCGCGACGACAGCCGGCACCGGCGGGAGGGGGCGACCGGTGCAGCGGGCCACCGCGGTCTCCATCTGCGTCATCACCGCCTCGGCTTCCGCCGCCCGGCCGTGATCCGCGAGCCAGCGGGGGGATTCCGGCATGCCGCGGCGCACGAGAAGGACGACGCCCGAGAGCAGGCCGACGACGACGAAGGCCCAGCGCCAGCCGAGATGCGGCAGGATGAAGTAGCTGAGCGCTCCGGAGAGGACGTAGCCGACGGCCCAGAACCCCTCCATGAAGGCCACGTACTTGCCCCTGACGTTGGTCGGCACGATTTCCGAGACCATCGCCTGCGCGACCGGGGCCTCGCCGCCGACGCCGACGCCGATCAGGAACCGGCACACCATGAGGGCGGGCAGGCTCCAGGCCGCCGCCGCCGCGAGACTCGCGAGGCCCCAGACCACCATCGTCACCTGGAAGACGGTCTTTCGCCCGAACCGGTCCGAGGCCGTGCCGGCCAGGATGTTGCCCACGAGCTGGCCCGCGAAGGTCATGGCGGCGAGCTGGCCGGCTTGCGTCGGTGTCAGGTCAAAGGCGACGACGATCGACCCGAGCAGGAAGGTCAGAAGCGCGACGTCGACCTGGTCGACGAGCCAGGCCGAGGCGATGATCGCGAAGATCCTGCGCTGGTAGGCCGTCATCGGCAGGCGCTCGAGGCGGGCCACGATGTTCGGCATCGATCCCGCCGTGTCGGCGGAGGGCGCGACGGCCGCGCGCGGCCTCTCGCCGACGGGCAACGTGTCACTGGCTGGCGGCATGCATCACTCCCTGCGGCCCATCGGGCGATCCTGTCGGGCAGCGCCCGGGGGCTCGGCGCGGCCGCGGGCCTAGCGCGGGAAAGCCCGCCGGGCAAGGCGCGCCCGCGGGTTGTTCCGGAATGGTGAGCATTCGCAACCGCTTGCGGGATAATTTGCTCCGAGGCGCCTGCCCCACAGCCGAAATCTTCTCCTGCGGTTCGGGCCCGCCTGGGCCGTCCTGGGACGCCCATCCGTGGCGACGTCGGGGCCGGCCGTTTGGATGCGCAAGCGCAGACCATCGGCTTTCGGCCGCCATCGCTCGCCCGGGCCGGCTTGATCGGATGCTCCGCCGGCGGATCTCCCGGAAGCCCGCAACGGGTCAGACGGAGCCGGGTCCGGAGCCGCTACGGCTCCGGGCGAGCTGTGCCGCGGCTCAGATAAGCCAGGGGCTTGGGCGTGCGCGGCAGGTAATATTCCTGGGCGGCCTCGATCGAGAACCCGGCCGCGCGCAGTGAGGCGAGAACGGGCCGGTCGAGATTGCAGCCGACGGCGAGCGAGCGCCACAGCGGGTTCAGCCGGTGCTGCCAGCGCGCGACGGCTTCCTCCCGCGAGAGGCCGTGCTCCAGGAACAGCAGGCGCCCCTCGGGCCGCAGGACACGGCGGATCTCCGTCAGGCACCGCGCCGGGTCCTGCACCGAGCAGAGCGTGAAGGTGACGACCGCCGTATCCACCGACCGCGCCGGGAGCTGGATCCGCTCGGCTGGTTCCTGCCGGATCTCGACCGGCACAGGGGCGCTGTCCCGGCGTGACGTGCCGAGTTTGAGAAACGACGCGTGCGGGTCCACACCGATCACCCGGCTGACGCGCGCGGGATCGTACAAGGGCAGATTGAGCCCAGGTCCGATCCCGATCTCCAGGACGATGCCCTGTGCGGCCGGAACCAGCTTCTCCCGTTCGGCCCGGATGTCGGCGGCACCGCAGAGGCAACTCACCAGGCGGGGCCCGATATGACGCTCGTAGAAGCCCATCGCTCCCTCCCGCGATCCGCGCATTCAAGCCGCATCCCGAAAGCGGCCGCGGGCCGGCCCCCACGGCCGGCTAGAAGCAGGCCTCACAGATTGCGGCGATGTGCCGGTGATCCGTGCCGCAGCAGCCGCCGAGGACGGTCAGGTTGGGAAGGCGCTCCCGCAGACCGGCATAGCGGCGGCCAAGATCCTGAGGATCGCCGATATCGAGCGCGGTGGCCGCATCGAGTTCGGCATGGCTCTTCGTCGAGGCATTTGCCCGCACGCCGCGCAGGCGCTCAAGCCAGGGGCCGCTTTCCGTCAGCGCGGGCTCGAAATGCACCGGATGCGCGCAGTTGATCATGTAATAGGCCGGGGCGGCGTCCGTCTCCGCGTCGGTCTCCCGAATGGCGGAGCCGAGCGTCTGACCGGATGGCAGACGGCCATCCGTCTCGAGGGTGAAGGAGATCACCACCGGCAGGCGTTCCGCACGCGCCGCGCGGGCGATGCCGACCGCTTCCGCGACCGTGGTCAAGGTGACGGCGCTGACCATATCGGCCTCGCTGTCCGCGAAGACCTCGATCTGGGGGCGGTGGTAATCGGCAGCCTGGTCGGCCGACATCGCGGATTCGGGCCTGTAGCCGTCGCCGCGGGGTCCGATCACGCCGTTGAGGACGAGGGGCAGACCGGACCCGGAATGGTGCCGCCGCAAGGCTGCGATGAACCGGATCGCGGTGCGATTGATGGCGGCGAGCGCGTCCGCGTCGAAGCCGAGCTGCGCGCCCCAGTCGGGATTGGCCCTCCAGGTCGGCGCGTCCAGGATCATCCCAGCCCGGTGGCGCTGCGCGAGCGCGATATAGGGTTCGAAGAACCGCTCGAGCTCGCCCCGGCCCTCCTCGGTGCCGAGCAGCGGAAAAGCCGCGAAGCAGGGCAATTCGATCTTGTTCAGGAACACCAGGGTGGTCTCGAGGCCACCATCGGTCAGGAACGGCCGACCGCTCAGCTGAGGCAGCGCATCGCGATACAGGCGCATCGTTTGCCTCCGCGGCCGGACATGCCCATCCTGAAGGCTGAGCCGGCAGCGGCCGTGCCCAGCACGCTCTGCATCTCGTCGCGCGTCGGGCGGCGAGTCAAGATCACGGCCGATCGGGCGGTGCACCGAGGGGGCATCGCGCGGGACGTGGCAGCCCTCCTGTATGCCCAGCGGTGAGAGCGGCCACGGGCCTCCAGCCCTCCGTCGTCGCCATGGCGACATCGGTCCGAGAACTGGCGCTTCGTCGAACTCGGCGCCCCTTGCTCCGAGCCTCTCGTCGCGTGGGCCATCGATGACGACCCGGCTCAATTGGCCGGGCCCCTGACGGCGTATGCCGCAGACCTTCGCGAACGGCCGCTCGTCCCTGCGGGTCGTGGGCACCTCGGTGACCTGCAGACCCGCTTCGACGGCGCAATCGACAGGGGTGCCGGATAGACCCGGGCGAGGCGGCCGCGTCCACTGGCCTTCGAGGTCGATCAACGCTCCGGCTCAGGCAGCGCGGCTCGCCGCTGACGACATCAAGCGGAGGTGCAGCTTCGAGCCGACCTCAACGATGGCTCGGATGGCCGGGATCAACTCCTCGCCAAGGTCGGTCAGGCCGTAATCCACGCTCGGCGGGGTCGTTGGCAGCACAGAGCGAACGAGCACGCCGCGCTCGTCCAGATCCTTCAGCCGCGCGCTGAGCACCTTGGCCGAAATCTTCGGCATCGCACGACGCAGTTCCGAGAAGCGGCGCGCGCCCTCGCTCAGGTTCCAGATGATCTCCGGCGTCCACGCCCCGCCGAGCAGGCTCATGCACGCCGACATCGGGCAGCCCGGCGGGGGGAGCACCTTCTTCCTGAGCTTCAGCGCCATGACACATACCTGCGATCCGGCCGGCAACCTGGTTTCCTGAACGATACCCGAAAAGGTCGGTCACTGGAAGTTACCGGGTTTCCAAGGGTAACGAGCACGTCTACCGCTACACGCTGTTCCCAACCCGGAGACATCCCATGAAGCTCTTCTATGCTCCTGGCGCCTGCTCGCTCTCGCCGCATATCGTCCTGCGCGAGCTCAACCTGCCGTTCGCACTCGAAGCCGTCGACCTCCGGAGCAAGAAGACCGCATCCGGAGCGGATTTCATGGCCGTCAACCCGAAGGGGTACGTCCCTGCGCTGCAGCTCGGAGACGGAGAGGTGCTGACCGAGGGCGCGGCCATCATCCAGTACCTGGCCGACAAGCACGCTCCCGGCACGCTCGCCCCTGTCGCCGGCACTCTCGAGCGCGCCCGGCTCAACGGGCATCTGAATTTCATCTCGGCCGAGTTGCACAAGGCGTTCGGACCGCTGTTCAACCCGGCGCTCACACCAGAGGCGCGTGCGGCGTCGCTCGCGAACCTCGATCGCAAGCTCGATGTCGTCGAAGCCGCGCTCGCGGACGGACGTGCCTTCCTCACCGGCTCTGATTTTACCGTCGCCGATGCCTACCTGTTCGTCGTCCTGAGCTGGGCGCCGCATCTCGGCGTCGATCTTGCCCGCTGGCCACGCCTCGCCGCCTTCAGCCAGCGCGTCTCGACGCGCGCCGCCGTTCAGGCCGCCATGGTGGCAGAGGGGTTGCAGAAAGCCGCCTGACAGGATTCGGACGGCGGTGACCTCTTTCCGCCGTCCGGCACAGCTCATGCCGGCCGACCGCAAGTGACGTGGTGCGCCGTAGCCTGGATATGATGATGAAGAAGATCGGTTTCCTGTCGTTTGGCCACTGGTCGCCGACGGCGCGGTCCGAGACACGCTCGGCAGGCGACACCCTGCTGCAGTCGATTGACCTCGCGGTCGCCGCGGAAGAGCTCGGCGCGGACGGCGCCTACTTCCGGGTTCATCACTTTGCCCAACAGCTCGCCTCGCCATTTCCGCTGCTCGCCGCAGTGGCTGCCAGGACCAAGCGCATCGAGATCGGCACCGGCGTCATCGACATGCGCTACGAGAACCCGTTCTACATGGTCGAAGACGCCGGCTCGGCGGACCTGATCTCAGGCGGACGGCTCCAACTCGGCATAAGTCGAGGCTCGCCCGAGCAGGTCATCGATGGCTGGCGGCACTTCGGCTACGCCCCGCCCGAAGGCGAGAGCGATGCCGACATGGGACGCCGGCACGCCGAGGTGTTTCTCGATTTGTTGAAGGGGAAGGGCTTCGCTCAACCCAATCCGCGGCCGATGTTCCCCAATCCGCCGGGCCTGCTGCGGCTTGAGCCGCACTCGGAGGGGTTGCGCGACCGCATCTGGTGGGGGTCGGCGTCCGATGCCACCGCCGTATGGGCGGCGCAGCAGGGCATGAACCTGCAGAGCTCGACCCTCAAGGCGGACGAGACGGGCGAGCCGTTCCACATCCAGCAGGCCAACCAGATCCGCCGCTACCGGCAGGCCTGGAAGGCTGCAAACCACACGCGTGAGCCGCGGGTGTCGGTCTCCCGCTCGATCTTCGCGCTCATGAGCGACCTCGACCGTGCCTATTTTGGACGCGGCAACAGCAGCGACCAGGTCGGCATCATCGACAACATGCGAGCGGTCTTCGGACGCTCCTACGCTGCGGAGCCGGAGCGGCTGATCGAGGCGCTCAAAGCCGACGAGGCGATTGCCGAGGCCGACACCCTGCTGCTGACGGTGCCGAACCAACTCGGCGTGGCCTACAACGCCCATGTCATCGAAGCCGTCCTGAAGCACATCGCTCCAGCGCTCGGCTGGAGGTGAACTGCGCCCACCCTGTCCGACGAGGCTGGTGCAGGCGAGACAATGGGCTTCGGCCTTCGGAGAACACGATTATCCCCCCGGCATGTCCCCCCTACCCCGAGATCCCGGCCGCGTGCCATCCGTTCGGCTGGACGCCTCGAAGCGGAGCTGTGCACCCTTCGGGTCCAATGCTTGACGGCGAACCGCGGTGGCAGACCACCCTCCCAGGGTGAGAGCCACGCTTTCCTGCATTCAGGCGTCCGCGATGGTCACGGCTTCGCCGACGCCGTCCGTCTTGCCCGCCAAGCCCGGCACCTCGTCGAGCTGTCGCAGGCTGGTGAAACGGCCGCGCTCCTCGCGATAGCGCACGATTTCGAAGCCGTGCCCCTTCAGTGCAGGGATCGCGTCCAGTTCCTCTGCCGTCGCGGCGTTGAGGTCGATCATCGGTCTGTACCCCTTCCTTCACCAACCCTGTCGCGAGTAGGCCGCGAACGGAACGTGAGTGCCACAGCGCTGTTCCAGCAACATGCGGCGGATGCGGTCGGCCTCTCGGTCGCCGGGACTGACCCCGCTCCGCCGCCGGCCTCCATCCCGGAACGACCCGGTTGATCCCGCGGGCGGTCATCAGTCTGGGCGGGGTCGGTGATCTTGCGAGCTTTGCCCGGTTCATCCCCGTGCTCTGCGGCCCCGGTATCCTTGAGCGCCTCGCCCCGGCGGACAAGCTCTCGGACGTCTCGCCCGCGCTCCGCGCGCCGCCTGACGTTCCGGTCGTGCTGGTGAGCGGCGTGCTCGACCGGCTCGTGCCGCCCTGGGTCGCGCACGACTATGCCCGCGCCCTGCGGCGGGGGCCCGGGACCGCACCGCGACTGATCGACCTCTTGGATGCCGGTCATTTCGATCTGGTCACGCCGCCAACCCCAGCCTGGCAGGCGGTGCGTGGCCTCGTGGAGGCGGCCTTGGAGGCCCATGAGGCCCCGCCCTGAATGGAGGCCGGACCCTCGGGCGTGTGATCAGCGCCGACGCGGCGAGCGGCGCGGCCCTCGGTGAATCGCGTGTCGCAGCGCGGCCGACATGGCAGCCAAGCCTGGGCATGGCAGCCAAGCCTGGACATCGCGGTCCCAGCGCGCGCACTCAGCGGCCCTGCGCAGCCTCGGAGCCGGATTGTTCGAGCAGCAATGTCCGCACGTCCGTGAGAACCAGCGCGGGCTCGAACACGTCGAGGCTGTAGATGTTCCGCACACGTCCCGCGGGGTCGATCAGGAAGGCGCGGAAGACGTGGTTCAGGGCCCCGCCGGGTTTCGCATCGATCTGCTGGCCATAGGCCGCAAGAATCGGTGCGAGAGCCTCCCGGCCGGCGGCGGTGAGGAAAGCCCAGTCGGGCGCGACCGGGTCGCCGGAGCGCCAGGCGGCCGCATAGGCGCGCATCACCTCGGGGGTGTCGCGCTCAGGGTCGAAGCTCAGCGTGACGAGGCGCATCCGGTGCGACAGATCCGGATCCTTCACCGCGAGGTCCTGCAGCCGGGCCATGCCGGCGCTGGCGAGCGGGCAGACGTCGCCGCAGCGCGTGTAGACCAAGGCCAGCACGCTGACCCGACCCTTGAGGACATCGATCAACAGGTCCAGGCGATGACCGGCTTCGTCGAGAATGGCGCCTCCCGCCGCAGCCTTGATGGGTGGCAGGCGGTAGCTGCCCGGCGCCGGGATCGGGAACGCAGCCTCGTCGGCCCCCGGCGGCGGGTGGCTGTCATGCGCGAGCGCAGCGGCATGCATCATCAGCGCCGCGACGAGGCCGAGGCGTGTCGCGGGCCGCATCGCGATCAATTCGGGTCGAGCGAGGCCGCGCCGAACGCCATCATGTGCGGGCGCCCGAGCCGCTCGGCCGTGAAGTCGATCGTGAAGCGCGGCGCCAGTTCCTTGCCGTCCCACGTGTAGGCCTTGAGGAACTGCTCGTTCTCCGCGCCGGTCTTGTCCCAGTTCGCCAGGAGAGAGGTGGTGAAGTAGATCCGTTTGCCGTCCCAGGTCTGAGAGACCATGTTCAGCTGCGCGCCGATCTTCTTCTCGTAGATCGGCTTCGGCTTGTGCGGGTCCGTGACATCGAAGACCCGCGTCGTCCCGTCCATGAAGGTGTCAACGAACAGCGTGCGGTCGTCGGCCGAGAGGCTGATGTCGACCGGCACCGGCATCTTCGCCGGATCGCCGATGTCGGCCACGTCCTTGGCGCGCCAAGCCCCGCTTTCGTCCTCGTGCACGAGCCAGAGCTTCGAGGTCAGCGCGGTCGAGGTGAAGGCATAGTTATGCTGGGGGTTCCAAGCCCAGCGGATCTCCAGCGGCACGCCCGGAACGCTCATCACGGTGCGGGGCTGGCGCGCGTGGAAGTCCCACAGCACCATCGTTTGCCCAAAGCGCTGCATCGCCTCGCCGTCCTTCATCAGGTCGCCGAGCGGACGCATGTAGTTCTCGAGGCCTGTAAAGGACGAGGTGAGCATCACGTTGCGGCGCGGCAGCACGCGCGCGTCGTAGCCGTACCCGTCCGCCTTCGCCTCGATCCGGGCGCCGTTCGGCATCGCGTCGGTGGGCAGCCAGTGCGTCGCGATATGGTCGCCCTCGTTCGTGTACTCGACGAGGGCCGCCCGGCCGGTTCCGTCCCGGTTCGACAAGCTCGGGATCAGCATGCGGCCGGGCAGCGCATAAGCGCCGTGCGGCCCGGCCGCGCCGCCGCTCTTCTCGACGAAATCATCGATGACTTTCACGAGTCGGGGCCTGGCCGGGTCGATCGCGACGTCGAAGATGAAGATGGTGCTGTCTGACAGCCCTGCGGCCCAGAATCGGCGCCGGTCGTCGGTGAAGCCGCCGTGATGCGCCTCATGCCGGCCGCCGACCGAGGCGCTGTGGATCGGCTTGCCGAAGGTCGGCGAGCCTTCGCGCACGTCCACCGTCACGAGCTTGTCCGAACTGTCGCCCAGGCCCTCGACTCCCAAGGTCCAGACGTAGACGAAGTCTTCGACGCCCGTGATCTTGGCCATGTAGGGCGACTGGCACGTCTCGTCAGCGAGGACGGACCCGGTCGCAATCAGGAGGGCGGCGCCCAGCGGCGGAATGAGCCGAGAAGACGGCGTTGCGCGAAACCCGAGCATGGGCGTCACCTCCTGCCTCTGGGCACTCGACTTCGCTGATGTTCCCCGGCCTGAAACAATGCGCCCTGCGGCTGCACCGGGACGAGGTCAGCATTCTGGCGAGCGGAGGCCGCGAATGGTCCGCTCATCCGGCCGGGCTGTCAATTCGCTGCGCCGATGCGAGGCTGAAGGCGCGAAAGCCGTCTCCATGGCTCGCGCATGCTGCGCCCCGGACGATCGCTTGTCGGCGTCCGACGCGCTTGGTTTGGCAGGGTCAGGTGCGGCGAGCTCCGATCGTTCCCTGATCCGCACGCCCGATCCCGGTCTTCGGAATGCTGCAGGAGCAACGGCCTCCGGTAGCACCGGCTGTTTGGCGACAGGATCACCTGGCACGCCCCGGGGCACGCGCGAGGCCGCGCATCTCGCATGATCCAGCGAATGTCCCTTCGCGTCAGTGCGGTGATGCCCTTCGCGCGTCGGCTCATCGCAGAGGTATGGGATTGCACGCTCGCTTAGACCTCAAAGGTAGCCACCAGCGCCGTTTCCCCGGCATCGGCGGCGCGGTCGGCGCAGAAGCGGTCTCGACAACCAGGCGATCCCGATGGGCCTTCAACAGGAGGTCGATCTGATGCATCGCAATCAGGGTTGTTGCTGCGACCAGCAATTGCCCCTCGCAAGCGCCGTTCTTGCGCAGACAGCTTGTGCATTCCTCTGCCCGGCAAATCAGACTGGTTCCTTCGGCAAGGTAGGCCTCTACATCAGCGTGATCGGACATAAGCAGGCTCCGCGATGCGTGAGGGCTGTCGACACCCTCCAGCTATCCAGATCACCGGCACGCTTCGATTATTCCTGATCGACTCCGAAAAGACGGTTCGGGGCCACGTGCCCCCTGGCCAGGGGGACTGCCCGGCTGGTTGAGGCGACGATGGACCGTCGCGAGGGCCAGGGCGGTACGCGGTGCGCGCCTCTCCTGCGCGGAAGCAGCGCTTTCGTGCTGTCGGCGATGGATCACCACACCGGCCGGGTCAGCTTGCGCGGCCGCAGCGTGGCACCTACCAGCAGGTGTTAACCGGCCCTTCATACACGCTCACGTTCCACTCCTTGTCTCCGGCTCGGTGCCTCCCTAGCGTTCAGCGCAACGTGGCTGCTCGCCTCAGGTGGCGAATTCTCGATGTATAAGGGTACGTTCGCATGACGCCGATCCCGTCGCAGTTAGAGCCGAAGCTCCTCCTGAAAAATCTGCGCGCGTTCCGGAAGGGTGATTTCTCGGTTCGCCTGCCGCTCGATCTGACCGGAATCGATGGCGAGATCGCCGAGGCCTTCAACGACATCGTCGAGCTGAACCAGGGACTTGCGCGCGAGCTCGACCGCGTGGCCCGCACGGTCGGCAAGGACGGGCGGATCGGTGAGCGCGGCAAGCTGCCGTCTGCAACCGGCGGGTGGCACGACTGCGTCGATTCGGTCAACACGATGATCGGCGATCTGGTCCAGCCCACGACCGAGGTGGCACGCGTCATCGGCGCGGTGGCGAAGGGCGACCTCGGCCAGACCATGCAGATCGAGATCGACGGCCGCCCGCTCCGCGGGGAGTTCCTACGCATCGGCAAGGTCGTCAATACCATGGTCGACCAGCTGAACTCCTTCGCCTCCGAGGTGACGCGCGTTGCCCGCGAGGTGGGTTCCGAGGGCAAGCTCGGCGGGCAGGCGCAGGTGAAAGGCGTCGGCGGGACCTGGAAGGACCTGACCGACAACGTGAACCTGATGGCGGCCAACCTCACCGGCCAGGTGCGCAATATCGCCGAGGTCACGACCGCGGTCGCGAATGGCGATCTTTCGAAGAAGATCACCGTCGACGTGAAGGGTGAGATCCTCGATCTCAAATCGACCTTCAACACGATGGTGGACCAGCTCAACTCCTTCGCCTCCGAGGTGACCCGCGTCGCCAAGGAGGTCGGCTCGGAAGGCAAGCTCGGCGGGCAGGCGCAGGTGAAGGGCGTCGGCGGCGTCTGGAAGGACCTGACCGACAACGTGAACATGATGGCGGAAAACCTGACGGGTCAGGTTCGCAACATCGCCGAGGTCACCACGGCGGTGGCGCGCGGCGATCTGTCGAAGAAGATCACCGTCGACGTGAAGGGCGAGATCCTTGCCCTCAAGCTCACCATCAACACGATGGTGGACCAGCTGAACTCCTTCGCCTCCGAGGTGACCCGCGTTGCCCGTGAGGTCGGAACGGAAGGCAAGCTCGGCGGTCAGGCGCAGGTCGAGGGCGTCGGCGGGACCTGGAAGGACCTCACCGAGAACGTGAACATGATGGCGGCCAATCTCACGGGTCAGGTCCGCAACATCGCGGACGTGACGACGGCGGTGGCGAACGGCGACCTCTCGAAGAAGATCACCGTCGACGTGCGCGGCGAGATCCTGGAATTGAAGAACACCATCAACACGATGGTGGATCAGCTGAACTCCTTCGCCTCCGAGGTGACCCGCGTCGCCAAGGAAGTGGGCTCGGAGGGCAAGCTCGGGGGCCAGGCGCAGGTCCGCGGCGTCGCCGGGACCTGGGCTGATCTCACCGACAACGTCAACCTCATGGCGGCCAACCTCACGGGTCAGGTCCGCAACATCGCGGACGTGACGACGGCGGTGGCGAACGGCGACCTCTCGAAGAAGATCACCGTCGACGTGCGCGGCGAGATCCTGGAATTGAAGAACACCATCAACACGATGGTGGATCAGCTGAACTCCTTCGCCTCCGAGGTGACCCGCGTCGCCAAGGAAGTGGGCTCGGAGGGCAAGCTCGGCGGGCAGGCGCGCGTGGAAGGGGTGGCGGGCACCTGGGCAGACCTGACCAACAACGTGAACCTCATGGCCGAGAACCTGACCGGCCAGGTGCGCAACATCGCCGACGTCACCACGGCGGTGGCGAACGGCGACCTCTCGAAGAAGATCACCGTCGACGTCAAGGGCGAGATCCTGGAGCTGAAATCGACCATCAACACGATGGTGGATCAGCTGAACTCCTTCGCCTCCGAGGTGACCCGCGTCGCCCGCGAGGTCGGAACGGAAGGCAAGCTCGGCGGGCAGGCGCAGGTCAAGGGAGTCGGCGGGGTCTGGAAGGGCCTGACCGACAACGTCAACATGATGGCGGCCAACCTCACGGGTCAGGTCCGCAACATCGCCGACGTGACGACGGCGGTGGCCAACGGCGATCTCTCGAAGAAGATCACCGTCGCGGTCGAGGGCGAGATCCTGGAACTGAAGTCGACCATCAACACCATGGTGGACCAGTTGAATTCGTTCGCGAGCGAGGTGGTGCGCGTCGCCCGCGAGGTCGGCATCGAGGGCAAGCTCGGGGGCCAGGCGCAGGTCCGCGGCGTCGGCGGGACCTGGAAGGACCTGACCGACAACGTGAACATGATGGCAGCGAACCTCACGGGTCAGGTCCGCAACATCGCCGACGTGACGACGGCGGTGGCGAACGGCGATCTCTCGAAGAAGATCACCGTCGACGTGCGCGGCGAGATCCTGGAGTTGAAGTCGACCATCAACACCATGGTCGACCAGCTGAATTCCTTCGCCTCCGAGGTGACCCGCGTCGCCCGCGAGGTGGGCTCTGAAGGCAAGCTCGGCGGACAGGCGCAGGTCCGGGGCGTCGGCGGAACCTGGAAGGACCTGACCGACAACGTGAACATGATGGCGGCCAACCTCACGGGTCAGGTGCGCGGCATCGCCGACGTCGTGACGGCCGTGGCGCAGGGCGACCTCAAGCGCAAGCTCTCGGTCGACGCCAAGGGCGAGATCGCGGCGCTCGCCGACACCGTCAACGAGATGATCGAGACGCTGGCGACCTTCGCGGACCAGGTCACCAACGTCGCCCGCGAGGTGGGTGTCGAGGGCAAGCTCGGCGGCCAGGCGCGGGTGCCGGGTGCGGCGGGGCTCTGGCGGGACCTGACCGACAACGTGAACCAGCTCGCAGCGAACCTGACCACCCAGGTGCGCGCCATCGCCGAAGTCGCCACGGCGGTGACGAAGGGCGATCTCGCACGCTCGATCTCGGTCGAGGCCTCCGGCGAGGTCGCCTCGCTGAAGGACAACATCAACGAGATGATCCGCAACCTTCGGGACACGACCCTCAAGAATGCCGAGCAGGATTGGCTGAAGACGAACCTCGCCAAGTTCACGCGCATGCTTCAGGGCGAGCGCGACCTCGCGACGGTCTCGAACCTGATCCTGTCCGAGATTGCCTCGCTCGTGAGCGCGCAGCGGGGCGTCTTCTACATGGTGGAGCAGGACGGCGGCGAGCCGGTGCTCGACCTCATGGCAAGCTACGCCTTCACGGAGCGGAAGAACCTGTCGAACCGCTATCGGATGCGGCAGGGCCTCGTTGGGCAATGCGCCTACGAGAAGAAGCGCATCCTGCTCACCAACGTGCCCTCCGACTACATCACCATCGGATCGGCCCTCGGCGAAGCGGCTCCGCTGAACATCATCGTCCTGCCAGTCCTGTTCGAGCAGGAAGTCCGGGCCGTGATCGAGCTGGCCTCGTTCAATCGCTTCAGCGAGACGCACCAATCCTTCCTCGACCAGCTCACCGAGTCGATCGGCATCGTGCTGAATACGATCGCGGCCAACATGCGCACGGAAGGGCTCCTCAAGCAGTCGCAGCTGCTGACGGGCGAGCTGCAGAGCCAGCAGGAGGAGTTGAAGAAGACCAACGACCGCCTGGAACTCCAGGCCACCTCGCTTCAGCAATCGGAAGATCTGCTCAAAAGCCAGCGAGAGCGCCTTCAGCTGACGAACGAGGAGCTGGAGGAGAAAGCGCGCCTGCTCGAGATCCAGAAGAAGGAGGTCGAGGGCAAGAACCGCGAGGTTTCGAACGCCAAGGTCGCACTCGAGGAGAAGGCCGAGCAGCTCTCGCTGACCTCCCGCTACAAGTCGGAGTTCCTGGCCAACATGAGCCACGAGCTGCGGACGCCGCTGAACAGCCTGCTGATCCTCTCGAAACTCCTGTCCGAGAACCGCGACGGCAACCTGACCGACAAGCAGCGGGAATTTGCCAAGACGATCAATGCGGCCGGCTCCGACCTGCTCTCGCTCATCAACGACATCCTCGACCTCTCCAAGATCGAATCCGGAACCGTCACCCTTGAACTCGGTGACGTCGATCTTCAGGATCTGGTCGAGCATCTCGACCGCACCTTCCGGCAGCTCGCCGAGGAGCGTCAGATTGCCTTTTCGGTCGACGTCGCACCGAGCCTGCCGCGGACGCTGCGAACCGATTCCAAGCGGCTGCAGCAGGTGCTGCGGAACCTCCTGTCGAACGCCTTCAAGTTCACCGAGAAGGGCGGCGTGACGCTGAAGCTCGGCTCGGCCGAAGGCTCCCCGCTTCGCGCCGGAAGCCAGTGGATGGCCCTCTCGGTGACCGATACCGGCATCGGCATCCCGGAGGACAAACAGCGCATCATCTTCGAGGCGTTCCAGCAGGCGGACGGAACCACGAGCCGGAAATATGGCGGCACGGGTCTCGGCCTCGCCATCAGCCGCGAGATCGCGCGCCTGCTCGGTGGCGAGATCGTCGTGGAAAGCCGCTCCGGGGAGGGCAGCACGTTCACGCTGTTCCTGCCCTTCGAGCCTCCGGCCGGCACAGGGGTGAGCCGCCCCGTGGAGCTCAGCAAGAGCAACGGTTCATCCCCGCCGATCAGCCGGCAGCCCTCCGCCGCCATGGCTCTGTCGGCTTCGGCCGACGACCGCCACGTCCTCCAGGCGGACGACCACATCGTGCTCATCGTCGAGGACGACGCGATGTTCGCGTCCGTCCTCCTGGAACTCGCGCGCGAGCGGGGCTTCAAGGGCCTGATCGCGCAGGATGGAGCGGGGGCGCTCAGCCTCGCCCATCGGTACAAGCCCCATGCCATCACGCTGGATATCGGCCTCCCGGACATGGACGGGTGGGCACTCCTCGACTTGCTGAAGAACGATCCGCGCACCCGGCACATTCCGATCCATGTCATCTCGGTCAATGACGAGAAGAAGCGCGGGCTGAGAGCCGGGGCGTTCGGCTTCCTGGAGAAGCCCGTCGACCGTGAAGGGCTGCTGAAAGCCCTGGAGCGGTCGAAGGAGTTCATCACCCGGCCGGTTCGCAACCTGCTTCTCGTCGAGGACGACGACAATCAACGCGCCAGCATCGCCGCGCTCCTGGGCGACGAGGACGTCAAGGTCTTCGGCGTCGGCACGGCGTCGGCTGCGCTGGAAGCCGTGACGGGCGGCCGCTTCGACTGCGCGATCATCGATCTGGGGCTGCCCGATATGGGTGGGTCCGAATTGATCGAGCAGATCCGCGCCTCTCAGGATGGGGAGGAGCTTCCGATCATCGTCTACACGGGTAGAGAGTTGACGGCGGCCGAGGAAGAGCAGCTGAAGCAGATTGCCTCGACCATCATCCTCAAGGACACCCGCTCGTCCGAGAGACTGCTCGACGAAACGGCCCTGTTCCTGCACCGGGCGTTCAGCAACGTCACCGCCGAGAACCGGATCGTTGTCGAGCGGAAGGATTTCACGTCCCTCGAGGGCTGCCGGGTCATCCTTGTCGACGACGACTTGCGCAACATCTTCTCCCTCACCAGCGCCTTGGAGCAATTCGGTCTCGAGGTCCTGTTCGCGGAAAACGGGCGCGACGGCATCGAACTCCTCAAGGCCAATCCGAAAATCGACGCCATGCTCGTCGACATCATGATGCCGGGGATGGATGGATACGAAACCATGCGTGAAATTCGCGGCCACGAAGCCTTCCGAACCCTGCCTCTCGTCGCGGTCACCGCCAAGGCGATGAAGGGCGACCGCGAGAAGTGTCTCGAAGCGGGGGCATCCGACTATGTGTCGAAGCCGATCGACATCGATCAGCTTCTTGCTGTGCTGCGCGTCCAACTCGGCCGCCGTGGGCAAGCCACCGATCGCGTGGAGCGAGTTATCAATGGCAGCCCGGCGACGGCTCGGCAGCCCCAATGATGGAGCGTCCGTCAGGGCCGTCGTCGTCCTCCGATCTGATCGGCGATCAGACCGGAGCAACCGGCCAGTCTCCCATTCGTGCAAAGATCCTCATCGTCGACGACGACCGCCGGAACCTGCTCGCCGCCTCGGAAGTCCTCGATGAGGACGGCCTCGACCTCGTGCTGGTGGACTCGCCCGAGGAGGCTCTGCGCCGTACGCTGCGGGAGGACTTTGCCGTCCTCCTGCTCGACGTTCAGATGCCGCGCATGGACGGCTACGAGCTCGCGTCGCTGATCCGCAGCCGGCCCCGGACCTCACGCGTGCCGATCCTGTTTCTCACGGCTCACAACAAGGACGACATCCACGTTTTCCGTGGGTACTCGGCCGGTGCGGTCGACTACGTCTTCAAGCCGATCCATCCCCTCGTTTTGAAATCGAAGGTCCAGGTCTTCATCGATCTTTACCGTAAGACGGAGGAGATCAAGCAACAAGCCGCCGCCGAGAAGCAACTCCTGCTGGAGAATCTGCGGGTGCGTGGCGAGAAGCTCGAGGCCGAGCGGGCCCTGCGCAGGCGCGACGAGCATCAATCGGCCGTACTCCGCGGGCTGCCCATCGCGCTCTACACCGCCCCGCTCGGCGAGGGGGATCGCTGCCTGTTTTTCACCAACGACAGCATCGAGCGCATCACCGGGTACCCCAAGGAGGCGTTCGAAGCGCCGGGTCATTGGCAATCACGCCTCAACCCCGCCGACTACGAGCGGATCCTCGATTGCCTGGAGGCGGCAGGCGCGACGGGTGCGGCAGCGCTCGAATATCGCTGGCGCAACGCCGATGGAGCCGAGCGGCACATCCTCGACCAGATCGTGGTGAACCGGGATGAGGACGGTGCGCCGTCCGAGTTCCTGGGCATGTGGTTCGATGTGACCGAACGCAAGGAGTTGGAACTCAGCCTCCTGCACGCCTCAAAGCTCGAAGCGGTGGGGCGCCTGACCGGGGGAATCGCGCACGATTTCAACAATATGCTGAGCATCGTCATCGGCAACCTCGACCTGCTGCAGAGGTCGCTTCCCGCCGACGGCAAGGCGCATCGCCGGGTTCAGAGCGCCATCGAGGGAGCGCAACGCTGCGCCGAACTCACCAGCCGGCTCCTGACATTCTCGCGACGCTCGCCGCTCCAGCCCGCGGCCCTCGACTTCACGACCTTCATGCCCAGCCTGGTCAAGCTTCTGGAGCGCACCCTCGGGGCGCGGGTCGGCGTCTCGCTCACGATGGATGAGGTCCTGCCGACAATCTGCGTCGACCACGCACAGCTGGAAGCGGCCCTCATCAACCTTGCGGTGAACGCGCGCGACGCCATGCCGGAGGGAGGTCAGCTCGGGCTGATCGTGCGCGGCCGCCACGAGGATCCGGTGACGGAACACGACGCGACCGAAGCCGTCGAGATCTCGGTGCGCGATACCGGGATGGGGATGCCCCCCTCCGTCGTTGCCCGGATCTTCGAGCCCTTCTTCACGACCAAGGAAGCCGGCAAGGGCACGGGTCTCGGTCTCAGCATGGTCCACGGCTTCGTTCAGCAGAGCGGAGGTTGCATCAGCGTCGACAGCGTGCCCGGCGAAGGCACAAGCATCACGATCTCACTGCCCGCCACCCGAAGCAACGACATCAGATCGCGCGATCCGGTCGAGGCCGGCCCCCAAAATCAGCTGCATGGCGAGGGAAGGGCCGTACTCGTCGTCGAGGACGATGCGGACGTTCGGCACACCGCCGTCTCGGCGCTGCAATCCCTTGCTTTCCACGTCGTGGACGCAAGGAGCGGCGACGAAGCTCTGGAAATTCTCGAACGAATCCCCGAGATCGCCCTCGTATTCAGTGACGTGAACATGCCCGGCACCATGACGGGGATTGAGCTGGCCCATATCGCACAACGCCAGTGGCCCCATATTCCCGTCCTGCTGACCTCCGGCTACCTGCAAGAGGATCAAGACGCCGGGACATTCGAAGTCTTGCAAAAGCCGTATCGCGTCTCGGAACTCGTGGAAAAGCTGCGCACGGCTCTCGATTCGAGAAATGCTTGAGACCGTCAGCAACCATCCCGGTCGCTCCACCCCATGTGGGTGGCAGATGTCCGCGCGCTGAGCCCGCAAATGAGCGGTCCGGTGATCGTCCTTATGGGCTTTGCGCTCGCCCTTCTTGCTCGCGCGCTTCAACGCAGCGACATCTTCCTTTTCGATAGCGGGTTTGCCGAGCGCGAAATCCTGGAGCCGCGTGGCCTGAAGCGGTCCAGCCCGTCCACCAGCTCGCCTTCGCGCGTGACGGTGACCTGAACCTGCTCGTCGCGCTGGATGCTCGCCTCATCCGGAGCGGCGTGACGCGCGCCACTGTCGAGGGCGACATCACCCAGGCTGCCATGATCTTGCGCTGGCGGACGGGGAATTTTGCAGCCGGGCAGCTCGCGATCGTCGGGACCATCGAGCCGACGACACGCGGCACGCGGTCGAAGGCGGTCGCGGAGGACCGATGTTGATCCCTGAACAGACGTTCGCAGGTCGGGCGTTGTGCAGCGCAATCACACGCGAGACCGACACGAAAAAGCCCCGCCGAATGGGCGGGGCTTATCGTCAGTAGGCAGGGAACTGCGTGAGACGCCTCAAGCGGCGAGCTTCACGGAACCGGCCGCAACGTTCTCGTTGCCAGCCACGAAGGAGCCGGCGGGAGCAGCAGCAACGGCCTTCGGGGTCAGACGGTCGGCCACGAAGACGACGAGCGAAGCGTTGGCCATGATGGCGGCGAGAAGCAGAGCGGTCATGGTCAGGCGGTCCGTGTTGCGTTTGCGTTGCAGCATGTATGACACCGCATCGCACTTTATGGCATGCCAGATCCCAAATGCCAGATATGCGTCAGTTGCATGAATCGGGTTATTTTGGGCCTGAGCTCCCATGTTTTTGCAATATGCTTCGTGGTCGAGGCGCGTTCCTGAGTTATCCTGCTGCCGTGCAGGAGCGTGTCTCCGAGCCCTTCACGCTCAGCACCGAGATGCGCCGCCCGCCGGATCGGTTCATGGGGGCCATCAGCCCGTGAACCGATGCGCCACCTGGTTCCGTGCTTGGAACGTGGCGACTGTCCCTTCCGTTCTCCCCACACGGACATGAGGGAGGAAACGATGGCTGACTCAGATCCCACGAAACCCGGAGACGAAGCGCCACCCGGTGCGCCTGGAACGGGCGAGAACCTGTGCGGGCATTGCGGCGGCACCGGCAAGATCGGAGGTGAAGACTGTCCCGACTGCAAAGGCACCGGCAAGGTCACCACGGGCATCGGCGGCGGGTAGGCTTTGGCCGAGGTCGCCGCCCGCCGTTTCCCTGCACCCTGGACGGTGGTCGAACTCCACGAGGCGTTCCGCATCGTGGACGCCGACGGCACGCACCTCGCCTACGTCCATTTCTGCGACGACCCGAAGCGGCGCGCGAGCACCAATCGCCTGTCACGGGACGAGGCGCGGCGCATCGCGGGCACGATGGCGGCGGCCCCGGATATGCGAACCGAGCTGAGCGACCACGACAAGAGCTTCTGAAGCAGGCAAGGAGGTCCCTGACCGCACGACACAGGGGGGACAAGCGCGTGCAGCCGGTGCCTGCCACCCTGTGACAGGGCGCGGGGCATCGTCCGGCGGTCGGATGGCTGAGGCAGGCAAACGCGGACGGAAAGCGAAACCGGCAAGACGCCGAGAATGCCCCCTCCTCGCCCCGCCGGCCGAGCTGCTCGCTTGGGACAGCTCTGGGGTTAGAAACGGCTCTCGGGCAATACCGATCCAGACTGTGTTGAGGTGTCACCGACCGAAGCCGGATAAGGGGAGAACCGTACTCCGGCCGGCGACGTGAGCTTGTCCGTCGCGCAGAGTTCGCTCGGGCAGACAATCTGCGCCTATCCAGCAGATTACAAACCATCATGGACGAGCGCCACCGACCGTACGCAACCGATACGATCCTGCGTCCAGTCGGTGGCCTGAGCCGCCCTGTCGCGCCGAGTCAGCTCACTCGACCAACGGGGATCAGACTTGCGGGTTCAATGGGCAGGTCGGGCGCGAGCGCGGTCGGATCGCTGCATCAGCTTGCGGATGGCCTGTCGCCATCGCCCGCCCTTAAGCTTGACCGTGCAGAAGATCTGCGGTTGCATAGCGCGGAGGATCGGAGCGGGAGATCGGAATGACGGGGCAGTCACACGAGGCTTTTGCCGGCATCCTTCAGGCAGCCTGGGGACTGGCACAAACCATCAGAGAAGACACAGGCACTGTTGTCGAGTTGAGACTCACGACGCTTGGCCTGGCGGCGCTCGCGGCTGACGCCGTGTGCGGCCGCATGGCAACCGTCTCCTGGGGAGATCTGACGCAGGCGGACAACTTGCTCGAACTCCTGTCGAAGGCGATCCGGGAGGTCGCGGAGCGTCAGCCTTCGGTCGCCGTCATCGCGGAGCAGGTTGCCGCCTAGGCCCTCCCGAAAGCTTAAGGCAGCGCGCTGATCGGCAATTGACTTCTTTGAGGATAGCGGCAGCCTTATGCCGCTGCGCCCCTTCTTTCGGCCATGCGCGTTCGCCCGGATTGTCGCTGATGCATGCCATGGTCGGCTGAAAACCGGCGCAATCCCGGAACTTCAGCGCGTGAGGTCGGTAGATTGAAGGCGCTGCCAAACGGAAGGGCCTCGACATGCCGCAAATGTTCGATTGGATCTTCTTCGCTATCGTTCTCCCTGTACCAATTCTCTTGGTGTGGGATTGGTATCGGCAAGGCAACGGCAGCCTGCTGAAGGCGGTTCAGGGCGGTGGGTATAGCGTCACGAGCGTGCATCGTGATAGGGCTATGCAGGGTGACGCTCGATCTGGAGAAAGTTCCTCTCCACATCAAACCTCAAATAGCAATACCATTTGAGGAAAATGACAGCTCCGCTGACGGCGTTCGATGAGTTGAGCGCGGTCCGGTACCGCAAAAGCCCTCCTCGCCGTCCTGAGGCTACTGCGCAGTTTCTCCGACGGTCCGACCGTGGCGCAGAGGCTGCATCGTCACGATCAGCCGCTGTGCTATCGGCACCCCGCCCAGCCGGCGGCGGCAGGTCACCCGATGCCGCCGACGACCGCGAGGCCCATCAGGCCGGTGCTGCTGACCTGATCGACAGTGTTCACGTCCCCGGTCATGAGCATCTTCTTTCTCCGGAGGGAAAACGCTCTACTGCCGCAATGATCTCAACCTCGTGCCCGTCGCGTTCCGCAGGGGGCATTCGCCGATCGGTCGGATTCGAAAGCGGAGCCACAAAGCTCGCCAAATCCGGCATGCAGCTTACGGGACAGGCACTTGAAGCGCCTTCCCCTTGTCGACGATATAGACAGACAGGATCTTGACGGGCTTGTCGCCGGTCACCGTGTAGCCCGCGTGCGGCACCTCGCGTTGATTGATGCCGTGTTCGCCAGCAGGACGCTCTTTCATGTCCTTGCCGGGCATTTGCGCCATGCCGCCCTCCAGGACGTAGAAGACCTCTTCGCCGTTGTGGAAGTGGCGTCGGGAGGTGGCGCCCGGTGGGATCTCGACAAGCTGGACGATGATTTCCTTGCCCTCGACGCCCGAGACGGGTGAGCGTCCGAGCTCGGTGCGCTTCACGTCCTGAGCAGTAGCAGCGCCCATGAGCGCCAGCGCGCCTGCCATCGAGCCCAACGTAATCTCAAAGATTTGTAGCCCTCGTAGCATGCTCGTCCTCCCTTTTCGGCGAGAATGGCACGGCAGAGGTGTCATTGGAACGGATGAACCCGCTCCTTGGCGGGCGGCGGGTCTTATCAGCTTGCAGCTACGATCCGTCCTCTACATCCGTCTGGGGCCGGTCACCGCCCCGGGCGGTCTCGTCGTGCCACCGGTACTTCTCATCCTCGTAGCTGATCACGGTGTCCTCGTCGGGGGCGCGCTGCTCCGCTGCCGCACGTTCGGCGGCCTCATGCGCATCGCCGCGGGTTGGGAACGTCTCTGAGAACACGTCGCCGACCCTGTAAGCCCAGCCTCCGTCGTGCTCGACAACCCGGTACGTGATGCGTGCCATGGCATATTCTCGCTTCGGCAGGAGGCCGAGCGGCACTCTGCTCTTGCGTTTCGACAAGACGCAACCCTGCGCCTGCGTCCGGCCTGTGCGCCGCCCAGGTCGCTCCTCAATGCGTCGCGACCGGCTGCGGCGCAGCCTCGTCGGAGATGCCGACCTTGGCCCAGACATAGAACGCGAGCAGCGCCACCGGCAGTCCGATCAGCGACGTCCCGACGAAGAACCACGTGAAGCCTGTCCGCTCGATCGCGAAGCCCGAGAAGCCCGCCAGCACGCTGCCCGGGAAGGCGCAGAGCGACGTCATCAGCCCGAACTGGCTCGCGGCATGCGCGGGCGAGGCGAGCGTCGACATGTAGGTGATCAGCACAACCGACGCGAAGGCGTAGGCGAAGCCGTCGATGCTGACGGCGGCCGCGAAGGTCCAGAACGCCGTCCCACCATCGCCGCCATGCGCCGCGAGGTAAGCGAGGCTGAGATGCGAAAGGGAGCCCGCGACCGTGCCGATCAGGAGGCTCGGCAGCATGCCGATCCGCGGGATCAGAGCCCCGGCCAGGAATGTGCCGGCGAGCGCGATCCAGAAGCCGAAGAGCTTGGTGACGGTCGCGATATCGGTGTTGGAGAAGCCCTGGTGCTTGAACAGCGGCACCGCCATCGCGCTCGCGATGTATCCCGGCATCCGGAAGCCGGCGACGAGCAGCAGGATGACGGGCGCCGTGGGGCCGAGCCGGGTCAGGAGTTCCCGGATCGGCGCCCAGACCGTCTCGACAAAGCCCGCTCGGGCAAGGTGGGCGTGCTTGTCCGATTGCGGCTCGGGGGCGAGCACGGCCGCGATCATCCCCGGTAGCATCAGGGCGCCCATGCAGAGATAGGCGCCGCGCCACCCGATCCTGTCGGCCAGGAACAAGGCGCCGGCCCCAGCGGCGAGGTTGCCGATCCGCCAGCCGATCTCGGTCCAGGACGACAGCACAGCCTGCTTCTCGGGAGGCCGTACGCTGGTGATGCGCCAGCCGTCGATCACGAGATCGAGCGTGGCACCAGCAAACCCGAGCGCCAGTGAGAAGATGATCGTCCAGGCAAGCCAGTGCGCCGGGTCGCCGAACGCGATGCCGGCGAGCGTCGCCACGACCCCGAGTTGCGCGACAACGATCCAGCCTCGCCGTCGACCGAGGGCGCGCCCGAGCAGGGGCGGATCGTATCGGTCCAGGAACGGCGCCCACAAGAACTTGAACTTGTAGGCGAGGGTCAGCTCGCTCAGGAGTCCGATCGTCGTGATCGAGATCCCGCTGTCGGAGAGCCAGGCCGATTGTGTCGCGTAGACGAGGAGGAAAGGAATGCCGGACGTGAAGCCGAGGCCGAGGGCCGGCGCGACCCGTCGATCCGTGAACAGCGCCGACCAGAAGGGCGTCGGCTCCGGTCTTCCCGCGGTCGCTGAGTTCATGCGCGCCGTTCTCTGCTGCTGACCCGCGCCGGGCTGCTGACCGCGCTGGACGAACCTGGGCCGAAGTCACCCCATGAACCGCGAGGAGCGCGCGACCGTTCCCGTCATGCGCCTGAGACGACCTTGCCGTTTCGACAGCTTGGCGCCAGGCGCCGACCGTCAGAGGAACCGCGCCGAAGTGCTGGTATAGGGCCGGAAGCGGACCTTCGCGAATAACGGATGTGCGTCAGCGCCTGCGCTGCAGACCGACAGGGGCCGGTCGCCATGAGGCTCTTTCCTCGAGGCGAGCGTGTCTCATCGAGAAGGATGAGGCGCAGTCCGGATCTCGCGCGGGATTGAACGCCGACACCCCGCGTACTGGGACGGCTTCGCCCGACATGGGCTGCCGAGAGATCCGTGTCGTTGTCAGAAGGCAGCCTCGACCCCAACCGCGCGCACGTGTCGCCGACACGTTGGGTCGACGAGGCTTCCGCCGGGCCGCACGGGGATCGTGACTGTGACAGGCAAATGCCGGTTGCGGAGGCGCATCTCCGTGAGGACCAACCCTGATGGCCCTGAACGGGTCAGGATGGTCAGCGGTAGATGAAAACCGGCAGTTTGGAATGCGTGAGAACCTTCATGGTCTCGCTGCCGATGACGAGGGCGGACATGCCACGACGGCCATGGGAGGCCATGGCGATGAGGTCACAGCCGCGGGCCCCGGCGGTTTCGATAATGGCTTCGTAAGGTTGCCGGTCCTCGACCTTCACGACCTCGCAGGGGACACCGGCCCGTTCGGCTTCCTGCTCGGCCTCGGCGAGGCTGCGCTCGGCGTCGGCCTGTGCATGGCGCCTGAACTCATCCGCGTAGGTGGACGATATCCCCAAGGGCAAGGTCGGGAACCGGTGGACGACCGTGAGCACGGTCACCTTCGCCCCGATGCTCTTGGCGAGCGACACGGCTTCCTTGACGGCCGAGGCGGAATGGGGCGTCCCGTCGATCGGGACGAGAATGTGCTGGTACATCGGGATCTCTCCCAGCGATCCGCGCGTCACGCTGGCGCAGTCGTTCGGGGCCAACCCGTAGAGCCCATTCTGCTCTATAGCAGCAGAACCTCGTGAAATGTAGGGCTGAGGAGCCTGAAGAGGGCAATGGCGCTGTATCGCGCGAAACGCGATCCGTTCCGCCGTCGACGAAGAGGAGCCGACACCCGGTGCACGGCCCCTGCTCACTTCGGAGGCTTGAAGCGAGGGGAATCCGGTGCTTCGTAGAGCTGGCCGTCGGGGGCGACGGCTCCTGCAAACGATCTGTCGGCGGGCACTTCCGTGCAGGCGAGACGTCCATCGGCTGTCTCTCCCACGAGACAGGTGGAGGTGGCGGCGAGCGCATTCCGCACGAGCGTGAAGTCTCCTCGTTCGGGCGCTCGAAAGCCGGGATCGCCCATGCGTCCGTGGCGTTCGAACTCGGCGAGCTGCTCAAATGCCGGCGGGAAGCCGTCGTTGCTGACGTCATGATCGAATGCGCTGCGGAGGACGGGCATGTCTTGGCCGCGCTCGTCCATGGGCAGCCAGCGGAAACAGTCGAAGAACGGAACGCTTCCCTTCGCACCCGCGTATCGGCCGAGATCGTCGGCCCTGACGAACTCCCGGCCGCAAGCGGCCGCGTCGAACACCTCCGGCCTTATCTTGCAGAGCTCGATCTCGTAGCCCGCACGGCCCGGTTCGCAGAATGAGATGGCGTTGTTCCAGTGCCGCAGGTTGGCGGCGGCGCCGATGCCGGTCACGGGGGAGCGCAAGGACCAGCTGTTGTTGAAGACGTAGATCGGACCCCGCATCGCGTAGCGGAACGTGTCGGGCGCCGCCCCTTTCGCCGGCAGGGCCAACTTGATGACACGCCCCGCGACGCTCGCCTCGCAGGATTGCTCCAACGGATCCATCCAATCGACACGACCGGTCGCATCGATCTCTTCGACCCCGACCGGCAGCCAGCGGACCTTGAGATAGTCGAACCGGCGGTCGAGCTTGGGGTCGAAGCCTGCCTCAGGCGCGGGCTTCGGGACGGGCCGGCGCAGGCAGGGCGGGCCGCCGGGCGCCGAGGGTGACCAAGCGAGAGCCGGCATGTCGTCGAACCAGCCGCGGTTGCCGTAGACATAGATCGGGCCACCGCCCATGTCGTCGAACGAGAACCAGGCGTGGGCGTTGTGGATGCGGTTCCGGAAGATGTGCGCGTCCGTCGCCCAGGTCTCGAGTTCGACCGGGTTGTCGCGCACATAGGAAAACAGGTTCTCGTAGATCCACACATGCGCGTTGAAGGGGCACGAGGCTGGCGAGAGCCCGGATGCCGGCAGGTCCTCGCACCCGCTCGCCTTCAGCCGCACGCCGTTATAGGCGGCCAGAACCTTGTTGCGGCGGAAGACGATGGGTCCCTGGAGGTCGCTGCCTCCGAGAAGCGCGCCATTGAAGTGCTCGTAGACGCCGTGGTGGCTGACGCCCCAGGGAATGCTCCGCCACATCATGCCCGGGCAACCCAGCTCCGTCGTGCGGCCGTCGCGGCAACGAAAGGGGCCGCCACGGGTCAAGCTGGTCTCGTCGAAGCCGCTCGTATCCTGCACCCAGGTCACGTCCTCGACGGTGACATCGTCGGAAGGACGGTCCGCTCTCCCCCTTGCGGCCAGACCGTAGCTGCTCCCGATCACGAGCGAGCGCCGGAGCGTGATGCGCCGGCTGCCGAGGGCGCGAATTGCGGCCAGCCAGCAATCCTGGAAGGTCAGGTCCTCGATGACGACGCCATCGACGCGGTCGAGGTCAAGGCAGGCTGCATCGGCAAGCCTCCCACTCTTCCCGATCGGAATCGCAGGCCGCGAATTGATCGCCTGAGACCCCCCTTCCGGCAGAGAACTCGTGGACGCCAACAAGGTGGCGAACAAATCGGGCTTCCGTGGTGCGGAGAGGACAGCATAAAGATCACCGCAGGATCGCTCGGCGCTATCCTCCGGCATGGGGCAGTCGCGGATCTGTTCGACAGACCTCCCGATCATGCGCGTCCGCGTGCCCAGTCCTTTGATCGCGATCAACGAAGGGCCACGGCTCGTCTTCTGCGAGAGCACGACGCGCTCGCGATACAATGTGATCGCGGCAGGATCCGGACTATCCAGCAGGAGCTGCACGGTATCGCCCGGCAGGACAGCACGCATGGTCAACGAGGAGAAAGCCTCCGTCCGTTCAGCGACCACGCTGCCGTCGGCCGCATATCCGGGCCCCGCGCCGGTTGGTGTCACGAAAACAGTCTTCGCAGCCGCCCCTTGTGATACCAGGAAGCTGAACGCAATGGCGACTGCAAACCGGAGCCCAGCTCCGCCTGACCGCAGCCGGGGCTGGTCTGTCTGCATCCTTTCGCAACGGCCATGCAATCGCGGCCCCGGTGATGCGGCATGCATCTGCACCCTCGTGTTTGAGTGCCTGAAGACGAGCGCTATGGTTTCGGATGGGAGGATGATCTTGGCTTATTCAGCCGGCACTTCCGCAATTTCCTTTCTCTCTGCCGTCGCGTTCTTGTGGGCTTCGAATGCATCTCGGTACCCGCGCGCAACGGCGCGGACACCGCGACCGATGTCGTCGTAGACGTCGTCGGGCAAGTTCGCGAGTGAGACGCGCAAGGACCAATTCGGTGCTTCGAAGCCACCGCCGTTGAGAAGCACGATTCCGTGGACCTCTGCCAAACGGAAGGCGAGATCGAGGGGGTGTACGTTGCGTTTTAGGTATTCGACGGCCTCATCTCCGATGTTCTTCCGGGCCCAGAACTCGAAATCGATCAAACCGTAATAGGCATCGAAATTGGGGTTCGGGGTGAGCGTGAGCCCCAGGCCCTCAATCATCGACCAGACACGCCGGTTGACGATTTCCATACAGGCGGCCTGATAGGCCTTCTGCTCATCCATCAACTCGGCCAGCGAGAAGAGACTCATCATTACCTGCTGCGGCAGGGAGAGTCCGGCCGTGTGGTTGAGCGCCACATCGCGGCTATCGGCAACGATACGGTCGATGAATTTGAGCTTTCGCGGCTCAAGCGTCATGGGGCCATAGCGCTTGTCGAGGGCGGTCGTCTCCGCCGCTGGCAACTCGGCGATGTTCTTGTCGAAGATGTTGTCTTCGTGGATGGCAATGACGCCGAGGCGCCAGCCCGTGCAGCCGAAGTACTTTGAGTAGGAATACACCCCAATTGTATTCTGTGGCAGTTCGGCCATCAGAGATCGGAACCCATGAACAAAGGTTCCGTAGACATCATCGGTCAGGATCATCAGATCGGGCCGTTTGGTTTTCACGAGCTTGGTGATCTTCGCAACCGTCTCCTCGCTCATGGCGACGCCAGTTGGATTGCCGGGGTTGACGACGAAGAAGGCCTTGATCTTCGGGTTAAGAAGCTTGTTGATCTCGTCGTCCGTGAACTGGAATCTATTCTCCTGCGGCGCCTTGATGTGCACGACGTCGAGAGCATAGTCCTCGAGGTGGGTCATCTCGAGATAAGGCGTGAAGATCGGTGTCCCCAGCGCGATCGTGTCCCCCGGAAGCAGCAGCCGATTGGCTTTCAGTGCCTTGAAGAGGTAGCACATTGCCGCGGTTCCGCCCTCGACTGCGTAGAGGTCGAACTTGCCGGCAGGCTTATTCGTCCCGCACATGGCCCACATCAGGTATTCATGTACGATGCGCTCGTTGTGAACGAGCATGCGGTCCGGCACGGGGTAATTGTCGCCAATGATCGAGTCGACGAGTTCGTGCACGAACGCGTTCGGCTCGAAACCGAAGGTCGTCACTGCGTAGGGGACTATCGCGGACAGGAAGGAGGCGCCCGGCATCCCGGAATGTTCCGCAAGCCAGGCCTCCAAACGGCCAGCGATGCCGGCCGCCTGAGGCATTCCGCCGAGGCCCGCAGGATGGCTCATCACGCGCTTGCTCTCACCCACGCTGAACTGGCCAAGCAGAAAGAAGGCCTCGCGCGGCGCGGTGGCGACCCAGTTGGGATTGCCCCGCCCGGCGTTGAGAAACGCCGACTGAGTTCTCTTTGACGTCCCCTTGGCGAGCTTGATCAGCTCATCTTTTATCTCGAATGGACTTAGGGACTCAAAGTCTTTGAGATTAAGCGTGCTCGTCATAGAAATACTCCTGTATGCAAGATATATTTATGAAGCAAGAAGTACGATGACCATTCCGTAGATGGTCAGGACGGTGTTGCCGACCGCGTAAGGCATCCCGTAGCCGAGTGCCGGGATTTTGCTCTTCGCGCTCTCCTGGATCATGCCGAGGGCTGCGGTTGTCGTCCTGGCACCAGCGCACGCGCCGAAGAGGATCGCTGGGTGAAACTTGAAGAGGTAATATCCGATATAGACCGAGAGGATCATCGGTACGGAGGTCGCCACGGCGCCCCAGAGGAACAGGTTCAGGCCGACCGCCTTCAGCCCGGCAACGAATCCGGGCCCGGCCGTGATGCCGACGACGGCGATGAAAACGTTCAGCCCGAGCGTATTCATCAGCCACAGAGCCGGCCCTGGGATGCGGCCGAAGACGGGGCGAATGGTCCTGAGCCAACCCAGCAGCAATCCCGCCAGCAACGCACCGCCCGAGGTGGAGAGGCTGATCGGAATGCCCCCGATCTTGTAGCTCAAAGCTCCAACCAAGCCGCCGAGCACGATCCCGGCTCCGAGGAATGCCACATCGGTCGCCTCCACCGGCCGATCCGGATAGCCGAGGTGCTGAATGGCCAACTCAATGTGGCGCCGACTTCCCACGAGGGTCAGGATGTCTCCGCGCAGGACCTGCGTTCCCGGCAAGACCGGGATCTCGATCATGTTCCGGGTGATCTTGCGCAGGTAGACGCCGCGTGCCCATTCGCTCTCGGAGTGCTCCTGGAGAGTCATTCCGCCGATCTTCTTGTTGGTCACGAAGACGTCGACGACTTCCGCGGGCACATCGAGAAGCTCACGATCTTGCACCTCTTCGAGAACCGGGTTGATCGACTCGACGAGGTGCTCACGGCGGCCGGAAATTGCGACGATATCACCGGGCTGCAGCACGGTGGTGGCGTCCGCCTCGATGATCTCCCTTCCGCGACGCAGGCGCTCGACGAAAACCCGCATTCGCGGCCAGACATTCTTGAGGGGCTGGCCGGCGATGGTGCGGTCGTCCGAGACGCGGTAGGCCCGCAGCTCGATGTAGCGGTAGGCGGAGGCAAGGCCTGGCTCAAGGCTCGGGCTACCGCCCATCTTCGCCTCGTAGTCCTTGCAAGCCTTTGCAAGATCAACACGAATCAACTTTGGCCCGAGCTGGGCCAGGATGATCGCCGATCCAATCGTTCCAAAGATGTACGTGACAGCATAGCCGATGGGGATCTGATCATTATAGATCTTCACCTGCTCGGGCGAGAGTCCAAGGCGCGAGATCTGGTCGGAAGCAACGCCGATCGAGGCCGAGATCGTCTGGGATCCCGCATACAGTCCAGCCGTGTATCCAAGATCGAGGCCCGCTACGCGGGCGCACAGGAGCGGCACGACCAAGCACAAGGCGAGGACGACGAGCGAGAAACCAATTTGTTTCGGGCCTTCCTTGGTCAATCCGCTCATGAATTGGGGGCCGACGCCGTAGCCGATGGCGAAGATGAACAGGATGAAGAAGGTCGCCTTGACGTTCGGCGAAATGGTGATGCCGAGTTGCCCGATGATCACGGCGGCCAGCAGGGTGGCCGTGACATTTCCGAGGCTGAAGCCAGCAACTTTTCGAGATCCGATCGAGAAGCCGATGGCCAGCGACAGGAATATCGCGAGTTCGGGATAGGTCCGCAGTGTGCCTACAAACCAGTCGATCATAGCCGCACTCCGTGCGCCCGGGCTGAAGGTTTGTGCAGCTTCAGCGATGTGACGGCCCAAAGAATAACGCTGAGCTAAGACCTGCGCTTGATCAGACGGGACAAATTGCAATTTCCGATAGCGCGACGCCGACGAAAGCCATCGATTTTTCCGCTGACGCCAACAATTTCTTAAAGAGCGGCCGCGGCATCAGCCATTGAACCGAGATTGACTGTCAGGGCCGATCTGGTTGTGGATTGATTGTTTTGCCGAGTTCCTATGCGCCCGGCGTTTCCGCCCTCGCTCCGAGCCACGGCATCACGCACGGGAAGAAAGGGCCCGGCGCGCGTTGCGCACATCACGATCATCAGCTTGCGAATGCCTCAGCGCGCTGCAGACGGTTTGCCGAACGCGCGCCGCAGGCGCTCGCCATGTCCCGGCGAAACGCGAAGATGAGGAACGATCAACGTCTGAAACGCTAAGGCAATTTGCTTGTACTCTTCCTCGCAGGTCTTGGCGCGCGCGGCCGGCAGATAATCTTTTTCGACGATGTAGCCATAGTGCCGCTTGTCCGAGCCATAGGCCAGGCAGGCGAGGTTGTAGAAGCGCTGCCAGGATAGACTATGTGCGTCTGCGAAGCTCCCACGGTCGATCGCCTCGTGTTTACCTAACGTTGCAAAGAAGTACGCGCTGCCGTTCACGACCGCGCGTGCGTCAGCGGGTGCCAGGTGGAGAAGGACCAGCGAGGCCACTTGATCCGCAGCATCCTCCTCTCGCCCGAGAACCGGGATCCGCAGGAGATCAAGCAGCGCATGGCTGCTCTCGTGGAAGAGAATCTGAACGACCGGGCCGCGAACGGCATCCTCTCGGGTCACGCCCGCCGGCGAAGTTGTATTCGGTGCGAGCCGTAGAATACTCGCGATGAGTTCGTAGCAGACAGTGACGCTGTGCGTCCGTGGATCATACCACGCATTGGGCTCGCCGGAGCATTCCTTGAAGCGGTAGGTCAGGCGCCTGGGCAGGCGGACGAGGCCGAAAGCCGCCGCGACCCGCTCCAGCACGTGTCGCTGTCGCACGCTTTCGTAGATCTCGCGGTGATCGGGTTGTTCTGGAGAATCGTACACAACGCTGATGTGGCGCCTGCCAGTATGCGCAGTGTCCTGTGCTGCGACGGTCATGGGAGACAGGAATGTGAGTAAAGGCGCAGCACTGAGGGCACGGAGTGCAGGATGTCGGCGGGCTTTCTGCATCGCCAAACCCCCATCGGACCGCTTGAAGACACATCCTTAGGCCGCTTGGATCGCGCGCAAGCATCGCTGCGTTCCGTGAACCACTGGGCGCTCGCCTGGAGCCTTGGTCGCCCCGGGCGACGCGGGCCGAGCCGAGTGCCATGCAGATGAGCCTCGATGATGTCCTACCCGGCCTCAATGGCTCAGCAGACTGCAGATGGGCTTCGTTCGCAGGATGTCTCGGGTCGCCCACGCGGATTCAGTCCCGCAGCCGCGCGTGACTGTGCCCGCCCACCACAGCAGGATACGCCTCATGCCGATTTCGGCCATGCGCTGCCGCGCGCTGTCTGCGCGTCGGTCAGTAGGCGCGGCAGGT
>NZ_VZZK01000004.1:0-26156 GCF_008806385.1 Methylobacterium soli
TGCCTAGGCGTCCACCTAGGCCCTCACGGTTGCGCCCGGTGTCCGGTCAAATTGGGGGCCACTCCAAAGCGGACGATGACATAGGGGTACTGACTGAGCCTGTCCGGGATGCCGCTCATGGACGACCAGAGGCGAGCCCCAGGCGAACGTAGGTGATCAGGCGATCCCTGGCCTTCTCCCGATCCTCAGCCTCGTGCTGCTGAGTCGTCTCAGTCCGGTAGCGGTTCAGAGCAACCCGGGCAGCCTTGGCGAGGTCACCCGGGGTCCGCTTCTGGTTCGCTGTGTCTGACATGGGCTGACCTTCCTTGTGAGAACAAAGAAGGAACAACTGATTCGGTTCCTACGGTCAAGGCTGAGGCGGGGGGCGCAGTTCTTAACCGAGGGCAATCGCTTTAGGTCACAAGGGTGAACGGCAGCTCGAATAAGCCAGAATGATCCTGGTAGGTGACAGCAAGCATCCAACTTGACCAGTCAGCGGATGCTGAGTCGTAGCCTTCCTTCAGGTAAGTTATCAGGTACTTGGCTGTTTTGAAGGCCTCGCCAATGTTCTCGCATTCTGCCCCGATCTCATCGGCCAATATTTGACCTTCATGGCAGACATCGAAAAAGAACTTAGCCATATCTCTATCCAAGCAATCCTCTAACCGCCGCGCTGGTTAGGGCGTAGGGTATGTGGGTTCGCTCTATCAAAACGGGTCATCATCCTACCCTAACTTATGATGCATGATTCCTCAGGTGTGGAATTCTGTACGGCATTATACCGCCGTGAAGATTGCGTACTTCCGGGAGATCGGCTCGCCATAGGTCATAGAGACGGGCTCAGCCTGCGCGAAACATGGCGATCAGGACGACTGTTAGCAGGATGGAGGTCAGGATTGAGCCGAGACAGCCGAGCCGTTTGGAAAAGAAGAAGAACATGCCGGGGAAGCGCTGAGTGGAGCAGGAATGTTCCCAACGGGTTCAGGCTCCTCACCGGGAGCAAAGGGCAAGGGCCATGGCTCAGGGGCTCATTGAGGTAAAAATTCAACCCTAGTCAGCCGGCCGAACTTGAGGGACGTTAAAAGCCAGCTTCAGGTTCGGCCGAGTAGTCCTTATTTGCCCTTGAGCGTATCTTTCACGCTGCCCACGGCATTCTGCACCTTGCCCTTCACCTGATCGACGCGGCCCTCGTTCTTCAGCTTCTCGTCACCGAGCAGCTTGCCAGCGCCCTCCTTGACCTTCCCGCCAAGATTCTTCGCTGAGCCCTCAGTGCGATCCGGATCGACCTCTTGGTTCTTATCGACAGCCATGTCTCTCTCCTTTGCACTCACGCCGCACACTGCGGCGCTTTGAAGAGCGAACGGAGCCGTAGCGACGGAGTTCCGTTGGTTCGTTAAGCCGAACGCCTGCGCTTTGGCTTGGCCTTGCGCTTTTTCGACGCTTTCCTGCCGGTCGCTGCCTTGGTCATCTCGGCTATGGCCAATTGCTGCTGTCGCCGTGCCATGGACGTTGCCGTTCCCATCCACCATCCGGCCGCTCGATTGGCAGCCGATAGCCAAAGGCTCATTGCCGGGTTCTTCATGCTGACCTCGCTGAACAAGGGGCGGTCGCTTTAGTCAACGCGCAGCAGGCCTTCGGTTCACCAAGGGGGCAGGGGAGGGGTCTGGGCTTGTCACACTGGTGTCACAGCGGGTCACACTGGATAGCCTGAAATGCCGCTTAGCAAAGCCCTTGCGCTCTTAAGCTAGACAGGCTAGCAAGATGCCGTAACAGGTTGATCCAAAAGGTGTTATCGAGGGTGGCCTACAAGGCCGGCGCCTCGACGGGGCTGTAGCTCAGATGGGAGAGCGCCGCAATCGCACTGCGGAGGTCAGGGGTTCGAATCCCCTCAGCTCCACCACCAATTTTCCGCGGAAATTTGGTGAGTGGTTCCAAGGGCTTGCCAGACAGGCTCGGAACGATAAGTCCCAATAAGTCCCAGGTCCAGCCGCTTTTACGTCCCATGACCGGGCACCTTTTTCTACAAGGATTTCGTTTCCCTGACGCCCGTGGCCGGCATCGCCACGAAGGCCGGCCGGCTGTTCGACGCCGGCCGCCAGGCGTCAAGGAACCTGCCGAGGTGAGGGCGCTCCGCCCGCTCCGCATCGAGGTAGCGCACCAGCCCCGCCACGGACCGGTCATGGGCAGTCGCATCGGTCCGACCCGTCAGGAGGGCCCAGCGCAGGTACAGGACCATCAGGTTGAGGCAGTCGGTCTCGCAGTAGGCCCGCACGCGCTCGGCCTCGCCCCGGGCGATCATGTCCGCGACCTGGCTCCCATGCTCGCCCATCTTGCCGGGCAGCCCCAGCAGGGCCGCAGCCTCTTCCAGGGTCAGCCGCGCCGAGGCGCCGTATTCGGAGAGGACGTCCATCAGGTCGGCGTGCCAGTCGGGCGCGAAGCGGCTCGCGTAACCCTCCCACCGCGTGCCCCGGCGATACCAAGCCGAAGCGTCGATGCCGTGCATCATCGAGCGCACGAGCAGCGTCGGCATGTCGAAGCTGCGACCGTTCCAGGTGACGACACGGTACCGCTTGCCTGAGAAGAACCGCCAGAATGCCCGGAGCAGGCGCGCCTCGTCCCAACCCGCCTCGCCGCCGCTCCGGCAGGCCGTCACCTCGTACGCCTCTCGTTCCTCCCCC
Organism: Methylobacterium soli; assembly: GCF_008806385.1. Classification (GTDB taxonomy): domain Bacteria; phylum Pseudomonadota; class Alphaproteobacteria; order Rhizobiales; family Beijerinckiaceae; genus Methylobacterium; species Methylobacterium soli. The sequence goes on from NZ_VZZK01000004.1 coordinate 2,658, forward strand.
GGAGTGCGCACGATGGCGGCCTCGATGAACGACACGGCGACGACGCGATGCCAGGCGTTCTTGGGAAAGCGGTCCGGCGGCCAGTCAGGCGGTACGAGGTCGTCAGGAACCGTCTCGATATCGAGGGCGAGCACCGCATCGTGCGCCTGGACGGGGGCGGCGCCTCGCGAACGCCAACCCTCGCGTCGGGCATCTTCGGCGGCGACGCGTCGCGCCGGTGCGGCCCCGAACAGGTCGGACCCGTGGGTAGGGGCACCTGGGCGCGCAACGGTATGCCCTGACTGCGGAATCCGGGACAGCATGCGAGACCGCTCCCAATCGCGTGATGGCCGCGGCGCGCGGCGACCGACGAAGACGCCTCCGACCGTTCCCGGGCGGAAGGGTCGGAGGCGTCCAAGGTTTCGATTTGCATAGGGCACAGCCCTTCACCCGGTTGGGTGAGGCGGACGGGATCACGTTCCACGTGGCCATCGCGGACGGCCGGCCCCGCCGGGCTCCTCGACCACAGACGGGCCGGGGTCGATTCAATCCAAGGATTATACCATTGATATAAAGCTTGGGGCAAGCGACCGGCCGAGCATCCCAAGACTAAGGTTAACGCTTCCGGCGGCGCGCAGCCACCACGTGCCTCTAGCCGCCGACATGCCATCCCGCCTTCGGAACCTCCCTGCGGCAGCCCGGACCCATGCATTCGGCCCAGCGCCGCGATTGGTCTCTGGCCGTCGCCGCGCCCGATGCGGTTGTCGAAACCAGACGCTTGGTGACCCTTTGCGAGGGACTACTTACGACCGAAGCAAGCCTTGGAAAGGTCCGCTTCCAGGCCACCTCTGTGACTGCGACCGGCACGCTGCTCGGCCGGATACCCATCCGCGGAACTCACTTCAGTGGGCGGTGAAGCCCCCGTCGACGGGCAACGCGACGCCGACGACGAAGCTCGCGCCGGGGCTGCACAGCCACAGCACCGTCTGCGCCATCTCCTCGGCGGTGCCGAGACGGCCGATGGGCTGCTGCTTCAGGAACTCGTCCATCGCCGCCTTCTGCGTCTTGAGCATGTCGGCGACCATCGGCGTCTCGATGACACGCGGGCAGATGGCGTTGATGCGGACGCCGCGCGGCGCGTATTCGAGGGCGGCGCTCTTGGTCAGGCCGATCACGCCGTGCTTCGAAGCGTGGTAGGCGGCGCGCTCGGGCAGGCCGACGAGGCCGCCCAGCGACGAGCAGTTGACGATGGCGCCGGAGCCTTGGCTTCGCATCTGCTTCAACTCATGCTTCATGCACGCCCAGATGCCGCGCAGGTTCACCGCCTGCACCTTGTCGAACTCCTCGGCGGTCTCGTCCGCCGCGTCGGTGGGCGGCGCCTGGATGCCGGCGTTGTTGTAGGCGAAGTCGAGCCGGCCGAACTCGCTGACCGCGCGCTCCACCAGCGCCGCCGCCTGCGCCTCGTCGGAGACGTCGCAGGCCATGCCGACCGCCTTGTAGCCCGCCGAGGTCAGCTTGCGGGCGGCCTCCTGGACCGCGCTCTCATCCACGTCGCCGAGGATCACGGCGGCGCCGCTTCTCGCGAAGGCCTCGGCCGTCGCTAAACCCATCCCACCCTTGGCACCGGTGACGAGGGCGACCTTGGTGGTGAAATCGTAGACGGGGTTCATGTCAGGGTTCCTATCCAGTCAGTTGGCCATGGTGGAGGTGTCGACGACGAAGCGGTACTTGACGTCCCCGCGCTTCATCCGCTCGAAGCTCTCCTCGATCTCGTCGGCCGCGATCATCTCGATGTCCGCGACGATTCCGTGCTCGGCGCAGAAATCGAGCATCTCCTGCGTTTCGGCGATGCCGCCGATCATGGAACTATCGATGGTGCGACCGCCGGTCAGGTTCGCGGGGTCCGGCGCCGGGTTCGGATGTTCGGGCACGCCCACGAGGGTCAGCGTGCCATCCTTCGCCAGCAGCGTGGTGTAGTCGTCGAGGTTGTGGCTGGCCGCCACGGTGTCGAGGATGAAATTGAAGCTGTTCGCGTGTGCGGCCATCTCGTCCGCGTTGCGCGACACCACGACTTCGTGGGCGCCAAGCGCCTTGGCATCCTCGACCTTGCCCGGAGACGTGGTGAAGGCAACGACGTGCGCGCCGAATGCACGGGCGAGCTTCACGCCCATGTGGCCAAGACCGCCGATGCCGACGATGCCGACCTTCTTGCCGGGGCCGGCATTCACGCGCTTCGGCGGCGACCAGGTCGTGATGCCGGCGCACAGCAGCGGCGCGACCGCCGCCAGTTGCTCCCTGCCGTGCCGGACGCGCAGCACGAAATGCTCGGCGACGACGATCTCCTCGGCATAGCCACCTAAGGTGTGTCCCGGGGCATCGCAGACCGGCGAGTTGTAGGTGACGGTCGTCCCGTTCTCGCAGAACTGTTCGCGGTTGCGGGTGCAGCTGTGGCAATGACCGCAACTGTCGACCATGCAGCCGACGCCGACGATGTCGCCGACGGCGAAGCCGGTCACGTCGGAGCCGACCGCCTTGATCTCGCCGATGATCTCGTGCCCCGGGACGCAGGGATAGGCTTGATCGTGTTCGTGACCGGCGGGACCGTCGTCTCCGTCACGCCGACCTGAGGGCGGCTCTGGCCGCGGAACGCCATCAGGAGGGCGTCGCAGGCAGTGCCCAACGGTGGTCGCAGCGGGATGCGCGGGGCATCAGGCACCCTGGACGGGGCGGCCTTCCAGAGGGCCGTTCCTGTGCCTGAGTCCCCCGACGCCTGCGACCTCGGCACCAGGCGTGACTGTAAGTGTGCCGTTTGCTCTTGGTGGCACAGCACCCACCGCATACCATGGGAGGGATGTTGCCGCCCGTAGTTTCCGGAACGGCACCCAGCATCCGGATGTGAAGTTGACGAGCCCGCTGACCATTGATCAGTTCGGCACGCGAAGTATGGCTCAGAACACCCAGCAAGACTTGCCGCGCTGGCCGAACGTGGCTCGGGCGGAAGTCTAAACCACTCAGGCAAGGCGGGTGTTGGCATGGATCGGCCCCGGGCGGAGCGTGACATCGTCAAACCGCGGTGCGATCTTTCCGTGCATCGGGTGGCGTGGAGGCAGCCGTCCCGGCTACCAGCGCCCGGACCCTGCGGTCGTCGAGGCGTCCCTCGCGGAACAGGGCCTCCGACAGGCGACCGAGAGCGTGGCGTTCCGTCGCCACGAGTTCACGCGCCCGGTTGTACGCGGCCTGGAGCCGCTCCTGCACGGGCGCGATCAGCCATGGCAACCTAGCGACGTCCACCTGGTCCTCGAAGCCGATGCTGACCAGGGGGTGCGCCCGCGAGAAGCCCCACCGTGCCTCCATCTGGGCGGCGACGCGGGTCGCGAACGCGAGGTCGACCATCGCGCCAGCCGAGACGTCGCCCACGGCCTCCTCCTCGGCCGCCCTGCCGGCCAAGGCGATGACCAGGACGCGCTCGATGGCTGTCTCGGTTTGATCGCCGAGTTCCGACGCCTGGCGCAGTTCGGCGGTTCCACCATCGGCATGCAAGGAGAGTTCGACCGGGCCACCGTCGCCGAGGACGACGCAGGCTAGGCCGTGCCCCGCCTCGTGGATCGCTGTCCGCAGGCGGATGTGCGGGGGCAGGGGCGGGCGGGCGGCTTCAATCGCCTCGACCAGGTCCTCGAAGGCGAAATCCCGCCTCGCATGGCGAGCGACCGCACGGGCTCGCCGGACCGCGGCGACGACGTCCGCTCCCGTCATTCCTCTGGCGAGCACGGCGAGGGACGCCAAGTCCGCGCCAGGCAGCGAGGCGCCGAGATAGGTCCTGAAGATGCCCCTCAAGGCGTCGGCGTCCGGCACGCCGATCCTGACGTGCCGGTCGAGGCGTCCTGCCCTGCGAATGGCAGGATCGACGGCCTCGGGATTGTTCGTGGCGGCGACCACGATCACGCCTTCACGTGACGTCGCCCCGTCGAGGTGCTCAAGCAGGGCGTTCACCACCTGCGTGCAGTACTCTTTGTGATCGTCTCCGAATTTATTCCTATCACCGAAGGAGTCGATCTCGTCGATCAGGGCGACACAGGGCTGGCGTCGAGCGAAGTCGAAGAACGCACGCATGGCGCCTAGGGTATGCCCGAGATGGCCATCGCGGTCCGCCTGCCATTGCCCGAGCGACCCGGCCAGCAGGGGTAAGCCCGCGCTGCGGGCGAGTGCGGCGGCATACCGGGTCTTGCCGACGCCGGGCGGCCCGGACAACAGGATTGAAGTCTCAATCTCTTCGAAGCTGATTCGTCCGTTCCGCCAGTGCTGGAGGTCACCCACGAGCGCGAGGCCCCAATCCTTGGCCTCGCCGTAGCCGTGGAGCTCCTCCAGGCGAGGGCCCGGCCTCATGCTCCGCTTCGCCAGCAGGAGCTTCTCCAAGGTAACCATGCAGGCGTGCGCGTCGCGCCCGGGCAGGAGGGCGAGCCGAAGATCGGCAAGGTCGCAGGTCGCGGCCAAGTCGTCTCTCAGCTTCCGTCGGGGCTTGGCACCCACGGCGCTGGTGACCGCGAGGGCGATGCCGGAAGCGTCGAAGGGCATGAGCGTCAGGTGGATCTCCGCAGCGCGGACGAGGTCCGCCGGCAGCACGCGCGCCGGATCCGATGCGATGCCGATGACGGGAACCCCGGCCTGCAGGGCGTCCCCGACCGCCTCGTTCCCCTTGTCGGGCCGGTGCGACGACGAAGCCCCGTCGCGCAGGAAGACGACCGGCTCGCGCCGCCCGGGCGCCCAGCCGTCGGAGGTCATGCAGTCCCCGTCCCGGCCGGCGTCCGGAGAACCGAATGCACAGATCTTGAGGGTCTTGCCGACGATCTTGACCCAGGAGGCGGCCGGGACCCGCACGATGATCCCGGTCCGCGCCTGCCTCAACCCTTCCAGGCCCAAGCCGCCCGCGGCCATGGCCCGCCCGAGGAGAACAGCTGCGCCCAGGGCATCGGGAGTGACCCAGGCAGGCGCGTCGTCGGCCTGCGCATCCGCCTCCGCCAAACCGTCGAGGTAGGCGTCGGGATCATCAAGGCGGCGCAGCCCGCGCACCTTCACTTCCTCTCGAACGAGGCGGACGAGAGCACGGCTGATCGCGTCCGCGGCAGGGACCGGCTTGGCCATCGACGTTCTCCTGAATAGGGCCGGGCGAGGTTGCGGGATCAGGCCGAGCCGCGGCCGGACCGCAGCATCGTCGGCCAGCGCGCCCAGTCCCGTGCCAAGCGGCGAGCCCGGGCGTTCCGGCACCGCAGCCCGAGACGGCGCAGCGCAAATGCCAGGACGTTGCAGGCGGCGGCATCGCCCCGCAGCGCGTGGGCCATCACGGCCCCCATCACGAGGTCGGCCCTCGGCCCCGAGGGTCCCGACTGGCGCAGGTGCCGGAGCGCGATGCCGATGGCCTCGGCCGCATCCCAGGTACGTGCCTGTCGCCAGCGCCGCTCGTCGAGGAGGGCGACCGCTCGGAGGGTCATGGCGAGGCGTTCGAGATCCGCGCGTTCGACTGCTTCCGGCGCCCTGGTCCGCCAGGCCGCCAACGGGCCGGCATGCTGCCGTGGCGACGTCGATGGCGCGATGGGGCAAGGGCTGGATGATGGTTGCACCGGACCTCCGCGGCGGGTTTTCGTTGGGAGCGCGAGCGGCGCAGGGGTGCGATCAGACCTCCACCACGAGGCGGGGGTCGAAGCCATTGCCGTGTCCGCGGGGATTGGCGACGACCCGGGTCCTCGCGACCCGGAAGTCGACCGCTTCAGGGACGGCCCCGTGCACCCACAGCGCCGGGGCGCCCCAGGACCGCATCACGCCTTCCAGGTCCGACGCGAACGATGCGGCGAGCCAGGCGTCCGCGAACCATCCCGGCCAGCGCTCCGGGAGCGAGCGGCGCGACGGGGCGTGATGCGTCAGGACCACCGCGCGGTCCCCCGGGCGCACGCCGGAGACCAGGGCATGGGTCCCCGGTCGCAGGCCCAGTTCCTGTTGCACCACGCCGGCGAGCACGTCCTCGACGTAAGCGCGCGAGCGCGCATGGGCCGCCAGCGCGTCGTGCGGCAACCACCCTGGTGGCCTTGCCGGATGGCCGTTCCGGCCTGACCAGCCTCCACGCGCCTGAACTCGGGCGAGCTGCGCCTCGAACCGGCCTAGAAGGCACCAATCCGTCCACAAGGTGCAGCCGACGACGTGCACTGCGCCGCCGCCCGGCACGTCGAGGCGGGTCGTGTCGTCCGCCAGCAGGCGGATATCCCTGGCCGCCGCCCAATCGCGCGCTTGCGCCAGTCGTGCGGGGTCGGGTGCAGCGAACCGGTGCTCGGCGCTACCCGCAACCATCACGACCGGTCGGCCGGCGATCCGCCCCTCCAACGCCGACGCAAGCCATCGGAGTCCCTCATCGAGGCTGTCGGCCAACCCACCGGCGACGAGCAGCGCGTCGAAGTCCGGGAGCGGATCAGGCAGCGCGAATGGGCCTTCCCGGTCGACGCGCAGGTCCGAGAGGACCCACAGGCGTAGAAGGCGCCTCGGCGCCGCCACGGCGAACTCGGTGGCCGCGGCCGTCCCACGGGCGCGAAACCCCGGCCGGAGGGGAGCAGGGCGGTCGGGGAGCGGCGCATCCGACTGAAGCCCGGGATCGGCGGGTGACGGGAAAACGTCCATCATTGGCGCCTCGACTGGAGTTTGCGCGAACGGCATGACGGTTGCGGCCGGGCCGCGGCCCAGGCCTCAGACCAAGTCCCTGGGGACCTCGACGACCAGGGCCGGATCGAAGGCAGGGTTCTCGGCGCCGTATCCCTTGGGGTTGCACACCACCCGGGTGCTTCCGATGAAGTAGTCGAAGCTGGTGTGCGTATGGCCATGCACCCAAAGGCCCGGGGCTACGGTGGCGACCAACCCATCCAGCCGTGAGGCGAAGCATGGGTTGAGCGGATCGCCGATGAAGCGGCTCGCGATGGATCGGGCGCTCGGGGCGTGGTGCGAGACGACGACGTGGGGCCGATCCCCCGGCAGGCCTAGGCGGCCGGTCAGGGCAAAGCGAAGGAACTCCCGGGACTCTCGGTGCAATGCCGCGGCCTGTTCGGGCCGGAACGGCCGCCAGCTTGGCTCGCGTCGCCAGGCGATCAACCTGTGGTCGGTGAGGCCGTGGACGGCCTTCTCCATCGCGTCCGCCCGCCAGCGCTCTCCATCCAGGCCATAGTCCGTCCACAACGTGCAGCCCAAGAACGTCACCCCGTTGATGGTGACGATCTCGTTTTCCAGCAGGTGGATGTCTTGGTCGCGCGCCGCCGTCCGCCCCCGCCGCAGCTCATCCGGATGGCAGGAGCGGTAGAACTCGTGGTTCCCCGCCACGAAGACGACCGGCATGTGGGGCCTGATGGCCTGCGCGAGCCAGGCGACGCTCGCCGCCAGTCCCTCGCCAACGTCACCCGCGACGACGGCCACGTCAGCCTCCGGGACGGCTGGCGGCTGCCAGGGGCTACCGACATCCCGGTGCAGGTCCGAAAGGATCCAAAGCTTCATCCTGAGTCTCCACGTATGGTGTGGCGCGGGCTCGTGTCCGCGGGACTGGGGCTGGAAGCGGGTCAGGTCAGTGAAGCTTGCCGGTCGCGGCTTGGGGCATCGGTGAACCGAGCGCGTAGAAGCGGGACAAGGTTCGCGCCCACGTGCGCCCGTCCGTGGCATAGACCTCGGAGGTCCGAACGTGCCGTCCTGGCGGCAGGATCGGGTGCCTGCCCACGATGCCGACCAGGGAGCGGACCACACGGGCGTCCGCCTGCCAGCGCTCCAGGACCGGGGCGCCGGCGAGGTCCTCGGGCGTCGGCCCGTCCCCTTCCGCGATGCGTTCCAGGTCGTCGGCCAAGCACCGGAGCGTCTCGACTTCATCGCTCCCATCAGCCGCCACCGCCTCCGCGGTGGCATCGCACGCGGCCCTGCCCCAGGCGTCGGCGCACCGCCTTCCGCCGGCGCGCTGCACGGCGACGGCGAGCGCGGCCAACAATTCGATGCCGACCCTCAGGGCACGCGGCGAGGGGCCACCATCGAGGAGGGCGTCCACCTCGACGCGACGCAGGGGCGGCAGGCCCGCGAACAGCACGCGAGGCGGGGAGGGTGCGTCGATGCCGGCCAGGGCGGCGACCATCTCCCGCTCGAACCTGCATAACCTCGGGTCAGCGCCGCTCCGCCCCAACCCGAGGAGCCACGTCACCCGCGCGAGGTGTTCCGGCAGGTCCTTGATCGCGAGCGCGGCCCGGCGCTCATCGCTCCCGTATGGTCCGATGCCGAGGAGCACGGCCTCGAACGGCAATGGTCCGAGTCTTCCGAGGTTGCCCGGCCCAGCCTCGACGAGGGTCAAGTCGGAGCTGCCGGCCACGGCTCGGGACACCGCGTCGGCAGCTTCCGCAACGGGTGCCTCGACAACCTTGGCGCCGTTCGGCAAGCTCAGGCTTGAGCCGAGGGGCGGCTCACCGTCCCCGATGACCCGGACATGGTTCACGGTCAGCCCGACTGCCAAGGCGGCACGGGTGGCGAGAAGCGCGACGTTTGTGATGGACGAGGGGCAACCGGGACCGGTGAACGCTACCAGCATGAAGGCATCCCGCTCCGCACGCGACCGAAAGGACCCGGACGAGGAGGTCCAGGACACAGGTCGGCCGGCAATTTCCGAGGAAGGCTGGGATTATACCACTGGTATAAGACTATTCCAAGTCGGGAGTGCCTCACCATCCCCTGGCATTCTGCCCAAGGTTAATGAAGCCAGCGCGCCAATCCGAATGCCAGGCTACGTTTTCAAGGCGGCCCGGCAACTGAGCGGCCTATCCCAGCGAGAACTGAGCGAGGCTGCCTCCGTCTCCAAAAAGGGCATCAACGACTTCGAGAACGGACTTGCGACCCTCGGACCCAAGCTCCTGGAACGGCTCATCGGCACCCTGCAAAGCCACGGGGTGCGCTTCATCGAGGGGAAAGGCGTGGTCGGCGTTGTCGTCGTCCAAGTTCGGCTTGATTTCGAGGAGTCGTCGCGCTCGCCAAGGCGTCCCGGTTCCTCCGACTAAGAGCGAGCTGTCGGTCAGCCCTGCTTGCGAGCAGCAGGCCGCCGGTTAGCCCTCCAGGCTGGATGTCGTCAATCGTGAGGGCATGGCAATCCTCTCGGGGCGATTTCATGCGGGCGGCAGCAGGGATGGAGCGGGCAGGGCTCCTCGGCTTCGCCAGGGCCCGAGTGGGCGAGGGCCGGCTCGCCGACCAAGCCCAGGGCCAGGAACGAGATGGTGATGCCGAGCTGGGTCGCGGCGAGGTGGGCGTCAAGGTGGTCAGTGGCCTAGCGCAGGGCCTTGGCATTGGTGCGCCGCTCGGCGCCGAGCTCGGCGACCCAGCTCCTGCGCACCGCTACCAGGGCGAACTCGGCCGCAAAGAAGAAGCCGTTGGCGAGTACCAGGGCAAGGACGGCGAAGAGGCCGAACGTCGTCACTCATCAGTCGTACGAAATCGTCGCCTCCCGCCCAGCCTTCGTCCGGCGTGTTCATACAGGACGGCTCGGAGCCAGCCTACGGGTGGCCGGGATCCATCCCTGGCCGATTGCGGGTTGCAGCGGCCGGTCGAATGGCTAAGCTTCGAGCATCGCCGCGGACCGGCGCCCACCCAGGGGCCAGATGTCTTCCATCAAGATCAAGCGGGCCGAGGACGGATCCTACACGCTCTACCGCGACGGCGGCGCCGTCGGCTCGGGCCTCACGCTGTACCAGGCACAGGAACTCGCCTCGGTGCTGCGATGCCTGGAGACGAAGGCCTAGGGAGCGTCGCGAAGGGCCCCCGCCGGGGCGGGTGCCCATTCGGCTCGTGGACCGGATACCCCGGGCGGAACAAGCACCCCCGCTCGGAGATGGGGCATGACCGACCTCGCGCAGAACAAGGCGAACGTGATCGCCTTCTACAAACTGATGTTCAACGAGTGCCGGCCGCGCGAGGCCATCGAGCGCTACGCCGGCGCCGACTACATCCAGCACAACCCGCACGTGGCGACCGGCAAGGACGGCTTCATCGCCTACTTTGAGCGCATGGCGCGCGAGTGGCCGGGCAAGCGGATCGAGGTGAAACGAGTGGTCGCTGAGGGTGATCTCGTCGTTCTGCACTGCCTCCAGCACTGGCCGGGCGACCGCGACTACGCGGCCATCGACATCTTCCGCCTCGATGAGCGCGGCAGGATCGTCGAGCACTGGGACGTACTGTAGGTCCTACCCGAGACGTCAGCCAACGCGAACGGGATGTTCTAGGCGGCGTGCCACTATTCGACGACCTCCCTGATTGAAACCTGGCCTTGTCCGGCCCGCTCGTATGCCTCGGCCGATGCTGCATCCGGTGCATGCGGAAAATTCGACTGAGGCCGACCGCTTGGGGCCGCCTCGGCCGGGCGGTCCCGGGCGTCGGCCCGGGACCGCGGAGGTCTCAGTGGTGGCGATGCCGGCGGTGATGGTGCCCATGATGACGGTGGTGCCGGTGATGCCGTACGTGGCGGTGACGACCGTAATGGGCCAGCGTCACGCCGTCGGCGCTGCCGACTACCGCGGGCGCGGGCGCGAAGTTGGCGGCGGAGGCCGCTTCGGGCGCTGCCACGAAGAGTCCGGCGAGCAGCGCTATGCCGAGGGTCAACTTCTTCATCCGTGAACTCCTTTGAGGCCAAGGCCCGTTGCGGGCCGCGGGCCTGGTGAACAGGACCCTTTCGCCGGGCGTTCGGCGCGTGCAGGGTCCTGCTAAGCTTGCGCGGAAGCGAGCCCTGTCAAGGACCGAAAGGACTACCGCTCAATGTGGCGGACCTGGATCCTGCGCTCGTCGACCCTCAGTCCAGGCCGAACAGTGCCTCTCGCGCCCCGACGGTGGCCTAGCCCCCCAGCGGGAGGGATAGCACGAGAGCGGTGCACCGTTGTGCAGGAAGCGCCGGAACAGTCACCCGGCCACCTGCCTCAGGGTCCATGACACTTGGTCTGCGCCCCGCGCGGGCACCACGATGTCCTTGCCACCAAAGCGGCCATAAGGGTCCGGCAGCACCACCAGCGTCAGGAGCGTTGCGCTGGTCAGGCTGCTGATGACTACGGTTGCCAACGGGCGATGCATCTTAGCGCCGGTCTCAGTCGCGAGCATTGGTTAGACACGGCCGAAGCGGCCTTTTGCGTGTATACGAAAATACCTGACGTGCTCGGAGCGAACCTGCATCTTTTTCGTAAGTGTTCCTGGAAGCCATTTTTCGCGGTGCAATAGAAATTCCTTGCGAAGATCTGTAGGCAAAGCTGCAAGCACCTCCCTACCGGACATGGCTCCTACAAGGGGCAAGATGGTTTCGATATTTTGCATTACCCGATCCCAGAATTCCTCAGATCGGTATCGCTGGGCAAGTTTTTGAGCGTCCTCGCACTCTCGCCGAAGCTTCTCATTAGCAGCGACATGAACGCCGATTGTTTTTTGGCTGACCTCGAAATTGCTACGCAGCCGTTCAATTTCTCTTTTTGAAATTTCAAGCTCTGCCTTAAGATCGGCTATATCTCGCGAAAACTCCACTCCGAGCCCGCTCTGCATCTCCTGGACCATAGCCCCGGCGAGCTTCGCGAACGCATCTTGAAGCTTCTCAGGAACACCAGCGCGGGAAAGCTTGCTGTCGTAGCCACGCTTTCCTTTCCACTGGTTCAAGAGAGGGCCGATGTCGGAGAAGGATCTACCAATCTCTCGCAGCAAGGCGCGGTCGGTGACATACACGCCCGCCGCGGCCATCCGACCAGCAGCCTCGAAAAGAACCACTCGCTTAACCATAGCTGGCTCCTTCGCTGAGCAGCATGCAGCGGCTGAGGTTGAGAGTTCTCCCTATGAGGCGCTCGGGGTTATCATTTCGATGCTGTATGCCGCCCTGGGCGCTTTTATCGGATTCGGACGATTGCTAAGGCATGCCCCGGGGCCGGTGCGGGCTCCTGGAGCACACCTTGGAAATTCGGCCCCTGACTACCAAGCAGCGTCGTCCTCGTCGGCCAGCATCGGCTGAATCGATGACTTGCGCCGGACGTGGGCCGAAAGCGGGTCGATGTGGCCCCACAAGCCAGCGTCCTCATCGAAGTCGGCATCGAGGGTGTCTTCGAGGACCTGCGCCGAAGGCTCCTCTTGCACGTCCGCCTCAAGCTTGCGCAGCAAGGCTCTGACTTCGCTCTCGCTCAGCCGCGCGAGCGCTGTGCGATTATGGTTGGATTTCCTGGACTGCCGGCGCTGTGTCGGCCGCGCGTGCCCAGGGGCGCGGGAGAATGGGCTGAGGCTTTCCGCGCTCATCCGCCCCGTATTGGCCTTGCGTACGCTCATGGTCTCGCTCTCCACGTAAGGTTGCATGCTTGGCTTCGAAGGCCCTGGTCGGCGGTCACCGCACGCGGAAGCAGTCTCGGCTCGAAGCGCTGTCGGCGCGTCGCGTCTGGAGCTGACTTGAATGGGAAGAGGCCTGAAGGGGCCGCCGCGACGGTGGGAGCGATGCTCGCTGGATCTTTCCTTGTGCGACTGGTGCGTCCAGGCGTTCGAACTCGGCGGCCAGCGCGAGGAGTCTGTCGCTGACCTGACGCTCGCCCTCCAGGTCGCGCGTGGCCATCAGCGACGCCAAGCCCGCAGCATCAATGCGCTGGGCGTGAGGGTCCGCGGCGATGGCCAAGACAATGGAAGCCAAAAGGACGCCCGTCTGAAGCGTTGCGGCCGGCAGCTCGGGCGCTGCCAGGGTGACCACCTCGTTCGGGCCCAAACGGGGTACCATGAACGGGATGGCGCGGGTCGCGAACGGCAGGCTCACCGCGCCGGTCGATGCCAGCGTAGCTCGCGTCCGCAGGTCTGCCTGATGCGAGCACGGTACGAACCACGGAGGCGGCAGCCGGTCACTGGCCTCGGCAGCGCCCATGCACGTGGAGGGATTGGTCTCGTACCGGGCCGCTCGCAGGGCCCGGGCCGAGGCAGGGTGGTCCCGTCCCGCGGTTAGGGCAGTGTCGAGCGTCCTACGCACTCGGCAGTTGGCAAGCCTCGCGAGCGGCAAGACGACCACTAGGTGACCTTCCGGATCGGCCGCGCCCTCAACCGCCCTCTCGATGGCCTCATCGGACATGCTCGCGGCGCCTGGCCAACGGACATTCTCGCACGGTAGCGACCTCACCTCTGCCGGTAGGTCCGCCATGATCTGCACGGGCTCGCCCAGGGTCGCCAGGCCACGCGCGAGCAGCAACGCCGCCACCAAGCCTGCCATGTCGTCGGAGTACACGCCAATCCGCATCACGAAATCCTCTCGACCGCCCACTCCTCTGCTTGGACTGTGAGTAATTATACCAATGGTATAATTAGTGGTCGAGTCTCTCGCCTCTAAAAGCTGTGCCGAACCTGAAGTTGCGTTAGCGAAAGGTGCACGAGCAGGTTGAAATTTGCACTCACCTCGGTTGTGCGAGCACGACTCGTTGGCTGGTTATTGATGAGGGGCCTATTGCGGAAGTTTCGTGTAGCGCATGCCGGCCGACGCTACACTCGCGGAGACAAAGATGCCTTGGCATGTAAGGGACGCTGCATCGGACTTGCCGAAACCGCAGGTGGGACGAGGCGGTCGAATTTGGCGCCTGCGGCAGCACCTGAAGGCCCCAGGACAATGGCCTATGACCATTCGATATGAGACCGTGCTCCCGTTTCTCAGATACTCACTCATGAGCAACGGACAGGATTACGTCCCAATCTTTTAGGCTTGCGCTTGCTCTTAGATCGTCTAGGATGATGCGTCTAAGGCTGATATCTGGACGCAATCTGTTCTTTCAGAAGCGCTGCTTTTTTGAAGACATGCGTCAGGGCTTTAACTAAATAACTTATTGGATCGATGGGCGTCACGTCGGCTTGTTGACCATTCTCAACATGCACCCCAAACCCGGCACGGAACCGCTGGGGTTCATCGAGTCCCCGAGAGCCGCCCTCCCGCCTACGGGGATGCCGCCGGCGCCGTCCAAACCCGCCCCGCGACATCCATAGGCGACCCCGCGGCAGGCTCCGCCCGGCCCTCCGCGCGCTGGGATCCGCCGCGACCTGCCCCGGCGCCCGCGGACGGAACCCGGCCGGGACCCCGTCGACCGCCCCGGCGCTGCCTTCCTCGACGGGTCCCGCGCACCTCTCGCAGCCGTAGCGCGACGACCGACTTGCTACAGATCGACTCCGGCAGGGCAGGGCAGGGCAGGGCGCTGCGCGGTTGCCCGGGGCCCGCAGGAAGCGCGTTCGTGCAGGCCTCGACGGCTTACGAATGACCGACACATGGGCAGCCGAAGGGGCGCGGGCCGCCCCGCCGGGCAGGCGGGCCCATGTCCGTCGCCGGGCAGGCGATCCTCGGACCTGGACCGCTCAGGCCTGGCGGACGAGGCGGAGGTCGGTCTCCCGCTCGACGAAGTCCCACTCCGGCGTCGCCCTCAGCGCCTGGACTGGGCTCGCAGACGTTTCCCTGGTGCGCGTTCCTGAAGCCTCAAACTCCTCTCTCGTGAAACTGCTTGAGCAGTTGGGCGATTTTGACCTGTGTTAATGGTCATTGTAGGGAGCCGGTCGGACATCCGAAGGGCGCAGGCCATGGATGAGGCTGCTCTCGACGTCGCGACCAAGTACGTCACTGAGTCTGAGCAGCGTCTGTGGTAGCGGACGCGTCTGAGGTTAGAAACGGCTGGCAGGAGCCCTCGAAGGCTACCGAGGCGGGGTCCGTTGGCGGTTGATGGCTTCCCGGCCTGCCGGACTGGAAGGTCGCGACCACCACCCTCATTCCAAAGCCGTCCGATCAGCGCCAGAACTCGCAGCGGCTCTCGGCCTTCGTGGCCGCAGCGGCTTCGCCCGGGATTGTCTCGACGACCTTGTAATAATCCCAGGCGTACTTGGACTCTGCGGGCGTCTTGACCTGCATGAGGTACATGTCGTGGACCATGCGACCATCCGGGCGAATGTATCCGCGCGCGAAGAAATCATCGATCGGCGTCTCCCGCATCTTGGCCATCACGGTCTCGCTGTCGCGGGTGCCAGTGGCCTTCACGGCGGAGAGGTAATGCCACGTCGCGGAGTAGTCGGCTGCCTGGGGCAACGTCGGCATCCGCGCGGTGCGCGCAAAGTAGCGCTTGGCCCAGGCCCGGGTCCGGTCGTTGAGGTCCCAGTACCAGCCATCCGTCATGTACATGCCCTTTGCCGCGTCGAGCCCCAGGGCGTGCACGTCGCTGAGATACAGGTTCATCGCGACTACGGTCATCTGACCGACCAGGCCGAACTCACCGACCGCTTTGATCGAATTGATGGTATCTGCCCCGGCATTGGCGAGGCCAAGCACGTCTGGTGCAGCGGCCTGAGCCTGGATGAGGTACGAGGAGTAGTCCACGGTGCCGAGCGGGTGCTTGACCGAACCCACGACGTTGCTGCCGAGCGCCTGCACGACTTGCCGCGTATCCTTCTCGATTGAGGTGCCGAAGGCGAAATCAGCGGTGACGAAGTACCAGTTCCGGCCACCCCGCTTGGTGATCGCGAGGCCCGTTCCCTTCGATAGCGCGATGGTGTCGTAGGCGTATTGTACCGTGAACGGCGAACAGTCCTCGTTCGTCAGGCGCGAGGTCGTGGAACCGATTGGCATGAACACCCGCTTGCGGTCACGCGCGAGCTTATTGACGGCCAGGCCGACGGAAGAGTTTGGGCCGGCGATGACCATGCTGACGTCGTCGCGGTCGAACCACTCCCTCACCTTGGCGGCGCCGATGTCGGCCTTGTTCTGATGGTCGGCTGAGACAAAGCGGATCTTCTGTCCGAGCACCTCTCCGCCGAAATCCTCGATTGCCATCTTGATTGCCTCGGCGCCTCCAGGTCCGTCAGCGTCGGCGAAAACACCGGACATGTCGGTGATCAGGCCGATGGTAACCGGAGCCCCGGCAGCGCAGTGAAATGGCCATAAGCCCATGATGGCGCACACCGCCAACACAAATACCCTCGGCGTTCCGCTCCAAGTCTTCATTGATTTATTCCTGACGTATCGATGCGTTGATGTTTGTGAAACTGCACCCGATTGGATGCGCCGGCGTCGAGGCGATCACCAATGCCATTTATGGCTATATTTTTTGTCAGAAGATTGCGAGGATCATATCCCGAGCCAAATCTTGCTTCCGCTGTTGACCGGATATATCAGGCAATTCAGTCAGAGCGCCTCTGCAGTGTCTGATCGGATCGAGACGTAGCCGCGGATTGTGGAAGTTAATCGGCCCTCCGCCCGACAATTGGACACTGGCCCGAGTCCATCGGCCTAAAGGCCTTATCCGCCCCCACCGTCGCCACGGTTTTGTAGAGATCATACGGTCCGGTGGACTCGCCAGGCGCCTTCACCTCGAACAAGTACATGTCGTGGATGACACGACCATCTGTTCGTACGCTGCCCTGGCCGAACACCGGATCGCTGGTCGGGATAGCCTTCATCGCGGCGACAACTGCTGAACCGTCCTTGCCGGACTTCGTCCTCTCCACGGCCTTCAGGTAATGAAGAACAGAGGCGTAGACACCGGCGTGGACCATGTTCGGATAACGACCGCCGAAACTACCCGAGAAGCGTTTGGCAAAGTCGCGCGTGCCGTCGTTTAAGTCCCAGTAAAAGGCCTCCGACAGGAGCAACTTCTGCGCCGTTTGCAGGCCGAGCGCCTTGATGTCGTTAAGCACCATCAGCATCGCGGCAAGCTTCTGGCCGCCCTCGGTGATGCCGAACTCGCCCGCCTGCTTGACCGCATTGACGGTGTCGACGCCTGCGCTGCCCAGGCCGATCACCTTCGCCCGCGACGCCTCAGCCTGCAGCAGGAACGAGGACAAGTCGGATGTCCCAAGCGGGTGGCGCACGGTGCCGACGACGCGCCCGCCGGCCTGCTTGATCGCCTCCGTCGCATCGCGCTCCAAGGCGTGCCCGAACGCGTAGTCGACGCTCATGAAGTACCACGTGTCGCCGCCGGACTTCGTCACCGCGGTGCCCACCGTGTTGGCCTGAGCCCAGGTGTCGTAGGTCCAATGCACGGTGTTGGGCGTGCAATTCTTGCCGGTCAAATCGGACGTGCCGGCGCCCGAAACGACGAGCGCTCTATTCTTCTGCGAGACCAAGCTGCTGACCGCCAGGGCGACGGCCGAGTTTGGGACGTCGAAGATCGCGTCGATCCCGTCCGCGTCGATCCATTGCCGCGCGATGTTGGCGCCTACATCGGCCTTATTCTGATGGTCGGCGGATAGCACCTCGACCGGCATCCCGGCGACCGTCCCGCCGAAATCGGCTACAGCCATCCGCGCGGCGAGGACCGAGCCGGGCCCCGCGAAGTCCGCCTGAGGTCGAGACATGTCCGAAAGGACGCCGATCTTCAAGACCTCGGCGGACGCCGTGCCCGCACCGAGGGTGAAAGCGGCGAGACACGCCGCACGGATGGCGAGGCTTCGCATGGGTGTTTCCTCCGGCTTCATCGTTTTAGTGGTCATCGGTCAGTTGTTGGTGAGCGCTGCACTTGCCATATCGCCCGGCGTACCAACCCCGGGTCGGATGTGCCGCGCGATCAGGTCATCACGACCGAGGCAGTCGACCCTCCCGCATCTCGCCACGCTGAATTCCTTCTTCATCGAGGTTAGGCTCGGGGCGATGCGGGCATCGCCCCGAGCCTATGCTCTTGCTCCATCCGACCGATGGCGCGGGCTTGGTGTCGGCCTCCGTGTGCGGTGACCGCGCGGCGCTCGCGACGGGGCGAGAGTTCACTCCACGTCGCCGCGCAGATCGCGCCGACAAACCCCGGACCCGGGGCCCGCCTTAACGTCGATCATCCGGCCTTGACGGCTGCCGGATTGACGGCAGGCTGACTTACCTCGTTCTCGCGCGTCCTAATGAAGCTGGCCGCAACGATGCCCACCAGCACACACGCACCGATGAACAGCCAACCGTTCGAGTAGTCCTTCCCCGCCGCGGTGACGACCACCAGGCTCGCGAAGATCTTGGCGCTGAAGGCGGCGACCGTGTAGCCGGCGCCGTTCACGAAACCCATCGCCTTGCCATAGACCTCCGGCGAGAAGATCTCCGCGGGTACGGTCAGGAACGGACCCCAGGCCATGTTTCCGAAGAAACCCATGCCGCACAGGCAAACGGCCAGCATCGTCGGGTTCGCTTCGTTGAGATTTGCGAGCAGGAAGACGAAAGGCGCCAGGCCAACGAAGCAGGCCAGGATCATAATTCGCCGATTGCCGTGGAAAACCTTGTCCGAGAGGTAGGACGAGGTAAAGCTACCGACGGCACCCGCGGCGAAATAGAGGCCGCTCCACAGGCCCATTTCCTGCAGCTTGAAGTGGAAAACGTCGGAAAGGTACAACGGTATCCAAGTTAGGGCTCCGTAGAGCGTGATCTGCATGACAATGTCGACGACGACGACCGCGATGTAGCTCTGGCTCTTGAACAGATCGATGAACCGGATGCCGCCAGAGGCACGTGCTTTTGCTTCCACGTCCTGATAGTGGCCGGCGCGGATTTCGCCACGCTCGATCTCGTCGCGGTAGGCATATTCCAGGTCTTCGGGCGTTGCGCCCTTGAATTGCTCAGGCCGATCGAAGACGATCACTAAGATCAATAGCAGCGGCACCACGCCGAACGCGGCGGTGACGTAGAAGACGATCCGCCAGTCGCCCGCAGCGTGGGCGAATTGAGTCGCGAACACACTGGCCCAGGCCGGTGTCAGGATCCACGCCCAAGACAGGAGCGCTTGCGCACGCGCCCGTCCTTCCTTGTTGAACCAACGCATGAGGATGCGCGCGGACGGCACGTATTCCGTGCCAACCAGTGCGCCGAACAGCGCCATACGGAAGAAATATTCATCCCTGGTCTGAATGTGGGCCATCCAGGCCGTCATGATCGACCAAGCAATGACCGAGAATATTAATATTCTTTTTGCACCAAATCGATCGGTCAATATACCGGAAACGTATTGCGACGGACCATAGAACAGCAGCATTAGGAATGCTCCTGTTCCGAGGTCGGCCGTTGAAAGACCTACGTCGTGTGCGATCACGGGATTTAGTACATTCGTTTTCACGCGATCAAGATACTGGATGCTGTAGGCAACGAACAACGTCACCGCGATCACCCAGCGGTATGGGATTGCTCCGAACCGCATTTTCTCCTCCCTCACATACTTCTAGCATGTCAGCGGCATACGAGTAGGCAGGAAAATTCCACCCGTCAACCGCTTGCATGCTACTAACATATTAGTAAGATATGAGGGAGTGAAGGAGCCGCCTGGTCGGCCGTCCTATGGGAGGAAGCGCATGGTTGAAGCGCGAACGCTTGATCGCAGGCCTATCGAGGAGCTCGCGACCGACGTCCTCGTCTGCGGCGGCGGGGCCGCAGGCCTCGCAGCCGCCCATACGGCCGCCCGCCAGGGCCTCGGCGTCATCCTGCTTGAGCGCTACGGCTTCTGTGGCGGCGGGGCGGTGGCGGGCCTGTCAGGTACGGTCTGCGGCCTCTACGAGGCGACCCGCCGCAATGCCGAACCCGACATCGTCGTGCACGGCTTCGCGGATACGTTCGTCGCCGCCATGGAGGAACGCGGCGGTCTGACCCCTCCGCTCGTCTACGGCCTGACCCGAACCCGGGTGCACGATCCCTTGATATGGCGCGAGGTCGCCGACGACCTACTCGTCGATGCCGGCGTGACAGTGATCCACCACTGCACGGTCACCGAGGTGCTCCTTGAAGGAGACCGCGTCGCGGGCGTCCAAGCCTATACCAAGCAGGGCAAGATCCGCGTCCGCGCCGCCGTGACCGTCGACGCCACGGGCGATGCCGACCTCACGGCGATGGCCGGCCTGTCGACCTTCATGGGTCACGACGGGCAAGTCCAGAACCCGACCATGATCTTCCGTATCCAGGGCGTCGACATAGAGCGCTTCCGAGAGACCTACGGCAACGACACGATCATGCCGATGGCGGTCTCGGAGGCGATCCGAGCTGCCGACCCGAGCGGGAGCATCCTGCCGCGCACCAAGATCTGGCTTTTCCCGACGACGCATCCGGGCGAACTGCTCTGCAACTGCACCCGGGTCACCGGCGGGGACGGTCGCGAGCTCAACGCCACCTACTATCGTGATTTCACCGAGGCCGAGGTCCGCGGACGACGACAGGCCCGGGCCTATGCCGCGTTCTTCCGAGCGAACCTCGCAGGCTGCGAGCGTAGCTGGATGGAGGATACCGGCGTGCAGGTTGGCGTCCGGCAGACCCGCCAAGTCCGTGGCCGCGAGACCTTGCTCAACACCGACATTCTGTCTGGCCGCAAGCGCGGCGACGGCATCGCCCGCTCGCCCTGGCCCATCGAGCTTCACAGCGGGGAGCGTCCGCGGGTCGAGTGGTTGATCGACGACTTCTACGAGGTCCCCTACGGCTGCTTCGTACCCGAGCGCGGATTGTCGCTGCTCGCGGCCGGGCGATGCCTGTCGGCCGAGCATGAGGCCGTCGCTTCGGCCCGGGTCACCGCCCAATGCTTCGCCTACGGGCACGCCATCGGCCACGCCGCGAGCCTCGCCGTCCGCGAGCGCGTGCAACCGGGGGACATCGATGGATCCGCCATCCGCGCACTGCTGAATCGCGACGGCGCTCAGCTCGATTGAAGGGACATTTCCGAAATGACCAGACAGTATCGTAGCCACTTCGAGCCAGGCACCACGCGGTGGGCGGTCCGGCGCGCGCAATGGATCGCGATGGGGATCGCGGAGGAGGACTTCGACAAGCCGAAGATCGCGGTCGTCAACTCATCCAGCCGTCTGTCCGTCTGCTACCAGCACCTCGATCAGGTGTCGGAGGTCGTCCAGGAGGCGATCCGCGCGGCCGGCGGCCTGCCCTTCGAGATCAGGACCGTCGCTCCCTCCGACTTCGTGACCTCGGCTGGCAAGGGCGGCCGCTACCTGATGCCCACGCGCGACCTTCTCGTGAACGACGTCGAGGTTCAGGTCGAGGGTGCCGTGCTCGACGGCATGATCCTGCTCGCGTCCTGCGACAAGACCACCCCGGCGCAGCTCATGGCTGCCGGACGCCTGAACCTTCCGAGCCTGGTGCTGGCCTGCGGTTACCAACTCGGCCGCGAATGTGGCGGCCACCACGTCGACATCGAGGAGGTCTACAACTCAGTCGGCGCGCTGAAGGCGGGGAAGATCTCGCTCGGCGACCTGACCGAGATGACCTGCCAGGCGATTAAGGGCCCCGGCGTCTGCGCCGGACTCGCGACGGCGAATTCGATGCATTGCATGGCCGAGGCGCTCGGCATGGCGCTTCCAGGGAATGCGCCGATCCGGGCAGGCGGCGACCGTCTCTACGAACTTGCACGGCAGGCTGGCCGCCGCATCGTCGAACTCACCGAGGAAGGTACTACCGCCCGTCAGATCCTGACGCCGGCCGCTTTCCGCAACGCCGTCACCGTCGCCTGCGCGATTGGCACGTCCGTGAACGTCATGCGCCACCTGATCGCGGTCGCGGTGGAGAGCGAGTGCGATGTCGACATCATCGCCGAGTTCGAGCGCGCGGCCGACCGGGTCAGTCAGGTGACGCGCATCCGGCCGAACGGACCGGACCGGATCGAGACCTTCGACGAGGCCGGCGGCGTTTCGGGGGCCATGCGCCAGATCGCCGGTGAACTCGACCTGTCCGTCCTCACGGTCAGCGGGCATACCCTCGGCCAGAACCTCGATGCCCGTCCGGATCCGGACCCGGCCGTGATCCGGCCTCTGGCGAACCCGTTCCGGAACGAGCCCGGCCTCATCATCATCCGCGGGAACCTCGCCCCGGACGGAGCGGTCGTGAAGCTGTCGGCCGTTCCTGCCGCGGTGCGTCGCTTCGAGGGTGCCGCATCCGTGTTCGAGGACGAGAACCAGGCCATCGAGGGATTGCGAACGGGCGCCGTCAAGCCGGGGGACGTCGTCGTCCTGCGCATGCTTGGCCCGAAAGGCGGGCCGGGCACGGTCTTCGCGGCGAGCTTCATGGCCGCCCTGGTCGGGGCCGGACTTGGGGATAGCGTCGCGGTGATCACCGATGGCGAGCTCTCCGGCCTCAACAGCGGCATCACCATCGGCCAGGTCATGCCAGAGGCGGCCGAGGGCGGTCCGTTGGCGGTCGTGGAGACGGGCGACCGCGTCCTCATCGATCTGAACGAGCGCCGTCTCACGCTGGCCATCGACGACGAAGAAATGTCCGCCCGCATCGGCGCGCTCGTGCCGCGGCCCCCTACCACCGAGAAGGGCTGGCTCGCCCTTTACCAGCAACTCGTCCAGCCGCTATCGAAGGGTGCGGTCCTGGGAGTTCGATAAGGTACACCTTTGAACCTCGAAGCAATCACCTCGGCAGCGGCCGGCAAGCCGGAGAAGCGCGGAATCGGGCTTCCCGGCGAGGCGGACTCACAGGTCCGCCAAGCCTATCTTGCGCTTGAGGAACGGATCGCGACGCTCGCGCTTGCGCCCGGCCAAGTGCTTTCGGAGACGTCCCTCGCGGCGATGCTGGGTCTCGGCCGGACGCCTGTTCGCGAGGCCCTCCAGCAACTCGCCCGGGAGGGCCTCGTCGCGGTCCATCCGAAGCGAGGGGTGGTCATCACCGAGATCGACGTGAAGCGTCAGCTCAAGATGCTCGAACTGCGTCGGTACCTGGAACGCTACGTCGTCGAGGCCGCGGCGACACACGCCACGGCGGCGGAGCGCCGGAGGTTTTGCGAGATCGCCGACCTGATGGA
Organism: Methylobacterium soli; assembly: GCF_008806385.1. GTDB lineage: Bacteria > Pseudomonadota > Alphaproteobacteria > Rhizobiales > Beijerinckiaceae > Methylobacterium > Methylobacterium soli. The sequence goes on from NZ_VZZK01000004.1 coordinate 25,388, forward strand.
CGACGCGGGCGCGCGCGGGGATGGCGAGGCCTTTCTGGCCCTCGACCGTGAGTTCAACCTCCTGCTGCTCACGAGTGCCGGCAACGAGTTCGCGACGAACGCGATGAAGCTGATCCAGGGCTTGGCGCGCCGCTTCTGGTACGCCTACGGCGATAACGCCAATCTCGGCGAGACAACGCGCCTCCACGCGGGGATCGCCCGATGTGTCGCCGCGCAAGAACGAGAGCCGGCGACAAAATACCTCGATAGCTTGATCGACAATGTCGAGGAATTTACTCGCTCAACGCTAAACATTAGATAGATGAATCTGTCTCTCAGATTGGGTGCTAAATTCAATAAAAAACGCTTGTGGTGGCCTGATGTACCGAAGGCTGCCTGCTGTCGATGAATTCAGCGGGTACTCCCGTGTCTTGGCTGACTATGCTCTCTCCGTTCGCACCGGTCGGCGGGGTAGGCACACCATAGCCGAACTAGGTTTGAACACATGCTGCCGGTCACGGAGGTGAGCTTACCGCTTCCGCAGTCTGGAAGTACGTTGCCTCTGAGCCATGCCTGAGGTCGTCGCGGCCGCAGGGGTGTGCGAGTGCGGCGGATATGTCTCAAGCCGCGCTGGAGACCAAGCACCACACTGACACGGCACTGAAAGCGGTGGCGGCAGACCTCGCCCGCTGAGTTGGGGAGTTCGTGGATACGGCGACGCGCGAGGTCAAAGAGCGACGCACCGCCCTGCGCATTGACGTCGACGAGGCTAACACGCTCCATTTTCTTC
>NZ_VZZK01000004.1:26200-243487 GCF_008806385.1 Methylobacterium soli
GGCGCATCACCGAGGTCTCGTTGCACGGCGCCCAGGTCTCAGGCGTGTCACTGCTCAAGCAGGGCGAGGTAATTCGAGATCGAGACCTCGACATGCGGCTGTGTCCGGGCCGAGGTCGTTTGGAGCGAGGGCGGCGAAGCTGGGCTGCATGTCCGGACAGGCCTGCGCCACCCGGCGCTATAGGCTGCGCGGAAACATGCGGCCTGAGCTGTCGCGCCCAGCCAAATGCTTCAGAGCCTGGATCAATTCATGCGGCGTTTGAAGCGCCTATCGGCGCAGAGCCCAGCTGATGCCCGTCGACAAGACCGCCGGACGCGTTCGATTGCCGCTGACGCCCCTGCCGCGAGAGCGGCTTAGTCCTCCGGCGTACAGCAGGACTATCGGCGTGCGAACTCCTGACCCCTTGCAGACCTTAACTCCCGCTTGTGTGCAGGGCCGCTTCGAGGCGCGAAACCGACCTTAACCGGTGATCACTCGGGGAGCGTGCCGCGGTTCTGGAGCGTCAGCGCACCCTCAAGATGGCCAAGTCCGCCCATGCCTACGTCCGGGGAAACACCCTGAAGTTCTACGAGTGGCTAGATGGTCTCGCCCGCGGCACCCTGCCCGAAGGACCGCCGGTCTGGATCTGCGGCGATTGTCACCTCGGCAACCTCGGGCCCCTCGCAGACGCGGACGGGGCGCATCGACATCCAGGTGCGCGATCTCGACCAGACCATCATCGGCAATCCGACCCATGACCTCGTCCGGCTCGACCTGTCGCTGGCCAGCGCCGCGCGTGGCTCGAACTTGCCGGGGGGCGTCACCGCCCGGATGCTGGAGGAGATGGTGCGAGGCTACGCGCTCGGCCTGGGCGGGCCGGAGACGAGCGAGTCCCCGCCCGAACCGGACGTGGTGCGCACAGTTCGCCAACGCGCCCTTGGCCGGCACTGGAAGCATCTTGCCCGCGAGCGCCTCAAGGACGTGGAGCCTGCCATACCGCTCGGACGCAAGTTCTGGGCGCTCGACGGGAAGGAGCGCGGCGCCATCGAGGACCTCTTCCGTAGGCGAGAGGTGCGCAGTCTCATCCTGGCGCTCGACGAGCGCAGCGAGGCGGCCAACGTCCGCCTGATCGACGCGGCCTAGGGGATGAAGGGCTGCTCCTCGCTCGGCTTCCTGCGCTACGCCGCGCTGGTGCGCATCGTCGAGCCGGAGGGCAAGCGCAAGCTCGCCCTCGTCGACCTGAAGGAGGCGGTTGAGGCCGCAGCGCCGGCCGCCCCTGGCATCGAGATGCCGCCGGACTCCGCCGAGCGCGTGGTGGCCGGGGCGCGGGCGCTCTCCCCGAATTTGGGCGAACGCATGCTGCCGGTGGGCCTCCTCGGCAAGTCGGTAGTGATGCGCGAGCTCGCGCCGCAGGACCTGAAGCTCGACGTCGACCAGTTCAGCCGCGCGGAGGCGGTGCGGGCGGCGCACTACTTCGCCTACGTGGTCGGCAAGGCGCACGGCCGGCAAATGGACGCCGATACCCGCTCGCACTGGCGAGCCGAGGTCACAGGGAGCTGCGGCGAGGACAAGGGGACGCCGTCCTGGCTCTGGTCGAGCGTTGTCGAGCTGGCCGGCCGCCACGAGGTCGGCTACCTGCAGCACTGCCGCCGCTACGCCGACAAGCAAGCCGCCTGAAACCGGCGCCTCAGTACGGGCGCTTGGCACGCCTTCTGAGGAGCAGGGCCGCCGTTGCCGCCAGGCCGACGGCAATCCCGGTTGTCGCCAAGGGGTGCAGCGTGGCCCGGGTGTAGGCGCTCGTGCGCATGACGTAGACCGGCGGGTCGCCCCGCTCCTTTCCGGCCTCTCGCGGCGCGTGCAGGGCCCCTTGCGGGTTCCTCGGGCGCTCCGAGCGTTTCTGCAACGCGATGATGGCGGGGGCGAGCTCGTCGTAGGCGCCCGGAGCGAACTCCTTGCCCATGACGAAGAACTTGCCGCCGCCGCCCACGAAGATGTCGCGTTGCGGGTGCACGGCCGCATGCAGGATCGCGTCGGCTACTTCCTGCGGCGGGTAGATCGGCGGCGGCAGCGTCGGCTCGCGGTCCATGTAGTTGCGGGCCCGCTGCGGCAGCGGCGTATCGATGGAGGCGGGCTTCACCAGCGTGACGGATACCGGAGCGCCACCCGCGATCAGCTCCATGCGCAGCGTGTCGGTGAAGCCTTTCACCGCGTGCTTCGACGTGGCGTAGAGGCCCTGGAACGGGAAGGCGAGGTCGGAGGCGATGCTGCCGACGTTGATCAGCGCGCCGCCCCTCTTCCGCAGGTGCTCGACGGCCACGAGCGAGCCGTTCACGGTGCCCCAGAGGTTGGTCTGGATCAGGCGCTGGTAGTCCTCGTAAGCAATCTCGCGTAGGAGGCCGTAGACGGTCAGGCCGGCGACGTTGACCCAGGTGTCGAAGCCGCCGAACTTGGCGATGGCCTTGTCGGCGATGGCTTGGACGTCCTCCCGCTGGCCGACGTCGGCGACCACGTGGACGGCACGGTCACCGAGTTCGGCCGCGACCCTGGCCAGGACGTCCTCGCTGCGAGCGGCGAGCACCACCCGAGCGCCGCGCTCCACGGCCATGCGTACCGTCACCAAGCCGATGCCGCTCGACGCGCCGGTGACCACGATGACCTGCTCGCGCAGCGGTTTATGCCTCATGTCCCACTTGCTCCTTGTCGTTCGCCCTACTCGGAGCGTCTGTGGGCTACGCGTCAGGCCTAGATGCGTTGCGGCCTGCGCGCTTATCGCGCGCCGGCCAGGATCAGGCCGCGCTAGCCAGTGCCGAGGTGCGGTCGACTTCCGGGCGTTCCTCGGCTGACGGCCGGAGCAAGAGCAGCCTGTCACCGCCCGCTGCCTCGCCGAGATCGTGGTCTGGCGAGGGGAAGTCGAGGCTGCCGTCGGACCGGATGATCAGCAAGCACGGTGCCCCACGGACATCCTCCGCGCCAGCCGCCGCGACGGTGAAGCGCCACCCGGCGGCATGTCGCTCGGTCAGGATCTCGAAGTCGAATCCTCCGTTCCCCAATACCTTGCCTCGCGAGTCCCGGCTCACGCCCGTCTCGGCATGCAGGAGGTGGTCCTCCGAGGGCGCGAGTTGGTAGACCCGCTCCCGCCCGAGCTCTGGAGCGAGGCGGGTGCAGACGAGGGCGTTGTAGAGCTCATCCCGGGTCGCGGCGAGCAGGTAGTCCGGCGGCTGGTCGGCCAGGCCTTCCTCGGCCTCGCGGGAGAGAAGCTCCGCCTGCAGCGTCGGCACCCCTGCGGCTTCGGCCGCGCGCAGCGCTCCGGGATAGGTGTCGACCAACAGCACCGGCACACCGGCCCGGTGCATCGTCAGGGCCAGCTCGTTCGACCAGGGCGAGGCGCCCACGATGGCGAGGCGCTCCGCGTCGGCGGCGACCGAGAGCCCGAACCGGCGCGCCAACGGCCGCAGCGAGAAGCCATGGGCCAGCACCGTCGCGACGATCACGGCGAACACCGTCGGCTGAATCAGGTCGCCGCCGGCAAAGCCCGCCTCGCTGAGCCTCGGGCCGGCGAGGCCCGCCACCGCGGCAGCCACGATGCCGCGCGGGCCGATCCACCCGACGAACAGCCGCTCGCGCCAGGTCAGGTCGCTGCGCCAAGTCGCCAGCCAGATCGCGGCGGGGCGCACCACGAACAGCGTCGCGGCCGTGAGCGCCAGAACTGGAAGCGTGAGCTTGCTCAGGACCGCTAAGTCCAGGTCTGCGGTCAGCACGACGAACAGGCAGGACACCAACAGGACGACGAGCGCTTCCTTGAAGCGGCGCAGCTCCGCGATGCCCGGAACATGGAGGTTGGCGAGGGCGATGCCGAACACGGTCGCGCCGATCAGGCCGGCCTCGTGCATCAGGAGGTTCGGCAGCACGTAGGCGACGAGCGCCAGCGCCAGGAGCAGCGGCGTCTTCAGGGTCTCCGGTACGAGGTCGCGCCGGAATGCCCAGGCCACGAGGAAGGCCGAACCGACCCCAAGGACGGCTGCGGCCACCGCCCCTTCCGCAAGGTGCAGCGCCAGCTCCGTCAGGGCTTCCTCGCCCGAGCGGTGGGGCAAGCCCACCAGAATCTCGATGACGATGGCGGTGAGGATGGCCCCTACGGGGTCGTTGACGATGGCCTCCCACTTCAGGAACGAGGCGGAACGGCGCTCCAGCCGGGCATGGCGCAGGAGCGGCAGGATGACCGTCGGACCGGTTACCACCAGGATGGCGCCGAACACCGCCGCCGGTCCCCACAGCATGCCGCCGATGAGGTGCGCGGCGAACGTGCCGAGCACGAAGTTGATGGGCAGCGCGATGGCGGTGAGGCGGAGCACGCCCTGGCCGGCAGCGCGCAACTCGCGGAAGTCGAGGGCAAGACCGCCCTCGAACACCACGATGGCCACGGCCAGTCCGATGAGGGGACGCAGGTTCGGCCCAAAGGCTTGGGAGGGATGCAGGAAGCCGAGCACAGGGCCGACGAGGAAGCCCAGTCCGAGTAGGAGAACGATGGCCGGGATGCGGAGGCGTGCCGCAAGCACTTGGGCGGCGATGCCGCCGGCGACGATGCAGAGCACTGCCGTCGCGACACCCTCTTCCATACGCAACGCTCCTCGAGATGTGCCGAACTCGGGCGGCGCGGAACAACGCCTCCGGCCCCCAATGGTCCCTGCCGTTTATTGCCTCAGGGTCCCTCTGCGGCTTCCACCTTCGACTCGCGCGGTCGAAACGGGCAAAGCCAGTCCTTGTCCACGGCCCGGCCACTGTACTGGCGCGCCTCCGAGACCTCGCCGTGCCGCGCCAGCATCGGATTGACCGAACCTGCCAGGGCCTCGTCGCGTTGCAGGATGGAAGTGCGCAGCTTCTCGTAGCGCCCCATCTCGCGCAGCTGCTCGAACTGGGCATGCAGGTTGAACACCAGGGCCGGCGAGGAGAAACGGCGCGCGGGTCGACTGGCGCGAGGGTGCAGGCCGACCACGAAGAACGCCTCGCCCGCGAAGCTCAGCGAGAAGTGCGGACTGTCCGGCTCATGCGAGACGCGCACGTCCCAGGGGTGGCCGAGCCAGGCATCCTTGTCGGCGAGCGACTGCACCCGGTCCCAAAGGTGCCGCTCGAAGCCGTCCTCGTCCAGATCGCCTGGTCCCTCGAACAGGACCGCGAAGCTCTGGAACAGGTCTGGCTGCCGCCGGTAGCGCGCCGCGAAGGCGAGAAGCGCCGGGTAGATCCGCATGTCATCCCAGGTCGAGGTGATGTCACGGGCGACCAGGATCCGCATCTGCCCCTTGGACAGAGCCGATTTCGCTCCGACACAGGGAAAACCGGTATCGCGGATGAAGTCCCGGAAAGCCGCGGCTTGCGGGTGGTCACGGTCGTCTCTGGGGAATTGCATAGGTACTCGGCACGCAAGTCGTCAGGGTGCCTACGGTCTCCCACCAGGGTGCCGCGGCCTTATGCAACAGCGGCCCGCGAGCGGCGTTCCGGACAGCGCCCGGCACGCGTCACTTACCCACAGAAACGGCCTGCGCCTTAAAGGGATCGATTTCGCAGGACACGAAGAGAAAGCTGTCGCACCTGAACGTCGATCGCCGGCGTCTCGGTGCTCCGGCGTCCGGTCCCTTCGTCGCGGGGGCTGTGCTAGGCGCCGACGGCCCCCCATCTTGGGCAGCCTCCCCCGTGAAAGTCGTCTTGATGTGGCACCTCTACGCGTTCGCCCTGGTCGCGGGGCTCGCGAACGCGATCCAACCTGGCCCGAACTCAACCCTGGCCAAGGCGTCTACGCAGCCGTTCTTCGCGGGGCTCGTTGTCGTCATCGTCAGCGGGACCGCCCTGCTGGTCACGGGCCTGGTCACCGGTCGCCTGAGCGTCCCGAGCTATGAGCAGGCGACCCAGGTACCCTGGTGGGCCTGGTGCGGCGGCGTGCTGGGCACGGTGCTGACCCTCTCGCAGCTTTTCATCGCTCCGAAACTGGGTGCGGCCCCCTTCCTCGGCACCCTGGTGACGGCCGGCGTGCTAGCCTCCATCATCCTCGACCATTACGGTTGGGTTGGGTTCGAGGTGCACCAGGCGAGTATCTGGCGGGTGCTCGGCGGCGGCCTGATGGTGGCAGGCGTCGCATTGGTCGCGCTCTTCTGAGAGGCCGGCGGCGCCCACGGGTCGATCAGGTGCGGCCCGGCTTCTTCTCGGCTCCGTCGACCTCCTCCTCGGTGGGCAATTCGCAGCGGTTGTGGATGTCGGTTGCCGCCACCGCACCGTGGCCCATCGCGACGACGACCTGGTCAAGGCCGCGCACCACTCCGCCCGCGGCGTAGAGGCCGGGCACCGTGGTGCGGTTGTGCTCGTCGACAAGGAGCGCGCCCGTTCCGTCGTGCTCGGCCCCAAGCCCGAGCGCGAGTTCGGAGCGGAGCCGCAGCCCCAGCGCCGAGTAGAGCACATCGAAGCGGTGTTCCTCGCCGCTTTCCGTGCGCAGCAGCGTGATCCTACCTCCCTCAATGCCGAGATCCACGACCGGCTCGTGGACGACCTTGATGCCGTGCTTGGCAATGCGCTCGCGCTCGCCCGCGTCGAGGTTCATGGCCTGGCCGAGCGTCAGCAACGTCACATCGCGTGAGTAGGTCCGGGCCACGAAGACCGCCTCCCCCAGGCCTTTGTCGCCATGGCCCATGACCGCAATGCGCTTATCCATCGCCTCGTAGCCGTCGCAAATCGGGCAGTAGCGCACGAGCCCGCGCCGGATGGCGTCGGGCAACGCGGGCAAGTCCGGCTCCACGTCGTCCGCGCCCGTCGCCAGCAGCACGCGGCGCGCTCGGACTTCGCGCGGGACGGCAGCTCCAGCTCCCTCCTCGAAGGTTGCGGCAAAGCCTCCTTCGGCCTTTCGCAAGGTTGTGACGGTGCCCCGCACGACCTGCGCGCCGTACCGCGCGACGTGCTCACGTTGGCGAGCGAGGATCTCCTGCCCGGAGATGCCGTCGGCGAAAACCGGGACGTTGTGGCTCGTCGGTATCCATGACGCGCGGGAGTCTCCCGCATCCACCGCCAGGAAGCGACGCCCGAAGCGGGCCAGGTACAGCGCGGCGGTCAGGCCGGCCGGGCCGCCACCGACGATCAAGCAGTCGAGTTGCTCCTCTTGGCCGCCCGGCCACTGCTCCGCCATCGCTTCACCTCGCTCACAGACGCACGTCAGGAGACCCAGTCCTGCCGTCACGGCTTTCCCGACCTGCGACGCAGGGCCCCTGTCTGGAACTTGCGGTTGTGCTGGCCGGTTCACGCGTCCCGATCTGCGGGCATCCCAGCGAGAGACGAGCCAACGTGCATCCATCAACTCCTGCGTTACGCTTCCTCGTGGCCGAGAGCGAGCCGCCCGAGGCACGCGAGGCCCGGCGCGCGAGTGTGGGTCGCTCCTCGGGTGAGACCTACCTTGATACGCTGCGCAGCCTGGCACCCGGTGCGGAGTGCTACCGGATCAAGCCGGCAGATGCCGGGGCCGGACTGCCTGCCGGAGAGAGCCTCGCGGGGTACGATGGCGTGTTCCTGACCGGCTCGCCGCTTCATCTCTACGAAGAGACGCCGGAGACGCGGCGAACGGTCGAGTTCATGCGTGCCGTGTTTGCCTCGGGCACCCCGTCCTTCGGTTCGTGCGCGGGGCTGCAGGTCGCCACCGTGGCCGCCGGCGGCACGGTGCGTGCGAACACGCGCGGCTTTGAGGCAGCCTTCGCCCGCCGCATCACGCCGTCCGAGCAAGGGCGCAGTCACCCGCTCCTGGCCGGGCGGCCCGCCTGCTACGATGCGCCGGCCGTCCACACCGACGAGGTTGAGACACTGCCGAAGGGCGCGATTCTGATCGCCGGAAACCGGGTCACCGCCGTGCAGGCAGCCGAGATCCGCTTCGACGGGGGCGTGTTCTGGGGCGTCCAGTACCATCCCGAGCTCGCGCTCGACGAAGTCGCCGGAGCCCTGAGGCGTCAGGCGGACGGCCTGATCGAGGCCGGGCTCGCTCGAAGCCGGGACGAGGTCGGAGCCTATGCCGACGACGTCGATGCGCTGCATCGTGAACCCTGTCGTCGTGATCTGGCGTGGCGCCTCGGTCTCGACGAGCAGGTGACCGACGCGTCGAAGCGGCTGACGGAGTTGCGCAATTTCATCGAGGTCTTGTGCGGAAACCGCGAGACCGCGCGCCGCTGAGCGAAGCGAAATCAACCACTCCCTTATCTCCACATCGGCTGGAAGGGGCCGGTCAGGCGCGGTCAGGCACGGACCCCCATGCCCCGACTCAGGTTCGGGCCTGCCTTGGCTCAGTGCGCAGGCAGCCTGCCATCGGGGGTGTAGCGGTCGACCGCCGAGGGAAGCTCGCGCGAGAGCCGGGACAGCAGTTCGTCGTGCGAGAGCCCGGTCTGCCGTGCGAGCGTGTCGAGCACGTCCGGCCCGATGGCGGTCTGCAGGTGATGGGGCGCGATGTCTTTGTTGGGACCATGGTTGATCCAAGAATCCGCGACCTCGCCGTGGCCGTTGTGGCGGAACTGGTCCACCAACTGGCCGAGCCCGCCGCCGAGCAGGCCGCCGGCACCACCTCCGGCCAGGGCACCGCCAAGGTTTCCTAGGATGCCCCCGAGGCCGCTGCCAAGACCTCCCGAACCAGGAGCGGTGGAGCCGGTGGCGGGCCCTGAGTGGCTCCCGCCCCCCAGCATCTCCGCGATCTTGTCCTTGTTCTGGAAGCCAGCAACGGCAAGGAGCCCTAGCAGCGCCGTCATGGACGGAAATCCATTGTCGCTCATCATCTATCTCCGCTTGGACTTCCGAACCATCGCGGGGCGTCGGGTTAGGGGCGGTCACCGCTCAGGGCTAGCTGCTCGGCTTCCGTTTGCTGTCGTCGACTTGTACTCGGCGACAGCCGCCCGGCATCCGGGCGAGACGTCGTCGATGTTCTTCCGGAAACAGGCCTCCATCTCCGGCGCGTGCGGATCGATGTCGGGACAGAGCCGGACGTAGTCCGCCGTGCAGAAGGTCTGAAGCCTGTCCGTGGGGCGCACCGGATCACGAGCTTGCGCAGGCGTGATCGTCGTGGCGGCTAGCAGGGCGATGACGGTGAGGGAATAGGCGCTCTGCATGGCCATCGTGTCGAGTCCAAAGTCGCGTGAAACGGTAAAACAAGGGCGGGAACGGCTCGATGCCGTTCCCACTTGTGGGCCTCAGACGGGCTTGCGCGCCTCTGTCCCCGTCGTGCCGGTGCGGCTGACGTTGCCGCGCTCGTCCTCGACCTCGACCTCGGTGCGCCGCACAGTGTCGGAGACCGTCTCCGTACGCTGGCCCGCTTCCTTGCGGATGCCGATTTCCTCGACGACGCGGGCATCCTTCGACACCACCGCTTCCTCGCGGTGCTCGGTGGCCTCGATGGTCTTGTCCGCGAACAAGGCCTCGTCGGCGGCCGTCACTGGGCGGTCCACGGCGCGACGCTCGACCTGGACGTTCTCCTCGCGCAGGCTGACCTGCTCCTCGACGGGCGTCTCGACCGCGTAGGAGCGGACCCGCACCCGTCCGTGCTCGGCCACGCGCTTGCCGACGTTCAGCCGCTCCTCGACGACCGGGATGTACTCCGTTCCGGCTGCGGTCCCTGCCGTTGCCGTAGAGCCGGCCGCCCCACCCGTGCGTAGGTCCGCCGCGCCCGCCCGGGCTCCGGTGACGCTGGTTCCGCTGGTCGCCGCGGGAATGCCGCCAGCTGCCTCGGCCGCACCGAGCATGCTCGGGTTGCCTGTCGTCCCCGTCGACGTGCCCGCCGCCGATGCAGCGCCGTAGCCGCTCCAGCCTTCCTTGCGCCAAGCCGCTTCGCGCTCGTCGAGGTCGACCGAGCCGTGCTCCTCCAGAATGTCCATCGCGGTGTCGACGTGGGTGTCCTCGACCGAGACGGTCAGGAGCGTGCCGCCGCGGCTCAGACCCTCGCTGTAGGTGTAGCGGTCCTCCTCCGGCATGAAGGCGTCCTTGAGCGAGGCCCAGAAGCCGCCCTCGTCGCGGGTGTGGTCGTAGCCCGTGGTTGTGCCAGTTTGAGCTGTCTGAGCTGTCTGGGTGCCGGCGAGCAGCTTGATCGAGGCCTGCGGGATGCCGGCAGCCACGAGCTTGGCCTGGGCGGCCTCGGCCTCGGCACGGTTGTCGTACATGGCGGTGACGGTCTGGGTCATGAGGTCTTCTCCTCCGGTGGGACTTCAGTGACGTGCCCGTCGGCGGACACGCGTTCAACGACGGCGTGCTGCCTGCGCAGCGACACGGGAACCTCGACCGCCTCGCCCGAGGTGGTCTGGCGGATGTGGATTTCTTCCCTGAGGACGAGGCGCTTCTCGACGACGAGGACCTCTTCCAGGACCGGGATGATGGTCACCCCGCTCTCCGTTCTGGTGACCGGGGCGACCTCGCCCTCGGCAATGACCCGGTCGATTGGCACCCGGGTCACCCCGACAAGGTCGCTGCGCAGGGTCTCGCGCAACACCTCCTCGGTCGTCTCGGTCCGGGTCTGCACCCGGACCCGTCCCCTCTCGACCACCCGCTTGTCGATGCGGGCGGTCTCCTCGACGACGGGGATCGTCTCGTTCTCCTCGACCGCAAGTTCCGCCACGGGCCGGTCCGGCGTCCCCAGCCGATGCAGGTCGGTCGCGGTTGGGCCGGGGCTCATGCGCGGCGCTGGCCGAGCGGAACGCCGGCAGTCCGCGTAACGGTGGGGTCGACCGCTGCGCCGCGACCGGCGAAGTAGGCGGCGAGCGCACCGAGGATCAGCGCCAGGGCTCCGTAGAGCGCGGCTTGCGAGGCGGTGCGGGCCGTGGCGTCGGCGGCCTGCTTGGCCTGCTCCTTGGCCTTGGCCGTCGTCTCCTTGAACTGCTGGGTGTACTGCTGGACCTGGGTCCGAGCCTGCTCGACCGGGATGTTCTGCGCCTTGGCGAGCGCCTGGGCGGCCTTCTCGGTGGCCTGCGCCTGCTGGGCGTCGTCGCCCGTGACTGCAGCCCGCATGGCGCTGACGGCGGTGTCCTTCAGGGCGGCGGGGTCCTGGCCGTTGGCGCCGCTGCGCACTTGGTTCTCGATGCTGGAGAACGGGTCGGAGATCTTGCTGAGCGACGGGGCCGCGGTCTGGGCCACGGTCTGGATCGAGCCGCCGGCCGCCTTGCCGAGGCCACCCACCGCGCCGGAGGCGGTGTTGAAGGCACCACCCACAAGGCCGCTCACGGCCGAGGACAGCATGTAGAAGATCACCAGGGTCGCGACCGCCCAGGAGATCAGACCATGGTAGCCGGCGGTGGAGTTCGAGGGCTTGCCCGAGAGGCGCCCTGCGAGATAGCCGCCGGCGGCAGAGGCGAGGATGCCGGAGATCACCCACCAGAGCCCTGCGCCCAGGCCGAGCGAGCTGGCCGCCGGCGTGCCGTCCCCGGCCGGGTCGACGGTTGAGAGCCCGATGCCGAGGCCAAGCATGTTCAGGATGACCTGCAGCACCAGGGCCGCGGTGGCGCCGGCGAAGACGGCGCCCCAGGAGATCTGGTTGAGGGCGACGGTGCGCAGGTCCTCGGCTGGGGTGACCATGCTGGTCTGCGGCAGGTCGCGGTCGTGGATAGAGCGGTCGCCCGGTCCGCGTGCAGGGTCTGTGATGGTGGCCATGGAGGACTCCTGAGTTTGGTACGCAGTGGTGAGTGAGCCGAGCGAGGTTCAGACGACCCGGCGACGCCCGATGAGGGCGTGGTAGAGCCAGAGCACGACGACGGCGCCGACGACGGCGCCGACGACGGCCACGAGCAGGCTGTAGAGGTTGAACCCGGACACGCCGGGCTGGCCGAATTGGTTGAATAGGAAGCAGCCTACGACGGCGCCGACGATGCCGAGCAGGATGTCGACGACGAGACCCTGGCCGGTGTTGTTGACGATCTTGCTGCCGATGAAGCCGGCGATCAGGCCGAGCACGATCCAGGCGAGGAGGGACATGGGCTTGGCTCCGTATGGTCTCGCGACCTCACACCCGCCCGGTCCGTCGCACGACGCGAGATGGCCCGGATCGAGCGAGCGGGTTGTCGATGAGCCGCCGCCTAGGCAGGCGGCGGTCGGGTACGTTTCGTTTTCCGCGATGCCTTGACGTGCGCCGCCTCGATGGCGTCGATCTCGGCCGTAGCCTCAGCCTCGGTTTGTTGGTCACCGAAGACGATGCCGACCGCCTGCTTGATCAGGGCACGGGCGTGGTCATCCGACAGAACCTTGCGGCCCTTGCCCATCGCCCGGCACCTTGTGTTGATCTTGCGATCAGTGCTGAGATGCTCGCCCCCAGCAGAGCGACTGAAGCCACAAGCCAGTCGAACGACGTAGTGTTCCGCAGATTTACATAATAATATTTCACATCAGTCGACTTAGTGTTTTCGACCTAGTTTCGCGGCCTTCGCGCTTTCCTTCGCCGCGCTTCCCCCGATGCCACGTTCCCTGGCCCAAACCACCACCGCGCTGCGACGGTTGACGCCGATCTTGCGGTAGAGGCTGGCGAGGTGGTTGCGCACCGTGCTGAGGGACAGGCCGAGCTCGGCCGCGATCTCCGGGTCCTTGGCGCCCTTGCAGATCCCGGCCAGCAGGTCGTGCTCACGGGGTGTGAGCTTCTCGACGAGGGCCGGCGACTTCCCGGATTGCGGCGGGTTGCGCATCAGCGCCAGCTTCTCGATCACGCCGTGGCTGAACCAAGAGGCATCCGCCATCACGGTCTCGATGGCGGCGATGAGTTCCGTTTCCGTGCGCTTGCGAGCCGTGATGTCCTGGATCGCGCAAAGGACGAAGGCCTCGCCGTTGATCCGCACGGACTCGGCCGAGACCAGGCAATCGACGGCCTCCCCGCCCCGGGTCCGCAGACGTGCCTCGAAACCCCGCACCCCTCCCGCTCGCTTCAGCGCGCGCTTGAACCTGGCCTGCTCCGCCTCGTCCACCCAGAGGCTCGGCGCGCCTCCGTCTGGGTTGTCGCCAGGCCCCCCGAACATCGTGGCGAAGGCCTCGTTGACGTTTGATGCCACCAACCCATCCCGGCTCAGGAGGGCGGTCGGGACCGGGCTGAGCTGGAAGGCCTTGGCGAAGCGCTCCTCGCTGAGCTTCAGCTCCACCTCCGCTTTACGACAGTCCTCCAGGTCGGCGAAGGTGAACAGCATGCAGCGCTCGCCGCCCGGCATCCGGATGGGATGGCCGGCGACGATGACGTACTTCTCGCTGTCGGAGGGCACGTTCAGGCAGGCTTCCATCTGCGGGATGGTGCGGCCGGCATGCAGGTTCTCGACGGCGAGCGCCCGGCACTCGGCCTGGGCCAGCAAGTCGATCTCGCAGAAGGAGCGGCCGAGCACATCCTCGCGGGCGTAACCAGTCAGGTCGAGGAAGCCCTGGTTGACCTTGACGTAGCGCAGGTCCGCGACGCGGCAGACGAGGGCCGGCGCGGGGTTGGCCCGGAACATGTCCTCGAAGCGCGCCTCGGCCTCATAGCGCTCGCTCACGTCCTGCATCACCAGCGCGAGTCCCGTGGACCGCCCCTCGTCGTCGGTAGTGACCAGGGAGCGGATGCGGTGCATCCAACTGCGTCCCGGATCACGGAAGTGATGCACCTCGACGACAGCGTCCCGGAACGACTCACCGGCCAGCAGGCGGTCGACCGGATGCTGGAGCGGGCCGACGTCTGGGTGGTTGCGGTAGTCCAGTACGAAGTTGCGCCGGTACTCGGCCACGGTCTCCCCAAGGTCGTCGAGGGCGGCCACGCCGTGCATCGCGAGCGCGGCCTCGTTGGCGTAGGAGATGGTCTGGTCCGGCTCGATCAGGATCACGCCCTCGCTCAGGCCGGCCACGACCTGCCGCATCCGGTCCGTCTCACGCGCCATCCTGGGCCTCCGCCGCCTGGAGGGACAACGCCGCCGCGTCGGCGAAAGGTCACCAGGCGGGCCGGGGCCGGCGGACCGTGCGGCAAAACGGCCCGCGGCGGCGTTGTCAGCCAGTGTGCCGCGCGTGTCGGCGCAGCGTCGAGGAGTTTACGCCGCATGCCGATGGATGAAGTAGCCGCCCCGCGCCCGCCCGCCCAAGTGCCGCCGCCCCTCGTGCCCGGCCTACGCGGCCTCCTGACCCTCGCCGTCGGTGTCGTGCTCGTTACCGCCCTCTACTTCGGCCGCGAGGTCTTCATCCCCCTCGTGCTGGCAGTGCTCCTCAGCTTCGTCCTCGCCCCCGTCGTCAACTTGCTGCGCCGGATCAAGCTTGGGCGCGTGCCATCCGTCATCGTCGCCGTGCTGCTGGCGCTGGCCATCATCGGCGGCATCGGAGCCTTGATCGGCACCCAGGTGGCGGGGCTCGCCGGCAACCTGCCGCAGTACCAAGCCACGGTGCAGAAGAAGTTCGCCGGGCTGCAGGCGGGCTGGCTCGGCGAGGCCAACCGAGTCTTCCAGAGATTCAGCCATCAGGTTCACGACGCCACCCAGAAGGCGGACGCCGCCGGCACCGCGGCGGCGACGGGCCCCGCCGGCGACACGCCCAAGCCCCAGCTCGTCAAGGTCCAGGAGCCCGACCCGTCCCCCTTCACCCTGGCCGAGAAGGTGCTCGGACCCATCGTCGAGCCGCTGACCACGATCGGCATCGTGCTTGTGGTGGTCGTGTTCCTGCTCCTGCAGCGCGAGGACCTGCGAAACCGCATGATCCGCCTGTTCGGGTCGGGCGACCTGCACCGCACGACGGTGGCCATGGACGACGCCGCCGGCCGGCTCGGCACCTACTTCCTGGCCCAGCTCGGCATGAATGCGACCTTCGGGGTCATCATCGGCGTCGGCCTCTGGTTCATTGGTGTGCCCAACCCGCTGCTCTGGGGCGTGTTCTCGGCGCTGATGCGCTTCGTGCCCTACATCGGCGCCTTCATCTCGGCCCTGTTCCCCTTGGCCCTAGCCGCCGCAGTCGACCCGGGCTGGTCCATGGTGATCGCCACGGCCGCCTTGTTCCTGGTGGCCGAACCCCTATTCGGGCAGGTGGTCGAGCCGCTGCTCTACGGTCACTCCACCGGGCTCTCACCCTTCGCCGTAATCGTCTCGACCTTGTTCTGGGGCTTCCTGTGGGGGCCCATCGGCCTGATCCTGGCCACCCCGTTCACGGTCTGCCTCGTGGTGCTCGGTCGGCACGTCGACAGCCTGGAGTTCCTCGACATCATGCTCGGCGACCGGCCGCCGCTGACGCCGGTGGAGAACTTCTACCAGCGTATGCTGGCGGGCGACCCGGACGAGGCGCGCGATCTCGGCGAGACCATGCTGAAGGAGCGCTCGCTGTCGTCGTACTACGACGAGGTCGCGCTGAAGGGCCTTCAGCTCGCCGCCAACGACTACGCCCGCGGCGTCGTCACCCCGGCCCAACTGGAGAACATCCGGGCCTCGGCACGGTCTCTCGTCGAGGACTTTGACGACCATGAGGACGTCGAGCCGACGCGCGAGGTCAAGGAGGTCAACCCGAACGCGACGCCGACGCTTGC
This sequence comes from Methylobacterium soli, assembly GCF_008806385.1. GTDB lineage: Bacteria > Pseudomonadota > Alphaproteobacteria > Rhizobiales > Beijerinckiaceae > Methylobacterium > Methylobacterium soli. The sequence goes on from NZ_VZZK01000004.1 coordinate 41,667, forward strand.
CGAGCGTGCCCATCCGAAGAACGAAGCGGTACCGGGCCAGGCGCCGCCCCGCGACGCGCTTCCCGAAACATGGCAGGGCGAGGCACCGGTGCTGTGCGTGGCCGGGCGCGGCCCCCTCGACGAGGCCTCCTCGGCGATGCTGGCCCAACTGCTTCGTAAGCACGGGCTCGGTGCCAGGGTAATCCCCTACGGCGAGGTCTCGCGAGACCGGGTCCGCAGCCTCGACATGACGGGAGTGGCGATGGTCTGCATCTCCTACCTCGACATTACCGGCAACCCGGCGCACCTGCGCTATCTCCTCGAACGTCTTCGGAAGAAGGCACCCTCCGTTAAGTTGCTGGTTGGCCTGTGGCCGGAGGGCGAGAAGGTGCTGACGGATGCTACCATTGGTCGGCAGGTCGGCGCCGACGTCTACGTGTCCTCGCTCCGACAGGCGGTCGACGCATGCCTCGCGGCCGCGTCGGAGGCTTCCGAAGACGTTGGTCGCGCAGCTTGAGCTTCGATAGAGGCGGGCTCCCGGGTGCTTGCCTTGCGCCCGCAGAGCCTGGCCAGTTGAACCTTGGATCTCCTCACAAATTAGACCCAAACCTCAATGGCATTTGAAGGAGACCAGCGGTTAGGCGCTCCCTTTGGAGAGCGGCATCGGGGGCGGTCACGGTCCGAAGCTTCGACAGTATCTCCTCTCGGTTCCTAGCGCGGCGCTCAGCAAGAAGCTTGGCAGTCAAGCGCATGATGCAGTGGCAGAAGCCCTCGGCCCAGAAGCGGTTGAGCCGGTTCTCGACCTTCGAGAGGCGGACGGCCGATCTTATGTTAGCGTCGTCACAGTCAGCTTCCGCATCAAGAGCGGACCTTCGGACACAGGAACGCGAAGGTCTGTTGATGGCGCGATCCAGACCCGCGACCTCGACCGTTGCTATGTCCGCTTCGAAGCTTTCGCCCGAACGGGCTGAATGGCGACGACGGGCGCAAAGCCGAAAGTTCGCCTTCCAGTTTGGCGCATTGGCGCTCCACATCCTTGAACCTCAGCTTCACGTGCTGACGCACAGGTGGACCATTGGTCATCTGGGGAGTTCCGCGATAGGGGGCTTCCGGGGTGATGCCATCCGATCCATGACCAAGACGACGGGATCCGGCTTATAAGGCTTGCCAGGCGCACAAAATCGTCTAGGTTTCCAGCAAATTTATTTGGGATTTGGGGTCAGCTCTCGTTCAGAGCGACAGCATCTTTGAAGTGACAGATCAGCAGTTAACCTTGTAAGTCACTGTTTATTAGGACACTTACCAGGCGCTTAAAACTCACTGCATTGGCCCTACCAGGGGGACCCGGGTTACACGGGTCGCGGCAGGGTACCGGGCGGCGCCCGCAGGCCTTCCCCGACGCGCCGCGGCCCAGTCCGGCGCCCCCTGGCCGCCGCCTCAGCCTCGCCGCCAGCCGCGATGGCGTTCGCCGATCCCGGAACCGGCGGCCGGCATGTCCTGATGACGGGGGCCATCAAGCGGAACGAAGACGCGCTCGGGCGAAGCCGCACGGTGTCGCGCGGGAACTTGCAGCAGCGCCGTCGCTGGCCGGGCCGGCGGGCTGGACGGCCGTGGCCTGCCGCATGGGGCCATGCCCTCGCATAACCGGGTTCGAGCGAAGGCGACCCCGATCTTGGCCGGAGATTTCTGGAGGCCCTCAGGAACGCTGCCACGCCTGTTCAATGCGTTTGCTGATTTTGGTGGCCCGCTCTTGAGCGGCGTCGGGCGCATTCTCCCAAGGACTATTGTAATCGTCCTTGCCGAGCCATGGCAGCCTGAGGGAGGTACCAGCGCCTTGCGGCAGATCACACCGGGCGATGGGACCGAAGCCCAGTTCAACGTAGTCGTCGATTTTGAGGGTGGACAGATCCCCTGAAACCTCGGCGACCACAACTTCCGGCGGCATGTTCCAGCGCCCCTGCCGATACGCCTGCCTTACGCTTCCATCGACGATCCATTTCCGGCCCTCGAACCGGACCAGCGCGACGACGTGCACGCCTTGAGGCCCGAGGTTTTCGTCCGGCTGTCCGATGCCTAGGGTGCCGGGATGCATCTGACCTGACCGGCTGGCTTTGGACCGGGCTGATTGAGAGGATCAGCCCGGTCCAGAGGAACTGGAGATGAAGCGAGGACAGAGGCCGAGCGCGGAGCAGGTGGTGCTGACGCTGCGCCGGATCGAAGTTCAGACGGCGCAAGGCAAGAGCATCGCCGTCGCGTGCAAGGAGGCGGACGTCTCCGAGCAAAGTGACTCACGCGCCGACGAGTGTCTCAAGCAGGAAATCTTCTACTCGCTGAAGGAAGCCCAGGTCGTGATCGATCTCTGGCAGAACACCTGCAACCGCACCCGGCCGCACTCGTCGCTGGGCTATCGCCCGCCCGCGCCTGTCAGCCTCCCGGATCTGGCCTTCCGCCTACCCATGGCCGCTACCACGCAGTGGCCTCTCATCCGGCCGGTCCAAGATACCGGTCAGGTCAGGTCAGGGCTGGGACGCAACCTTTATCAAAAGCAATCCAAGTACGTGATACGGGCCGAGATGATGAAAAGCGTTCCGGGCTTAGTGCAGTATCAGTATAATTGCCGCAAGGGTTTCAGCTACGCTTAACTTGCCGGTATTTGAGCCGGGCTCAAGAAATATCGATTTTTCAGCCGTGATCCGGAAGATGCCGAGCTTCGCCGTCTGGATCGGACGCCGCAGCGGTGCACGGCGTGAAGGTAATCCTTGACCGGGGTGCGGCCCGGCTTAGAAACGCGGGTTCAACGTCCGAGCCATCCTCACCCCTGTCTCCGGCAGGAAGGACGGTGCAACACGGGTGACCTGTCCATGGCGCTGGTGAAGAGGACGCAGCTCGCGTCGCATAGCGAACCCGTTGATGCGGTTGCGGCCGGACCCAACCCTACGCCGCTCGCCCCCGTCCCAGCCGGGCGTTCGCGCGAGCGGTCCCGCGCACGTCGGCAGAAGGCTGTGGAACGGCTGGCGGCGGCGACCGAGGAGCTCGCCGCCGGGGTGACCCAGGCATCGTCGGCCTCCGAGGAACTGCGCCGGTCGATGGAGCAGATCGCCTCCGGCGCCGAGGAAGCCGCCGGGGCCGCGCAGGAATCCCTCGACGCCATCGCGGGTATCGCCGGTCGGTTGTCCGAGGCCCGGGAGCGGGCCGATACGTCGCGTCAGTCGACCGCGTCATTCCAGACGCTGCTAGCGGAAACCGGGGTCCAGATCACCGCGTCGGTCGCGGCGGTTCAGGCCAACGCCGGGCGGCAGTCCGCCACGGTCGCCCTGATCGAGGAACTCGACCGCGGCGCCGCAAGCATCGGCGAGATTACCGGCACGGTCGAACACGTCTCCGACCAAACCAACCTCCTGGCTCTGAACGCCGCCATCGAGGCCGCGCGCGCGGGGGAGCATGGGCGCGGGTTCGCTGTCGTCGCCGACGAGGTGCGGGCGCTCGCCGAGACATCCGAGGCCAGCGCGGCCGAGGTCCGTACCCTGGCTGAGGCGATCCGCACCGAGGTCCAGGGCGTCGGCGAGATCACCCGCGCCGCGGCCCGGACGGCGGCGGCCGGGGCCGAGGCAGGCGGGCGCGTGACCCGGAGCCTGGAGGTGGCGCGTGCGGATCTGGGTGCGGTGAACGAGGGCGCGCAGGCCATCCTTGCCGCCGCGCTTGAGGCCGAGACGGCTATCCGGGAGGCGCAGCGCGGCGCGGAGCAGATCGCCTCGGCGGCGGAGGAGCAGGCCGCCGCCGCGGGGCAGGCCCAGCAAGCCGTGGCGCAACAGGTGCTGTCCCTCGACCAAGCCCAGACGACGGCTCAGGCGCTGGCCGGCCTTGCCGACGACCTGACAGGCAGTGGGTCCGTGCAGGAGCAGGCCGCGGAGGTCGCCTCGGCCGCGGAGGAACTCTCCGCCACGGTACAGGAGCTGTCCGGGGCGGCGGGCGAGATCCTCGCCGCCATCGACGAGATCAGCCGCGGGACCGCCATCCAGAGCGCCGCCGCGCAGCAATCCAGCGCCGCGATGGCGCAGGTCGAGCGCGGCGCCGCAGTGTTCAGGTCGAACGCGACGACCGCGCTGGAGACCGTCGCCGGCGTCGGGGCGACCCTTGGAGAGGTACGCTCGGCGGTCGGTTCCCTCGCCGACGGCGTTGCGCGCTCGCTCGACGAGACCCGCGCCTGCCTCGCACGCATAGGAGAACTGGAGGGCAGCACTCGCCGCATCGAGAAGATCGTCGGCTCCATCGCCCTCGTCGCCGTGCAGGTGAACATGCTCGCGGTCAGCGGCGCCATCGAGGCGGCCCGCGCCGGCGAGGGCGGCCGGGGCTTCGCCGTCGTGTCGAACGACATCCGCGCGCTGGCCCGCGACGCGGCGACGAACGCCGAACGCATCCTCGACACCGTGCGCGACATACAAGATGGCGTCGCCGCCGTTCGGCGCGCGCTTGAGTTGGTCGTCGCGGCGTCCGAGACGGAGGCACGGCGCAATCAGGCTCTCGCCACCACCCTGGCCAGCGTCGAGGAAGTCGTCGCCCGGCTGGAGGCTGGCAACGCCGACGTCCTGAGCGGGGCGGAGGCCATCGTCGTCGCCGCTCGCGAGGCCCTGAAGGGCTCGCAGCAGATCGCGGCCGCGGCCGAGCAGGCCGACCGCGCCTCCAGCGAGGCCGCGACTGCGGCGCGCCAGCAGTCGAAGGGTGCCGAGGATCTCGCGGCGAGCGTCGAGGAGATTGCGTCGCTCGCCGAGGAGTTGCAGGCCGCGGATGTATGAGGCCGACGATACGAGCGACGGTCGCTATCTCGTCTTCACGCTTGGCACGGACGACTTCGCCCTCGACGCGGGCATCGTCCGCGAGCTTCTCCGGCCGCCCGGGCTGACGCGCGTTCCCGGGGCGCCGGCCGCGTTGGCCGGTCTCGCGAACCTCCGCGGCGCGGCCCTGCCGGTGCTCGACCTGCGCCGCGTCGTACGCCCCGACCTGGAACCCGCGACGGAGCCGACACGGGTCGTCGTCGCTGACGCCGGCGAGCCGGTCGGGCTCATGGTCGACCGCATCGTCGCGTTCTCGGGCGGCACGCAATCCGTCGAGGGAGAAGGTCCCGCACGATCCCGGCGCTTGGACCTATCGAACGGGTCCGGGAATGCTCGCGTGCTGGATTTGCCGGCACTGATCGCCGGATCCTTCCCCCACCGCGCTGCGACGTCCGCCGCCGCCGGGATCCGGCCCGCACGGGACGGGGCCGCCGGCGAGGTCGAGACGGACCGCGTCGCGCTGGTGACCTTCACCGTCGCCGGCCGCGCCTACGCGTTTCCGCTCGAACGGGTCGCGGAGGTCATGGCGCTGCCGCCCGACGTGGTACCGGTGCCGCGTGCGGGGAGCGCCGCCCTAGGCATCGTCGCGCGGCGCGGCGGGGTGCTTCCGCTGCTGAGCCTGTCGGGCCTGCTCGGCCTCGCCGCACCCACGACGGGCACGGATGCACGCATCGTCGTCGCGCGTCTCGGGGGGACCGAGACCGGACTGGTCGTCGATGCACTGGGGCCCATCCTGCGGCTCGCGCCGGACGCCGTCGATCCGGTACCGTCGGTGTTGAGCCGGGGCGGCACGACGACCATCGACGCGATCTGCCGCGTCAACGCTGGCGGTGCGCTGGTCTCCGTGCTGTCCGCCGACCGCCTGCTCGAAGGAACGACCGTGGCTGCTTTTCCCGCACGCACCTCCGACGCCAGGACCATTGCAGCCGAGGCGGGAGGCGCGCTGGAGCAGGTCGTCATCTTCGACGTCGCCGGCGAGAGCTACGGCGTGCCGGTGGGTGCGGTGCGAGAGGTGCTGCGGGTCCCGGCGACCATGACGCGCCTGCCCCGCTCGCCCGACCTCGTCGTGGGCGCCATCGACGTGCGGGGCACCGTGCTGGCCGTGGTGGACCAGCGCCGACGCTTCGGCCTGCCACCTGGTGAGCCGGGGCCTCGCCGGCGGATCGTCGTCCTCGAAGCGGGAGGCACGAGGGCCGGCCTGCTCGTGGACGGCGTCTCGCGCATGCTGCGCCTTGAGGCGGCCGCGATCCGACCGATGCCCGACTTCTCCGGTGACGCCGGGAACCCGGTCGACCGGGTCGCGACCCTGAACGATGGCAAACTCCTGCCTATCGTCGACGCTGCGGCCCTGCTCGCTGGCACCGAACGCAGCGTGCGCGCGGCTACGAAGCGACCGCGAGGACGAGAGACCGGAGCGCACCCCGCGACATGATTCGCCTCCTGGTCGTCGATGACTCGGCGCTGATGCGCAAGCTCCTCGGCGGCGTGTTCGCGCAGGAGCAGGACTTCGAGATCGCCTTCGCCCGGGACGGCGACGAGGCTCTGGCCGAGCAAGCCCGCTTCCGTCCGGACGTGATCACCCTCGACGTCAACATGCCGGGCCTCGACGGTCTCGCCTGCCTCGACCGCATCATGCTCGACCGGCCCACGCCCGTGGTGATGGTGTCGTCCCTCACGGCGGAAGGCGCGGAGATCACCCTCGACGCGATGGAGCGCGGGGCCGTCGACTTCGTCGCGAAGCCCGGCGGGGCCGTCTCGCTGGAGATCGACCGCCTCGGTCCGCTGATCGTGCAGAAGGTCCGTGCTGCCGCCCGTGCCCGCTTGCGTCCAACCCTGCGCCTCGCCGAACGCATCCGAGCCAGATCCGGCGCGTCGGTCGGACCGGCCACGCGATTGCGGCCTTCCTCGCGCGCGCCATCTTCGGATTTGGTGACCCCGCCCGTCGCGAGGTTGTTCGAAGGCGTCGTGCTCGTCGGGACTTCCACGGGCGGGCCGCCGGCGCTCGACGCCTTGCTGTCACGGTTACCCGCCGACTTCCCATGGCCGGTCGTGGTCGCCCAGCACATGCCCGGCAGCTTCACCGGTCCACTGGCACGCCGGCTCGATGGTTTGTGCGCCCTCCAGGTGCAGGAGGCCTCGCGACCGATGCCGCTTGCCCCCGGCAACGTCTACGTCGGCAAGGGGGACGCGGACGTGACGCTCGCGCGCCGCCCCTCCGGGTTGGTCGTGCAACCGGTGCCGGCACACGCCGATTACCTCTGGCACCCGAGCGTTGACCGCCTCGTCGCGAGCGCCCTCGAACTGATGGAACCCGCGCGCCTAGTCGGGGTGCTGATGACCGGCATGGGCCGCGATGGCGCGGTCACGATGGCCGAGATGCGGGCGCGGGGCGGGCGCACCATCGCCGAGAGCGAGGAGACCGCGGTAGTGTGGGGCATGCCGGGCGAGCTCGTCAGGGCTGGCGGCGCCACAATCGTCGCCCCTCTCGAAGGCATCGCCGACGCGCTGCTGGATATGGTGCCCTGATGCCTCTCGTCCGCCGCGATCCGCCCCACCCGTCGGAAGGCCTGGCCGCCGCCGGGCCCGACCGGTCCGAGACGTCGCAAGACCTCGGCCTCGCCCTCGGTGCGGAGAAGGACCCGCGTGCCCGCGAGGGTATTCTCGCCATGCTCCTGGCCCGAGCCGATGCATCCGCCGCCGCGGCGCTCGCCCGGCACCTGCGCTCGGAGGACGCCGGGCTGCGCAACGCCTGCGTTGAGGCGTTGCAGGCGATGCCCGTCGCGGCTTCCTCCGTGCTGCCGGACCTGCTGTCTGACCCTGACCCCGACGTCCGCCTGCTCGCCACCGAGATCGTGCGGACGCAGCCGACCGAGGCCGCGAACGGGTTGCTCGCTGGCCTGCTCGACGCCGAGCCCCACCCGAACGTCTGCGGCGCGGCCGTGGAGGTACTGGCGGAGGTCGGGACGGCGGATGCGGTGCCTGCCCTGCGGGTCGCCCGAAGTCGGTTCGCCTCGGAGGCCTTCCTGCCCCTGGCCATCGACACCGTGCTCGCACGCCTCCGAACGGGGCTTTGAGCGCGTGGCCGAACCCCCATCGCCGGTCACCGACGCCGACTTCACGCGCTTCTGCGAGTTCCTCTACCGGCGCACCGGCATCCTGTTCACGCCGACCAAACGCTACTTCGTCGACCGGCGCCTCGCCGAGCGCATGTACGCCACCGGGTCACGCTCGTTCGCGGTCTACCTCGCCCGCCTGCGGTCCGACACGGACGGAGAGGTCGAGCACCTCATCAATGCGTTCACCATCAACGAGACCTACTTCTATCGGGAGGACCACCAACTCCGTTGCCTGACCTCCTCGCTGCTGCCAAAGCTCGTCGCCCGTAAGGCCCCAGGGTCGACCGTGCGGATCTGGTCGATGCCGTGCTCGACCGGCGAGGAGCCGTACTCGGTGGCAATGTGGCTCCTGGAGAACTGGCCGGAGGTCGACCGCTACGACGTCGAGATCGTCGGCTCGGACATCGACACCCGGGCGCTCGCCGCCGCTGAGGAGGGCCGGTACGGCGAGCGCGCGCTGATGCGGCTGAGCCCGGAGCTCGTCGTCCGCTACTTCGAACGCGAGGAAGCGCGGCTCGGCCCGGCCTGGCGCATCCTCGCGGACCTGCGCGGGTCGGTGCGCTTCACACCTTGCAACCTCACGAACGCGGCGGCGATGGCGACGCAGGGCCGGTTCGACGTCGTATTCTGCCGCAACGTCCTGATCTACTTCGACGACGCTTCCCGGCGTCTCGCGGCGGATAACATCTACGATGCCCTCGTTCCGGGCGGCTTCGTCTGCCTCGGCCACACCGAGAGCATGAGCCGGATCTCCCCATTGTTCAGGGTCTGCCGCTACGATGACGCCATCGTCTATCGGCGGCCGCGCGAGGGTGAGCATGTCTGAGACCCCGACCGTGCACGTCGAACCCGTCGAGTTTCCCCGCGTGCTCGTCGTCGACGATGCGAGCCTCGTGCGGATGTACTATCGCGGGATCCTGGAGAAGGCCGGCTTCGTCGTGGACGAGGCGCTCAACGGCATCGAGGGGCTGGAGCGCGTACTGGGCACGACCTACGACCTTCTGGTCGTGGACGTGAACATGCCGAAAATGGACGGCTTCAGCTTCCTCCGCGCCCTGCGGAGCCGGGAGCCCGCGGTCCGCTCCGTCCCGGCCCTGATGACCAGCACTGAGGCAGGCGACAGCGACCGAGAGGCCGCGCGAGCCGCGGGCGCGAACTTCTACTTGGTGAAACCGCTCTCCGAGGACGCGTTGATCTCGCATTCCCGGGCGTTGGCGGGAAGGCGCGCGTGAACGACCTGCTCGAACAATTCCTCGTCGAAACACGCGAGCTCGTCCAGTCCGCCACGGAGGATCTACTCGCCCTTGAGGCATCGCCGGGCGACGCGGATATTGTGAATCGGGTGTTCCGGGCCTTCCACACGCTCAAAGGCTCCGTCGGGCTGTTCGATTACCCGCCGTGGTTAGCCCTCCTGCACGCCGCGGAGGACGGCCTCTCCGCGGCGCGGGCCGGTACCCTCGCCGTCGACGCAACACTGGTCGACCTAGCGCTGGAGACGCTCGACGCGACCGCACGCTGGGCCGACGCCGTCGAAACGTCGGACGCACTGCCGGGCGCCGCCGCGACCGAGGCCGATGCCCTCGCCGGACGCTACCGCTCGCTCCTATCGCGCCGTCCGGAGACCCCGGCCTCGGATGCGGCACCCCTGCCGGAATGGGCGTCTCGGCTCGCCGGTTCCTTGATCGACCTCGGCGAGAAGCCGATGACCGCGGTGCGGTACCGACCCCACGGCGATTGCTTCTTCGCCGGGGACGATCCGCTCGGCTTGGTCCGGAAAGTTCCCGGCCTGCTGGCTGTCTCGGTCGAACCGGGTGCGCCCTGGCCCCTGGACGAGGAGTTCGACGCATACATCTGCAACCTCGACATCACCCTGCTCACTGACGCATCGCGCGCGGAGGTGGACACGGCCTTCCGGCTGGTTCGCGACCAGGTCACCACCGTCGACATGCCCGCCGTCGATGCACGAACGGTGCTTGGCGGAGCGAATCTGGCGAACGCGCCCGCGTTCGGGTCGGTCGTCGTCGCGATCCTCGCGGAACAGGTCCGGGTGCTTGCCACGGCGGGCGACGCGGATACCGACGCGGGCCGCTTGGAGGCCTGCGCGCAGGCAGCGGCAAACGCCCTGAGGTCGGCCGGGCGCGCCGGTGACGCCGAGCGCTGCGCACTGGCACTCGAAAACGGTGCCGGCGGCCTTCGCGAGGCTATCAAAGCGATACTGGCCAGCCCTTCCACGGCGGCTTCCGCGACGAACGCGGGAGAGGTTCCCGAAGTATCCGAGCCGGCCGGCGTCGATGCGGCTCGCACCCTGCGGGTCGACGCTGGCCGGGTCGACGCGCTCGTCTCCCTCATCGGCGAACTCATCGTGTCCCGCAACGCCCTCGGCCATCTCGCCATGCGGGCTGAGGCCGGCGAGGATGCGGCCACGCTGGCCCGGGCGATCCGCGAGGCCGACGCGAATATCGGGCGCCTCTCGACGACGTTGCATCGAAGCGCGGTGTCCTTCCGGCTCATGCCGCTGTCGCAGGTGTTCCGCCGCTTCGCGCGCCCCGTTCGCGAGGCCGCGCGCGGGCTCGGCAAGGAGGTGATCCTCGACATCGCGGGCGAGGACACGGAGGCTGACAGGGGAATCGTCGAGAACCTGTTCGAGCCGCTCCTTCACGTCGTACGCAACGCCGTCGATCATGGCCTTGAGGATGCGGGGACGCGGCGGCGGGGCGGCAAACCCGGAGCCGGGCGCATCCGCATCGAGGGCGGGCAGGACAGTGACGGCATCGTCGTGTCGGTATCCGACGACGGGCGCGGGATCGACCCGGCCTTCATCCGTCGCCGGGCCGTCGAGCGCGGCCTACGCTCGCCGGAGGCCGCCGCAGCCCTGGACGACGCCGCCGTGATCGATCTGATCTTCGCCCCGGGCTTCTCGACGGCGGAGAGCGTCGGAGCCCTCTCGGGTCGGGGGGTCGGCATGGACGCGGTACGCGTCGCGGCGGAACGCATGGGCGGACGCGTCTCGGTCGAGAGCCGCGTCGGTCTCGGCACCACGGTCCGCCTGCACCTCCCTCGAACCATCGCCCTTGCCCGCGTCATGGTGGTCGGGGCAGGCGGGGAAACGTACGGCATCGCGATGGATGCCATCGTCGAGGTCGTTCGCCGGCCCCGGACAGGCATCCATGCCGTCGGCGGCGGGAACGCGATGGTCCTGCGGGGTCGGACCGTTCCAGTGGTCCGGCTCGGCGCGCTGGTCGGTCAGAAGCGCCTTCCCATCGTGGACTTAGACGCGCTGCTCCTCGTCGTCCGCGCGGGCGCGGAGGCCGTGGCGCTGGAGGTCGACCGCTTCGAGGACCGCATCGAAGCCGTGCTCAGGCCGCCGTCCGGCCTTGTCGGAACCGTGCCGGGGGTGGCGGGCACGACCCTTCTCGGCGACGGCCGCGTGTTGCTCGTGCTCGACCCTGCCTCCATGCTCGGGGCCGAACCGACGGCCGCCCGACCACCCCGGGAGGAAAGGTGATGGCCGTCGTCCGCCGGACCGATACGGGGCAGGGGGCGCCGATATGCCTGGAAGGGGTCTGTCCGGTCGAGGATGCCGAGACGCTCGCCTCGCTCATCCTCGAAGACCGGACCGCGCCGGTGGACTGGACCGCATGCACCCGCATGCACACCGCGGTATACCAAGTCCTGCTTAGGTTGCGGCCCAGCGTGCTGGGGACCTGCGGAGACCCGTTCGTCGTCCGCTGGCTTGCTCGGCTCGGGCCAGGATAACGCGACGTCACCGATGCTTACGGCTATGCCTCGCAGCGGCTCTGGCGCATAAAGGGCGTCATCGTCATGCATCCGAGCGTACCGCGCGCAAATTAACCAGCATCGCCCTTCATGCCGACCACAGCCCTCATCGTCGACGATAGCAAGCTCGCGCGCCTCGTCGTCGCCAAGCTCCTGCGCCAGCTCAGACCGGACTGGGAGGTCGTCGAGGCGGTCAACTCCGACTCGGCGATATCCGTGATCGGCGAACGCCGGGTCGACGTTGCGCTCCTCGACTTCAACATGCCCGGCAAGGACGGCCTCGAATTGGCCGCCGACCTGCGCGCGGCAAAACCCGACATGCCCATCGCCGTGGTCTCGGCCAACATCCAGGACGAGATCATCGCACGCGCCCGCAGCGTGGACGCCACCTTCCTGTCGAAGCCCCTCACCGAGGAGGCGCTCGCCGGGTTCCTGTCCGGCGCTACGCTGAGGTTGCGCAGGGCGGCTTCGTGACGGCAGGCATCGTCGATCTCACCGAACTGCAGCGCGACGCCTTCACCGAGCTGGTCAACATCGGCGTCAGCAAGGCCGCCGCCAGCCTGCGCAAGATGATCGGCGTCCAGGTGCTGCTGTCCGTGCCGGCGGTGGAGATCGTTTCCCAGGCGCAGGCCGCGCGCATGATCGGCGAGCGCGAGGCGTCCGAGCTCGTCGTCGTCCAGCAAGACTTCACCGGCGCCTTCGCCGGCCGCGCCCTCTTGATCTTCCCGGAGGAGAACGGGCGCGAGCTCGTCCGCGCAGTGGCGGGCGAGGAACTATCGGCCGAGGAGGTCGCGGAACTTGAGGACGAGGCGCTCACGGAGACGGGCAACGTCATCCTGAACGGTTGCCTCGCGACGATGGCGAACCTGCTGCAGCGAACGCTGAGCATGTCGCTGCCGGAGGTCAGGAGAGGCGACGGACCCCGCATCTTCCAATCGGCCGGCGACGATAGCGCCGATGCGCTGGTCCTGTTCCTCTACATCAATTTCTCGGTGCGCGAGCGCGACATCCGGGGCTACATCGCCATGTTGATGGACCTACCCGCCCTCGAAAGCCTGAAGGTGCTGATCGACGGCTTCATCGAGCGCGCCATCGGCGAGACGGAACCGTGACGGGTCCTGCTCGTAGCGACGGCATGCCCGAGCCGTATGCCGAAAGGCCTGCTTGCCTGGAGCAAGCGAAGGCGGAGATGCGCCGCCGGGCGGGACCTTTCGTCGCCGCCCTGGAGCGGACCAGCCAGCCGATGGTGGTCACGGATCCGCGTCTCCCGGACAACCCCATCGTCTTCGCGAACCGCGCCTTCCTGGCGTTGACGGGGTACGAGGCCGGGGAGGTGCTCGGGCAAAATTGCCGTATTTTCCAGGGACCGGATACGGATCCGGCCGCCGTGGCTCGCGTGAGGTCCGCGGTAGCCGAGCGACGCGAAGTCAAGGTTCAACTCCTGAACTACCGCAAGGACGGCGGCACGTTCTGGAACGAGCTCTATCTCAGCCCGGTGTTCGACGAGCGCGGCTCCCTGATCAACTTCTTCGCCTCGCAGGTCGACGTGACGCTTGCCCGGCAGGGCGAGCTCGGCCAGGAGCGTCTCGTCGGCATGGAGCGCCGGCTCGCGGACGCGCAGCGGCAACTGAAGATCACCCTCACGGCGGCGGGGGTCGCCGGAACCTGGGACTGGGACATCCTGGGCAAGCGCCTCCACGTCGACGACCGCTTCGCCCTCCTCAACGGCATCGAGCAGGCCGTGGGGGAGGACGGAGTCCCGACGGGCGCGTTCTTCACCTGCGTCCATCCCCAGGACCGGGCGCGCGTGCGCATCGCGGTGACCGGTATCCTCAACGGCGCCGAGGTGTTCGATAGGGAGTACCGCCTGCAGGCGCCGGACGGTTCGGTCCACTGGGTCCATGCCCGCGGACGCTGCGTGTATGGCGCGGACGGCGAGCCTGCGCGGTTCACCGGTGCCCTGGTCGAGATCACCGAGCAGAAGCGGGTCGAGGAGCGATTGCGCATCGCCCAGACCGCCGGCCGCATCGGGACCTTCGAGTACGTGCCCGGCTTCGCGACCGTCGAGGTCTCGCCCCAGTTCTGCAAACTCCTCGGCGTCGTTCCGGCCGCGATCCTGGCGGTCAGCTCCGTGAACGCTCTCGTCGTCGAGGGCGACCCGCTCCTTGACCCTGGCGTGCGTGAGGCCGGCGAGCTTCCCTACGCCGAGATGCGCGTGCGATTGGCGGATACCGGCGAGACCCGCTGGCTGGCCCGCCGCGGCGAGGCGGTGCGCGCGGACGATTCCGCCGAACTGCGTCATGTCGGCGTGGCATACGACATCACCGCGGCAAAGGCGTCCGAGGTCGCCCTGCGCGAACTGAACGATACGCTGGAGGCCCGCGTCCGCGAGGCCATCGCGGAACGCGAGCAAGCCGAGGAGCAACTGCGCCAGTCCCAGAAGATGGAGGCGGTCGGCCAGCTCACGGGCGGCATCGCCCATGACTTCAACAACCTGCTGACCGGCATCGTCGGTTCCCTCGACCTTTTGCAGACCCGCATCAACGAGGGGCGGATCGAGAACCTGACCCGGTACGCGGGGCTCGCCATGGCCTCCGCGCAGCGGGCGGCTGCGCTCACTCACCGCCTCCTAGCCTTCTCGCGCCAGCAGCCGCTTGAGGCCAAGCCCGTCGACGTGAACCGACTGGTGGGTTCGATGGACGACCTGCTCCGCCGGACGCTGGGCGAGCGCGTTCGCTTGGAGGTCGTCGTGGCGGGCGGCCTTTGGCTCACGCTGTGCGACCCGAACCAGTTGGAGAACACCCTCCTCAACCTCGCCATCAACGCACGCGACGCGATGCCGGACGGGGGCAGGCTCACCATCGAGACGGCGAACAGCTTCCTCGACGACGCCTACGTCGCGCGCGAGATCGGAGTGCGTGCGGGCCAGTACGTCTGCGTCTGCGTCACCGACACCGGCACTGGCATGCCGCCCGAGGTCATTGCGAGGGCCTTCGATCCGTTCTTCACGACGAAGCCTATCGGGCAGGGCACCGGGCTCGGCTTGAGCATGATTTACGGGTTCGCCAAGCAGTCCGAGGGCAACGTCAAGATCTACTCCGAGCCCGGCGAGGGAACCTCGGTGAAGCTCTACCTTCCTCGCTATTACGGTGAGTTCGAGGAGCAAGACAGGACCGGGGGCGAGACCCCACGCGCCGAGCACGGCGAGACGGTCCTGGTGGTCGAGGATGACGACACCGTCCGGACCCTGGTCGTCGAGGTGCTCGGCGAGCTCGGCTATGCGACGCGGGAGGCATCGGACGGGCCGTCCGGCCTGCGCATCCTGCAGTCCGATGCGCGGGTCGACCTCCTCGTTACGGACGTCGGTCTGCCCGGCTTGAACGGGCGCCAGCTCGCCGACCAAGCCCGCATCGGCAGGCCTGGGTTAAAGGTGCTGTTCATGACCGGGTACGCGGAGAACGCCGCCTTTGGGGCCGGTCACCTCGATCAGGGCATGCAGATGATCACCAAGCCCTTCCCCGTGGAAGGACTTGCCAGCAAGATCCGTTCGATCATCGAGGCGTGAGCGCCGGTTGGCGAGGGGTCTGAACCGCACGCGAGCTTGTGCCGATACTGGGCCATAACATCCTAACGAGAAGCTCGCCCATTCGGATGCGGAGCCAGGACGGCGCCACGTCCCGCATGCCTGCCAGACCACGACGAGTGAGGCCAAAGGCCTGGTTGGCGCGTTGACGCGACCCGACCCCACCATGCCAACCAGACCCCTCGTGAAAGCTCATCGATGACCGGCCACCTGGCGCGCGCCCCATCACCACCGCCGGAACGGTCCATCGGCTGGTCGAACGCGTTGTCCCGGCGCTTCGGAAACATGGCCGGCCGCCGGGCCTACGACCTCATCGTGCCGTCAGGGCATGACCGAGCCGCCTTGCCGCTGGTGGTGATGCTGCATGGCTGCTCGCAGACGGCGCGCGACTTCGCCATCGGAACGCGCATGGACCAATTGGCCGAGGAGCTGGGCTTCCTCGTCGCCTACCCCGACCAACCGAGATCGGCGAACCTCGGCAAGAGCTGGAACTGGTTCCGGTACGGGGACCAGGGCCGTGACATGGGCGAGCCATCCATCCTGGCGGGCATCACGCGTCAGGTCATGGACGAGTTCCACGTCGATCCCGCGCGCGTCTTCGTTGCCGGCCTCTCCGCAGGAGGCGCGGCCGCCGCGGTCATGGCCCAGGCCTACCCGGATCTCTACGCCGCCGTCGGCATCCATTCGGGGCTGGCCAGCGGCTCCGCCGGGTCGATGTCGGCGGCATTCTCCACGATGCGCCGCGGTGCCTTGCTCACGCCCATACGGGCGAGGCATCCGGTTCCGACCATCGTCTTCCACGGGGACCGCGACGATACGGTCTCGTCGGTCAACGGCGACCAGGCCATCGCGCAGGCCCGGCCGGATGGTGAGATGATCACCGACACCATCGAGGGCCGCTCCCAAGGTGGGATGGCCTATACCCGGACCCTCATGACCGAGCCGGGCGGGTCGTGGGCCTCCGAGCAGTGGCTGCTGCATGGCGGAGGGCATGCCTGGGCCGGCGGCCATCCGGCCGGTTCACACACCGACCCCTCGGGTCCCGACGCCAGCCGTGAGATGCTTCGGTTCTTCATGGCCCATCCGAAGGGCGATGGATCAACAGGTCTATAGTGCCTATTCGGGGCATGTCGCCGAATGCGGGCTCCCGCATCCACGGGCTGCCACCTCACCCCACGAAGTACGCCTTGCTCCTTGTCAGGTTCACGACAATTCCGGCCTCGTCCCACGAGCGGGTGACGGGCCGGTTCGGCTGCCGCGTGATCGCCCGCTCCGGCAGCCTGCGTCCGTAGCCCCCCGGACCGGTCGGCTGCGTCACGGCAGGCCCGCCCCTCTCCGTCCGGGCCAGGACGAGGGTCTCCTCCTGATCCGTGCCGGAGACGTCGAGGGTGCCGGTGGGCACTGACGAGGCGCCGTCCTTCATCGAGTTCGTCGCCCGTTCGTGGATGTCCGACGCCAGGGTGGCCGCGGCGGCCTCGCCCACGCTCATCCGGGGCACGCAGACGCGGATGCGCCCGCTGAACGCGCCGAGGTCGTCGTAGGGCCTGAGAAGGATCGCGACGAGGCCGCCGAGAAGCGCCGCCTTGCCCTCGTGGCCCGGAAGCGGGCGGACGAGGTCGTGTGCCCGACCCAGGGCGCCGAGCCGCTGGGTAAGCTCGTACGCCATGTCGACCGTGGTGTTGGTCGAGCGCGAGGTGATGGCGGTCAGGCTCGTGGCGCCGGTGAGCAGGTTCTCGGCCCGGTGGCGCATCTCGCCGGCGAGAAGCGCGTGTCCCGCCTCGGCCTGCTTGCGCCCGGTGACGTCGAGGAAGATGCCGAACAGGGTCCGTCCGACGATAGCCTTGTCGTCGCCCCGGCCGCGCGCCGACACCCACCACAAGAGATCCCCGTGCAGGATGCGGAAGTCGATCCCGTCGGGGCCGATGGTCGGCCGGTGGGACGTGTGAGGACAACTCCTCGAAGGTGACGGAGCCGCTCCGCGGCAGGCCCCGTGGAACCAACGCCGCTCGTCCACGGAGAACGTGTCGTCATCGACGTTCCAGGACCGGAGGGCGACGCCGGCGGCATCGATGGCAAGCCGCAGATGCTCCGAGGATCATGAATGCGGGGCCGGGGGGAGGGGGGCTGACACAGGAACCGTTCCGACAAGGATGGCATGGCGACGGCGTGGATGCCCGGGATGGCGCCGCGGTCAAGCCCCTGCGTCTACGACGATCCTTCCGGGCGAGTCCCTTGCCAGGCCGGCCAACCGTGTCGATACGGCTGCGGCCCTCGGTGGCGCTGCCAGGTCGCCGCCCCGCCATCGAAGCGTTGGAACCTGCCGGGCGAGCGGGGCTTATGCAGCCAATCAGATCCGTCGCTGGCGGTCGGCGCGCGACTTGGCCGCAGCGTGCCGCGACCGTCCTATGGACCGGAAGGAAACACCCTGGGCGCTCGATGGGTTAGATATCGGATATGCCAGCCAAGCACTCCCGTCACATCGGCCTGACCGACACGCTCGCGACTTGGATCGTCAGCCCGGTCACCGAGGGCGTGTTCGCCTCGACAAGCGACCCCATCCGCACGGCCGTCTGGGCGCCGCGCAGCCAGGATGAGGGCAATCGTCCGGTCGAGCGCGCCGTCTCGATGCGAACGCTGCGCGGCAAGGGGCAGGCATAGGTCCATGAGTTCGGTGACTTCGGCTTTTCGCGACGGCGGCGGCATGGGCGCGCGCATGCGTGCCCATGACTGGTCCACGACATCCCTCGGCCCACGCGAGACGTGGCCCGCGGCGCTCCTGACCCTCGTGCGGGTCATGCTGAACTCGCGCCAGCCGATGTTCATCGCCTGGGGAGCCGACCGGACCTTGATCTACAACGACAGCTACGCACCCATGCTCGGCGAGCGGCATCCCGCAGCCCTCGGCCGCCCGTTCTTCGAGATCTGGCCCGAAGTGCGGGACGAGTTGGGAGCCCTGATGGATCGCGTGTACGCGGGCGACCCCGTGCACATGGACGACCTGGAACTCACCTTGCATCGCAACGGCTACCCCGAGGAGGCCCACTTCGCCTTCTCCTACACTCCCGTGCCGGGGGACGACGATGCGGTCGTCGGCCTGTTCTGCGCCTGCACCGAGACGACCCGCCAGGTGCTTGCCGAGCGGAAGGCCGCCTCCGAGCGCCAGCGCCAGCAGGCGCTGCTCCAGCAGATGCCCGGGTTCGTCGCCGTGCTGCGCGAGCCCAGCCATATCTTCGAGTACGTCAACGATGCCTACGTCACGGTCAATGGGCACCGGGATTACCTCGGGCGCACCGTCCGCGAGGTGTTTCCGGAGTTGGCCGATCAGGGTGTCTACGAGCTTCTCGACCGGGTCTATGCGACGGGCGAGCCGTTCGCGGCCCGTGCCTTACCGATCCGGTTCGCCGGCGAAACCCAGGACCGCTACCTCGACTTCCTCTACCAGCCCATCCGCAATGATGCGGGCGCCGTCACCGGCATCTTCGTCGGCGGCTACGAGGTCACGGACCAGATCCGCTCGCGAGCCGCGCTGGCGGAAAGCGACAGCCGCTACCGCACCCTGTTCGAGAGCATCGATGTCGGGTTCTGCATCGTCGAGGTGAGGTTCGACGATGCGGACCGGGCCATCGACTATCGCATCGTCGAGGCCAACCCGGCCTTCGAGCGTCAGACCGGCGCCAACGTGGTCGGCCGATGGGTCAGCGACTTCGCTCCCGACCTCGAACAGCGCTGGTTCGACACGTACGGGCACGTCGCCTTGACCGGCGAACCCGCTCACGTCGAGGACCGGGCCGACGTGTTCGGACGCTGGTTCGACGTGCGTGCCCTGCGCGTCGGCGACCCGGCCGCGCGCCGGGTCGCCGTGCTCTTCACGGACATCACCGAGCGCAAGCGCATGGAGGACGCACTCCAGGTTCTGAACAGCACCCTGGAGCAGCAGGTCTTCGAGCGCACGGCCGAGCGCGACCGGCTCTGGACGCTGTCCGAGGACATGCTGGCCCGGGCCAACTACGATGGGATGATGTCGGCGGTCAGCCCCGCGTGGACGCGGGTCCTGGGCTGGTCGGAGGCCGAACTCCTGTCACGGCCCTACGCGACCTTCATGCACCCCGATGACATGGGGCCGACGCTCGCCGGCCTTGCCCAGATGGGTGAGACACGGCAGCCGACACGCTTCGAGAACCGCATCGCCACCCTCGACGGCGGATGGAAGCCCATCGAGTGGACGGTCGCGCCCGAGCCCGATGGCACCAACTTCATCGCCGTGGGTCGTGACCTGAGCCTCGCCAAGGCACGGGAAGCGGAGCTTGCTTCCGCCCAGGAGGCCCTGCGGCAAGCCCAGAAGATGGAGGCGGTCGGCCAGCTCACCGGCGGCGTGGCGCATGACTTCAACAACCTGCTCACCGTCATCAAGTCGTCCACCGACCTCCTGAAACGTCCGGACCTGCCGGAGGAGCGCCGCAACCGCTACATCGGCGCGATCTCGGACACCGTCGCGCGCGCGGCCAAGCTCACGGGCCAGCTGCTCGCCTTCGCGCGCCGGCAGGCCTTGAAGCCGGAGGTGTTCGATGCCGGCCGGAGCGTCGCCACCATCAGCGACATGGTCGGCACGCTGAGCGGCTCGCGCATCAAGATCGTCACGGACATCCCGGACGAGCCCTGCTTCATCAACGCCGACCCAAGCCAGTTCGACACGGCCCTGGTGAACATGGCCGTCAACGCTCGGGATGCCATGGACGGCGAGGGCACCCTCACCATCACGGTGCACCCCGTCTCAGTCATTCCGCCGATCCGCACCCACCCCGCGGTCCGTGGCGACTTCGTCGCGGTGTGCATCGAGGATACCGGGGCCGGCATCGCTCCGGACCAGATCGAGCACATCTTCGAGCCGTTCTTCACGACCAAGGGCGTCGGACAGGGAACAGGTCTCGGACTGAGCCAGGTCTTCGGCTTTGCCAAGCAATCCGGAGGCGAGGTCCGCGTCCAGAGCACGGTCGGGGAGGGCACGATGTTCGTCCTGTACCTGCCGCGCGTGGCGGCCGAGGTCGCGACCCCGAGCACCGAGCCCGAGCCTCTCGTCGACGGGCATGGCATGTGCGTCCTAGTGGTCGAGGACAATACGGATGTCGGAACGTTCGCGACCCAGACCCTGGCCGAGCTCGGCTACGTCACCGTGTGGGCGACCAACACCGAGCAGGCGCTGGCCGAGTTGGCCAAGGAGGCCGACCGCTTCGACGTGGTATTCACGGACGTCGTGATGCCAGGGATGAACGGGATCGATCTCGCTCACAAAATCCGGCGGGACCACCGCGACCTGCCGGTTCTGCTGGCCTCGGGCTACAGCCACGTCTTGGCGCAGAATGGTACCTACGGGTTCGAGCTGCTGCACAAGCCGTATTCGGTCGAGCAGCTCTCACGCCTCTTGCGCAAGGTGGCGACGTGGCAGCGACGCAGGCGCATCGTCGGCTAACGGCTCAACCTCCGACAGGTCCTCGATTCCGTGCGGGACGCGATGCCTATCCGTGCTGAACGCGCGCCCGCACGCGGTCCGGACGGCCTTGCCGTCGCGGCGGTCGAGCCCGTAGGCGACCGTGACGTCCTTCTGCGATACGGCATGGCTTGCGGCGATCGGTCGACAAGCTTGCCGGGACGTCGGCAAGGCATGGCCGACGCCGTCCCGGCAAGGCCCACCCGTGCACCGGTCGGAGTCATCCTGACGTTCTCGCCACAGACCCGGAACCGCCGGGCTTGCGGGAGTAGATCATGTCGGACCGTCCTAGTGGTCAAAATCTGACGCTTGGTACCCGTGGCGAGGGGCCGCTTGCGACCCTTCTCGGGCCGTCAGAAGGTCCGCTTGTCGGCAGTCTGAGCGGCACTGAAGACCGAACCTGGCCGTTTGCGGCCCGTCCGCTTCGGCGATCAGGTCGTGGGTCAGCAGACATTCGGCGCGGCTCAGGTGAAGGCCCCAGATTGACCCCTTCCGGACCTTCGCGGCAGACGAGTGGAGCGTCCGGTCACGAGCGCTTTCCGGACATTTGATTTCCCGACATGCTTTCACGACACATTTGGTCTCCATCAGGCCCGCCGCAGACGGCACGGCCGACCTGTCGGATTATCCGTCGTTTTCCCGACAGAGCGTTTTGCGCCGTTTGGAACACCCCTTTGGAGCAAACCCTATTAGAACGCGGTGTGATCAGTACGGACAAGCTCAGACATGTGCCGGGTTCATCGCCATGGTGACGGCCGTGGTTTGGACTCGCTCAGATCATGGCCATGAGCAGGCCTTGTAATCGAGGGAACTTAAGTCCGGCGAACAGAAACATTCAACAATTATCTTGGCCATAGATTTCTGAAATTCGCCGTTTCCATACCAAAAAGCGGTCATATGTCGGTGCGGCCGATTAACACGCTCCCTAAACTGCCCTCATCATTGGCAGATCTGGTGCAGGCGCTGATGGCAGGGAGAGGCGTGCGCTTCCGCTTGCGAGACAGGGCATGCCATCATGAACTCCGCTCCCGATCACTCTCTCAACATGCTCGTGCGCAAGCTGGAGAGCGTCGCACCGCTCTCGCACGACGAGCGGCAGGCCATTCAGAGCCTGCCAGTCATGACCCGGATCCTGCAACCGGGGCAGGACATCGTGCGCGACGGAGGTCAGCCCTCGCAGTGCTGCCTCGTCCTCGACGGCTGGACCGCGCGTTACAAGCTGCTGAGTGAGGGGCGGCGGCAGATCCTCTCGTTCCATATCCCAGGCGACATCCCGGACCTACAGAGCCTTCACCTCGCCGTGATGGATCACAGCCTCTGTTCCATGACTGTGAGTACGGTGGCTTTCATCCCGCACGAGAGCCTGCGAGATCTGACAGCCCGCTTTCCCGGGCTTGCAGCGGCTCTCTGGCGCGACACCCTCATCGATGCAGCCATCTTCCGTGAGTGGATGATTGGCATCGGCCGCAAGTCAGCTCACGGCCGGATCGCTCACCTGTTCTGCGAGATGTACCTCAAGCTCCACGCCGTCGGCTTGGCTGACCATCATCGCATGCCGTGGCCGCTCACGCAGATCGACATCGGCGATGCGCTCGGGTTGTCGAACGTGCACGTCAATCGCGTACTTCAGAATCTGCGGAACCAGAAGCTTATCATCCTGGACCGGCGCAACCTCACGATGGGGGACTGGGAGGGCTTGTCCGAGATGGGCGAATTCGATCCGGTTTACCTGCACCTGGAGAGGCGCGCCGCCGCGTAGTCGATGGCACCAACGGCCGACCTGTAGCATGTTTGGGTCGTCTGGGCCGGCATCCGTGACCTCAGTGGGTGTTTGCGGGCAACAAGCGTGCTATTTCTTAGAGATCGTCAGCGGTCCCCACACAGGTGCTGACGGCTGGGAGAGCCGCGCGCTTCCGCCTGCAATGCAAGGCGAAGCCGCGATGGCCTCGAACTTCACCCATCCCCTGTTCCCGCTCATCCGCAAGCTGGACAGCATCGCCACCCTCACGGATGAGGAGCGGCAGGCGGTCGAGAACCTCCCCGTCAGGATCCGGGCACTCCGGGCGCGCCACGAGATCGTGCGCCATGGCGAGAAGGCCTCGCAGTGCTGCCTCATCCTCGAAGGCTGGGCTTGCCGCTCCAAGGTCATCAGCGAAGGCAAACGCCAGATCTTCTCGTTCCATATCGCGGGCGACATCCCGGATCTGCAGAGCCTGCACATCCCGCTGATGGATCACGACCTCTGCACGTTGACCCAGGCCACAGTGGCGTTTATCCCGCACGAGGCTGTACGTGACCTCACCATGCGCTTTCCAAGCATCGCGGCCGTGTTCTGGCGCGACACGCTCGTGGATGCGGCGATCTTCCGGGAGTGGATGATCAGCATGGGCCGGCGCACAGCCTTCGACCATCTCGCCCATCTCTTCTGCGAGCTGTACCTGAAGCAGCAGGCCGTGGGCTTGGCCGGTGAGCACCGCTGTCCCTTGCCGATCACGCAAGGCGATCTCGCCGACGCCACAAGCCTGTCGAACGTGCATGTCAACCGCGTGCTGAAGGAGATGCGCGGCAAGGGCCTGATCACGCTACGCAGCAACACGCTGGTCATCGAGGCGTGGGATGAACTTATCCGGGCGGCGGAGTTTGATGCTACGTATCTGCATCTGCAGAAGCGAGCCGTCCCATGAGCCTGCACCTCCAGCCGGTGCGCGTTGCCACCAGCAGTGACGACAGCGAGAGCCAACTCGTGTTCGCTGAAGGCTTTCTCGTGGCGATGCTGGTGCACCTCTCGGAGCAGCACGAGGACGATGCCGGGCGATGGTTCCTGGAAGCCGGGTTCGGGCGAATTCCGTCGCGAGACCATCCGACGTTCTTGGACCTGGATGAGGCGCAAACCTGGATCAGGCAGCAGCTCGGCAACGCATACGTCAGCTAGACGCGTAGATCCGAACTTGCCGAGCGACTGAGCGCGTTTTCGACCGGTCCGGCGATCAGCCGGTCGTACTCGGCCTCAGGCACCCCATAGGACGCACCCGCAATCACGAGCAGCGCCTTGCGATTGCAAATGGTCAGGATCCCGCGCTGTCTTTGGATGATCCCAGACCGCTCGAAGGTGGACACGGCTGCGGTCAGACCTGGACGGTTGACCCCAAGCATCAACGAGAGGAACTGGTGCGTCGTCGGTAGCTCATCGCCCTCGGTGCGGTCGTGGCACATCAGCAGCCAGCGCGCGAGACGCTGTTCCAGTCTGTAGCGCCCATTGGCCAGAGCGGTGGCAGTGGCCTGCACAGCGAGGACGTGGGCATAGCGGAGAAGGTGACGGTGCAGGCGCGGGCTGCGCCCGAGCGCCTCGCTCAGGGCAGCCGCAGGCATGACGTAGGCCAGCCCAAGCGCCTGCACCCGGGCCTCGTCCGGGGTTTGGCCCGCATCGAGTAGAACCGGAACGCCGACCATGCCTTCGCAACCCACGAGCCCAACCTCGATCTGCTGGGTGTCTGCCGCGACGCTGACGAGCGAGACGATGCCCTGCGCGACGAAGGCCACCTGCCTGATCGGCGTGTTGGCTGGGATCAGCACGTCTCCCACCGAGAGCGTCATCAGCTCCAGGTGCGGCTGCAGCAGAGCAAAGTCCGCCGCCGGCAGCGCCAGGAGTAGGCGGTTCATGCAGGTACGCTGCATCGGCTGAGACACAATCCTGTCCACCTTGCGGCAGGAGGCAAGCACCCTTGCACGTTTGCACCCGAGCCTAGGGGTCGGCAACGGGTCTCTTGAAATTACAAGCGAATTTGCTCCAGGAAATGGTCATATGTCGTCGCGGGCGTCGGATAACCGACATAAGCTGCAACATCGCTCTCGATTGATGTGGCCCGATGCAGGACGCGCTGACCCGCAAGCTTGAGAGCTTCGAGGAGCTGACCAATGAGGATCGGGGTGCGCTGAACGCCCTGACGCTCAAGGTCCGACAGGTGCGAGCGCGGACGGACCTGATCCACGAGGGTGACGCACCCGACACGGTCCACCTCATCCTCGACGGCTACGCCTGCCGCTACAAGGTCTTGGCGGACGGCCAGCGCCAGATCATGGCCTACCTGGTGCCAGGCGACTTCTGTGATCTGAACGTGTTCATTCTCGATCAGATGGACCACAGCATCGGCACGATCACGGCCTGTCAGGCCGTCGACATCCCGCGTCAGGCCATCGAGGCGATTACGGCCGATCACCCCCGTGTCACCCGGGCACTGTGGTGGTGCGCCCTGGTCGACGAGGCCGTGCTGCGCGAGTGGCTGGTCAACCTGGGCAGTCGGCCGGCTAACCACCGCATCGCCCATCTGCTGTGCGAGCTGCTGCTGCGGCTCGAAGCCGTCGGGCGGGTCACCAGCAACAGCTACGACTTCCCCTTCACCCAGAGTGACATCGCTGACACGATGGGCCTGTCGAACGTACATGTGAACCGCACGATCCGGGAGCTGCGCGAACTTGGCCTCGTCGCGCTCAAGCACCGGACCGTGACCATCCTGGATGTCGAGCGCCTCAAGGCTTACTGCGGCTTCAACCCGAACTACCTCCACCTCAGAAACACGCGCTGGAGTAACCGCCGGAGCGTGCCGTGGCTGAGCAGCGGCCATGGAGGCTAGGTGTGATCGGCCAGAACAACATCGAGACGCTTGTGGTTCTGCAGCCGATTGCCGTCGACACGGCAAGCCCGGACCGGGACGGCATGCTGGTGATGGCCAATGGGCTGCTGGTCGGCGTTCTGGTTCGCCTCGACACGCCTGAGCACGAGAGCTTTGGTGGCTGGTTCATGGAGGCGGGTCTGGGGCGTCTGGCAGGGCTGCGCATTCCTGCCTTTGACACTCTGGAAGACGCGACGCGTTGGCTACGGCGTCACCTGAAGCCTTGAGCGGGCCGAAGACACGAGGATGGCTCCATAACGCCCAGTCCGCGAACCCCGGCGCTCGCTGCTTTCGCATCCCTTCTGACCTCGGATAAGGGTTTGGTATCCGGGGGCAGGAGCCCGGCGGGGCAATGCACGATGGCAGGAACAACGGAAGACCGGCTCGACGATCTGAACGGGCAGATCGCGGTGCTGAAAATGGAGCGGGCCGATCAGGTCCTGCTCGTCGAGGCACGGATTGACCGCGGCCAGGACGCCACCGAGGACACGGTGGTGTTACGGGAGATCGAGGCGCGGATCGCGACGCTCCAGACCCGCACCGCGACCTTCGCGCGAGATCCCCGATGAGCCGATTTCGGCTGCACCGCGACTGGCGCGAGCCGGCTCATGACCCGCGAGTCTTCTTAGGGTCAATCCTTGATCAGGCTCTTCATGCGTGAGGCCAGCGCTTCCATCGCAAACGGCTTCGTCAGGACGTGCATGCCCGGCTCCAAGAGGCCGTTGCCGACCGCCGCGTTCTCGGCGTAGCCCGTAATGAACAGCACCTTGAGGTCCGGCCGCGTCACGCGAGCCGCATCCGCCATCTGCCGCCCGTTCATGCCGCCGGGTAGGCCGACATCCGTTACCAAGAGGTCGATGGGCACGTTCGATTGCAGCACCTTCAGGCCCGCCGCGCTGTCGGCTGCCTCGATGGCGGTGTAGCCGAGTTCTTCGAGAACCTCTGTCACCAGCATCCGCATCGTCGGCTCGTCGTCGACGATGAGTACCGTCCCGTCCTGCTCGGTCCGAGGCGCGGTCGACAGCGCGTAGGGAGCCTCCTCCGCGTCTACCGCGCCGTAGTGGCGCGGCAGGTAGAGGCACATCGTCGTGCCCTGTCCCACCTCGGAGTAGATCCGCACCTGTCCGCCAGACTGCCGCGCGAACCCGTAGATCATCGACAGCCCCAGCCCGGTGCCCTGGCCGGCGGGCTTGGTGGTGAAGAACGGGTCGAACACACGGGAGATTACGTCCGGCGGCATGCCGGTGCCCGTGTCCGTCACGCAGAGCGAGAGGTACTGTCCCGGCGGCAGATCGCGCTCTCGCGCAGTGCGCTCGTCGAGCCACTTATTGGCGGTTTCGATGGTGATGCGCCCGCCATCCGGCATCGCGTCGCGCGCATTGATGCACAGGTTCAGCAGCGCGTTCTCAAGCTGTGGCGGATCGATCAGGGCCGGCCAGAGACCTGAGGCGCCGACGGTCTCGACGTGGACGGACGGCCCGACGGTGCGCCGGATGAGTTCCTCCATGCCGGCTACCAGCCGGTTCACGTCGGTGGGCTTGGGGTCGAGGGTCTGACGCCGCGAGAACGCGAGCAGGCGGTGCGTCAGGGCTGCGGCCCGCTTGGAGGCGCCCTGGGCGGCATGCATGTAGCGGTCGAGGTCGTTGAGCCGCCCCTGGCTCAGGCGGGTCTGCATCAGCTCCAGGCTGCCGGAGATCGCCGCGAGCAGGTTGTTGAAGTCATGCGCCAAGCCGCCCGTGAGTTGGCCGACGGCCTCCATTTTCTGCGATTGCCGCAAGGCGTCCTCGGCCTCAGCCAGCAAGGCCGCTTGCTCATGCTCGGCAGTGGTTTGACGCCCGGTCGCGTAGACCTCCCCCTCCTCGAACGCGCCCGTCCAGGCGAACCAGCGGTAGGAACCGTCCGCGTGGCGCAAACGGTACTCGTAAGGCTTGGTGAGCGGCGCCTCGAAGATGCCGGCGAACGCGGCCTGCGTGGCAGCCAGATCCTCCGGGTGGGTGAACGCCACAAAGCTCTGCCCGACGAGATCGGATGCTTGCCATCCCAATTGCTCCGTCCAGGCGGCATTGACCTGGGTCAGAACTCCGTCCGCCCGGGCGATGACGAGGAGGTCCCGCGAGAGCCGCCAAGCGCGATCCAAGGCGCGCGCACGCTCGGCCACGCGGGCCTCCAACGTCGCGTTGAGATCCTGCAGGGCGATGCTGGCCTGCTCGGCTGTCCGGCGCGCCTCAAGGAGCTCCCGTTCGTACCGCCGCCGGTCGGAGGCGTTGAACACCGTAACCCGGATGAACCGGACGCCGCCTGTGTCGTCTCGACGGACGACGGCGTTGACGAGCACGGGCAGCGTTGTCCCGTCCGCGCACACGAGGTCGAGGGCAACCTCGTTGAAGAAACCCTGCATGCGTAAGAGTGGAGCGAAGTGGGTCTCGTAGTAGATCTTGCCCGCGATGTTCAGCAGGTCGAGGAAGCGGCGTCCGACGAGCTGCTCGGAGCCGTACCCGGTCCAGGTCGAAAAGGTGCGGTTGGCCTTGGAGATCCGTCCGTTCGCCAGCGCTGAGATGTAGCCGCAGGGCGCGTTCTCGAAAAGGTCTTCCAGGTCGTCGGCCTCCTGCGGCCCGGACACTGGCGTCGCCTCGTTCAAGTCGTCGCCTTCACAGGAATGCCTTCATGGCCGCAATGGTCGCCTCGGGGGCGCTCAGGTTCGGGCAATGGCCCGTCGCGTCGATGAGAACGAGTTCGCTGTTGCGAAGGTTGCTATGCACGTAGACGCCGACGGAGCGCGGCGCGATCACGTCCTCGGAGCACTGGATCACGAGGCAGCGCGCGGTGACGCCGGCGAGGTCGGCGCGGTTGTCCGAGAGGAAGGTGGTCCGTGCAAAACTCTTGGCGATCTCCGGATCGGTTCGGCAGAAGCTGTTCGTCAGCTCCTCGCCCAACTCTGGGTGGTCGGGGTTGCCCATGATGACGGGCGCCATCGCGTGCGACCACCCCATGTGGTTGCTGTCGAGGAAGTCCAGAAGCTCGTGGACCTGCGCCTCGCTGAAGCCGCCCTCGTAATCGGCGTCATCGATGTACCGGGGCGACGGGCACACCATGACGAGGGCATCGAAAAGTTCGGGCGCCTTTTTCGAGGCCAGGACCCCGATCATGGTGCTCACGGAGTGCCCAACGAAAACACCACCCCGCACGTCCAAGGCGCGGCAGAGCTCGACGACGTCGTCGGCGTACCCGTCGAGGGATGCGTACTTCTGCGGGTCATAGGCCGAGAGGTCGGAGCCACCCGCGCCGACGTGGTCGAACAGGACTGTGCGGTAGCCGCCCTCGAAGGCCGGAGCCACGAAGCGCCACATGTTCTGGTCGCACCCGAAGCCGTGAGCGAAGACCATTGTCGCGGGACCGATACCTGCCAGCTTGATGTTGTGCCGCTGGATGACTGACAACGCTACACTCCTTCGCGCTGCCCCCGTCGTTACACCCAACGCTCCATAACGCCCAGTCCGCGAACCGCGCCGCAGCCGAAAGGCGCCTGCTAGGTTCCGCTGGAGCAAGCCCTATTGGAACGAGGGTGGTTTGAATTGCTCCTGCTCAGACGCCGCTGCCGCCGCAAATCCTGCCCATCCACCCGTGGCTGGTAAAACTGCCGGGTGTCCAACCAAGTAGTCAAAAACTCTGTAAACCGCTTTACGTTGAGACATTTGAATCACATGGGTTTATGATCGTTCTTATCACCAGCTGTTCGACACAGGTGCTGGTGGCTGGGAGAGACGAGCGCTTCTACCTGCAATGCAAGGTGAAGCTCTATGTCCTCGGCTTCCGAGAACCACTCTCTGACCCTGCTAATCCGCAAGCTGGAGAGCATCGCGACCCTCACGGACGAGGAGCGTCAGGCCATCCTCAGCCTGCCGTCCAAGACCCGCGTTCTCGCGCCCGGTCAGGACATCGCGCGCGACGGCGACAAGCCTTCGCAGTGCTGCCTCATCCTCGATGGCTGGGCCTGCCGTTACAAGGTCCTGAACAAGGGTCGGCGACAGATCTTCTCCTTCCACATCGCGGGTGACATCCCGGATCTGCAGAGCCTGCATCTGCACACCATGGATCACTCCCTCGGTACGATCACTCAAGCCACAGTAGCCTTCATCCCGCACGAGAGCATGCGCGAGTTGACCACCCGCTATCCTGGCCTCGCGGCGGCCTTCTGGCGCGACACGCTGGTCGATGCGGCGATCTTCCGTGAGTGGATGATCGGCATGGGCCGGAAGTCGGCCTTCGGGCGGATCGCGCACCTGTTCTGCGAGATGTACCTCAAGCTCCAAGCTGTTGGTCTGGCCAGGGGCTACCGCTGCCCCTTGCCGATCACGCAGATCGATATCGGTGACGCTCTAGGTCTCTCGAACGTGCACGTCAACCGGACGCTGCAGGACATACGTGGCAAGGGCCTCATCACGCTCCGCGACAACACACTGGTGATCCAGGCGTGGGAGGAAATGATCCGGACCTCCGAGTTCGATCCCACGTACCTGCATCTGGAAAAGCGGGCTGCCGGATGAGCTTCAACCTCCGGGCGTAGGCCAGCAATCGCGTTCCAATGATGGCCGCTAATTGTCCTAGGTTAATGCTCTAGAATGTCATGGGTTAATGCTCTAGGCTGGCGCCCTCTGAGAAGGCTATGCCGGTGCCTGACTATGCGGCTGGACGTGCGCAGGTAGCGCGATCTGTTCGGTTGCGCGCCGACATTCGTGCTGAGGCTGCACGCTCACGCGAACTGCTCGAACAAGCTTACCTCCTCTTGAAGCGAACTGGCCCGACCCCGCTGGCGAGCACGCGATGCATGTGGGAACGACGAGTGAGTTCCGAGGTCACGAAGCCTACGTTGTAAGCTTTGCTCCATGCGAGCCGACCAGTTCCATAACGCTCAGTCGGCGAACAGCGCTTCGCCCCTGCGGAGGTCCTATAGAACAAGCCTATTGGAATGCGGGCCCGGTCTCACGCAGGCGAAGTTCATGTACGTGATGGTCCATCCCGACCAATAAGTGTAGTAGTCGACAATCGCCGGCCATGATCCTGGGCGCTAGCGGCTGAGAGACCGAGCGTGCTCCCGCCTACAAGCTGGAGCATTGCTATGGCCGGTGATACGCCCTCCGTCGCGGAGCTTTGCGCTCGTGCGAATGCAGCCATCGCGACCAGCCGCCGGCTGAAGGAGGAGATTGCAGCCTTGCTGGATGCCACACACGCCTACGCGGCGATGGCTTGCGCGAGGCTGGACCGTCCGCTCCACGGCCGTGCGGAGTCGATTGCTCAATCACCCGGCTCCGCCTCGGCCCAGCGAGCACCGTTGTGACGGTCTTCAACGTTGAAACGTCCCTCGACACCGCAATCCAGGCCGTGGCCGAAGCTGAGCAGCGTCAGGCGGGGCATGTCGGTCGCATGACTGAGATGAGCGGCGAGGAACAGGCGCGGGCCCGACACGGGTTAGTAGAGATCGAGCACACGCTCGTGCTGGCGCGTGCCCATCTTTCGCTCCTGCGCAGCCTCGGGACAGAGGCATGAAGAAGAAGAACTAATGACCGTCTACCATTTCCATCTTCGCACCGCGCATGGCCTGGAACGTGACGAGATCGGCCTGATCTGCCCGAACCTGGAGGAGGCCTATCTCGACGCTTGCGCCAGCATTCCGAAGCTCGCTGTGGATCTGATCGAGCAAGGGTACGATCCGAGCGCCTGCATTTTCGAAATCTACGACGGGGCCGATCAGCTCCTGATGGAAGTGCCTTTCTTGGAGCGGATCAAACGGGTGCAGAAGCCGCCTCGCCAAGAGCCGCTGGCCATCTCGCGGGAGACACAGGCGCTGTTCGACCGGCTCGATCTGCTGAGACTGTCGATCCAGGACGAGACGGCGAAGCTGCGGGCCAACCTCGCACAAGCGCACGAGGAAACGGCGAATATCCGAGCGCGAGCCAAGCAGCACGTTCCGTAATGCCCACCCAACGAACCGCGCCACCCGTCGTAGCTCCTCAGTGGCTGCGCTGGGATCGCGGTTCACTGGGTGGATTCCAGTGGTCGTCGCAACGGCTTGGTGGAGGGCGGTTGCGATGGCGGGTCGGCGGCGTTCGGATCGGGCTCTTCGGGATAAGTTGCGGTCACCGGGTCGCCCCGGGGTAGCCTCGCGGGAGAAGCGACGGCGGTTCTGGGCGTTCATCGCCGAAGGACTGTCGAGCGAGGATGCAGCGATGAAGGTCGAGGTATCACAACCGGTCGGCTCGCGGTGGTTCCGGGTGTCGGGCGGGCTGGCGCCATCGCATCTCGCGCGCTCGTCAAAGCCACTTTCGGAGCGTTACCTCAGCTTTGCAGAACGGGAAGAGATCGCGCTGCTTCGCGCGCAGGGGGCTGGGGTGCGGGAGATGGCGCGCCATCTCGGACGGGCGGCCTCGACGATCTCGCGAGAGCTGAGGCGGAACGCCGCGACGCGTGGCGGCAACCTGGACTATCGGGCGACCACGGCACAGTGGCACGCGGAGCGTGCGGCGCGTCGACCAAAGCCCGCGAAGCTGGCGTCGCATGCGCCCTTGCGGTCCTATGTGCAGGAGCGTCTTTCCGGTCTCGTCACTCGCCCGGATGGGGGAGAGGTGAACGGGCCGGCGGTGCCCTGGAAGGGACGGCGCCATGGGCCGCGCCAGCATCGGCGATGGGCCAGGGCCTGGAGCCCAGAGCAGATCGCCGCCCGGCGTCAGTTGGACTACCCGGATGATGAGAGCATGCGCATCAGCCACGAGGCAATCTACCAGGCGCTCTACGTGCAGGGCCGGGGTGCGCTCAAGCGCGAGTTGACGCAGTGCCTGCGGACAGGACGGGCTCTGCGGGTGCCCCGAGCGCGTGCGCAATCGGGCGGTAAGTCGTTTGTGACCCCGGAGGTCCTGATCAGCGAACGTCCGGCCGAGGCGGAGGACCGGGCTGTTCCGGGGCATTGGGAGGGCGATCTGATCCTGGGGCTGAACAGCTCCGCCATCGGCACCCTGGTGGAGCGGACGACGCGGTTCACGATGCTGCTGCACCTGCCGCCGATGGAGGGGCACGGGACGCAGCCTCGCGCGAAGAACGGGCCAGCGCTTGCTGGCCATGGCGCCGAGGCGGTCCGCGATGCGATCACCCGCACGATCACCACCTTACCCGAGCAGGTGCGACGCTCGCTGACATGGGACCAAGGGGCCGAGATGGCGCAGCACGCACGGCTGCGCATCGATGCAGGCCTGAAGGTCTACTTTTGCGATCCGCACTCTCCCTGGCAGAGGGGCACGAATGAGAACACCAACGGGCTCCTGCGACAGTACTTCCCGAAGGGGACGAACCTGGGCGCCTACGACATTGAGGAGCTTGCCGCCGTGGCCGCGGCTCTGAACGGCAGACCACGCAAGACGCTCGGATGGCGAACGCCCGCCGAGGCGCTCGACGGTGTGCGCCGATCCGTTCATGGTGGTGTTGCGACGACCACTTGAGAACAAGCTGCCATTCCTGATCGCTCGCAGGAACAGCTCTGCACATTTCGATGCGCAGGCTTCCGCTCGTGCCCTTGTGTTGAAGGCTTCAGCGGCGCGGATGGCCCCATCTGGTCCGAGACAGACTGCTAACCAGGGCAACCCGAAGGCTGGGGGATCGTAGACGACGAACGTGTAGTGGCCGTCGCTCTCTCGGCTAGGCATCCAGCCCCTCCTTCCTGGATGAAGGCCGGGACCGTACCGCCTGACGCAGTCAGTGACCAGCAGGGGGTTAACCCATGTTGTTTCCGTGCGGTCCGTCAGTGTGGACGGACCCGCCTTCCTCAGCCATCCTGAGGCATGCCGGCAGCGATCCCTGGACACAGTCTCCGCAAGCATAGCAACCGCCCGCGCATCCTCCCGCACAGGCAGTTTTTCTATACCTAATGTGCGAGGCGCCGCGCGGTCGGAACGAGCACTTCCGGAGACTTCAAAAAGGGCCTTAATCGCGTTCCATAATCGAACTTACGCGACGGGAAACGGGCACGTTACGCAAATTGCGCGGCCTCGGACGCGCGTGGGACACAGGCCCAAAAGGGCGCTAGGTTCATGTCTATGATTAACCTAGAGCAAGAGAACGACCATCTTGCCCAAGTGGACCAGCACATTGCCGAGGGCGACCTGCGCGTGACGGAGCAGATTGCTCTGATCGAGCGCATGACTAAGGACGGACAGGACACGGCCAGTGCAACGGAGCTCCTGCGGGCGCTTAAAGAGATGTTGGAGCAGTGGCGCTGGCACCGTCACCTTATTCTCGACAGGATCGCGCAACTCACGGCGGAACCATGAGGCGTTCAGTCTCATAAGTTCGCTTACGCGAGTCGGGCGGCTCCATAACACTCGATCTCAGAACGGCGCTGCTCGCGGGGGCTGCCAAGCATGTTGCGTCGCAAGTGTGCTTCCAGCGTCGCTGATTGATGCCAGGAATTCGTTTCAGCGGCCCCTCGGACGCCCGTGCTTGAGAGGAACCCAGGATGGGCCGGTCCCGCAAAGAGGCCGGCCCATACTTCCGTTGTTGGAGAGGGGTAGAAATCCTTGTCGGCCATCCCGCATCCTTGGCCGGAGCCGAGGACCTCAAACTTCCTCGGAAGCTCAGTGTCGGGTCGTGCCGCTCGCGCTTGCGTGAGCCATGAAGAAGCGCACCATCTCACGGCTCGCATCGGGGCCGCGTGGGTCCGTGTAGCTGCCATTTGTACTCCCACCGGACCAAGCGTGTCCGGCCCCATGCAGAACCCACTGCTCCAACACCTCTCGACCAGAATCATCGGACTGGATGGTGCGGGTGTAGCTCATTCCACCGGGGCTCTCCCCCTGCGTAACGATCTTGCTCGACGTTGCCTCGGGCATGGCCTGAGCGATGACTCGATCGCCGTTGACCGGGTTGACGGTGCGGTCGGCATCACCGTGGAAGACGATGGTCGGAACCGAGGTGCGCGTTCCTCGTGGCTGAACCGTCGCGGCTCCGTTCATAGCAGCGAAGGCGGATGGCATGTCCTTGGCCGCGCCGCAGGGGAGACCGGAATGGACACCGACTGCCGCGAACACGTCAGGATAGGTCGCCGCCATGATGGCAGCTGCCGCGCCGCCGGCGGACAGTCCCGCGGCGTAGACCCGCGTCGGATCGGCTGAGAACTCCCGGACGACCTCACGTGCGATGCCCGCGATCAGCGAGGGCTCGCCTCTCTCTCGCTGCTGATCAGAAGCGTTGAACCA
The DNA here is from genome assembly GCF_008806385.1 of Methylobacterium soli. Taxonomy (GTDB): domain Bacteria; phylum Pseudomonadota; class Alphaproteobacteria; order Rhizobiales; family Beijerinckiaceae; genus Methylobacterium; species Methylobacterium soli. The sequence continues at coordinate 76,348 of NZ_VZZK01000004.1, forward strand.
GTTCCAGCACTTCTGCATGTTGGCCGATTGCGGCTGGCCCGGATAGGCCACCAGGAAGGTCTGCTCCTCGGCAAGCTCGTTCATCCGCGTCCCGGCAGCGAAGTCATCGGGGGACTGGGTGCAGCCGTGCAGCATGACGACGACAGGAAGCGCCTGGCCCGTATAGCCGCTCGGGACGTAGACCTTGTAGGTCCGGCTGCCAGCGTCGTTGGAGAAGCTCCGCTCCTCGTACCGGGCGCCGTCTGGCACCGGGACCGGCGCACGTCGCAGCGATCCGAGACCTTCGCCAAGGTCGGGCATCGAGCCCATCTTGGGAAAGCGCTCGCGCAAGGATCGTAGTGTCTCTGACAGGCTCGGGCGTGCGGAGGTCGCCTTCTCTTCGGTCGGAGCCGCGCCGGTTGCGCCCTTCCCGAAGCCCGGGGCCGTCCAGGCTCCTCCCGGAGTCGAGGGCGCTACCATGTCGATGGTCGGCCATGGTCGCGCAGCGCGGGCCCCGGTGCGAGCCGGCTCCTGTTCCGTGGCCGCTTGCGGTTTGGCAGCTACCGGGCGTCCCTGAAGCAGCGCCATGGCCTCAGTGAGCTGGCCGGCTCGGGTGAGACGGGTCACCTCACCCATGTCGATGGCGGAGAATGCGTTCATGGTCATGATCCTGGATGAGGTGGACGAGCCGGTGCAGGCGGGGCTGGCCCTCGCCGCGGATAAGGTTCAGATGAGAGATCAGGCGGTACGGTCGGCCAACGCCGCCTTGACCGCCGGGCTGGCGTGGAAGGCGCCGAGCACCTGCACTGAGGCAATGCCTGCCCGGGCCAGTTCCGGCGTGACGTCGGACGCGATAGAGGCGAGGCCGAGGACCTGAATGTGGAGCGGGGTGGCAGCGTCCCTTGCTGCTTCCAGATCCTGCCGGGTGTAGTGCGAGAGGCCAAGGCTGAGCTGCTTGCGGGCCACCGATTGCTTCACGGCGTCGCTCTGGCGTTCGAGCTGGTTGCGCACGGCCGTTCGAATGAAGTCGGCGCGGTTGGCGTAGAAGCCGTCGCGAACAAGCAGGTCGATATGCCCGAGATCGACGAAGCCGAGGTTGATCGTCAGCTTCTCACTGTCAGGCGATTTGGGCCGAAGCTCCCGCACATTACCCGCCACCTCTTAGACCTCCTCAGACCATCCGGATGGATGGTCTAGAGATGGCTATGGGATGCAGGTCGACAAGGGCGGGCTAACGTTTTTGCCAGGAGGTTCTCGAGACAGGGGCACACGAGGGTGCAGGACCATCGGTCGGCTTAGGAGGTGACGCTGACCTCGACGGTCATGCCTTGGGGTGCGTCGGCTGGGCCGCTGAAGCTACCCATCACCGGCATGGCTTGGCGGACGTCGCGCACGACAGCGACGGGGATCAGGTTCGCGCCGCCCACGCTGCGGTTGGTCGGGTCGAAGGTGATCCAGCCCGCGCCCAGCAGGTAGACTTCGGCCCAGGCGTGGGTGGACCCTGCGCCGGAGGAGCCGACAAGCGCTTGCGCTGGGTCGTAAAGGTACCCAGAGACGATCCGCGCGCCGAAACCGAGGCTACGAACCGCCTCAACAAAGAGGGTCGCGAGGTCCCGACAGGACCCTTGGCCCAGCGCAAGGGTTCGGCTCGGCGCCTGCGTGCCCTCATTCTCTCTGGCTTCATAGCCGATCCCGCCTGCGACGCCGGCGTTGAGATCCTTGAGGAGGGACAGGGTGTCGGTCGGATAGCCCGCGACAAACCCCTGTGCCCAGTTCTGGAGGCGCGCGTTCTCGTCGGGATACTGCCGAGCCGTGAGCGCGCCGAGATCCGTCCACTCGTCGTCGGAATACCGGAAGGGAAACGAAGCCGCTGACGCGGAGATGTCGAACACCGGATAGGCCACAGCACTGAGCTCAACCCGCGCGACGCTGTCGATGACGAGCGTAGGGGCTGGTGCCTGAAACGTGGCTGTTGCCACAGCATTTCCGGCAACGTCGTAGGCCCAGGTCACAGTCGCGGAGGGTGTCACGGTGAGGTCGGTTGAGACGAGGCGGACGTCACGCAACTCACGGGGCTGCAGCAGGAGCCGATGCGGTCCGAAGCTTACGGGCTGCCGGTAGCGGTAGGTCGTCCGATGGTGGATGCGCAGATTGACCAATGAATGCTCCCGCAGGGTTACTCAGGCTTCCCCCGCCGGCGCGGCCATTCTTCTAAAGTTGGATTGGCGTGCACCTCCGACGCCGGTTGGTGCGGTAAGCCGTCGATCACTAACCCAACGCTTGGAAGTGCAGCTGACGGTCCACAGTGAGGGTCCAGAGCGGCTCCGCAAAGTGTCCCGGGAGCTCGGAAAGAAATCCTGTTGAGACGCGGAAAGTTTCTCACGCGGATGTCCCGCCGGGAAATACCGTCGATGGACACCTCAATCCCAATCGGCTGCTCAGCTGTCAAACGCCGCTCTTGCCCTGTTGATCGGGGCCAGGAGGAGACGCAGGCTAGCAGCCATATGGTCACGGCCGTTGAACTCGCGGGTCAGGCCGCAGGTTGACCACTATTGATGTGAAGGACTGACCAAGTGTTTCGATCCGAAGATCACCCCTCACCGGGAAATATTCCTGCTCATGCGCCGCCGCCTTCTGACAAGCCGACTACGGCCATGTTGAAGGCTGACATCGATAGCGGAAGCACTGGTGACAAGGTCGTGCACTACGATCCTGGCCTGTCGCAACTCGGCACAGATGACGAAGCTGCCGGTCACTCCCCCTCGCACGAACGCATTGCCCTGGCGCGGAAGACTGAGGCAGCCTCTGACCGCGTCCGCAAGATTGGTAACCCACAAGGTCGCCAATCGTGGGTGCTGCCAGGCTTCGTGGGCTTTATCGTCGCCGTTCCGCTGATCGTTGGCAGCGCGCTATGGCTGGCTCCGTGATGAGTCCACGGCGGGGTTGATCCCGTTCCAATGGGGCCTACGACATCGGCGGTTTCGCTCTGGTAGGTGTTAGATTGAGTGTATGACTGTCCGAAAATCCCGCTGCGCCGTTCCGCTTGCCTCCTTCGCCCTTAGCTTCCAACGCGGGAGCGTTTGATGGATACCGACCGGGCGACCGAGCCGGCTGTGATCCGCGGGGACCGGTACCGGTTGCTGGTCGAGAGCATCGTCGACTACGCCATCTACATGCTTGACGCCCAAGGGAACGTCACGAGCTGGAACCGGGGAGCGCAGCGCTTCAAGGGCTACACCGACACAGAGATCATCGGACAGCACTTCTCGCGCTTCTACACGGAGGAGTGATCCGCCCCCACAGGAGTGGTCCGCCCTTTAGTATGGCTTTTGAGCCTGTGGAGTTGACCCGATTTGTGGTCCACCACCTATGCAAGTTCTCGGGCTGTGTGAGGGTCCCCCGGATCTTGGTCCGGCCGGAAGGTGAGCTTCCGGGTCTCATTCGGCGGCCTGCAGGGCCGCCGCCAGGGCGAATTCCTGGGGCGTTCGCCACCCCAGGGCTGTGTGAGGACGGCTCTCGTTGTAGTGCCGCCGCCACGTCTCGATCTTGCTCCGCGCGTCGGCCAACGACAAGAACCAGTTCGCGTTCAGGCACTCGTCGCGCAGGCGGCCGTTGAACGACTCGACCAGCGCGTTGTCGGTCGGCTTGCCAGGGCGCGAGAAGTCCAACGTGACGCCGTTCTCGTAAGCCCAGCGGTCGAGTGCTTTCGAGACGAACTCAGGGCCGTTGTCGACCTGAATCGCGCACGGTGCTCCGCGCAGCAGTGCCAAGCGGCCGACGACAGCCACGACCTGCTCGCCTTTGATGCCTTGGTCGACCTCGATCGCCAGAGCCTCGCGCGTGAACACATCGACGACCGTCAGGGTGCGCAGCCGGCGACCGTCGAACAGCGCGTCGGAGACGAAGTCCATCGACCAACGCTCGTTCGGCCGGAGTGCCGCAGGCTGACGCTCACGGTGTGCCCCGCTGACGTGCCGGCGCGGCCGCTTGAGCCGCAGACTCAGCCCCTCGTCCCGGTAGAGACGGTGAACCCTCTTATGGTTCACTCGCCAACCTTCCCGGCGCAGCAGGATGTAGATCCGGTAGTAGCCGTAGCGCACCCGGCTCTTGGCCAGATCGCAGATGCGCATCCGCAGCGGTGCCTGATCGGGCTTGGTCGAGCGGTAGCGGATGCCCGACCGACCGACGCCGAGCGCGACGCAGCTGCGCCGTTCGCTCACCCCGTGCGCCTCCTGAACCTGGTGCACGAGCTCGCGTCGCCGAGCAGGCGTTAGAGCTTTTTTGCGAGCACGTCCTGCAGAATGTGCTTGTCGAGGCTCAGATCGGCAACGAGCTGCTTGAGCTTGCGGTTCTCGTCTTCGAGCTGCTTCAGCCGCCGCAGCTCGCCCGTCCCCAAGCCGCCGTAGAGCTTCTTCCAGCGGTAGAATGTCTGCTCGGAGATGCCCATCCGGCGCAGCACCTCCGCCACCGGTGTCCCAGTCTCGGCCTGCTTCAGCGCGAAGGCGATCTGCTCTTCGGTGAACCTGCTCTTCTTCACGGCTCCGCTCCTCCCGTCAGGGCCTCACAAAACCGGAAAACTCGCACTCACGCCGGACCAAAGCGATGGGGGGACGTCAGGTCAGGGTCACGCGGACTGGGCGGCCTAACAAGGTCCAGTGCACGAATGACCGCTTTGGAGTTCCTGCCCGAACCGGCTGAATGGCGGCAAAGGGCGCGAAGCGGCCGGCCGAAGCTGGCCGAAAGCCGTCGGTCCGCTTCGAGGACCTGATCGTCAGTAAGCGGACGTCCGGCGTGGCTCAGGTGAAGGGCTCAAAGTGACCGTTGCCGACCTCCGGCGTTGCTGGTTCGCGAGTCCGCTTGGGAGGTAAAGGCGGACGTGGCATTTGCGAATACAAAGTCAGCATGGCGCTGTGCATCGAGAGACCCTGTGCAGCATGGCAGCGCATCGGATCAAGCCGCACCTCGTATACTCGAACTGCCTGACTCAACAGACGAGCGACTCAGGCTCGCTACCGAGGCTGGCGCATCAAAATTGCGGTGCTGATGGCTCGAATGTAGCGCCGTGCTCAGGGAGGGGTCGGGTCGGACGGATCCAACATCTGACACTGCCCCCTGGAACATCGACTCTCAGATGCCTCGGATGAGTCCGCCGTCGATCCGAATCTTCGCACCGGTCACGTAGGACGCGCGGGCGCTGGCCAGAAAGGCCACGACATCCGCGAACTCCTCTGGCTTGCCGTACCGGCCTGCCGGGATCGTCGTGACCACCGCCTTCGCGACCTCGTCCCTCGTCGCCCCCGTGCGGGCAGCAGCGGCATCGTCGAGCTGATCGACGCGCTCCGTATGGATGCGGCCCGGCAGCACGACGTTCACCGTCACGCCCTGTGCCGCGACTTCCGCCGCCAGGGTCTTCGACCACCCAACCACTGCGGCGCGCACACCGTTGGACAGGGCGAGCCGCGGGATGGGCTGATCGACGCCCGAGGACGCAATCGTGACGATTCGGCCCCAGCCACGCTCCGTCATCTGCGGAAGCAAGCCCTGAACGAGGTGGAACAGGTTCGCGGCCATCGCTTCGAAATGCGCCATCCAATCGCTGCGGCTCGTGTCCCGCGCCTCTCCCGGGGGTGGACCGCCGGAATTGCCGATCACGATGTCCACGCCGCCGCTCGTGCGCAGCGAAGAGACGAGCGCGTCCACCGAGGTGATGTTCGCCAGATCGACAGCTACCGCTTCGACCTGCGAGCGGCGCTCCTGCGGCATCGCTTCAATCCAGCCCGCGAGCGCGTCGGCATTGCGGGCGGCCGCCACGACGGTCGCTCCCTCTTCCGCGAGCGTCCGCGCGATCGCGGCGCCGAGCCCGCGGCTGGCGCCGATCACCAGGGCCCGCTTTCCGGCAAGTCCAAGGTCCATTGTCTTCCTCCAGATCATGATCATTGATGCGGGGGCACACGACCCCGTCCGCGTGCCCCCGAACCGTCCTCCTCGTGTGCGAAGACGGCTGCGAGGTCCCTGAAGCTGCGCAGAGAAGGACTTGGTCGGAAGCTTAGGCCGATCTTGTCAGAGGCGCCGCCTCGCTTATCATCCGTGGGGCTCGTGGGGAGCCGACCGCCCGCTGCGCCATCCGGGCAGCGGGCAGTCCAAGTCGGGCTTGGCTGGTGCCGGCCCATCAGGTCGCCTGCAGGGCGGCCTTCACCTTGGCCGGCGTGAACGGTACCGAACGCAGGCGTGCGCCGGTCGCGTCGAAGATCGCGTTCGCGACCGCCGCTGGGACGATGGCGGCCGAGGGCTCGCCCGCGCCCCAAGGCTTCTCGGTCGGCCGGTCGATCAGCGCAGTCACCACCTCGGGCACGTCCGGAAAGGTCAGGATCGGGTAGCTCGCCCAGTCGAGGCTTGTCACCGCGCCCCGGTCGAACGTGACCTCCTCCATCAGCACCCGGCTCACCGTCTGAATGACGTTGCCGTCGAGTTGGTTGCGCACGCCGTCCGGATTGATGATCTGTCCGCAATCCTGCGCCACGAAGAAGCGCGGCACGCGCACCTGCCCGGTGCTGCGGTTGACCTCCACCTCGGCGACGCCCGCCACGTAGGTCCGGTTGAGCTCGTACTTCACGTAGGACAAGCCGCGCCCGCGCAGAACGTCGCCGGAAACCTCCTTCACCGGCGAGGGCCGGGCCTGCCACTGCGCGATCTCGGCCACCCGCTTCAGCACCGCGATGCCGCGCGGGTCCTTGAGCGCGCGCAGGCGGTACTCCAGCGGGTCGGCGCCCGCCGCCGCCGCGCACTCGTCGAGGAAAGCCTCGTTGGCGTAGGTGTTCTGCATCCGGCCCGGCGTCCGGATCCAGGAGGGTCGAAACGGCGTCGTGGCCAGGCGGTGGCAGACGGTGCGCACGTTCGGGAAGGCGTAGGGCAGCGCCGAGTTCTGGATGACATTGCCGGGCGCCATCGTGGTCTCGTGCGGCAGCCCGGCGAGATCAGCCGCCACCAGCGGCACGTTGCCGGCCGCGCCCTCCGGCACGTGGAACTGCGAGGACCAAGCGGCGACGTTGCCCTCGCCGTCGAGCCCCGCCTTCAGGTCGATCAGCGTCGGCGGTTCCTTCGGGTCCCAGCCATGTTCATCGGCGCGCGACCACTGCACCCGCACTGGCCGGCCGACCGCGCGGGCGAGCAGTGCCGCATCGCCCGCGGCGTCCTCGTGGCCGTTACGGCCGTAGCAGCCCTACCCCTCGACGTAGATGCAGCGCACGGCCTCGGGCGCGAGACCGGCCATTGCCGCGAGCTGCTTGCGGAGCGCATGCGTCATCTGCGAGGCCGTCCAGCAGGTGAGCAGCCCGTCCTTGAACTCCGCGATCGCGCATGAGGGCCCGATTGAGCCGTGGGTGTGGATGGCGAAGTCGTAGCTCGCCTCCAGAACGCGGGCGGCCTTGCCAAGCGCCGCATCGGCATCGCCTGTGCTGCTGGTGACGTCATCCTTCGTCACCTTGGTGGCGCGAACGTGCTGCCAGAGCTTGTCCTGCTCCGGCAGGCCCTCCCATTTCGACCAGGTCGCCTTGATCTGCCCGGCCCCCTTCGCGGCCGCCCACTCCTTCTCGGCGACGACCGCCAGGAAATTGCCCTGGCGCACCACTTGGATCAGGCCCGGAATGCCGGCGACCGAGGCCTCGTCCACGCTCTGCAGGTCCGCCCCGATGGCTGGCGGCCGGACCACGCGGGCATGCACCATGCCGGGCACGCGGTAATCCTGCATGTAGGTGAAGCGGCCACTCACCTTGTCGGGAATGTCGATCCGAGCCACCGACTTGCCCACGAGCGCGAAGGTGGCGGGGTCCTTGGTGGCGACGGCCGGGTCGACCTTCAGGTCGAGGCGTCCGTCCTTCACGAGCTCAGCGTAGGTGATGCCCGCACCGCCGGCCTTCGGCCGCACAGCGCCGTTCTCGCTTACCAGCGTCTCGGTCGGCACGCGGAGCCGCTCGCTCGCGAGTTGCACGAGCCGGGCGCGCGCCGTCGCGGCCGCCTGCCGGATCTCGACGCCGCCCTTCTGGATCGAGAGGCTGCCGTAGGTTGGGCCCTGGTCGGGGGTCAGCGCCGTGTCGCCCTGCACGAACGTGACGCGGTCGAGCGGCAGGTCGAGCTCCTCGGCCGCAATCTGCGCCATCGCGGTCTCGATGCCGGTGCCGAGATCGACCTTGCCGGAGAAGATCGTGGCGCGGCCATCGGCGCCCAGCGCCAGGAAGCTGTCCACTTGGTCCGGTGCGATCGGCTTAGAGAACCCGTTGGTGACGACCGGCGCGAAGGCCTGCGCGTGGGCGGCGCGGCTGCCGGAGAGCGAAAAGCCGACCACGAGCGCGCCGCCCTGAAGGAGCAGGCTGCGGCGCGAGAGTGTGGGTGCGTTCATGGCTGCAGCCTCCCTCAGAGCGTGCCGGCGGCGCGCTGGACGGCGCGCACGATCCGCAGGTGGGTGCCGCAGCGGCAGAGGTTCTGGGCCAGCGCATGCCGGATCGCGGCCTCGTCGGGCTTCGGGGTCTCGTTGAGGAGGGCGGCCGACTGCATGATCATGCCGTTGATGCAGTAGCCGCACTGCGCGGCCTGCTCCTCGATGAAGGCCGCCTGCACCGGATGAAGCGTGCCCGGACCGCCGAGGCCCTCGAGGGTTATAATCTTCGCCCCCGGCTTCAGGCTCGAGACCGGGGTGATGCAGGAGCGCACCGCCTGCCCGTCGACATGGACCGTGCAGGAGCCGCACTGGCCCAGCCCGCAGCCGAAACGCGGGCCGTGCAGGCCGAGATCGTCGCGCAGCACATAGAGGAGCGGCGTTTCGGGATCGTCCACGGTCACGCGCGCGGCGCGCCCGTTCACGTCCAACGACATAGGCTGCGCCATGGAGTGTCTCCCTGGAACTATTCTCGTATGCGGGGCCTATACCCTGCGTTGAGCCGGGGCAACGCGACCGCGTGACAGCAAACGTCCATTCGCTGCCTGCGATCCCGGTTTGGTTCGGCGTCATTAGGGAGGCCCCATGTCCTGGCGCAGCCGCAGCCGTTTCGTCCCCGCGTTCGCGCTCGTGCTTGTTGCGGGCCAGACAGCTGCAGCCGAATCGGTCGCGCAGGATTGGCCGGAGCCTGCACGCAAGGTCGCGGTTGCGATCATGGACAAGTACGGCCCTCCGCAAGAGCGGACGGCGACCCTTCTGATCTGGTACCGGAATGGACCCTGGATTCGTACCGTGGTGCACAAAGTAGGTGCCGAGCACGACTTTCCAGCTAAGCACAGCGACGTGCTGGAACAGAGCCTGCCCTACAAAGTGCCGCTCAATTTCTACAGCGCGGTCGCGACCTTCAACGGAAGTGCAATCCCCGACCGCACGCGGGGCACGCTCACGGCCTACGGCGCGGGTGAAACCGAGAACGTGCTGAGCCTAAATCTCGCCTGTGCCGTGGTACGGGGCGAGCTGACGCCGGAACAGGCGCGCGAGAAGCAGGTTGCGGCTGCCCAGGAGCTCAAGGACGGAAGGACGCCCGAGTTGGCCGTGAAGCTGACGGTCGAGCAGCAGCAGGAAGGCGACGTCTCGGACCCAGACACGGCGATGATCCTGCCGCCCGGCCGCACACCGTAGGTGATCACCCCCTTGGTCTCCCTCCGCTTCCATCAAGAGTGGACCTTAGGCACGTAATCCAGAAGGCCCGGAAGTAACGCTGAGCGGCCGGCCGAAGCTGGCCGAAAGCTGCCAGTCCGCCTTGAAGCGGGCAAAGCGGTGGAGCGGACATTCTGCGCGGCTCAGATGAATGCCTCAGAGTGACCCTCATGGGCCTTGCGAGCGGCCGCCGTCGCTCGCGTCCATCCGTAGCGCGATCCTGGGGCGAGTTCGATAGGTCGGTCCAGGGACACGGCCGGTGCACGCAGACCAGGCCTTCAACCAGTGAGCACGTTCCCGCTGAACATGCCGCCCCGGAAGACCGGCGCCCCCGGATCGGTCGAGAACAGGACGAGGTCGGCGTCGGAGGCGGCCTGCACCCTCCCGCCGTCCCCCTTCAGGTACGCCGTCTCGCCCACCGCATCGTCAAGCAGCCGACCTCGACGTCGCCGCCGAAGACGTGGAGCAAGCGAACCGCGTCGGGCGCCGGGAGCGAAGGCAAGGACAACGCGGACCCGGCCGGAACGTGCGCGTCGGAAACCCATGCCTGGGCGCGGACCTCCAGCGGCGCGCCTCCGGGCCCCGCGATGAGGCGCCACTTGCCGTGGCTCAGGACCTCCCGGAACTCGTGAAACTGGACCTTGGGTTCGAGGTCGGCCGCCCGCGGCCGCAGGAAGATCTGCAACGCCTTGACCGGGCCGTGGTCGAGCATCCGCTCCTCGTGCCGGAAGGTGTGGCCGGCGTTCATCATCATCATGCGCGTCGCCGTGATCTCCTCCTGGTTGCCGACGGTGTCCCGGTGGAGCATCCGGCCGGCTCGGACGTAGGTCAGGATCTCGTCGTCGCGATGCGGGTGCATCCCGATGACGTGCCCAGGTGCCACGGTGGCGCGGTCGATGCGACCGATGGCGCCCAGGCCGCTGTCCCCGCCTCCGAGGCTCAGCCCGGGACGTATGATCTCCACAGCGAAGCCGCGGGCCGGGTCACCCATGCGGTCGCCGCGCCTGAGCTTGGTCACGTCCATGGTCGTCGTCCTTTTTTCGTGGGCGTCCTAGCCAGGGAACGTAGCGTCGTCGTGACCGGGACGGTATCGTCCGATCCGGGCAAGCTCCGTCCCGGGAAGCGGAACGCGCATGGACGTCGACGACCTGAGGACCTTCGTGGAGGTGGCCGACGCCGGCGGGGTGTCCGCCGCGTCCCGCCGCCTCAACCTGGCGAAGTCGATTGTCAGCCGGCGGCTGCTGCGGCTGGAGGCCGAACTGGGCACCCAGCTCCTCGCCCGCACCACCCGCGGCGCAGCCCTCACCGAGGCGGGCACGACATTCAGGGACCACGCTGCGAGGGTGTGCGCGGAGGTGGACGCCGCCCTGGAGGCCATCTCGCCCGGCGGCGAGCTCCGCGGCCTTCTGCGGGTCGCCGTGCCCTCCACGTTCGGCCCGACGCATTTCGCGCCGGCCATCGCGGAGCTCACCCGCCGCCACCCGCAGCTGCAGATCAACTGCCGCTACAGCGATCGCTACGTCGACCTTGTCACCGAGGGCTTCGATTGCGGCATCCGGGTCGGGTACCTGCCGGATTCGAACCTCGTCGCGCGCCGCATCGGGTCCTTCTCCGTGCGGCTGTTCGCGAGCCCGGACTACGTCGCCGCGCACGGCGCACCCGAGACGCCTGGGGAGGTGCCCGGGCATCCCGCCGTGATGATCGGCACGGAGACTTGGACGTTCAGCGCCGGGGGCAAGTCGTTCCCCATCCGCCCGACGGGCCGCTTCAAGGCCGATAGTGCGGTGGCTATCGCGGAGGCGACGGCTGCGGGCGCGGGCATCACCGCGCTGCCCGACGTCATCGCGGAGCGCTACGTCGCGGCTGCCTCGCTGGTGCCGCTCATGCCGGGCTACGCGCTTCCGTCCATCGGCATGTTCGTGGTGCGCCCCCCGGGACAGCACCAGTCGCGCAAGGTGCAGGCGCTCACTGACCTTCTGATCGAGCGCCTCGGCCGCTAAGCCACACCGCTCCGCCGTCGTCCCGCTTTCAGGGACGGTGAGTGCCGGAACCGGCGGCTAGTGGTGCAGAGTGGGGGACGGCATCTTCGTGGTGTCAAGCGGTTCCGGAGCGGGGCCGCCACACCGAAGGAGAACGCCATGCCCTACGAGAGATTGACCGCCGAGAACGCCGCCGTCCTGTTCGTCGACCACCAGACCGGGCTCGCCAACGGCGTGCAGACCCAGACGCCCGCCGACTTCCTCAACAACGTGAAGGCCCTCGTCACCATCGCGCAGATCTACAAGCTGCCGGCCATCATCACGACCAGCGCGGCCGACGGCCCGAACGGACCAGTCTTGCCGGTCGTCGCCCAGGGCCTGCCCAACGCGACCGTCGTGCACCGGCCGGGTGAGATCAACGCCTTCGACAACACCGACTTCGCCGCCGCCGTGAAGGCGACCGGCCGCAGGAAGCTCCTGATCGCCGGCATCTCGACCGAGGTCTGCGTGGCCTTCGCGGCGCTCGCGGCCCGCGAGGCGGGCTATGACGTCTACGCGGTGCTCGACGCCTCGGGCACCTGGAGCAAGCTCGTCGAGGAGGCGGCCATCGCCCGCATGGTGCAGGCCGGCGTCGTGCCGATCACCTGGGTGGCGGTGGGCGCGGAACTCCTCGGCCACTGGCAGTCCGACGCCGGCGAGGCGCACGCCAAGCTGATGGGCGACCACCTGCCCTTCGCCGGCAACATCTACGCGAGCTTCCTAGCCGCGAAGGGCTAGGCGTGACCGTCGGGAGGGACCGGTCCCCATCGCTCGGTGACGGCCGGCCCCTCGCTCCTGATTATTCCGCTCGCGACAACAATGAACTGACGAAAGCGAGCATTCTCGCCGTGGTCCATCCGGGACACCTTCTCCCTGCGGCTCGGGACTTTACCCGGCCACGAAGTCAGGGAACGCGGTCATGAAGCTCTACCATCACCCCCTCTCGGGCCACGCGCACCGGGCCCGCCTGTTCCTCTCCCTGCTCGGCGTGCCCCACGAGGCGATCGAGGTCGACCTGAAGGCAGGCGCCCACAAGCGGCCCGAGTTCCTCGCCCTCAACCCGTTCGGGCAGGTGCCGGTGCTCGACGACGAGGGCACCGTCGTCTTGGACTCGAACGCCATCCTCGTCTACGTGGCGCGCAAGCTCGGGCGGGCCGACTGGCTGCCGGAGGACGCCCAGGGCGAGGCCGCCGTGCAGCGGTGGCTGTCGGTGGCGGCCGGCGAGCTCGCCTACGGCCCGGCCGCCGCGCGGCTCGTCACTGTGTTCGGCGCGAAGTTCAACCCGGAGGAGGTGATCGGCCGGGCTCACACTCTTCTCAGTCGCCTGGAGGCGCATCTCGCCGGTCGGGACTGGCTGGTCGGCGAGCGCCCCACCATCGCGGACATCGCGCTCTACAGCTACCTGGCGCGCGCGCCCGAGGGGAACGTCGACCTCTCAGGCTACGCCAAAGTCAACGCATTCCTCCGCCGCATCGAGGCCCTACCGGGCTTCCTTCCCTTCGTCCAGACGCCCGCCGGCCTGACGGCCGCCGCGTGACCTTGCGGGTCGGGGCGCGCCGGTGGGCGCGCCCCGACCGTACCAGACGGGAGTGCATCATGAGCGACGGTCTGACCATCACAAAGTCCTCGCCCTGGCATCCGGGCGAAAAGGCCATCCAGCAGCAGGTCGGCGTCGCCGATCGCATGGAAGAGGTGGGCCGCCGCGTGGTGCGGGACTACATGCCCGACCAGCACCGCGCGTTCTACGCCCAGATCCCCTTCATGGTGGCCGGCAGCGTCGATGGCCGGGGCGATGCCTGGGCCACCCTGCTCGCCGGCTATCCAGGCTTCATCGCCTCGCCGACGCCGACCGCCCTCGACATCGCGGTCCGGCCCGATCCGAGCGATCCGGCGAGCCAGGGCATGCGCGACGGTGAGGCCATCGGGCTCCTTGGGATCGAGTTGCACACCCGCCGCCGCAACCGCGTCAACGGCCGGATCGGCGGGTCGGCGGACGGCGTCCTGCGCTTCGCTGTCGATCAGAGCTTCGGCAACTGTCCGCAGTACATCCAACTGCGTGACGTCGCCTTGGTCCGCGACCCGCAGGAGCCCTTCGCTGGGGCCGTCGAGGAGAGCGCCGAGCTCGACGCCGGGGCGCGCGCCATGATCGAGGCCGCCGACACCTTCTTTGTCGCCTCCTACGCCGAGCGCGACGACCGCCGCCAGGTCGACGTCTCGCATCGGGGCGGGAAAGTGGGCTTCGTCCGCGTCTCAGCCGACGGTCCGCTGACGATTCCCGACTTCGCCGGCAACCTCTTCTTCGCGACGCTGGGCAACATCCTCCTGAATGGCAAGGCCGGTCTCGTCTTCGCCGACTTCGAGACGGGCGACCTCCTGCAGATGACCGGCGACGCCGAGGTTGTCTTGTCCTCGCCCGAGATCGCAGCCTTCCAGGGCGCCGAGCGGCTCTGGACGTTCCGGCCCCGCCTGGTCGTGCGGCGGCGGGGCGCGCTGCCCCTGCGCTGGACGTTTCAGGCGGACGGCTGGTCGCCGAACTCCGTGACGACCGGTGACTGGCGCGAGGCCGCCGACCGGCTCCGGGCCGCGGACCTCGCGACGCAGTGGCGCCCGTTCACGGTCACGAAGATCGTCGACGAGAGTCACGCGATCCGCTCCTTCCACCTCCAGCCTGCGGACGGGTCCGGGCTGATCCCGCACCAGGCGGGGCAGCACCTGCCCATCCGCGTGTTGCTCCCCGGCGCGGACAAGCCGGTCATCCGCACCTACACGCTCTCGGTCGCGCCCTCGGACGCGGTCTACCGGATCAGCGTCAAGCGGGACGGCACCGTGTCCGGGCACCTCCACGACACGCTGAGAGTCGGCGACGTGGTTGAGGCGCGGGCGCCGGCCGGCGGCTTCACTATCGATGCCCACGCCAAGCGGCCCGCCGTGCTGCTCGCTGGCGGCATCGGCATCACGCCGCTCCTCGCGATGCTGCGCCACATCGTCTACGAGGGTCTGCGCACCCGCGGCATCAGGCCGACCACCCTGGTCCAAGCGGCCCGCTCGAAGGACGAGCGTCCCTTCGATAGGGAGGTGGCCGAGCTCGCCGCCGCGGCCCAGGGCGCGGTGAGGATCGTGCGGGTGCTGAGCGCGCCCGGGAGTGCCGTGGAAGGCGTCGACTACGACGTCCCCGGCCGGATCGACATGGCGCTGCTCGCCCGCGTGCTGCCGTTCGGCGACTACGACTTCTACCTCTGCGGTCCGACCGCCTTCACGCAGTCGCTCTACGACGGGCTGCGCGGCCTGAACGTCGCCGACGACCACATCCACGCCGAGACCTTCGGCCCATCCTCGCTGATCCGGAGCGTCCCGGGCGACATCGGGACGGCCCGGCTGCCGCACGCGTCGACGGAGCCGGTCCCGGTCGCCTTCCTGAACGCGTCCAAGGAGGCGCGCTGGACGCCGGAAGCCGGAACGCTGCTGGAACTCGCCGAGGCTCGCGGCCTCAGCCCGGAGTTCAGTTGCCGGACCGGGACCTGCGGCACCTGCAGGACCAAGCTCCTGAAAGGTGCCGTCACCTACGCGAAGGCGCCCACCGCGCCCCACGCGGCCGACGAGGTGCTGATCTGCTCCGCCACCCCGGCCGAGGGCAGCGACCCCGTACACCTCGCCCTCTGACCGAAGGCGATGGCCGAGGGGCACGTCCCGCCGGCCTACCGACCGCCCTCTCGACACGCGTCCACCCCGAAAACCCCGAGGAGAAGCCGATGTCCCGTCCCCCGCTGCCGCCGTTCACTGAAGAGAGCGCCATCGAGAAGGTCCGCCTCGCCGAAGACGGCTGGAACAGCCGCGACCCGGCCAAGGTCGCCCTGGCCTACACGACCGACACCCGTTGGCGGAACAGGGCCGAGTTCGTCACGAGCCGGGAGGAGGCCCAGGCCTTCCTCACCCGCAAGTGGAACCGCGAGCTCGACTACCGCCTGATCAAGGAGCTCTGGGCCTTCACCGGCAACCGCATCGCGGTGCGTTACGCCTACGAGTACCACGACGACAGCGGGCAGTGGTTCCGGGCCTACGGCAACGAGAACTGGGAGTTCGCCGAGGACGGGCTGATGCGGGCGCGTCACGCCAGCATCAACGAGCACTCGATCAGCGAGGCCGAGCGCCGGTTCCGCTGGCCGCTAGGGCGCCGGCCGGACGACTATCCGGGTCTCAGCCACTTCGGCTTCTGAACCAACCCTCGAAACCCGAGAGTGCCGCCATGTCTTCCTTCACCCTGGACGGGCGCGTGCGCCTGTCCATCGTGCTCGCCCTGGTCGACAACGGCCGCGACCCGCCTGCTTCTCCAGGGCGGGAAGCGGAAGCCCGCGGGCTCGGGATGTGCGGCGCCGAGGTCGACGCCGCGCGTCGGGGCCGGAGCTTCGATGTGCGCACGTCGCGAGCGCTGGCCCTGGCCCTGGAGGCGGCCTCCCGGGACGGCGGGCGCCTTCACGAGGAGCGTGCGCGGGCGGTGTGGTCGGGCATCCCCGCCGAGGTCTGCCGCGAGATCGAGAGCCTCGCCGAAGAGGTCGCTGGCTACGTAGCGGCGCCGGACGCCGAACCGGCGGTCGCCCGCGACGGCTAGGCGGCCTGGCCCGGCATGCCGTTCACCATGCCGCGACGGTCCGGCGGCGCGCCTGCGCGAACAGCTGTATTCGTCAAGGCGACGATGGCCGAGCCGCTGGGGACGGGGGAGCAGGGACATGGACCGCTGGCAGGCCATGCGGATCTTCGCGAAGGTCGCGGAGACGGCGAGCTTCGCGGAGACCGCGCGCCTGATGCACATGAGCCCGCCGGCCGTGACGCGGGCCATCGCCGCGCTGGAGGAGACCGTCGGCGCCCGCCTGTTCGTGCGGACCACACGCTCCGTGAAGCTCACGGAGGCCGGGGGGCGCTACTACGAGGATTGCCGGCGTATCCTGGCCGACATCGTCGAGGCCGAGGCTGCCGCCGCAGGCTCCTACGCGACGCCGTCCGGCACTCTCGCGGTGACAGCATCGGTCCTGTTCGGCCACATGCACGTGCTGCCCGTCGTGACCGATTACCTCGACGCCTACCCGACCATGGCGGCGCGGACGCTGTTCGTCGACCGGCAAGTGAACATCGTCGAGGAAGGCATCGACGTCGCTGTGCGCATCGGCCATCTGTCGGATTCCGGCTTTACGGCCGCCCGGGTCGGGTCGGTACGCCGCGTCGTCTGCGGCTCGCCGGCCTACTTCGAGCGGCACGGCGTCCCGCAGACACCGCAGGACCTGAGGGACCACCGCGTCGCCATGTCCACGGGCGCGTGGGCCTCGACGGAGTGGCGGTTCGCGCAGGATCAGCGCGTGACGGTCCATCCCGCCCTGATGAGCAACACGAACGAGGCCGGCATCGCCGCTGCCCTGGCGGGTTGGGGCCTGACGCGGGTGCTGCACTACCAGATCGGCTCCGCCCTGCTCGAAGGCCGCCTGCAGGTCGTGCTCGCCGACTACGAGGAGGAGCCGCTGCCCATCCATGTGGTCTACCCCGAGGGGCGGCAGGCGCCGGCCAAGGTGAGGACATTCGTCGACCTGGTCGTGGCGCGGCTGCGGTCCAACCGCCTGCTCAACTGAGCGGGAGCAGGTCGATGCGAGGCGTCGGTCCGGGTCGGTTCAACCTGGCCCAGGCCGAAGGCGCCAGGCGATCTTATTTATTCCGCAGGCGACAACAATGCCTTCCACACGACGCCGATTAACGCCTGCAAGCTGAAGACCGATGATGTCTCCATGAGGCGGCGAGGTCCTCGACGACTTACGAAAGGAGACTCCGATGAAACACCTTCTGCTTGCCCTGATGCTCGCGACGGCGGGCACGGTCCTCCCCTCTTATGCCAAGGCGGAGCAAACCCCGGTCGCCGCGCAGGCGCCGGCAACGGTCCATTACCGTTCCGCGATGGTCGACGGCGTGAAGGTCTTCTACCGCGAGGCCGGCCCGGCCGATGGCCCGGTCGTGCTGCTCCTGCACGGCTTCCCGACCTCCTCGCACATGTTTCGCAACCTGATCCCGACGCTTGCCGACCGCTACCGCGTCATCGCGCCCGACTACCCCGGCTTTGGCCAGAGCGACGCCCCCGACCACACCAAGTTCGCCTACACCTTCGGCCACTACGCCGACCTAGTGGACGGCCTGCTCGGGCAGCTCGGCGCCAAATCCTACGCAATGTACGTGATGGATTATGGCGCGCCGGTCGGGTACCGGCTCGCCCTCAAGCATCCGGAGCGGGTGACCGGCCTGATCGTCCAGAACGGCAACGCCTACGACGAGGGACTCCGCGAGTTCTGGAACCCGATCAAGACCTACTGGGCCGACGGCTCGGCCAAGAGCCGCGAGGCGCTGTCGGGTCTGGTGACACTCCCCACGACGATCTTCCAGTACACCGACGGCGTGCGGGACGTCTCAAGGATCAGCCCGGACAACTGGGTCCACGACCAGGCCCTGCTCGACCGGCCCGGCAATAAGGACATCCAGCTCGACCTATTCTACGACTACCGCACCAACGTGCCCCTTTACCCGCAATTCCAGGCGTTCTTCCGCGAGCGCAAGCCGCCGACGCTGATCGCTTGGGGCAAGAACGACAAGATCTTCCCCGAGGAAGGGGCGCACCCCTACTTGCGGGACCTGCCGAACGCGGAGCTGCACATCCTCGACACTGGCCACTTCGCGCTGGAGGACAAGCTGGAGGAGATGGTGCCCCTCATTCGCGGCTTCCTCGACAAGCAGGTGGCGAAGCGCTGACCCTTCTGACGGCCCAGGCCGGTAGGTGCGATGCGGACCGCGCCCCTTTCACGGGGCGCGGTCCTTGGCGTTCCCGCCGCGTTTCGGTGTCTGTGAGAGCGGAGCATCTGCGGGGTAGACCTGGCGTCAAGCCTGGAAGTCGGTCGAGAGGCTGAGCTCGCGCCAGGCACGTAGCTCGGCCAGCCGCGCCTCGTCCCCGGCTCGGCCTGCGCGTAGGCGTCGCTATCCAGCACCAGGCGCAACGGCGGCGCTTTCGCCGAGACCACGGCCATTATCGCCCGGGCGGCGCGCTGCGGGTCGCCAGGCTGTTTCCCGTCGTAGGCCCGCTGCATGGTAGCGACCTGGCCGACGGTCTCGGCGTAGGCCGGGTTGCCCTCGGCGATGCGCGTCGACGATCCCGCAAAGTCCGTCCGGAAGCCGCCGGGCTCTGACCGGCTGGCTTTGGACCGGGCTGATTGAGAGGGTCAGCGAGGACCGAAGGAGTCGGACATGCGGCGAGGTCAGAAGACGGGCGCGGAGCAGGTTGTGCTGAAACTGCGCCAGATCGAGGTGCAGACGGCGCAGGGCAAGAGCCTGGCGCTGGCGTGCAAGGAGGCGGAGATCTCCGAGCAGAGCTATTACCGTTGGCGCAAGGAGTACGGCGGTCTGCAGGTCGATCAAGCCAGGAAGATGAAGGATCTGGAGCGCGAGAACGCTCGGTTGCGCCGCCTCGTGGCCGACTTGTCCTTGGAGAAGCAGGTGCTGGCGGACGTCGCCTCGGGAAACTTGTAGCCCCTGAGCGACGCCGGCAGGCGGTGGCGGCGATCCAAGAGACGTACGGCCTCTCGGAACGTCACGCCTGCCGCATCGTCGGTCAGCACCGCGGCACACAGCGCTATGTGCCCACCGTGCTGGCCGACGAGGATGGGCTGACCCGAGCCATCATCGCCCTGGCATCCGAGTACGGGCGCTACGGCTACCGCCGCGTCACCGCCCTGTTGCAGGCAGACGGCTGGTAGGTTGGCAAGGATCGCGGTCAGGGCTGACTACGGTCGTGACGGAGACATGGTAGTGGCTGTCGATGATCACGGGCTGCCCTGTAGGAAGCAGTCAGGCAAGGGTTGGGCGCAGGTGGACTTGGCTGGCGAGAGCGGATCGAATTCACGGAACGGGGCCCATGCCGACGCCGCGGCGCTTTTTGCCGGCCCCGGCGAGGTCCGTTCGCTCGCCCGGGACCTCGACTGGTCGGCGACCCCCCTCGGGCCAACCGCAGCTTGGTCACCGGCGCTCCGGACCCTGGCGCGGTCGATCTTCGACTCGCCCTTTCCGATCTGCCTCTGGTCGGGCCCGCATTACGCCCTCATCTACAATGATCCTTACCGCAGGATCCTGGCCGCCAAGCACCCCGCGGCCCTCGGGCAACCCGGCTCCAGCGTCTGGGCCGAGATCTGGGAAGAGCTTCAGCCCCAGTTTGACGGCGTTCGCGCGGGAGGCGATCCGCTCTACTTCGAGGATGCCCCGTTCGTCATGGCGCGGCTCGAAGGCGGCGGCACCGAGACCGCCTGGTTCAACTACCCGCTGTCCGCCCTGCGCGACGAGGATGGCAGCGTCGCCGCGGTCCTCAACATCACGCCCGAGACGACGGCCCGCGTCGTTCTCGAACGTCGGCTCACCGAGGAGCAAACGGCTCTGGCGATGAGCGAGGAGCGCCTGCGCCTCGCCGTGAACAACGCGGATGTCGGCCTTTGGGACGTCGATCTGGTCAATGACCGGTTGGCGTGGTCCGCCCGCACCAAATCCATGTTCGGCATCTCCGCCGACGTCCCAGTGACCATGGACGACTTCTACGTCGGGCTCCATCCCGACGACCGTGAAGCGACCACGGCGGCCTACCTCGCTGCGGCCGATCCGGAGCGCCGGGCCCTCTACGATGTCGAGTATCGAACGGTCGGCAAGGAGGACGGCGCAGAGCGGTGGGTCGCTGCCAAGGGCCGTGGCGTGTTCGACGCGTCCGGGCGCTGCCTGCGGGTCACCGGGACAGCGCTTGAGATCACAACGCGGAGAGCCGCGGAAATCCGGCGTGGCCTCCTCGTCGACCTGACCCAGGTCATCCGCGACATGAAGGACCCGGCCGACATCGCGTATGCCACCGCCGCGGTCCTCGGACGTACGCTGGGCAGCAGCCGGGTGGGATACGCCGCCATCGACCACGATGCCGAGACGCTTCACGTTGCCCGGGATTGGACGGCGCCGGGCGTGGAAACGCTCGCGGGTGTCCTGGCGTTGCGGGATTATGGCTCGTTCATCGACAGCCTGAAGCGTGGCGAACTCACCGTCGTCGACGATGTCCGCACCGACGCCCGGACCGCCGGTCCGGCCGCCGATGCACTCGAACGCAAGAGCGCCCGGACCTTCGTGAATGTGCCTGTCCTGGAACTGGGACGGCTTGTTGCAGTGTTCTTCGTCAATCACGGCGAGAAACGGAACTGGAACGAGGGCGACCTTGGACTGATCAGGGAAGTCGCGGACCGCACGCGGACCGCCGTCGAGCGGGCACGCGGCGAGCATGCCCTCCGGGAAAGCGAGGCGCGGCTGCGCGAGCTGAACGAGACCCTGGAGGTCCAGGTCGAGGCGCGCTCGGCGGAGCGCGACCGGTTGTGGAACCTCTCCCAGGACATGCTGGCGCGGGCCGACTACACCGGCATGATGTCGGCAGTCAGTCCCGCCTGGACGCAGGTGCTCGGCTGGAGCGAACGCGAGTTGCTCTCACGGGGCTACGCGACATTCATGCATCCCGATGACGAGCCTCCGACGCTTGAGGCCATCGGGCGCATGGCGACCACTGGTCGACCCGCCCGCTTCGAGAACCGCATCGCCACACGGGATGGGGGCTTCAAGCATATCGAATGGACGGTTGCCCCGGAGCGGGACGGCGTCAACTTCATTGCCGTCGGACGTGACCTAAGCGACGCCAAGGCGCGCGAGGCGGAGCTCGCGATGGCTCAGGAAGCCTTGCGGCAGTCGCAGAAGATGGAGGCCGTCGGCCAGTTGACCGGGGGCCTCGCGCACGACTTCAACAACCTGCTCGCGGGCATCTCCGGCTCCCTGGAACTGATGCAGACGCGGATGAGCCAAGGCCGGTTCAACGACGTGGACCGCTACTTGGCGGCCGCGCAGGGCGCCTCGAAGCGCGCCGCAGCCCTGACGCATCGCCTGCTCGCGTTCTCGCGGCGCCAGACCCTCGACCCAAAGCCCACCGACGCGAACCGGTTGGTATCGGGCATACAGGAACTGGTGCAGCGTACGGTTGGCCCGCAGATCCTGATCGAGGTCGTGGGCGCGTCGGGGGCCTGGCCGGCCCTGGTCGACCCGTCCCAGCTTGAGAACGCGCTGCTCAATCTCTGCATCAACGCCCGCGACGCGATGCCGGACGGCGGCCGGATCACCATCGAGACCGCCAACAAGTGGCTCGACGAACGGGCGGCACGTCAGCAGGACATGCCGCCCGGGCAATACCTGACGCTGAGCGTTACCGACACCGGGACGGGCATGCCGCCGGAGGTGATCGAGCGGGTGTTCGAGCCGTTCTTCACCACCAAGCCGCTCGGCGAGGGTACCGGGCTCGGGTTGTCGATGATCTACGGGTTCGCCCAGCAGTCCGGCGGTCAGGTGCGGATCTACTCGGAGGTCGGGAAGGGCACGACGGTCTCGATCTACCTGCCGCGCCACTACGGCGAGTTCGACGCGGAGGAGGTCCACGCTCCGCCCGCGATGCTCCCCCGTGCCGAGCAGGGCGAGACCGTGCTGGTCGTGGACGACGAGCCAACCGTGCGCATGCTGGTCACCGACATCCTGGAGGATCTCGGCTACACCGCCATCGAGGCGGGGGACAGCGTCGCCGGCCTGAAGGTCCTGCAGTCCGACGTGCGCATCGACCTTCTCGTGACCGACGTCGGCCTGCCCGGGGGGATGAACGGACGTCAGATGGCTGATGCCGCGCGCGTATCCCGGCCGGCC
The DNA here is from genome assembly GCF_008806385.1 of Methylobacterium soli. Lineage (GTDB taxonomy): Bacteria > Pseudomonadota > Alphaproteobacteria > Rhizobiales > Beijerinckiaceae > Methylobacterium > Methylobacterium soli. Next base: position 98,749 of record NZ_VZZK01000004.1, read on the forward strand.
CTCCAAGTGCTGTTCATCACGGGCTACGCAGAGAACGCGGTGCTGGGGAACGGGCATCTGGCGCCCGGCATGGCGGTCCTGACCAAGCCGTTCGCCGTCGAGACGATGGCGGCCCGCATCCGCTCGATGATCGAGGCAACGCGCATCGAGCCCCTCAGGCGGTCGAAGGCTTCGTAGCGCCGGACTTACCTGCGGCGGGTTCGTTTGTGTTCACCGGCGTCGGGCTTGGGAGATGCTCTTCGATATCAGTCTTCCAGGGCGGCAGTTGGAACGGATGATCCGCCTTTTAGCAGGGGATCCAGCCGCGTAACCAGGGAACGGCCGGCCCACCCTGAGGATTGCCCGTCACCCACAGGAGTCGAGCATGACCGAGAAGAAGGGCTACGGCAGCGAGACGGCCAAGAAGGCCAACGCCAAGGCGAGCCACGAGGGCAGGTCAAACCCACGCACGTCTTCCTCGGCCCAGGCCGAGCTCGGCAAGAAGGGCGGCAAGTCCAAGTCCAAGTCCTAGTAATCGAAATCTGACGCTTGATACTCATCGCGAAGGGCAGATTCCGACCCTACTCGGACCCTGGAGCTTTTACCTCCCCACGACCGGAGTCGATGGAAGGCGGTCATGGCGGGGCGCGTATAAGCTGAGCCGATGCCCGACCTTGCCTTCGCCTTTGCCATCGCGGTTGTCGCTGCGCTCTACTCGGCCGTGGGGCAAGCAGGGGGCACCGGTTACGTCGCGATCATGGGACTTGCCGGCTTCGCGCCTGAAACGATCAAACCTACCGCCCTGGCGCTCAACATCCTTGTTTCAGTACTGGCCTGCATCCGCTTCTACCGGGCGAGGCTGCTGACGTGGCGAGCCTGCTATCCGTTCGGGGTCCTGGGCTTACCGTTCTCGCTGCTCGGTGGAGCTCTGCACCTGCCGTCTTCCACCTACCAACCCGTAGTCGGCGCGTTGCTGCTGGCGGCGGGGTTGCAGATGCTGCGAGGGTCGAGGGCTGGCGTTGATCAGGCGGGCTTGCACCCGCCGCCTTTCGTGCTGGCACTGCTGACAGGAGGCGTGATCGGGCTGGTTTCCGGGGTAACCGGCGTCGGAGGTGGCATCTTCCTCGCCCCGGCCATCCTGACCCTTGGCTGGGCCGATACAAGGCAAACCGCTGCAATCTCGGCGACCTTCAACCTCATCAACTCAGCCGCTGCACTCGCGGGCGTATGGGCCACCATGCCCGTGCTGCCAGCGGCCTTACCATTCTGGCTAGCCTGCGTCGGCGGCGGTGGCATAGTCGGCTCGTGGCTGGGGGCACGTCATCTGCGGCAGCGTACCCTGCGCCTTGTCCTGGCCGCCCTGTTGCTGGCCTCGGCGGTGCGCATGCTCGCAGCCTCGCTGTAGCTGCGTCGTCCGCTTTAGGTTGCGGTCCGGCTACGGCGTGGCGGATCGCGCGTCGCGTGGATGTGACCTTTGGGCCCAGGTAAGGAGCCCCAGGCTCGAAGTCCGGTCGTAGGCAGGCATCCGGGCCGATGCTAGACAGTGGACGACGGTCGCCGCCAAGCAGGCCGGGACCGTCGGGAGGGGAATCTGACGTCGGATCAACGAAGCGACGCGACGCCACGGCCCGACCTTACGGCCTGCGATCGCGAGCCCATACACATCGTCGGCAGCGTTCAGCCCCACGGGTTCCTGCTCACCCTCGACCCCGCCAGTCTCGCCATCGCGCAGGCCAGCGCGAACGCGCCGGGCACCGCGGCCGCCGGGGCCACCCTCGACGCCGTCTTCCCCACGCTCGTTCCGGTGGTTCGCCGATACCTCGACGCCCCTCCGGACGAGGACGGCGCCCACTACCTCCGCACCGTGACCCTTGACGTTGCTGGCGTCTCCCAGGCCTACGAGGTCGCTGCGCACCAGGTCGATGGCCTGGTGGTGTTGGAGATGGAGGAAGCGCCGGACGCCGACGTCGACGCTGGGCTCGACGCGCTCACCCCGCGGCTGCGCGCCTTCGTCCAGCGTCTTCGCGTCGCACGTTCGGTCGAGGACCTCTGCGCCATCGTCGCGGAGGATATCCGGCACGTCACCGGCTTCGACCGGGTCTTGGTCTACCGCTTCGACCGGGACTGGCACGGCACGGTGCTGGCCGAGGACGGCAACGGCGTGCTGCCGTCCTACCTCGACCTGCGCTTCCCGGCCTCGGACATCCCGGTGCAGGCGCGCGAGCTCTACCGTCGCAACCGCCTGCGGATCATCCCCGACGCCGGCTACGAGCCGGTGCCGATCCGGCCGTCGCTGACGCCTGCGGGCAAGCCGCTTGACCTCAGCCAGTCGGTCCTGCGCTCGGTCTCGCCGGTGCACGGGGAGTACATGCGCAACATGGGCACTGGCGCTTCGATGTCGGTCTCGATCATGGTCGACGACGCCCTCTGGGGCCTGGTTTCCTGTCACAACCGCCAGCCGCACCGCGTGCCGCTCCAGGCCCGCAACGCCTGCGACTTCCTCACCCAGATCTTCGCCTTGCAGGTCTCCGCCCGCGAGCGCGGCGCCCAGGCCGAGCAGCGCCTCGCGCTCGGGGCGGTGCAGGCGCGGCTCCTCGGCTTCATGGCAGAGGAGGACAGCTTCGTCGACGGGCTCCTCAAGCATCCCGACGACGTCTTGGCGCTCGCCAACGCCGCGGGCGCTACCATCGTCACCAAGGACCGTTGCCGGTTGATTGGGACCACGCCGGCCGAGCCGGAGGTCCGCCTGCTCCACGACTGGCTCTCGGCGCGGACCGACGAGGCCGAGGTGTTCTCGACGGAGGCACTCTCCGAGCTCCTGCCCGACGCCGAGGCCTTCGCCGACAAGGCCAGCGGGCTCCTCGCCATCTCGGTCTCGAAGAAGTACGCGAGCTACATCCTTTGGTTCAGGCCGGAGGTGGTGCGCACCGTCAAGTGGGGCGGCAACCCGGTGAAGCCGGCCCAGCCCGACCCGGAAGGCGGCCCCGACCGCCTGCACCCGCGCAAGTCCTTCGAGATCTGGAAGGAGACCGTGAAGGGCCGTTCGCTGCCCTGGTCGGGCCCCGAGGTCGATGCGGCCAAGGACCTGCGCAACTCGGTGCTCGGCATCGTGCTGCGCCGTGCCGAGGAGCTCGCGGCGATGAGCGAGGAGCTGCAGCGCTCGAACAGGGAGCTCGAAGCCTTCTCCTACTCGGTCAGCCACGACCTGCGCGCGCCGTTCCGACACATCGTCGGCTACTCGAACCTTCTGAAGAACCGCGAAGCGGCCAACCTCTCGGAGAAGGGCCGGCACTACGTCGACACCATCATCGAGGCGGCCTTCTCGGCCGGCACCCTCGTCGACAACCTGCTCTCCTTCTCGCAGATGGGCCGCAACTCACTGAACCGGGTCACCGGGGACATGAACGCCCTCGTCGAGGAGGTCCGGCGCAAGACGATGCGCGACGTCGCCCCCGAGCGCACGGTGCGTTGGGAGGTCGGCTCCCTCGGGCGGGCCTACGCCGACCCGTTCATGCTGCGCCTCGTGATCGAGAACCTGCTCTCGAACGCCCTGAAGTACAGCCGCGACCGGTCCGAGGCGGTCATCGAGGTCGGGCGCCTGCCTCCGAAGGACGGCGAGGCGGTGTTCTTCGTTCGCGACAACGGCGTCGGCTTCGACATGGCCTACGTCGACAAGCTGTTCGGGGTGTTCCAGCGCCTGCACCGCGTCGAGGAGTTCGAGGGCACCGGCATCGGGCTCGCGAACGTGCGGCGCATCGTCGAGCGTCACGGCGGCCGGACCTGGGCCGAGGGCAGGCTCGGCGAGGGCGCGACCTTCCACTTTACGCTGCCCTTGCGGGAGGACGGACACTAAGATGGCGAGCCTGAAGCCGATCCTCCTCGTCGAGGACAACCCCAACGATATAGAGCTTACGCTCGCCGCGCTGGAGGCGGGCCAGCTCGCCAACGAGATCGTCATCTGCCGCGACGGGGCCGAGGCGCTCGACTTCATCTACCGTCGCGGCCCACACGAGGGCCGCGCGGTCCAGGACCCGGCCGTGATCCTCCTCGACCTGAAGCTGCCCAAGGTCGACGGCCTGGAGGTGCTGGCCGCGGTCAAGGGCGACCCGCGGTCCCGTGGCATCCCCGTCGTGATGCTGACCTCCTCGCGCGAGGAGACCGACGTGGTGCGCTCCTACGACCTCGGGGTGAACGCCTTCGTGGTCAAGCCCGTTGGATTCGAGGAGTTCTTCGCGGCCATCAAGGAGCTCGGCGTGTTCTGGGCCGTCCTGAACGAGCCGCCGCCGCATCGGGGAAGCTGGCCATCGAACGCGTGACTGACGCCGGCAACCCGATCCGCATCCTCCACCTGGAGGACAGCGACCTCGACGCGGAACTCATCGAGGCGGAGCTCGACGCGGTGGGCCGTCCCTTCGTGATCGAGCGGGTCATGGACCGGCCCGACTTCATGGCGGCCGCCCAGCCTGGCCGGCACGACCTGATCCTCGCGGATTACGTCCTGCCGACCTTCGACGGCATCAGCGCCCACAGCATCGCCCGGGAGCAATGCCCGGACACTCCCTTCGTCTTCGTCTCGGGCACACTCGGCGAGGAAACGGCTGTCGAGGCGATCAAGAACGGCGCGGTCGACTACGTCACGAAGCAGCGCCTCGACAGGCTCCCTCGTACGGTCCTGCGGGCCCTCGCCGAGGCGCAGGCGAAGGCCGACAAGCGTGAGGCCGAGGCCGCGCTGCGGGAGCTCAACGAGACGCTGGAGACCCGCATCGTCGAGCGCACCCGCGAGCTTGCCGAGGCCAACGCGGCCCTGCAGTCGCAGATCGCCGAGCGCGAGCGCGTCGAGGAGGCCCTGCGCCTTGCCCAGAGGCTTGAGGCGGTCGGGCAATTGACCAGCGGCGTCGCGCACGACTTCAACAACCTCCTCACCGTCATCGCCGGAAATATCGAGTTCCTGGCCCGCGAGGTGGCGACCGAACGCTCCCACCGGCGGCTGGCGATGATGAAGGGGGCGGCCGAGCGGGGCGCGAGCCTCACGGCGCAACTCCTCGCCTTCTCGCGCCGCCAAAGGCTGGAACCCACCCCGGTGAGCCTCAACCAGACGGTCGCCTCGATGCGCGACCTGCTACAGAGCTCCATCGGGGGAGCGGTGCGCATCGAGACGACGCTGCGGGCCGACCTCTGGCCGGCACTGGTCGACGCGACCCAGATCGAGCTCGTGATCCTGAACCTCGCCATCAACGCGCGGGACGCCATGGCGGTGGGCGGCTGCCTGACCATCGAGACCGCCAACGTCACGGTCACCGGCCCTCAGACGAGGCCCGAGCAGCCTGTACCCGGCGAGTACGTCATGGTGGCGGTCAGCGACACCGGCACGGGCATGCCGCCCGAGGTCGTGGCACGGGCCTTCGAGCCCTTCTTCACCACCAAGGAGGTCGGCAAGGGCTCGGGCCTCGGCTTGGCGCAGGCCTACGGCTTCGTGAAGCAAAGCGGGGGCGGCATCCGCATCGACACGGTCGTCGGGGAAGGCACCTCGATCAAGGTTTACCTGCCCCGGTCCGAGAACGTGGCGGATACGGTCCCGGAGGGTCCGCGTACGGTCGATTGCGCCGCCCAGCACGCCAAGGACAGCCAGTCCTCCGTGTTGGTTGTCGACGACGACAGCGCCGTCCGCGAGGTCACCACGACCCGCCTTGAGGAGGCCGGGCATGCGGTGCGCGAGGCTGGCTCCGGCCTGGCGGCGTTGGCGGCACTGGAGGCGGACCCGTGCGTCGACCTCGTGCTCCTCGACTTTGCGATGCCCGGGATGAACGGGGCGGAGGTCGCCACCGAGATCCGCAAGCGCTGGCCCGGGCTGCCGGTGCTGTACGTGACCGGCTATGCGGACACCGCCGCTCTGATGCGGGGTGGGGCCGTCGGCCCGGAGGGCATCGTCCTGAAGCCGTTCCGGGACGGCGAGCTGGAGCGCAAGGTCGCCGAGGCCATCGCCAAGCGGCCGCCGCCCGGCCTGCGCCTCGTTTCGGGCGGACCGCGCGACGCCTGAAGGCCGTCGACAACGACGCCCAGATACAATCTGTCGCGGGCGACAGGCGAGACCACGCTGATAGGTCTTGCACGATGCGCCTGCGGCTCGGCCTGCGGTCACGGGGCTTGCCGAGGGACTCCGGTCCTGGTTGGGCAGCCTTCGTCCGCATCCGGCTGGTGGAAAAGTATCTCATGGGGAGGCCAGGGGGATCGGGTCGTGCGGAAGGACGGCGATACCCCCAAGGGGGACTTCATGGACGTGGTCAGCGCGCAGGACATCGTCGACACCGTCCGGACGAGCCTCCTCGTCCTCGACACCGATCTTAGGGTCGTCTCCGCCAACCGCGCCTTCTACCGTACCTTCTCCGTCGATCCGGACGCGACCGAGGGACGGATGCTGTTCGAACTCGGCGACGGACAGTGGGACATCCCCGGCCTGCGCAGCCTGCTCGTTGATGTCGTCCCGCGGGACGATGCGGTCGAGGCGTTCGAGGTCGCGCACGACTTTCCGGGGGTTGGGCACAGGGTGATGCTCCTGAACGCCCGCAAGGTGTTCCGCCCCGGGAACCACGTCCCCTTCCTTCTGCTCGCCATCGACGACGTCACCGGCGAACGGGAGGCCAGGGCGGAGGCCGAGCGCCATTGGCGCCTCGCCCAGAACGTCGTCGACACCGTCCGCGACCCGCTCGTGATCCTGGAGCAGGACCTTACGGTCGTCACCGCGAGCAGGGCCTTCCTGACACTGTTCCGGGTCCAGGCCGACGCGGTGGTCGGACGGCCGATACAGGACCTGTCGCAGGGGCAATGGAAGGTCGGGCGCCTCCAGGAACTGCTCGAACGCGTGGTGCCGGATGATGCCGCCGTCGACGGCTACGAGGTCGAGGACGATTTCCCGGGGCTCGGACGGCGCATCTTCAGGCTGAACGCCCGCAAGATCCACCGACCCGGCAATCACGTCACTCGGCTCCTCCTGGTGTTCGAGGACGTGACGGAGGCCCGCCTGATGGAGCGGCACCGGGACCTCCTCGCGGCCGAGCTCGCCCACCGCATCAAGAACTCCCTGCAGATCATCACCTCGTTCGTCTCCTATGAGATCCGCCGCGCGGCGGCCCCGTGCGTCGAGGGCTACCGGGCAATGCAGGCGCGCATCGGCGCGGTGGCAGAGCTCTACGACGTGATCTCGCGCTCGGCGACGCTCGGACCGGTGCCGATGCGACCCTACCTGGAGGGCATCGCCGGCAGCCTGCGCTCCAGCCTGCTCGGGATGGACGCCCGGGTCGCGGTCGAGGTGGAAGCCGAGCCGCTCGCCATCGTCGCGGACCAGGCGGTGACGGTCGGCCTGATCGTCAACGAGCTCGCCACGAACGCGGTCAAGCACGCGTTCCCCGGCGGGCAGGGCCGCATCGTGCTCGGGTTCAGGCGCATCGACGGCGAGGTTGCCCTGACGGTCGCCGACGACGGGATCGGGCTGGGGGGCGCCGCCGGCGGCGGGACGTCAGGGCTGGGGTCGCGCTTCGTCGACGCCTTCGTGCGTCAGGTCGGCGGTACCTTGGCGCGGGCCACGGGCAAGGAGGGCACGACCGTCACGGTGCGGCTGCCCGCCACCATCCTCGCCGAGGTATGACGCCCGACGTTGCGTGAGGGCAGTCGTGGGGCCGGCTACGGATGTCCTTGGCGCCAAGTGAAGCCCGGCGCCGGGATGGGCCCGATCCGTTCGGCGTTCGCGGATGCATGTTCAGCCCGAGCGCTGGCCGTAACGACCGTCGCACTGGGCCTCGAAGTACCTTCCGAAGCCCACGCGGACGTCCATCTTCTTCTTGAGGGTGCCGGGTGTGAGTGGCTCCTTGTGCAGGGCCGCGACGATGCGTGCATCCCTTCAACGACGATAGGCAGCTAGCAAGCTTTGACAGCAGCTTGGCCGGCGTGGGAGTCTGCGGCATGTCGAGCACGCCCACCCGCAACATCGCCCTCACTCCCGTCATGGAGGAGTACATCCGGGCGCAGGTGGCTTCGGGGCACTACGGAAACGCCAGCGAGGTCGTCCGGGCCGGCTTGCGCCTCCTGATGGAGCGGGACCCCGCCGTCGCCCGTCTCAAAGCCGCCGGGTCGAAGGCTCAGCCCAACCGATGAGCCTCCCCGATGCGGCGCGCCCGCACGACTTCCAGGCCGACATCGACCTGATCGGCAGCATCGAGGCGGTCCCGACCATCCTCGACGCCGTCTGCCGCATCACCGGCATGGGCTTCGCCGCCGTGGCGCGCGTCACCGGGGACCGTTGGGTCGCCTGCAGCGTCAAGGACGACATCGCCTTCGGCCTGGAGCCCGGCGGAGAACTGGAGGTCGCGAGCACAATCTGCCACGAGATCCGGCAGAACCGGACCGCAGTGGTGATCGACCACGTGGCCGAGGATCCCCGGTACCGCACACACCACACGCCGGCGCGGTACGGCTTCCAGAGCTACGTCTCGATGCCCATCGTGCTGCCGGACGGTACGTTCTTCGGCACTCTTTGCGCTATCGACCCGAAGCCTGCGGCTGTGAACCGACCGGAGGTCGTGGGCACCATCAGGATGTTCGCCGACCTGATCGGCTTCCACGTCGATGCCAACCAGCGCGTCGCGTCGAGTGGCGCGGCGCTGCGGCTCTACGCCAACATCGTGCAGTCGGATGCGGCGCCGATCTGCGCCTTCGACCACGACTTCCGCCTCATCGCCTTCAACAAGGCCCACAACGACGAGTTCTTCCGCGTCAACGGCTTCCATACGAAGGTCGGCGACGTATTTCCGGACCTGTTCATCCCGCAACAGGCCGCCGCCATGCGCGCCAACATGGCCCGGGCGCTCGCCGGCGAGTCGTACAAGGTCGAGGCCGTCTTCGGTCGACCCGAGTTCGGGCAGCCCTGCTGGGAGATCACCTACACGCCCCTGCGCGACGAGACGGGCTCTATCATCGGTGCCTTCCACCAGGCGCACGACATCAGCGCGCGGCTCCTGGCCGAGGCCGAGCTCCGGGACGCCCAGGAGGCGCTGCGCCAGTCGCAGAAGCTGGAGGCGGTCGGCCAGCTGACCGGGGGCGTCGCGCATGATTTCAACAACCTGCTGACCATCATCCGCTCGTCGGTCGACTTCCTGCGCCGGCCCGAGCTCTCGGCGGAGCGCCGCGCCCGCTACATGGACGCGGTCTCCGACACGGTCGACCGGGCCGCCAAGCTGACGGGCCAGCTCCTCGCCTTCGCCCGGCGGCAGACGCTCAAGCCCGAGGTGTTCGACGCCGGGGCGCAGCTGCATGCCGTGGCCGACATGCTGGACACGCTCACCGGCGCCCGTATCCGCGTGGTCACCGAGGTGGCGGACGAGCCCTGCTTCGTCCGCGCCGACGTCAGCCAGTTCCAAACGGCGCTGATCAACATGGCCGTCAACGCCCGCGACGCGATGGATGGCGAAGGGACGCTGACGCTGCGGCTCACCTGCGCGAGCGGGCTGCCGGCCATCCGCGGCCATGCCGCGGCGACCGGACCCTTCGCCGCGGTGTCGCTGACCGATACCGGCGCCGGCATCGCGCCGGACCAGCTCGTGCGGATCTTCGAGCCGTTCTTCACCACCAAGGAGATTGGCAAGGGCACGGGCCTCGGCCTGTCGCAGGTCTTCGGCTTCGCCAAGCAGTCGGGCGGCGACGTCGCGGTCGAGAGCGAGATCGGCCGGGGCACGACCTTCACCCTCTACCTGCGGGAGATCGCGGGCGAGCCGTGTGGCGAGCCACCGGTCACCGACGCGAACGAGTCCTTCCCGGTGGGCGAGGGACAGCGCGTGCTGGTCGTGGAGGACAACGTCGAGGTGGGCCGCTTCGCAACCCAGATTCTGGAGGATTTCGGCTACAGCACGACCTGGGCGGCGAACGCCGAGACTGCTCTGGAGGTGCTCGGCCCTGACGGGTCCGGGTTCGACGCGGTGTTCTCGGACGTGGTGATGCCAGGCATGGGGGGGATCGCGATGGCCCGCATCCTCCGGGACCGACTCCCGAACCTGCCGGTGTTGCTGGCCTCGGGCTACAGCCACGTGTTCGCCCGGGACGGCTCGGACGGCTTCGAGCTCCTGCACAAGCCGTACTCGGCCGACCAGCTCGGGCGCATTCTCGGCAAGGTCGTGCCGCGGCGCATTCGCGAGCGGGACTAGCGGTCAGCCTCCTACGCTTGGAAGTCGCCTAAGAAGGCTCGCTCGGCGTGGGTAGCGGAGGTTTTCTGAGAACGTTGTGGCCGCCGGAGCGATCATTCTACCTCAACGTCCGCTGTCGGGCTCCAAGCGGCCATTCGAGTGATTTCGCCCGAAGGTCCGCTGATGGCGCAAGTGGGGCCTGTGATTCAGCTTGAGCCAATGTCCGCTTCGGAGACGCCGGCAAATGCCGCCGAATGACCGAGATGGGCGCACAGCCGAAGGTCCGCTTCCGGGCATCGAGCTAACTTCCGCTCCCCACCCTTTGCGGACCTCGCGACTGGGTACTAAGCGTCAGATTTCGCCCATTAGATCGACCCTCGTCGCCGCCACCGCCGCTGGATGGCGGACCGCATGACCCGTCATTCGATCAGCGCCGTCGCGAGTGCGGTGTTTGGCGACGCGGCACGGCTTCATATCCCATTGCCGACATCCTTTCCGGCCCCTCCGCCGGCCTTGTCGGCCAAGTTCGGCACGTCGCGCAACTCGTCGTCGATCTGACGCACGACGATCCGCCCTTCCGCGATGACGATGGTCGCCGCCACGATGACCGTGACGAAGCCGCCGATTGCCGTGACGATGCCGCAGACCGTGACGGCTGCGGACCGCGGGACGATGACATCCAATGCGCCGAAGATGAGGGAGCCGATCAGCAGGATGGCCGCGACGAGGCCAAGGAGGGACGCCCGGCTCATCAGGCGGCACCTGTGCCGGTATGCGAGCACCTGTGCCTTCAGGTTGTCGGCCCGGCCGGCCTCGTGCCCCTTGGAGCGGTAATCTCCGACCGCCTGTTGGTAGCGGTTCAGGGCCGCGTCGTAACGCTGCTGCAGGAACCCCATGAAGATCCAGGCGGCGAACACGATGGACGCGTTCGGCCCGATGGCCTTGAGGACGTCGCTGAGCTGTACCATCGCGGATCCATGGTGGTGGGTGTCGTCACTTCGCCGACACGGTGCGCCAACCCGGAGCGGTCGATGTCCCCTGTTCGGTGCCGGTGGCATCGGATCGGATCCTCGCCCGACCCGATGCCTGTCGTTGCCTATGCGGTGCCGTTGCCGCCGGTGGCGCCATAGACTTCGCCCGTGACGAAGCTCGCCTCCTGAGAGGCCAGGAACACGTAGATCGGGGCGAGCTCGACCGGCTGACCCGGGCGGCCCAGCGGCACCTCCGACCCGAAGGTCTCGACCGCGTCCTGTGGCTGGCCGCCGGAGGGCTGCAGCGCGGTCCAGAACGGGCCCGGGGCGACGGCGTTCACCCGGATGCCCTTCGAGATCGCCTGCTTGGCCAGCGCCTTCGAAAACGCGACGATTCCGGCCTTGGTGGTCGCGTAATCGACGAGGATCTGCGGCGGGTTGTAGGCGACCACGGAGGCCGTGTTGATGATGGATGCGCCGGCCGGGAGCAGCGGCATCGCCGCCTTGGTGATCCAAAACATCGCGTAGAGGTTGGTCTTCAGCGTCAGGTCGAACTGCTCGTCCGAGATGTCGCCGATGTCCTTCCGGTTCGTCTGCTTGCCGGCATTGTTCACGAGGACGTCGAGCCCGCCGAGGCCCGTGACCGCCCGGTGGACCAAGGTCTCGCAGAACGTCCTGTCAGTGATGTCGCCCGGCAGCAGGATGGCCTTGCGACCCTCCGCCTCGATCAGCTTGGCGACCTCCTGAGCATCGGGCATCTCGGTCTCGACAAAGCTGAGGGCGACGTCGGCGCCCTCGCGGGCGAATGCGATGGCGGCGGCGCGTCCGATGCCGCTGTCGGCGCCTGTCACCAGGGCCTTGCGGCCTGCGAGGCGGCCATGCCCCCGGTAGCTGGTCTCGCCGTGGTCCGGCTTCGGGTCCATGGCCCCGGCGAGGCCCGGCGCTTCCTGCGGCTGCCGCTTGAACGGCGGCTGCGGGTATTGGGTGCGCGGGTCCTGCATCGTTGTGCGATGACCGGGTGAGTTCGTCATGATGTGTCCTTCGACATCGCCGGAAGCCCGGGCGGGGACGGCGACGCAATGATGGGTTGCTGGCGGAATGTCCGGCGCGCGGGGGCGGTTCCTGCTCCGGCCCGGTCACGCCCGGGCTTCGGGGACGCCACCTCGTCACGGCCCCAAGGGATGCCGAACCCCGCGTCGCCCACGGCCTTCCGGTCGGTGATCGGAGGCTCGGCCGCACGGGCGAAGACCCCCGCACGGATCCGGGAGATGCTCCCGGCGGACGTCGCGCCGCGGTTGGTCCGATGCCGGTTCAGCGGACCCATGGCGGCGTCGCAAGGACGTGCCTGGTCCTCGAAGGCGACGAGGTCCAAGCGCATGTCCTCGATCTCCGCGGGCCCGATCATCCCTGGCATCCCTGCGGCCGGGCGGAGGTCGTCACATCCCGGCCTGCACCGGGGATCCGAGACCTACGGCAGGGCGCCGATCATGCCCTTGGCCTGGGTCATCGTGTTCTCGCAGGCGCGCTTGTCGCCGCGCCGGTCCTCGTCCGCCGCACGCACGATGAGTGTCCTGGCGACGGCCACGTGGTCGGCGGTCGAGAGGGTCTCAGGATCGCTGGGAGCGTCGGCGCGGGCGGCGGCGATGCCCTTGGGCGATCCTGTCCGGACGGAGTGACCGTCCTGCAGCCCGGCGACCTGGATGGCCCCGGCGCTGTCGAGGCGACGCTCGATGGTGCCGATCTGCTCGGCGCAGGATGACGCCAGGACCGGAAGCGGCGACAGGACGAGGAGGACGGCGGTGAGGGTCGGAACGATGCGCATCGGCATGACTTTCGGGAGGTGGCAGCATCGTGGTTTCGCCCGGCGAGCGTTCGACCCGATGCCGTCCCTCACGCGGCGATGCAAGGGTAGCGTCCGGTCAACCAGCCCCGGCAGCTAATGTTGCATCGCAGCGTGAAAACGCGGGGCAGGTGTGCGTGGCCGGGCGAGCGATGGACGACTGGCAGCCCGGACCGGGCGCCTCACCGATATGACTTCCACCTGTCCGATGCGCGCTGGCTTCGTCAGCCTCGCCAACGACGTCGCCGAGGCGGGGACCGACTTTCGACGACTGCGACGCCCCGCCACCGTCCTGGTCTGGATCTCCGGTGACGCCACGCTCCCGGCGCACCGGAACATGCAACGCAAGCCACCGCTTTCGTAGAGGAAAGAAAAAAGGCGTTCCATGCCCACCGCAGTGATCTTCGACGTCGATGGCACCCTCATCGACTCGGTTCCCCAGCACGCCCGTGCCTGGCAGGACGCCTTCCGCGACTTCGGTCACGACATCCCCTTCGAGGACCTGCGACGGCAGATCGGCAAGGGCGGGGACCTCCTGCTTCCGGTGTTCCTGTCGGAGGCCGAGAACGCGCAGAAGGGGGAGGCGCTGGAGGAGCACCGCTCGAAGATCCTGAAGGAACGCTACCTGCCGACGATCCAGGGCTTGCCGCAGGTCCGTGCACTCGTCGAGCGCCTGCTGGCCGACGGCAAGCAACTCGCGCTCGCGTCCTCCGCCAAGGGCGACGAGCTGCAGACCTACAAGAAGATAGCCGACATCGAGGATCTCATCGGCATCGAGACGTCCTCGGACGATGCCGAGGAGAGCAAGCCGAACCCGGACATCTTCCAGGCTGCCCTGAAGCGCATCGATGGTGTCGCGGCGGAGGGAGCCATCGTCGTCGGCGATACCCCCTACGATGCCGAGGCCGCCAGCAAGGCCGGCATACGCACGATTGGCCTGCTCAGCGGCGGTTGGACGGCCGAGGAACTCATGCAAGCTGGCTGCATCGCCACTTACAGGGACCCCGCAGACCTGCTGGCTCAGTACGACACCTCACCGCTGGCTGGGTCTCGGACCTGAACGCGCAAGGGCGGAGCACCTCCCATGACAGACACCATCCCGAGCGTCTCCGACGGCCCGCACCTGCGCACCATCGCCATGCCGCGTGACACGAATGCAGGGGGTGCCATCTTCGGCGGCTGGACCGTGTCGCAGATGGATCTCGCCGGCGGAACCTTCGTGGCCCAGCGCGCCCAGGGACGCGTGGCGACCGTCAGCATCGATGCGATGCGCTTCCTGCGACCGATTGCGGTCGGCGACGAGGTGAGTTGCTATTGCCGGCTGCAGGAGGAAGGGGAGACGTCCCTGGCCGTGAAGATCGAGGTCTGGGTTCGGGCCCGCACCGGCAGCAACCCGGAGAAGGTGACTGAGGGCGTGTTCACCTACGTGGCCCTGGACGACGAGGGCAAACCCCGTTCCCTGAAGGGTGGTTGACGGTCGAGGGGCCAACACCGCCGACCTCATCTGCGCGCCCGTGCCGGCACGGTGCTGTCAAGCGCGCGTTCACCCGCATCGCCGGCCTTCTGCCCAGGGTTTGGTCCCTCGGTCCGAGAACGGCTTTCCGTGTGATGCGGAAGCGACCTACTTGCTCTTCCCACCCTTCTTGCCGAGTTCGGCCTGGGCCGACGACGAAGTGCGCGGGTTCGACTTTCCTTCGTGGCTGGCTTTGGCGTTCGCCTTCTTGGCCGTCTCGCTGCCGTGGCCCTTCTTCTCGGTCATGTTCGTCTCCTCGTGAGGCAACGGAAATGCGCCGGGCAAAAGCTCGTTCCTGGACGGGTCGTATATTGCGGGCCTGGCGGGATGTCGGAAACGCACGTCGTCAGGGTCGCAGGGAGGGTGCTACCGGGAACGAGCCCTCATCCGCGATGGTTCGCCCCTGAATGGAAACCTATGTCCTCGTCGTCGCCGGGTTCGGTGTCCTGGTGCTTCTGACGGCATGGCTGCCGATGGTGCTCCGGGCCTTACCCTTGTCGCTGCCCATCTGCTGCGTTGGGATCGGGGCCGCCCTATCCCTGATCCCCGCAATCGCGGACCTCACGCCCCATCCCGGTTCGCACGTCGGTCTCATCGAGCATGCTACCGAGGCGGTCGTCGTCATCTCGCTCATGGGCGCGGGCCTGAAGATCGACCGGCTGATCGGCTGGCAGCGCTGGGCGCTGACTTGGCGCCTGCTCGGCATAGGCATGCCGCTCACCATCCTGGCCCTGACCGTCCTGGGTTCTGCCCTGCTCGGCCTGGGCACGGCGGCGGCCCTGCTCCTGGGCTCGTCCCTGGCTCCCACGGACCCGGTGCTGGCGTCCGACGTGCAGGTCGGCCACCCGGCCGAGGACTACGAGGACGAGCCCCGGTTCGCCCTGACCTCGGAGGCGGGCCTCAACGACGGGCTCGCCTTTCCCTTCGTGAACCTTGCTATCGCCGGGGCTGGGACCGGTGGCTTCGCGGGCTTGGCGTGGTCGCACTGGCTCGCTGTCGACGTGCTCTGGAAGATCGTCGTCGGCGCCGTCCTGGG
This sequence comes from Methylobacterium soli, assembly GCF_008806385.1. Taxonomy (GTDB): domain Bacteria; phylum Pseudomonadota; class Alphaproteobacteria; order Rhizobiales; family Beijerinckiaceae; genus Methylobacterium; species Methylobacterium soli. Next base: position 114,257 of record NZ_VZZK01000004.1, read on the forward strand.
GGCCCTGATCGGACGGGCGCTGGGCTGGTTGACCTTCCACCTGCCCAACGTCTCGAAGTTGTCCCGGACCGGAGACGGCTTCGTCGCGCTCGGGGTGACCTGCATCGCCTATGGAAGCGTCCAGGCCGTCGACGGGTACGGCTTCGTGGGGGTGTTCGCGGCCGCGCTCGCGCTGCGCTCGTCCAGCCACGGGCACGACTATCATCGCAAGATGCACAACTACGCCGAGGAGCTCGAACGGCTCTTGATGATGGTGCTGCTCGTGGGCTTCGGGGCTATTCTGGTCGGCGGTGGGCTGCTCCAGGCCCTGACCTGGCAAGCCGCCGCGTTCGCCCTTATCGCCCTCCTGGTCGTGCGCCCCTTGGCGTGCTGGGTCGGCCTGCTCGGAAGCGGTCGATCCCGGGAGGATCGCGCGGTGGTCAGCTTCTTCGGCATCCGGGGGCTCGGGACGATCTACTATCTCTCCTTCGCCATGAGGCACGCCGCGTTCGAGGGGGCGGACCTGCTCTGGGCCACGGCGGGGCTGACGGTGCTGATCTCCATTCTCCTGCACGGGGTCACGGTGACGCCGGTGCTCCGCGCGCTCGACCGCCGGACGGGACGGGACATGGAGAGCGCCCAGCCCGACCTGACGCTCTCCCGGCCTTGACCCCGTGATGGCGGCGGACGCGACCCGCGTTACCCCTCGCCGACGCTGACGTCGCCCTCGACGCCATCGGTCTTGCCGCTCAGGCCCGGCACCTCGTCGAGCTGCCGCAGGCTCGTGAACCGGCCGCGCTCTACGCGGTACCGCGTGATCTCGAACCCGTGGTCCTTCAGGGCCGGTACGCCATCCAGTTTCTCGGCCGTCGCGGCATTCAGATTGATCATTCCAGGTCCTTCCGATGACCGGGCGCGAGTTCCCCGAGATGCGCTCGGCCACCTCACGCCAGACGATTGTTTGCCCGCGCGGGACCGGGCGCGATGGATGCTCGCGTCCCGGTCCCGTCCATGTCCGGTCAACCGTGCGGTTTGAACACGACCTTGGTGCAGTTGTCCTTCTTGTCCCGGAACATGTCGTACAGGGCCGGGCCGTCCCCCAGGTTCGTGGAACGATGGCTGATGATGAAGGACGGGTCGATGTCCCCGTTCTGGATGCGCTCCATCAGGGGCTTCATGTAGCGGACCATGTGCGTCTGGCCGGTCTTCAGGGTCAGACCCTTGTTCATCAGGACGCCCAGGGCGACCGGACCCACGGGGCCGGCGAAGACGCCGGGCATCGAGACGTTGCCGCCCGGGCGACAGGCCAGGATCGCCTGGTTCAGGGCAAACGGTCGTTCCAGGCTGACGGTGTGCTCCATGATGGCCGAGGAGACCTTCTGGAGCGTGGTGTCCGCGCCGTGGGACTCCATGCCGACCGCCTCGATGACCGAGTCCGGCCCAAGGCCATGGGTCATCTCCATGAGCGTGTCCTGCACGTTCTCCTTCGACAGGTCGATGGTCTCCGCGCCGGTTTCCCGGGCGAGCGCGAGGCGCTCCGGCACGCTGTCGATGGAGATGACCCGCTTGGCGCCCAGCATCAGGCAGCACTTCACGGCAAGCACGCCGACCGGGCCGCAGCCCCAGATGGCGACCGTATCCTCCGGACCGATGTCGCAATGTTCGGCGGCCTGGTAGGCGGTCGGGAAGATGTCGCTGAGGAACAGCACCTGCTCGTCGGTCAGGCCCTCGGGCACGACGATGGGGCCGACATCGGCATAGGGCACCCGCAGGTACTCGGCCTGACCGCCGGCGAACCCGCCGGTAATGTGCGAGAAGCCGAACAGGCCCGCGAGTGGATAGCCGTAGGTCTCGGCCTGGAGCTTGCCGTTCGGGTTCGTGCGCTCGCAGCAACTCCAGTTGCCCCACTCGCACTGGCGGCACTCACCGCAGCAGATGGTGAAGGGCACCACGATGCGGTCGCCGACCTTGAGCTTCCGGTTGTCGCGACCGACCTCGATGACCTCGCCCATGGTCTCGTGGCCCAGCACGTCGCCGCACTCCATGGTGGGCATGAACCCGCCCATGAGGTGGAGATCCGAGCCGCAGATCGCACAGGCGGTCACCTTGATGATGACGTCGCGCCCATGCTCGATCTTCGGGTCGGGCACGGTCTCGCAGGAGATCTTGCCCCTGCTCTGCCAAGTCAGCGCCTTCATGCGTGTCGTTCTCCCGGGGAATGACGGTCCGCCGAAGGGAAGAACCTTCCACCGGTCGACGCCAAGCGAGGGTCAATGGTTTCCACGGAGCACATGATCCTCAGGGTCCGAAATAAGGATGCTTGAACCGGGGACCGTGGCATTCGCGCCATCGCCGGAGAGGAGATCCCGACTGGTGGAGACCAACGGTACTTCGTCGCTCTTGTGGGGGACGAGGATGGCCGTCCCGTCTACTCGGCCACCCTCAACCATGCCCGGCATTCATCAGCGGTATAAGCCGGTGCCGCCGACGGCCCTTTCGCCTGCCGCCTCGGACGGAACGGAAAAGGTTGCTTTGCAAGACCTTCCGCGTCGGTCGCGTGGGAACTTGCTCGGGCAACCGTAGCCACTGGCCCCCAAAGCTCAACTTCGGCCTGCCGGTATGCGACCAGGTCGTCGGGCGCCTCCTCCGGTAGGGGGAACACCGAGCTCGCGTTGATCTCGAAGGGCACGTAAGTGTCCTCGCCGCCAGCGTCCCAGAGCAATGGCGTCACCCTAAGCGATAAGCCCGCTTGTATGCATTCTGGATCGTGCCGCGCCGGTCGCTTGAGTCGTAGCGGCCGTACGTCGCCCGTACCATGGCCACGTCGTCTTGGATCGCGTCCGCCGCCGCGGACCAGCTGTCCGTCGCCTTGAAGACGCCGGTCGCGACGATGTGGCGGAAGTCCAGCGGCGGGAACGCGCGCACATCGGGGATACCGGTTCCCGCATTCGCCCTGCCCGCCAAGTGACGCCCTGTGGCGGCCCGGACCTGATTGTCGATGGCGTCCGGGCACATCCGGCATGCGTCTGCCGCGGGGGGCAACTCGCCGTTGGGGAGCCGGACGACCTCGCGTTCGCGTCGCACCGGCCGGCGCTCGGCGTCGAGCCGCGGCCTGACCACGAACAGCGCATCGGTGTGGCCGATCAGCTGCCCGGTATGGCGGTCCCGCCTGATGATGTCGCGTCCCTGGGAGACGTATCTGGCGATTGCATCGTGCAGCCCGCACAGGTCCTGGATGTCCTCCTCGAAATCCTTCCAGGTGGTCCTGCCGACGCGGAAGTAGGTGCTCCACGGGTTCTTGAACAGGAACCGGGAGATGCGCAGCTTCCAGCCGCCGCCTTCCCGGCGGAGGTGCCCCCGGCCGTCCGACGTGTAGTCGAGGAGTGAGAGGGTCTCGGGACGCAATGGGAACTGCGAGAGCACGCCGACGAGGACCCGGTCCCGAAGATGCATTGCGGCGTGTATCCCGCCGGTGATCGCCTCCCCCTCCTGCTCCATGCCCCGATTGAGCGTGTGGAGGGCAGCGAGGGGTTCCGGGGAACTCAGGATGGGCAGCACCGGCTCGTGCGAGTCCCGCCCCGGCGCGACATGGCGCTGGTAGCTCTTGATGAGGCTGCGGCAGTCCCGGTGGGCACCGGCGCAGGCCCCGGCCCAGTCGGCCTGGACCGCCGCGATGTCCTCCTGTGTGACGAAACCTTCCACCGGCGTCAGCCGCGAGGCGAGTTCCGCGCGCTGGGCGAGCCAGCCGGTACCCGGCTTGAGCTGGCTGCGGATCATCCACAGGGCGCTGACCTCGGCCGTCGTGATGTAACCCTGCTTGAGCTTCTTGGCAGTCCGGTTCCTGTCGCTCCGGAAGGTCAGGTACGAATTGTAGAAGCGACCGGCGAAGACCAGGTGGGTCAGGGTCAGGTCCTCGGCCTTGACTGAGTAGGGACTTCCGGGCTTGGTCATGAAGCCGAGGATGCTGCTGAGTGCGCTCTTGAGGATGCGCAGCGTACCGGGCCGCCATAGCTTGCCTTCGCGCCGGTCCGTGCCCCGCCCGAGCGCGCCCTCGCCCTTGAAGCGCGCGAGCTCCCCCCACTCGCGCTCCAGGCGTTCGGGCCAGACGTTAAGGCGATAGGGCGAGCCGATTGTGTGGGAGACGTGGTGTTCGCGCCCCTTCTCATCGAGCAAGCGCTGGCAGGTCCCGAGGATCAAGGCATCGCGCTGGGCGGTCCCCCTGGCCATGATGTCGTCCGGTAGCTCGCGCAGGAGGCGGCGGCGTAGGGGCGTCCCCGGCGCAAATTCGGGCGGCAACGTGAGCTCGCGCGGAAGCGCGCCCTTACCGCGGCCGCTGAACCTCACACGCGAAGCGAGGGTCCCAGGCGCGAGGCGGCAGGCCGCTTCCAGACGGGCGACCAGATGCATCGAGAAGGGCCTTGGGGCGGCCCGCCCCCCGACCCAGGCGACCAGGGTGTGGAAGGTCATTCCGACCTGTTTGGCCGCCTTCTTCTTGGAGAGGCCGGCCTTGATGAGGGCGGTGCGAAGCGCCGACGCGAAGCTCTCGGGCAGGTCCTGGCCGGCCTCGTAGGTGGTGAGGAGCCGCAGGCACCAATTCAGCTCGGCCCGGAGGCTGCCGCTGCCATCGCCCAAATCAGCCAACAGGGTCTCGATGGCGGCCCTCGCGCAGGCGTCAGGACCGGTCGATTTGATGACCCGGTTCAACGCCCAGCGAAGGTTGGAGAGCTTCTTCCGGTTGCTGGACTGGTCCTCGGGCGCCTTCGATAGCGTCTGGGACCGTCCGTTGATTGCCAGCTCCTTGAAGCGAAAGGTGCTGATGCCGTCGATCCCGACTACCTGCGTGAGCCCGATCTCCCGAGCGAGCGCCTGGATCTCGCGTCGCGCGAACTGGCCGGAATGCACCTGCGACTGCGGCAGCCCCGTCTCCCGACGGACCTGCCACCAACAGATCTCGCCAAGCCGCTGAGGGTTCTCGGGAACGCCGCGACCTTCGTCGAGCAAGCGCTGCCGGTAGGTCCTGATCGCCTCGCACTGGGCCATACGAAGCGTCGCGAGCGACCCGAGCGGCCGCCGCCGACCACGGGTCGGCCGCTCGGGGGTACCCTGGACGTTGAGGCCTAGTGACATCGGAACTCCTGGTTCGAGGCATGGAGGGATAGGCATCAGGACAGCCGCTCTCGATGGCCCTGCCGGATCTCGGGAGACATGTCTGAGGACCCCGGTGCCTGGTCGGCCAGGGTCGTCCGGTCCGCACTGGAGAAGCATCAACAGCGTCGCCGCGAGGGCGCCCCTCGCGGCAATCGGCAGCACGCAGCCACCGATTAGCTACAACTGGATGCGATAAGCCAAATTGTACGACAAATCAACCATCATCCAAAGAACATAGTCAAGATCACAACCGCATTACGGGGCTTTATTCAGTAAATGATTGGATGATCTATCCTTGAATTTTCAGTCATACTCACGTCAAGGATTGACGCAGGCCATCACCAGCCAGACCGTATCTTTCCGATTTTTATCAGTAGTTTGTGGAGCAATGCTGCGCGGTGGCGCGTCTCGAAGGACCAATGCGGCAATTCTCTGTGACAGTCCCCAGATCGCGCCCGCGGGGGCAACCCCCGGGGCGCAACGGGCCGGGCCTAACGGCCTGCCCCCATGCCCAGCCAAGCCTGGCCTCACCTAGGCGAGCGAGTGCCTTGCCGTGATCTGAGCGTCAAAGCGCCCGAAACGCGGACGCCAATCGCCGAGGCCGATCCGATGGCCGGCCAGGTTGAGGAATTCCCGAACGTCTCCAGGGTTGAGGACGTCGGGAAGGAAGTGGGCCTCGAAGGACAGCCGCCAGCCGGCCGGGAAGCGTGGCCGCGTTCGCATGATCTTGCGCGGCCCGATGGAGACCGGGACGCGCAGACGGAACCGCGGGTCGCATCGAAGGTCCCCTAGGTCCTGGGGTCCATCGTAGACTAGGAGCGGGGCTTCCGGGACGAGGAATCCGGCGCGGACCGCCTTGGAGGCCCTTCGGAGCTTCGCAGCCTCAGCCACCATCGCCTCGATGGCCTCCCCGGGGACGCAGGGCACCCCTGAGCGCGCCCAGAGGCCACCGGTCCACTCAAGCTCGTCGATGCGGGCGATATCGGCGTCCGTCCGGGCGCGCTTGCGCGTGATGGCCGCTATCTCGCGTGAGATGGGGTCTAACGGATCGACGAGCCGCGCCGACCTCATCAAGAGCGGGGCCGTGCCGGTCAGCTCGACGGTCAGGCTCTCGTAAGTCATGGGCGGGTCTCCGTGGCGAAATGTGGCCTAGGCGGCGGCCAGGGACGAGGTCGCGTATGTCGGGGGGCGGACCGATTGGCCGGAGGGCATAGCGGCGCCGGCGCAACTCGGCGGTCACCACGCGATGGCAGGGCTGACAGAGCAGCGTGAGGTCCGCCGCGGCTTCGCAGCCGAACCGCTCGTAGGTCCTATGATGGACTTCGAGCCGCGCGTCCTCGGCCCCAGCGTTGCAGAGGCGGCAACGGCGGCCCGCGGACTCGATTTCGGAGAGGCGGGCCGCGCTCGTCCGCCACTCGGCAGAGCCGATGTAGCCCTCGTAAGATATCGGCATGGAACCTCCTTTCGGTTTGCCGCGCGACGAGAGCGCCTCACGGAAGCGCACGTTTCCCCGGCCATGACAGCCGACGTCCGCACCACCGAGCAGCCCGCTCGCGGCGCGTGTTGAGGTGTCTAGGAATGCTCGCGGAAACCCAACCGCTCGCCCGCCCCGCCCGATGGAGGCGGCAGAGGACCCGGGAATGCAGGCTCGGCGGAGGGGAGGGAGCCTGGATGGCTATTCCTGCGCCCTAATCTGCATCGGCTCCGTCACCGGACTTCCGTCCAGCGGCGGGAGGCGCAGCTTGGGCATCGCTCGCCGCGCGGCCCGCATCTCAGGACCTTCGCTGTAGACGTCGAGGGTGATGGATCCATTCGCATGCCCCACGATTCCGGAAATCAAGTCTGGGGCCACCCCTGCTTGCTGCATCCGTGAGATGAACCACCGCCGGAAGCTGTGGAAATTCACCCGCGAACGCCGGCTGCTCCCCACGACGTCGGCCACCCCGACGGTACGCCGATATTCCGTGAAATGGTTCGACGTCTTGAAACTACGCTCGCGCATGGAGCCGGCCTTCTTGACCGGGGGCCATTCAGGGAAAAGGTCGTCCCCATGTGCCTTCCCGGCGATCCTCCGCTCGATGACCGGCGCCAGGTCAGGATGGATCGGCACGAAGCGTCCGGCGCTCTCCTTCTTCTGCGGGTTGAAGAACAGGCATTTGTGGCGGACGTCGCTGACCTTCAGCTCGACGATGGCATTGAGGCGCGCGCCGGTGAGCGCCCCGATCATCATCAGGTCATGCATGTGCGGCGTGGCCGGTCCCAAGAGCAGGTCGGCCACTTCCCTGTTCGTGAATGGCCGCTCCTTTTCGGCGGCCCTTTTCTTGGGCTTCCTGACGGTGACGCCTTCGAACACGTTCTGCACGACCGCATCCGTCCTGTTGATCAGGAACTGCCAGTAGGATGAGAGCCTGCCGAGGTACTTGTTGAGCGTCACGGGCTTGTGACCGCTCGTCGCCTTCAGCGAGTCCGCAAAGGCATAGGCCTGCTTCTTGTCGATCCGTTCAAGCGTGGCCGGAACCTTCTGTTCGGCACACCATTGCAGCAGGAACTTGAGGGCCCGTTCGTCGTCGGCCTTCGTCCGAGGGGTTACGTCGAGTTGTGCCAGGTAATCGGCATGCAGGATGTCGATGGGCGTCGCGCGCCCGTAGGCAACGTCCGAGAAGGTGTCGGCCTTCCTGGCCTGCTCGGGCCGCGCCTCCTCAGCCTCGAAAGGCCCGTCCTCCGGATCCTCCAGGGTGATCCACTTGGCGTCCTTGTAACGGATCTCGGCCTGCTGCTCGTAGACGACCTCGGAGAAGGCTTGCCATTCCTCCGCTGAGCCCTCCCGCCGCAGCTTGGCGGCGATCTTCCCGAGGTCGATGGCGACACGCAGCTCGGTCTTGCTCGGGCCCCGCATGCTGGCGACCGCTTCCGCGATCCGCCTCTTGAAGCGCTCGACATGCGGCTTCTTCAGCAAGTTGGCGGTCCTGAGGCTGTCGGTGCCGAGAGGGTGCCGCAACCGCCCCGTGCCGACAACCCGCCGCGCCTCCGCGGGCACGGCGACGCTGACGCGCCACTGCGTGCCATGGAGTTCGAGGTACTCCTTCTGAGGGTCCGGTTTGCGCGGCAAGGTAAGCCCCATGTTGACGGCGGATAAGTCCCACGTTCGTCCCAGGACACGTCCCAAAATCCTTCGGGCGGCCAAAGGCTTGTTTAGCCTCAGGAGGTTAAGCGAACGTGGGTAGGTTTCCCCTCAGCTCCACCAGGCTTTCCTGGTGATCGTCAGGTACCGTATTCGGACATGATCCGGCGCCTTCGGTGCGACGAGCGCCGTCCTTCCCGCCACGCCCTGATCATGCGGTTCCCCCCGGATCCGCCCTGCGCCGTGCCCGCTTATCGCTCCGGCTGGCCGCTCGCCGGCGGAGCCGGATTCACCAGCAGCCTGGCCGTTGCGAGGCCGAGCAGGAGGATCGCGGCGCCGCATCCGGCCAGAGCCGCGAACTGGCCGACGCCCTGGAGGGCCGCACCCACGATCGCGACGCCGAGCGCCTGACCGCAGAAGAAGGAGAAGGCGTGTAGCGCGACCGCCGAGGCGCGCGCGCCCGGCGCCACCTCCGTCACCTGAACCTGGAACGTGTTGTGCAGCATGTAGAAGCCGAGGCCCATGGCGACGAGCGCGGCGCAATCGAGCTGCCAGCGTCCCGCGAGCCCGATCGCCAGCAGTGCCCCGGCGCAGACGATGCCGCCGCAGATCAGCATCCGCGACATCCCGAGAAAGCGCAGCAGCAGCCCGACCAGGGCGGAATAGAGCAGGCCCCCCGCGGCGAATCCCGCGAGCGCCAACCCCGCCTCCCGCGGGCCGCCCTCGCCGCGCGCCTCGATCAGCGGCGCCAGGTGGGGGAAGATCCCGAACACCGCGATCGCCTCGATGAAGACCGCCGCGAACAGGACGCGCGCCCGCGGGTTTCCGATGATCGCGCGATAGCGCGTCAGCGCCTGCCGGAATTCCGGCCGGCGCGGCGGGGCGCCGACGCCGCGCTCGAAGCCGAAGAGCGCGGCCGCGCAGCCGATCGCCCCGACGGCCGCCGTGATGGCGAAGACGCCCTGCCAGCCGACCTGCCCCTCGATCAAGCCCGCGAAGGTCGAGCCCGAGAGCTGCCCGAGGATCACCGCGACGAGGAAGCGGCCGATCGCCACCTGACGCCGCTGCATCGGGATGCGATCGCCCATCAGCGCGAGGGCGAGGGGCACGACGCCGCCGGCTGCCGCCCCCGCGACGATCCGCAGGCCGAACAGGAGGTCGATCCCGGTCGCGAAGGCACAGCCCGTGAGAGCCAGGGCGAGGAGGCCGAGGCAGGCCGTGATGACCCGCTCCTTGCCGAGCGCGTCGCCGACGGGACCGAGCACCGGCTGAATCAGCGCGTAGGGCAGCGCGAAGGCGGCCGAGAGCAGCGCCGCCGTGTGGGCATCGCTGCGGAGGTCGCGCGCCAGCACGCCGACGAGGGGCTCGACGGAGCGCCCCGCGAAGGTGCTGGCGAACCCGGCGACCGCCAGGACGGCGATCAGGCGCAGGGTCGAGGGCGCGGGTCCGGCGGTCACGGCCGCGCGTCGGGGCCGCGGCACCCGGCCTGCCGGGCGCCCCGCCGCCACCGAGGCCGCCACCGAGGCCACCCCAGCGGCGGATGAACCCGGCGCCCCCGAGGCGCGCAGGGCCGGTCGCAGGGGCAGCCCGGCGGCTGCGCCGGGGCCGGCCAGACCCTCAAGAGACCGCTTCCGTGCGCACGGCCAGGACCTTGTCGACCCTCCGCCCATCCATGTCGACCACCTCCAGGCGCCAGCCCTGCACCTCGACGAAATCGCCCGCGGCCGGGATGTGCCCGAGCCGGAAGATGATGAAGCCGGCGAGCGTGGTGAACTCGTCCGTATCGGGGCGATCCCCGAAGGCGAGCCGCTCGAACGCCTCCTCGGCCGGGATCATGCCGTCGATCAGCAGCGAGCCGTCGGAGCGCTCGACGACGGCGGGCTCCTCGCCCGGTTCCGGGATGTCGCCCGCGATCGCCTCCAGCAGGTCGGTCTGGGTGACGATGCCCTCGAGGCTGCCGTACTCATCCACCACAATGGCCATCTGCACCGGATTGCGCTGGAAGGTCTCCAGGACCGCCAGCACCGACATCGCCTCGTGCACGACGATGGGCGGCCGCGTCGCCGCATCCACGTCGACGCCCCCGCCATCGAGGAGCTGGTCGAGCAGATCCTTCTTGCGCACGACGCCGACGACCTCGTCGACGATGCCCTTGCTGACCACCACCTGCGCATGCGCGCAGGCGCGCACCGCCTTCAGAATCCGTTCCTGGCCGTCCTCGGTGTCGATCCACTCGATCTCGTGGCGCGGCGTCATGATCTCGCGGATGCGGCGCTCGCCGAGGGTGAAGATGCGCTCCACCGCCTCCTGCTGCGCCTCGCGGATCAGGCCGGCCTCGCGGCTCGCCTCGACCAAGAGGTTCAATTCGGCGGTCGAGTGCTGGCCGCCCTCGCCGTGGCCGGGTTGCAGGCCGCACAGGCGCAGGATCCCGTTCCCGAGCCCGTTGAGGAACAGGATCGCGGGGCGGAACACGAGGAGGAACAGGCTGAGCGGCCGGATCACCGCCAGGGCCGTGCGCTCGCTGCGCTGGAGGGCGAGGCTCTTCGGGGCAAGCTCGCCCAGAACGATGTGCAAGGCAGTGATGATCACGAACGAGATCACCACCGCGACGGTGTGGGCGGCGGCCGTGGCGAGGGAGAGCGGCAGCCAGGCGAGCGCAGGCTCGATCAGGTGCGCGAGCGCGGGCTCCCCGACCCAGCCCAGCGCCAGGGACGAGATCGTGATGCCGAGCTGGGTCGCGGCGAGGTGCGCGTCGAGATGGTCGGTTGCCCAGAGCAGGGCCTTGGCGTTGGTCCGCCGCTCCGCGACGAGTTCGGCGACACGGCTCCTGCGCACCGCCACCAGGGCGAACTCGGCGGCCACGAAGAAGCCGTTGGCCAGCACCAGGCCGAGGACCGCGAGTAGTCCCAAGCCGGTTGCCCAAGCATCGTCGGAAATCGTCATCTCCTCGTCCACACGGCGGCGCAGACCTAGCAGGAACCTCGGGCGCTCGCCATCGTCCTCCCGATGCTGTCACCAACGCGGTGAAGCCCGATCCGATCAGGGCGCCGAGCGCGGAATTCGGCGCCTGCGCTCAGGCGAGGAGATCGCGATGGTCGGGGTGGCGCCGCAGCCAAGCCCCGGCATAGCTGCACAACGCCACGATCCGCTGGCCATCGTCGCGTGCCCGGCGCGCCACGGCCTCCATCAACCGCCCGGCAGCGCCGGTGCCGCGCAGAACCGGCGGCGCGTAGACATAGGTGATGAAGAGGAGCCCCTCCTGGCGCCGGTAATCGGCGAAGACGGTCTCGTCGCCGACCCGCAATTCGAAGCGTCTCTTCTCGGTGTTGTCATGCATGGAGGCCCCACCAGGTCCCGGCCGCGTCCGAGGACGAACTGTTTCCGCTCGGGAGATGGTCCGGGCAACACGGCCGGCCAAGGCCTGGCGCGCTCTCCGCCGAAGAAGAGAACGCCTCGGCCTCAGGGCGCGCAGCCTGGTCGCCTCGGCGAGGTTTCAGAGAATCTCAATCAAATTGAATACATTTCGCTCAGGAACGCAGTCGAGCGGACCCGCCGCAGCCATCGCGACTGCCCAAAGGTGTCGGCCGTGTTCCTTCAGACTCTCTCGATTCGCACCAAGCTGATCGCGACGTTCTCCGCGCTCATCCTGTTCGTCCTCGGTCTCGGGATCCTCAGCCTGACGGGACTCGGGCGGATCCAGGGCCTGCTCGGCGACGTGGAGACGAACTGGCTTCCCAGCGTGCGCGTGACGGGCGAGATCGACGTTACCGCGGCGCGCTACACCACCAGCCTCCTGCGCCTGACGCAGACGGCGGAGCCCGGCGACCTCGCGGCGATCGAGGCCGACCTCGCAGCGCGCGCGAAGACGATCAGCGAGAAGATGAACGACTACGAGCCTCTGATCAGCTCCACCGAGGAGCGGGACCTCTACGAGACGTTCCGGCGCGAATGGGCGACGTTCATCGCGGCGGTCCAGCCGATCACGGCCGCCGTCCGCGCCGGGGAGCACAGCCGCGCCTACGCCCTCTACAAGTCGACCGGCGTCGAGCCGCGGCGGCGCGCCTCGGCGGCGCTCGAGAAGATCATCGCCCTCAACAATGCCGGGGCGGCGAAGGCGCAGATCGACGGCCGGGCCGCCTACGAGGCAACCCGGATGCAGGCGATCCTCGCGGCCGGCGCCGCCATGCTGCTGGCGCTCGTGCTCGCCGCCATCATCATCCGCGGCATCTCGGGCGGGATCGATTCCGTCGTGCGGCCGATGACGGCTTTGGCCGGGGGCGATCTCGCCGTGACGGTGCCCCACCAGGGCGTGAAGACCGAGATCGGGCGCATTGCCGACGCGGTCGCGGTCTTCAAGGACGGCCTCGTGCGGATGCGCCGGCTGGAGGAGGAGACGGCGCTCGCCCGCGCCGGCGCCGAGGCGCAGCGCAAGGCCGCGATGCGCGAGATGGCGGATGCCTTCGAGCGGGCGGTCGGCGGCATCGTCGGCCAGGTCTCCGCCGCGGCGACCGAGCTGCAGGCCACCGCGCAGGGCATGACCGCGACCGCGGCCGAGACCGCGACGCAATCGACGACGGTCGCGGCGGCCGCCGAGCAGGCGAGCGGCAACGTCACCATGGTGTCCTCGGCCGCCGAGGAACTCGGTTCGTCCGTCGACGAGATCGGCCGGCAGGTGGACGGCTCGGCCGCGCTGGCGCGGGCCGCCGAGACGGAGGCGGGGCAGACCGCGGCCCTGGTGCAGGAACTCAGCGCGGCCGCGAGCCGGATCGGGGATGCGGTGAAGATGATCTCCGACATCGCGGCCCAGACGAACCTGCTGGCGCTCAACGCCACCATCGAGGCGGCGCGGGCCGGCGAGGCGGGGCGCGGCTTCGCGGTCGTCGCCGCCGAGGTCAAGGAACTGGCCAACCAGACCGCGAAGGCCACCGACGAGATCGGCAGCCAGATCGCGCGCATCCAGGACGCTACCGGCGCGAGCGTGCGGGCGATCGCCGGCATCACCACCCGCATCGGCGACATCAGCGGGGTCGCGGCCTCGATTGCCGCCGCCGTCGAGGAGCAGGGCGCGGCAACGCAGGAGATCGTGCGCAACGTGACGCAGGCGGCGATCGGCACCGGCGAGGTGACGGCCAACATCGCGGGCGTGGCCTCCGCCGCCGAGGAGACCGGCGCGGCGGCCGCCCAGGTCCTGATGTCGGCCTCCGAGCTGTCGCGGCAATCCGAGCATCTCGGCGCCGAGGTGCAGCGCTTCCTCGACACGGTGCGGGCCGCCTGACAGGCGCGCCCGCGCCCGGCGGTGCCGGCTCAGACGTTCGGGGCCGCCACGCGGTTGCGCAGGCCCCGGATCACGGCCCGCAGGATGTCGGCATCGGCCTCGCCGACGCCGTCGGTCGAGCGCACCGCGTAGATGCGCTCGTGCACGAAGGCGAGCTTGGCGATCACCGCCGGGGTCAGCTTGAACGGGTAGAGGGCCGCCTGGCCCATGCTGCGGGAGAGCGAGTTGACCGCGTAGGTCAGCGGCAGCCAGACCTCGATCAGACGGTCGAGATCGGCGGTGCGATGGGGATCGAAATCGATCACCACCGGCTCGGCCGGCCCGTGCCGCAGGCGGGGACGCACGTGCAGCTCGAAGGCGCTCGCGGTCTCGATCGTGTCGACGATGTGGAGGTAGTGAGCCCAGGTCTCGGCGAAATCCTCCCAGGGGTGGCTCGTCGCATAGGCCGAGACGTAGAATTCCTCCCAATCCGGCGGTGCGCCCTGCGCGTAATGCCGCTGCAGGGCGGCGCCGTAATCCTGGCTCTCGTCGCCGAACAGGGCCCGGAAGGTGACGAGGCTGGGGTCGCCCTGCACCAGCACGTTCCAGAAATAATGACCCACCTCGTGGCGGAAATGCCCGAGCAGCGTGCGGTAGTATTCCCCGAACAGCATCCGGCGCCGCTCGCGCTCGACGTCGTCCGCCTCCGCGATGTTGAGGGTGATGAGCCCGTTCTGGTGCCCGGTCAGCACGGGTGGTCCGATCAGGAAGCTCTCGGCCGGGTCGACCAGGAAGTCGAAGGCAAGGCCCGTCGCGCTCTCGGCCCGCGAGGGAAGCGGCAGTTCGAGCCGCAGGAGCGAGTAGAACATCCGGTGCTTGGCCGCCTCGATCTGGCGCCAGCGGATCAGGTTCCAGCCCACCGTGAGGTCGGGCACCACCCGGTTGTGGCGGCAGGCCCGGCAGAAGATCTCGGGCGAGGAATCCGGCACCAGCCAGTTGCAGGCCGCGTGCTGCGCGTTGGCGCAGAACCGGTACTTCGCGCCCGGGCTGGCATAGGCGTGAAAGGTCTGGGCATGGAAGGTCTGGGCGGATCCCGCCTGGGACTGGCCGGAGGGCTCGACGGCCGAGACCTCATGCACCTCGCAGACATAGCCCAGGCGCCGCTCGCAACTCTCGCAGGCCGTACTCTCGAAGCTGACCGGCTGATCGCAGGCTTGGCACTGGAAGATCTTCATCTCAGGATTCCGGTGCCATTCCGCGGCGACCGCGGCAGCATCTTCGAGCGTCAAGGGCGCTTCGGCGCCAAAGTTCCCGCCCATCATGGCGCCCGCCGCGAACGCGTGGCCGCGCGTCGCGTCCCGCTCTGGGCCGAGCGGCCGGCCGCCCGGTCAGGCAGGGCGCCCCGGCTCGCGGCCTCCGGGGATCTCCGCAGCCGCTCGCCGGGACGCTGCGGGCTGCACGGAACTTGCTTAGCCGATGCGGCCTCGGCCACCCTCGGTCGAGCCTGCCGCCGCGCTCCGAATGCGGTAGAGTGACCACGCCAACACAGCCGGCCGCGCCCTGCGCCGGACGTCCGCAGCGACGGGAGTCCTCGTGTCGATCAAAGCCGCCCTGCATCACGTCACGCATTATCGGTACGACCGGCCCATCGCGCTCGGCCCTCAGGTGATCCGCCTGCGGCCGGCGCCGCATACCCGGACGAAGATCCCGTCCTACGCGCTGAAGGTGACGCCCGAGAACCATTTCGTGAACTGGCAGCAGGATCCGAACGGCAATTGGCTCGCCCGGCTCGTCTTCCCGGACAAGGCCACGGAGCTGAAGATCGAGGTCGACCTCACCGCCGAGATGTCGGTGATCAACCCCTTCGACTTCTTCGTGGAGGACTACGCCCAGACGCGGCCCTTCGCCTACGCGGATGACCTCCTGGGCGAGCTCGCCCCCTACCGCGTCACGGAGGACGCGCAGGGCCCGGAGATCGATGCCTTCCTGGCGCGCCTGCCGACGGAAACCGGCACGGTGCAGTTCCTCGTCGCGTTGAACGACCTCGTGCGCTCCGAGATCGCCTACGGGGTGCGCATGGAGCCGGGGGTTCAGACGCCTGCCGAGACCCTGCAGCGCAGGAGCGGGTCGTGCCGCGACTCCGCTTGGCTCCTGGTTCAGGTGCTGCGCCGGATCGGTCTCGCCGCGCGCTTCGTCTCCGGCTACCTGATCCAGCTCGTGCCCGACACCACCGCCGTCGATGGCCCCGAGGGCACCAAGACCGACTTCACCGATCTGCATGCCTGGGCGGAGGTCTACCTGCCGGGCGCGGGCTGGATCGGTCTCGACGCGACCTCGGGCCTGTTCTGCGGCGAGGGCCACATCCCGCTGGCCGCAACCCCGCATTACCACTCCGCCGCGCCGATCTCGGGCGTTTCCGAGCCGGCCGAGGTCACGTTCGGCTTCGAGATGTCGGTGACCCGCGTCGCCGAGGCGCCGCGCATCACCAAGCCCTTCTCGGAAGCGGTCTGGGCCGCCATGGACGCGCTCGGCGACCGGATCGACCAGGACCTCGCGGCGCAGGACGTGCGCCTGACCATGGGCGGCGAGCCGACCTTCGTGTCGATCGACGACTACGAATCCCCCGAATGGAACGCCGCCGCCGTGGGCCCGACGAAGCGCGGCCTCGCCGACACGCTGATCCGGCGCCTGCGCGACCGCTTCGCCCCCGGCGGCATGCTGCATTACGGCCAGGGCAAGTGGTATCCCGGGGAGAGCCTGCCGCGCTGGGCCTTCGCGCTCTACTGGCGCCGGGACGGACAGCCGATCTGGCGCGATACGGGCCTGATCGCGGCCGAGAACGGCCCGCGCACCGCCGAGCCCGAGCAGGCGCGGGCGCTGATCACGGCGCTCGCCAAGACGCTCGGCCTCGGCCCCTTCGTGATGCCGGCCTACGAGGACCCGAAATACTGGACCGAGAAGGAGGCGGAGCTGCCTCAGAACGTCACGACGGAGAGCCCGATGCTCGCCTCCGCCGAGGCCGATGCCCGCATGAAGCGGGTCTACGAGCGGGGTCTCGGGCAGGCCGCCGGCTACGTCCTGCCGCTCGCCAGCCTGCCCACCGGCGAGGCGGGCGATTCCGAGCGCCGTTGGGTCTCGGAAGCCTGGGAATTCCGGCGCGGCCACGCCTTCCTGACGCCCGGCGACTCGCCCCTCGGCTTCCGCCTGCCGCTCGCCTCGCTGCCGCACGTGCCGCCGGAGCACTATCCCTATTACCAGCCGCAGGACCCGCTCGAGACGCGCGCGCCGCTGCCCGACGGGCATCCGGGTGCCCGGACCGTCAACGGCGCGGGTATCACCGGGGTCGCCGTGCGCACCGCGTTGGCGGTCGAGCCCCGCGACGGCGTCCTCTGCGTGTTCATGCCCCCGCTGCAGCGGGTCGACGAGTATCTCGAACTCGTCGGGCACTTGGAGACGGCCGCGGCCGCGCTCCGGCAACCGATCCACATCGAGGGCTACGAGCCGCCCTACGATCCGCGCGTGAACGTCATCAAGGTCACGCCCGATCCGGGCGTGATCGAGGTCAACGTGCATCCGGCCGCGACCTGGCGCGAGGCGGTGCAGATCACCACCGACCTCTACGCCGATGCCCGCCAGACCCGGCTCGGCGCCGAGAAGTTCATGACCGACGGACGCCATACCGGGACCGGCGGCGGCAACCACGTGGTGCTCGGCGGCGCGACGCCGGATGATTCGCCCTTCCTGCGCCGGCCCGACCTGCTGAAGAGCCTGGTGCTCTACTGGCAGCGCCACCCGTCGCTCTCCTACCTGTTCTCCGGCCTCTATATCGGGCCGACGAGCCAGGCGCCCCGCATGGACGAGGCCCGCCACGACGGGCTCTACGAGCTCGAGATCGCCCTCGCGCAGGTGCCGGCGCCCGACACGCCGAACATCCCGCGCTGGCTCGTCGACCGGATCTTCCGCAACATCCTGGTGGACGTCACCGGCAACACCCATCGGGCCGAGATCTGCATCGACAAGCTCTACTCGCCGGACGGTCCGACGGGGCGGCTCGGCCTCCTCGAGTTCCGCGGCTTCGAGATGCCGCCGGACCCGCGCATGAGCCTGGCGCAGCAGCTGCTGCTTCGCGCCATCGTGGCCTGGCTCTGGCGCGAGCCGCAGGAGGGCGGCTGTGTCCGCTGGGGCACGACGCTGCACGATCGCTTCATGCTGCCCCATTTCCTCTGGGCGGATTTCCGCGGCGTGCTGGAAGACCTTCGCGGGGCGGGCTACGATTTCGACCCCGCCGCCTTCGAGGCGCAGGCCGCCTTCCGCTTCCCGGTCTTCGGCACGGTCGAGCATGGGGGCGTGGAACTCGAACTGCGCCAGGCGCTGGAACCCTGGCACGTGCTCGGCGAGGAAGGAACGATCGGTGGTACCGTGCGCTTCGTCGACAGCTCGGTGGAGCGCCTGCAGGTCAAGGTCAGCGGGTCCGTGCCCGGGCGGCACATCATCGCCTGCAACGGCCGGCGCCTGCCGATGACCGGCACCGGCACCGGCGGTGAGGCGGTCGCGGGCCTGCGCTTCAAGGCCTGGCAGCCGGCCTCGTCGCTGCACCCGACGATCCCCGCGCACTCGCCGCTCACCATCGACATCCTGGATGCCTGGAGCGGGCGCGCCCTCGGTGGCTGCCGCTATCACGTCGCCCATCCGGGCGGGCGCAACTACGAGACCTACCCGGTCAACACCTACGAGGCCGAAGGGCGCCGCCTCGCGCGCTTCCAGCCGCAGGGCCACACGCCGGGCCGGGTCGCGATGCCGCTTTCCGAGATCAATCCGGAATTCCCGCTCACCCTCGACCTGCGCAGACCCGCGCCGCGATGAGCCCGGCGGCCGGCCAGGACGCGGAGAGCCCGTCCGAGCGGCTAAGCCGCTGGACGGGGGGCTACCGGCCTCAGCCCGGGCTGCCGGACGAGTTCCTGGGGGCCGGCGGCGCGATGCGCGGCGCCTGGCCTCGGCTGCTCGCCCGCCTCGGCGGCTTGAGCGAGGCCGAGATCATGGCCCGCTTCGTCTCCGCCGAGCGCCATATCCGGGATACCGGCATCTCCTTCCGGATCTACGGGGACCAGCGCGAGCATGCCTGGCCGCTCGGGTCGCTCCCCCTCGTGATCGAGGCGGCCGAGTGGCGGGCCCTGAGCGAGGGCCTCGTCCAGCGGGCGGAGCTGATGGAGGCGATCCTCGCCGACGTCTACGGCCCCGGGAACCTCGTCTCGGCCGGTCTCCTGCCCGCGGCGGTGGTGGCGGGCAGCCCCGAATTCCTGCGCCCGCTCCATGGGGTGAGCCCGCCCGGCGGGCGATACCTCAAGCTCTACGCGGCGGATATCGGGCGGGGCCCGGACGGTCGCTGGCGGGTGCTGGCCGACCGCACCCAGGCCCCCTCGGGCCTCGGCTACGCGCTGGAGAACCGGATGGTGCTGACCCGCACCTACCCGGATCTCTACCAGGATCTCCAGGTCGAGCGCCTTCCGCCCTTCTTCCAGAGTTTCCGCGAAGGGCTCGCGGCGGGCGCCGAGCGGGCCGATCCCCGCATCTGCCTCCTCACCTCCGGGCCCTATTCCTCGACCTATGTCGAGCAGGCGGCGCTCGCCCGCTATCTCGGCCTGATGCTCGTCGAGGGCGACGACCTCGTGATGCAGGACGGCTGCCTCCACGTGCGCACCGTCTCCGGGCTCAAGCGGGCCGACGCCCTCTGGCGCCGGATCGACGCGGATTACCTCGACCCGCTCGAGCTGAACCCGGCCTCGCGCCTCGGGGTCCCGGGCCTGATCGAGGCCCTGCGCAACGGCAGCCTGGTGATGGCCAACATGCCGGGCTCCGGCATGGTCGAGTCGGGGGCGCTCGCCACCTACCTGCCGGGCATCGCCCGCGCGCTTCTCGGCGAGGACCTGCGCCTCGAGAGTCCGCGAACCTGGTGGTGCGGCGATCCCGATGGCCTCGCCTACGTGCGCGATCATCTCGACGGCCTGACGCTGCGCCCCGCCGCGACGCCCCAGCGCGGGGCCGGCCGCGATGCGATCCTGGGACCGCACGCGCTCGCCGCAGACCGCGAGCGCGTGGTGGCGGCCCTGCGCGACCGGCCCTTCGACTATGTCGGCCAGGAAGCCGCGCCGCTCTCCACGATGCCGGGCTGGGAGCGCGGCGATTCCGGCCTGCGCTTCGTGCCGCGGCCCTTCGCCCTCCGGGTCTTCGCGACCCGCACGCCACAGGGCTGGCGGGTGATGCCGGGCGGATTCTGCCGGATCTCCGAGCGGCCCGACGTCGATCCGATCGAGATGCGCCTAGGCATCAAGTCGGCCGATGTCTGGGTCCTCTCCGACAATCCCGTCGATGCGCCGACCCTCGCCGCGCAGGGCGCGCCCCGCGTGCGGCGGATCGCCGGCCACCTGCCGTCGCGGGCCGCCGACACCCTGTTCTGGTACGGGCGCTACACCGAGCGGGCGGAGGCGGTGATCCGCCTCGTCCAGGCGCATCTCGGCAGCGTGGGCGACGCCGTCGTCACCGACATCACCGGGGATGTCCGCGCCCCGACGGCTCTGCGCATCCGGGCGATTCTCGACGAGTGGGGGGCGGTCAGCGCCCCGAATCTGCCCACCGCCGCCATGGCGCAGGAGGCCCTGGTCGGGCGCGCGACCCGCGGCTCGGCCCGGGCCCACATCCTCGCGGCGCGCACCAACGCCGCGACCCTGCGCACGCGGCTGTCGGGCGAAGCCTGGCGGGTTCTGGCCGACCTCGTGGACCTGCTCTCCCTCGACCAGGCCCGCGACTTCGCGGAATCGCAGCTCCTGCGCCGGGCCGAGCGGGCACTCAGCCACATCGCGGCCCTGTCCGGGCTGACCCACGAGAACATGAGCCGGGCGGCGGGCTGGCACTTCGTCGATCTCGGCCGGCGCATCGAGCGGGCGATCAACACCTGCTCCTTCGCCATGGCTTTTGCGGGCGACGCGGCGAGTGCCGACGATCTCGGGGTGATGCTGGCCCTGTGCGACTCGCAAGTGACCTACGGGGCGCGCTACATGCAGGGCGTGGCCCTCGACCCCGTCCGCGACATGGTTCTGCTCGATCCCTACAATCCCCGCTCCGTCGCCTTCCAGGTGGAGGCGGTTTTGCGCCATCTCGCGGACTTGCCGGCGCTCAGCGCCGACGGCATCCCGGAGCCGCACCGGCGCCTCGCCTCGCGGATCGCGGCCGAGTTCTCCGCGGGCGAGGCGGGGGATTTCGACGGCGTCGCGATGGCGCGCCTGGAAAGCGAGCTGGAGCGCCTCGCCGACGCCATCGCGGGCCGCTACTTCCCGAACGGCCCGCACGCCCTGCGCCCGGAGAAGCTCGCGGGGCTCGCGTGATCTATACGCTGCGCCACCTGACGGCCTATCGCTACGGGCGCCCCGCCCGGTTCGCCCGCTGCTCGCTGCGCCTCCGGCCCCGCGACGGCGAGGGCCAGACCGTGCTGGCGAGTCGCCTCGAGATCTCCCCGGCCCCGCAGACCGAGATCCGCCGCCAAGATTATTTCGGGATCGAGACCACCGCGATCACCATCGACACGCCGCACACGACCTTCCGGGTCGAGGCCCTGTCGCGCATCGCGGTCGCCCGTCCGCCCCTGCCGGACCCGGAGACCGGGCGCCCCTGGGAAGCGGTCCGCGACGCGGCGGCGGCGAGCCGCGATCTCGGACCGGAGGCGCCCGTCCACTTCCTGTTCCCGAGCCAGCGGGTGCCGCTCCTGCCCGCCGTCACCGATTATGCGCGAGCGAGCGTCCTTCCGGGCCGCAGCGCCTACGGCGTCGCCTTCGACCTGATGCGGCGCATCCAGAGCGACTTCCGCTTCGATGCGAAGGCCACCACGGTCGCGACGCCCCTGGCCGAGGCCTTCGCCCTCCGGGCCGGCGTCTGCCAGGATTTCACCCACGTGATGATCGCGGGGCTCCGCGGCCTCGGCCTGCCGGCGGCCTATGTCAGCGGCTATCTCCGCACCACGCCGCCGCCGGGGCGGCCGCGGCTGCGCGGAGCGGATGCGAGCCATGCCTGGGTCTCGGTCTGGTGCGGCGACCGCTGGATCGGTCTCGACCCGACGAACGGCGTCGGCGTGCGCGACGACCACCTCGTGGTGGCGCGGGGCCGCGATTACGGCGACGTCTCGCCCATCGACGGGATCGTCAGCGCCTCGGGCTCCCAGAAGCTCAAGGTCGAGGTCGACGTGGTGCCGGAGCACGAGGAGGCGGAGGTCGCCGCCGCGCTCTTCGCCTGACGCGCCGGGCGGCGGCTCACGCGTTCCGCTCGCCTGCGGCGAAGCGGCGGAAGGCCTCGAGGGTCTCGGTGCTGACGTGGTGCTCGATGCCCTCGGCATCGCGGCGGGCGGTCTCGGGGCTGACCCCGAGGGCGCAGAGGAAGCCCTCGACGATGCGGTGGCGCTCGCGGCTCTGCTCGGCGAGCACCCGGCCGGCCTCGGTCAGGAACACGCCCCGATAGGGACGCTGCTGAACGAAGCCCTCCTCGGCGAGCCGCTTGAGCATCTTGGCGACGGTGGGCTGGGCCACCCCGAGGCGGGCCGCGATGTCGACCTGGCGCGCCTCGCCGCCGTCGCCGATCAGGTCGGCGATCAGCTCCACGTAATCCTCGACGAGCTCGAGCCGGCGCGCCTCCCGGGCCTGCCGGAAGCTCTCGACATGGACTTCCGGATCGAGGAGGGCGGGCTCGGGTCGCGACGGTTCCTGCATGGTGCCGGCTTGTCTCCCCTCAGCCCCGTGCCGCTCCGGGCGCGATCGGCTCTCGGGCCCTGTGTAGCAAACGCAGGTGGGGGTGCGGGAGTCCCGTCCGCCGAATTCGCAGGTCCCGCTGCGCCCGGCCTTCAGGTCGGGCTGACGATCACCTCGATCAGGTTCGGCAGGCCGGAGGCGATGCCGGCCTCGATGGCCGGCGCGATCTCCTCGGCCCTCGTGATCCGGCGCGCCGCCACCCCCATCGAGGCCGCGAGCGCCGGGAAATCGAGGCGCGGATCGACGAGGTCCATGGCGATGAAGCGGTTCGCCCGGACCGAGGCGTAGTGCGTCTGGCTCTTCATGAACGTCTTCAGGATGTTGTACTCGGCGTTGTTGATCACCACGAAGGTGATGGGCAGCCGCTCGTGGGCGGCGCTCCACAGGGCCTGGGGCGAGTACATCGCCGCCCCGTCGCCGACGACGCAGACCACCGGGGCCCGGTCGAGGCCGAGCGAGAACCCCACCGAGGCCGGCATGCCCCAACCGAGCACCCCGCCGCGGATCGAGGAATATTGCCGGGTCCAGTTGCTGTGCAGGAAGGTGCGCAGGTGCCCGAGCGTGGCGGGCGCCTCGTCCACGATGGCGATGTCGGAGCCGACCGCGCGGGCGATCTCGCGGGCGGCGACGAGGGGCATCACCGCGGGAGCGCCGAATTGCGCGTCGGCCGCCGCGAACAACCTGGCACGCCGCGCGTCATAGGCGAGGACCGCCTTGGCGCGCTCCGCCGCGTAGGCCTCGCGGCGCTCGGCGATCCGGGCCTCGACCAGGGGCTGGAGCATCGCGAGGGAGGCCCGGATGTCGCCGACCATCGAGAGCGCCGTGACGTAGGTGCGCCCGAGATCGCGCACGTCGGCCGAGAGCTGGAACACCTGCGTGCCCGGCGGCACGGCCGAGCCTTCGGTGTACAAGACCGTGATCAGCGACTTGCCGCCCAGCGCGAAGACCGCGTCGTAAGCCCCGAGGATCGCGGCGATTTCGGTCGCCTTGGTGGGCAGGTTTCCGGCCCAGAGCGGATGCGCGGTGGGGAACGGGATATGGGCCGGCCAGGATGATCCGTAGACGGGGGCGGCGAGCGCGTCGGCGAGGCGCACCGCCTCCGCCGAGGCATCGCTCGCCTCGATCTCATCACCCGCGATCAGCGCCAGCCGTCCGGGCGGGATCGCCGCGAGGTGATCCGCCAGCCGGTCGAGGGAGCCCGCCACGGCGCAGCGATCGATGGTGGAGATCTCGCCCGGCGAGGCGTCGGTCATCTCCTCCATCACGTCCATGGGCAGCGACAGGAAGACCGGCCCGGAGGGGGCGGCGCTGGAATCGTGGAAGGCGCGCCGCAGGAGGATCGGCAGCTGGTCCGCATGCGTCACCTCGCGGGCCCATTTCACGGCCGGAGCCGCGATGGTGACGAGATCGCCGAACAGGAGCGGGTCGGTGAGGACGTGCCGGGAATCCTGCTGGCCCGCCGTCACCACGAGCGGCGTGCCGGTGATGTGGGCGTTGAGGAGGTTGCCGAAGCCGTGCCCGAGGCCGCCCGCCGTGTGCAGGTTGAGGAAGCCGGGCCGGCGCGCGCCCTGTGCGTAGCCGTCCGCCATCGCGACCGCGCTCGCCTCCTGCAGGGCCAGCACGTAGGCGATGTCGGTGGCCTCCGTCAGCGCATCGATCAGCGGCAGCTCGGTGGTGCCCGGATTGCCGAAGATGTAGCGGACGCCCTCGCTGCGCAGCACCTCGACGAGGACCGCCGCGCCGCGGCGGCGTCCTGGCGTCTCCGTGGTCGTGATCGTCATGGGCTCCTGCCTTCGGTGAGCGCCGCGCCTGCCGCCGAGGCTACGCCTTCGGGCGCGCGAGGCAATCTCCCGGCGCGCCGACTCCCTGCAGAGAATGGGTCGGTTCAGGCTGCGTCGAGGAGCGGCGGGCGCCGGCGCTCGACCCAGCGGGTCGCCGCGTCGTAGGCGGCGCCGAGTTCGAGGCAGGCGCGCTCGCCGTGGTTGCGGCCGACGATCTGGATGCCGGTCGGCAGTCCCTCCGGGCTGAAGCCGGCCGGCACGTTGAGGGCGGGCAGGCCGCTCATGGTGATCGGGATCACGACCTGCATCCAGCGGTGATAGGTGTCCATGTCGCGTCCGCCGACGCGCGCCGGCCAGGGCAGGGCGGCATCGAAGGGGAAGACCTGGGCGCTCGGCAGGGCCAGGAAATCGAAGCGCTGCATGAAGGCTCGCAGGGTCTCGTACCAGGCGCTGCGCCCGGCCTGGGCCGCCGCGACCCTGTCGGCATCGAGGGCGAGGCCGCGCTCGACCTCCCAGATCGCCTCTGGCTTCAGGAGCGCGCGCTTGACCGGGTCGGCGTAGAGCGGGCGCAGGCTGGAGGCCGTGAACCAGGCGCGCAGCACCAGCCAATCCTGCCACAGGGCCTCGAAATCGAAGGAGGGGCAGGCCTGCGCGACCTCGCAGCCGATCGCCGCAAAATCCTTGAGCGCCGCCTGCCCGAGTTCGAGCACGCCGGGCTCGAAGGGCAGGTGTCCGCGCAGGTCCCCGAGCCAGGCGATGCGGGTGCCCGCCACGTCGCGCGCGAGGGGAGCGGCGAAGGCGGCCGGGTCGGCCGCGATCGCGAGGGGATTGCGCGGATCGGGCCCGGCCTGGACCGACAGCATCAGGCCGATATCGGCGGGGGAGCGGCCGATCGCCCCCTCGACCGCGAGCCCCGGGGTGAACACGTCGGGGGCCGCCTGCGGGATGCGGCCGTAGCAGGGGCGCAGGCCGAAGAGGTTGTTGAAGGCGGGCGGGTTGCGCAGGGACCCGGCATGGTCGCTGCCGTCGGCGACCGGCTGCATCCGCAGCGCCACCGCGACGGCCGCCCCTCCGCTCGAGCCGCCGGCGGTGCGGGCAGGATCGTAGGCATTGCGGGTGGTGCCGTGGACCGGGTTGAAGGTCTGGGAGCCGAGGCCGAATTCCGGCGTGTTGGTCTTGCCGATGAAGAGGGCCCCGCCGCGGCGCAGGCGCTCCACCATGATGGCGTCGCTCTCGGCGATCCGGTCGCGGAAGATCGGCGAGCCCTGCGTGAAGGGCAGGCCCGCCACCGCCGCGAGGTCCTTCACGGCGAGGGGAAAGCCGTGGAGCGGGCCCCGGCTCCGCCCTCGGGCGAGTTCCGCGTCGCGCGCCGCCGCCTGCCGCAGCAGGTCGGCGCGCTCCTGCAGCGCCACGATGGCGTTGACGGCGGGGTTGAGCCGCTCGATCCGGTCGAGATAGGCGCCCATCACCGCGGCGCAGGAGATGCTGCGGGCATGGATCGCCCGGGACAGGGCGACGGCGCCGAGTTCGACGATGGCGCAGGTCTGCGACGTCATGGGCTCACCGCATGCAGGCCGGGTGCCGGGTGCCCGCCCGGCGGGCCCCTCAGACCTCGCGGGCGATCATCATCTTCTTGATCTCCGCGATGGCCTTGGCCGGGTTCAGGTTCTTCGGGCAGGTGTTGGCGCAGTTCATGATCGTGTGACAGCGATAGAGCCGGAACGGGTCGTGCAGTCCGTCGAGGCGCTCGCCGGCGCCCTCGTCGCGGCTGTCGATCAGCCAGCGATAGGCCTGGAGCAGGGCGGCGGGGCCGAGGAAGCGGTCGCCGTTCCACCAGTAGCTCGGGCAGGACGTGGTGCAGCAGGCGCAGAGGATGCACTCGTAGAGACCGTCGAGGCGGGCGCGGTCCTCCGGGGTCTGCTTCCACTCGGTCTCGGGCGAGGGCGTCTCGGTCTGGAGCCAGGGCTCGATCGCGGCGTGCTGGGCGAAGAAGTTCGTCAGGTCCGGAACGAGGTCCTTGAGCACCGGCATATGCGGCAGCGGGTAGATCCGCACCGCCGGGGACTTCTTGCCGGAGGAATGCGCCTTGCACTCGTCGATGCCCATGGTGCAGGCCAGCGCGTTCTGGCCCTCGATGTTCATGGCGCAGGAGCCGCAGATCCCCTCGCGGCAGGAGCGGCGGAAGACCAGCGTCGAATCGACCTTGTTCTTGATCCACAGGAGCGCGTCGAGGACCATCGGGCCGCAATCGTCGCGGTCGACCTGATAGGTGTCGACCCGCGGGTTGGCGCCGTCATCCGGGTTCCAGCGGTAGACGCGGAACTCGGTCAGCGTCTTGGCCCCCTGGGGCGCCGGCCAGGCCTTGCCCTCGTGGATCTGGGAATTCTTCGGGAGGGTGAACTGAGCCATGACTTTCTCGCTGTCACGAGGCCGAGACACGGCGGCTGGAGAACGCTGCCAGAGGCTCGTTCCACGCAGGCCGCCGCAGGAAAGAAAGAAGAGTCAGTACACCCGCGCCTTCGGCTCGATGTACTGGATCTCGTTCGACATCGTGTAGGTGTGGACCGGCCGGTAATCGATCGAGACCTGCTGGCTCTGCTCGTCGAGCCAGGAGAGGGTGTGCTTCATCCACTCCTTGTCGTCGCGGTCGGGGAAGTCCTCGCGGGCATGCGCGCCGCGCGATTCCTTGCGGTTGGCCGCCGATTCCATGGTGACGACCGCCTGGCCGATCAGGTTGTCGAATTCCAGCGTCTCCAGGAGGTCGGTGTTCCAGACCAGCGAGCGGTCGGTGATGCGGATATCGGCCGAGGCCGACCAGACCTTGTGGATCAGGCCCTTGCCCTCCTCCAGCACCTCGCCGGTGCGGAAGACCGCGCAGTTGTTCTGCATCGTCTTCTGCATCTCGAGGCGCAGCTCCGCCGTCGGCGTGCCGCCATCGGCGTAGCGGAAGCGGTCGAGGCGGCTCAGCGCCTTGTCGGCCGAGCCCTTGGGCAAATCCATCTGACGGCCGTTCGGCTCGACGATCTCGGCGCAGCGCAGGCCCGCCGCGCGGCCGAACACCACGAGGTCGATCAGCGAATTCGAGCCGAGGCGGTTGGCGCCGTGGACGGAGACGCAGGCCGCCTCGCCCAGCGCCATCAGGCCCGGGACCACCGTATCGGGGTTGCCGTCGCGCAGCGTCAGCACCTCGCCGTGATAGTTCGTCGGGATGCCACCCATGTTGTAGTGCACGGTCGGCAGAACCGGGATCGGCTCCCGGGTCACGTCGACGCCCGCGAAGATCTTGGCCGATTCCGAGATGCCCGGCAGGCGCTCGTGCAGGATCTTCGGGTCGAGGTGGTCGAGGTGCAGGAAGATGTGGTCACCTTGCTTGCCGACGCCGCGGCCGGCGCGGATCTCCATCGTCATCGAGCGCGAGACCACGTCGCGCGAGGCGAGGTCCTTGGCGGAGGGCGCGTAGCGCTCCATGAAGCGCTCGCCCTCGGAATTCGTCAGGTAGCCGCCCTCACCGCGCGCCCCTTCCGTGATGAGGCAGCCGGCCCCGTAGATGCCGGTCGGATGGAACTGCACGAATTCCATGTCCTGCAGCGGCAGGCCGGCCCGCAGCACCATGGCGTTGCCGTCGCCCGTGCAGGTATGGGCGGAGGTGGCCGAGAAGTAGGAGCGGCCGTAGCCGCCCGTCGCCAGGATCGTCATCTGGGCGCGGAAGCGGTGGATCTCGCCCGAGGCCTGGTCGATCGCGATGACGCCGACGCAGCGGCCCTCCTCGTCCATGATCAGGTCGAGGGCGAAGTACTCGATGAAGAAGTTGGTGTGGTTCTTCACCGCCTGCCCGTAGAGGGTGTGAAGCATGGCGTGGCCGGTGCGGTCGGCCGCCGCGCAGGTGCGCTGGGCCGTGCCCTTGCCGTAATCCGTCGTCATGCCGCCGAAGGGGCGCTGGTAGATCTTGCCCTCCTCGGTCCGCGAGAACGGGACGCCCCAATGCTCCAGCTCGTAGACCGCCGCCGGGGCGTTCCGCACGAGGTACTCGATCGCGTCCTGGTCGCCGAGCCAGTCGGAGCCCTTCACGGTGTCGTACATGTGCCAGCGCCAATCGTCCGGGCCCATGTTGCCGAGGGAGGCCGAGATGCCGCCCTGCGCCGCCACCGTGTGCGAGCGCGTCGGGAAGACCTTGCTGATGCAGGCGGTGCGCAGGCCCGCCTGGGAACAGCCGACCGTGGCGCGAAGCCCCGCGCCGCCGGCCCCGACGATCACCACGTCGAAGGTGTGGTCGTGGATGGTGTAGGCGGGCTGTGCCCCGTTCGATCCGCTGGCGGCCATGGTCGGCTCCTCAATCTCTCAGGGGGTCAGGCGAGGCGGCTCAAGCCCACGCGCAGGATCGCGTACAGGCAGGCGACGGCGACGATGACCGCGTAGAAGTTGTTGGCGAAGAGGGCGGCGATGCGCAGGCCCTTGTCGTGGACGTAATCCTCGATGATCACCTGCATGCCGAGGCGCATGTGGAGCGTCACCGAGATCACCGCGAGGATCAGGATCAGCGCCACGAGCGGGTGGCTCATCAGCGCCACCGCCTCCGGGTAGGACCGGCCCGCCATCAGGGCGATGATCACCACGAAGGCGACCATCAGGGGCGCGTTGGCGGCCGCCGTGAGGCGCTGCAGCCACCAATGTCCGGCGCCGTGGCCGGAGGGGCCGAGCCCCTGGACGCGGGCGCGCGGCGTGCGGATCGAGACGTTGGTGTTCTGGCGGTTGTCGGCCATCCGGAGGCTCCCTCAGCGCAGGATCAGGGCGAGCGCCCAGATCGTCACGGTGAGCGCCACCGAGCCGATCAGGGTGCCGCGCGAGAGCCACATCCGGCGCTCGCGGTCGAGGCCGAGGCCGAAATCCCAGAGGAAGTGGCGCAGGCCTCCGAGCATGTGGTGCAGCAGGATCCAGGTATAGGCGAAGAGCACCAGCCGCCCGAGGATCGAGCCGAAGAACCACGCCACGTAGCCGTAGGCCGCCGGGCCCGAGGCGAGGGCCACGAGCCAGATCGCCACGAGCGCCGTGCCGCCGTAGAGCGCCGTGCCGGTGATCCGGTGGAACACCGACATCGCCATCGTCCAGGTCCAGCGGTAGATCTGGAGGTGGGGCGAGAGCGGTTGGGCGACCGTGGGTCTGGCGGTTGGGGCCATCGTGGAGCGATCCTCGGATGGGTGAATGGGGGCGGGCGAAATCTGGAGTGGATCTAAGCTCGTATCGCTAGTGCGGCGCAGCGCAAGCCGCAATGCGGCATGAGGAGGCCTCCGCAGGAGGGCAGATTTGATATCGAATGCATTTTGTCACCGGATCTGTCCCAGGAATTGCCACCAAAGATAGTCGAGCGGCGCTGTTACAATCAGCGAGACGGTGCCGAGTGCCATCGTGATCTTGGTGGCATCGCGCAGCGTCACCCGCCCGAGGTCGCTAGCGAAGACGATCGGGGGCGCCTGATAGGGCAGGAACAGGATGGAATAGCCCACCACCTGCACCATCACGACGCTCATCAGGTCGAGGCCGGAGGCGCGCGACATCTCGCCCGCGAGCGCCGTGTAGAGGGCGGGCGCCCCGTTCGCCGTGACCACGAGGGCGAGCAGCGTCGCGACCAGGGTGAGGACGGCGAAGTTCTGCGCCGTCGCGCCGGGCTCGAGGGGCGCCACGGTCAGCAGTGCATGGCCGAGACGGGCGCCGAGGCCGGTCTCGTTGACCAGGGCCACGAGGCCGAGGAGCGCCGCGATATAGAAGCAGGTGCGCAGGTTCACGGCCGCGAAGGCCTCCGGCGCCAGCACGCCGATGCGCGGCATCAGACAGATCACCGCCGCCGTCAGCCCGACCCAGGCCGGGGCGATGTGGTGCAGGCTGTCGGTGACCCAGAATCCGAGGGTCGCGACGAGAATCACGGCGAGCCGCCGCTCCTCGGGCGAGAGCGGCGCGCGCGGCGGCGGCGTGGTCTCGGCGGCGCCCGGCTCCATCCGGTCGGGGAAGATCCGCAGGATCAGCCAGACCAGGAGCACGCCCTTCACCAGGGCCAGCACGGGGGCATGCAGGAGGAGGTAGGGCAGGTAGGCGAGGTGGAGGCCGTATTGCACCTCGGCGGTGCCCGCCATCACGAGGTTGGGGACATTGGCGGGCAGGATCGCGGCCGACAGGATCGGCGTGGCAAGCCCAACGGCCAGCACGGCCCCGGTGCGGCCCCGGCGCCCGGCCGCGAGCCCGAACCCGTCGCAGAGGGCGAGCACGACGGGCACGAGGAGCGCGATGCGCCCGAGATTGGAGGGCATCACGAAGGCGAGAGCGAAGGAGAGGCCGACGATCCCGGCGACGAAGCGGGCATAGGAGCCGGAGAGATGCACGGCGAGGGAGCGGGCGAGGCGGGCGCCGAGGCCCGTGCGCGTCATGGCATGGCCCACCACCATGCCGCTCAGCACCAGCCAGAACGCCGAGGAGGCAAAGCCCGAGAACACGGTCGAGGGCGCGCCGAGCCGGAACAGCATCGCGGCGGCGAAGAACAGCATCGCGGTGACGATCTCGGCCACCAGTGCCGTCGCCCACAGGCCCATGCAGAGCACGAGCAGGCCACCCGTGACGGTGGCGGCCGTCCCGCCCGGGAGCGCGACGGAGGCCGCGAGCGTGGGCAGGCTGGCTGATAGCCCGAAGAGGGCGCTCGCTGACATCGCGGCGTCCGATCCATCCTGAGACGGCGCGAGTCCCTTGTCCCGAGACGGGCGGCACCCTGCGCTTGGCCGGACTTTCTCTGGAACTGGTCCGGTTCGCAATTCGGAAGTGCTGGACACTGCCTTCGCGAACGGCGAAGGATGAAGCGACGATTTAAAGCGTGCACATCGGACTCTCCGCCTTGGGGTGGGCGGAGGCGAGCCTGCACGGGCCGCAGATGCCGGCCCAAGGCTTCGCCACCGGCGGAAGCATCGGCACGGAACGAGAGGTGTGCGGGCGATGATGCGATTCGACCTCGTGGATCTCAGCCTGTTCCGGCACGTGGTGGAGGCGGGCTCGATCACGCACGGGGCGGAACGGGGCCATCTGGCGCTCGCGGCAGCCTCGACGCGCATCCGCGCCATGGAGGAATCCCTCGGCGCCGCGCTCCTGATCCGCCATCGACAGGGGGTGACGCCGACGCCGGCGGGCCGGGCGCTCCTCGCCCATGCCCGCACGCTGCTCACCGATATCGAGCGGATGCAGGGGGAGCTCTCGGCCTATTCGGGGGGCACCGCCGGCCAGATCCGGGTGCTGTCGAACACCCACGCGCTCACCGAGTTCCTGCCGGAGGCGCTCTCGGCCTATCTCGCGGCGCATCCCGGCATCAGCGTCGACATCGACGAGCGCACCTCCGACGAGATCGTCGGCCTCGTGGCCGAAGGGGCGGCCGATCTCGGCATCGTCTCGGGCACGGTCGATACCGGCCAGTTGCAGACCTTCCCGTTCCGGCAGGACCGGTTCGTGCTGGTGGCGGCGACTGGCCATCCCCTGGCCGAGCAGGACCGCGTCGCCTTCGCGGAGGTGCTGAACCACGACCTCGTCGGCCTCGACCGCCTCAGCGCCATCACGCGGTTCCTGGCCGAGAAGGCGGCGCGGATCGGCCGGCCGATGCGCCTGCGGGTGCAGTTGCGCAGCTTCGACGCGGTCTGCCGCCTCGTGGAGTGCCGGGTCGGCCTCGGCATCGTGCCGGAGACGACCGCACGGCGCGCCGCCCGCGCCATGGGTATCCGGGTGGTCCCCCTCGTGGATATCTGGGCCGCCCGCGACCTCACCCTCTGCCTGCGCGACCTCGCGGCGCTCCCGGCCTTCGCGCAGGACTTCGTGGCGCATCTGCGGGCATGAGACGCGGTGAGGGCAGGGGCGCTTGCCCGATCGCTCGGGACCGGGCTCGGCGCCCCGCGCGACAGCGAGATCGAGTCGGCGGCGGGTGCGCCTGCGGCCCCGCCGCCACACTCGCGGGAAAAGGGAGGCGCGGGGCCGCTTCCCCCGCCCGAGGCCCGGCGGCTGCCTTGCGGGCAGCGCAATTGGCGGTGAGGCAGTCGGGCCATCGCTCCCGCCCGCGTCCCGCGCGCTGCGGGCGGCCATCCGGGGAAGTGGAATCGATGCCGCGTCAGGTCCTGTCGTCTCTTGCCGTCGTCGCGCTCGCGGCGGGACTCGCCGCCTGCAGCAGCACCAGCCGCTTCGACGGGCCGCGGACCCGTGGTGGGCCGGGGCCGCAGGCGGCCCTGGAGTCGAACGTGCCGGCTATGCCCTCGGGGGCCGTGACGACCGCGCCGCTCGCCCCTCCGCCGGGCGCCACCGCGGCGCCGGACGGGCCGCCCCCGGTCGGGGGGGCGGTCGCGGCCGCGGTGCCCCCGGGCTCGAACATCATCGCGGAGCCCGTGACGCCGCCTCCGCCGCCCCCGCCCGTGGTGGCGACGGGTCGCTCGTCGGTGGTGGGGAGCTGGAACGCCAAGGACGCCACGGGGGGAAGCTGCAAGGTCTCCCTGTCGAGCGCGCCCGCCCTCGACCTCTACAAGGCCTCGGCCTCGGGATGCCCGAACAAGGACCTCGCCAAGGTCACGGCCTGGGATTACCGCGACGGCGAGGTCTATCTCTATCAGGCCGGCGGCACCGTGGCGGCCCGCCTGCGCCAGGGCGGGAGCGCCCTCGACGGGGCGCTGACGAAGTCCGGCGCCTCGCTGGCCCTGGTGCGCTGAGCCGGGAGACCCGCTCGGGTCCTTCGGACCAGCTCGGGTCCCTGGACCTGCGGAGGGGCGTCCCGGCGCCCGCTCGCCCGGTGCCTCACGGGTTCACCCGCAGGCCGAGCAGGAAGGTGTTGTCCTTGAAGCTGCCGCTCGCCACCGTGCTGTCCACCTGCTGGTAGACGTAGGTGCCGCGCATCGTGAGCCAGCGGTTGAAGCGATAATCCAGGCGGGCGGTGGCCGAGAAACCGGTCTCCCGGATATTGGTGCCCTGGTAATCGTTGCGCAGGAAGGCGGCCCCGAGGGTGATGGAGAGGTTGCGCAGGAGGTCGTGCTGCACCTCCACGGTCTCGGCTTCGGTGAGGATGCCGCTGGAGCCGATGACGCTGGTCTCGGTGATGCCCGTCACCGCCCCGATCCGCACGGTGGTGAGCGGGCTCACCGCCCAGATCAGATTGGCGTTGAGGATCGGTGCCGTGATGTCGCGCAGGGCCGGGTCGACATAGGTCCGGTGCTGGAAGCCCGCCGAGACCTCGCCCGAGACGAAGCGGGTCAGGTTGAAGGCGGCGCCCGCCGCCACCGCGACCCCGTCCGAGTCCCGGCGCAGGCCCGCCGAGTCGCGCACGAGGTCGTAGACCCGGGTGTCCCCGAGCACGTCCACGAATGGCGAGATCACCGGGGAAATCTCGTAGGACGCGCGCAGGCGCAGGCCGTACTGGTTCAGGTTGCGGTCGGCGAGGCTCAGGACCGTGCCGTTCGAGAGCCGGGCATCCTCGTACTCGCTGCGGTCGACCGAGCCGCGCAGCGAGACCTGGAGCCGGTTGAAGGTCTGCGTCGCCCCGACCGTGGTGCCGTAGGTCGCCACGATCGGGCGCGAGGCGGAGACGACCTGCAGGTCGGGGCTGCCCGTGCGCTGGGTGTCGACGAGGAAGCGGCCCTCGACGTCGAGGCGCAGATCCCGGTTGGCGTCGACGCGCAGCCGCACCGAGCCGGCCCCGTTCGGGCGGCTCGCCGCGTCGTTCTCGGGCACTTCGAGGTAGCCGGCGCGCAATTCGCCCGCGAGCTCGCTCGCCGACCAATCGCTGCGGAAGTTGAGCTCGCCCTCGCTGCGCAGCGCCACCGAGCCCTTGGCGAGGCGCGCGGTGGTCTGGTCCGGGTTGGAATCGTAGCCCAGGCTCTGGGTGAAGGACGGGAAGAACGTGAAGCTGCCGAGCCGGATCCCGAGGGGCGCGTAGGCGTCGTCGATCGGAAGGAGGGGGCGCCGGAGCGCGAAGCCGAGCAGCGCCCCCGGGGTCTGCAGGCCGAGGATCGGCAGCGCCCCCGGGAAGGTCGTCGGCAGCGGCACGCCCACCACGGGGTTCTGCACCACCGGGCTGAGGCGCAAGGCCGGCGGGGGGACCTGCGTCGCCTGCTGGGTGATGGCGCGCGTCGCCGTGCCGATCCGCCGGGGCGGGGCCGCGCGCTGGCGCAGGAGGTTCGAGGGCGCGCGATTGTTCGGGGCCGTGGCGGAGCGCTCGGCGGCCAGGGTGGAGCGCTGGGCCGTGCCCAGGATCGCGCGGCCGGGGACGTTCGGTCCGACCCCGGCGGAATCGTCGCCCGCGCCGCTGGTGCCGCCGAGCCCCCCCGCCGCCGCGGGATTGCGCCCGGTGCGCAGGGCCGGCAGGCCGTCATCGCCCGGGGCCTGTCCGGCACCCGGATTCTCCGCGCTTCCCGGCACCGGCGGCGTGGCGCTGAAGGAGGGCGTCTGCGCCTGGGCCGGCGCAAGGCCGAGGACGGCCAGAGGCAGCGCGACGAGGAGGCGGAGCCCCGCAGGCCCCCGCCGGCCCGGCGCCGTGGCATCCCTCGCGATCGACCGCCCCCGTGCCACCGCCCCTCGATCCCCCGCATCGCGTGCCGGGGCGCCCGTTCTGGACAGGGGCACCGCGCATGGTTAACGGGCCTACAACGGTCGCGGTTAACGGGCGGTCAACGGGCCGCCGGCACGGGAGAGATGCGGGCTTTTGGAGTCCGGGCGCGGCCGCAGCCGCCATCCGACCACATTCGCCGGCCAAGGAATTCGGAACGGACGCAATCCGGGGCAGGCGCTCCGGCGACACGCGATGGGGAGCGGGCCCGACATGGCTCTGGCACAGCGGGTTCAGGACACCGGCGAGGCGCAGCCGGCAGCGGCGGTCGCCTCGGCCCTGCGCACCATCGGCACGGAGCGGGACGGCCTCGCCTGCCTGATGGAGGCGATCGGCAACGGGCTCGGGGCCCCCTTCACGGCCGCCGTGGAGCGGATCGCCCGGGCGCGGGGCCGGGTCATCCTCACAGGCATGGGCAAGTCCGGCCATATCGGCCGCAAGATCGCCGCGACCTTCGCCTCCACGGGGACGCCGGCCCTCTATGTCCACCCGGCCGAGGCGAGCCACGGCGATCTCGGCATGATCCAGCCCGACGACGTGGTGCTGGCGCTCTCCTGGTCCGGCGAGACCACGGAACTCGCCGACATCATCGGCTACGCCAAGCGCTATCGCGTCGGGCTCGTGGCGATCACCGCGAACGCCGCCTCGACGCTCGGCCGCGAGGCCGACATCTGCCTGACGCTGCCGAAGGCCCGCGAGGCCTGCCCGAACGGCCTCGCTCCGACGACCTCGACGGCGATGCAGCTGGCGCTGGGCGACGCGCTCGCGGTGGCGCTCCTGGAGGATCGCGGCTTCTCGGCGCGGGAATTCTCGATCTACCACCCGGGCGGGCGCCTCGGCGCGTCGCTGCGCCAGGTGCGCGAGGTGATGCATGCGGGCGACCAGCTCCCGGTGGTGCCCCGCGGCACCCCGATGCGGACCGCGATCGCGGAGATCGACGCCAAGGGCTTCGGCTCGGTGATCGTGGTGGAGGCCGACGGGCGCCTCGCCGGCATCGTCACGGACGGCGACTTGCGCCGCAACGTCTTCCGCCGGGACCTCGACACCCTCACGGTCGAGGCCGTGATGAGCGCGACGCCCCGGACCGTGAACCCCGAGACGCTGCTGGCCAAGGCGCTGGAGATCCAGGAATCCTCGAAGATCACGGCCCTGATCGTGACCGTGGACGGGCGCCCGGTGGGACTTGTCCACTACCACGACCTCCTGCGCTCGGGCGTCGCCTGAGCCCCCGGTGGATCGGGCCTTCCGGTCCCCTTATATCTCCTTGATGCTTCGCCCGGTCCGCCGCCTCGATCCGATCCTCGTCGACCGCATCGCGGCGGGCGAGGTGGTGGAGCGCCCGGCCTCGGCCGTGAAGGAGCTCGTCGAGAACGCCATCGACGCGGGCGCCCGCGCCGTCGAGGTGACGGTGGAGGCCGGCGGGCGCCGCCTGATCCGGGTCGTCGACGACGGCGTCGGCATGCGTGCCGAGGACCTAGCCCTCGCGGTCGAGCGGCACGCCACCTCCAAGCTTCCCGGGGGCGATCTCAGCCGCATCGACAGCCTGGGCTTTCGCGGCGAGGCCCTGCCCTCGATCGGCGCGGTGGCGCGCCTCACCATCACGACCCGCACGGCCGAGGCGGATTCGGGCTCGGCGCTCACCGTCGATGCCGGCCGCAAGGGCGAGGTCCGGCCGGCATCCGCCGCCCGCGGCACGCGGATCGAGGTGGCCGAATTGTTCTCGGCGACGCCCGCGCGGCTCAAGTTCCTCAAGTCCGACCGGGCCGAGAACGCCGCCATCGCGGACATCCTGCGCCGGCTCGCGGTGGCGCATCCGGGCATCCGCTTCACCCTGCGCACCGAGAGCGGCAACCCGCTGATCTTCCCCGCCGAGACGGCGGAGGGCCCGGCCGCCACCCTGCGCCGGCTCGTCGCGGTGCTGGGGCCGGATTTCGGCCCGAACGCGGTGCCGGTCGATCTGGCGCGCGAGGGCTTCAGCCTGTCCGGCCATGTCGGCCTGCCGACCTTCCACCGGGGGGCGGCGAACCACATCCACTTCACCGTGAACGGGCGCCCGGTGCGCGACCGCCTGCTCCTCGGGGCCGTGCGGGGGGCCTATGCCGACACCATGGCCTCCGATCGCCACCCGGTTCTGGGGCTGAGTCTCGCCTGCGACCCGGGACAGGTCGACGTCAATGTCCACCCGGCCAAAACCGAGCTGCGCTTCCGCGAGCCGGGTCTGGTGCGGGCCCTGATCGTCAGCGCGATCCACGAGGCGCTCCGCCGCGGCGGCGCCCGTGCCTCCACCACCAACGCCGCCCGGACGCTGGACGCCCTCCGGCCGATGGGATCGGGGCCGATGGGATCGCGGCCGATGGGATCGGGGCCGACCGGAATGGGACCGGCGGGATCGGCGAGCACCGGGCAGGCCGCATCGTTCAGCGTGCATTCCGGCGCCTCCACGCCGAGCCTGTTCCAGCCCACCCGGCCGAGCGCCTTCCGGGCCGGCGGCCCCTCCTTCGGTGCGCCGGCGGGCCAGGGCCGTGCCCCCTCGACTGGGGGATGGGGCTTCGGCGAGGCGCCCCAGGCCGGGCTCGCGCCCGACCTCGCCCCGCCCGCGGCCGATCTCCGCGAGGCCGAGGCGGCGAGCGGCGAGGCTCTCGATCACCCCCTCGGCGCCGCCCGCGCCCAGCTCCACGAGACATACATCGTCGCCCAGACCCGCGACGGCATCGTCCTGGTCGACCAGCACGCGGCCCACGAGCGCCTTGTCTACGAGCGGTTGAAGCGCGAGCGGGCGCAGGGCGGCATCGGCCGGCAGGGCCTCCTGATCCCGGACGTCGTCGAGATGGCACCCCACGAGGCCGAGCGGCTGGTCGCCGCCGCCGCCGATCTCGCCCGGCTTGGCCTGACGATCGAGGCCTTCGGGCCGGGTGCCGTGCTGGTGCGCGAGATCCCGGCGATCCTCGGCGACGCCTCGGTCCGCAACCTCGTCACCGACATCCTCGACGCGCTGGCCGAGAGCGGGCTGGAGGAGGGCGCCGAGGCCGATCCGCAGGAGGGCGGTCCCCTCGGGCGCCGTCTCGACGCGATCCTGTCGCGCATGAGCTGCCACGGCTCGATCCGGGCCGGCCGGCGCCTGCGCCCGGAGGAGATGAACGCGCTCCTGCGCGAGATGGAGGCGACGCCGCTCTCCGGCTCGTGCAACCACGGCCGCCCGACCTTCGTCGCCCTCAAGCTCGCCGATATCGAGCGCCTGTTCGGGCGGCGCTGACCCGATCCGGAGCGCGGCGACGGTTCATCCCGCTCGGACGGGCGCCACGCTCCAACGCCCCAGCGCGACCTGGGTGTCGCCGTAGCTGCGCCGCTCGATCTCCGAGAACCCCGCCGGCAGCGTCAGGGCGGCGCTCGCCGCCTCCTCGACGATCACGAGGGCGTCGGGTTCGAGCCAGCCGCCCTCGGCCGCCGCCGTGAGGGCCACGGGGGCGAGATCACGACCGTAGGGGGGGTCGCAGAAGACGATGCCGTAGCGCCCGTTCGTGCCGGCGGGGCCGAGCCGCGTCGCGTCGCGCCGGAACAGCCGGGTCGCCCCCTCCAGGCCGAGGCTCTCGATATTCTCGCGCACGAGCGCGCGGGCCTCGGCGCCCTCGTCGACCATGAGGGCATAGGCCGCCCCCCGCGACAGGGCCTCGAAGCTGAGCGCTCCGGTCCCGGCGAAGAGATCGAGCACCCGAGCACCCGCGACGGCGTCGTCGTAGGCGTGGGTCAGCACGTTGAACAGCGCCTCGCGCAGGCGGTCGGAGGTCGGCCGGATCGCGTCCGTGCGGGGCGTGGCGAGACGACGGCCCCGCAACGCCCCGCCGACGATCCTCACCGGGCGCCGCCGCGCGGCGGACGGCCGCCGGGTTTGCCCCCCGAGGGCCGCCCGCCGGGCTTGCCGCCGAACCCGCCCGGCTTGCCACCAAAGCCACCAGGCTTGCCACCAAAACCACCAGGCTTGCCGCCTCCGGCCCGGGCACCGCCGGGCTTGCCGCCGAACCCTCCGGGCTTGCTCCCGAAGCCGCCGGGCTTGCCGCCACGGGGCTTGTCGCCCCCCGTCCGCTCGCCGCCGGTCCGCTCGCCGCCGGTCCTGCCGAAGCCGCCACGGTCGGACGCGCCGCCGGGACGGGCGCCCTTGAAGCCGCCGCCCTTGTCGTTTCCGCCGTCGCGCCCGCCGAAGCTGCGCTCGCCGCTCCGCGCGGCGCGCGGCTTCGCGTCACGATCCCGCGAACCGTGCTCGCGGGCATCCCAGGGCCCGGACGCGCGCGGCCCGGAACCCCGGGGCTTGAACTCCCGCGAACCGGACTCGCCGGACGAAGAGCCGCCCCGGAAGCCGCGGTCCTCGCGCCCACCGAAGCGGTCGCCGCCGGACCGCTCGGTGCGTCCGCCCTCCGGCCGGGGCCGGAAGCCGCGCTCCTCACCGCGATCCGGACGCCGATCACCGCGATCCGAGCCGCGATCGGCGCGGCGGTCGCCGTGATCGGGGCGGCGGTCGCCGCGATCCGAGCCGCGGTCGCCGCGATCCAGGCCGCGATCGAGGCCGCGATCGCCGTGATCGGGACGCGGGGCCCGGACCGGGCGGCTGCCATCCGGTGCGCGGGCGTAGCGGCGCGGGGCCGCCTCGGGGGCTTCCTCGACCGGGCTCGATTTGAGGCGCTCGACCACGACGCGGCGCTCGCCGGTCCTGATCGCGCCGACGCGTTCGCGGCCGCGCTCGGACGCGGCGGCCGCGCGCTCGGCCCGCGGGTCGGCCCCGCGGCGCGGCACCCGGGCGCTGCGGGGGGCGCCCTCGGCCGGCTCGTCCGCGCGCCAGACGGAGCGGCGCGGGCCCGCGCCCATGCCGCCGGTCGGCACGCGCGCCGGGCTGGGCGGAGCCCCGAAGGCGGGTCCGCGTGCCCTGCGCTCGGCGGAGGCCGCCGATTTTGCCGGGCGCGGTGCCTGCTCCGTCCCGCGCGAGGCCTTGGGCGAGCCGAACGGGGCGATCGGCTCGCGCACCGGGCTCTCGAAATCGACGCCGGCCTGGGCCGCGAGGCTCGGGCCGAGCTGCTCCTTCAGCACCTTGGTGCGGATCTCGTCGACGAGGCCGGCCTCGAGGTCGCCGAGCTGGAACGGCCCGAAGGACAGGCGGATCAGCCGGTTCACCGAGAGGCCGAGATGCTCGAGGATGCGCTTGACCTCGCGGTTCTTGCCCTCGCGCAGGCCGAGCGTCAGCCACAGGTTGTCGCCCTGCACCCGATCGAGATTGGCCTCGACCGGGCCGTACTCCATCCCGTCGATGGTGACGCCCTTGCGCAGCTTGTCGAGCTCGGCCTGATTGGTGTCGCCGTGGGCGCGCACCCGGTAGCGGCGCAGCCAGCCGGTATCGGGATGCGCGATCACCTTGGCCAGCCCGCCGTCATTCGTCAGCAGCAGGAGGCCCTCGGTGTTGATGTCGAGGCGGCCCACCGCGACCACGCGGGGGAGATCGTCCGGCAGCGCCTCGAACACGGTCTGGCGCCCCTCCGGGTCGCGGGCCGTGGTGACGAGGCCGCGCGGCTTGTGGAAGATCCAGAGCCGGGTGCGCTCGCGGGCGGGCAGGGGCTCGCCATCCACCGTGATGACGTCGTCCTCCGTCACGTTGACGGCGGGCGAGGCGAGAACACGGCCATTGAGGCTGACGCGGCCCTCGGCGATCATCGCCTCGGCATCGCGGCGCGAGGCGATGCCGGCGCGGGCAATCGCCTTGGCGATGCGCTCGCCCTCATGCGTCTCCGCGGGAGCCTCGTCCGCCTGCGCCGGTGCGGCGCCCGGCGGTGTCACGGCCGGGATGACCGCTTCGCTCCGGGCCGGCGGCGCGGCGCGGCGGCGCAGCGGCGCATCGCCACCCTGCTTCTTCGCCGTACGCGGCGCGACGGCCTTCGCAGGATCGCGTGTGCCCGTATTGGCGTCGGTCGCGGGGGCCCAGGCCTCGGCGGGGGCCGCCTCAGCCTCGTCGGAGGCGGCCGGAGCGGTCTTGCGCCTGGGTTCGGCTTCGGCGCTCACCTTGGGCTCGGGCTTTACTTTCGATACCGTCTTGGCCCTGGACGCTGCCTTGGTCTCGGGCTCCGCCTCGGCCATCGGGCTTTCCGCCTTGGGCTTGGCCTTCGACGTGGCCTTCGACTTCGCCTCGACCGCGGATTCGGCTGCCTTGGTCGCCTTGGCGCCGGCCTTCGCTCCGGCCTTGGCCGCCTCCGGCTCGGACTCGCTTACGGGCTCCGCTTTCGCCTTGGCCTTCTTGGGCGCGGCCTTCTTGGGCGCAGCCTTCGCGGCGGGCTCGGCCTCCGGCGCGCCCTTGGCCTTGGGCCCGGACGCAGCCTTGGGCTTGGACGCGGCCTTCGGCTCAGCCTTGGCTGCGGCCTTGGGCTTGGCCGCAGGGTTGGCTTTGGCGCGCGGCGTCTTGGATGAGGTCTTGGGCTCGCGGGCCTCGGCAGGCTCGCGGGCGTCGTCGTTCGGATTGTCGTTCATGCCAGCCCCATAACAGAGCGGGTTGCCGGGCGCGAGACGTCCCGGGGCCTGATCCCGCGCAGGACAACCGAAAAAAGGCGGCCCGGAGGCCGCCTTCTTGGTCAGGACCCGACGACGCGGGTCCTTCGATACGGCTTTTCGAGCCTCGCGTCAGAGCCGCGGCGAGCGGCCGCGCATCACGCCGAACACGGCCGAGATGAGGAACAGCGCGATGGCGACGAAGAAGACGATCTTGGCCGCCTCCATGGCGGTGCCGGCGATGCCGCCGAACCCGAGCAGCGCGGCGATGACCGCGACGACGAGGAAAGTGACTGCCCAACCGATCATGGTGTCCTCCGTAACTTCGATGATGCCGCTCAACGGCCACGCTTGGCCATCGGTTCCGCGACGATGAGGCGGCTCAGAGCTTCTTCTTCGCGGCGTCGGCGACGTCCTTCACGCCGTCCTTGGCGTCTCCCATGGTACGCTGGGCATCGCCCTTCAGTTCCTGCGCCTTGCCTTCGGCCTGGAGCTTGTCGTTGTCGGTGGCCTTTCCGACCCCCTGCTTGACGTTGCCGATCGCCTCGTTGGCCGCGCCCTTGAGCTTGTCCGTGGTGCTGCTCATCGGTGTCTCCTCAACTTCAGGCTGTGGATCGTGCGCCTCGGGGGCAGAACGGCCCCGCCGAGCCAATGTTCCGCCGATTAACATACCGGCCCGGGCGCATCGCGGGCGTTCGGACGCTTCCCGGATCAAGGGGCGGGGGCTAGAACCGGGGCCGTGCCGACCCCGATTCCAACCGATGCCGACCCCCTCAGCCTCGCCTTCGCGGCCGCCCGCCGGGCGGCGGCCGAGGGGGAGGTCCCCGTTGGAGCGGCCGTGGTGCGAGGGGGGCGGGTGCTGGCCGTCGCCCATAACCGGCCCCGCGCCCTGAACGACCCGACCGCGCATGCGGAGATCCTGGCGATCCGGGCGGCCTGCGCCGCGATCGGGGACGAGCGCCTCGTCGATTGCGACCTCTACGTCACGCTGGAGCCCTGCCCGATGTGCGCGGGCGCCATCGCGTTCGCGCGCATCCGCCGTCTCTACTTCGCGGCGCCCGACCCGAAGGGCGGCGGCGTCGAGCACGGGCCGCGCGTGTTCAACCAGCCGACCTGCCACCATGCGCCGGACGTCTATGGCGGCTTCCGCGAGGCAGAGGCCGCGGCCCTGTTGCGGGATTTCTTCGCAGTACGAAGGACTTGAGAGCATGATCCGAACTGGATTCTGAGAACATCCGGTCAAATCCAGCGCGCCGAACCGGCGCCGGGCCCGCGCGTTGCGGGTTGGCCGGTCCCTGAGACGAGGCGAGGAGACGAGCCATGGTCCCCCATTACGAGCGCGCCCTGATCGTCGGCAGCGGGTCGGGCCTCAGCGCCTCACTGGCCCGCCTCTTCGCCGGGCGGGGGATGCGGGTCGGGCTCGCTGCCCGCGATG
Organism: Methylobacterium soli; assembly: GCF_008806385.1. Taxonomy (GTDB): domain Bacteria; phylum Pseudomonadota; class Alphaproteobacteria; order Rhizobiales; family Beijerinckiaceae; genus Methylobacterium; species Methylobacterium soli. The sequence goes on from NZ_VZZK01000004.1 coordinate 156,886, forward strand.
TCGACAAGCTCGCCGACCTCGCAGCCGAGACCGGAGCGGCCGTCCACGCCTGCGACGCGAGCCGGCCCGGCGAGGTCGAGGCCCTGTTCGCCCGGCTGGAGCCGGCCCTCGGCGGCCACCCGGACGTGGTGGTCTACAATGCCAGCGGGCGCCTGCGCGGCGCGTTCGTGGACCTCGACCCGGAGGCGGTGGCACAGGCCCTGATGGTCACGGCCTATGGGGGATTCCTGGTGGCCCAGGCGGCGGCCCGGCGGATGCTGCCGGCACGCCACGGGGCGATCCTGTTCACCGGCGCCTCGGCGAGCGTGAAGGGGTTCGCGGGATCGGCTCCCTTCGCCATGGGCAAGTTCGGCCTGCGCGGCCTCGCCCAGAGCCTGTCGCGCGAGTTGCAGCCGCAGGGCATCCACGTGGCGCATGTCGTCCTCGACGGCGCCATCCGGAACCCGGCGCGCGGCGGCGAGCCGGCGGATTCGCCCGACAGCACCCTCGACCCGAACGCCATCGCGCGGGCCTACGGCGACCTGCTCGGCCAGGACCGCAGCGCCTGGGCCTCCGAGATCGCGCTGCGCCCCTGGGTCGAGCGCTTCTGAGATCTCAGCCCGCCAGGAACGGCGCGAGCGCGGCGCGCGTCGCCTCCGGGTTCTCCTCGGCCAGGAAATGGCCGGAGGCGATCACCGACCCGGTGATGTCCGGCGCGAAGGTCCGCCGCCATGCCGCGAGCCCGGTCTCGGGCTTGACGTGCTCAAGATAGGCGTCGCTGGTGAGGAGCAGGGTCGGCATCGCGAGGGTGCGGCCCGCCGCGAGGTCGGCCGCGTCCGCCGCCCGGTCCGGCCCCGCCCCGGCCCGATAATCCTCGCACATGGCGTGGATGCGCTCGGGCACATTCCAGGACTGTCGATAGAGCGCGAGGGCAGCGGGCGCGAACACCGAGAGGTCGTGCGCCTTCGTCCACGCGCGCAGGAGTTCCTCGAAATAGGCGTCGGGCCCGCGGCCGATCGCGGTCTCGGGCTCGGGTGCCGGCCCGGCGAGGAACGGCCAATGCGCGTTCATGCCCGGATGCGCCTCGATCCGCTCCCACTGGATCAGGGTCGGCACGATGTCGAGGAGGGCGAGGCGCGCCACCCGGCCGGGCTCGTCGAGGGCGAGGCGATAGGCCACCCGGGCACCGCGGTCATGCCCACAGATCGCGAAGTGGACGTGCCCGATCCGCTCCATCAGGGCGACGATCTCACGGCCCTGGGTCCGCTTCGCGTAGGCCGCGTGGCCGGCATCGCCGGCGGGCGCGTCGGACCAGCCATAGCCCTTGAGGTCCAGGCAGATCACCCGGTGCGTGCGCGCGAGGTCCGGGGCGAGGCGGTGCCACATGGCGTGGGTCTGCGGGAAGCCGTGGAGCAGCAACAGGGGCGGTCCGTCCTTCGGCCCGCCCGCGCGGGCAAAGGCGCGGCCCCCAGGGCCGTCGATCCACAGGGCCTCGAAGCCCGGAAACAGGTCCGTCTGCAGGTCGGCCATGCCGTCCACTCCCTCGATCCGCCTGGGCGACCCTACCCGGCCGGGGGCGCGGCGCGAAGAGCCGGCCCCGATGCAAGCCCGAGCCAAGGAAAGCCGCCCCTGAGCGCCGCCCAAGCACTCCGACGCCTGGATGCGGCGGCTGGACAATCATCGCCCCCGCGGATGATGGATCTCGCCAATGGCGCATGCGCGAACACCAGCACACCGACCGCAGCAGCAAATCTTAAGACATACCCCGCAGGATGCACCAGATCTTGCCGGTGGTTCGATGCCAGCTCACCTCCTCGAAGACTTCGCGCAGGTCGCCTCCGACTGGTTCTGGGAGATCGACGCGAACGGGCGCTTCACCTATCTGAGCCAGAGCGTCGAGCGGTTCCTCGGCCGCGCCGCCACCGAGCTCGTCGGACACCCGCGCGACGCCATCGCGACGAACCTGCGCGACACCGAGTTCTGGGCGCCCTACCGCGAGGCCCTGCTGCGGCGGCAGGAGTTTCGCGACTTCACCTACCCGTATGCCCATCCCGACGGGGGCACCCGCTGGTTCCGGGTGAGCGGCAGGCCGCGCTTTGCCCCGGACGGGACCTATCTCGGCTATCGCGGCGTCGGCACCGACGTGAGCGGCGAGCAGGACGCCCGCGAGGCGCTGGCCGCGGCGCTCGCGGAACTGCAAGCCTCGAATGCCCGCCTCGTCGCACAGAACCAGCGCTTCGAGGCCGCGCTCAGCAACATGACGCAGGGATTGTGCATGTTCGACGCCGAGGCCCGCCTCGTCGTCTGCAATCACCGCTACCGCGAGATTTTCGGATTGCCCGCCGAGGCGCTGACCTTCGGCACGGTTCAGCGGGAGATCTGCGCGATGCTGGTGGCGCGCGGCTGTTACCGGCGCGAAGTTACGGTCGACAGCCTGTGCGAGGGGACGCGCCTCGCGCTGCTCGCCGACGAGCCCGGCCCGATCCACCGGGAGCTCGCGGACGGGCGCATCCTCGCCGTCTGCTACCGGCCGCTGGAGGGCGGCGGCTGGGTCTCGACCTTCGAGGACATTACCGAGCGCCGCCGCAACGAGGCGCGGATCGCCCACATGGCCCGCCACGACGCGCTCACCGACCTGCCCAACCGGACCGCCTTGCGCGAGCACCGTCAACGACAGCCACGGCCACGGCACCGGCGACGCCTTGCTGCGCGCCGTCGCGGAGCGCCTCTGCGCGAATGTGCGGGGCGGCGACCTGGTGGCGCGGCTCGGAGGCGACGAGTTCGCGGTGCTGCACCGGATCACCGACGAGAACGGCGCCTGCATCCTGGCCCAGCGCCTCATCGCGGTGGTGAGCCCTCCCTACGAACTCGGGGACGTCACGGTCGAGATCGGCATGAGCGTCGGCATCGCCCTGGCGGGGCCGGGCTGCGACGACGTCGAGAGCCTGCTGCGCAACGCCGACACGGCGCTCTACCACGCCAAGGGCGAGGGACGCGGCCGGGCCTGCCTGTTCGAGCCCGCCATGGATGACAGCGCGCGGGCGCGCCGCCTGCTGGAGCGGGAGCTCCGCGACGCGCTGCAGCAGGACGCGTTCGCGCTGCATTACCAACCCCTGGTCGATCTCCGCAGCGGCGCCGTGACGGGGGTCGAGGCGCTGCTGCGCTGGCAGCACGCGGACCGGGGCCTCGTCAGCCCCGAGAGCTTCATCACCGTCGCGGAGGAGACCGGCCTCATCGTTCCAATCGGCGAGTGGGTGCTCAACCAGGCCTGCCGCGACGCGGCGGCCTGGCCGGGCAGCGTGAGCGTGGCCGTGAACGTCTCGGCGGTGCAGTTGCGCCACCGGGGCTTCGCGCAGAGCGTGTTCCTGGCCCTGGCCGCGGCGGGCCTCCCGCCCGGGCGCCTCGAGATCGAGATCACCGAGAGCGTGCTCCTCGACGACACCGAGGCGAATCTCGAGACGCTGCACCTGCTGCGGAGCACCGGCATCCGCATCGCCATGGACGATTTCGGTACCGGCTATTCGAGCCTGAGCTACCTGCGCCGCTTCCCCTTCGACAAGATCAAGATCGATCGCTCCTTCGTGCGCGACGCCGGCCTGACGCCGGATGCGGCCGCGATCATCCGGGCGCTGGTGAGCCTCGGCACCAGTCTCGGCATCACCACCCTGGTGGAGGGGATCGAGACCGAGGCGCAGCTCGCGGCGGTGCGCGCCGAGGGCTGCCGGGAGATGCAGGGCTTCCTGTTCAGCCCGCCCGTCCCGGCCGGCGAGGTCGCCGCGATCCTGACCGCGGAGCTGCGCCCCGAGGCGGCCTGAGGGCCGGCCCCGGGCGGCCGCTCCGATCAGGCTACTTGCCCGAGAGCCCCTTGGAAAAGCCGGCCACGCGCCTGGCCATGCGGCGGGCCGGCCCGTCGAAGGCGTCGAGGAACAGGACGCCGCCCATCACGGAGGCGATCGTCAGGAAGAGCTGGGCCAAAGCGTGCGTCATCGAACGGCTCTCGTGATTCGGCTTTCCAAGACCCCGCACGATCGGGCGCGGCGGTCGGACAGGATTCAACCGGAACAGGGTGAATGGATGGTAAGCGCCGGTACCCGGCCGCGCTTTCCCGAACGGGTGCGCTCTGGGTGCCACGCCGCGGCGGCCCGAATGCCGGAGCCGGAACACCAGCCCACGCGGTCGTCCCTGTCGCGGTTCGGCGCTCGGCCTCGCGACGAGCCTATCGTCGCGCGACCGCGATCGTGTTGTCATCGAGGAACATGAAGCGGATGCCGGCCGTCCGCAGGGCGGCGATGGCCGTGTGGCGGGAGCGTGACGCTCGCTTCTCTTCCCCGTCTTCCAGGCGCCGGATCGTCGAGAAGGACAGGCCGCTGGCCGTCGCGAGTTCGAGCATCGACCAATCGAGGAGGGCGCGCGCCGCGCGCAGATGATGGCCCTGCACGGCCTGCTCCAGGCCCTCGCGCGCGAGATCCGAGATCGCGCAGGGGCCGCCTGCCGGATAGGTGATGATGGCCCATTCGAGGATCGCCGCGCTCCTGTCGCGAATGGGGACGCCGATGCCGTGGAAACGTTCGGGCGGCTGATCCTTCAGCCTCGTGAGCGTCCTCACGTGAATGGGCTGCCCGGCCATGAGCTGCTCGGTGATCTGGGAGCGCGACGCCTCGCGCTCCTGCTGTGCAACCGTTGCGAAGTGATCCGCCTCGATCTCCTCTCGCGGGAGTCCGGTCAGCGTGCAGAGCTCGGTCGGAACCAACGGGGCGCCGCTCGCCTGGGAGGTGAACTGGATGAGGCGAGTCTGCTCGAACACGGCCAGGCGCCACCGCCGCTCGATGTCCCGCGCACGGGCGAGAAGCTCCCGGTCGGTGACATCGAGGATGACGCCGCTCGCCGCCCTGGGGCGTCCCTCCGGCGTGACGAGCACCTCGCCCCGGCTCCAGAGGACGCGGATGCTGCCGTCCGGGCGGATCACCCGGACATTGCATTCCTGCAGGAGACCGCCCGCCGTGACCTGCTCGGCGGTCTGGATCCGGTAGCGGTCCTCGGGATGCATCAGGGCGACGAACAGATCGTAGCTCGGCCGCACTGCGCCGGGCTCCAGGCCCAGCAGGCGATAGAAGCCGGGCGACCAGACATGCTCGTTCGTGCCGAAGGTCCAGCCCCAGTTTCCGGTCAACCGGAAGGTCTCGAGGAGGCGCAGGAACCCGCGCGAGGAGAAGTCCCTCTGCCCGAAGTCCGGTTGCAGATTCATGATCGTAACCTCCAACCGGAGCGCGAACCGGACTCGACGCGATTCGATTTCCGTCACGCGCTGGCGGTGAGGTCGGCTGGCGTCGATCCCTGCGATTCCTCACCGCAAGTCGATCCCCAGCATTCGAGTGGGTCTTCGCGCCAGCCGAAGTATCGGCGCGAAGCCCGGCGGCCACATGACGGCCGGCCTTTGCAGCCCTGGCGCCCTCAATCCTGTTCCAACCTCGATTTCTTCGAATCAACTTAACTTATGCTAAGGCGCGACTCTCCGGTTGTCCAACGACGCTCGTAGCGACGGCCCCCGATGCTGAGCGCATGCGATGAGAGCACCGCGCCAGCTGAGGCCGCTTCGAGGCGCTGACACGCGCTTGGCGCGCAACCGGCTGTTCGGCGTGCGCATGCGGGAGACGAGCAGGACGCCCGGCGCATGCGCGTCGCAATCGTCCTGAGGACTGCTCAGATTCCCCCGCCCGCCACCTCGCGGGCCACGGCGCGCCGGCCGATGTCGCGGCGGCAGAAGCCCTCCGGCCAGTCGATCCGGGCGATCGCCGCGTAGGCGCGTGCCTGGGCCTCCATCACGCTGTCGCCGAGTGCCGTGACGGCGAGCACCCTTCCGCCATCGGCCAGGAGCTTGTCGCCCTCCGACCGGGTGCCGGCTTGGAACACGAAGACCGCGTCGCTCGCCTCCGCCTCCGCGACGCCCCGGATCGTCGAGCCGCGCACCACCGTCCCGGGATAGCCCGCCGCCGCCATCACCACCGTCAGGGCCGCCCGGTGCTCGTCGAATTCGAGGGAGACGCCCGAGAGGTCCCCGTCGCAGGCCGAGAGCAGGGCGGGGACGAGGTCCGAGGCGAGGCGCGGCATCAGCACCTGGGCCTCCGGGTCGCCGAAGCGGGTATTGTACTCGATGAGCTTCGGCCCCGCCTCGGTCAGCATCAGCCCGGCATAGAGGATGCCGGTGAAGGGCATCCCCCGCGCCCGCATGCCCCGGAGCGTCGGCGCGATGATCGTGTCCATCACGGTTCGGGCGATCGCCGGCGTCACGATGGTGGCGGGCGAGTAGGCGCCCATGCCGCCGGTATTCGGGCCCCGGTCGCCGTCGAAGACGCGCTTGTGGTCCTGGGCGGTACCGATCGCGATGGCGCGGGTGCCGTCGCAGAGGGCGAAGAAGCTCGCCTCTTCGCCGGTCATGCATTCCTCGATCACGATCTCGGTGCCGGGCTCCGCGAACAGGGCCCGGATCGCGGCCTCGGCCTGATCCGCGGTCTCGGCCACCGTCACGCCCTTGCCGGCCGCGAGCCCGTCCGCCTTGACCACGATGGGGGCGCCCTTCTCCCGCAGGTAGGCGAGGGCCGGCTCGAGGGCCCTGAACCGCGCGAAGGCGGCGGTGGGGATGCCGTACTCGGCGCAGAGGTCCTTGGTGAAGCCCTTCGAGCCTTCGAGCTGGGCCGCGGCCCGGGTCGGCCCGAAGGCGCGAATGCCCGCCGCGCTCAGATCATCGACGAGGCCCGCCACCAGCGGCGCCTCGGGCCCGACCACCACGAGGCCGACGCCGTTCTGCTCGCAGAAGGCCCGCACGGCCGCGTGGTCCGTGACCGCGAGGTCGGGCCGGTTCTCCCCGTGCCGCTGCGTGCCGGGATTGCCCGGCGCGGTGAACAGGCGCGAGCAGAGCGGGCTCTTCGAGAGAGCGTAGGCCAGCGCGTGCTCACGGCCGCCGGAGCCGATCAGAAGGATGTTCATGGGGAGGGGGTTTTCCTCAAAAACAGGCTCCGAGGGAAGGACGATTCTGGGCTCCGACGCGCTTCGTGCACGGGAACGCGGGTTTCTCCCCGCCGCGTCGGGGCCGGCGCGGCGGGGCAGGGGGGCGCTCGCCCTGGAGAATGAGGGCCTTCGGGAATGAGGGTCTTCGCGCCCCGTCCCGCTCGGGTCGGCGAGGCCGAATCATTCGGGATGATCGCGGGCCGTGTCCGCCATGCCCTCGACCGGCGGGCGCGCCGCCGCTAGCCTCTGCGCCCATGTCCATCCTCGCCGCCCTGACGCAAGCGCCGCCCACGAACGAGACCGAATGGTCGGTCGGCGACCTCGCGGCGGCCTTGCGCCGCACGCTGGAGGACGCCTTCGGGAACGTGCGCCTGCGCGGCGAGATCTCGGGCTATCGCGGCCAGCACGGCTCCGGCCACGCCTATTTCTCCCTGAAGGACGGCAATGCCCGCATCGATGCGGTGGTCTGGAAGGGCACCTTCAACCGCCTGCGCCAGAAGCCGAAGGAAGGCCTGGAGGTCGTCGCCACCGGCAAGATCACGACATTCGCGGGCAAGTCCTCCTACCAGATCGTGATCGAGAGCCTGGAGCCCGCCGGCATCGGTGCCTGGATGGCGCTGCTGGAGGAGCGCAAGCGCGTTCTCGCGGCGGAAGGATTGTTCGCCCCCGAGGCCAAGCGGCCAATCCCCTACCTGCCGGGAGTCGTGGGCGTCGTCACCTCGCCCACCGGCGCGGTGATTCGCGACATCCTGCACCGGCTGGAGGACCGCTTTCCCCGCCACGTCCTGGTCTGGCCCGTGCGGGTGCAGGGGGAGGGGGCGGCGGACGAGGTCGCGGCGGCGATCCGCGGCTTCAACGCGCTCGCGCCCGGCGGCCCGATCCCGCGGCCGGACGTGCTCATCGTCGCCCGGGGCGGCGGCTCGATCGAGGACCTCTGGGCCTTCAACGAGGAGGCGGTGGTGCGCGCCGCCTTCACCAGTACCATCCCGCTGATCTCGGCGGTGGGCCACGAGACCGACACCACGCTGATCGACCACGTCGCCGACCGGCGCGCCCCGACGCCGACGGGCGCGGCCGAGATGGCGGTGCCGGTGCGGGCCGACCTCATGGCGCAGGTCGATGATCTGGGGCGGCGCCGAAGCGAGGCGATCCTGCGCAAGCTCGACCGGGAGCGAACCGACCTGCGGGCGCTCCTGCGCGCCATGCCGAATGCCGACGCGTTCCTGGCCGCCAAGCGCCAGCGCCTCGACCTCGCCGAGGCCCGGCTGATCCCGGCGCTGGCCGGCAATGCCCGCGTGTACCGGGATCGGTTCGGGCAGGTGCTGGAGCGCCTGAGCCGGCATCCGCCGGAACTCGGCCTCGCCCGCGCGAAGGCGCGCCTGGCCGCCATCGATCACCGGCCCCGCACGGCGATGCTCCACCGGATCGAGCGCGGGGGCGACACCCTCGCGGCCCTCGGACGCCTGCTCGGCTCCCTCGGCTACAAGGCCGTGCTCGCCCGCGGCTACGCGCTGGTCCGCGACGAGGCCGGCGCGCCGTTGCGCAGCGTCGCGGGCCTCACGCCCGGCCGGCGCCTGCACCTCGAACTTGCCGACGGCACCGTCCGGATCCGGACGGAGGATGCCGGGACGGAAGGCGGGGAGGAGCCTGCTCCGAAGGCCAAGCGGGCACCGCGCCGGACGCTCACGAGGGAGGCGGGGCAGGACGCGGCGCGAGAGCCGGGCCGGGGCCGGAAGGCCGCCGCGACGTCGCAGGCCCTCGCGGAGGAGATTCCGGGCCCGCGCCAGGGCAGCCTGTTCTGAGGCGCCGTGCCGGCGACGGACGGGCGGAGTGGCCGGGACGATGGCGCAAGGATTCACGTTCCGGGCGCGCCCCCCGTCTGCGCGGAGCCCGCTTGACGGGCGTGGCGCCGTTTGCGACCGGACCGCGCGGCACGAGTCCTGCCTTGGATGAGGAGCCCCGGCGGGCCGGGCCTCCAATCCTGTGACGATCGAGCCCACTGCTTTGAGCCTTGCCAACGCTCTCCGCCAGCTTTCCCACCCAGTCTCCCGCCAGGACATGCGATGACCACGACGATCGACAGTACGCAGAAGCTCCACCTCGTCTTCGGGGGCGAGCTCGAGAATCTCGACGGCGTCCGCTTCCGCGACATTGCGGGCCTCGATGTGGTCGGCATCTTCCCCGACTACGCCTCCGCCCAGGCGGCCTGGAAGTCCAAGGCCCAGGCTACCGTCGACCAGGCGCAGACGCGCTACTTCATCGTGCACCTGCACCGGCTGCTGGAGCCGTGAGCGATGCGGGATGCCTCGCGCGGTCGGATCCCCAGCCAGGCGGGTTCTGTGCAGAGCAGGCCTGCTGGCGCCATGAAGGCATTGTGACACCTCCCCAGCGCTGATAAGAGCGCGACCGGTCGTTCCGACGTTCCAGGCGGCCGGATCAGCGCTGTTTTCAGGTAATTTCAGTGTTTCTCGGCCCGAGATCCTCGACGTGAGTGTGCCGGCATGAAGTCCTCGATCAAGATCATCGCCGGCAATGCGAGCCGGCCATTGGCCGAGGCCATCGCCGCCTATCTCGAATTGCCGCTCGCCAAGTGCATGGTGCGGCGCTTCGCCGATATGGAGATCTTCGTCGAGCTGCAGGAGAACGTCCGCGGCGAGGACGTGTTCATCGTGCAATCGACGTCGTTCCCGGCCAACGACCACCTGATGGAACTCCTGATCATGATCGACGCGGCGCGGCGCTCCTCGGCGCGCCGCATCACGGCGGTGATCCCGTATTTCGGCTATGCCCGGCAGGACCGGCGCACCTCGGGCCGCACCCCGATCTCGGCCAAGCTCGTGGCGAACCTGATCACGGAAGCGGGCGCCGACCGGGTGCTGACCCTCGATCTCCATGCCGGCCAGATCCAGGGCTTCTTCGACATTCCCACCGACAATCTCTTCGCCGCCCCCGTGATGGTGCGCGACATCAAGGAGCGCCTGCCGGTCCAGGACCGCCTGGTGGTCTCCCCCGATGTCGGCGGCGTGGTCCGGGCCCGCGCCATCGCCAAGCGCATCGATGCCTCCCTAGCCATCGTCGACAAGCGCCGCGAGCGGCCGGGCGAATCCGAGGTGATGAACATCATCGGCGAGGTCGAGGGGCGCTCCTGCATCCTCGTCGACGACATCGTCGATTCGGGCGGCACCCTGGTGAACGCCGCCGAGGCGCTGCTCAACGCGGGCGCCAAGGAGGTCTCGGCCTACATCACGCACGGGGTCCTGTCGGGGGGCGCGGTCTCGCGCATCGCGGCCTCGCGGATGAAGGAACTCGTCATCACCGACTCGATCCAGCCGACACAGGCGGTCAAGCTCGCCCGCAACATCCGCGTCGCCTCGATCGCGCCGCTGCTCGGCGAGGCCATCGGGCGCACGGCGACCGAATCCAGCGTCTCCAGCCTGTTCGACTGAAGGCGCCTCGGCCGTCCCTCTGATCCGGCGGCCGCGCTGGCCCTGAGACGGCCCGTCGCGCCGGATGGGCGCGCCCCGGCCCGGCACTATCTTCGCTTCGAGGCAAGCGGCCCATCGATCACCTTGGAGCGGTGGCGCCGGTCTGCCTGCGCGCGGGGGCGGGTATCATGGGGGGCGGACACGTCGTCATCGGCATCCACGGGCTCGCCAACAAGCCGCCCGAGGAGGAGAAGGCCAAGTGGTGGCTGGCCGCGATCCGGGAAGGCATCGAGCGCAACTGCGCCTCGGTTCCGGCCGCCTTTCCCTTCGACTTCGTCTATTGGGCGAGCCTGCGCTACGCCGAGCCCCTCGGGTCCGACAGCAACCTCGAACCCTACCGGCCAGCGGCGAAGGCCGAGGCCTTCCCGCGCTACACGCCGGAGGAGGCCGGCCGCACCAGCCTGGTCGGGCGCCTCTACCACAAGCTCGGATGGCTGGAACACGTGACCGGCCTGACGCCGCTGGACGACGTCATCCTCGAATACCGCCTCGACGATCTCTGGAACTACCACCAGGACAGCGCCTTCCGGGACGCCGCGCGGGCGCGCCTCCTCGCGTGCCTGCGCGGCCGCCGCGCGGATCGCATCCTGCTCGCCGCCCATTCCATGGGCTCGATCATCGCCTACGATTGCCTGCGCATCCTGGAACGCACCGATCCGGATCTCCGGGTCGATCACTTCGTCACGATGGGCGCGCCGCTGGGTCTCGTCGAGGTGCAGGCCGAGATCGCGGCCGAGCACGGGTCGGTGCGCATGCCCGATACCGCGCTCGCCTGGACGAACCTCACCGACAAGGCCGACATCGCCACCGTGGCGGCGGTGCTCGGCGACGAATTTTCCGTCAATGCCCGGGGGGCAAAGCCCCGCGACGTGCCGGTGATCAACGCCTATCGCCGCCCGGACGGCACGCCGAACCACCACAAATCCTACGGCTACCTGCGCACGCCCGAATTCTCCGAGATCGTCCAGGCCTTCCTGGCGGGATCAGGGTCCGCCCCGGCGGGATGAGGACCGGTCCTGGCAGGATCAGCGATCGCGCCCGCCGGAGCGCGTCCGATCCGCAAACGCGATTGCGCGGAACCCCTTGGAACCTATATAGACGACGTTCCCCTTTTACAGCGTGAGACGGGATGCTCCGGCCCCTCGGATCAGCGGGCCGGAGCCCGCGGGCCATCGTCCGCGTGTCCCTTCGGTCCCGTCCCCCGTCACTTCGTTGGAGTTGCCCGCATGTCCCAGGGTCCGCTGATGCCGAAGGCGACCGCCGTGTGGCTGGTCGAGAATACCTCGCTCGCCTTCGAGCAGATCGCCGACTTCTGCAAGCTGCACCCCCTCGAGGTGAAGGGAATCGCCGACGGCGAGGTCGCGGCGGGCATCAAGGGCCTCGACCCGATCACCACGGGCCAGCTCACCCGCGACGAGATCGAGAAGGCGCAGAAATCCCCGAACTACCGCCTCAAGGTCGCGGTCTCCAAGGTGAAGCTGCCCGAGGTCAAGCGCACCACCAAGGGCCCGCGCTATACGCCCCTGTCGCGCCGCCAGGACCGCCCGAACGCGATCCTCTGGCTGCTGCGCAACCATCCCGAGCTCAAGGACGCGCAGATCATCCGGCTGGTCGGCACCACCAAGTCGACGATCCAGCAGATCCGCGAGCGCACCCACTGGAATTCGGGCTCGCTGCAGCCGATGGATCCGGTGACCCTCGGCCTTTGCACGCAGATCGATCTCGATTTCGAGGTGCAGCGCGCCGCCAAGGACCGCCCCGCCGCGGTGGCGACCGATGCCGGCGCCTCGCTCCTGCCCGCCGAGGTCTCGACGGCCCCCGAGGCGGAGACCGAGGAGCAGGACGAGCACCGCCACGGCAGCCGAGGCGAGGAGCGGCTCGACGCCGATTCGGTCTTCGCCAAGTTGAAGGGCATGCGCCGCCCCGACGAGGACGACGAGGAATAAGTCTCGAACCGGAATCATGATTCCGGTTGAGGCGGAAAATCGGGAGTAGACGGCGCGAACGGTGGTCGCCAAGCGGCGCGACATCCGCGATAGTGCCATTCGCGACACTCTTCCGCGATGACGAGACGAAGGGACGCCCGATGGCCTCTCCCGCCACCGACATCGACCCTCAGACCGTGCTCGAACCGCCCGGCCTGATGGCCGGAACGGTCCTGAGCTCCGGGACCATCCCGGGCGCCAGCCCCGATGCGACGCCCGACCCGATCACGCTGGCCGATTCGCTGATGATCGAGGCGGGCTGGAGCCCGGCGAATTTCGGGGAAGCGGGGCCGAATCCGCCCTATCTGCGCATCGGCGGCAAGCTCTGGGTGACGCTCACCGAGTTCGAGCCCTGCTTCTCCTCCTTCCACCGGGACCGGGTGCTGTTCCGCTCCAAGGTCTCGATGGCCGAGCACCTGCAGAAATACGATCAGATCATGATCGACCCCCTCGCCTTCGAGGAATGCTACGGGCCGGGGGAGGGGACGGAGGCGACCTTCCCGTTCGGGTCCTGGCTCAGCATCCGGGCCGTCGAGTTCGACGGGCTCCAGCTCTGGGGCCGCCGCCACGGCCGTGTCGTGCTGCCGCTCGAACCCCTGGCGATCGCCTCCGCGATCTGGCTGCGCAACGCCGGAGCGCCCGCCATCGCCTGACGGGGACCGACGAGCCGCAGAGGTCGGCCCGCCCGGGGATTCACCCCGCGCGGCGCCCTGTTGCCGTTTTGCCGCCGATCGGATAAGGAACGCCCGATCGTCCGGAGGGAATCGCTTCAGGCTTACGGCTTCGTGCCCAGCCCGCGCCTCGCCGGAAGACTCGCCCTCGACCATTGCTTTAGAGAATGCGTCGGCCCTCCCCGCGGGGAGGCGAAGCCCGCCCAGACCGCTTTTTTCGGTCCGCGGGCGGCATTGCGAGAGGGCAACCCGCAACACGAGCCGCCGTCGCAGGCCTCTGGAATCGAGGCCGTTCAGGAGACAGAATGACTGCTGGTACCGCTATGCAGCGCGCACCGAGCCGCGAGGATTTCGCGGCGCTGCTCGAGGAATCCTTCCTCAGCCACGAGATCACCGAGGGCTCCGTCGTCAAGGGTCGCGTCGTCGCGATCGAGAAGGACGTTGCCGTCATCGACATCGGCGCCAAGACCGAGGGACGCGTCGCCCTCAAGGAATTCAACGGCCCCGGCCGCGAGGGCGAACTCGCCGTCGGCGACGAGGTCGAGGTCTATGTCGACCGCATCGAGAATGCGCTCGGCGAGGCCGTGATCTCGCGCGACAAGGCGCGCCGCGAGGAGAGCTGGGTCAAGCTCGAGAAGGCCTTCGAGGCCAATGAGCGCGTCACCGGCACGATCTTCAACCAGGTCAAGGGCGGCTACACCGTCGACCTCGACGGCGCCGTGGCGTTCCTGCCGCGCTCCCAGGTCGACATCCGCCCGGTTCGCGACGTCACGCCGCTGCTGGGCACGCCGCAGCCCTTCCAGATCCTCAAGATGGATCGCCGCCGCGGCAACATCGTGGTGTCGCGCCGCACCGTCCTCGAGGAGAGCCGCGCCGAGCAGCGCTCCGAGCTCGTGGCCAACCTCGAAGAGGGTCAGGTCATCGACGGCGTCGTCAAGAACATCACCGAGTACGGCGCCTTCGTCGATCTCGGCGGCATCGACGGCCTGCTGCACGTCACCGACATGGCGTGGCGCCGCGTGAACCACCCGTCCGAGGTCGTGACCATCGGCCAGACGGTCAAGGTCAAGATCATCAAGATCAACCACGAGACGCACCGCATCTCGCTCGGCATCAAGCAGCTCCTCGCCGATCCGTGGGAGGGCATCGCCCAGCGCTACCCGGTCGACGCCAAGCTCAAGGGCCGCGTCACCAACATCACCGATTACGGCGCCTTCGTGGAGCTGGAGCCGGGGATCGAGGGCCTGATCCACGTCTCCGAGATGTCCTGGACGAAGAAGAACGTCCATCCGGGCAAGATCGTCTCCACCTCGCAGGAGGTTGAGGTGCAGATCCTCGAGGTCGATCCGGTCAAGCGCCGCATCTCGCTCGGCCTCAAGCAGACCCTCCAGAACCCCTGGGAGGCCTTCGCCGAGCAGCATCCGGTCGGCTCCGAGGTCGAGGGCGAGGTCAAGAACAAGACCGAATTCGGCCTGTTCATCGGCCTCGACGGCGACGTCGACGGCATGGTGCACCTCTCCGACCTCGACTGGAACCGTCCGGGCGAGCAGGTCATCGAGGAGTTCAAGAAGGGTGACATGCTGCGCGCCCAGGTTCTCGACGTCGACGTCGAGAAGGAGCGCATCTCGCTCGGCATCAAGCAGCTCGGCGGCGACCCCTTCGCGGAAGCCGGCGAGATCAAGAAGGGTCAGGTCGTGACCTGCGAGGTGACCGAGGTCAAGGATTCGGGCATCGAGGTGAAGATCATCGACACCGACCTGTCGACCTTCATCCGCCGCGCCGAGCTCGCCCGCGACCGCGGCGACCAGCGCCCCGAGCGCTTCGCGGCCGGCGAGAAGTTCGACGCCCGCGTGGTCCAGTTCGACCGCAAGGCGCGCCGGGTTCAGCTCTCCATCAAGGCCCTGGAAGTGGCCGAGGAGAAGGAGGCGATGGCCCAGTTCGGCTCCGCCGATTCGGGCGCCTCGCTCGGCGACATCCTGGGCGCGGCCTTCAAGAAGGCCCGCACCAGCGACGACAAGTAAACGTGATCGCGCCTCGCCCGGCACCGAGCCGGGCGAGGTCCGCACGAGACGCGAGACGAGGCCCGCGCCGGAATTCCCGGCGCGGGCCTCGTCGCGTTCCGGCCGGTCCTTTTCCCGGGTCGCACCGGCGGGCGCCCCCTTGCCGGTCCGCCTCCAGCAGGGCTAGAACACGGCACGCGGGAGAGCCCCCGGGCATCCGCGAGTCCGTAAGCAAACCAATGACTTGGTCTGCACCGAAGCTCAGGTGCAAACTCGGCCGGGATGTGGGACACGAGGGTGCGTGGGCCGGCCGCCGGAGGCGGACGGGCACCCGCGACCGCAGGCGAGAACAGGACCCGGCCCCCAGCCGGAGCGCGAGGGAGTGAACCATCGCATGGCCGCTGACGCCGAACTTCTGATTGATCGACGCCGCCTGCGCCGCAAGCTCTCCCTGTGGCGGGTGCTGGGCATCGGCGGCCTCGTCGTGGCGGCCGGCGCCGTGGGCCTGCGCGTCCGCGCCGGCACCGAGGGGCCGCTCTTCGGCGCGGTGCAGCCGCAGATCGCCCGCATCTCGATCGGCGGCTTCATCGCCGGCAGCGAATCGACCGCCAAGCTGATGAAGCAGGTCGGCGAATCCGCCGCCGTCCAGGGCGTCGTCGTCTCGATCAACTCGCCCGGCGGCACCACCACGGGCTCCGAGGAGCTGTTCCGCAATCTGCGGTCGCTTGCCGAGAAGAAGCCGATCGTCGCCTTCGTGGACGGCACGGCGGCCTCGGGCGCCTACATCACGGCGATCGCGGCCGATCACATCGTGGCGCGTGAGACGTCGCTCGTCGGCTCGATCGGCGTGCTGTTCCAGTATCCGGACGTCTCGGGCCTCCTCGACAAGGTCGGGGTCAAGGTCGAATCGGTGAAATCCTCGCCCCTCAAGGCCGAGCCCTCGGGCTTCACCCCGACCTCGCCCGAGGCGCGGGCGGCGCTGGCGGCTGTGGTCGGCGACACCTATGGCTGGTTCAAGGGCCTCGTGGCCGACCGGCGCAAGCTGGACGACAAGCAGCTCGCCGCCGTGTCGGACGGGCGCGTCTTCAGCGGCCGCCAGAGCGTGCCGCTGCGCCTCGTCGACGAGCTCGGCAGCGAGCGCCAGGCCGTCGCGTGGCTTGAGAACGAGCGCAAGGTGGCCAAGAACCTGCCCGTGCGCGACTGGAAGCCGACCAGCGGCGGCGGCTTCAAGCTCTGGTCGGCTCTCGGCCTCGGCGCCGACCTCCTCGGCCTCGACGGACTCGGCGGCACCCTGCGCACCCTCGGCGCCGAGACGAGCGAGATCGCGCGCGGCGGCATGCTCGCCCTGTGGCGGCCGAGCCCGGCGACCCCGGCCCCCTGAGGGCCCCGGAGCCCGGCCCCCTAAGGGCCCCCGGAGCCCGGCCCTCCCACACCGACATTCGAGAAGACCACCGCATGATCAAGTCAGAGCTTGTGCTGAAGATCGCCGAGCAGAATCCGCACCTCTACCAGCGCGACGTCGAGACCCTGGTGAACGCGATCCTCGACACGATCGCCGACGCGCTCGCCCGCGGCGACCGGGTCGAGCTGCGGGGCTTCGGCGCCTTCTCGGTCAAGCGTCGCGATGCGCGCCGGGGACGCAACCCGCGCACGGGCGCGGCCGTTGCCGTCTCCGAGAAGGCCATCCCGGTGTTCAAGACCGGCAAGGAGATGCGCCAGCGCCTGAACGCGGCCGGTATCGGCGAGAGCCACGCGACAGCGTCGAATTAACGTCCTCCGGAGAGATCGATGATCCGCTTCCTCAAGGGTCTGGTTCTGCTGCCCGTCGCCATCCTGGTGGTGCTGCTGGCGGTGGCGAACCGCGACGCCGTCCGCCTGTCCTTCGATCCGTTCTCGCCGGAAGCGCCCGTCTTCAGCCTGACCCTGCCGCTCTACGCGATCCTGTTCGTGGCCGTGGCCCTCGGCATCGTAGTCGGCGGCATCGGTGCCTGGCTCGGCCAGGGCGAGACTCGCCGCAAGGCGCGCGAGCGCCGCCGCGAGATCCGCCGCCTCGAGGGCGAGACCGCCCGCCTCAAGACCTACGCGCCGGCCTCCGAGACGAAGACCGCCTACGGCATGGCGGGCAACCGCACGGCCCTGCCGGCCCCGCGCTGAGCCCGGGCGCCCGGCCAGGACCCGACCCAACACCGAGAGACGCGAAGACCGAGACGGCGAAACGCCGGGAGGCCCGGGGCCCCTTGGCACGCTCATGCTTGGCCGAATGGCGAGCGACCCGAGGGCGAGCCGCCTGGACGGAAGGGGCTGAGGCGCCCGCGCACAGGATCACGGCCCGGAAAATCGCAGGTTGAAACGCATTAAACCTACTACTCAGAAGAAATGATCACAGCAAACAACCGGAAGTGGCAGTAATTGACTAGCTTTTCCGCGTCGATCTATTTCGGCTTAAGCGGGCATTAACGATCCGATTGCATGGTGAGGTCAGCCCCGGCTTTCCAGCGATCGTCTCGCTGCCCTGCCTGCATGCCGGAGCGGCGAACCGGAGAAGCGCAGATCATGGCGTCCTGCCCGCACCTCTCGCGCACCGCACCGGAGCAGGGTCCGCCGGGCCCGCTCTCGTTCGAGAGGATGTTCGAGACGCTACCCGTTGGGGCGATGACCTGCGATCTCAGCACCTTCACCATCGACTACGCCAATGCCTGCTCGATCCGGCTGCTGCATTCCATCCGGGACACCCTCGGGATCGATCCGGACAACATCGTGGGCACGTCGATCGACGTGTTCCACAAGGTACCCGGCCACCAGCGCGCGCTCCTGGGCGACCCGACCCAGTTGCCGCACAAGGCGCGCATCCGCTTCGGCGAGGAGTGGCTCGACCTGCACATCCATGCGCTGCCGGAGGCGAACGGGCGCGCGAGCCGCGCGCTCCTGGTCTGGGCGATCGCCACCGCGGAGGTGGCCAAGGAGGAGGAGGAGTACCGCCTCCTGCGCATGATCGACGAGATGCCGGTGGCGGTGATGACCGTCGACCCGGTCGACTACACCATCACCTACATGAACGACACCTCGAAGCGCACGCTCGGCCAGATCGAGGGCCTGCTGCCGGTGAAGCCGTCCGAACTCATCGGCAAATCCATCGACATCTTCCACAAGAACCCGGCCCATCAGCGCCGCCTGCTCGCCAACCCGGCCAACCTGCCCCACCGCACCCGGATCAAGCTCGGCCCCGAGGTGCTGGACTTGCAGGTCTCGGCCGTCACCGGCACCGGCGGCGAGTATATCGGGCCGATGCTGACCTGGTCGGTGATCACCAAGCAGGTCGCCGCCGAGGCGCGCATCCAGCAGCTCGCCCATTTCGACACGCTGACCGGGCTCGCCAACCGAACCACGTTCCGGGAGAATCTCGGTGCCGCCCTGGCGCGCGAGGGCGCGGAGGTCGGCCTGCTCTTCATCGATCTCGACGGCTTCAAGATCATCAACGATTCGAACGGGCATCTCGTCGGCGACGCCCTGCTCAAGCGGGTGGCCGACCGCCTGCGCAGCCATTGCGACAGTCCCGGCATCGTGGTCTCGCGGCTCGGCGGCGACGAATTCGCGATCATGCTGGAGGGCGGCACCGTCGCGAGAGCGAGCGACCTGGCCGAGACCCTGGTCGCGGCCCTGGTCTCGCCTTTCCACATCGAGGACGAGCGGCGCCTCCAGGTCGGGGCGAGCATCGGCATCGCGGTGGCGCCCCTCCACGGCGGCGATTCCGAGACCCTGCTGTCGCGGGCCGACATGGCGCTCTACGCCGCCAAGGCGGCCGGCAAGCGGACCTACCGGGTGTTCTCGCCTGATCTCGAGCAACGCATGCGCGAGAAGCTGCGGCTCGAGATGAAGCTGCGCCATGCCCTCGACGAGAAGACGGGCCTGTTCCTGTTCTACCAGCCGATCATCGACGTCCGGACGCGCCAGGTGACTGCCCAGGAAGGCCTGATCCGCTGGCACCATCCCAAGCGCGGCTGGATCTCGCCCGCCGAGTTCATCCCGACCGCCGAGGAGAGCGGCCTCATCGATGAGATCGGGACCTGGGTGCTGCACCGGGCCTGCGCGGATGCCGTGACCTGGGAGAACCGCGCCCGGGTCGCCGTCAACGTGTCGGCGCGCCAGCTCGGCAACGGGACCTTGGCGCCGAACGTCCTCAGCGCGCTGGTGGCCAGCGGCCTCTCCCCCGACCGCCTCGAGATCGAGGTGACGGAGAGCGCCCTGCTGCACGACGAGCTCGACTGCCTCGCCGACCTGCGCCGGATCCGCGATCTCGGCGTCCGGGTCGCCCTCGACGATTTCGGGACCGGCTTCTCGTCCCTGGCGCATCTGCGCGCCTTCCCGTTCGACAAGATCAAGATCGACGGCAGCTTCGTGCGGGATGCGGTGACGCGCCCGGAATGCGCCGCGATCGTGGGGGTCGTGGCCGATCTCGGGCGCCGCCTCGGCGTGACGACCGTGGCCGAGGGGGTCGAGACGCAGGACCATCTCGACCTCGTCATCTCGGAGGGCTGCACCGAGGTTCAGGGCTACCTGCTCGGGCGGCCGGCGCCGCGGGCCCAGGATTTGGCGGCCGTCGCACGCCTCGACGCCGGTGGGGCCGGCCTGCGCCAATCCGCCTGAAGCCGGGGCCCGCCGCAGCCGGGGTGGCTCTCGCGGAAGGCCCGCGTCCCCACGCGGGACGCGTCGGAATCGGCTATAAGGCCGGCATGATGGCTCCGACAACCCTTCCCGCCCGCGTCAAGATCTGCGGTCTCAGCACCGAGGCCACCCTCGAGGCCGCGCTCTCGGCCGGCGCGGACTGGATCGGCCTCGTGCATTTCCCCAGGAGCCCGCGCCATCTCGATCTCGCGCGGGCCGGGCACCTCGCCGCCCTGGCGCGCGGCCGGGCCGAGCGCGTCGTGCTTCTGGTCGATCCGGACGACGCCCTCGTGGAGGCCGCCGTCGCGGCGATCGACCCGGACCTGATCCAGCTCCACGGACGCGAGAGCCCGGAGCGGGTCGCGGCGATCCGGGCGCTCGCGGACAGGCCGGTGATGAAGGCCCTCGGCGTCGCGGCCCGCGCCGATCTCGACGCGGTCCCGGCCTACGCGCGTGTTGCCGACCGTCTCCTCCTCGACGCCAAGGCGCCCCCCGGGGCGGACCTGCCCGGCGGCAATGGGCGCGCCTTCGACTGGGACCTGCTCCTCGGCGCCGACCTGCCCGCCGGCACCATGCTGTCCGGCGGACTCTCGCCCGAGACCGTAGCGGAGGCCGTGCGCCGCACCGGGCTCAGGGCCGTGGACGTCTCCTCCGGCGTCGAGGTGCGGCCGGGCGAGAAGGACCCGGCCCGCATCGCCGCCTTCGTGGGCGCGCTGCGCGGGACCGCGTGAGCCGCGCCCTGAACGCCGGATTCACGAGATGCCGGGCGGATTTCCCAAAACGTCGCGTCTGCCGCATTGTGGTGCCGCCCCCCGCGGGTTTAGAGCCACTGGCAAAGCGCCCCTGACGCGCGACCTGCCAATCGGCGAAGCCGTGCCCGGGGGACCTTGCTCGTTGGGGGCCTTTGCCCGTTTGGGAGCCCTCCGCCCCATGGCGCGCTCCCGGGCGGGCGGCGCCCCTCGCTCGAAGGACGTGACCGCGTGACCATCGCCCCCACCCCGAACTCCTTCCGCACCGGCCCGGACGAGCGCGGCCGCTTCGGCATCTTCGGCGGTCGCTTCGTGGCCGAGACCCTGATGCCGCTGATCCTCGACCTTGAGGCCGCCTACGAGGCCGCCAAGGCCGACCCGTCCTTTCAGGCCGACATGGCCTCGTACGGGACCCATTATATCGGTCGCCCGAGCCCGCTCTATTACGCCGAGCGCCTGACCGAGCACCTGCGCGCGGGCGCCCCGGCCGGCCACGGCGCCAAGCTCTACTTCAAGCGCGAGGAGCTGAACCACACCGGCTCGCACAAGGTGAACAACGTGCTCGGCCAGATCCTGCTCGCCCGCCGCATGGGCAAGCCGCGGATCATCGCCGAGACCGGCGCGGGCCAGCACGGCGTCGCCACCGCGACCCTCTGCGCGCGCTTCGGCCTGAGCTGCGTGGTCTATATGGGCGCCGTCGACGTCGCCCGGCAGGCGCCGAACGTGTTCCGGATGAAGATGCTGGGCGCCGAGGTGATCCCGGTCGAGTCCGGCACCAAGACCCTCAAGGACGCCATGAACGAGGCGTTGCGCGACTGGGTCACCAACGTCGCCGACACGTTCTACTGCATCGGCACGGTGGCCGGGCCCCATCCCTACCCGGCGATGGTGCGCGACTTCCAGTCGGTGATCGGCCGCGAGACCCGCGAGCAGATGCTGGCCCAGGAGGGCCGCCTGCCCGATTCGCTGATCGCCTGCATCGGCGGCGGCTCGAACGCGATGGGCCTGTTCCACCCCTTCCTCGATGACCGCGAGGTCGAGATCTACGGGGTCGAGGCCGCCGGCCACGGCGTCTCCTCGGGCCTGCACGCGGCCTCGCTGACCGGCGGCAAGCCGGGCGTGCTGCACGGCAACCGCACCTACCTGCTGCAGGACGCGGACGGCCAGATCGCCGACGCGCACTCGATCTCGGCGGGCCTCGACTATCCGGGCATCGGCCCCGAGCATGCGTGGCTGCACGAGGCCGGGCGCGTCACCTACTTGTCGGCCACCGACAGCGAGACCCTGGAGGCGTTCAAGCTCTGCTCGAAGCTCGAAGGGATCATCCCGGCCCTCGAACCCGCCCATGCGCTGGCCAAGGTCCTGGAGATCGCCCCGGCGAAGCCCGCCGACCACCTGATGGTGCTCAACCTCTCGGGTCGCGGCGACAAGGACATCCCGCAGGTGGCCGAAATCTTCGGCACCCGGCTTTGAGACCGGAATTTCCCGGGAGCCTGGGCCGGCGGACCGTTGACACCGGAAGGCCGGTTTCCCTATATCCCGGGCGTCTGACCGGCCGCCCACGCGGCGGAGGGTCATGGCGCGTGGCGGGGTAGCTCAGCTGGTTAGAGCAGAGGAATCATAATCCTTGTGTCGGGGGTTCAAATCCCTCCCTCGCTACCAACATCACACGTCAACGACAGTCACCGCGCGATCGAGCCCCGGACCCGTATTCCGGGGCTTTTCCGTATCCGCCCGGGCCTTCGACCGGCGCCGACGCCGCTGACGGGTGGCGGCCCGACGAGGCCGCTCCTTCGCGCCCGTCTGTTCGATCGTGCTATGGAACCCGGGGAGGATGCCTCCGCGGATGCGATCGATCGGTCAGCACTTGGTCGAGGCCTGGCCGCGCCTCTTCGGCTACGCGCTCACGCTCACGCGGGAGCCCGAGAGCGCGCGCGACCTGATGCAGCAGAGCGCGCTCCAGGCCCTCTCCACGCCCGCGGCGCCCTGCGATCCGCGCGCGGCCCGCGCCTACCTGTTCCGGATCGTGCGCCATGCCTGGATCGACCGGATCCGGCGGGCGGGCGTGCGCCGGGAGGAGGGCGGGCAGGATTGGCCCGACGAGGGCTTCGACGACCGCCTGATCGAGGCGATCGCCGTGCGCCAGGCCTTCGCGGCCCTCGATGCGCCCTGCCGCACCGTCCTGGCCTGCCTGGATGTCGAGGGCTTAACCTATCGGGAGACGGCCGAGCGGCTGCGCATTCCGGTCGGAACCGTCATGAGCCGCCTGCACAGAGCCTGACGCGGGATGCTGCGGCAGATCGGCAGGGGAGGGAGGAACTGCAGATGCTCGACAGACGGGAACTCATCAGGCGTGCTGGCTTGAGCGCCTTGGCGGGGCTCGGCGGGGCGGGGCTCGCGCCGCTGCGCGCCCTGGCGGCCGAGACGGTCACGCTCCCCTTCGGCAATGGCGAGCGCCCGCTGGTGGCCTATCCGGGCAAGCGCCCGCTCCTCCAGCTGACGGCCCGGCCGCCGCAGCTGGAGACGCCCTTCTCCGTCTTCGACGCTGGGCCGATCACCCCGAACGACGCCTTCTTCGTCCGCTACCATCTCGCCGACATCCCGACCGAGATCGATCCCGAGACCTACCGCCTGGCGATCCACGGGCAGGTCGAGCGCCCGGTCTCGCTCTCGCTGGCGGATCTCAAGGCCCTGCCGCGGACCGAGATCGTCGCCGTCAGCCAGTGCTCGGGCAACTCGCGCGGCTTCTTCGAGCCGCGCATGGCCGGCGGCCAGCTCGCCAACGGCGCCATGGGCTGCGCCCGCTGGACCGGGGTGGCGCTGAGAGCCGTGCTCGACAAGGCCGGCGTGAAGGCCGGGGCGACCGAAATCGCCTTCGAGGGTCTCGACGGACCCGTCATCCCCGAGACGCCCGACTTCGCCAAGTCGCTGCCCGTCGATCACGCCCGCGACGGCACGGTGATGCTGGCCTGGGCGATGAACGGCGAGGATCTGCCCTGGCTCAACGGCTATCCGCTTCGCCTCGTCGTGCCGGGCTATTACGGCACCTACTGGGTCAAGCACCTCAACAGCATCAGCGTCCTCGACAAGCCCTTCGACGGATTCTGGATGCGATCGGCCTACCGGATTCCGGACAACGACTGCGCCTGCACCGAGCCCGGAAAGGCGGCGGACAGGACGGTCCCGATCAACCGCTTCACCATCCGCTCCTTCCTCACCAACCTGGCCGACGGCGCCCGGGTGAAGGCCGGGCGAACGGATTTGCGCGGCATCGCCTTCGACGGCGGCTCGGGCATCAAGACGGTGGCGGTCTCGCTTGATGACGGGACGACTTGGACCGAGGCGCGGCTCGGCCAGGATCTCGGCCCCTATGCCTTCAGGCCCTGGATTCTGAGCCTCGACCTGCCTCCGGGTCCCCACGCGATCCGGGTGCGGGCGACCGGCAACGACGCGGCGACGCAGCCGATGGAACCGCGCTGGAACCCGGCCGGGTACCTGCGCAACGTCGTCGAGACCACTCGCGTCCAGGCGGCTTGAGGGAGGCGACGATGACGAAGATTCATGCCATCGCGGTCGCGGCGACCATCCTGCTGACCGCCGGGACCGCCCGCGCGGCACCCAGGACCTACGACCTGCCGGAGCCGACCGCGGAGCTGCGAGCGCCAAAGGCCGGTACGCAGGCCGAGGGCTTTCAGGCCGCGCAGGCGAACTGCCTGGTCTGCCACTCGGTCGACTACATCGCGATGCAGCCGCCGGGCAAAGGCAAGGCCTTCTGGGAATCCGAGGTGACCAAGATGGTCAAGGTCTACCACGCCTCGATCGACGAGGCGCAGGCCAAGGCCATCGCCGCCTATCTGGCGGACACGTATTGAGGCGGTGGGCGATCAGGCGACCGCCCACCACTCTCGTCACGACGCCGCCTGCATCGGGACCGCGGCTCCCGCCGCGCCGGGCTTGGCCCTCGACGATCACGTGGGTGCGCCGCCTGCCGGATCGGGCCGAGCCCAGCGGCGCGGCAGTCTCAGGCAGCTTGGTGGCTCGGGTGAACCACCCATGGTCGTCTCCTCAACGGTCCTGTCGCGGACCTTGTTCGCCTGCCGTCGTCGCGGCGCGGCGAGCCCTCAGCGGGGCTCGTCCTCGGGCATCGCGCCGAAGACGGCGATGCGGTCGGTGAGATCCTTCAGGTCCTGGCGCAGGGCGGAGAGGTCCCGGTCGGAGAGCCCGGTCCGGCAGACGACGGATTGCTGCGCGACCGAGACCTTGTCCTCCAGCGCGCGGCCAGCCTCCGTCAGCGCGACCAGCACCAGGCGTCGGTCGGAGGTCCGCCCGCGCGCGACGAAGCCGGCCGCTTCCAGCTTGTCCACCAGCGGGGTGATCGCGCTCGGCCCGAGCTGCAGTCGCCGGGCGAGATCGTGCACGGGCATCCCGCCATCCTGCCAGAGCGCCAGCATCACGAGATATTGCGGGTAGGTGAGGCCAAGCTCGCCCAGGAGCGGCCGGTAGGCACGCACCACCGCGTTGGTGGCGGCGTAGAGGGCGAAGCAGAGCTGGTCGTCCAGCTTCAGCCCGCCGCGCGCGGAAGACGTCATGGCCCGGCATTCCTTCCAGACTTGAACGATTCACGCGTGAATGACATTGTCAACGTGTCGCGCTGGGTGCCCCATGCGCGTGCCGACGCTTCCGCGGGCCGGGTCGGCCTGCGCATTCACCGAAGGCCCAGCGCCAAGGCCGCGCCGAGACGGCGCGACAGGATCTTTCGTTCCGCGAAGGCATGGGACCTTCCGGTCATTCTGACCTTCTCGGAGGATCGCCCCATGCGCCAGAGCGCACGCACCGTCGCAATCGGCCTCCTGGCCGCCGCCTGCACGGGGCCGGTCCTTGCCCAGGATGCCGGTCACGGCGCGCCGGGCCTCGTGACCATGCCGGACGGTGCCAGCGTCGCCTACCAGCCGGGACCGCCGAATCTGCCGAGGGGCACGCGGATCGCCCTGGTGGCGGGGGATCCGGCGAAGCCCGGTCCGTTCGTGCTGCGGGTGATGTTCCCGGCCGACACCGTCGTCGCGCCCCACACCCACGCCCAGGCCGAGACGCTGACGATCCTGTCCGGCTCGATCTACCACCAGCATGGCAAGACGCTGGACAAGACGGCCGGCCAGCTCCTGCGAGCGGGCGGATTCGTCTTCCTGCCCCAGGACATGCCGCACGCGCTCTGGACCACGAACGAGCCGGTCGAGTTGCAGGTCAACGGGACCGGTCCGTTCGGGCTCAACTACATCAACCCGACCGACGACCCGAGCCGCGAGGCCGGTAGCAGCCGCTGAGGGAGCGGCCGCCGCGCCGACAATCCGGGCGGATCCCGCATGCAAAGGCCATCGCGCCGCTCCGGTGCGCGCGGGTGGCTGCCTATGACCATCGGTGGAGCGACACGTGACCTTCCCAGCCCTGACTGCCTTCTACGCCGCCCTGCTCGCGCTGATCTATCTCGGCCTGTCCGGCTGGGTCGTCGCCGGGCGGCTCTCGACGGACGTGCTGCACGGCGACGGCGGCGATGAAGGGTTGGAGAAGCGCATCCGCGTGCAGGGCAATTTCGGCGAGTACGTGCCCTTCGCGCTGCTGCTCGTCGCCCTCCTCGAGGCCGGCGGCGGTGGGGCGACGCTGGTGCGGACCCTGCTGATCGTCCTGCTGGTCGCCCGCATCCTGCATCCGTTCGGGATGCTCGCCCCCAAGAACTCCCCGCGGCAATATGCGTGTCGCGGCGGCGGCATCCTCGCCACCTTCGGCGTCATGGGCGTGGCCGCCGCTGCCCTGCTTCTCCGGGCGGCCTGAGGGCCCAGGCTTTCGGGGACGGCTCCCGATCCTCGCGCGCGGCGGCGCTCTGACCGGCATCGGCCTTGAGCCGGTGGGGTCCTTGAACCTGGGCAGATCGCTCCACCGCATTCGCGGTCAAGCTGAAACGAAACGCGCATCAAACGCTTGACGTGCTTCCTGCCCCGCCAAGGACGAAGCTGGTCGACCGATGAGCCCAGAATATCCGGAATCGCTGCTGCGTGTGCTCGTGGTCGAGGACGAGAGCTTCGTCCGCATGGTCGCGGTCGCCATGCTGGAGGAGGTCGGCCTCGCGGTCGCAGAGGCACCGGACGCCGAGGCGGCGCTCACGCTCCTCCAGGCCAGCCCGGACGCGTTCGGGGTTCTGTTCACCGACATCGACATGCCGGGCGCGATGAACGGCCTCGCCCTCGCCGAGGAGGTTCACCAGAGATGGCCGCATATCCGCCTCGTCGTCACGTCCGGGCGCGTCCTCCCGCGGGAATCCGACATCCCCGATGCGGGGCGTTTCCTGCGCAAGCCCTATCACAGGGGCGCGTTGCTCGCCGCGCTCGACCAGGCGGCCTGACCGTGGTGCAGGGACGGTCCTGCCGCTCGACGATGCGGCCGTGACGGGGCGCCGCGTCCTTTCCCGGCCTGGGCGGGCGGCGGCGCGAACACAGGAAACACCTGGGCTGACCCGGATGAGGAGACCTCGATGGCACACGACGCGAACACCGATCACGAGGCAACCTACAAGGACTTCAAGGACGTGGTGAACATGACGGCGTCCGCCTTGGACACGTACCTGAAGTCGGAGCAGAGCCAATCCGTCGGTCAGAAGAAGGACGGCGCCAGCGAGGCGACCGGTCACGCCGAGGGCCGGCGCATCGTCGAGATCCTGAACAAGAAGAAGTCCGAATTGTCGGACGAGGATTACGGACACATGCGCAAAGTCGTCGGCTACGTGCACCGGCACCTGAAGCAGGGCGGTCCGAAGGACAAGGATGCCATCGCTGATTCCCCCTGGCGGCTCTCCCTGATGAACTGGGGCCACGATCCGTTGAAGGCGGCCTGAGTGACGAACGATCCGTCACGGTCGCGGCGTGCTCGCGGCGGTTGCCGGCTCGGGCTCGCGTTGCCCGCACAATATCCGATTCCGAGAGGCCTCCGATGACCGACGGGAGGAGGAACCCTCGCGCTCCGATGGCGAGGTGCGCCGACGCGGATCGTCGAACCGGCGCGCCGAGCCGCCTGGACTGACCGGGAAACCTCCGGTTCCGCGGAATCGGAACCTTTTGTCGGGGGTCCGGGCCTATTCCCCGCCACGATTCCCGTCTCGCGCCGGCTACCCCGCGAGGCTGAGCCCTCGGCGGGAACCGGCCCGTTTCCGGCGCGTCGTCGCTTCATGCCGAAGAATCAAATCAGGAGGGCCGCCATGCGTGGGCCAAGTCTCGCCGCCGTCGTGATCCTGACCGTGTCCTCCGCCGCACCGGCTCTGGCCCAGGGCGCGCCGAGCTCCAACCTGAACAGCATCAACAACTCGCTGGCCGGGCAGGCGCGGAGCACGACGACGACGCAGCAGCAGACCTCCGGAGCAAACACCCAGCGGATGCAGAACCGTCGCAACCAGATGTCCCAGCCGGCCCCGACCGGCCAGCCCGGCCCGATCGTGGCGCCGGCGCGGCGCTAGGCGTCACGCCGGATCCGGCCTCAAGATCCCGGATTCGGGCGGATCATTCCGCGTCCGGCGCGGCGTCCTCGAGATCCCGGGCGGGAAGCTGGCGCCTGCGCCCGGCCGTCGGGCCGCAATCCGCGCAGACGGATCTGGTGACGCGTCGCACCTCGGCATCGAAGCGCTTGTCGCGCTGATCCTGCACGCGCTGCTCCTTGGCGGCGCGGATCTCGACGGCCGAGGCCGGACCCGTGACGGGCGAGGCCGAACGCGGCTGGGCGACGGCCACGCGCGTCGATGCGCCGGTTCCGGCGGGCCCCAGGGCCATCATGTGACCGAGGCCGGCGGCCGGGACGGGCTGCTCGGGATCGGCCGCGGCGAGGGCCGAGCCGGTCACGCCCCGGCGCGTCGGCGGCTGGTCGGGCGGGGCGTCGTATCGCGCGGCTTTGGTGGAGACCCGGGTCTGGAGCGCGTCGGCCCGCGCCAGCGCCGCGTAGGGATCGACGCCGGCAACGCGGGCGGGGGCGCCGGCCTGCGGCAGCAATTGCCCCGGCATGGTCAGGTTCGGTTCGGGCGGCGCGGCCTCGGCCAGGGCCGCGGGTGCGACCCCTGGCGCCGGACCCCGGCCGAGGGCCATGGGATTGGAATCGGTGCTGATGCAGCCGCCGACGAGCAGGAGAGGCAGAGCTGCGACGAGTAACGATTTCACCATTGGCCCCCGTTCCGCGGCCCGAAGCCTCGCAGCGAACCGCTCCGGCACGCGAGGGAATGCGGTACCCGATCTCTCGGGTACAAAATATGGCGCTCCGGCGCGTTGAGCCCGCGAAATTCGCAGCTCATGCACCGATGTTTCAGTGGACCCGCGCGGCTGCTCACAGCAGCAGCCAGGCCGCGACGCCGTACGTGATCGGCGGCAGCAGCAGCAGGAAGATCAGGAGACCGATGCGGTGGGCCGAGCTGAGGATCATGTGCTTCGCGTCGAGCGGGGGCTCTGCGCCGAGACCAGGGTTTCGGGAGCTGTGATGCCCCACCGCGCTGGCCCGCGTCAAAGCCGTTCCGCATCTCAATCGGTGATCACCGCGTCCAGCGCGATGTCGTGGGGTTGGGGATGGATCGTCGCGAGGCGCCCAAGCGCGAATCCGACCCCGATCGTGTGCGGTTTCACGGGCATCGCCGCGATGGTCCGGTCGTAGAATCCGCCGCCGTAGCCGAGGCGGTAGTTCTCGCGGTCGAAGCCGACGAGCGGCACGATCAGCAGGTCGGGCTGGACCGTCTCGCCGGCCTCCGGCACCGGGATGTTCCAGACGCCCGCCGTCATCAGACTGCCGGGGGACCAGGCGCGAAACACCAGCGGGTGCCCCCGCTCGACGATCACCGGCAGGGCGAGTTGCGCCCCGCGCTCCCGCATCGACGCCATCAGGCCCCGAGGATCGTACTCGCCCCGGAAGGGCCAGTAGAAGCCGATCAGCCGGCTCGGGCGGGCCGCGAGGGCCACCTCGAGGGCGGTGCCGATCCGCTCGCTGGCGGCTTCCCGGTCGGGAGCCGCGATGGCGAGGCGCTCCGCGATCAGGCGCGTTCGCGTCGCCTTCCGCCAATCGCGGATCGTTGGCCAGTCCGAACCCGCATCGGGCGCCGGCGGTCCGGGGTCTGAGGTCTTGGTCGGATCATCCATCGAGCCGCATCCTCCCGCTTGGCATCGCCCCCTCCGCGCCGTCCCGGCCGATTCGGGGCGGGCGGCTCGAGATACTCTATTGGCCGCCGAAGGCGCGCAGGGGCCGCCCGGCCTCCGAGCGATGCGCCATCCTGGCGGATCCGGTCGCGTCGTCGATCCCGGCCAGCCGCGGTCCCACCGCCGCGTGCAGGGACATCTCGCCCCGGTCGAGGACGAGGTTGACCCGCTCGCACCACTCGGCATCCGCGACATTCGCCGCTTCCGCCTCCCGGACGGCGTCGGCCACGATGCTGCAGACGTCCTCCATGAGCTGGCGCGTCAGCGGCGGCCGCGTCTGGGCGGCGTAGGCGACGGCGATGATCCGGCCCCATTCCTCGGCTGATCGACCCGGATGTGCACCCATCGGCAGGCACCTCGCCGTATCACGCCGCGGACCGGCTCCGCGCTGGCCGACGGCAGCAGCCATCCCCACACCCTAGACCCGATTTCGTCCTCGCGGAATCCGGGTTCCGCTCTCGCGTGATCGTGGCGGCCCGATCGACCGGGCGCGGGCCGGACCGCAACCCGGGTTTAAGCAATCCCCTCTATTCTGCTGACCGTCTCCCAAGAGAGATCGGACTTACTGGACCAGACCATGCGGAATGATGCGGGTTCAGCCGATGAATGGCAGTCCCTCAGGCTTCACAACAGATTATACGCGCAAGCCGCCAAGCTCGCCCGCATCGGGGCCTGGGAATGCGACCTCGCCGACGAGCATCTGACCTGGACCGACGGCGTCTACGATCTCTTCGGGCTGCCGCTGGGCGGCCCCTTGAGCCGGCGCACGATCGTTGATCTCTACACCGAGCGGTCGCGGCGCGAGCTTGAACTCGTGCGGGCCGACGCCCTCCGGCGCGGTCACGGCTTCGTGCTCGAGAGCGAGATCCGGACGTGGCGCGGACAGACCCGCTGGATCCGGATCACCGCCGACATCGCCTCCCTCGCGGGACGGCCCGTCCGCCTGTTCGGCCTCAAGCAGGACATCACGGACGAGCGGGAGGAATGGACGCGCCTGCGGCACCGCGCCGAGCACGACGCGCTGACGGGGCTCGCCAATCGCGGCCGGTTCGACGCGCATTGCCGCGCGATGGCGAGCGATGCGCGGACCCGCGGCTCCGTCGCCGCCCTGGTGCTGATCGATCTCGACGATTTCAAGCCGATCAACGACCGACTCGGCCACGCCGCCGGGGATGAATGCCTGCGCCAGGCGGCGCTGCGGTTGCGGCGGGTATTCCGCGATGCCGTCCTGGTTGCCCGGATCGGCGGGGACGAGTTCGCGGTGCTGCTCCGGGCGCCCCTCGGGCCGACCCGGATCGCGCAGATGCTGGCCCGCGCCTCGGCGGCTTTGTGCCAGCCGATCCTCTGGAACGACGCGCGCCTCGCGGTCGGCGCCTCCATCGGGGCGACGATCCTCGGCCCGGCGCGGAATGCGGCGGAGGCCTTTGCCGAGGCCGACGCGGCTCTGTACGCCGCGAAGGCCGCGGGCCGGAACGCCGTGCGCCTCCACGGGGCCGGCGAGCCGCCGCCATTGGCGACAGAGTCGGATCAGCGGGGTCGGGCAGGTCGGCAAGCCGGCTGATCCGGGCGGATCGGCACAGCGCGCTGCGTCCGGCATCGGACCCGCCGCCACGGGGCGCCTGAAGATTCGACAGTCGAGGGGCCGGCTTGGCCGAGGCCGGAACCTCGTATGCGTACGTCCGCGTTCGTATTCAAACCGCGATCCCATCCCTATCCTCCGCGGATGCTTTGCGCGGAGGTCGTCGGTCGCCATGGCAGCGAAGGTCGCGTCGTCCCCTTACGCCCGCGGCGGCGCGCCAGCCGCGCGATCCCGCCCCCCGGGGCCTCCGGGTTTGCCGATCCTCGGCAACCTTCTCGGCCTGGCGCGCGACCCGCTCGCCTTCTACACGGACTGCGCCGAGCGCTATGGCGACATCGTCGGCATGCGCCTCGGCGGATGGCCGGCGCTGCTTCTCAACGATCCCGACGACATCGAGTCGGTGCTGGTCAAGCAGCACCGTTCCTACGTGCGCAACAGCTTCTTCTGGCGCCACGTCACCGCGGTCTTCGGCAACGGCCTGCTGACGAGCGAGGGCGCCCTCTGGCAGCGCCAGCGCCGGCTCGCGGCCCCCGCCTTCACGGGACCGCGCCTGACGCGCTACGGCGAGACCATGGTCGCGCATACGGGAGCCATGCTCGACACCTGGAAGGCGGGCGAGATCCGCGATGTCCACGCGGACATGATGGTGCTGACCTTGCGGATCGCGGCCGAGTCGCTGTTCGGCGCGGTCGTGGAGGAGGATGTCGAGACCATCAAGCGCGACGGTGACGCGATCACGCGGGAGATCGCCGCGCGCTTCACGCGCCTTTTCGTCATCCCCGACATCGTCCCATTGCCGGGGCATCTCCGGTATCGCCGCGGGATCCGCCGGCTGGAGGCCATCGTCGCCCGGATCCTGCGTCAGCGCCGCGCCGATCCGGAGGTGCATAGCGACCTCCTGTCGAACCTGATGCAGGCGCGCGACGAGACCGGCCAGCCCATGCCGGACCGGCAGCTTCGGGACGAGGTCCTGACGATGCTGCTGGCCGGGCAGGAGACCACCGCCCTCGCGCTCACGTGGAGCTGGTACCTGATCGGGCAGCATCCCGAGGTCGATGCGCGGCTCGGGGCGGAGGTGGAGGCGGTTCTCGGCGGCCGCGCGCCGACGATCGACGACCTGCCGCGGCTGCGCTACACCGGCCAGGTCATCACCGAGGCGATGCGGCTCTTCCCGCCCGCCTGGGCGCTCGGCCGGGAGGCGACCGTCGATTGCGAGATCGGCGGATATCCGGTGCCCAAGGGCACCACGCTCTTCATCTGCCCCTGGATCCTGCATCGCTCCGCGCGCTTCTTCGACGAACCGGCGGCATTCCGTCCGGAGCGATGGGAGGGCTCCCTCGCCAAGGACCTGCCGCGCTTCGCCTACCTGCCGTTCGGCGGAGGGCCGCGCATCTGCATCGGCAACCGCTTCGCCCTGATGGAAGCGAGCCTGGTTCTGGCAACCGTCGCGCAGCGCTTCAGCCTGACCTGGCAGGCGAGCCGGCCCGTGATCCCGCTGCCGTCGATCACCCTTCGCCCGGATGGCGGCGTCTGGGTGAAGCTCGCCGCGCGCGCAGGGACGCCGGCGGGAGCGAATCGCCGAGAGGCACGTTTCCAGGCATAGTACCCTCCGCACGTGGCCGCGCGTGCCAGCCAGGGAGGCATGCCGATGAGGACCGACGATCGTTACGCGCGCTTGATCCCGATGGTGCGGGCCGTCCTCGAAACGGTGGAGCAATCGATCGCGGCGGACGAACGCTCGGCGGCCGACATGGCACGTCTCGCCCATGACGTCGCGGACCAGCCCGGCGGCGCCGCCGAAACCTTCGCGCAGGTGAGCCGCCACCACGCGGTGCGCGCGCTGGCCGGGCGCGGACGGCGCGCGGCGCTCCTCGTCCAGTACGGGCTCACGACGCCGGACGGGGATGACGCGGACCTGTGAGGCGTCGCGCCTCCCGATGGCGCACCGGGGATCGAGAGGGGCCTCGCATGGGGGTCCCGGGGAGGGCCCCGGCCGTGATGCCTCGTATAGCGCCCGGGCGCGCCGACCTTGCGATCACCCGCGTTGACGCGTGGATCGGGGGCACCCGTCGGGAGCCGCGCCTCAGCCGCCCCCTGGTATCGTGACATGACCCTCCGCCCGCGCCGCATCGAACCTGCGTGCCCTGCGGGCGCGCACCGGACAGCCCGCCCATGATGAAGCACCCATGATGAAGCGCGGCCGGTGGCGGCGCGCGGCGATCCGCGGCCTGCGCATGCTCGCCCGCCCGGTCCGCCGGGCGCAGGGCAAGGACGGTCTCGTCCTCGAACCCTATCGCGGCTACGGCTCGCACGCCGAGATCTTCCTCATCGGCCGCGCTTTCCGGCAATCCCGGCCGGACGGCGCCGGCGCGGAGGGCAGCCTGCCGGTGCTTCTGCGCGACGTTCGCCGACGCATCACGCGGCGCCCCATCCGGGGCGCCCGCATCACCGCGCGCTTCGGCGGGTCCGAACTGCAGGTGACGGCGGACCGGGACGGCTATTTCCGCATCCACTTGCGGCCGCACTCGATCCCGCCGGGGGACGGGGGCTGGCACGCCGTCGATCTCGTCCTGGCGGCCGACCCGCCGGTGCGGGCGACGGGTCAGGTGTTCATCCCGCCGGCGCGATGCCGCTGCGTCGTCATCAGCGACATCGACGACACGGTGATGCGCACGGGCGTGGCGAACAAGCTGAAGATGCTGTGGCGCCTGTTCGTGGCCGATGCCGCGAGCCGGGTCGCCTTCCCGGGCGCGGCGGCCCTGTACCGGGCGCTCCATGCGGGCGCCGCCGGGAACGAGTCCAACCCCATGCTCTACGTGTCGCGGGCCCCCTGGGGCATCTACGACATGCTGACGGCGTTCTTCCGCCGTCACGCGATCCCGGAGGGCCCGGTCATGTTCCTGCGCGAGTGGGGCCTGTCCTGGCGCCACCCGCTGCCGCGACGCGCGGAGGAGCACAAGCGCGACCTGATCGTCCACATGCTCAGGCTCTACGCCGATCTGCCCTTCGTGCTGATCGGCGATAGCGGGCAGCACGATCCCGAGGTCTATGCCGAGATCGTCGCGGCGCATCCGGGCCGCGTCGTCGCCGTCTACATCCGCAACGTCTCCTACGACGCGGCCCGCATCGCGGAGATCGAGCGCCTCGCCGCCTCGGTCACGGCGGCCAGGAGCAGCCTGGTGCTGGCGGCCGACAGCGTGGCCATGGCGGAGCACGCCGCTGGGCTCGGGCTGATCGCCCCGGAGGCGGTCGCCGCGGTGGCGGCCGAGCGGCGCACGGCGGATACGCCGGAGCCCGCGGCCGAGATCCGCCGGATCGACGCCTCGACGGCGGAGCCCGCGGCCGGAGACCGGTTGCGGGACGCGCTCGACGGCGTCTCTGACGGCCCTCCGAACCTGGTCGTCGAGGCGCAGCCCCGCGACCGGACGAACGGAGCCCAGGGCGCGCGGCCGCCTGGGTGAAGCCGCCTGGATGAAGCCGCATGGGTGAAGCCGCCTGGGTCGCGCCCGGATCGCCCCAGGATCGCGCCCAGGAGGGCTGCCACGGCGCGGCCCTTGGCGTATGAAGGCGGCGATGCACAACCTCCGGTTCTGGTTCGTCGCGCCCGTCCTCGGGGCACTGGCCGGCCTGCTCTACGCGGGCGTCTTCAACGCCGGCACCCTGACGGGCTCGGCCATCCGGGGCGCCTTCATCGGGTCGCCGATCCTGCTCTATGAGCGCGGATTCCTGCTGCCGTACTGGCGCGACCGCATCCGGCAGGCCGCGACCCCGCTCTTCGCCATCGCCACCCTGGCGACCTACGCGGCCATGATCGTGCTCGGCAACGCGATCGCCGGCACGCTGCTGCACCACGTCTTCGGGCATATGCACAGCGCCCGCGCGGCGATGTTCATGACGGAGGCGGGCTTTGCCTACGCGCTCGGCGTCTCGGGCGTGATCGTGTTCGTCTTCCGCGTGCGGGACCTGATCGGCCCGAGCGTGTTCACCAACCTGCTGATCGGGCGCTACCATCGCCCGATCAGCGAGACGCGCATCTTCCTGTTCCTCGACGTGTCCGGGTCGACGCAGTTCGCCGACCGTCACGGCGACCTCGCGGCGCAGGCCTATCTCGGGCAGATCTTCAACGCCCTCGCGGCGCCGGTGCGCCGCTCGGGCGGTTCGATCGACGATTACATCGGCGACATGGCGCTGGTCACCTGGACGATGAAGCGCGGCGCGAAGGATGCCGCCTGCCTGCGCTGCGTTCTAGATTTCGCCGCGACCCTCGCGGCGGACGCCGCCATCTGGCGGGACCGGTTCGGGCAGGTGCCGGAATTCCGTGCGGCGCTCCATTGCGGCTCGGTCGTCACGGCCGAGATCGGCTTCGAGCGGCACAAGATCGCGTATTTCGGCGACGTCGTGAACACGACGGCCCGGCTCGAGGCCCTGTCCAAGACCCTCGGCGTCACCATCCTGGTCTCGGCCGATCTCCTGGCCTGCATCGGCCCGCTGCCGGACGATCTCGTCGCCGAGGATCTCGACTTCCACGCCATCCGGGGGCGCAACGAACCCCTGGCCGTGTCGGCGATCCGGCAGCGCTGACGCGCCGGCCCGCAGGCCCCTCTCCGCGCCTGATCGCGATTTCCGACGCGTTGGCCGGATCCACCGAACGCGAAAACGCGATAGAGGGGCCTCATGGCACAGCCTCCCACCGCCTCGACGCCCCGCAGCGAGACCGGCCAGCGAACGGTCACGAGCGCCTACGCGCTCCTGACGCTGACGGCCCTGATCTGGGCCGGCAACGCGGTGGCGGGCAAATGGGCGGTGGGGCAGGTCTCGCCCTTCGCCCTCACGAGCCTGCGCTGGCTCATTGCCTGCGCGGCGCTGATCCCCCTCGGATGGAGACCGGTTGCGCGCGAGTGGCGCCTGCTCGTGCCGAGCTGGCGCCGCATTCTGCTCATGGGCGGCTGCGGCTACACGGCCTTCAACGCCCTGTTCTACGTGGCGGGCTCCTACACCAGCGCGACCAACCTCGCGCTGTTCCAGGGCTCGATCCCGGTCATCGTGCTGGCGCTGAGCTTTCTGGTCTACCGGACGCCCGTCGGGCTGATCCAGGGGTTCGGGGTGCTGGTCACGCTGCTCGGGGTCGCCCTGGCGGCCACCCACGGGGATCCGGAGGTGCTGCGCACGCTGGCCTTCAACCGCGGCGACCTGTTCATGCTCGTCGCCTGCCTGCTCTATGCCGGCTACACCGTCGCTCTGCGGTCGCGGCCGGCGGTGTCGGGACTGACCTTCTTCACCGCCCTGGCTGTCGCCGCGCTCCTGACCTCCCTGCCGCTCCTGGCCTTCGAGGGAATCACCGGCCGCCTGATCTGGCCGACGCGCGAGGGTTGGGCGATCGTGGTCTTCGTGGGCCTCGGCCCCTCGCTGATCTCACAGCTCTTCTTCATGCGCGGGGTGGAACTGATCGGTCCGAACCGGGCCGGCGTGTTCGTCAACCTGGTCCCGATCTTCGGGGCGTTCCTGGCCGTGGCCCTGGTGGGGGAGCCGTTTCGCCTGGACAACGGCATCGCGCTGGCCCTCGTCCTCGGCGGCATCCTGATCGCCGAGCGGCTCGGACGGCGACGCCGCGGCGCCTGAGGAACCGCGCCGATCCGCGAAGGGCCCGCGGCCTCGCGCTGCACTCGCCGGCGCGGGGGCTCAGCGCGGTTGCGCGGCGATGCGCGAGAACGCCTCGATCAGGGCCTCGGCCTCTTCGGCCGACAGGTCGCTGATGCAGAGGCCTCGGCCGACGAAGACCGTCCACACGCCGTCATAGGTGGCTTCCTTACGGATCTGCATGGCCGAAACCCCTTTGAAGGTCAGGTTCGGGGAACGCTTCTTGAAGGCAACGGGCCGCGAGCGCCCTGGCTCCCAACCGACCCGGCCTTGCACGGATCGGGCCGCCGCGTTCCCGCCCGCGGTCCGGGCCCGGCCTTCAGCGGTTCAACCCCGGGCCCTCTTCCGATCCGCCACCTCGCTACCCATCCCGACCCGGAAGGCGCTCGCGCAGGTGGTCAGGTCGCCGAGCCCGCACCGGTGGCAGGCGCCGGACAGGGTGACGAACCCGGAATCGGAAACGCGCCCGCACCGGGCCGCGTCCGCGTCCGCGTCGCGCGGGCTGATCCGGACGCGGTAGAGAAACCGGCACTGGCCCTGATACAGCATCGGAGCTTCCGCGCTCCGGCGCTGGGCGGCGCCCCCGGGCCTGCCCGGCCCATCGCGCAAATCCTCGCGGGCGACGAGGGCTCCATCGGGACGGCGGAAGACATTGATCCAGTAACCGCCCATCCCGCGCCGTCCGCCCTGGCTGCCGCGTCGGGGCCGTGGCCCGGGCGCCCGCGCGGCGCCCGAGGCTCGCGCGATGTTTGGAATACTGCATTCCATTGGCGCGAAGGCAAGGGTGTCCGCGGAGGACAGCGCCCGAGGACGGGTCGTCAGAACCGGGCGGTGAGGAAGAGCCGGACGTTGCGGCCCGGGAGCAGGATCTCGTCCTTCTTGAACGAGGCCGAGTTGCGGATGTCGGCGTCGAGCAGGTTGCGCCCCTGCAGGCCGAGCGTCACCGCGCTGGCGCCGTAGACCAGCGGGTCGAGGGGCTTGGTGTAGCTCACCTCGGCGCGCAGGTCGTTCCAGCCGCGCGTCGGCGTCTCGAGCGGGGCGACCTCGACCTGATCGAAGGCGTGGAGCAGGTTCACCCGGGCGAACCAGCCCTCAGCCCGAACAAAGAGGCCGCCGCCGAGCCGGTGGGGCGGGATGCGCGGCACGTAGCTGCCGTCGTCGAACTGGGCGCGGACGAAATCGTACTGCGCCTCGAGGCCCGCCCAGCCGTCACCGACCGGCAGGAGGTCGAGCTGGGCCCCGATCTCGGCCCCGTAGAAGGTCGCGTTCCGCTGCGCGTAGACGATCTGGCGCAACTCGTCCCCGCTGCCGCAGGAGGCGAAGTCGTCGTCGCAGCGCAAGCCGGTCTCGCGCTTGTAGATGAAGCCGGTATAGCGCGTGTAATAGCCGGTCGCGTCGAGGCGCAGGGGACCCTCGGCCCTTCGGAGGCTCACCTCGGCGGTGCGCGCCCGCTCCAGCCGCAAGGACGGGTTACCGATCTCGAAGGTCGCGGTGGCGTCGTGCGGCCCCAGCGAGAACAGCTCGTAGCCGGTCGGCGCGCGCTCGACATAGGAGCCGTTCAGGCTGGCCACGAAGCCGTAGGGCAGATCCTGCAGCGCGCCGAGGCTGAGGCTCTTCGGCGCGAAGCGGCGCGTCAGGGGATAGCGCAAAGGGTCCTCGCCGGGCACGGGCAGATCGTCCCTCGGCACCTGCGTGGCAATGCTGTTGAGACGGTCCCCCTCGATGCGTCCGGCGGCTTGCAGGCGCAGGCCGTTGCCGACGGCGAGTTCCTCGAACAGGTAGGCTGCGTCGGCGCGGGACTCGGTCCGCGGCAGGAAGCCCTCGAGCTGGGTATTGAGGACCCGGCGCCCGGTCTGGAACCCGATGGCTCCCGTGAGCGTGCCGAGCGCCGTGAAGACGGGGACGTGCTGCGCCTCGATCCGGGCCTCGACCTCGCGGTTCTTGAAGATCGCCTGGATCCCGTCGATGCCATCCGCCCCGATGCCGATCTCGTCGTGGCGATATACCGAGCCGCCGCCCCAGAAGCGGATCACCTCGAAGGGACCTTCCAGGGGCCGATAGGCGCCGCGCGCGAGCAGCTGGTCCTGATGCGGCGTCAGGCGGGTGCGGCTCTGTGCGGCCTCGCCGCCGGGGATCTGGTACTGGGCGTCGTAGCGGCTGTAGGAGAGACCGAGGAAACCACGGTCGCCGATGGCCGAGATGCCGACGGAGCCGCCCTGCGACGCGGTGGCGGAGTTGCGCTGGATGCCGCTCGGGATCGCGTAGCTGTCGGTCGCCGACGTGAACCCGTCCGCGTGCACCGCAACGCCGTCGCCGCCCGCATCGACCGAAGCGGCGCCGAGCCGGCCGTTATCGACACTCGTGAACCCCGTCGTCACCTGTCCCTGGACGCCCCGGTCCGGGATGAAGCTTGGGACCCGGTTGTTCTCGGCCGAGACCACGCCCCCGATGGCGCCCGAGCCGTAGCGGAGCGTCGCGGGCCCGCGGATCACCTCGATCCGGTCCGAGACCAGCGGATTGACCGGGACCGCGTGATCCTCCCCGAGTTCGGAGACGCCGCCCGCGGAGATGCCGTTCTCCTGGATGCGCACGCGGGCATTGTCGAGGCCGCGGATGATCGGCCGGGAGGCGGCCCCCGGCGCGTAGGTCGAGGCAGAGATGCCGGGCCGGTCGAACAGGGCATCGCCGAGCGTGCGAGGCTGGTCGCGCGCGATCTGCTCCTGCGTCACCACCGTCACGGGCGAGACAGTGCTCGTCACCACCGGGAGAACGCCCGTCGGGCCGGCGCTCGCCGAGGCTGGCGAGGCCTGCACCGACAGGATCGGGCTCGGCGAGGTGACGCTGAGCTCCTCCAGGGTCACGGCCTGCTGCGCCGCGGCGCCGGTCACGAGAAGGACAGGGCCGGCGAGCGCGAGCGCCGCGCGGGCAAGGCCTTCGAGTGGCGAGGAACGAGACGAGCGGGGCATGTCGATCCGAACGATGTTATATCGTTACACTAAGGTAGCCTCGGCTTCCGGATCGCAAGGCTTCGCGCTGCGCGCGGTCTCAGATGCGCCACGCCCGTAACATTGTTACAACACGGGCCGAGCAGGCGCGGCCGCGAGCGCCGATCTGAAGGGCGATCAGCGGTGTGCAGGATCGCCCGCGCGTGTTAGCGTCACCCCGGTCAGCGAGGGAGGCAGCGATGCCCGGTACCCATGCTTTCCCAGCCCGGGGTGATGATCAGGACGCGCTCACGGGTGAGCTTCAACATACCTTGGCGGCCTTGGCCGATGTCGAGTTCGCGTTGCAGATCCAGCGCGAGCGCCTCGATTGCTGGCCCGGTCCCCGCGAGCAGAAGGACCGGCTCGCCGCACAGGCCGAGACGGAACGGCAGCGTCGGCGCGCGCCGCTGATCCGGCGATTGGACGCCCTGCAGGCGCGCGTCATCGCCATGACCCTGGGCAACGTTCTGCACTGACGGGCGCCCGGCCGCTCAGAGGGGAAGGCGCGGCCCGAATGGCTTGGAGCGGGATGCGCCGCGCGAATGTGCGGTCGTGTAGGCTCCGGGTCCGGGGAGCGGGCCGAAATGCGGGACGCGCTCCGCATCGCGCGGCTCGGCGTCGCGGCCGGCGTGAGCCGGGCCCGGGAGGGTGATCGCCTGATCGCGCAGGCTCGCCAGCCTGTCCAGCGTCGACCCGTCGTCACTGGATTCCGGGCGTGCATGCTCCTGCATGAAGGCCGTGATCCTGGGCACGATCTCGGCGCGGAAACGCGCGCCGTTGAAGATGCCGTAATGCCCCGCCCCCGCCTGCAGGTGATAGCGCTTCCGGTCGGCCGGGAGATTGACCGCAAGGTCCAGCGCCGCGCGGGTCTGGCCGACACCCGTGATGTCGTCGGCCTCACCCTCGACGGCCATCAGGGCACAGCGGCGGATCGCGCCGAGATCCACGCGGCGGCCGCGGTGGCGCATCTCGCCCCGCGGCAGGGCATGCGTGAGGAAGACCGTCTCGATGGTCTCGAGGTAGAACTCGGCCGTGAGATCCATCACGGCGAGATACTCGTCGTAGAAGGCGCGATGCTTGGCGGCCGAATCGCCATCCCCCTGGACGAGGTGGTCGAACAGGTCCCAATGCGCCGACAGATGGCGATCGGGGTTCATGCCCATGAAGCCCGCCAGCTGGAGGAAGCCGGGATAGACCGCGCGCCCGCTGCCCGGATGTCCCCACGGCACCGTGTGGATGCAGTGCTGGCGGAACCAGTCGCCCCCCCGCTCGACTGCGAGCCTGTTGACGGCCGTGGGCGAGCGGCGCGTGTCGATGGGGCCGCCCAGGATCGTGGCCGAGCGCGGCACGCGCGGATGGTTCTCGGCCTCCATGAGGGCGATGGCGGCGAGCACCGGCACGGCGGGCTGGCAGACCGCCATGACGTGGAGGTCCGGTCCCAGCGCCTCGAGGATCGCCACGCACGTATCCACGTACTCGTCGAGGCCGAAGCGGCCGGCCGCGACCGGCACCTGCTTGGCGTCGGTCCAATCCGTGATGAAGACCTGATGCGTGTCGAGGAGGGCCGCCACGGTCCCGCGGAGCAGGGTGGCGTAATGGCCCGACATCGGGGCGACGAGAAGCACCTTGGGCTTCGTCGAGGGCTCGCCGAATGCGATCACGCGGCAGAAGGGGCTCTGCCACACCGCGCGCTCGGTCGCCGGGAGCGCGAAGGCGGGCTTGGCGTAAGTGCGCGTCGCGCGCTCGAACAGCTCACAGGACGCCGCGACCG
The DNA here is from genome assembly GCF_008806385.1 of Methylobacterium soli. Lineage (GTDB taxonomy): Bacteria > Pseudomonadota > Alphaproteobacteria > Rhizobiales > Beijerinckiaceae > Methylobacterium > Methylobacterium soli. The sequence continues at coordinate 198,602 of NZ_VZZK01000004.1, forward strand.
CACGGCTGCTATAATGATAGGTTAAAGGACTGAACGGATTCTCGAAGGCAATTTTCGCAGCATCTGCGGCAATACGGGCTGGCATAAGCATTAGGTTCCACGTATCCCGCATCGCGTACATCATCCAGCTACTCCTTGGAGCAGCCTTCACCTCAGACTCTCCATTTTCACATCATTGCGCTGGCTAACGCCCGATGCTCACAAAGAGTTTCCTGGAATCTTTGGAACGTCGCTCCGTCAGGCACGCTGAATCGCGCCGGGGGGGCTGCGCCGAGGGTCGGAATCCGCGTGAGGGCACGACCCATGTTTTGATAATGCGGGCCGGGGCGTCCGGTGCTCCTGTCGCGCCGACGGGAATGCGCGGGCATCGCGGCATGTTCAGATTCCTCTCGACCTGCCTCGCTTTCCTGATCGTGACGACGGCGCAGGTGGGCGGCGTTCCGCCCGCCCCCGCGATCCCCGGAGAGGCGGCCCGCATCGAGAGCATGGTCAACAAGGCCGCGGCCCTGGTCGAGGTCCGGGGGAAGCAGGCCTTCCCGGATTTCAGGCGGCGCGGCAGCGAGTGGCGCTTCAACGAGGTCTATCTCTTCGTCATGGATCTCGGCGGGCGGGTCCTCCTCAATGTCGAGTTTCCTCGCCGGGAGGGCACCAATCGGCTGAAGGAGCGGGACGCGGACGGCAAGCTGTTTCACGAGGATTTCATCGACGTCGTCCGGTCCGACGGCTCGGGATGGGTCGATTACATGTTCCCCAGGCCGGGACAGAAACATCCCTCCGCGAAGTGGAGCTATGTTCGGGCGGTGACGATCGACGGAGAGCCGGGGCTGATCGGCGCGGGCTTCTACGCCGAGTAACGCAAGGCCGCGTGCCGGACGTGAACCGCGTTCGGCAGCTCAGATGGATCCGGTCCGGGCTTGCCGCCGCGATGCGGTCGCGCGCTCGCGGCATCGGCCTGGCGCGGGGTCGGCGAACCGGTGCAGGCTCCAGCCGGGCGGATGGTAAGCCCCCGTCCACGCGCCGCCGCGGAGGGGAGGGGGCGTTCCAATCACTGCAGAGACTGCAACCGTGCCCCGCCGGCAGTGGGTTTCCTGCCGGATATCGGGCCGCTATGGTCGGCCTTCCCCCGAATAAGGTAGGGGCCGGCACCCTGGCCTGACCCATGCAGGCGGCGTCCTGCGGGAAGATCCTGCGCAAAATCCCTGCACGAGATTCCTGGGGTAATGCCCCGCGCCCTGCCGTCTCCATCCGGCCGATCCCCACGCCGCCCGATTCAAGGCTGATTGATGAGCGAACTCCTCACCCGCCCGGACGTCGCGGACGTCCAGGCCGCCCAAGGACACCTGCTGCCCGACCAGGAGCGCGTGCCGCTTGCCCAAGGGCATGCGTCGGTCGACCGAGGAATCCTGCCCGCCGCCTCCCCGCCGGAGCGGCATCCGGGCCTGGTCCTCGTGGCACTCGCGATGGGTGGCTTCGCCATCGGCACCACGGAATTCGCCGCGATGAGCCTGGTGCCCGATTTCGCGCCCGACCTCGGCATCGATGCGCCGACCGCCGGCCATGTCATCAGCGCCTACGCCCTCGGGGTGGTGGTCGGGGCGCCGATCATCGCGGTGCTGGCCGCCAAGGTCGCCCGACGCACCTTGTTGGTCGGCCTGATGGTGCTGTTCGCGCTCGGTAACGGCCTCTCGGCCCTCGCTCCGAATTACCATGGGATGCTGGCCTTTCGCTTCCTCGCCGGCCTGCCGCACGGCGCGTATTTCGGCGTCGCGGCCCTCGTGGCGGCCTCGCTGGTCCCGCGTGAGCGTCGCAGCCAGGCGGTCTCGCGGGTGATCGCGGGGCTCACCGTCGCGACCGTGGTGGGCGTGCCGCTGGCCAATGTCATCGGGCAGGTCGCGGGCTGGCGCTGGAGCTTCGCCCTCGTGGCTCTGCTCGCCGGGCTGACGGCGACCCTGGTGCGGATCTTCGCGCCCCTCGGGCCCCCGGCCCCGGGCGCGAGCGCCCTGCGGGAACTCGGCGCCCTGCGCCGCGGGCAGATCTGGCTGACGCTCGCCACCGGCGCCATCGGGTTCGGCGGCCTGTTCTCGGTCTACACCTATCTCGCCTCGACGATGCTGGAGGTCACCCACGCGGCTCCGGCCGCGATCCCGCCGGTGCTTGCCCTGTTCGGCCTCGGTCTCACCGTCGGCAACCTCGCCTGCGCCTGGGCGGCCGACCGTGCGCTGATGCCGGCCGCCGGGGCGACGCTGGTCTGGAGCGCCTTCGCGCTCGCCCTCTACCCCTTCGCGACGGCAAGCCTCTGGACGCTCGGCCCGGTGGTGTTCCTGATCGGTTGCGGCGGCGGCCTCGCCACGATCCTGCAGACGCGCCTGATGGATGTGGCCGAGGACGCCCAGACTCTCGCGGCGGCCCTGAACCACTCGGCCTTCAACCTCGCCAACGCCCTCGGGCCCTGGCTCGCTGGCCTCGCCCTCACGGCCGGCCTCGGCCTTCCGGCGACGGGCTGGGTCGGCGTGGGGCTGGCGCTCGGCGGGTTCCTGATCTGGGCTGTCTCGATGCTGGTGGAGCGGAGCGGCGCGCCGGTTGCCCGGCAGCCCTCGTGACGCGAAGACCCACGGCGGGCGCTCTCCGGAGGATCGCCCGATTCCCGTCCGGACGGTCCCGGCTCAGGCCGGTCAACCGGACAGAAAAAAGGCCGCCCCGGTAAGGGAGCGGCCCGAAGTCTAGGGAGGAAACGCCCAAGAAGGGCACACCGCCGCGACGCCATCGCGGCGGTGCATGGCGCGCTTCTCCCATAGGGCATTGCAGCGCACAATCCGCCCCCGGTGAAGGTCTGGCATGCCAGAGGCGCATGGAAACGTTTCCAGCTTGACCGGAAGCGTCCGCTGGCTGCTTGCCCCTCTCCACCGCACCGATCGCCCGCGCACCGGGATCGGCCGCGCTGATCCTCTTGCGTCCGGCGACAAACGGCCTAGCCTCTTCGTCGGACAGCGTCAGCATGTCGGGACGGTGAATGCCGTCCGAGGGGACGCGATGAGAGTGGTGATCCGGACCGGGTTCGTCCTCTGCCTCGTCCTCGTGAACTCCGGCGCAACCTTCGCGCAGGCCAAGCGGTCCCTGATCTGCAAGGAGCAGGTGGCCATCGGCCTCGTTCAGCCCGAGGCCGGGGGTGCGGTGAAGGCTGAGACGATCGCGGCCAGAACCTTCTCGCTGATCCTGAGCCGCGACCTGCTGAACGTCATCCTGGCGGGCAGAACCGAGTTCTTTGAATGCCAGGACGTCGCGTACCGGTCCGACGGACGGCGCCGGTCGAGCACGATCAAGTGCCAGAACGCGACCAATTTCCTCACGCTGGATCTGGTGAGGCTGAAGTTCTTCAAGGCTCAGCTCAACCCCGAGGACGAGACCGACGCGAAATTCAGCTACGGATCCTGCAACCCGATCTGAGGCGCGGTCCCGCTCACTCGATCAGCACCAGAAGCGTGGCGTACCCCGCAATCGCGACGAGCACGAGACCGAGGAGCACGGCCACGCGGCCGATCGTTTCCTGCCGCACCGCATCGGTGGGACGAGGATCCGGATCGCGCATCGAATCCTGGGCCGCGTCATCGCTCATGCCATCGACCGCCTTCTTGCCATCGACCGCCCGCTCCGAGACGCTGCGTAACATAGGTTAGCGAGGTCGGCGGCCTCATTTGAGGGGTCCGCTGCGCCGTCCTGCGGGCCGCTCGGTGCAATGCGCGCGGGGACCCGATGGCGAGGCTTCAGGGGGCGGGTGCGTCCGCGATATCGAGCGCGACGCCCTGGCCTCTCAGAACGTTGAGGATCCGCGCCTCCATGTCGGCGGTCAGGTGGGGAATGCGCAGGTGGATGGTGCTGCCGCGCTCGGACCCGCTGACCCACATCCGGTAGTGCAGCCCTTCGGATCGGAGCTGCTGCAACATGTGCTCCGCGCCGATCCGCACCACCTCGTTGTTCATCGCGATCGTCTTGTCATCCATGGCCGGTCTCCACACCCCTCCTGTGAGAACGGTCGGACGCGCGGCCTAGTCCAGGACGGCCGGCTCCGTGCCGGTGCCGGCCGATATCCTGCGCGTCCTTTCACAGGCTCGCCCGCGCGTCGGCGCTCCCGTAAGCTTGGCTTCACCAGCCATGGAGGGAAGCGTTTGAAATTCACCATCAGCGCGAACACGCCGGACGGCCCGGTCGCGTTCCAGACCGGCTCGCCGGAAGCGGCGCTCGATCGGGCCCGGATCCTCGCCGACGAGGAAGCCCAGGAGGTTCGAGTCACGGATATGCACGGGCGCGTCTACGAGACCGACGCCTTCGACGGATGTTTCGTGCGATCGCAGGCGTCGAGCCGCCTCGACCCGGAGCCGTCATCGTGACGATCTGCGTGTTCTTCGCGGTTCGCGAGATCTTGACCGCTCGCAAGATCTTGACCGTTCGTCGGATCTTGGACGTGCGCATATCCAGCGTCCGGTCGCGGATGCGGGGAGATCGGCCGCGCCGGCGGGACTGATCCGCGCATGGGGTGGAAACGACCGAACCGATACGCTTCCAAAGCGTTCCTAGCTGCCGATAAGGAGAATACGCGACATGAAGGCATTGTGTTTAATTGCGGCCGTGGGTCTCAGCCTGGCGGGGCCAATGAGCCTGGCCTGGGCCCAGCCCTACGGCGGCGGAGATTACGGATACCGGGATCGCGACTACGGGCGGGATCGCGACTATGACTCCAGGGATCGCGATAGCAGGCCCAGAGGGCGCGCGTATGGCTTCGATGAGCGCGAGTACCTGCGTTGCAACCCCGACGTTCGCCGCGCCATCGAGCGTGGGCAGATGGAATCGGGCGCCGCGCATTATCGGGTCTTCGGTCGTCGTGAGGGCCGCCGGCTCAGCTGCTGATCGGCGGTCGGAGCGTCGCTGACGTCACCGGATGGCGTCGATGCGGCAGGGACGTAACGCGGGCATGGCCCCGCGCCACGTCCCTGCCTGGCGGCCCGTCAGAGCCGATCCGACGCGGAGCAATGCCCGCGCGCGGGCCGCCCTAACCCGGTGCGCCCTGGCCGAGGTTGAGAAGCAGCGCGACCCTGTCGGCCAGCGCCGTCACGGCGGTTCCGGGATTCTCGGAACCGAAGGTCGCGACCGCGACATGCATGCCGAGGACCGGCACGAAGACCAACGCCATCATGAAAACGATCACAGCGATGCTGTGGTCGCTTCGACGCGCAGGGCTGCCCGAGACGGGGCGCCGGGCGGAGCGGCTCGGGAGCGATTTGGGACGAAACATGGCTCACCTCGTTTGGGACTGGCCGCCAAGGCCGGTCGCGGGCGAGCCGGATCCGACGATCAGGCGCGCGTCACGCGGTCAGCCAAGAGCGGCGAGGTCGATCGACTACTGTCGTCGGGCATTGGGTTGTTCGGTTCCTGAGGAGCCGCACGACGCCGGACGGGCGCATGCGGACGATGTGCTGATGATCTGCGACGGCGGCTTCGTCAAGCCATGTCGCGCCCTTGCCCGCAGGGGGCCTCGCGGGCCGGACGACGAGCCGTCCGCCCTCTCAACGGCGGGGGCAGCGGAGCGTTCCCATCGCGCCGGGGACCGGGGAATGATCCGCAATCCTCAAGGTGCCGGGCGCTCCGGGTGGTCGCACCGGTAGGGACGCCCGTCCTCCGCCCGGACATGCGTGACGCGGCCGCCGGCGTTGCGGCACTCGGTGGCGAAGGCCGACAGCGCCCCGCGCTCGGACAGGGCCAGGCTGAGGGGCGTCAGCGTCACGATCAGCAGGAACCAGGCGATCAGGCCGAGCACCCACCCGTTCGGCTTGCCCGGGCTCGGCGGCCGATCCGGCCATCCCGGCTGGGGTGGGGGCGGCCCCAGGAAGGCCAGGCTGAGTCCGAGCCAGACGGTTGCGTTCATGAGCGATCCCGCATGAGCGATCCCGAGAGCGCGAGCCGGGTGGCAAGTCTGGCCGAAGCGGATCACAGCCCAGGCGTCGAATTCTGCTCTCAATCTCCGCCAGTCGGAACCGATCTGCGGCCATAGGAAGCAGCCGGATGCACCAGCGGCCGTGCTCGAAGCGACGAGGCCGGGTCGGGCAAGGCGAGGCAGAGTGCCCGCCGTCAGGCGTGTTCGAGCTCCAAGGCGAGATCGGTCAGGTAGGCGGCGATCCGGCGGCCCGCCGCGGCATCGCTGCAATCGACCCAGAAACCCACCGCGAGCGTCTCGCCCTCGTGCTGGCGCAGGACCGATTCGGCCATCAGCGCCACCTCGCGCTCGGTGGCGGCCGAGACTGTCCGCACCGCGTCGGGGGCGGCGATGGTGACCCGGTAGACGCTCGTCAGCATGGTCGACATGCTCCCTCCGTCGTCACGCACGATTCGGAGCACAGCCCGGCCGTCGCAAGCTCCCTCAACGGCTGCCCGAGCCGAACGGATCCATCGGCCGTCACGGAATTCGTCCTGGGCCGTCGCCGGCCACTGGGCGGCACCGCCCGCACCGGCGGACCGAGCCTGGGAGTGCCTGGACAACCCGCCGAGGCCGGGGTCTGGATAGCGGGACAGGGGATGATCGAGTCGAGGCAGGGATGCGATCCACCGCTTGGTCCGCCGCCCTCCTGTTCGCGGTCTGCGCGAGCGCCGCGGCGGATGACGGTCGCGGGCTGCGGCGTGGCGGCAACCCGGCCGACGTCAGCATCTCGGGCCTGTCCTCGGGGGCCGCCATGGCGGTCCAGTACGCGGTGGCCCATTCCGGCTCCGTCACCGGCGTGGGCTCCGTCGCGGGGCCGCTCTGGGGCTGCGCCGAGGGCAGCCTCTCGCGGGCGGTGAATGCGTGCCTGTGCGGGCGCGGGCCGCTGCCCGCGACGCTCGATGCCGCCCGCCGTCTCGCCGCCGATGGCGCGATCGACGCTCCCGCCGCGGGCCTCCCGCGACGGCTGCGGCGGGCCTACCTGTTCCAGAGCCCGGCTGACGAGACCGTGGCGGCGGCATCCGGCGCGGCGAACGCGGCCTTTCTGGCGGATTTCATCGGACACCCCCCGGAGATCGACCGGGGCAATGCTCGGGATGGGAGCGACCGGGCGGGCCACGGGATCATCGCGCCCGGCCCCGGGACCGATGCCTGCACGGTCGATGGCCGGGAGACGAACTTCATCCGCAGCTGCGGGGCCGAGGACAATGCGGGACGGATGTTCCACGCGCTGTTCGGCGAGGGGTCAGGCGACGCGCCGGGCCGGCGGATCGACGCCATCCCGGAGAGCGAGATCTGGAGCTTCGACCAGCGCGGCCTGATCGACGCTGCCCGGGTGGAGCGTCCGTCGATCGCCGACGATTCCCTCAACGTGTTCTGGATCCCGACGACGAGCCCGCGCCGCCGCAACCTCGATATGGCGGACCGGGGCTACCTCTACGTCCCGCCATCCTGCCGCAGCGCCGGGAGCGCCTGCCGGGTCCACGTCGCGCTGCATGGCTGCCGGCAGGACGCCCGGACTTTCGCCCTCCGGGCCGGCTACAACAACTGGGCGGAGGCCTACCGGACCATCGTGGTCTATCCGGCGATCGCCCCGGGCCAATCCCTGCCCGGGGCCGTCTGCGAAGCGCCGCCCCTCAGCGAGGCGGTCGATGCCGCCTGGTTCGAGCCCAATCCCAACGGCTGCTGGGATTGGTGGGGCTATCTCGACACCGCGTCCCGCAGGGGCCGCTATCTCACCAGGGCGGCCCCCCAGATGCGGGTGCTCGACGCGATCATCGCCGCCGTGACCGCGCCGAGACCGGATTGATGCGCCCCGCCGACACGGCCCGGAGGCCGGCTCAGCCTTCCTTGAAGCCGTATTCCGGCACGCCGTCCTCGTTGCCGTAATACTTGTAGGGCAGGAACTTCCCCGAGAGGTTCATCTTGACCCGGTCGCCCTTGTTGTTGGGCTCGCGCTCCATGGTCATGTTGAAGTCGATGGCCGACATGATGCCGTCGCCGAACTCTTCCTGGATCAGCTCCTTCCAGGTGGTGCCATAGACCATGACGAGCTCGTAGTAGCGGTAGATCAGCGGGTCGGTGGGCGGCATCTGGGCGATCGACCCGCGATAGGGCGCCTCGTTGAGCATGCGCTCCTCGGCCGCCGAGAGCCCGAACAGGGCCGCCGCCTTCCTGGCCTGGGCCTTGGGAAGCTTCATCTGGCCCAGGCAGGCGGCCGTGATGAGGATCGGCGAGAGGCCGCCGATCTCCTCCTGGATGTGCTTCCAGGTCCAGCCCTTCTCCCGCTTGATGTCAAGGAGCTTCTCGGTGAGGTCTTCGCGCTTCATGGCTCGTCTCCGGTGGTTGGCGCTGCCGACGCGTCGCGCCGCAGCCTGTCCGGCTGCGGCGGGCAAGGGGGCCACGCGTGTCCGGATGGCCCGGATGCGTGGGATTTCGGTTCGATCGAGAGGGTCTGGGTGATGCCGGCCCGGCGAACGGCACCGGGTTCGGGCCCGAACCTGATCGCGATCGGCATCGGCGTCAGAGAACGGGCGCCACCGGGGGTCGACGGGCTTGCCGGGACATGGGCCATAAGGCGCCTCGTGGAGATCGAAACCTCCTCCGCGCGGCAAGCGGCATGCCAGACGATCGGGGTGATGGGCCGGTTGAAACAACGCCGCACCGGGACCGTCGGGACCACGCGATCTCGGTGCGGCACGAGAGGCCGGACCGTGTCGAAGGATTGCGCCGGGTGCGCGAAACCGAGGTCGAGGCGGATGCCCGGGATGCGGCGGCCCCGGAACGCGCGCCTAATCCACCGCGGCGCCGTGCAGCTCGGCATCGGTGAAGCGCTTCTGCTCCTCCATGACCAGGGCCGCGAGCTCGCGCTTGAGGGCGTTGAACGCGCCGGATGCGGTGTCGCGCGGGCGCGGGATCTCCACCACGAGGTCGCGCTTGATGCGCCCCGGCCGGTAGGTCATCACCAGGATCCGGTCGGCGAGGTAGATCGCCTCCTCGATCGAGTGGGTGACGAACACGATGGTCTTGCGGGATTCGGCCCAGATCCGCAGCAACTCGTCCTGCAGGGTGCGCCGGGTGAGGGCATCGAGGGCCCCGAAGGGCTCGTCCATCAGCATCACTGGCGGATCGAGGGCGAGAATGCGCGCGATGGCGACGCGCTGGCGCATGCCGCCGGACAGGTCCTTCGGATAGCGCTTGCGGAAATCGGACAGGCCGAGCTTCGCCACGATGCGGTCGACCGTGACGGCGGCCTCGGACCGGTCCACGCCCTTGATGTCGAGGCCGAAGCGGACATTGTCCTCGACGTTCATCCAGGGAAACAGCGCGTATTCCTGGAAGACCATCCCGCGCTCGGGGCCCGGCTCCACGATCGGGGCTCCCCCGAGGGTGATCGCGCCTTCGGTGAGCGGCGTGAAGCCCGCCACGGCATTGAGCAGGGTGGACTTGCCGCAGCCCGACGGCCCGAGCAGGCAGAGGAACTGCCCCTCCGGCACGGTGGCGCTGATGTCCTGCAGGGCCGCGACCGCGCCGCTGCCGCTGCCGAACACCTTGCTGGCGTTGGCGATGACGATTTCTGCCGACATGCGGAGGGGTCCGGGCTCAGCGTTCAAGGCCGCGATGCCAGCGCAGCAGGTGGTCGTTGAGGCGCGACATGCCGCCATCGATGATGAGGCCGAGGATTCCGATCGTCAGCATGCCGCCGATGATCTTGTCGGACCACATGTACTCGCGCGCCTCGAGGATGCGGTAGCCGAGCCCGTCCGAGACCGCGATCATCTCGGCCACGATCACCACGATGAAGGCCGTGCCGATGCCGATCCGCATCCCGGCGAGCACGAAGGGGCTCGCGGCCGGCAGGATCACGCGGCGGAACATCGTCCAGGAATTCGCCCCGAGGTTGCGCGCCGCCCGGATATAGATCGAATCGACCTGCCGCACGCCCGCGATGGTGTTGACGAGCACGGGGAAGAAGGTGCCGAGCGCGATCAGGAACAGGGCCGGCGGGTTGCCGAGCCCGAACCAGACGATGGCGAGCGGGATATAGGCGATCGGCGGGATCGGCCGCAGGATCTCCAGGAGCGGGCTGAACAGGCCGTAGAGCCGGTCGCTGGTGCCGAGCAGGAGCCCCACCGGCACGGCGAGCCCGGCCCCGATCAGGAAGCCGCTGAGGACGCGGGCGAGGCTCGCCACCGCATCGTGCGGCATCTCGCCGGAGAACAGCCAGGCCAGGTAGCTCTGGCTGCCGGGCTCGTAGGGCAGCCCGGGCAGGAGCCCGGAATACCACTTCATCGCCACCGCGCTCGGTGGCGGCAGCACGATCGGGGAGAACACGCCGGCGCGGCTCAGGATTTCCCAGAGGACCAGGAGGGCGATCGGAACGATGGCGCCGCGGAACCGGGACAGGGACATCCTGGCCCTCAATTCGTCTTGAGGTCGGCTTTGGCCTTCTCGAGCATGTCGAGCTTCACCCACTCAGCATCGCTCTTGGGCGGGTTCACCATCTTCCCGAGACCGTACTTCATCATGTAATCGGTCGTGATCTGCATGTGCCCGGCCGGGACGTCGTAGGTGTACTTCGCGTTGGCCATGCCGTCGCGGAAATCCTGGCTCGTGAGCTGGCCCTTGAAGACCTGCTCGCGCACGTATTTCTCGGCCAGGGCCGGATCATCGATGAAGGCCTTGGTGGCGGCCACGAACAGCTTGAGGACGCGGGCGGCCACCTCGGGCCGCTCGTTGTACATCTTCTCGGTCATCACGAGAGGGCGCACCGGCACGCCGATCGGCGTGTCGTAGGGCTTGACCACCTCGGCCGCGTAGCCGGCGCTGATCGCCTGGGTGGATTGCGGCTCGCTCTGGCAGATGATGTCGACGTATTTCTGCGCCAGCGCCTGGTTCAGGTCGGCGTAATTGTTGAAGTAGGTCAGCTGCACGTCCTTGCCGGGCCGCTCGGACCAGGTCATCCCGTGCTTGTCGAGTTCGGCCAGCAGCATCAGGTCCTGCGTGCCGCCCCGCACGGTGGCGACCTTGAGGCCCTTCACGTCGGCGAGCGACTTGATCTCGAGATCGGGCCGGCGGAGGATCCGCACGCCGCCATTGGCGAAGCCCGCCACCACGTAGAGCTTCACGCCGTTGCCGCGCGCCGCCACCGCGCCGTCCGCGCCCGAGGCCGAGATGTCGATCTGGTCGACCGCCATGGCGGGGTAGATGTCGGCGCCCTTGGCGAAGACCCGCTCGTCGATCTTGAGGCCGAATTTCGGCGCGATCTCCTTCATGTAGGAGATCGCGCCGTAATGGGCGAATTTCAGGTTTCCGAGGCGGACGAGGTCGTCGGCCCGGGACGGGACCGTCATCGCGAGGGCGAACAGGGCCGCGCAGGCCGTCGTGGCGCGCAAGATCATCGTTTCCTCCGACGGGGGTCGTGCGCCCCCTGTTGCTGCGCCCGTGGAAACGAACGCCGTTACATTGACTAGGCGAGGGCCTTGCTGAAAGTAAAGCGGGCGTAGGGTATGGGTCGTGACAAAGCACAACGAGATCCGCCGCGTGGCGGTGGTCGGCTGCGGGACCGTGGGGGCGAGTTGGGCCGCCCTCTTCACCGCGCACGGGCTCGACGTCGCCGCGACCGACCCGGATCCAGGCAGCTCTGAGCGCCTGAGCGCCTTCGTAGCGCAGGCGCGCGCCCAGCTCGCCGAATTCGGCCTGGCCGGCGAGGGCCGGCTCACCTTCCATCCGGAGCTGGAAGCGGCGGTCGCGGACGCGGATTTCGTCCAGGAGAACGCACCCGAGGCCGAGGGGCTGAAGCGCGCGCTGCTGGCCCGGCTCGACACGCTGCTGCCCCCCGGAGCGATCATCGCGTCCAGCACCTCGGCGATGCTGCGCAGCGCCATCGTGGCGGATTGCGCGCGGCCGGAGCGGGTCGTGGTCGCGCACCCGTTCAACCCGCCCCACCTGGTGCCGCTGGTCGAGATCGTGGCGGGCGATCCCGATATCGGCGCGCGCGCGGCCGCCTTCTACCGCGGGCTCGGGCGCCGGCCCGTCATCCTGGCCCGCGAGATGCCGGGGCACATCGCCAACCGCCTCGCCTCCGCCCTCTACCGGGAGGCCGTGAACCTCGTGGCCGAGGGCGTCGCCAGCGTGGCCGACATCGATGCGGCCCTCTGCAACGGGCCCGGCCTGCGCTGGGCCGCGATGGGGCCGCACATGACCTATCATCTCGGGGGCGGGGAGGGCGGCATCCGCCACTATCTCGACCATCTCGGCCCGAGCCAGGTCCGCCGCTGGGCGAGCCTGGGCAACCCCGAACTCGACGCGGCCGTGAAGGACCGGATCGTGGCGGGGATCGAGGCCGAGGCGCAGGGGCGCCCGATCGCGGAACTGGAGAGCCGGCGCGACCGGGCCCTGATCGAGATCCTGAAGGCCCGCACCGAAGTGGCGGGCCGATGAGACGACCGGCGGCTCCGATCCCGGGAGCCCGAGACGCGACGATATCCGGAAAGGTGACGCCATGGTTGGCAGGACAGGACCCGAGGCGAAGCTGGCCGCGGAGGAAGCCACCGTGCTGCCGATCGAGGATGCGAGCCTCACGGCCTTCTACAAGGACATGACGGTGCCGGAGCGGCGCACCTTCTGGGCCTGCGCCGCGGGCTGGGCGCTCGACGGCATGGACTTCATGATCTACCCGCTGGTGATCGGCACGATCATCAAGCTGTGGAATGTCGATGCGGGCTCGGCCGGGCTTGCCGCCACCGCGACGCTGCTGGCCTCGGCGGTCGGCGGCTGGGCCGCGGGCTACCTCGCCGACCGGATCGGCCGGGTGCGGACCCTGCAATTCACCATCCTGTGGTTCTCGTTCTTCTCCCTGGTCTGCGCCTTCGCGCAGGATTTCAACCAGCTCCTGATCGCCCGCGCGCTCCTCGGCCTCGGCTTCGGCGGCGAGTGGGCGGCCGGCGCCGTCCTGATGGGCGAGACCATCCGGGCGCAGTATCGCGGCCGCGCGGTCGGCTCGGTGCAATCGGGCTGGGCGATCGGCTGGGGCCTGGCGGTGCTGGCCCAGGCGGTCCTGTTCAGCGCCCTGCCGCCCGAGGAGGCGTGGCGCTGGATGTTCGTGATCGGCGCCGCGCCGGCCCTTCTGGTGTTCTACCTGCGCGCCTATGTGGAGGAGCCTAAGGTCGCGGCCGAGACGCGCGCCCTCCAGGCCAGCCGGGGCGAGAGCCCGAGCATCCTCGAGATCTTCGCGCCGGGCATCCTCAAGACCACGATCCTGGCCTCGCTGCTCTCCACGGGCTGCCAGGGGGGCTACTACGCCATCACCACCTGGCTGCCGCGCTTCCTCACCACGGAGCGCAAGCTCTCGATCGTCGGCTCCACGGGCTACCTCGCGGCCCTGATCGCCGGCTCCTTCACGGGCTATCTCGTCGGCGCCTGGCTCTCGGACAAGATCGGCCGGCGCAACCTCTTCCTGGTCTTCTCCCTCGGGGCGATCGGGGTGGTGCTGGCCTATACGCAGCTGCCGCTCTCGAACGAGATCCTGTGGGTGCTGGGCTTCCCCCTCGGCTTCTTCGCATCGGGCTACTTCTCCGGCATGGGCGCCTTCCTGACTGAGCTCTACCCGACGCGCCTCAGGGGGTCGGGCCAGGGCTTCTGCTACAATTTCGGCCGCGGCATCGGGGCCCTGTTCCCGGCGCTCGTGGGCTACATCTCGGCCGGGATGACGCTCGCCAACGCCATCGCGATTTTCGCCGTCGGCGCCTACGGTCTGTTCTTCGTCGCAGCCTTCTCGCTGCCCGAGACCCGCGGCAAGGTCCTGCACGTCGATGGCTGAGATCAGCGCGCCCTCCGCCGACGGACGCCCCTGCCCGGGGCCCGATCCGAGCCCGAGCGGACCGACGCGCTACGCGGTCCCGGCGGGCGCCGTGGACACCCACGCCCACGTGATCGGCCTGCCGCCCGAATTCCCGTTCGTCGCCGGGCGCAGCTACACGCCGCCGGAGGCGCGGGCCGAGACCTATCTGCGCATGCTCGACGCCACCGGGATGGCCTACGGCGTCCTCGTTCAGGTAAGCGTGCACGGCACCGACAACCGGCGCATGCTGGAGGCGCTGCGCGCCCACCGCGAGCGCCTGCGGGGGATCGCCGTGATCCCCCTCGGGCTGCCCGAGCGCGCGCTGCGGGCGCTCAAGGACGACGGGGTGGTGGGCCTGCGCCTGAACGTCCTCTATGGCGGCGGCATCGGCTTCGATCACGTGTCGGCCTACGGCGATCTCTGCCGCGACATGGGCTGGCACCTGCAATTCCTGATCGACGCCCGCACGCTGCCGCCCCTCGCGGCGACGCTGGGACGCCTGCCGGTGCCCTTCGTGGTCGACCATATGGGGCACTTCCCCACCTCGGCCGGGCTCGACGATCCGGGCTTTCGCACCCTCGTGTCCCTGGTGCGGGATGGGGCCTTCGTGAAGCTGCAGGGCGCCTCGCGCAACTCGGTCGCGGGGCCGCCCTACGCGGACACCATTCCGTTCGCGCGCATGCTCAACGATGCGGGCCCGGAGCGCTGCCTCTGGGGCTCGGACTGGCCGCACGTCGCGACCTGGGGCCCGATGCCGAAGATCGGCGACCTCCTCGACCTGATGGCCGATTGGGTGCCGGATGCGGAGCGGCGGCGCAAGCTCTTCGTCGAGAACCCGCAGCGGCTCTACGGCTTCCCGCCGGCGTGAGACGCCGGCCGTGCCGGCCCCGGCCGCCAGCGCCTGAGAGGAGACGACCATGGATGCCAGCGCCGGGATTCCGGACCTGCTCGCGCGGCTCGGGGCGCGGCTCGGCCCCGCCGGCCTCGTCACCGACGCGGCCGATCTCGCGCCCTACGCGATCGATTGGCGCCGGATGTTTCACGGCCGGCCCGCGGCGGTCGCGCGCCCGGGGAGCACCGCAGACGTCGCGGCCGTGGTCGATCTCTGTCGGGCGGCCGGCGTCCCGATCGTGCCCCAGGGCGGCCATACGGGGCTCGCCGGCGCGGCGACGCCGGACGCCTCCGGGCGGCAGATCGTGCTCTCCCTCGCGCGCATGAACGCCGTGCGGGCCGTCGATCCGGTCGGCCTCACGATCGAGGCCGAGGCGGGCTGCATCCTGCGCCAGGCCAAGGACGCGGCCGAGGCCGCCGGCCGGTTCCTGCCCGTGACGCTCGCGGCGGAGGGCTCGGCGATGATCGGCGGGATCGTGGCGACCAATGCCGGGGGCCTCAACGTGCTGCGCTACGGCATGACCCGTGGCCTCGTCCTCGGCCTCGAGGTGGTGCTCCCCGACGGGACGGTCCTGGACGGCCTGCGGGCGCTCCGGAAGGACAATGCGGGCTACGACTGGAAGCAGCTCTTCATCGGCGCGGAGGGAACCCTCGGGATCGTCACCGCGGCGATCCTGCGCCTCGTCGCCCGGCCGCGCCACACCGCGACGGCACTCCTCGCCGTCGCGGATCCGGCGGCGGCCCTGCGGATCCTGCACGGGGCCCACGACGCGCTCGGCGAAACAATCCAGGCCTT
Organism: Methylobacterium soli; assembly: GCF_008806385.1. Classification (GTDB taxonomy): domain Bacteria; phylum Pseudomonadota; class Alphaproteobacteria; order Rhizobiales; family Beijerinckiaceae; genus Methylobacterium; species Methylobacterium soli. The sequence goes on from NZ_VZZK01000004.1 coordinate 214,097, forward strand.
CGAGCTGATCTCCCGCACCTCGATGGACCTCGTCGCCGAGCATGCGGGCCTGCACAGCCCCCTCGCGGGCGCGGCCTGGTCCGTGCTGATCGAGGCCGGATCGAGCCTGCTCGGCCTGCGCGAGGCCTTCGAATCCGTGCTCGGGGCAGCCCTCGAGAGCGGCGATGCGGTCGACGGCGTCCTGGCGGAATCCGGCCAGCAGGCGGCCGGGCTCTGGGCGCTGCGCGAGGGGGTCTCGGAGGCGGAAGGCCGCACTGGCCGAAGCGTGAAGCACGACGTCTCGGTGCCGATCTCGGCGATCCCAGCTTTCCTCGACGAGACCGCGCGCGCCCTTGCCGCCGGGGCGCCGGCGGCCCGCGGCAACGTCTTCGGCCACATGGGTGACGGCAACATCCACTACAACGTCCTGGTCGGCCCGGACGACACCACCGAGGCCATCAACGCCATCGTGCACGGCGTGGTCGAGCGCTTCGGCGGAAGCATCTCGGCCGAGCACGGCATCGGGCAGTACCGGGTGGCGGAGCTTCAGCGCCACCGCCGGCCGGCGGAGCTCGACCTCGCGCGCCGGATCAAGCACGCGATCGACCCGCAGGGCCTGATGAATCCCGGCAAGGTGCTGCCCCCGTAACGCGTCTCCCCCAGACCGGAGCTTCAGCCCCGTGAGCGATCCCTCCACCGGCCCGGCCCGCGAGATCCTGCCTCTCGTGGTGATGACGAACCCGATCCACCCGGAGGCGGAGGCGCTGCTGCGGCCCCGGGCCCGCCTGATCACCGCCCCCGACACCCGCGCGGAGACGCTCCGCGCCCTCGCGGCCGAGGCGACGGGGCTCATCGTGCGCGCCCAGCTCCCGGACGACATCCTCGACCACGCGCCGCACCTGCGCGGCATCGTCCGCCACGGTGTCGGGCTCGACTTCGTCCCAATCCCGGCCGCGACGGCGCGGGGCATCCCGGTCGCGAACCTGCCCGGCAGCAACACCCAGGCGGTCGCCGAGCACGTCTTCGCGGCCCTGTTCCATCTGCGCCGGAAGCTCGCGAGCCTCGACGCGATCCTGCGGGACAGGGGCTGGATCGCCGCCAAGCCGCTCGCGAGCGATCTCGACGAGGTCGGCGGCAGCACGCTGGGCATCCTCGGCACCGGCGAGATCGGGCGCCGGGTCGCCGGGATCGCCAAGGCCGGCTTCGGCATGCGGGTGCTCGGCCATTCGCGCAGCAACCGCAACCTCGACGGGCTGATCGAGCCGGTCGACCGGGAGACCCTGTTCTCCGAGAGCGACGCCGTCGTGGTCGCCTGCCCGCTGAATGACGCGACGCGCGGCCTCGTCGATGCCCGTCTGATCCGCCGTATGCGCGGGCGCGCGGTCCTCATCAACGTGGCGCGGGGCCCGATCGTCGAGGCCGCAGCCCTCGCCGAGGCCCTGATGGCGGGCCGGATCGCGGGGGCCGCCCTCGACGTCTTCGAGATCCAGCCGCTGCCTGGCGATCACCCGCTCCTTGCCTGCCCGAACCTGCTCCTGACACCGCATGTCGCCGGCACCAGCGCCACGAGCCTGCGCGTCATGGGTCGCGGCGCGGCCGAGGAGATGCTGCGCATCCTCGCCGGCGCGCCGCCGCGCAACCTCGTCAACCCGGAGGCGCTGGCGAACCTGAGCCGCAGGACCGGCCGGGCGGAGAGGGGTGAGCCCGCGGTTCGTTGACGAAGCCTCACCGACCGCATGCCGCCACCGCATGCGCGCGATGTCGCGCGGGCGATTGCTGCACCGCAGCATGAAGCGCATCTCGGGTCTTCGGAAGCATCCCGCTTCGCCCTTCGAGATCCTCGCGAGACCGCAATGCCCACCTCGATTCCCACCTGGGCCGGCCCCGGCCAGCCCCGCAGCGCGCCGGAGCGCGGCCTGTTCGACCGCATGATCCAGGCTTGGCTCGGCCATTATCAGCGCCTCATCGACTCGGGCAGCCATCCGCTCTGACCCGCGGCGGCGGCGGTCCGCCGGGCGTCGCGCGGCGTCGAAGGAAGCCGGCACGCGAGCGGATATCGGGTGAAAGATGCGGACCCGCGCTTAACCCCGGGTCCCTCACGTCCTAAGAGGTGGCGAACGCGAAGCACACGCAACCGAGGAGACGTTCATGGATCTGGGTCTGCGCGGAAAGACGGCCCTCGTGCTCGGGGCCGGCGGCGGACTGGGGCGGGCTATCGCGACCTCGCTCGCGGGGGAGGGCGCCCGCGTCGCCGTCGCCGACATCGACGCGGATTCCCTCGCACCGACGATGCAGGCGATCGCGGCGGCCGGATCCGAGGGGCTCGCCCTGACCTGGGACCTCGCCGACCTTGCCCAGATCGAGGGGCATGTGAGCGCGATCGAGGCGCGGTTCGGCCCGGTCGACATCCTCGTCAACAACACGGGCGGCCCGCCGCCGACCCCGGCAGCCGGGCAGCCGCCGGAGACCTGGGCGAAGCAGTTCCAGGCCATGGTGGTCTCGGTGATCGCCGTGACCGATCGGGTCCTGCCGCAGATGCGGGCGCGCCGCTGGGGCCGGGTGATCACCAGCACCTCCTCGGGCGTCGTCGCGCCGATCGCGAATCTCGCCATCTCGAACGCGCTGCGGCTCTCGCTCGTCGGCTGGTCGAAGACCCTCGCCCGCGAGGTCGGGCCGGACGGCGTCACGGTCAACATCGTGCTGCCCGGGCGCATCGCCACGAAGCGCATCCTGTTCCTCGACGAGGCCAAGGCGAAGCGCGAGGGGCGCGAGCCCGCCGCGGTCACGGCCGAGAGCACGGCCGCCATCCCGCTCGGACGCTACGGCGACCCGCGCGAATACGCCGACGTGGTGACCTTCCTGGCGAGCACGCGGGCCTCCTACGTCACCGGATCGGTGACGCGGATCGACGGCGGCCTGATCCCGAGCGTCTGACGCGCGCCGCGTGATATCGGGCCCGCAAACCCAGGAGGACACCATGGCTCTGACCAGCGCGATCAAGGGCGTGATCCCGATCGCCCCGACGCCCTTCCACCCCGACGGGCGCGTCGACGAGACCTCCCTCGACCGCATGGCCGATTTCTTCCTCGGCGCGGAGGTCGACGGCGTCACCATCCTGGGCCAGCTCGGCGAGGCGCCCAAGCTCGATCATGCGGAGGCGGTCGCCATCGCCCGGCGCGTCATCGGGCGCCTGACCATCCCGGTCCTCGTCGGCGTCTCGGCGCCGGGCTTCGCGGCGATGCGGGCGCTCGCCCGCGAGGTGATGGAGCTCGGTGCGGCCGGCGTCATGATCGGCCCGCCCAACACCCTGCGCACCGACGACCAGATTGTCGCCTATTACCGCAACGCCGCCGAGGCGATCGGCCCCGACGTGCCCTTCGTGATCCAGGATTACCCGCTGACCTTCTCGGTGGTGATGACGCCATCGGTGATCCGCCGGATCGTGACCGAGACCCCGTCCTGCGTCATGCTCAAGCACGAGGACTGGCCGGGCCTCGACAAGATCACGGCGCTGCGCGCCTTCGAGCAGGACGGGTCGATGCGCCACATCGCGATCCTGACCGGCAATGGCGGCCTGTTCCTCGATTTCGAGATGGAGCGCGGCGCGGACGGGGCGAATACCGGCTACGCCTTCCCGGAGATGCTGGTCGACGTGGTCCGCCTCTCGGCGGCAGGCCAGCGCGACGCGGCCCACGACCTGTTCGACGCGCACCTGCCCTATCTGCGCTACGAGCAGCAGCAGGGCCCGCTCGGCCTCGCCGTGCGCAAATACGTGTTCCAGCGGCGCGGGATCTTCGCCTCGGACGCCCAGCGCAAGCCCGCCGCCAGCCTCTCGGCGCAGGCGAAGGGCGAGGTCGATTACCTGCTGTCGCGCATCGCCCGCGTCGATCCCCGCGCCCGGATGGCGACCTGACTTCCCTGGACGGACGAGGCCGACACCATGAGCAAGGGTCTGCGCAAGGGCCTCACCAGCTACGGCGATGCCGGCTTCTCCCTGTTCCTGCGCAAGGCCTTCATCAAGGCCGCGGGCTACTCGGACGACGCCCTCGACCGGCCGATCGTCGGCATCACCAACACGGCGAGCGACTACAATCCGTGCCACGGCAACGCCCCGGCCCTGATCGAGGCGGCCAAGCGCGGCGTGATGCTGGCCGGCGGCCTCCCGATGGTGTTCCCGACGATCTCGATCCACGAGAGCTTCGCCCACCCGACCTCGATGTACCTGCGCAACCTGATGGCGATGGATACCGAGGAGATGATCCGGGCCCAGCCGATGGACGCCGTCATCGTGATCGGGGGCTGCGACAAGACCCTGCCGGCGCAGATCATGGCGGTGGCGAGCGTCGACCTGCCGAGCGTGGTGATCCCGGTGGGGCCCATGGTGGTGGGCCACCACAAGGGCGAGGTGCTCGGCGCCTGCACGGATTGCCGCCGGCTCTGGGGCGCGCACCGGGCCGGGACGATCGACGAGGACGAGATCGAGCGGGTCAACGGCCGGCTCGCGCCCTCCGTCGGCACCTGCATGGTGATGGGCACGGCGAGCACGATGGCCTGCATCGCGGAGGCGCTCGGCTTGGCCCTACCCATGAGCGCGACCGTGCCGGCCCCCCATGCCGAACGCATCCGGATCGCCGAGCAGAGCGGCCGGCGCGCCGCCGCGATGGCGATGTCGGGCGGCCCGCGCCCGAGCGACCTCCTGACGCCCGCCTCCTTCCGGAACGCCCAGATCGTCATGCAGGCGATCGGCGGCTCCACCAACGGGCTGATCCATCTCACGGCGATCGCCAACCGGACGCCGAACCGGATCGACCTCGACGCCTTCGACGCTCTCGGCCGGACCGCGCCGGTGCTGATCGACCTAAAACCCTCCGGCGAGCACTACATGGAGCATTTCCACCATGCGGGCGGCGTGCCGGCGCTGATGCGCCGGCTCGGCGACCACCTCGACCTCGACGCCCGGACAGTGGCGGGCGGGACGCTCCGGGACGTGGTGGCGGCGGCCGAGGAGGTCCCCGGCCAGACGGTGATCCGCTCAGGCACGGATCCGATCAAGCCGGTCGGCGCCATGGCGGTCCTGCGCGGCAACCTCGCGCCCCGCGGCGCCCTGATCAAGCACAGCGCCGCGAGCCCGTCGCTCCTCCAGCATACCGGGCGGGCGATCGTGTTCACGTCGATCCTCGACATGACGACCCGGATCGACGATCCCGAGCTCGACGTCGCGCCCGAGGACATCCTGGTCCTGCAGAACGGCGGCCCCAAGGGCGCGCCCGGCATGCCGGAGGCGGGCTACCTGCCGATCCCGAAGAAACTCCTGGCGCGCGGGGTCAAGGACATGGTGCGCATCTCGGACGCGCGCATGAGCGGCACCGCCTTCGGCACCATCGTGCTGCACATCACCCCGGAATCCGCCGATGGCGGCCCGCTCGGCCTCGTCCGGACCGGGGACCGCATCCGCCTCGACACCGCGGGACGGCGCATCGACCTGCTGGTGGACGAGGCGGAGCTCGCGCGCCGGCGCGCCGCGCAGGAACCGACGCCCCGGCCCGTCTGGGCGGAGCGCGGCTATGCCCGCCTCTTCCACGACACGGTCCTGCAGGCGGACGAGGGCTGCGACTTCGCGTTCCTGCGCGCCGCGCCGAAGCCGCCCGGAGAAGGATCCGCAGGACCGTAGGTCCCGGCCCCGCCGAGGCGATCGATCGCCGCCTGTTGGGGCCGCCGGGCTTGCCGCAGTTGGGCTTGCGGCTCGTCCCACGGCGACAGCCCGGGCCGCCTCAGTGGGCGGGTCCCGTCCCGCCCCAGCGATAGGCGACCCGCAGGGGCTCCGCGCGCCCCCGGATCGCCACGGCCCGCTCGCCCTCGAAGGGCATCTCGGCAGCCGCGACCCCGCTCGCGGCGAGCAGGTCCGTGCTGACCACGAGGGCGGCGCCGAGGTCCTTGGCGACCTCCATCAGGCGGCTCGCCACGTTCACGCTGTCGCCCGCCACCGCGATCTGCTGGTGATCGGCCGCCCCGAGGCGCGAGGCGACGACCTCGCCATGATGGGCTCCGACGCGCAGGTCGACGGGCCGGCCCCGTGTCGCCCGATGCGCGGCGAGCCAGGAGCGGATCTGCGTCACGAGTCCGTCGGCGGCCCGGAGCGCCTGCCGGGCATCGTCGGGCCCCGGATCGAGCAGGCCGAACACCGCGAGCGCCCCGTCGCCCATGAAGCTCAGCACCACGCCGCCGTGCCGGCTGATCTGCGCCTCCACGACGCCGTGATAGGCGCGCAGGAACAGCTCGGTTTCCTGCGATCCGAGCCGTTCGCTCAGGCGCGTAAATCCGCTGAGATCGACGAAGACGATCCCGACCTCCTGCGTCACCGGCGCGGCGAGGAAGCCCGGGTCCCGGGCGAGCCGGGCCGCGAGCGCCGGAGGGTGGAACAGGCTCAAGGCGGATTCCGACCGCGCGAGCTCGCGCGCGCGGCGCCGGTCGAGCCCAAGACGGCCGAGGAGCCCGTAGAGCAGGCCCGGGATCATCGCGGCGAGCGGCATGGCGGCGCTCAGCCAGAGATGCGCCCCGAAGGCGATCACGGTCGCAACCAGCCAGGCCAGGGCGGCGAGGATCACGACCGCGAGGGCGGGACCGGCCGGGGCGAGGGAAACCAGCAGCGCGGCGGCGACGGCGAGGAGGATCGCCGCCCCCGCATCGATGCGCCGAACCACGGCGTCGCGCACGAGGCCGTCGCCGGTGGAGAGGTGGCCGACCGCCGTCGCCAGCACCTCGACGCCGGGCAGCACGGGATCGTAGGGCATCGCGAAGGTGTCGGCCGCCCCGAACGCCGTGGCGCCGACGATGACGATCCGGTCGCGCAACTCCTCGGCCTCGACGTCGCCCCGCAGGACGGCGCCCGCGCTCACGGTCCGGATGGTTCCGCGCGGGCCGTAGAAGCGAAGGGGCAGGTTGAGGCCGAGATCCGGACGCGACCGGGCTGCGCCGACCGCGATCCGTCCGGCCTCGAGCACCGGTTCCGCGCGGGCCGCCTGCGCGGCGAGGCGCAAGGGGAAGGATGGCAGGGCGGTGTCCCCGTGCCGGATCAGGAGCGGCACGTGGCGCGGAGTGCCGGCATGGTCCGTGGCGATGTTCACGAGGCCGATGCCGGTGCCCTCGCGAAAGCGCTCGATCGGCCAGCGCAGGCGCTCGGCGACGGGGAGACCCGGGATCGGCACGGCTTCGGCGCCCCCCGGCGCCCCACCCCGGAACGCGGCCGCGGCCGCCAGGACGGCGCCGGATTCCCGGAGCGCGGCGGCGAGGTCGGCATCCGCCGCGTCCGGCCCGCGGTCGAGGAGCAGAAGGTCGAGGCCGATCGCCCGGGGCCGCGTCCCCGCCAAGGCGCGGACGAGCCGCGCCAGCGTGGCGCGCGGCAGCGGGTAGGCGCCGGCCTCGCGGATGGCCTCGTCGTCGAGGGCGACGATGACGATGTGGCCCGGCGCGGATTCGGGCCCGACCAGAAGGAAACGGAGATCGAGGAGCGGTGACTCGATCCGGTCGAGGACGCTCGCGCGTCCGTCGAGATGCCCTGTCGCGATGAGGATTGAGGCCGCGAGCGCCAGGATTGCGGCCACGGCGGCATGGGCGCGCCGCCCGTAGCGCGGCCATGCCGGCATCAGCGGCCGAAACGCGCGAGCAGCCCGGCCGCGCGCTCCGAACTCCATCGCTGCACGTGGAGCGAGGTGCCCCCGGCCTCCACGTCGATGCCCTCGCCCGCCTGGAGCGTCACCGCCTGGCCCCCGGGCCGCGCCACGGCGACGCTGCCCTCGCGCACGAAGACCGAGGTCTTCTGGGCGGAGACGTCGACGGCCCAGACCGTGCCGCGCACCGACGCCACCGCGTGCGGCGCGAGGATCTGGAAGCCGCCGCGGCGGGGCGGAACGTCGATGAGGAGGCCGCGGCTCGTCACCTCGGCGCCCTCGGGACGCCCGTCCCGGTTGCGGTCGATGAGCTTGTAGGCGGTGCCGCTCTCGGCGCTGATCGTCAGCCCGTCGGCGCAGGACAGGACCTGGCGCGGCGGATCCGTATAGGGCGTCACCGTGCAGCCGCGGGTCTGCGCGCCGACCGGCCCGCTCGACAGGATTGCGCCCGACAGGATCGCCGTCGCGACGGTGACACGGAGCGGCCCGCGCCGGCCCGGAACAACACCCGGCATCCTGCCCTCCTGGTCAGGCCCGCGGCGGCGCGATGAACCCGTCGCATCGCGCGGCGGAGCGCCGGTCCCTCCGGTCGCGGAGGGATCGCGCTCCGACCTGCCGAGGCGATGAGACCGGCCGCCGGGCCGCGACCCTACAGCTTGCGGAGGCGAAGGACACGCAGACGGGCGGTCTCGGTCGGGATGCGGACCGAACGCGACGACCTTCAGTCGAGGGGACGCGGAGCACAGGCGCGGCGGGTCACATCAGGGGCCTCGCCGGCATCCGGCCCGGCGGCCATCGGCCCCTCGGCAGAGGGGGACGAAGCCGTTCCGGCCATCACGGCCCTGTAGATCCGATCCGGCGCGAAGGGGGTCGCGGTGAGCCGCGCCCCGGTGGCGTCCCGGATCGCGTTGGCGAGGGCGGGGGCAACCGGATTGTAGGGGCTCTCGCTCATCGATTTGGCGCCGAGCGGCCCGACCGCGTCGTAGGTCTCGGCGAACAGCACCTCGGTGCGCGGAACGTCGGCGATGGCCGGGATATGGTAGTTACGGAAGCTCTGGGCGCCGACGCGCCCGGCCGCATCCGGATGCATGTCCTCGTACAGGGCCGCGCCGAGCGCCTGGGCGACGCCGCCCTCGATCTGGCCCCGGCACTGCATCGGGTTGATGACGCGCCCGGCATCCGCCGCGTGGACGCTGCGGAGGATGCGCACCGCGCCACTCGCGGGATGCACCGCCACCCGGAAGGCCTGGACGTTGAAGGCGACGGAGCGCGGGCTGCCATCCGCCCGGCCCGCGGCCTCGATCCCGCCTTCCGCGAGCGCCGCCAGCGCGATCTCGCCGTCGGCCCAGGTGATCCGATCGGGCCGGAGGCGGCAGGCATCGGGGTCGCACCCGGCACGGGCGGCCGCGGCCGCGCGAAGGCGGGCGGCGAGCGCGGTCGCGGCCTTCAGAACGGCCCGCCCGGCCACCACCGTGCCGGTGCTGCCATAGGCGCCGGTGTCGTGGCCGACCGCGTCGGTATCGGCGTGGCGCAGGGTGATGCGGTCGATGGTCGTGCCGAGGGCGTGGGCGGCGATCTGGGCGTGGACCGTCGCGGTGCCGTTGCCGAACTCGGCGGTGCCGGCGAAGACCGTATAGCGGCCGTCGTCCTCGAGGCGCGCGCGCGCGTCGGAGATATGCCCGCGCGGCGGGATCGTGTCGATCATCGCAAGCGCCATGCCTTGCCCGACGCGCCAGCCCGGCGGTGCCGGCTCGCCGCTTGGCCGTGCCAGCGCCGCCTCGGCGAGGTCGAGGCATTGATCGAGGCCGTAGCTGCCGTACTGGACGTCGTGCGGTTCGAGGCTCGTGGAGACCATCGGGTCGCCGGGGCGCACGGCGTTGCGGCGGCGCATGGCGAAGGGGTCGAGCCCGAGGGTGCGGGCCAGCTCATCCATTGCCGATTCCACCGCGAAGATGGTCTGGCTCAGGCCGTAGCCGCGGAAGGCCCCGCTCGGGACGGTGTGAGTGTAGGCGGCGTAGCCGTCCACGCGCTTGTTCGGGCAGCGATAGACCCCGATCACCTCGTTGCAGCCATGGTGCAGCACGCCGCCGGCGTGATTGGCGTAGGCACCCGTGTTGGAGACGACGTGGAGCGCGAGGGCCGTGAGCATCCCGTCCCGCTTCGCGCCGAGCTTGACCCGCACCCGCATCGGGTGGCGCGTGGTGGTGGCGAGAAACTGCTCCTGGCGGGTCAGCTCCCATTTCACCGGGCGCCCGGTGCGCAGGATTGCGAGCGCCACGAGATCTTCGGTCAGCATCTCCTGCTTGCCGCCGAAGCCGCCGCCGACCCGGCCGCAGAGGACGCGCACCCGTGCCCGGTCCAGGCCGAACAGGGTGCAGAGCGCGTCGCGCGTCAGGAAGGGGACCTGCGTGGAGGACCGGATCGTCAGGCGCCCGTCCGGATCGAGCCAGCCGACCGCGCCGTGCGTCTCGAGATGCGCGTGCTGGACGCGCTGCGCGGCGTAGGTCTCCTCGTAGACCGCGTCGGCCTCGGCGAAGCCCGCCTCGACGTCGCCGATCAGGCCGTGCGCCTCGGCGGCGAGATTCGGGTGGGCGCAGCGCGGCGGCGCGTCCGCGCCGGGCGCGTCGCGCGCCTCGTGGACGAGGGGCGCGTCCGGGTGCAGGGCCGCTTCCGGTTCGAACACGGCCGCATGCGGGGCGTAGGTGACGGCCAAAGCCCGGCACCCGGCCTCGGCGGCGGCCTCGCTCTCGGCCACCACCGCGGCGACGCGCTGGCCGACGAAGCGCACCACGTCGTCGAGGAGAAGGGTGTCGGGGGCGTCGTCGCCCGGATTCTCGTGGCGGCCGGTGGAGAACCGGATTCTCGGCACGTCGGCATGCGTGAACACCGCGACGACGCCCGGCACCGCGCGGGCCGCGGAGGCGTCGATGTGGAGGATGCGCGCATGGGCGTGGGGCGAGCGCAGAACTTTGAGGTGGAGGAGGCCCGGCACGGCGAGATCGAAGGTGAAGGCCGCCCGGCCCGACACGATGGCCGGTCCCTGAGGCGCCGGCAGGCAGCGCCCGACCGGATCGCCCTCCGGACGTGCCTCCGCCTCCCCGAGTCCCGCGACCGCATCCCGGATGGCGCGGTAGCCGGTGCAGCGGCAGAGATTGCCCTTGAGGGCCGCGTCGAGGTCCTGGCGCTGGCCCTGGTCGAGGGTGCAGGCCGTCATCACCATGCCGGGGGTGCAGAAGCCGCATTGATAGCCCTGCGCCGCCAGGAAGGCCTCCTGCATCGGGTGCCGTACCCCGGGCATCGGCTCGCCCGGTGCGCAGGGTCCGGCCAAGCCCTCGATGGTGGTGACCTGCCGGCCCTCGGCCCGGAAGGCCGGCAGCAGGCAGGCATGGATCGGCTCGCCGTCGAGATGGATGGTGCAGGCGCCGCAATCCCCCGCATCGCAGCCCTTCTTCACGCCGAACCAGCCGAGTTCGCGCAGGAGCGTGCGCAGGCACTGCCCGGGGCGCGGCTCGGCCTCCTGCGGTGTGCCGTTGACGGTGAGCCTCATCGCGCGGCCTCCCCGGCGAGCTCAGCCCGGATCTCCTCGGCGAGGAGATGGGTGACGTGGGCGCGCCAATCCGGCGCGCCGTGGACGTCGTCGTACCAGAGATCCGCCGGGATCGCCGCCGCGAGGGCGGCGCGTAGCCCCGCGGCGTCCGGGAGGGCGGCATGATCGAGGCGCACCGGCCGCCGGGTCGCGGCGGTCACGGTCAGGGCGAAGGCGCCGCGCGGATCGCGGGTGCCGATCAGCAGGGCGGCCGAGCGCCCGTTCGGGCTGAGGGCGATGCGCCGGAAGGCCGTGCGGCGGCGGAGCGCGGCGGCCGGCAGGTCGATCCGGCGCAGGATCTCGCCGGGTTTGAGCGCGGTCTCCTGCGGACCGCGCACGAAGGCGGTGACGGTCAGGCGGCGCTCGCCGCCATCCGGCGTCCAGATCAGGCAGGATCCGTCGAGGGCGGCCGCGAGGGCGATCATCGGCCCGGCGGGGAGGGCCATGCAGAGGTTGCCGCCAACGGTCGCCAGGGTCCAGACCTTGAACGAGCCGAGGAGTGCCCGGCAGCATTCGGGCAGGAGCGGCGCGGCGATCCAGTCCTTGGGCAGTTCGAGCCGGTTGAGCGCCGCGATGGTGCAGGTGGCGGAAATCGACAGGCCGTCGGGGTCGATGGCGTGGGATGGCCAGCCGAGGCCTGCCAGGTCGACGAGCCGGACGAGCCCGTCCTGCGGCTCGGAGAACAGCCAGGTCCCACCGGCCAGCCAAGCATCGCCGGCCTGCCACCGGGGCAGATCCGCCCGTTGGCGCGGCCTGAGGAGGGCGTCCACCGCGTTGAGATCCATCGCCGTCCCTGCCGCTGCCGCGGAACCGGCAAAGCAATCCGCCTGCCATGCCCCGCCGGGATCCCATCCCGGGTCGACCCGTCTTCCGCCGCTCCCGGTCGGCCGGTCAAGGGCGCCGGAAGACCCGTTCTGGCAGGTCACAGGCGCAACCCGAGCGGTATGCCGCAGGGATTTTCAAAGCATCGATGCCGGCTTCGCGTCAGTCCCGGCCGATCGTCGCCACGATCTGCCCGTGCGGCTCGTCGGTGGGCAGGAACACGGTTCCGGGATTCTCGAGGCCGAAGGGCGCGAGATTGATCGGGATGTAGTGCTTGTTGGGCATCGCGAAGCCGATCTCGGCAATCTCCGGGATCTCGGCCAGCACCGCCCTGCCCATGCGGTACATGCTGTCCTGGACGCCGTAGCTGTAGGTGGTGCCGAACACCGCGATCATCAGGGCCAGCGCCCGGGCATTGGCGGCGGCGTAGTCGGCGGGCGTGCCGGTCCAGGTCCAGGTCGCGTCCATGCTGGTGGCGGCGATGCGGTCGGTGGCATCCGGGAGCGTGCGGTACTGGTCGTCGACGAAACCGGCCCAGCCCGATTGCGTGGTCTTCATGAGGGTGTAGCCGCGCAGGCCCGAGCACAGCACCGCTCCCTCGCGGCTCGCCTCGAGCCCGACATAGCCGAAGCCGTTGCCGTCTCGGGTGAAGGTGTGGCCGTGCGGCTGGCCGTCGAAGGCGTGGCGCAGCCAGCGCGTCTCCAGCGCCTCGATCGTCACCGCCTCGACCTGCGGGTAGGTGTCGAGGAACACGGACGCGACCGCCCGGACGAAGGCCTCCTTGTCGAGGTCGAGATTGCGGGCCGCCGTGACGTTGACGATGTTCTTGACGCTGTCGGTCGCCACGCAGGCGCGGTTGTCGCCCCGGGTCCAGGCGGCCTCGAAGGCCCCCTTCATCAGGACCGTCAGGCTCAGCTCGCGCGGGGTGTGATGGTCGCCGTCGCGGCTGAGGCGCATCACGCGCACCTGCGCCTTGCCGTAGGTCGATGCCGTCAGGGCCATGGTCGTGTCCTCGAAATCCGTTGCCCCGCGCGGCTCGGCGCGGTCGCGGGCATCGACACGGCTGCCGCGCCCCTGGAGGGACAGGTTCAGGGCCGCCGAGATCGCCGAGCGCAGGATGCCCGATTCCCACAGCGGGCGCAGCGCCTGCGGCAGCGGCCTGACGATGGCCAGCGGGACAGAGGCGACGGTCACGGCGGCGCGGATCGTCGTCAGCCCGAGCCAGGCATCGGCGCCAACCACGGGCGCCGGGACGCGACCGCGTGGCGCGTGATCTGCTAAGCCTCGCGAGGCCCCGTGAGCCGGAAGGATGAGGCCCACCCGATGACCCGGACCCTCGATGCTCTCAACGCGTTTCCCGCCCCCGATTTCGTCGCGGCGCTCGGCGGGGTGTTCGAGCATGCGCCCTGGGTCGCCGAGGCTGCCGCGGCGCGCCGGCCCTTCGGGCGGGTCGAGGACCTGTTCGCGGCCATGCGCGAGGCCGTCGCGGAGGCCCCCGAGGCGCGCCGCCTCGGGCTCCTCACCAACCATCCGGAACTCGCCGGCCGGGCGGCGCGGGAGGGGCGGATCGCGCCCGATTCCATCGCCGAGCAGGCTTCCGCCGGCCTCGACCGGCTCTCGGAGGTGGAATACGCCCGGTTTGCGGCCCTCAACGAGGCCTACCGGGCCCGCTTCGGCTTCCCCTTCATTCTCTGCATCAAGCGGCACGGGCGCGCCTCGCTCCTGCGCAACTTCGCGCGACGGCTCGAGGCCGACCGCGCCGACGAGCGCCGGACGGCGGAGGCGGAGGTGCTGCGCATCGCGGCGATCCGCCTGAATGCCCTCGTGGTGGGCGAAGGGCCGCTGGGCACGAACGGGCGCATCTCGACCCATGTCCTGGACATCGCGGCGGGGCGCCCGGCCGCCGGCGTCGCGGTGGACCTCGCCGAGTGCGTCTCCGAGACCGAGACCGTGGTGGTGGCCCGGACCCGCACCAACGCGGACGGGCGCACCGACGACCCCCTGATCGGCGGGCGCCCCGTGCCGATCGCCGCCTACGAACTGCGCTTCCGGCTGGGCGACCATTACCGTGCCGCCGGGCTCGACCTGCCCGACCCGCCCTTCCTCGACATCGTCACCCTGCGCTTCGGCGTGGCCGACCCCGAGGGGCATTACCACGTGCCCCTGGTGGCCACGCCGTGGAGCTACCAGACCTACCGGGGCAGCTGATGCGCAGCCGGGATCTCACCGCTCAGGCGCCGCCGAACAGGTCCAGGGCGAGGCGGGTATGGTCCTCGCGCAGGCGCCCGGTCTCGATGCCGAGGGGGTGCCCGTCGAGCACCCGCCAGCGCCCCGCCACCATCACCCGGTCCGCCCGATAGGCGCCGCAGAGGACGAGGGCCGCCAGGGGATCGTGCGCGCCCGAGAAGCGCAGCTCGTCGAGGGTGAACAGGGCGAGATCCGCCTCGCGCCCTTCCGCGATCCGGCCGATATCGCTGCGGCCGAGGCAGCGGGCCGACCCCTCGGTGGCCCAGCGCAGGGCGTCGAGATGGGTCACGGCCTCCGCGCCGTAGGTGAGGCGGTTCAGCATCAGGGCATGGCGCACGCCCTCGATCAGGTTCGAATTGTCGTTCGAGGCCGAGCCGTCGACGCCGAGGCCGATGGGGCTGCCGGCCGCCTCCAACTCGCAGGTGCGGCAGCGGCCGGAGGCCAGCGTCATGTTCGAGGTCGGGCAGTGGCACACCCCGACGCCGGCCCGGCCGAGGCGGGCGACCTCGTCGTCGTTGAAGTGGATGCCGTGGGCGAGCCAGGTGCGGGGATTCATCCAGCCCACCTCCTCGAGGTAATCGACCGGGCGCTGCCCGAATGCCGCGAGGCAATAGGCGTCCTCGTCGAGAGTCTCGCCCAGATGGGTATGCAGCCGACAATCGTGGCGCTCGGCCAGCGCCGCGCTCTCGCGCATCAGGCGCTTGGTGACGTTGAAGGGCGAGCAGGGGGCGAGCCCGATCTGCACCATCGCGCCGGGCCGGGTATCGTGGAACATCCCGAGCACCCGCTCGCTGTCGGACAGGATGGTGTCGTCATCCTGCACCAGGCTGTCGGGCGGCAGGCCTCCGTCGCGCTCGGACAGGCTCATCGAGCCGCGGGTGACGTGGGCCCGGATACCCACCTCCCGCGCTTCCTCCACCTGGATGTCGACGGAGGCCTCGAGCCCCTTCGGGAACAGGTAATGGTGGTCGCCCGCCGTGGTGCAGCCCGAGAGCAGCAATTCCGTGTAGGCGAGGCGGCTCGCCAGCCGGAACGCCTCGGGGGTGAGCCGGTGCCAGACCGTGTAGAGGGCCTTCAGCCAGGGAAAGAGAGGCTTGTTGATCGCGAGCGGGTGGGCCCGCGTCAGCGTCTGGAAGAAGTGGTGATGGGTGTTGACGAGGCCCGGGATGACGACGTGCCGGCCGGCCTCGAAGGTCTCGTCCACGGGGATCGCGGGCCTGGCGCCCGCGGGCACGCGCTCGACGATGCGGCTCCCCTGCACCACGATTCCCCCGCCGGCCCCCTCGGCCAGGATCGCCAGGGGGTCGCGGATCCAGAGGCGTGGCGCGGTCTCGGCTTGCGTCATCCGGTTCCTCGTTCTCTGTGGGAAAGCTGGGCAGCTCGGACGATAGGGCCGGCGAGGCCGGCCCGGAAGCCTGTCCCAGCGATGCCCGCGACGTCGATCGGTGCGACGGCGCCGGGTCGGCTCGGCCAATCCTGGGAGCCCCGGACATGTCGATCGTTCGCAGAAGGGGCTGCCGCCGATCGCTCCATGCGAACAGCCGCAGTTCCGGCGCAGGGCCAGGGCGATCGCGCATCACGAAGAGGACGGGAGCAGACATATTTTCCTGAAATGGCCGAACCGCCGGGTGGCGGGCGCGTTGGACCAGCGCTCTCTCCACGGCCCCCAGAACGGAAGACCCTCCATGGCTCCTCGTCACCTCCGCGCCGCCCTGTTTCCCCTCGCCATCGCGCTGTTCGCGGGCGCCGCGCCGATCGCCGCCACACCGGCCGCGGCCGTGAGCCCGTCCAAATCCTACATGTTCAGCGAGCCGCGGTTGCGGAACGCCTGCCGTCCGCCCCTCAAATTCGCCGCGGGCGCCTGCGTGCGCCGCTGTCCCGCCGGCTACCAGGACAATGGCGGATATTGCCGCCACCGGACCATGCGGCGCTGACGGCCGTCGCCGGGGTGTCGCGCCGACGCGGCAAAGGGCGGCGGCACAGGGTGTCGGCGTCTCGGGGCGTTCGATCTCAATGGGCGGCCGTGTAGATCGCCAGGATATCGGCTTCGGTGAGCGGGCGCGGGTTGTTCACGAGGAGGCGCGTCTGCTTCATCGCATCCCGCGCCAGTCGCGGCAGCGCCTCGGCCGCGATCCCGACCTCTCGCAGGCGCTGCGGCAGCCCGAGTTCGCGGCTGAGGGCGGCCAGTCCCTCGATCAGACCCTGCGCCCGCTCGGGAGCCGGGAGGGGGGCCAAGGCCGGGAACAGGTCCGGTGCGATCTCCGCATAGGCCGACAGGGCCGCCTCCCGATTGAAGCGCAGGACATGCGGCAGCACCAGCGCGTTCGAGAGCCCGTGCGGCACGTGGTAATGGCCGCCGATCGGGTAGGCGAGGGCGTGGACCGCCGCGACCGGCGCGTTCGCGAAGGCTTGGCCGGCGAGCAGCGAGCCGAGCAGCATGCCCTCGCGCGCGGTCGCGTCCCGCCCCACGAAGGTCGCCTGCCGGATATGGGCGCCAAGCAGCGTCAGCGCCTGCCGGGCGAGGCCGCGCGAGATCGGATTGTTGTTCGGCGAGGCGGAGGTGTAGGCCTCGATGGCATGCACCATCGCGTCGAGGCCCGTGGCCGCCGTCACGGCGGGCGGCAGGCCAAGGGTGAGATCGGCGTCGAGCACCGCGATGTCGGGCAGGAGCAGCGGCGAGACCACGCCCTTCTTCTCGGCCTCCCCGGTGGTGACGATGGCGATCGGCGTCGCCTCCGAGCCGGTCCCGGCCGTGGTGGGCACGAGCGCGAGGGGCAGGCGCGGACCCTTCGCGCGGTCGAGGCCGTAGATCTCCGGCAGCGCCTCGCCGCTGCGGGCGAGCAGGGCCACGATCTTGGCAACGTCCATGGGCGAGCCGCCGCCGATGGCGAGCACCCCGGTCGCCGCATGCGCCTCCGCGACGGCCAGCGCCGCGTGGATGTTCGCTTCCGGCGGATCGGCCGCGACGCCGTCGAAGATCGCGACGCGGATCCCGGCGGCTTCGAGGCTCGCGAGCGCCGGGTCGAGGAGTCCGATCTGACGCAGGCCCGCATCCGTGACGAGGAGCACCCGCGCGCCGAGCACGGGGCCCACGATCTCCGCGAGCCGCGTGCTGGTCCCGGGGCCGGACACGATCGCCCGGACCGTGTTGAAGCGGAACGTCATCGGAGCCTCCTGGGATCGGGCCGGAACGGGAACCGGGGCGACTATGGCCCGGCTTCGGGCCGGATTCACCCCGAAAGCTGCGTCCGCATCGCGGCCAGGAAGTTCGTGGCGATCGGACCCGGATCGGCGCGGGCGAGCGCGTAGACGTCGGCATTCGGGGCCGGCTCGTCCAGCGGACGATAGGCGATGCCCGGATAGGGCAGGCGGCCGACGAATTCGGGCACCAAAGCGAGGCCGAGCCCGGCCGCGACGAGGCCGAGGAGCGCGTGGGACTCGACCATCTGATGCGACAGGCGCGGCACGAACCCGCTCGCCAGACAGGCGTCCCACAGGGTGTTGGCGAAGCGCGAATCGGCGAGGCGTAAGGAAAGATAGCGCGCATCGCGCAGGGCGATCAGCGGCAGGCTGGCGCGATCCGCGAGGGGATGGGCCTCGGGCAGGGCCACGCCGACCCGCTCGCGCCAGGCGAGTTCCGCCCGGAGATCGGGATCGTCCGGCGGGCTGCGCAGGAAGCTGAGATCGGTGCGCCGCGCGTGGAGGGCGGCCTGTTGCGCCTCGGGGGGCATCTCGTGGAGGCGGATGTCGACGTCCGGGTGATCCTCGCGGAAACACCGGATCAGGTGCCCGAGCGGCCCCGTCAGGATCGATCCGGTGAGGCCGATGGTGAGCCGTCCGGTCCGGCCGCTGCCGATGGCGCGGGCCTCGTCCGCGGCTTGGCGGACCTGTGCCAGGATCGCGCGGGCTTGTTCCAGGAAAGCGGTGCCCGCCTCCGTCAGGGCGACACGCCGGCTCGATCGCACGAACAGGTCCGTGCGCAGCTCGGCTTCGAGGTCGCGGATCTGCTGGCTCAGGGGCGGCTGCGAGACACTGAGCCGCGCGGCTGCGGCGGTGAAGCTCAGCTGCTCCGCGACCGCCACGAAGTAGCGCAGGTGCCGCAATTCCATGGCGCCGCTCGGCTCAGAGGATCTGCATCTCAATCGGTTCGAACAAGATATTGGACGACTGAATAGAGAACCAGCATGCTCGCGGGATATCGCCCTCCGCCGGATCGCGGCGCCGGGATCCGGCCATCGGCACAGCGTATGCTCCGCTGGCGCCGCCTCGGCCGGAGCCGCGCCGAGGCCCGCCACAGGAGATCACGCCCGATGCGCAGGCCGGACCACGCCGCATCCGCCACCTCCGGGACGCGCCTCGGCACCGCCGTGATGGCACGCCTCGACATCCTCGCCGGGCTCACGGACGAGCCCGGCCTGCTCACCCGCCTGTTCCTCTCTCCGGCCCACGCGGCTGCCGCGCGTCAGGTCGGCGCCTGGATGGAGGAGGCGGGCATGCGGGTGACGTTCGACGCGGCCGGCACGGTGGTCGGGCGCTACGAGGGCGATCGGCCGGGCGCACCGGCCCTGCTCCTCGGCTCGCATATCGACACGGTGCGCGATGCGGGCCGCTACGACGGCACGCTCGGCGTCGTCACGGCGATCGCGGCAGTCGCGGCCCTTCATGAGGCCGGGCTCCGCATGCCCTTCGCCGTCGAGGTGCTGGCCTTCGGGGACGAGGAGGGCGTGCGCTTTCCCGTGACGCTGACGGGCTCGCGGGCCCTCGCGGGACGCTTCGAGCCGGCCGCCCTCGATTGCCAGGATGGCGACGGGATCAGCCTGCGCGACGCGCTGACGAAGTTCGGCCTCGATCCCGAGGGGGTCGGGCGCCTCGCCCGCGCCCCGGCGGACGTGCTCGGCTATCTGGAGGTCCATATCGAGCAGGGGCCGGTGCTGGAGGCGGAGGACCTGCCCGTCGGCATCGTCACGGCCATCGCGGGAGCCGCGCGCTACAGCGTCGTGGTGGAGGGCGCGGCCGGACATGCCGGCACCGTGCCGATGGGGCTGCGCCGCGACGCGGCGGCGGCCGCCGCCGAGATGATCCTCGCGGTCGAGGCGGTCGCCCGCGCGGACGCGGATCTGGTCGCCACCGTCGGCACCGTCGAGGTGCCGCGCGGAGCGGTGAACGTCATCGCGGCGCAGACCCGCTTCACCATCGACATCCGCAGCCCCGACAACGCGGCGCGGGCGCGGGCGCTCGCGGACCTCTTCGCGCGCTTCGACGCCATCGCGGCGCGGCGCGGCGTCTCCTACGCCAAGAACTCCTTCTACGAGGCGCCGGCCGTTGCCTGCGCGCCCGGCCTCGTCGCGGCGATCGAGGCCGGGGCAGGGCGGCTCGGGATCCGCTCGCGCCGTTTGCCCAGCGGCGCCGGCCATGACGGCCTCGCCCTCGCGGCCCTGTGCCCGATCGGCATGATCTTCGTGCGCTGCGCCGGGGGAATCAGCCACTCGCCGCGCGAAGCCATCACGGTCGAGGATGCCGACATCGCGGCGCGCCTCCTCGTCGACCTCCTCCACCACCTCGATCCCGCCGCCTGCTGAACCGGCGCGGACACGGCGTTTACCCGGGAAAGGACCCACCACGATGACCGAGCTCAAGATCAAGGCAGGCCCCTACGACCTCATCGGCCGCCTGGAGACCGAGAAGGCTCCCCAGACCTGTGCGGCCTTCCTCAACGCACTGCCCTTCGTCAGCGAGATGGTGCATGTCCGCTGGAGCGGCGAAGGCGTGTGGATGCCCCTCGGCGACCTCGATTTCGGCGTCGGCTACGAGAACCACACCAGCTATCCGGCGCCCGGACAGATGATCCTCTATCCGGGCGGAATCAGCGAGACCGAGATCCTGCTCGCCTATGGCGGCGTCCATTTCGCCAGCAAGGTCGGGCAGCTTGCCGGAAATCATTTCCTGACGATCACGAAGGGCCTCGAGAACGTCTACGACCTCGGCCGCATGACCCTCTACAAGGGCGCCCAACCGATCCGCTTCGAGCGAATCTGACCCCGTCTGCCCCGAGCGGTCGCGCGCTGCGGGCGTCCCGAGGGATGCCCGCGGCCGACGCCGATGTTGCGGGGCGCCGCGCGTTGCAAATCCGCGGCTGCGGGCCCATATGCAGGCAAGGCCAGTCGTGACGCCCAGCGTCGCTGGACCGGGGACGGCCACGGTGCCGGGAGGAGGTGACGCCGGATGTACGCGCACCCGATTCCGCCATCAGTGGCCGTTGGCATTTCTACGTGGCCGTCAGGCCCGTCCGAGTCTCGGAGAGACATGAGCAAGCGTATCAAGTCCAAACCGCTGGAGCGCGGTTCCGTGCTGTTCGACGTCGTGTACGATGACGGATCCCAGGCCTCCAACCGCCGGGTGCCCGTCGAAGTGCTCGGCGGCCTCGACGGCGACGAGCCCGCGCGCGCGGTCATCACGGCGCAGGATGAGGTCATCGCCCAGAAATCCGGTCGGCCGCAGCGAACGATCCAGAGCCTGACACGGTCCCCCTTCCCCGACCCGAAGCCGGCACGGGGCCCGCACGGCAGCGCCTGATCCAGCGATCGGAGGGACCGGCATGCCCCACAAGTTTCGGCTCGGCCAGCTCGTTCGCCTGCGCAGTCAGGCGGCAGCCCGCAACGCCAACCGGATCTACGAGATCGTGAGCCTGCTGCCCGACGATGCCGAGCCGCCTGGCTACCGCATCCGCAGCACGGAAGCGGGCACCTGCGATGCGCGGGAGCCTGAGCTCGTGCCCGCCTCGCGGACCTCGAACCCGGCCTCCTGAGGGCCGGATCCTAGACGAGCCTGGGCGCATCCTGCGCGGCAGGCGGCACGGAGGCCCAGATGGCAAACGACAACCGGAGCGGCCATGCCCGCTCCATCTCGATGAGCGACTTCAACGCCCGCGCAAAGCGCATCGCGGAGCAGACGGCGGCAATCGAGAAGCCCGAGAAGGCACCCTCGAACCGGTCGCGCCGGACGCCGTTCAAGCCCGGCCCTCAGACGGCCGAGACCGAAACCGAGACGCAGCCGGCCGCCGAGGAATCCGAACCCGAGGCCTGAGCCGGCCGGCCAGTTCGACGCGATCGATGCGGGCTTCCGGGCCCGCATCATCCCGCACCCCGGCTTCCCGGCAACCGGCCCGACACGAGGGGCGACACGGGCGGTGCGTCGTCAGGCGGCCGCCTGATCCGTCGGCGCGGGCAGGGTCTCGCCTGCCTCGGCCTGTTGCTCCGGCCCCGCCACCGCGACCGGAAGATGGATCGGCGGAAACAGGCGCCCGAGTCCCCGCGCCACCCCCTGCGCCACTCCGTCGAAGGCCGAGCCGCACAGGCCGGAATGGGTCTCGATCTCAATCATGGCTTCGAACTCGACGCGTCGGTGCGGGCCCGGTCCCCGGGCGCACCCGGAGATCGGCTTGATTCAGTCCGGGCCATCGAAGAAAGTTCCCGCCGACGACGATTAAAGGGCGCCAAACCGGTAGCGGGGGCCGGCCGCGTGAGCCATATCCGTGGCATGAGCACTGATGCGAGCTATCCCTACTCCCTCGAGATCAAGCCCTGCGAGAAGCCCGAAGGGCATTTCACCTGGGTCATCCGCGAGCGCGGCAAGCTCCTGCAGCGGTCGGACAAGCCCCATGCGTCCGA
The DNA here is from genome assembly GCF_008806385.1 of Methylobacterium soli. GTDB lineage: Bacteria > Pseudomonadota > Alphaproteobacteria > Rhizobiales > Beijerinckiaceae > Methylobacterium > Methylobacterium soli. The sequence continues at coordinate 236,065 of NZ_VZZK01000004.1, forward strand.
GGCCCTCGCGCGCCGGCGCGGGGAAGCCGAGATCGAGCGGCTGCTCGGACCGGGCATCGGCGGCCGCTGACGCCAGGATGCGGCGGGGCGGATTTCCGCCCGCCGCAACCGCCGTCCCTCAGGCCTCGCGCATGATCAGGCCTCGCGCATGATCAGGCCTCGCGCATGAACCGCTTGTTCAGGGCGAGCGCCGACAAAGTCGCGACCGCGCCCGAGAGCAGGTAGACGCCGACCCAGGCGAGGCCGAAGCGGCTGGACAGGCTGAGCGCCACAAGGGGCGCGAAGCCGGCACCGACCAGCCAGGCAAGGTCCGACGTCAGGGCCGAGCCGGTGTAGCGGTAGCGGTTGTCGAAGTTCGACGAGACCGCACCGGCGGTCTGGCCGTAGGACAGGCCGAGAAGGCCGAAGCCCACCACGACGTAGATCGTCTGCCCGATCTCGCTGTCCCCGAACAGGATCGGCGCGATGATGCTTCCGAGGGCGAACACCCCGATCAGGGCGGCCGAGATGCCCACGAGGGTGCGCCGCCCGATCTGGTCCGCGATCAAGCCGGACGCCACGATTGCGCCGGCGGCGATCAGCGCGCCGGCGAACTGCACCATCAGGAACTCGCCCGCGGAGCGCTGCGTGAACAGCGTGATCCAGCTGATCGGGAAGACCGTGACGAGGTGGAAGAGCGCGAAGCTCGCCAGCGGCACGAAGGCGCCGATCATGATGTGGCGGCCGTGCACCCGAATCACCTCGAGAACCGGGACGGCGGAAAGCTCCTGCTTCTTGAGGAGCGCCGAGAACTCCTCGGTGCCGACGAGGCGCAGCCGGGCGAAGAGCGCGACGACGTTGATCGCGAACGCGACGTAGAACGGGTAGCGCCAGCCCCAGTCGAGGAAATCCTCGGACGTGAGGTTGACGAGGAAGAACGAGAACAGGGCGCTCGCCAGCATGAAGCCCAGCGGCGCACCGAGTTGCGGCATCATCGCGTACCAGCCGCGCCGGTTCTCGGGGGCGTTGAGGGCCAGAAGCGAGGCGAGCCCGTCCCAGGCCCCCCCGAGTGCAAGGCCCTGCCCGATCCGGAAGGCCGCCAGCAGCACGATGGAGGCTGCGCCGAGATGGGCGTAGTTCGGCAGGAAGCTGATCGCCGCGGTCGAGCCGCCGAGGAGGAACAGGGCGATCGTCAGCTTGACGCCGCGGCCATACCTCCGGTCGACCGCCATGAAGATCGCGGACCCGATCGGGCGCGCGATGAAGGCGAGGGCGAACACCGCGAAGGCGTAGAGCGTGGCGCGCAGCGGATCGACGAAGGGGAAGAAGACCTTCGGGAAAACCAGCACCGAGGCGATGCCGTAGGTGAAGAAGTCGAAGAACTCCGAGGTCCGGCCGATGACGACGCCAATGGCGATCTCGCTGGGGGCGACCTTGTGGTCGGTCGAGACCAGCCGCGCGTCGCGCTCGAGCGGCGTCGAGGAGGGGAGGGCGTAATCTGAACTCATCGTCGGCAATTCTTGTCCTGGGCATCGGGCCGAGACCGCCGCCGAGGGCGGCCGATCGGTTGCGTGTTGGGGGCGTTATGGCGCAGGCCTGCGCCACGGCAAAGCGCGGAGAGGCGAGACCCCGTGACGCGCGCCCGCCCGATCCCCGTCCAGGCGAGGCGAAACGGGGCGGTTCGAGGAGAGCGCCGCCCGCATCCACACTCCGGGCTCAACCCTGCCATGCTTGCCGCGCCGATGGGTGAGACATCTGTTGCACTTGCCACAACGCCACGCTGCAGCGCAGAAAACCGCGCCGTTCCCGAGGCGTGCCGATCCGAGGCGCACCGGGGGAGGGCGGTCCAGGGCAGGGGCTTCTCTGCACGGATGTCGGGGCTTCGTCCCCGAGGTCCGGCGCGAGGTCTCGGCATCCAAGTCCCTGACCCACGTCCCCGCGCCCGAACTTCCGTCCCGAGCCCCTGCACCGATCGACCCGATGTCCATCAGACTTCTTCGCGGCCTCGCACTGGTTCCCCTGTTCGGCCTGCTGTCAGGCTGCAACATGGTGGTGATGCAGCCCTCGGGCGACATCGCGGCCCGACAGCGCGACCTGATCCTCGCCTCGACCGGGCTGATGCTGCTCATCATCGTGCCCGTCATCGCCCTGACGCTGCTGTTCGCGTGGCGCTATCGCCACACGAACACGGAGGCGGCCTACGATCCCGACTGGCATCACTCGACCCAGCTCGAAGTGGTGATCTGGTCGGCGCCGCTCGTCATCATCATCGCGCTGGGGGCGCTGACCTGGATCAGCACCCACACGCTCGATCCCTACCGGCCCCTCAGCCGCCTCGACGCGTCGCGGCCGCTGCCGGCGGACGTCAAGCCGCTCACAGTCGAAGTCGTCGCACTCGATTGGAAGTGGCTGTTCTTCTACCCAGATCGGGGCATCGCGACGGTCAACGAACTGGCCGCCCCCGTGGACGTGCCGATCACGTTCAAGATCACGTCCGCGTCGATCATGAATTCGTTCTACATCCCGGCGCTCGCCGGTCAGATCTACGCCATGGCGGGCATGGAGACGAAGCTGCACGCGGTGGTGAACAAGGAAGGCGTCTATGACGGCTTCTCGGCCAATTACAGCGGAGCCGGCTTCTCGCGGATGAACTTCAAGTTCCACGGCCTCAGCCGGGACGGCTTCGACCAGTGGATCGCCAAGGCCAAGTCCGACGGGACGGAGCTGAGCCGCGAGGCCTATCTCAAGCTCGAGAAGCCGAGCGAGCAGGAGCCGGTCCGCTACTATTCGGGCGTCGATCAGGGGCTCTACAGAGCGATCCTCAACATGTGCGCGGTCCCGGGCAAGATGTGCATGAGCGAGATGATGCACATCGACGCTCAAGGGGGCGCCGGCAAGGACAGCCACGAGAATCGCGCCAGGCTCGAATACGACAACCGGCACGCCCAGGAGGGCGACGAGGCACAGGGCGCGACCTTCCCGGCCTCGGGCCGCCCGCCGCGCGGCGACGTGCAGCCCCAGGGCATGAAGCCGGACGCACTGGACCCGAAGGTCAACGCCCCGGCCCAGCACCCCGATTCGCACCAGGGTCATTCCATGCCCGGCATGAAGCAGAATGACCCTGCCCCGGCACAGATGCACCACTGACCCGGCAGCGCTGAGCGCTTGAGCCCCCCGCCGACCACCCGCGCGGGGTCGGCCACGACGAAGTTCGGTCTCGGCAAGCCGGCAGGTGCGCAGCGCCGTGCGGGTCCGCCGAGACCGCCGACATCCTCGAACGAGCAGAACCGATGTTCTCCAACCTGGATCTCCAGAAGCTCGTCTTCGGGCGCCTGACGCTCGAAGCGATTCCCTACCACGAGCCGATCCTGCTCGTGACCTTCGCGGCCGTCGTCCTCGGCGGCCTCGGGGTGCTGGGCGCGCTCACGTATTTCCGCCTCTGGGGCACGCTCTGGCGCGATTGGCTCACGAGCGTCGATCACAAGAAGATCGGCATCATGTACATCATCCTCGCGCTGGTGATGCTGCTGCGCGGCTTTGCCGACGCGCTGATGATGCGCGCCCAGCAGGCGATCGCCTTCGGAGCCAATGACGGCTACCTGCCGCCGCACCATTACGACCAGATCTTCACAGCCCACGGCGTGATCATGATCTTCTTCGTCGCGATGCCGCTGGTGACGGGCCTGATGAACTTCGTGGTGCCGCTGCAGATCGGCGCCCGCGACGTGGCCTTCCCGTTCCTCAACAATTTCAGCTTCTGGATGACGGTGAGCGGCGCCGTGACGGTGATGGCCTCGCTCTTCGTCGGCGAGTTCGCCCGCACCGGCTGGCTCGCCTACCCGCCGCTCTCCGGTCCGGCCGCGAGTCCCGGCGTTGGCGTCGACTACTACATCTGGGCGCTGCAGATCGCCGGCATCGGGACGCTGCTCTCCGGCATCAATCTCGTGGCCACCATCGTGAAGATGCGCGCGCCCGGCATGAGCATGATGAAGCTGCCGGTCTTCACCTGGACGGCGCTCTGCACCAACATCCTGATCGTCGCCGCCTTCCCGATCCTGACCGCCGTTCTCGCGCTGCTGTCCCTCGACCGCTACGTCGGCACGCATTTCTTCTCGAACGACCTCGGCGGCAACCCGATGATGTACGTGAACCTCATCTGGATCTGGGGTCACCCGGAGGTCTACATCCTGATCCTGCCGGCCTTCGGCGTCTTCTCCGAGATCGTCTCGACCTATTCGGGCAAGCGCCTCTTCGGCTACGCCTCGATGGTCTACGCCACCGTCGTGATCACGATTCTCTCCTACCTGGTCTGGCTGCACCACTTCTTCACGATGGGCTCGGGAGCCTCCGTGAACTCGTTCTTCGGCATCACCACGATGATCATCTCGATCCCGACGGGCGCCAAGATCTTCAACTGGCTGTTCACCATGTACAAAGGCCGGATCCGGTTCGAGGTCCCGATGCTGTGGACGGTCGGCTTCATGGTCACCTTCGTGATCGGCGGCATGACCGGCGTGCTGCTGGCGGTGCCGCCCGCCGACTTCGTCCTGCACAATTCCCTGTTCCTGATCGCGCATTTCCACAACGTGATCATCGGCGGCGTGCTCTTCGGCATGCTGGCCGGCATCACCTACTGGTTCCCCAAGGCCTTCGGCTACAAGCTCGACCCGTTCTGGGGGAAGATGTCGTTCTGGTTCTGGCTCACCGGATTCTGGTTCGCCTTCATGCCGCTCTACGTGCTCGGCCTGATGGGCGTGACGCGGCGCCTCAACCATTTCGACGATCCCTCGCTCCAGATCTGGTTCGTGATCGCGGCCTTCGGCGCGTTCCTGATCCTGCTCGGCATCGCCTCGTTCGGCGTGCAGCTCGTCGTCAGCTACCTCAACCGCGAGGCGCTGCGCGACGTAACCGGCGACCCGTGGAACGGCCGGACCCTCGAATGGTCCACCGCGTCGCCACCGCCCGAGTACAACTTCGCCTTCACGCCCGTGATCCACGATCACGATGCGTGGTGGGACATGAAGCGCCGCGGCTACAGCCGTCCGCTGGAGGGTTTCCGAGCGATCCACATGCCGAAGGGAACCGGCACCGGCGTGATCCTGGGCGCGCTCAGCCTGGTCTTCTCCTTCGCGATGATCTGGTACATCTGGTGGCTCGCCGCGGCGACCTTCTTGGCCATGGCGGTCGTCACGATCGGCCACACCTTCAACTACAACCGCGACTTCTACATCCCGGCCGACGAGGTCATCCGGGCCGAGGGCCAGCGGACGACGATGCTTTCGGGACGGGCCTGAGACCATGGCGACGCACGCACAGACAGTCCTGAGCCCGGGCGAGGCTCCGGAATTTCACCTCGCGGAGGACCATCATCCGGAAGGCAGCACCATGCTGGGCTTCTGGATCTACCTGATGAGCGATTGCCTCATCTTCGCGGTCCTGTTCGCCACCTACGCGGTGCTCGGCCGAAACTACGCGGCCGGGCCCTCCCCAAAAGACCTGTTCGAGCTGCCGCTGGTGGCCCTGAACACCTCGATGCTGCTCCTCTCCTCCATCACCTACGGCTTCGCCGTCCTGGAGATGGAGCGGAACCGGCAGGGCGCGACCCTCGGCTGGCTCGCCGTCACGGGCCTGTTCGGCCTCTGCTTCGTCGGGATCGAGCTCTACGAGTTCGCGCATCTGATCCACGAGGGCGCGACGCCCCAGCGCAGCGGCTTCCTCTCCGCCTTCTTCACTCTCGTGGGCACCCACGGGCTGCATGTCAGCCTCGGCATCGTCTGGCTGGTCACCCTGATGGTGCAGGTGCGCCAGCGCGGCCTCATCGTCGAGAACCGCCGCCGGCTCCTGTGCCTGTCCATGTTCTGGCACTTCCTCGACGTGATCTGGATCGGGGTCTTCACCTTCGTGTACCTGATGGGAGTCCTGCAATGAGCTCGGCCGCGGAGACCGCCCATCACGGGCACGCGCATGGCGATGCGTCCCACGGGGGGGCGGGCAGTCACGGCACCCTCAAGAGCTACATGACCGGCTTCGTGCTGTCGGTCATCCTGACGGCGATTCCGTTCTGGCTCGTGATGGCCGACGTCCTCGGTGACAACCGCACCACCAGCCTGGTGATCATGGCCTTCGCGGTCGTGCAGATCGTGGTTCATATGATCTACTTCCTGCACATGAACACGAAGTCGGAGGGCGGCTGGACCTTCCTGGCGCTGATCTTCACCCTGACCCTTGTGGTGATCACGCTGATCGGCTCGCTCTGGGTGATGTACCACCTCAACGCCAACATGATGCCGATGTCGGCCCACGACATGCAGCACCACATGCCCGCGCGCTGAGCCGGTCCCCGGATCGCGTTCGGCCGGAGCCGTTCCCGTCGCGACGGGAACGGCTCTTCTCATATGTACCGGTATCGCGTTCGCCGCGGTTTCATCAGGATCCGACTTGCGAGCCGCCCCCGTTTCACCCGCGATCCCGTGATGTGCGATCCAGAGCCGGAAACCGGACCCGTCACCTCCCGCACGCCCCTGGTGCGGATCTTCGCGGGCCTCCTCGCCGGGCTGGCCTTCCTGGGTTTCGTCGGTCTCGGAACCTGGCAGCTCGAGCGCCGGACCTGGAAGCTCGACCTGATCGCCCGGGTGACGGAGCGCGTCCGGGCCGAGCCGGTCCCGGCGCCGGCAAGGCCCGACTGGCCACGGGTGACCACCGCCGATGCCTACCGGCACGTGCGCGTGACAGGCACGTTCCTGAACGATCGCGAAACTCTGGTTCAGGCCGTGACGGAGCGCGGTCCCGGCTTCTGGGTTCTCACGCCCCTGGCGCTCCAGGAGCGCGAGATCATCCTGATCAACCGCGGCTTCGTTCCGGCGGACTGGCGCGACCCGGCATCCCGCGTCGCGGGGCGGATCACCGGTGAGACCACGGTGCGCGGGCTCCTGCGCCTGAGCGAGCCCGGCGGTGCCTTCCTGCGCTCGAACGATCCGGCCGGCGAGCGCTGGTTTTCCCGGGACGTCGCGGCCATCGCGGGCGCGCGGGGTCTCGGCGAGGTCGCGCCTTACTTCATCGATGTCGATGCGAGCCCGCTGCCCGGCGGCCTTCCGGTCGGCGGCCTGACCGTCATCGCCTTTCGCAACGATCACCTCGTCTACGCGCTGACGTGGTACGCGCTCGCCCTGATGGTCCTGGGTGCGGCGGTCTACCTGATCTACGACGCGCGCCCGAAGGGGCGATCGAGGGCGTAGCCGAGGCGGCCGCGGACGGCGCCAACCTGTCGAGCGCCAAGAATCCACCCGGATCGAGGCCGGGAAGGGGGATCCCCGACCGTCACACGGATGTAGGATTTCGGTGCCTCTCCGCTCATTTTTGGGTTGACGGGTTTGGGCGTGGTGCGTATACCGCTGCTCATCGGCGCCGGCCGCGGAAGCGGCCCGGTCGCTGAAACGTCTCTTGG